>NZ_JAJOZS010000020.1 GCF_021168555.1 Stenotrophomonas sp. MMGLT7 | reverse complement strand
CGCGATGGGGCTTTGCCGGCAAAGCCCCATCGCGACTGAAGTCGCTCCTACGGGGGGCTCTCCTGGTCATCGGTCCTGTGCGACAGCAGCGGCCTACTGCAATTCGCGATCGCGACCCTACGCCTTGCCGGTCCGCTTCCCGGCCGGACGCACCGGCTTGGGGGTATCGCGCACCCAGATGCCCTGCTCCTCCTGCCTCAGCTCGAACAGCCCGGTGGCTCGGATCAGGTCGCTGAGCTTGCGGTAGCCGTAGTTGCGCGAGTCGAACGAGGCCTGGTTGGCGACCTGCTTGCCGACTGCGCCCAGGTGCGCCCAGCCGTCGTCCTCGCTGGCCGATTCCACCGCGCTGCGCAGCATCTGCACCAGCCGGGTATCGCTGCGCAGTTCCTTCTCGCCCTTGCGCGCGCCGGACCCATCGCCGCCGCCGGCGGTCTCGCCCAGCGCCTCGACGTAGGTGAACTTGGAGCAGGCGTTGACGAACGCGGCCGGGGTCTTCTTCTCGCCGAAACCGTAGACCTTCATGCCGTCGGTCAGCAGCCGCATCACCAGCGGGGTGAAGTCGGCATCGCTGGAGACGATGGCGAAGCCGTCCAGGTTGCGCGCGTACAGCAGGTCCATGCCGTCGATCACCATCGCCATGTCCGAGGCGTTCTTGCCGGTGCTGTAGGCGAACTGCTGGATCGGCCGGATCGCGTACTCCTGCAGCACCGCCTCCCATCCCTTCAGGTGCGGGCTCTTCCAGTTGCCGTAGGCGCGGCGCACGTTGGCCACGCCGTAGCGCGCCACCTCGGCCAGCACCACGTCGATCTTGGCCGCCGGCGCGTTGTCGGCGTCGATCAGCAGGGCAATGCGCTTTTCCACTTCGGCCATGGGTGTTCCTTCCTTCGGGCTCGTCGCGCTCGGGCAGCCTCCGGATCGGAGCCGTGCCCGCGCCCCTGCAGTGTCCGCCGCCGCGGCCTGCATCGCAACGCCAACGGTGGTATAGCTGGGCGGCTGCGCCGCCGGTCCACCGCCACGGCGCGCGCCCCACCCCCACCGTGCTCCCTCTCTCATCCCGATGAATCCAGCCACTCCCCACCTGATCGTGATCGGCGGCGGCTTCGCCGGTCTCTGGGCCACCCGCGCCCTGGCCTCCGAATCGCTGCGCATCACCCTGATCGACCGCCGCAACCACCACCTGTTCCAGCCGCTGCTCTACCAGGTCGCCACCGCCGGCCTGTCGGCGCCGGACATCGCCGCGCCGCTGCGGCACATCCTGCGCCGCCAGCGCAACGTCGAGGTCTGGCTGGGCGAGGTCGCGCAGGTGCTGCCCGACCAGCGCCAGGTGCAGCTGGCCGACGGCCGCACGCTCGGCTACGACTACCTGCTGGTGGCGTCCGGCGCCACCCATGCCTACTTCGGCCACGACGAATGGGCGCGCGACGCCCCCGGCCTGAAGACCCTGGGCAACGCGCTCAACCTGCGGCGCAAGCTGCTGATGGCCTTCGAGCAGGCCGAGATGGAACCGGACCCGCAGGCGCGGCGCGCCTGGCTGGACTTCGCCATCGTCGGCGGCGGCCCGACCGGGGTCGAGCTGGCCGGCACCCTGGCCGAGATCGCCCGCCACACCCTCAAGGACGAATTCCGCCACATCGACCCGCGCCAGGCGCGCGTGCGCCTGATCGAGGCCGGCCCGCGGGTGCTGCCCTCGTTCCCGCCGGACCTGACCGACAAGGCCCGCAAGCAGCTGGAGAAGCTCGGCGTGGAGGTGGTGACCGGCACCCCGGTGACCGAGATCAACGCGCACGGCTACCGCCTGGGCGAGACCTTCGTGCCGTCGCGCACGGTGGTGTGGGCCGCCGGCGTGGCCGCCTCGCCGCTGGGACGCACGCTCGGCGTGCCGCTGGACCGTGCCGGCCGGGTGCAGGTCGGGCCGGACCTGAGCGTGCCCGGTCATCCCGAGATCTTCGTCGGCGGCGACCTGGCCGCGATCGCGCAGGACGGCAAGCCGGTCCCCGGGGTGGCGCCGGCCGCCAAGCAGATGGGCGGGCACATCGCCTCCGTGCTCAAGCGCCGCCTGCGCGGCGATGCCTCGGCGGCGCCGTTCCGCTACCGCGACCACGGCAACCTCGCCACCATCGGCCGCATGGCCGCGATCGTGCACGTGGGCAGGCTCAAGCTGTCCGGGCTGCCGGCCTGGTGGTTCTGGCTGGCCGCACACGTCTACTTCCTGATCGGCTTCCGCAACCGCTTCGTGGTGCTGGTGAACTGGGCGCTGGCGTACTGGAGCTACCAGCGCGCGGCCCGCATCATCTTCGGCCAGCCGGACGAGGGCCAGGCCGGGGAGAAGCAGGAAACCCCGCCGCCTGCGCTCTAGCGCAGGGGCGGCGTCAGCCGCGAGGGCTTTCCCGGAACTGATTCCCCAGCAATCGCATCCAGACCGGGGACAGCAACGGCCGCCCTCCCCAACCCTCCCCTGCTTCGCAAGGGAGAGGACAACAGCAGAGAGCCGGATTCGCCGTGCTGTTGCTGGTAACCGTGAGCGACGAGGACCTCTCCAGACCCACAGGGCGCTGCCCATGGATGGGCAGCGTTTTCCGACCGAGCCAGGGATGGCGAGTCGGAAAATGCCGATAGACCATCGGACGCAGGCTCGTTACCTTGCAGGGAAAGCGTTTTTTCCTTGGTTCCGTTTCTTCTGGCGCTTTCCAAAAGGGTGAACCCAGCCGCGCAGCGGACGGAAACCCTTGCTCCTGCTTCCGGGCAGGGGGAACTTCGAAGGGGCAAGTCCGGGAAAGCCCTCGCGGCTACGCCGCTCCTGCATGACAGACACCTGGCGGTGATTCCCGCACAAACGCAGACGGCCCGGATGACCGGGCCGTCTGGCGATAACCGCTGCAGCGAAGATCAGGCCACGAACAGCGCCTTCATCTTCTTCAGCGCGTTGGCCTCGATCTGGCGGATGCGCTCGGCCGACACGCCGTACTCGTCGGCCAGCTCCTGCAGCGTCACCTTGCTTTCCGAGTCCAGCCAGCGGCGCCGGATGATGTCGCGCGAGCGCGCATCCAGTTCGGCCAGGCCCTCGCGCAGCAGCTGCAGCTGGTTGTCCTCGCTGTCCGCGCGCTCGTAGGCCTGCGACGGATCCTCCTGGTCGGCGACCAGGTAGGCGGCCGGCGACGGCGGCGCGTGGTCGTCGTCCTCGTCGGACGGCGCATCGAAGCCGATGTCGCGCCCGGACAGGCGCGACTCCATCTCCAGCACCTCGCGCTCGGACACGTTCAGGTCCTTGGCCACGGCGCTGACCTCGGCCGCGTTCATCCAGCCCAGGCGGGTCTTGGACTTGCGCAGGTTGAAGAACAGCTTGCGCTGCGCCTTGGTCGTGGCGACCTTGACGATGCGCCAGTTCTTGAGGATGAACTCGTGCATCTCGGCACGGATCCAGTGCACGGCGAAGCTGACCAGGCGCACGCCCATGTCCGGGTCGAAGCGCTTGACCGCCTTCATCAGGCCGATGTTGCCTTCCTGGATCAGGTCGCCCAGCTGCAGGCCGTAGCCGTTGTAGCCGCGGGCCACGTGGACGACGAAGCGCAGGTGCGAATGCACCAGCTCGCGCGCGGCGTCCAGGTCCTCATGGTCGCGGAAGCGCACGGCGAGCGCATGCTCGTCCTCGGCCGTGAGCACCGGGATCTGGTTCACCGCGCCGATGTAGGCATCCAGCGAGCCGAGCGCGCTGGGGATCGGCAGATTGTTGGCCACCAGGGCGGTGGCAGTGGTGTTCTGGCTCATAGGACCTCATCTTAGCAGTCTGGATATTGGACTGCCGGGTATAGAAAAAGTTCCTGCTTTCCGCTCATGGAACACTCCGCTCATGGAGCATCGGCAATGCAGGTCCGTCCGGCCGACAAACGGCTCCCGGCCGGCATCACAGCCCGGCGACCGGAAACAGCCGTCATTCCTCCCAGCCCAGAAGCCTACCACCGGCCACGGCGGCAGGCTGAACCTGGGGGAAAGCGCTTTGGGGCGGGGATTGGGGATTGGGGATTGGCAAAAGCCCCTGGACCTGTTCTTTCCGAATCCCCGGGCTCCGGGGATTCCAGCCCTATGGCAACGCCAGTTCGGCGCGTGGCGGCAGCGACCAGTCGATCGGCGGCTTGCCGTGCCGCTGCAGGTACTCGTTGGCGGCGGCGAAATGGCCGCAGCCGAAGAAGCCGCGGTGCGCCGACAGCGGCGAGGGATGCGGCGCCTTGAGCACGCGGTGGCGGCGCGGGTCGATCACCTTGCCCTTGGCCTGGGCGTAGCTGCCCCACAGCAGGAACACCAGCCCTTCGCGCTCGCGGTTCAGGGTCTCGATCACGTGGTCGGTGAAGCCTTCCCAGCCCTTGCCCTGGTGGCTGCCGGCGCGGCCCTCCTCCACCGTCAGCACCGAGTTGAGCAGCAGCACGCCGCGCCGGGCCCACGGCATCAGGTAGCCATGGTCGGGCGGGGCGATGCCCAGCTCCTGCTGGATCTCCTTGAAGATGTTGACCAGCGACGGCGGCGCCGGCACGCCGGGCAGCACCGAGAAGCACAGCCCGTGCGCCTGGCCGCGGCCGTGGTACGGGTCCTGGCCCAGGATCACCACCTCGACGTCGTCGAACGGGGTGGCGTCGAAGGCGGCGAAGATCTGCCGGCCGGGCGGGAACACGTGCGCGCCGGCGGCCTTGCGCTGGCGCAGGAACGCGGCCAGCGCCTGCATCTCCGGGCGCACCAGCCAGTCGCCCACGCGCGCCTTCCACGACGGCTCCAGCTGCACGCGATCGGCCGCGCTCATGCCACGCTCGCCGCCGGTGCGGCCAGGCGCGCCAGCCGCAGCTGGAACAGCACCTTGGTCACCAGCAGGCGCTCCTCGATGGGCTTCTGCACCAGGTCGTTGGCGCCGGCGCGCAGCAGCTCGGACTGGTTGTGCGGATTGCTGTCGCCGGTCATCACCAGCACCGGCAGGCGGCGCTTGCCGTAGGCGAAGTCGATGCGGATGCGCTCGACCACGTCGCGCCCGCTCAGCTCGCCCTTCAGGGTGACGTCGGTCAGCACCAGGTCGACATGGCGGCTGGTGCGGCCCAGCGACTCGGCGGTGAGCAGCGAGAATGCGTCCTCGGCGGTGAGCACGTGCACCACGTGCAGCTGGTGCCGCTCGAGCATGCGCTTGGTCGCCTCGGCGACGACGCGGCTGTCCTCGACGTACAGCACGGTGGCGCCGGGCATCGGCTCGGGCTGCACGTAGCCGCGGACGAACGCGGCCAGCGCCTCGTGGCCGAGGGCCTTGTCGAAGTAGTCGGTGACGTACTCGTTGAAGCGGCGCTCGACCAGGTGCTGCTGGGCATCGCCGGAAACCACGATCACCGGCACGTAGGCCTGCCCAGAGGCCTCGCGCACGCTGCGCGCCAGTGCCAGGCCGTCGCCATCGGACAGCGCCAGCGCGGTGGTGACCAGGTCGACCGGTCCGGCCTGGAGCGCACGGCGCGCGTCCTCGACGCCGGCGCAGCCCACCACCTCCACGCCCGGCAGCTCGCGCTGCAGCACGTCGGCGATCAGCTTGCGCACCAGGCGCGAGCCATCGACCACCATCACCCGCGGGGCGTCGCTGATCAGATGCCTGAGATCGGTCGCGGGCATGGGCTCAGACCTCGGTCGGGCGGGTCTGGCGCAGGAAGTGCCCGGCCACCAGCCACGCGCCCAGCCAGCCGAGCAGCATCGTGCCGGCCAGCACCATCGCCGAGTGCGGCAGGTCCAGGCCGTGCAGCACGAAGCCGCCGCCGTAGCTGTCGGCCAGCGCCGCCAGCGGCGTGCGCAGCGCCAGCCCGGCCAGGCCGATCAGGCCCAGCGCCACCGCGCCGGCGCCCAGCCCGTACCAGGCGCCCAGGTACAGGAACGGGCGGCGGATGAAGCCGTCGCTGGCGCCCAGCAGCTGCAGCACGCCGATCTCCTCGCGCCGGGTCTGGATGTCCAGCCGCACCGTGTTGCCGACCACCAGCACCGCGCCGACGCCCAGCAGCACCGACAGCACCTGCACCAGCCGGCTGCCGAAGTGCAGCCAGCCGTCGAGCCGCTGCCGCCATACCGCGTCGTGCTGCACCAGGTCGGCCTGCGGCAGTTCCTGCAGCGAAGCCGCCAGGCGGCTGTCGTCGGCCTCGGCCGAAGGGGTGACGACCAGCAGCGTCGGCAGCGGGTTGTCGCCCAGCGCGTCGATCGCCTCGCCCAGCCCGGCGCTGGCGCGCAGTTCCTCCAGGCCCTGCTGCGGCGTGCGCAGCTGCACCGCGGCCACCTCGCCGCGGCCGCGCAGGGTCTCGGCCAGCGCCCGCGCCGGACCGGCGCCGACCTCGGCCTTCAGGAACAGGCTGATGTCGCGCGACTGCTGCACGCTGCCGGCGAAGTGGCGCAGGTTGTCCAGCGCGATCGACATGCCCAGCGGCAATGCCAGCGCCAGCGCCATCACCATGACCGTCAGCAACGTCGACCACGGCCGGCGCAGCGCGCGGCCGAGGCTGAAGGCGATGCTGTGGACGTGGTGGTCCCACCACACGCCCAGCCGCGACGGCGCCGCCGCGGGATTGTTGGCGGGCTTGCTCATTCGGCCAGGTCCTGTGGCGAGATGTCGTCCACCAGCCTGCCGTGGTCGAGGATCAGCACGCGCCTGCGCATGCGCTTGAGCAGCGCCAGGTCGTGGCTGACCACCAGCACGCTGGTGCCGCGTTCGGGCAGTTCGGCGAACAGTTGCATGATCTCCGCGGCCAGGGTCGGGTCGAGGTTGCCGGTGGGCTCGTCGGCCACCAGCAGCTTGGGCTCGCCGACGATGGCGCGGGCGATGCCCACGCGCTGCTGCTCGCCGGCCGACAGCTGCGACGGCAGCGCCTGCTCGCGGTGCGCCAGGCCGATCCGCTCCAGCGCCGAGCGCACCCGCTTGCCGATCTCGCCGCGGCGGGTGCCGCGCAGGATCAGCGGCAGCGCCACGTTCTCGGCGATGGAACGGTCCATCAGCAGGCGGTGGTCCTGGTAGACCGCGCCGACCTGGCGCCGGTGCAGCGGGATGCGCCGGCCGCGCACCTTGAGCAGGTTGCGCTCGTCGAAGATCACCGCCCCGCGCGAGGGCCGCTCGCTGAGGTGGATCAGCTTGAGCAGCGTGCTCTTGCCGGCACCGGAATGGCCGGTGACGAACAGCATCTCGCCGGGCGCCACCTCGAAACTGACATCGACCAGGGCCTGGTGGCCACCGGCATATTGCTTGCTGACGTTGTCGAACCGCAGGACGCTCATGCGGCGATTATGCCGGAGCGTCGTGCGGGAACGGCAGTACCGCCGGTCAGGAACCGGAAACCAGCGAACGGATCTTGCGGCCCAGGCGGGTCAGGAAGGAGTCGTTGTTGCGGTTGCCGGCCGGCTTGGCGATCACCTGCACCGGCTTGCTGCTGCGTGAGGCAGCCGCGCGCGCGGCCGGCTTGGCGGCCGGTTTGGCGGCGGGCGGCGGCGCGACCGGCGCGACCGGCGCGGGCGCGGCAACGCCCTCGCCGCCGGCGCCCTCGAGCGGACGGCCCTTGCGGCGGCGGCGGCGCTTGCGCGGCGCGTGCTCGCCTTCGGCCACGGCGGCATCCGCCGGCGGCGGCGCTGCGACCTGCGGCTTGGCGGCTTCTTCGCCGGCGGCCACGGCCACCGCCTGCCCGTCCGTCGCGGCGGCCGGGGTGCGGCGCGGGCGCGGCTTGCCGTCGCCCCCGCGGGCGCCGCCGCGGGATTCGCCACGGCCGCCGCTGCGCTCGCCCGGACGGCCGCGGCCGCCGCCACGGCGCTGCTCGTCGGCGGCACGCTGCTCGCGCGCCTCGCGGAAGATCTCGCCGATGCTTTCCTCCTCTTCCTCGCCTTCACCGGCCACCGGCGCCGGGCGCTGCGGGCGCGGCTGCGGCGTCAGCAGCTCGGCGGTGACCGGCTCGACCGGGATCTTCTGCTCGATGTAGGCCTCGATGTCCGGCAGGCTCATCGCGTACAGCTCGCAGGCGAAGCTGATCGCATCGCCCTCCTCGCCCAGCCGCGCGGTGCGGCCGATGCGGTGCACGTAGTCCTCGGCGTCGAACGGCAGGTCGTAGTTGTAGACGTACTTGATGCCGTCGATGTGCAGGCCGCGCGCGGCCACGTCGGTGGCCACCAGGATCTCCAGCTGGCCCTTCTGGAAGCGGTTGAGCAGGCTCTCGCGCTTCTTCTGCGGCACGTCGCCGGAGAGCACGCCGACGCGGTAGCCGGCCTTCTCCAGCGAGCGCGCCACCCGCTCCACCCAGGCCTTGGTGTTGACGAACACCATGGTGCGCGCGCCCTCGCTGCGCGAGAGCAGGCCCAGCAGCAGCGGGATCTTCTCCTCGTTGGACGGGAAATACACGCGCTGGCGCACGCGGTCGGCGGTGATGTGGTCGGTCTCCACCACCAGCTTCTCCGGCTCGTTCATGTGCTCGTAGGCCAGCTCCAGCACGCGGTGGCTGAGGGTGGCGCTGAACAGCAGCGTCTGCCGGGTGCCGCGCTCGGGCATGCGCCGCAGCAGGAAGCGGATGTCCTTGATGAAGCCCAGGTCGAACATGCGGTCGGCCTCGTCGAGCACGCAGATCTCGCAGGCGTGCAGCGACACCACCTTGTGCTGCTTGACGTAGTCGATCAGCCGGCCGGGGGTGGCGATGATCACGTCCACGCCCTGCTGCAGCAGCTCGCGCTGCTTGTCGTAGTCCACGCCGCCGTAGACCAGCGCGAAGCGCAGCCCCAGGTCGGAGGCGAACTTGACCGCGTCCTTGTGGATCTGGATCGCCAGCTCGCGGGTGGGCGCCAGGATCAGCGCACGCGGGTCCTCGGGCTTGCGCTCGGCCAGCGCCGGGCGGGTCATCAGGCGGTCGATCACCGCCACCAGGAACGCCAGCGTCTTGCCGGTGCCGGTCTGCGCCTGGCCGGCGACGTCGCGCCCGGCCAGGGCCACAGGTAGGGTCAGGGCCTGGATCGGCGTGCAGCGGGTGAATCCGGCTCCCTCGAGACCGGCCAGCAGTTCCGGCTGCAGGGCGAAGGAGGAGAAGGTTATGTCGGTCAGCGGTTTGTCGCTCATTGATTCCGTCTTTATTGGGCTGCCCGCAATCTGGCGGACGCGGCTTGCATCGGTTCCGGCGGCATCGCACACTGCGGCGCCTGTACCGGATCGCGCGCGAGCGGGGACACACCCTTGATTTCGCGACGCAGTGCTCCAGTTTACCGCAATGCGGCGATCAACCCGCCCCGGGCAGTCGCGCTACCCCAGGAGACGCAATGAACGATAAGGTTTTCCAAGTCAGCGACGCCGACTTCGACAGCGCCGTGCTGCAGTCCGGCGAACCGGTCCTGGTGGATTTCTGGGCCGAATGGTGCGGCCCGTGCAAGATGATCTCGCCGGTGCTGGACGAGCTTGCCACCGCCTACGAGGGCAAGCTGAAGATCGCCAAGGTGAACGTGGACGAAAACCGCGCCACCGCGATCAAGTACCACGTGCGCTCGATCCCGATGCTGCTGCTGTTCAAGGACGGGCAGATCCAGGCCACCCAGATCGGCGCGGTCGGCAAGGGCCAGTTGTCGCAGATGATCGACAAGACCCTGGGCAGCGCGGCGGCCTGAACCCGGCGCGCAGCCACTGCGTTGCCCGCCCCCATGCCCGCCGCCGGGGAAGGCGGCGGCGGCTGAATCGCCTGCCCTGCATGGCTTGCGCACCGCGGCGGGGCAGTGGTAGTGTCGTCGCATCCGGCCCGCATTCGCGTGCCGCACCCTGTCTAGAACCCTCTTTCTAGAACCCTCAATCCACTCCACTTGGTTCGCCCCATCCGGGCGCTCGCACGTCTTAGCGAGGAATCACGCACTTGTCCGAGAACACTCCTACCGATACCGGGAGCGCCGACGCTCCTGTCGAAAAGCGCGTGCGCAAGCCGCGCGTCAGCAAGGCCGCGGCCGGCGGCGAAGGCGCCGCGACCGATGCCGGCCAGCCGAACCTGCCGCTGCCGCCCCCGCCTGCGCCCGCCCCTGCCGAATCCGCACCGGCCGCGCCCAGCGCGCCTGCGCCTTCGGCCGCACCCGCCGAATCCCGCCCCGCCGCACCGGCGACGGCCTCCGGTGAGCAGTCCGGCGGCGGCAATCCGTCGCAGCAGGGCGAATCCGGCGAACCGCGCGAAGGCGGCAACCCGCAGCGCTCCGGCAATCCCCAGGGCAACAACCCGCAGGGCAACAACCAGAACCAGCAGGGCAACCGCCGCGACCGCTTCCGCAACCGCCGCGACCGCGACCGCAACCGTGGCGAGCGCTTCGGCACCGAAGGCCTGCCCAGCGACGGCGGCAACGACAACACCTTCGTCTCGCGTCCGCAGCCGGGCGTGCCCGAGGGCTTCCCGCAGTACTCGCTGAGCGACCTCAAGCAGATGCCGGCGCAGAAGCTGCTGGACATCGCCGAGCAGCTCAACATCCACGACGGCGTGGCCCGCGCGCGCAAGCAGGACGTGATCTTCGCCCTGCTCAAGGTGCTGGCCCGCCACGGCGAGGGCGTGGCCGCCGACGGCGTGCTGGAGATCCTGCCCGACGGCTTCGGCTTCCTGCGCGCGGCCGAGGCCAGCTACCTGGCCGGCCCGGACGACACCTACATCTCGCCCAGCCAGATCCGCCGCTTCAACCTGCGCACCGGCGACTACCTGTCCGGCCGCATCCGCTTCCCCAAGGACGGCGAGCGCTACTTCGCCCTGTCCACGATCGACACCATCAACGGCGAGCCGCTGGAAGCGTCCAAGAACAAGGTCCTGTTCGAGAACCTGACCCCCCTGTTCCCGCGCCGGCGCTTCCGCCTGGAGCGCGGCGACGGTTCCACCGAGGACATCTCCGGCCGCATCCTCGACCTGATGGCGCCGCAGGGCAAGGGCCAGCGCGCGCTGATCGTGTCCCCGCCCAAGGCCGGCAAGACCATGCTGATGCAGCAGGTCGCCACCGCCATCACCACCAACCACCCGGAAGTGCACCTGATCGTGCTGCTGATCGACGAGCGCCCGGAGGAAGTGACCGAGATGCAGCGCACCGTGCGCGGCGAGGTCATCAGCTCCACCTTCGACGAGCCGGCCGCGCGCCACGTGCAGGTCGCCGAGATGGTGATCGAGCGCGCCAAGCGCCTGGTCGAGCACAAGAAGGACGTGGTGATCCTGCTCGACTCGATCACCCGCCTGGCGCGCGCCTACAACAACGTGGTGCCCAGCTCGGGCAAGGTGCTCAGCGGCGGCGTCGACGCCAACGCGCTGCACCGGCCGAAGCGCTTCTTCGGCGCGGCCCGCAACGTCGAGGAAGGCGGCAGCCTGAGCATCATCGCCACCGCGCTGGTGGAGACCGGCAGCAAGATGGACGAGGTGATCTACGAGGAGTTCAAGGGCACCGGCAACAGCGAAGTGCACCTGAACCGCCGCATCGCCGAGAAGCGCGTCTACCCCGCCATCGACATCAACCGCTCCGGCACCCGCCGCGAGGACCTGCTGATCGAGCCGGAACTGCTGCAGAAGATCTGGATCCTGCGCAAGCTGCTGCACCCGATGGACGAGATCGCGGCGATGGAGTTCATGCTCGACAAGATGAAGAACACCAAGTCCAACGACGAGTTCTTCAGCTCGATGAAGCGCTGAGCCAACCGGCCGCGCACGAGCAAACGCCCCGCGATCGCGGGGCGTTTTTCGTTTGCGGGCCGGCATGGCGGTATCGTCGCCGGCCGCTCCGGCGCATCGCGACGACGCCTGCGGGAAATCCGCCACGCCGCCTTGCTGCCCGCGGACGCCGTGCCGGCGGTGCAGTCCCGTTCGCCTGCCCGCCATCGCCGATCCGGCATGGGCACCGCCGCGGGACTGCCTGCGGTGCCCGGCACGGCGGCGCAATCCGACGCGCGTCACATCGATGGCCATTCCGCGGCAAAAGGTAACCGGGGCGCAACAAATGCGACACAGGCTGCGAAGTCCTCCCGCACCCCGCCGCCCACATGAACAATCCCGTCCCGCGCCCGGCGCCGCCGTCGCGTCCTGCCCTGCATCCTTCGATCCTGCATGCCGCGCTGCTGTGCTGCGCATTCGCGACGAACGCGCAGGCCCAGCAGGTCGCCGCCGCACAGCCGCAGGGCCAGGACGCCCCATCCGAACCGGCCGAAAGCGGCAACCCGGCCGCGCGCGCGGCCAGCGCCGGCAAGGACGATGCCGGCATCTTCTCGATGGATCGCCTGATCGTCACCGGTACCGGCCAGGCGCAGACCCAGTTCGATGCCTCGTTCGCCACCACCAACCTGCAGGCCGAGCAGATCGACAAGCTCGCCCCGCTCAACCTGGCCGCGCTGATCGGCTCGATGCCGGGCATCTACGCCGAGTCCAACGGCGGCGAGGTGCAGAACGTCTACCGCGTCCGCGGCATCCCCGACGAGGGCTCGTTCACCGTAATCCAGGAGGACGGCATCTCGCCCTACCCTGACAACAACGGCTACTTCTACAAGACCGAGGGCCTGGTGCGCCCGGACCTGATGATCGAGTCGGTCGAGGCGGTGCGCGGCGGGCCGTCGCCGGTGTTCGCCTCCAACGCCGCGGCCATCGTCAACTTCGTCACCCGCCAGGGCGGCGACACCCCCGAGGGCGCGGTGCGCACCACCTTCGGCGATACCGGCCAGTACCGCCTGGACGGCTACTGGTCCGGCCCGGTCGCCGAACGCACCTACCTGGCGGTGGGCGGCTTCGTGCGCCGCAACGACGGCTACCGCGACGTGGACTTCGCCGCCGACGAAGGCGGCCAGCTGCGCGCCAACCTCACCCGCGCCTTCGACAACGGCAAGCTCAACCTCTCGTTCAAGCACCTGGACGACAAGAACGCGTTCTACATGCCGATCCCGCTGTACGACCCGCGCGATCCGTCGGTCTCGCTCGACTCGCTGATCGACCGCTTCACCGGCACCCTGAGCACGCGCCAGCTGCGCGACGCCACGATCATCGCCAGCGACGCGGACGGCACTCCGTACCGGCAGGCGCGCGACCTGTCCGACGGCCGCCACATGAAGTTCAACAGCATCGGCGCCTCGCTGGACCTGGCCTTCGACAACGGCTGGAACCTGTCGGACAGGTTCGTCGCCAACCGCCTGGACATGAGCTTCGACGCGCTGTACTCGAGCAGCGCGCCGCAGGATGCCGACGGCTACGCCGCCGACCGCCTGGCCGCGGCGGCGGCGGCCTTCCCGAGCACGGCCGCGCTGCGCTACTTCCACGTCGACGACGGCAGCGCCTTCGATCCGGCCAGCACCGCCGGGCTGGTGATCCAGGGCCAGTACCGGGCGATGGACGTGCGCGCCGACTCGATCGCCAACGACGCGCGCCTGACCCGCCGCTTCGACTGGGGCGGCGACAGCCACGACGTCTCGATCGGCCTGTACGGCGCCTACTACGCGCGCTGGTACGACTCGCGCTACCAGAGCTACCTGATGGAGATGCGCAGCAACCCGCGCCTGCTCGACCTGCTCGCGGTCGACGCCGCCGGCGACGTGGTCGGCGCGGTCACCGACGACGGCGTGGTCGGCTACGGCGCCAGCCGCAGCCGCGGCGGCACCTACACCACGCTGCTGGCGCCGTACCTGGCCGACACCTGGCAGGTCAACGAGCGCCTGCGCCTGGAGGGCGGCATCCGCTACGAGCGCTACCGCTACCGCGGCTGGAGCGGGTTGACCGCGCAGGGCACGCTGGGCCTGGACGGCACCCTGGCCGACGACAACGCCCAACTGCTCACCGGCGCGCGCCGGCAGGCGGCGCTGGACGTGGGCGTGACCAACTGGACCGCCGGCTTCAACTACGACCTGACCGGCACCCTGGGCGTGTACGGGCGCGTGGCGCGCGCGCACCGCTCGCCGTCCGAGGGCGCCAACGCCGGCAACGTCACCATCCCGCAGGCCAACCAGTACGAGCTGGGCGTCAAGCTCGACTTCGCCACCGTGGACGTGTTCGCCACCGCGTTCTACACCAAGTACGACCCGTACAACGTCAGCGTCACCAGCATCGATCCGCTCACCGGCGCGTCGGTGGACCAGGACCTGCGCGGCAGCGTGGTCAATCCCGGCATCGAGCTGTCGGCGGTATGGACGCCGCTGCGCTGGCTGCGGCTGGACGTCAACGCCACCTACAACGACACCGAGATCTCCGACCTGACCGCGGTCGGCGACAGCCGCGGCAACAGCGGCGGCGGCACGATCACGGTGGACGGCAACATGCCGATCCGCCAGCCCAGGCTGTACGGCAACCTCGCCCCGACCGTGCTGTTCTCCACCGGAGCGTTCGACTGGGAGGCCAGCCTGCGCTACGCCTACGTCGGCAAGCGCTACGCCGACCTGGAGAACAACACCGTGCTTCCCGCCTACGGCACGCTGGCGGCCACCGTCATGGTCCGCAACGGCCCCTGGGACCTGCAGCTGTCGGTGGACAACCTGACCAACGAGTTCGGCCTCAACGAGGGCAACCCGCGCACCGACGCGCTGTCCGGCCAGGGCGGCGCCAAGGTGATCTACGGCCGCCCGATCTACCAGCGCAACTCGCGCCTGACCGTCACCTACCACTTCTGACGATCCGCGCCGGTGGCGAGCACCGGCCGGCATCCTCACCCGGGAGCACACGATGAAGAAGTACACGCTGGGGATCGCGCTGGCCTGCCTGCTGGCCGCCGCGCCCGACCACGCCCAGGCCTGGGGCGGCCGCGGCCATGCGGTGATCGCCCGCGCCGCGGTCGATGCCCTGCCCGCCGACGGCCCCGTCTTCCTGCAGCGCCAGGCCGACTACATCGCCGCCTCGGCCAGCATCCCGGACGGCTGGCGCAACGAGACCGAGCCGTTCCTGAAGATCGAGGAAGATCCCAACCACGGCTGGTTCCGCGAGCAGTTCGCCTTCATGCGGCAGCCGCCGCGCTCGCGCCATGCCTTCATCCTGGCGCTGCGCGAGGAACAGCAGCGCATCGCGGCCAGCGACCCGGAGCTTGCGCGGCTGATGAACGTGCGTTGGACCGGCACCCTTCCCTACGCGGCGATGGAGGGCTACGGCCGCCTGGTCGCGGGCATGCGCCAGATCCGCCGCGCGCACGCCGCCGGCGAGGACACCGCGGCGCTCGAGCAGACCTGCGCGTTCTACGCGGCGTGGTTCTCCCACTACATCGCCGACGGCGCCCAGCCCATGCACGACACCATCCACCACGACGGCTGGCAGGGTCCCAACCCGCACGGCTACACCCGCGACCCGAAGGTCCACGGCCGGATGGAGAGCGAGTACGTCGAGCTGATCGCGCTGTCCGAGGCCGACCTCGCCCCGCGCCTGCCGGCCGTCCCGGCACACCAGGACGGCGACGTGTTCGAGATCATCCTCGCCCAGCTCGACCGCGGCACCGCACGGGTCGAGCAGGTCTACCAGCTGGACAAGGCCGGCGCCTTCGCCGACGCCGACAACCGCCAGGCGCGCGAACTGGTCTACCTCACCGCCGGCGAGGGCGCCGCGCTGCTGCGCGACCTGCTCTACCGCGCCTGGCGCGAGAGCGCGCTGCCGCAGCCGCCCGTGCCGGTGCCCGGCAGCCCGGACCCGGCCAATCCCGCCTACGACCCGGCCACCGGCAGCGCGCCGGCCGCCCGCTCGCGGCCGCTGGACTGAGCCGCTGCGCCGGGGTGCGCAGCGCCGGCGCTCAGTCCTCGGCCAGGCGCATCCCGGCGTAGGGATGACGGCGGCAGTGCGCCAGCCGCGCCGCCAGGTCGCCGACATGCAGTTCCAGCCGGTGCCCGTCCGGATCGAGGAAGTAGAACGAATCGCCCTCGCTGCGGTTGTCCTGCCACGCCCGCACGCCGTGCCGGCGCAGCTTCGCGACCAGGGCGTCGAAGTCTTCCGCCGCCACCGAGAAGGCGTAGTGCGTGTAGCCGCCCGCCGGCGCCACCTCGCCTGTACGCAGCGCGGACAGGCACAGCCACAGGTCGCCCGCCTGCAGGTAGGCGCCATTCGTCCAGTCCGCGGCCAGCCGCATCCCCAGCAGGTTGCGGTAGAAGCCGACGGCGCGCCCCAGGTCCGCGACCGACAGGGTGAGGTGGTTGAAGCCGCGGATCACCGCCAGGACGGCTCAGCCGCCATCGAGCGGCGTCAGCAGGCGCGGGCCGTTGCCCGCGCCGGCCATGTAGACGCCGCCTGCCTGCGCCAGCGTGTCAGGCGAGAAGCCCGGCGCGTCCTGCTGCGCCCGCCACGGCACCGGCTGGCGCGGGCCGGGCACGTAGGCGCTCCATTTGCCGTAGGCATCCGACTCCGGGTCGCCGTGGAACGCGTAGTTCACCGGCACCCGCACCGTCCAGTACGGCTCGTTGGCTGCATCCCCGCGCACGGGCGGAACGAAGCTCCACCGTCTCGCCGCGGCCACCGAGGCCCTGGCCAGCAGGTCGCGGCCGATCCGCATCTGGTTCTCGCTGGCGATCACCCTGAGATTGACCTGTTCGGCGACGACATCCTCGACACGGCCGTCGCGGCCGACCTTCAGGATGAGGTAGACCGTTCCCTTGAAGCCGCTGCGGTACGCCGCCTCCGGATAGCGCGGCGGATTCATCGACTTGCTCGTCACCGACTCGCCGTCTTCGTCCTTTGCGGGAACGGAGAAATCGGCATGCCGGATCGCGACCTGGTAGTTGCCGTCGTCCCGCTTCTTGGCCACAACGCGCAGGCTCACCGGCGCACGCGCCAGCACCGGCTTGCCGTCGCGCACGACCGGCTCGAACTTCCATTGCGCGACCGAGCCGCGTACGAAATCGACCACGCCCTGCGGCAGCTTGTCCTCCTGCTCCAGCGCCACCTCCGTCACCGATCCGGTACGGTCCAGGTCGATGCTGCCGCGCAGCAGCATGCTGCTCTCGACCTGCTTGCGCACCGCGCCGGGCCCGACCGCGGCCGCGGAGGCGAGGCCGGCGAAGCCGGCCAGCAGCAGCGTCATCCATTGCAAAGCCTTCCTGCCACGCATCATTCACCACTCCATAGTCGTCGATGTGCGCCGATTAGACCGCGCCGAGCCGATCCAGGCAACAAGCGCATGCAGGCCTGGCCAACGTCTTCCAAGGAGCGAAGAACCGTAGGGAGCGACCTCAGTCGCGCTGGAGCTTTCCCGGCAAGGCCCCATCGCGACTGAAGTCGCTCCTGCAGGCGCCGCCGTGCCGATGCGCCGCCGCGACCGGTCGACGCTTCCCGTCCACATCGAGTTCTCAGGCCAGTTTCAGCGATTCGGCGTACGGCGGCGTGTCCGGGTAGTCGCCGGCCGCCAGCCGTGCCTGCAGGTCGCGCCACCACTGCGGGTCGAACAGTTCGCCGTGGGCGGCGCGCACCGCCTCGCGTTGCGCCGCCGGCAGGCCCATGAAGGCGATGAAGCGTTCGGGGAAGGCGTCGTGCGCGCCGACGTGGAACCACGGCTCGGGCGCGATCTGCTGCTCGTAGCCCACCGGCTTGGGCCAGTCGCGGAAGTTGCAGTCGGTGACCAGGCACAGTTCGTCGTAGTCGTAGAACACCACCCGCCCGTGCCGCGACACGCCGAAGTTCTTCAGCAGCATGTCGCCGGGGAAGATGTTGTTGCGCGCCATGTCCTTGATCGCCTGCGCATAGTCCAGCGCGGCCTCGCGCGATGGCTCGGGCGCCTGCTCGCGCAGGTACAGGTTGAGCGGGCGCAGGCGCCGCTGCACGTAGCACAGCGAGATGATCAGGTCGTCGCCGTCGGCCACCATGCCGTTGCCGCAGGTCCGCTGCAGCTCGCGCAGCAGCTCGGGCGAGAATCGCGAGCGCGGGAAGCGCAGCGCGCGATAGGGCTGGGCGTCGAGCAGGCGGCCGACGCGGTCCAGGTGGAACACCAGTTCGTACTTGGCCTCCACGTCCTCGCGGCTCATCATCTTCGGATAGGCGAAGCGGTCGCGGATGACCTTGAACACCAGCGGATAGCTGGGCAGGGTGAACACCGCCATGACCATGCCGGGGGTGCCCTCGGCCAGCACCAGCTGCTCGTCCGGCTGCGCCTGGAAGTGGCGGAAGAAGGTGCGGAAGCGCTCGGTCTTGCCCTGCTTGGCGCGCCCGAGCACCGTGTACAGCTCGTCGATGGGCTTGTGCGGCAGCAGCCCGCGCAGGAACACCACCGCGTCGCCGACGGTGGCCAGGTCGGCATGGAAGTAGCTGCGGGCGATGCCGAACAGCTGCGCCACGCTGGCGCGGCGGGTCAGCACCGCCTCCACCCGCAGGCCGTCGCCGTCGTTGACCAGGGCGATCACGCAGGGCGAGAAGCGCTCCTCGCCGAACACGCGGCCGACCAGGTAGGCGCGGCGCTCGCGGTAGAACACCGTCTCCAGCAGCTCGATCGCCCGCACCGGCTGCTCGCCCCAGTGCGCCAGGTCGTCCTGCAGCCGCACCGCGACGTTGGCCGCGCAGCGCAGCTGGTTGGAATACGGCACGCCGAAGCGGTAGTCGCCGAGCACGCGCATGAAGGTGTCGGTGGGACGCAGGGTGGACACCGCGTAGCTGTGGCGCGCCACCGGATGGGTGATGGCGTCGGTGGGCTCGATGTCGAGCGCGACGAACTCCACCGCCGGGTCGACGCCGCGGGTGTCGAACAGCCGCCGCGACAGGGTGTTGTAGAAGGTCTTGTACAGCTCCTGGTCGATCAGCCCGGCCAGCAGCCGTTCGAACTGGGTGCGCACTTCGGCCCACAGCGCGCGGTCGTGGGCGCGGTCTAGCAGCACCGCCTGCAACCGCAGCAGGCATTCGCCGATGCACTGGTCGTACAGCTCGATGCGCTCGACCGCATCGGCCCGCGCCGCGTTCCAGTCGCCGCTCTCGAAGCGCAGCCGCGCGCGCCGGGTGATCTCGGCAAAGCGCGCGTGGTAGTCCTCGAACGCGTCGCGGACCAGATGGGCGATGGCTTCGGCGGTTCCGCTCATGGCGGCATCTTACCCAGGGTCCGTGCGCGGCCCGTGTCGACCGCGGCGGCCGCGCCGGGACGGCATGGACGCGGTGGCCGGCTCGGCCTGGCGCGCGTGCTCGGCCGCCTGCGCGAACAGCCACTGGCGGAAGGCCAGGAATCCGCGGTGGCCGGCGCTGCGCGGCGGATGGACCAGGTAGTGCGACCAGGCTGTCTTCAGCCGGTGCGGCGACAACACGACGAGCTGGCCGGAATCGAGCAGCAGCCGCGCGCGCGTCACCCGTCCCAGCGCGACGCCCACCCCGTCCAGCGCGGCGCGGTGGTGGGCCTCGGAATCGTCGAACGAGGCCACGTAGCGACTGGCCGGCGGCTCGCCGGCCAGTTCGAACCAGCGTTCCCACTCGCCGTCCGGATCGCCCAGCAGCGGCCAGTCGGCGAGCCTGCGCACGCCCTGCCGGCGCATGCGCGCGATCAGCGCGGGACTGGCCATCGGCACCAGCCATTCGTCCAGCAGCGGCTCGGCGCTCAGGCCCGGCCACTGCCCGGTGCCCACGCGCAGGGCAGCATCGACCTGCAGCTGGCGCTCGAAGTCGACCAGCCGTTCGCTGGACAGCATGTTCAGCTCCAGCGTCGGATGCGCGGCCAGGAAGCTGGGCAGGCGCGGCACCAGCCAGGCCGAGGCCATCGACGGGGTGATGCTGATCGTCAGCACGTCGTCGCGCCGCGCCGCGAACGGCTGCATCGCCTGGGCGATGGCATCCAGGTGCGGGGCGACGCGGTCCAGCAACACGCGGCCCTCGGGCGTCGGGCTCACGCCGCGTGCGTGGCGCTCCAGCAGGCGGTATCCCAGCCGCGTCTCCAGGGTGCGCATCTGGTGGCTGAGTGCGCTGACGGTCAGGTGCAGCGAGGCCGCCGCGCGCGACAGGGTGCCGAAGCGCACGGCGGCGGCGAAGCCTTGCAGGGCGTGCAGCGGGGGACGGGACACTTGAATCTCCTTCAAGTCCTGGTTGCAGAATCGTCGCTTTTTGCCTTGTCAGCGTGCCTCTATCTTGACCACCACTCAAGTGGAGGCATTGCCATGAAGATCCATCGCGACCTGCTGTTCCACCATGGACACGTCGCCAACGTGGAACTGGCGCAGTCGTTGGCCGAGCCGGCGCCGCCGCACGAAGGCGCCGCGGAAGACGCGGCGCAGGCAACGGAACGCAATCCGGCCACGGGGGCCGACCCGGCCGCCACGCGGCGGGATTTGCATGCACGGCTGATCCGCAGCATGACCGCGCTGTCGCCGTTCCGCTGAGGCCGCCACCTTGCCGGAAACGCAGCGGCCTGAGGTTTCCTCCGGCCGCCCGGCAAACCCGGAGGGCCGCGTGGCACGGCCCCGGGGTGGGACTTGGAGCGGCCAACAAGATTCGTCGTATCCGCCAAGACGCACTGCTGTCCGGAGAAAACGCGGGATCGGACAGTCGTCGGCTGAAGTGACGTGGCCCACGTTCGGAAGAACCGAAAGCATCGTCCCCGCACAGGCGGGGACCCAGCGACTTGCACAGTGAAATCGATCAGCTACGCAGTCTTCCGGTAGCCCCACCTTTCAAGGCACAGGCACTGGGTTCCCGCCAGGGCGGGGACGACAAGCCCACGGATGGCGGTCCACGGCCCGGGTCCCGCTGTTGCCAGCGGGGTCGCAAGGCCTCGGCCGCAAGCCCTCGCTGGCCAGCCAGGAAACTTCCCCGCCAGCAGTGCGCGAAGGCGGGAAATGCCTTTCGGCAGCCGAAGCGCGAAGCGCTCCGTCACAGCCGAGCGCTTTACTACGGTCGAACGGCTGGCCGTGGCTGGTCATGGCTGACCCATCCGGTGCCCTTAGTTCGTGGGTGGGAGCCGCCGGTTCCCCGCCTGACCAGCCATGCGGCCGTAGAAAGCCGCGGGGACGACGGCCCTGGTTCTGTCAGCCGCTCCTAGCCGGCCAGCGTGGCCACCGCCTCGTTCAGGGTCTGGCTCGGGCGCATCGCCGCGGCGGCCTTGCCCAGGTCCGGATGGTAGTAGCCGCCGATCGCCACCGGCTTGCCCTGCACCGCGGCCAGTTCGGCGACGATCTTCTGCTCGTCACGCGCCAGCGCTTCGGCCAGCGGCGCAAAGCGGGCCTTCAGCGCCCCGTCCTCGTCCTGCGCGGCCAGCGCCTGCGCCCAGTACAGGGCGAGGTAGAAATGGCTGCCGCGGTTGTCGAGCCCGCCGAGCTTGCGCGACGGCGACTTGTTGTTGTCCAGGATCTGGCCGTTGGCCTGGTCCAGCGTCCTGGCCAGCACCTTGATCGCCGCGTTGCCATAGCGCTCGCCCAGGTGTTCCAGCGAGGCCGCCAGGGCCAGGAACTCGCCCAGCGAATCCCAGCGCAGGTAGTCCTCGGCCAGCAGCTGCTGCACGTGCTTGGGCGCCGAGCCGCCGGCGCCGGTCTCGAACAGGCCGCCGCCGGCCATCAGCGGCACCACGGAGAGCATCTTGGCGCTGGTGCCCAGTTCCATGATCGGGAACAGGTCGGTCAGGTAGTCGCGCAGCACGTTGCCGGTGACCGAGATCGTGTCCTGGCCCTGGCGGATGCGCTGCAGCGACACCGCCATCGCCTGCTGCGGCGGCAGGATGCGGATGTCCAGCCCCGCCAGGTCGTGGTCCTTGAGGTAGCGCTCGACCTTGGCGATCACCTGCGCGTCGTGCGCGCGCTGCGGGTCGAGCCAGAAGATCGCCGGGGTACCGCTCAGGCGCGCACGGGTCACCGCCAGCTTCACCCAGTCCTGCACCGGCGCGTCCTTGGTCTGGCACATGCGCCAGATGTCGCCGGCCTCGACCGGGTGCTCGAACACCACGTTGCCGTCCTGGTCGGTGACGCGCACGCTGCCGTCGGCGGGCACCTGGAAGGTCTTGTCGTGGCTGCCGTATTCCTCGGCCGCCTGCGCCATCAGGCCGACGTTGGGCACGCTGCCCATGGTCGCCGGGTCGAACGCGCCGTGCGCCTTGCAGTCCTCGATCACCACCTGGTAGATGCCGGCGTAGCTGCGGTCCGGGATCACCGCCTTGGTGTCCTGCAGCTCGCCGGCCGCGTCCCACATCTTGCCGGAGTCGCGGATCATCGCCGGCATCGAGGCGTCGACGATCACGTCCGAGGGCACGTGCAGGTTGGTGATGCCCTTGTCGGAGTTGACCATCGCCAGCGCCGGGCGCTTGGCGTACTCGGCCTCCAGGTCGGCCCTGATCTGCGCCTGGGTCGCCTCCGGCAGCACCGCGATGCGCGCGGCCAGGTCGCCGATGCCGTTGTTGGGGTCGAAGCCGGCCTGCCCGAGCGCGGCGGCATGCTTGCCCAGCACGTCCTTGTAGAACTCGCCGACGACCACGCCGAACATGATCGGGTCGGAGACCTTCATCATCGTCGCCTTCAGGTGCAGCGAGAACAGCACGCCCTGCCGCCTGGCGTCCTCGATCTGCGCATCGACGAAGGCGGCCAGCGTCTTGCGGCTCATCACCGAGGCATCGACGATCTCGCCGGCCTTGACCGGGGTCTTCTCCTTGAGCACGGTGGCCGCGCCGTCCTTGCCGACGAACTCGATCTTCAGGCTGCCCTCGCCATCCAGCGTGGCCGACTTCTCGCTGCCGTAGAAATCGCCGCCGTCCATGTGCGCCACGTGGGTCTTCGAATCGGCGCTCCAGGCGCCCATGCGGTGCGGGTGCTTGCGGGCGTAGTTCTTCACCGACAGCGGCGCGCGGCGGTCGGAATTGCCCTCGCGCAGCACCGGATTGACCGCACTGCCCTTGACCCTGTCGTAGCGTGCCTTGATGTCGCGGGCGACGTCGTCGGCAGGCGCGTCCGGATAGTTGGGCAGCGCGTAGCCCTGGTCCTGCAGTTCCTTGATCGCGGCCTTGAGCTGCGGCACCGAGGCGCTGATGTTGGGCAGCTTGATGATGTTCGCTTCCGGCCGCTTGGCCAGCGCGCCCAGCTCGGCCAGGTCGTCGGCGACCTTGTGCGCGGCATCGAGGTAGTCGGGGAACTGCGCCAGGATGCGCGCGGCCAGCGAGATGTCGCGGGTTTCCACGCCGATGCCGGCGGTGCCGGCGAAGGCCTCGACGATCGGCAGCAGCGACTGGGTGGCCAGGAACGGGGCTTCGTCGGTCAGGGTATAGATGATCTTCGGGGTGTCGGACATGATCGGTACGCAGTCTCGGTCGGTTCGTGGGACAACGGGATGGCATCGCTGCGCCCGGGCGCGCATGCGGCCTGCGAGGCGTCGCGGCGCGGGCCAGGGACCGCTGCCGCTTTCGGCAGGCGCGGACGCGCGCGCCGGGCCCTCGATTGTCGCGGTTTACGCAGCCCCGGGAAAGCCGACGTTGGTCGCGTCTGCAACCTTCCGCCCAGGTACCGTGCCCCTCGCACGGGGAGCATCCGTTCGCGGCCGCCATGCGCGTCGCGGTCGACGCGGCGGCACACGCAAAAAGGGCGCAGCCTGCGCTGCGCCCGAAGGTGTAGGTCCCGGGCCGGGAGAGAGTCGGCCCGATGGACGATGGATCACCTCACCTCGAATTCCTGCGCGGTACCGGCAGGCTGGCCGTTCACGGTCACTTCCGCGCGGTACTTGCCGGCCGGCCAGGCGTTGGCGTTGGTGAACTCGATATTGGTGACCTCGGCACCGCCGGTGTTCAGCGACGCGCGCTGCTCGCCGGCCACCTGGCCGTCCTGGTAGGTCAGCTTGGCGCCGATCTCGGCGTTGCTGGCGGCTCCGTCGGTCCTGACCGAGACGATGATCTTGTCGGTGGGCTTGAGCAGCGCCACCGGCGCCACGCTCCTGTCGGCCGCGGCGGTGTTGCCCACGCTCACGCTGGACACGGTCACCGCTGCGGTGGTCGGGGCGGTCGCCGGCGCCTCGCTCATCGGGGCCGGGGCGGTGGTCGCCGCGGTCTCGGTCGCCGGGACGGCTTCTTCCTTCTTCTTGCAGCCGGTCACGGCAACGACGGTACCCACGGCCAGCACGAGTGCGTAGGCGGCTTGCTTGTTGATTTTCATGTTTGGATCTCCAATGCGATTAATACGGGGACGCACGCCCAGCGGCGCGCGACGGGAATGTGTGGCGGATCACTTGGGCGGGATGCGCAGGGTCTGTCCCGGCTGGATCTTGTCCGGGTCCTTGAGCAGGTCGCGGTTGGCCTCGAAGATGCGGTTCCAGGCGTTGCCGTCGCCGTAGAAGTGCTTGGCGATCCTGGACAGCGAGTCGCCGCTCTTGACCGTGTACTGCTGCTCGCCGACGACCTGCGCGGTACTGTCCACGCTGGAGGTGACGCCGGAGAAATCGGCCTTCTGTGCCGGTGCCGCGCTGCTGTCGACCTTGGCGGTCACGCCGGAAAAGTCGGCCTTGTTTTCGTTGGCCATTGCCATGCTCCCTGCTCTTGAATGCTGGAGGCGAACATGACACACGAGTTGTTAACACGGCATCGCATGGGCGTGAACCCCATGCATGCCGCGTCGGTTCACTGCCGCGCGTCGCGGAAGATCCCCAGGGGAGCCGGGACGTCGGCGGTGGCGCGCCAGGGATTGATGTCCAGCCCGCCGCGGCGGGTGTAGCGCGCCTCCACCGACAGCGACGTGCAGCGGCAACGCTGCAGCACGTCCTGGAAGATGCGCTCCACGCACTGCTCGTGGAACTCGGCATGGTCTCGGAAGCTCACCAGGTAGCGCAGCAGGCCCTCGCGGTCGATGCGCGGGCCGCGATAGCGCAGCGTCACGCTGGCCCAGTCCGGCTGGCCGGTGACCGGGCAGTTGGACTTGAGCAGGGCCGAGGTCAGCACCTCCTGCACGTGCTCGCCCGGGGCGGCGAGCAGGTGCCCGGCATGCGGCGGGCCGTAGTCGTCGATGTCGATGTCCAGCACGTCGATGGACTCGCCCTCGCCCGGCGCGTCCACCGGCGGCAGGCCGAACGCCACCTGCACGTCGGCGCCGGCGCGCGCGGACAGGTCGGTGGCGATGCGTTCGCGCACGGCGGCGGCGCTGTTGAAGCGCGCCGAGTTGAGCGAGTTGAGGTAGAGCTTGAACGACTTGGACTCGATCAGGTGCGGCGAGGTCGCCGGCACCAGGAAGGTCGCGGTGGCCACGGACGGCTTGCCGCGCGCGTCCAGCCAGCCCAGCTCGTAGCCGTGCCAGCGGTCGTGGCCGTGGAACGGCAGCGCGGCATCGGCGCCGATGCCGATCTGGGCACGGGCGGCGGCGCGCGGAATCGGGAACAGCAGGGATGGATCGTAGCGGTCGGGGTAGGCGACCTCGCGGCCGAGGCTGGAATCTTGTGGGGTGTTCATCGGCGGCAGTGTAGCGGGGCCGGTTTGAGCGGAGGATGTACGGACCGCGGGCCCGGCCGGACGCCTTGCCGGCGGCCGTCCGCGACCGGATTGCCGGCGGCGTGGCAGGGCTGAACCCTGGCGATCGCGGCCCCCGGCCCGCCGGCCGCCACCCCGCCGCGCCCCAAGTGGAAACAGCCACTTGGCGGGGCCCCGCCGCCGCCGTATGTAACGTCAGTCATGGTCCAATTGCCCGGCGCCGACGATATGCTTGCCGGGCTGAAGCCCCCCAAGCGGGAAATCGTTCCCGTCTTCGCCACAGGAGTCGTTGAATGTCGCGTTTCTGGAAGATTGCGCTGCTCGTCGTGGCAGCGCTGGTCGTCGTGGTGCTCGCCATGCGCCTGTTCGGCGGCAAGTCGCAAGCGGGCGCCGGCCAGCAGGGCGAGGACACCGCGCCGGTGCCGGTCACCGTGGTGGCCGCCACCACCCGCGACGTTCCGGTCTACGCGACCGCACTGGGCACGGTCAGCGCGCTCAACACCGTCACCGTCAACCCGCAGGTGGGCGGCCAGCTGATGAGCATCGACTTCAAGGAAGGCCAGGAAGTGAAGAAGGGCCAGCTGCTGGCGCAGATCGATCCGCGCTCGCTGCAGGCCAGCTTTGACGAGGCCGCGGCGGCCAAGCGCCAGAACCAGGCGCTGCTGGCCACCGCGCGCTCGAACTACCAGCGCTCCAACACGCCCGAGTACCGCCAGTACGTGTCCAAGACCGACCTGGACACCCAGCACAACCAGGTGACGCAGTACGAGGGAGCGGTGGCGGCCAACGACGCCGCCATGCGCGCGGCCCAGGTGCAGCTGCAGTACACCCGCATCACCGCGCCGATCGACGGCATCGCCGGCATCCGCGGCGTGGACGCCGGCAACGTGGTCAGCACCAGCAGCAGCATCGTCACCCTCACCCAGATCCATCCGATCCACGTGCTGTTCAACCTGCCCGAGCGCGAGCTGCAGGGCCTGCGCGAGGCGCAGGCCGCGGGCGCGGTGGAGATCATTGCGCTGGACCGCACCGACGCCCATCCGATCTCCGCCGACGGCCAGCTCGACGTGATCGACAACCAGATCAGCAGCGACAGCGGCACCTTCGCCGTGCGCGCGGCGTTCCCCAACACCGACAACGCGCTGTGGCCGGGCCAGTTCATCAACGTGCGGGTGCGCCTGCGCACCATCGCCGGCGGCGTGGTGGTGCCGGCGCAGGCGGTGCAGCGCGGCCCCGACGGCGACTACGTGTACGTGGTGCAGGGCGACGACACGGTCAAGGTCCAGACCGTCCTGCAGGGCGTGGAGGTCGACGACAGCAACGTGCAGATCGCCTCCGGGCTGAAGGCCGGCGAGCGGGTGGTGACCGAGGGCCAGTTCCGCCTCAAGCCCGGCGCCAAGGTCAACGCGCTCAAGCCGGGCGAGACCCCGGCCGCGCCCACCGAGGCCGAGCTGAAGGCCGCCGCCAGCCAGCAGCACCAGCGCGGCGGCCAGCGCGGCCCCGGCGGCGGGCCGCGCTGAGCGCGCGCATGACCTGACTTCCCCCGCCGGCCCCCGGGCCGGCACCCGATCCATCCAGCAAGGATCCGCCCGTGGGCTTTTCGACCATCTTCATCCGCCGCCCCATCGCCACTTCTCTGCTGATGGCCGGCGTACTGCTGCTGGGCATCCTCGGCTACCGCCAGCTGCCGGTGTCGGCGCTGCCGGAGATCGACGCCCCCAGCCTGGTGGTGACCACCCAGTACCCGGGCGCCAACGCCAGCACCATGGCCTCGCTGGTGACCACGCCGCTGGAGCGCCAGTTCGGGCAGATCTCCGGGCTGGAGCTGATGACCTCCGACTCCTCGGCAGGGCTGTCGACGATCATCCTGCAGTTCTCGATGGACAAGGACATCGACATCGCCGCGCAGGACGTGCAGTCGGCGATCCGCCAGGCCACCCTGCCCTCGTCGCTGCCCTACCAGCCGGTCTACAACCGGGTGAACCCGGCCGACGCGGCGATCCTGACCCTCAAGCTCACCTCCGACACGCTGCCGCTGCGCGAGGTCAACCGCTACGCCGACTCGATCCTGGCGCAGCGGCTGTCGCAGGTGCCGGGCGTGGGCCTGGTGTCGATCGCCGGCAACGTGCGCCCGGCGGTGCGCATCCAGGTCAACCCGGCGCAGCTGTCGAACATGGGCCTGACCATGGAGGCGCTGCGCAGCGCGCTGACCGAGACCAACGTCTCCGCGCCGAAGGGCTCGCTCAACGGCAAGACCCAGTCCTACAGCATCGGCACCAACGACCAGCTGACCACCGCCGAGGAATACGCGCAGACCATCATCAGCTACAGCAACGGCCGCCCGGTGCGGCTGTCGGACGTGGCGCAGGTGGTGGACGGGGTGGAGAACGACCAGCTGGCGGCCTGGGCCGACGGCAAGCCGGCGGTGCTGCTGGAGGTGCGCCGCCAGCCCGGCGCCAACATCGTGCAGACGGTGGAGCAGCTGCGCGCGATCCTGCCGCAGCTGCGCGCGGTGCTGCCGGCCGACGTGCACCTGGACGTGTTCTCCGACCGCACCGAGACCATCCGCGCCTCGGTGGCCGAGGTCAAGTTCACCCTGGTGCTGACGATCTGCCTGGTGGTGGCGGTGATCTTCGTGTTCCTGCGCCGGCTGTGGGCGACGATCATCCCCTCGGTGGCGGTGCCGCTGTCGCTGGCCGGCACCTTCGGGGTGATGGCCTTCGCCGGCATGTCGCTGGACAACCTGTCGCTGATGGCGCTGGTGGTGGCGACCGGCTTCGTGGTGGACGACGCGATCGTGATGATCGAGAACATCGTGCGCTACATCGAGCAGGGCAAGAGCGGGCCGGAGGCGGCCGAGATCGGCGCGCGCCAGATCGGCTTCACCGTGCTGTCGCTGACGGTGTCGCTGGTGGCGGTGTTCCTGCCGCTGCTGCTGATGCCGGGCGTGACCGGGCGCCTGTTCCACGAGTTCGCCTGGGTGCTGTCGATCGCGGTGACGATCTCGATGCTGGTGTCGCTGACGCTGACGCCGATGATGTGTGCCTACCTGCTCAAGCCCGACGCCCTGCCCGAGGGCGAGGACGCGCACGAGCGCGCCGCCGCGGCCGGCAAGCAGAATCTGTGGACGCGCACCGTCGGCCTGTACGAGCGCTCGCTGAACTGGGTGCTGGCGCACCAGCCGCTGACCCTGGGCGTGGCGATCGCGGCGATGCTGCTGACGGTGCTGCTGTACGTGGTCATCCCCAAGGGCCTGCTGCCCGAGCAGGACACCGGGCTGATCACCGGCGTGGTCCAGGCCGACCAGAACATCGCCTTCCCGCAGATGGAGCAGCGCGTGCAGGCGGTGGCCGAGGCGCTGCGCAAGGACCCGGCGGTGACCGGCGTGGCCGCCTTCATCGGCGCCGGCAGCATGAACCCCACGCTCAACCAGGGCCAGCTGTCGATCGTGCTCAAGCAGCGCGGCGATCGCGACGGCCTGGACGCGGTGGTGCCGCGGCTGCAGCAGGCGGTGGCCGGCATCCCCGGGGTGGCGCTGTACCTCAAGCCGGTGCAGGACGTGACCCTGGACACCCGCGTGGCCGCCACCGAGTACCAGTACTCGCTCTCCGACGTGGACAGCACCGAGCTGGCCACCCAGGCCCAGCGCATGACCGAGGCGCTGCGCAAGCTGCCCGAGCTGGCCGACGTGGACAACAACCTGGTCAACCGCGGCAACGCGCTGGAGCTGACCATCGACCGCGACAAGGCCAGCGTGCTGGGCGTGCCGATGCAGACCATCGACGACACCCTGTACGACGCCTTCGGCCAGCGCCAGATCTCCACCATCTTCACCGAGCTCAACCAGTACCGCGTGGTGCTGGAGGTGGCGCCGGAGTTCCGCACCAGCACTGCCCTGCTCAACCAGCTGGCGGTGGCCAGCAACGGCAGCGGCGCGCTGACCGGCTCCAACGCCACCAGCTTCGGCCAGGTCACCTCGTCCAACTCGTCCACCGCCACCGGCATCGGCAACCAGAACACCGGCATCGCCGTCGGCGCCGGCAGCATCATCCCGCTGGCGGCACTGGCCGAGGCCAAGGCCACCCACACCCCGCTGGTGGTCAGCCACGAGCAGCAGCTGCCGGCGGTGACCATCTCCTTCAACCTGGCGCCGGGCTACTCGCTGTCGCAGGCGGTCAAGGCGATCGAGCAGGCGCGCGAGGAACTGCAGATACCGTCGCAGGTGCGCGCGCAGTTCATCGGCAAGGCCGCCGAGTTCACCGGCAGCCAGAGCGACATCGTGTGGCTGCTGCTGGCCTCGGTGGTGGTGATCTACATCGTGCTGGGCGTGCTGTACGAGAGCTACATCCACCCGATCACGATCATCTCCACCCTGCCGCCGGCCGGCGTCGGCGCGCTGCTGGCACTGATGCTGTGCGGGCTGAGCCTGTCGGTGGACGGCATCGTCGGCATCGTGCTGCTGATCGGCATCGTCAAGAAGAACGCGATCATGATGATCGACTTCGCCATCGAGGCGCGGCGCACCGGCGTCAGCGCGGTGGAAGCGATCCACCGTGCCTGCCTGCTGCGCTTCCGCCCGATCATGATGACCACCGCGGCGGCCATGCTCGGCGCGCTGCCGCTGGCGCTGGGCAGCGGCATCGGCTCGGAGCTGCGGCGCCCGCTGGGCATCGCCATCGTCGGCGGCCTGCTGCTGTCGCAGCTGGTGACGCTGTACACCACGCCGGTGATCTACCTGTACATGGAACGCCTGTCCGAACGCCTGCGCGCCTGGCGCGAGCAGCGCGCGGCGCGGCATGCCGTTGCCGCTGCGGAGCGCGCATGAGCCGGCACGCCTGCGGCGCCCCCGTAGCAGCGACTTCAGTCGCGATGGGGCCGTACCGGGAAAGCTCCATCGCGACTGAAGTCGCTCCTGCGGCGATGGGGACAGGAGCCGCGGCATGAACCTGTCCGGCATCTTCATCCGCCGCCCGATCGGCACCAGCCTGCTGGCCGCCGGCCTGTTCGTGATCGGCCTGCTCTGCTACCTGCGGCTGGGCGTGGCGGCGCTGCCCAACATCCAGATCCCGGTGATCTTCGTCCACGCCACGCAGTCCGGCGCGGATGCCTCGACCATGGCCTCCACCGTCACCGCTCCGCTGGAACGGCACCTGGGCCAGCTGCCCGGCATCGACAGCATGCGCTCGTCCAGCTCGGAGGGCAGCAGCATGGTGTTCATGATCTTCCAGAGCAACCGCGACATCGACTCGGCCGCGCAGGACGTGCAGACCGCGATCAACGCCGCGCAGGCGGACCTGCCCTCCGGGCTGGGCACGCCGATGTACCAGAAGGCCAATCCCAACGACGACCCGGTCATCGCCATCGCCCTGACCTCGCGCACGCAGTCGGCCGACGACCTGTACAACGTCGCCGACTCGCTGCTGGCGCAGCGCCTGCGCCAGATCGACGGCGTGTCCTCGGTGGACATCGCCGGCGCCTCGACCCCGGCGGTGCGGGTGGACGTGAACCTGCGCGCGCTCAACGCGATGGGGTTGACCCCGGACGACCTGCGCAACGCGGTGCGCGCGGCCAACGTGACCTCGCCCACCGGCTTCCTGTCCGACGGCCGCTCCACCCTGGCCATCGTGGTCAACGACTCGGTGGCCAGGGCGGCCGACTTCGGCAACCTGGTGGTCGCCACCCAGGACAACGGCCGGGTGGTGCGGCTGAGCGACGTGGCCAACGTCTACGACGGCCAGCAGGACGCCTACCAGGCGGCCTGGTTCGGCGGGCAGAAGGCGGTGGTGATGTACGTGTTCACCCGCGCCGGCGCCAACATGGTCGGCACCGTGGACCGGGTGAAGGCGCAGATCCCCGAGCTGCGCAGCTACCTGCAGCCGGGCACCACGCTCACCCCCTACTTCGACCGCACCCCCACCATTCGCGCCTCGCTGCACGAGGTGCAGGCCACGCTGATGATCAGCCTGGCGATGGTGGTGCTGACCATGGCGCTGTTCCTGCGCCGGCTGGCGCCGACGCTGATCGCCGCGGTCACCGTGCCGCTGTCGCTGGCCGGCTCGGCGCTGGCGATGTACGTGCTCGGCTTCACCCTCAACAACCTGAGCCTGCTGGCGCTGGTGATCGCGATCGGCTTCGTGGTCGACGACGCCATCGTGGTGATCGAGAACATCACCCGCCATCTCGACGAGGGCATGCCGCGACTGCAGGCGGCGCTGGCCGGCGCGCGCGAGATCGGCTTCACCATCGTCTCGATCACCGCCTCGCTGGTGGCGGTGTTCATCCCGCTGCTGTTCGCCAGCGGCATGGTCGGGGCGTTCTTCCGCGAGTTCACCGTGACCCTGGTGGCGGCGATCGTGGTGTCGATGATCGTCTCGCTGACGCTGACCCCGGCGCTGTGCAGCCGTTTCCTGTCGGCCGAGAAGGATGCCGCGCAGCCCGGCCGCATCAGCCGCTGGCTGGACGGCGCGCACGCGCGCATGCTGCGGATCTACACCGCCGCGCTGGATTTCTCGCTGCGCCACGCGCTGCTGCTCTCGCTCACGCCGCTGCTGCTGATCGTGGCCACGGTGTTCCTGATGGGCGCGGTCAAGAAGGGCTCGTTCCCGCCGCAGGACACCGGCCTGATCTGGGGCCGCGCCAGCTCCAGCGCCACCGTGTCGTTCGCCGACATGTCCGAGCGCCAGCGCCGCATCACCGACATGCTGGTGGCCGACCCGGCGGTGAAGATCGTCGGCGTGCGCCTGGGCAGCGGCCGCCAGGGCTCCAGCGCGCAGTTCAACATCGAGCTGAAGTCGCGCGCCGAGGGCCGCCGCGAGAGCACCGCGCAGGTGGTGGCGCGGCTGAGCCTGAAGGCCGACCGCTACCCCGACCTGCAGCTGCGCCTGCGCGCGATCCAGGACCTGCCCAGCGACGGCGGCGGCGGTACCAGCCAGGGCGCGCAGTACCGCGTCTCGCTGCAGGGCAACGACCTGGCGCAGCTGCAGGAATGGCTGCCGAAGCTGCAGGCCGAGCTGAAGAAGAATCCCAAGCTGCGCGACGTCGGCACCGACGTGGACAGTGCCGGGCTGCGCCAGAACATCATCATCGACCGCGCCAAGGCGAAGCGGATGGGGATCTCGGTCGGCGACATCGACGGCGCGCTGTACGGCGCCTTCGGCCAGCGCTCGATCTCCACCATCTACGCCGACCTCAACCAGTACTCGGTGGTGGTCAACGCGCTGCCGCAGCAGACCGCCACCCCGGCGGCGCTGGACCAGATCTACCTGCCCAACAGCGCCGGCACCATGATCCCGCTGACCGCGGTCGCCCGCCAGGAGCCGGGCCTGTCGCCGCCGCAGATCACCCACGAGAACCAGTACACGACGATGGACCTGAGCTACAACCTCGCCCCGGGCGTGAGCACCGGCGAGGCCGACGCGATCATCCAGGCCACCGTCGCCGGCCTGCGCATGCCCGGCGACATCCGCATCTCCGACGGCGGCGGCTTCGGCGTGCAGCTCAATCCGAACTCGATGCTGATCCTGGTGCTGGCGGCGATCATCACCGTGTACCTGGTGCTGGGCATGCTCTACGAGAGCCTGATCCACCCGGTGACGATCCTGTCCACGCTGCCGGCGGCGGGCATGGGCGCGATGCTGGCGCTGTGGCTGACCGGCACCGAGCTGTCGGTGATCTCGATGATCGCGCTGGTGCTGCTGATCGGCATCGTCAAGAAGAACGCGATCATGATGATCGACTTCGCCCTGGTGGCGCAGCGCGAGCATGGACTGACGCCGCTGCAGGCCGCGCGCGAGGCCAGCATCGTGCGCTTCCGCCCGATCATGATGACCACGATGGTGGCGATCCTGGCGGCGGTGCCGCTGGCGGTCGGACTGGGCGAGGGCTCGGAGCTGCGGCGGCCGCTGGGCATCGCGATGATCGGCGGGCTGCTGATCTCGCAGAGCCTGACGCTGCTGAGCACGCCGGCGCTGTACGTGATCTTCTCCTGCCTGAGCCAGCGCTGGCACGACTGGCGCGCGCGCCGCCGCGAGCGCCGGCAGGCACGGGCGGCGGCACGGCGCGGGCCGCTGGCGGCGCCCTAGCCACGCTGCAACGGCAGCAGGCGTGGTCCTCGCCTGCTCGTGCGGGCCGGTGGCCGGTGGCCGGTGCCATGGCACGGGAATGACGGGCAGCAGCCCCCAGCAGGAACGACGTAGGAGCGACTTCAGTCGCGATTGGGCTTCACCGGTAGAGCCCCATCGCGACTGAAGTCGCTCCTACGCCGCTCCTACGTCGCGCATACGGGTCGTCGCACGTACCGGAGACCGCGAACCGGCCGTCAGAAGCTCCGGCTCCAGCTCACATGGAAGGCGCGCCCGTCGCCGGGCGAGTAGCCTTCCGAACCGCTGTCGTACCAGGCGTAGACGTAGGCCCGGTCGGTCGCGTTCCTGACCTGCAACGCCAGCTCGCTGGTGTCGGCCAGGGTCCAGGTGGCGCCCAGGTTGGCCAGCACGTAGCCGCCGTAGCGCCCCTCGGTGTTGCTGCGCTCGATGTAGTAGTCGCCCTGGCCGTTGCCCCAGGCGCTGAGCTTCAGCCGCGGCGTCGCCTGCCAGTCCACGCCGGCGCTGGCCAGCCAGCGCGGCACGTTCTCGATCTGCCTGCCGCGCGTGAGCGGCGCGCTCGGGTCGGGGGCGACGATCCTCGCCGTCTGCCGCGAGTACGCCAGCCATGCCTGCCAGCGCTCGCCCGGCTGCAGGTTCAGCTGCACGTCCCAGCCCTTGCGCACGGTCTTGCCGACGTTGCCGACCTCGCCGGTGCCGACGCTTCCGTCCACGCCGAGGACGGTGGCGACCTCGCCGGACGCGCGCTGTTCCCAGTAGGCCACGCGGGCATCGGCGCGGCGCCACGGCCGCAGCCTCAGGCCCGCTTCCCAGCCGTCGTTGATCGACGGCGACAGCTGGTGCGCCTGGGTGCGGTAGGCGCCGTTGCCGCTGCCGATCTGGAAGGTCCGTCCCCAGTTGGCATAGACGCTGGCATCGGCTCCCAGCGCCTGCGAGACACTGATCTTCGGCTGCCGGATCGTGCCGTAGCCATACACCGGGTAGCGCGCACCGCCATCCACGTCGGTGAAGTCGCCGTACACGCGATCGATGCGATAGGCCGGCACGATCTTCAGCCCGCCCGGCGCGCGGACGACGGCCTGCACGTAGGCCCCGCGCGTGTCCAGCGAGTACGCCCAGTCGCGCAGCACCGCCGAGCGCTCGCCGTCGACGATGGCGAAGCGCCGCGAGACGTTGTCCTGCCACTGCGCGTCCACGCCGGCCTCCACTGCCAGTTCCTCGGCCCAGTCCACCGCGGGCCGCCAGGTGAGGGTGCCCAGCAGGCCACGGTGGGTCTCGTCGCTGTAGCGCTCCTGGCGCACGCCGGCGGCGGTGAACTTGACCACGCGGTCGTTGCGGTAGCGGTTCACGTAGGCCTTGGCGCTCCAGTGCCAGTCGCTGCCGGCCTCGCCCTCGGCGCTGAGCGTGGTCTGCGCCAGCTGCCGCTCGCTGTGGTCCTGGCGCGAATAGTCGGGCGAGCTGCGCGGACGGGCCACCGCGTCGGCGTATTGCAGGTAGCCCGGTTCCTGGGCGTCGTTGCGGTAGTAGCGGCCGCTCAGCCCGGCCTTCCACATGCCCTGCGGGTCGGTATAGAACCACTTGCCGGAGAACACGCGGCGGATGGCCCGGGCGTGGTCGCGGTATCCGTCCGAATCGCGCCAGGCGACGAAGTAGTCCTGGCTCCACGGCCCCTGCACGAATCCCTTGGCCAGCTGGATCTCCCGCGTGCCGAAGCTGCCCGCGCCCAGGCTGACGACGCCGTCGTCGCGGCCCTGCCGGGTCACCACGTTGACGTCGCCGGCGATGGCATTGAGGCCGTAGCGCGCATCGTTGGTGCCGCGCACGATCTCGATGGCCTCGATCTCCAGCGGGAACACCGCGTCCAGGTAGGGCATGCCGCCGGCGTTGTCGTTGCTTGGGACGCCGTCGATCAGCAGCTTGACCGCGTTGATGCGGCCTTCGCCGTTGAAGCCGCGCAAGGAGATGCGGCCGGCGTCGGTGCCCATGCGGAACTCGGTCACCTGCACCCCGGGGGCGCGCTTGAACAGCTCCCAGCTGTAGTCCACGTGCTGGTCCTGCAGCAGGTCGGCGCCGAGGATGTCCACCGAGGTGGACACGTCGCTCGCGGCGATCGCGCCCTTCCTGCCGGCGGCCTCGACCCGGACCTTGCCCAGGGTCAGGACCGCGTCGTCTGCGCCGGCGGCGGCGGTGGCAAGGCACGCGCCGGCCAGTGCGGCGCCGGCGGGCAGGGTCCGGCGCAGGACACGCGCCAGGATCGCGATGGCAGGACGCTTGGTCATGGGATGGTTCATGTCGTTCGGTCTCGAAAGCCGCCGCCCGGCAATCGCCGGACAGCGGACACGGCGTCGCACACCGGTTTCCCGGGGCGACCTCGGGCTCAGTAGCGGTAGCCCAGGCGCACCCACCAGGTGCGGCCGGGCTCGTGGATGCGCACCGGGTCGGCGGGGAAGCCGAAGTCGGCGCTGCCGGCCAGGTTCAGGTGCTCGCTGTAGTCGCGGTCGAACAGGTTGTCCACGCCGGCTGTGAGGCCCAGCGCGTCGCTGAAGCGGTAGCCGCCATTGAGCGCGAAGGTGGCGAAGCCGGCGCTGCGGCCCAGGTCCTGGCCGGTGACGCTGCCTTGCCCCGCGGCCACCCTGCCCTGCCGCGCCACCGCGCGGAACACCGCGCCGGCCGTCCAGCGGCGGCCCTCCCAGGCGGCGGTGACGCGCCCGTCCAGCGGCGGCATCTGCGCCAGCGGGCGGTGCTGGCTGCGGTTCTCGCCCCAGGCGTAGGCCAGCGTGGTGCCCAGCGTCCAGCCGTCGGCCGGGCGCCAGTCCACGCCCATCTCGCCGCCGGCGATGCGCGCGTCCACGTTGCCCGCCTGCGAGCTGTCGCCCATCGCGCCGCCGGCGCCGTAGGTGAACAGGATGTAGTCGCCGATCCGCCCGGCGTAGGCCGATACCCAGGCATCCACGCGCTCGCCGCGGTACTGCGCGCCGATGTCCAGCTGGGTGGTGCGCTCGGGCCTGATCGCGGAGAACGCGTTGACGCTGCCGGCCGGCCCGCTGTCGGCGGAGAACAGTTCCCAGTAGTCGGGCATGCGCTCGCTGCGGCCCAGCCCGGCATACACGTTCCAGCGCGCGTCCAGGTCGCGCTCGTAGCGCAGGAAGGCGCTGCCCAGGTGCTCGCTGCGGGTCTGCCCGCGGGTGGGGTTGGCCATGCCCATCATGCCGGTGGTGGCGCGCTGGTCGCGGGCCTGGGCGCGGTCCAGGCGCAGGCCGCTCACCCAGCGCTGCGGCCGGCCCTTGCCGAAGGTGGCCTCGGCGAACGCACCGGCGCTGCGGAAGGCCGCGTCCTCGCTGCGCGGTTGCAGCCGGTAGGCGCCGCGGCCGCTGGCGCTGCGGCTGCGATGGCGGCTGTCCTGGGCGTCCACGCCGGCGGTCAGGGCGACCTCGCCCCACTGCCAGTCGCCGGCCACGCGCCCGCCGCGGGTGCGGCGGTCGACGTTGGAGGCCATCGCCATCGGCATCGCGCTGTCCGGGTTGGGGGTGCGCAGCGTGTAGTTGTCCATCACGTGGTCGGCGGCGTTGTAGTAGACGTTGGCCGCCAGGCCGGTCCACGTCTCGCTCAAGCGCTTGCGCTCGAAGCGCAGGCCGTAGCTGGTGCGCTCGAACGCGGCGCCGTCCATGCTGCGCCCGGCGTAGCGGGCCAGCGCGTTGCCGCGGCCGGCGCCGAGTTCCAGCACGGTATCGGCATCGGGCGTCCAGCCGACCGCCACGTCGCCGTTCCACTTGCGCCACTTCGACGGCACGACGTTGCCGGCGCCGTCGCGGTAGTCGCCCGACTCGGAGCGGTTGCCGCCCACCCGCACGTAGCCGCCGGGGCTGCCCAGGGTGGCATCGAGCACCTGGTCGTTGCGTCCGCGCGAGCCGCCCAGCGCGCTGGCGTCGAGCTTGATGCCCGGCGCGTCGAAATGCGGCAGCTCGCGCTCGAAGCGGACCGTGCCGGCCGACGCCCCCGGTCCCCACAGCACGGTCTGCGGCCCCTTGACGATGGTCAGCCGGTCGTAGCTCTCCGGGGCGATGTAGGACAGCGGGTTGTCCATGCGCGCCGGGCAGGCGCCGATCAGGCTGCCGTCGTTGCTGAGCACGTTCAGGCGCGAGCCGAACATGCCGCGCAGCACCGGATCGCCGTTGCTGCCGCCCTGGCGCAGCACGGCGAAGCCGGGCACGGTCTTGAGGTAATCGGCGCCGTCGCTGGCCGGCACCGGCTGCCGCGGCAGCTTGGGATCGGTGGTCCAGGTCAACGGCGAGGACGGACGGGTGGCGGTGACGACGATGGCGTCGAAGTTGCGGGCTTCGCCATCGGCGCCGACGTCCTGCGCGGCCAGGGCGGGAAACGCGGCCTGGCACAGGCAGCACGACAGTGCCGCCCACAGCGGCGACGGGGAAAGGGATCGCATGCTGGAACTCCTGAAAGAACACGCACGCGCGTGACGCCGCAGGCGGCATCGCGCGCAGGAACAACGCAAGGGCGTGGATCAGGCCGCCAGCGGCGGGCCGCGGGGCGCATGCGCGCGCCGCAGGACGGGAACGAAGACCGGCAGCAGCCGTCGCACCAGCGGCAGCGGCGGATGCAACGGCGGCAACAGCAGCCAGGCGACGGCCAGGACCAGCAACAGGCGCCCGGCGAGCAGGCAGTAGTCGCAGGCCTCGCCGTGCGCGGCATGGCTATCCCCCACCTGGCCGTGGCTGCCGTGCGCGGCCGCTGTTGCCGCATCGGCCGAACCGTCGGCGGCATGGGCGTGCATCGTCATGGCCATCGCGGCAGCCGCACCGGTATCCGCGGCCATGGCCATATCGGCGTGGGCGTGGCCGGGCATGCCGGCGTGGGCCGCCCCGGAAGTCGTGTGCGCAGGCGCCGCCGGGCCGCGCGGACCCGGCAGCGGGCCATGGGCCTGCACCCAGCGGCTCAGCAGCGGCGCGCACAGCATCAGCAGCACCGCCAGCACGGCGAGCCGCTGCATCAGGCGCGACTGGGGTCGGGACAGGATCACGGCGCCATTGTAGCTAGGCCCGGAAGTCCGCTGGCGTCATTGCCCTGCGCGCAGGCGCCGCAGGGAGTCGTCCTGCAGTTGCGCGTACAGCGCGAACGGATCGGCCACCGCCGCGCCCAGCGCCTGCTCGAACGCGTCGCGGTTGGCGCGGGCCGCGTAGGCGCCCTGTTCTGCACCGCCGAGGTTGGACTGGAAGATGCCCGCCGCGCTGACCGGCAGGAAATCCTCGTAGACGATCGGGTCGGCGCTGGCCAGGCCGTGGGCCAGCAGTTCCTCCAGCGGCCGCGTGCGCAGCGCCTGCGGCTCGGCGCGCCCGGCGGCGGTGGCCGCGTAGCGGAAGTAGCCCAGTTCCTCCCGGCGCAGGGTGTCGTGGTCGTCGGGGAACGCGGCGAAGGCCGCCTGCAGCCGCTGCACGTAGTCGCCGCCGGTGCTGCCCTGGCCTTCGCGCGCCTGGTCCAGCAGCGCGTCGTACAGCGCGCGGCCCTTGGGCGTGAGCGCCAGGCCGCGCTGCTCGATCTCGCCGAAGCGCGCGGTATGGGTGCCGGCCTGCGCGCCGGCGTCGTCCGGGAACAGCACCGGCTCCTGCAGCGCCTTGAAGCTGGTCTGCCGCAGCAGGATCGGGCAGCGCCGCCGCGGCGGGCCCTCGATCACCGCCTTGGCGTCGATGCCGCGGCGCTGCATCTGCGCCTGCGCGGCGTCGATGTCGAGCGTGCGCGGGGTGAGGTGGTTGATGTGCGGGCCGCGGAAGCAGACCACGTCGGCGATCAGCCGGTGCGCGTCGCTCAAGGCGCGGTAGGTCGCCAGCGACACCGTGGCCTGGCGGTGCCAGCGGAACGTCTCCAGCGCCTCGGCGACGAAGCGCCGGGCCTCGTCGTCGTCCAGGCCGCCGGCCTGCTCGCAGCGCTCTATGAGTTCCAGCGCGCCGGCGGTGAAGATGTCGCGCCGCGCCAGGATCGCCGCGGCCTGCGCGCGCAGCGCCTCGTCCTCGATCAGGTCCAGCCGCAGCAGCGAGGTGAACACGCGGAACGGATTGCGCGCCAGCGCCTGCGCCTCGACCGGGCGGAACGCGGTGGAATGCACCGGCACCCCCGCCACCGACAGGTCGTAGTAGCCCACCGGCTGCATGCCCATCACCGCGAACATGCGCCGCAGCGTGGCCAGTTCGCGCGCGCTGCCGACGCGGATGGCGCCGTGGCGCTCCAGGTCCAGCCGCTGCAGGTCGTCGCTGCGCCGCAGTTGCGCGGCCAGCGCCGGATCGGCGTCCAGGGTGTCGGCATTGACCTGCGACACCAGCTCCATCAGCGTGCCGTACAGCGGCACCTCGCTGCGGTACATCTCCGACATCGCCTGCGCGAACAGGCTGCGGATGTGGTCGGGCGAGACGTGGGCGGCATCGTTCATCGGGACATCCGGGGGCGAAGGAGACCGGGCAGGCCCCGGCGAGCGCGCATTCTCGCCCGGCGGCCGCACGGCGGCGAGTTGCGGTGCAGCGTTGGGGATTGGGGATTGGGGATTGGGGATTCGGGATTGGGGATTGGGGATTGGATAAAAGCAGGAGCAACGCTTTTGCGAATCCCCAATCCCGAATCCCGAATCCCCAATCAAAGCCTCGCCTTGTCCGCCGCCTCGGCCGCCTGCGCCGCCTCCCGCGCGCGCTGCAGCCGCCGCTCGCGGTCACCGAGCTGGCGCAGCAGCGTCGCGTCGAGCTCGATCGGCCGGTCCCAGCGGTCATAGCTGGCGACGATGGCGTGGCGCACCGCGCGGTAGTGGAGGTTGTTCGGCTCGATCGGCAGGCGCCCGACCACGCCCTTCCAGCCGTCATGGTGGTCGCGGCTCCAGGCACGCACCGCCTCGCGGCAGGACAGGTTCATGGCGAACGTCCAGGCGCAGGCGAAGTAGATGTCGCCCGGCCGCCAGTGCTGCTGCTCCAGCAGCGCCTGCACGTAGCCGCGGCGGACGTTGGCGTAGCGGGCCAGCTCGTCGAGGAAGCTGTCCGGATAGCGGCGGGCGTAGACGTCGATGTCCGCCAGCTGGCGGTCGATCCAGGCATCGCCGGTGGCCGGCCACTGCACCTGCGCGGCGTCGACGGTGGACGGCGGCGTCGCCGGCGATGCCGCCGGCGACGACAACGGCAGCAACAGGATCAGGCAGGCGAGGTACGGGCGCATGCCCCGATTCTGCCCGCCCCCTGCCCGCCTGTCAGCCGGCATGGCGGCAAGCGTTCACCGCCACGGCGACCGCAACAGCAACGGCCCCCCCTCCCCAGCCCTTCGCAAGGGAGGGAGTAACAGCAGGGCATCCTGCTTCACGAGACGTGCGGGGCTACGGCGCCATTCCTGCCAAGCGTGAGCGACGAGAACCTCCCCAGACCCGGAGGGCGCCGCCCATGGATGGGCGGCGTTTTCCGACCGAGCCATGGATGGCGAGTCGGAAAATCCCGATAACCCATCAGGCGTAGGCTCTTGACGTTGCAGGGAAAGCGTTTTTCTTTGGTTCCGTTTCTTTTGGCGCTTATCCAAAAGAAATGAACCCGGCCGCGTCAGCGGGCGGAAGCCTTTGCTTCCGCTTCCATGCCGAACATGCGGACCAAGAATCTGTCCACGATCTCCTGTAGGAGCGATGTAGGAGCGACTTCAGTCGCGATGGGGCTTTACCGGTAAAGCCCCATCGCGACTGAAGTCGCTCCTACG
>NZ_JAJOZS010000002.1:334300-485306 GCF_021168555.1 Stenotrophomonas sp. MMGLT7 | reverse complement strand
GGGGCTCTACCGGTAGAGCCCCATCGCGACTGAAGTCGCTCCTACGGACGTTCCTACCTACATGCACGATCGTCCGTGCCCGACAGCCGTGCCGGGCTCACCCCTCGCACGGCAGGCGCACGCTGACGCGCAGCCCGCCTTCGGCGCGGTTGTCCAGTTCGATGGTGCCGCCGTGGGCCAGGGCGACGCCGTGGGCCACCGACAGGCCCAGGCCGATGCCGCCGGTGTCGCGGTTGCGCGAGCTTTCGCCGCGCACGAACGGCAGCAGCAGCTGCTCGCGCTTGGCCGGATCGATGCCCGGGCCGTCGTCGTCCACCCACAGCACCCAGTTGTCGCCTTCGCGCAGCAGCCGCAGGCGCGCGCGCTTGCCGTACTTGAGCGCGTTGTCCACCAGGTTGGCGACCATCCGCCGCAGTCCCAGCGGGTCGCCGACCAGCAGCGCCGATACCGGCTCGGCCAGCACCACGTCCTTGCCGAGGTCGGCCATGTCGTCGACCACGCTTTCCACCAGCAGGCCGAAGTCCAGCCGTTCGCGGCTGCCGGCATGGGACTGGTCGCGCAGGAAATCCAGCGCCGAGGCGATCATCGAGCTCATCTCGGCGATGTCGGCATCGGCCTTGTCGCGCTGTTCCGGCGGCAACGCGTCCAGGCGGAAGCGCAGCCGCGCCAGCGGCGTGCGCAGGTCGTGGGCGATGGCGCCGACGGTCTCGGTGCGTTCCTTCAGCAGGCGGTTGATGCGCGCCTGCATGGCGTTGAACGAATCGATCGCCTGTGCCAGTTCGGCCGGGCCCTCGCGCGAGAGCGGCGGCTCGTCGGGGTTGCGGCCCAGGCGGTCGGCCGCCAGCGAGAAGCGGCGGATCGGTGCGGCCAGCGCCCGCGAGAACCACCACGCCATCGGCAGCATCGCCAGTGCGCCCAGGCCGAACAGCAGCAGCACCTGGGTGCGGATGCCGGCCGCGCCCGGGGCGGTGCGGTGCTCCACCACGCGCCAGTGGCCGTTCGCCGAGCGCATCGCGGCGATGAAGTCGCCGCGCAGCACCGAGTCCGGCTGCAGGTGGAAGCGCGGGCCGAATCCGCCCGGGCCGGGATGCGGGAACGAGGGCCTGCCGGCGCCGGGCTGCGCCCCGGCCGCGGCGGCTTCGGCGGGCGGCACGCCGTCCTGCGGCGGCCGCTGGCGCATCCTCTCCTGCGCTGCCGGCCCGAAGCCCGGCTCGGCAGCCTCCCACGGCCCGCGGGGCTGCGTCTCGGCGCCCTCCGGATGCGCCGGCAGCGGCGGGCCCGGCTCGGTGGTGTAGTAGCGCACCTGCGCCGGATCGATGTTCAGCCACTCGGCCAGGATCCAGCTCATGCCGCGGTCGTCGTAGTAGCCGTCCTTCTCCGGCAGCGGCGGCGGCACCCGGCTGTCGGCGACCGTCAGCCGGGCGTTGGTCGAGGGCGTGCGGCTGGACAGCAGCGCGACCACCTCGGCCAGGGTGAAGCTGGCGTTGCGCAGCGGGGTGCGGGTCAGCAGCAGCGCCAGGCCGATCGCCTGCGCCACCAGCAGGGCCGCGAGCAGCAGGCCGAAGGTGCGCGCGAAGATCGATACGCCGCGGCGCCGCGCCGGCGTCACAGGCGGGTGACCGCCGGCAGCAGCATGTAGCCCTCGTTGCGGACGGTGCGGATCAGCTCGGCGTAGCCGCGGTCGTTGATCTTGCGGCGCAGGCGGCTGATCTGGCTGTCGATGGCGCGGTCGTAGACGTCGGTGTCGCGGCCGCGCGCGTAGTCGAGCAGCTGGTCGCGGCTGAGCACGCGCTGCGGGTGCTCGACGAAGGTGCGCAGCAGCGCGAACTCGCCGTCGGAAAGGTTGATGAACACGCCGGACGGGTCGCGCAGGTCGCGGCGGATGATGTCCAGCCGCCAGCCGCCGAACTCGTAGACGTTGTTGCGGTTCTGTTCCTGCTCGGTGGTGGCCTGGCTGCGGCGCAGCAGGGCGCGGATGCGCGCCAGCAACTCGCGCGGGTTGCACGGCTTGGCCAGGTAGTCGTCGGCGCCCACCTCCAGGCCGATGATGCGGTCGGTGTCGTTGCCCAGCGCGCTGAGCATGATCACCGCCGGCGGATTGCGCTCGCTGGCCAGCTGCCGGGCCGCGCTCAGCCCGTCCTCGCCCGGCATCATCACGTCCAGCACCAGCACGTCGGGACGGCGCTGCGCCATCACCTGGCGCATCTGCACCACGTTCTCGGCGGTCTCGACGTGGTAGCCGTGCTGGCCGAGGAAATCGCCGATCAGGCGACGCAGGTCGGGATCGTCGTCGACCACGAGGACGAAGGGAGTCATCGAACTTTGCGCATCGGTCATGGCAGGGGGGCAATCGCGTGGATAAATGTCGGCACGACATCATAGATCGAACGATTGTCAACGTATGTCGGCACCTGCTGGCACCCGGCAATGACGGGCATCGCGCCGAAAGGCGCGGGGGCGAGGATGGCGCTGTCCCTTCCCGTCCCCATGGAGCCGTCGTGTCCGATTCCCTGCGCATCATCAGCCGCGACAACGGCGTGGGGCTGTCGCGCGACCTGGCGCTGCTGGGCGGGGCGCTGGCCGATGCGGGGCTCGTGGTGGACAGGGTCGGCTTCGGCGGCGACAGGACCGGCGTGCGCCTGCGCGAGGCCGGGCTGTGGGCCCGGCGCGTGCTGCGCGGGAAGGTGGAGACGCAGCTGTTCTGCGAACGGGTCTACCCGCACTGCCTGCCGCTGGCGCGGCGCAACCTGCTGATCCCCAATCCGGAGTGGTTCCTGCCGAAGTGGCTGCCCTGGCTGCCGCGCTTCGAGCAGGTGCTGTGCAAGACCCGGCATGCCGAACGGATCTTCCGCCGGCTCGGCTGCCGCACCCGCTACCTGGGATTCACCAGCGCGGACCGGCTCGACCTGTCGGTGCCGCGGCGCCCGTCCTTCTTCCACCTGGCCGGACGCAGCAGCGCCAAGGGCACGCAGGTCCTGCTGCAGACCTGGCTCCGCCATCCCGAGTGGCCGCTGCTGACCGTGGTGCAGCACCCGCGCAAGGCCGGCACCCCGGTGCGGGCCGGCAACATCGACCACCGTGCCGAGCACGTGGACGATGCCACGCTGCGGCGGCTGCAGAACGAGCACCTGTTCCATGTCTGCCCGTCCGAGACCGAGGGCTTCGGCCACTACCTGATGGAGGCGCTGAGCGTGGGCGCGATCACCCTGGCCACCGCGGCCGAGCCGATGACCGAGCTGGTCACCGCCGCGCGCGGGCTGTTGATCCAGCCGGTACGCCAGGCCGAGGACGGGCTGGCGACGCGCTACTTCGTCGACGCCACGGCGATCGAGCAGGCGGTGGAGCAGGCGCTGGCGCTTTCGGCGGCGCAGCGGTCGCGGCTGTGCATGCAGGCGCGGCATTTCTACGTCGGCAACGACGCCGCGTTCCGCGAACGGCTGGCGAGGCTGCTGGTCGAGGACGGCCGGATCGAGGCGGCCGACGTGGCTGCCGCGGCCGCCATGCATGGATAGGCGGGGCCGGGACGGGCCGGGGGCCTGCCGCCGGTCCTGACCGGTCGGGTTTTTGGTGCGGCCATGCCGGCGCATGTGCCGCGTTGTTGCAATCGGGGATCGTCAACGGGGAAATGGAGATGCAGAACATGACGTCGAAACTGGAACGGGTGCAGGCAAGAGGCCTGCGGCAGGTGGTGGCGAAGGCGGGCAGGCGCGGCATCGCGCTCGGCTGCGCCCTGGTCCTGGCGGGCTGCGCGACGAACGCGTGCCGCGGCGAGTGGGCGGGCCCGGGGCCGCGGGCCCAGGAGCCGCCGCCCGGACCGCCGGGGCCGCCGCCGCACGCGATGCCGCACGATCCGGCCTTCGCCGAGGCGCTGCAGGCCTGCGCGCAGGAACTGGGGCTGCCGCCGCCGCCCGGGCATGGCGAAGGGGAGCGGCCGCAGGCCGCTGCCGACGCCGGCCAGCAGGACCACGGCACGCGGCAGGACCGGACCGGCCCGGAACAGCGGCAGAAGATGGACGCCTGCCTGGCCGGCAAGGGCTTCGAGAAGCCGGCCGGTCCGCCGCCGGGACATCCGCGGCGGCCACCGCACGGGATGCCGCACGACCCGGCCTTCGCCGAGGCGCTGCAGGCCTGCGCGCAGGAGCTGGGACTGCCGCCGCCGCCCGGGCACGACGGCGGGGAACGGCCGCAGGCCGCTGCCGACGCCAGCGGGCAGGGCGCCCGCCCGCGGCAGGACGGGCCCGACCCGGAGCAGCGGCAGAAGATGGACGCCTGCCTGGCCGGCAAGGGCTTCGAAAAGCCGGCCGGTCCGCCGCCGGCGCCTCCGCGGCAGCCGCCGGCCGAGTAGCCGGGCGGCCCGGATCGACCCGGGAAGCCCGGCGCGATGCCGGGTTTCCCGTCCAGGCCGCCCGCGCTGCGAGGCGATCGACAGTGGCGGAGATCCCGTGCCGCGGATACGGCGAGCGGCCGCATCGCGGTGCCGGTCTGCCCCGGTGCGCTGCGCGTGCCCGGGCTACGCGGCTGCCGGCCCCGGCGGCCCGGCTTCAGCCGGCGTCGTCGACATCGACGAAGACCGGATTGGAGTAGAACCACAGGTCCTGCCAGGGATCCTCCCCGGGGACATCGGGCTGCGGCGCGGCTTCGCCGGTGCTGCTGCCGCGGGCACGGACGAAGCCGCCCCCGGCCGGCACCGGCAGTTCCCAGGACACCGCGAGCCACTGGCCGTCGCGGCGCCAGTCGTCGGCGCCGAAGCGCCGGGTCTGCATGTGCGGCGCGCCGGCGTCGCCGGCGCTGCCGACGATCAGTTCCAGGTGATCGAGCGCCGGCCGCTGCCCGTTGTGGTTCGGGGTCGAAGGCTGGCGCACCCGCAGCTGCACCCGCATCGTCGCGTCCGCGGGAACCGCCACGCGCTCGCCCATGCCCGCACCGGGACCGCCGTCGCCGGCCGCGGCGACGGTCAGCTCCATCGCATCGATCAGGTCGCCGGTGACGGCGAACATGCGTCCCTCGCGCAGGCCGTCGAGGATGTCGCCGGCATCGCGGCGCGCCCACACGTAGGTCTTGCTGTACTGGCCGGGGTGGAAGTCGTTGCCGCCCTCGCGCTGGTTCACGTGAGAATCCGACGACGCGGTGATCCACAGGCGGCGGCCCTCCGCCAGCAGCCGGTCCCACACCCCGCCCACCTGCGCGGTCATCTGGTCGAAGCCTCCCAGCGTCGGCGCGGCCGCATTGCGGTAGAGCCCGCGATGGCTGGCTGCGGCCTGGTGGCCGGGGGCGCCCTCGAAGCCCACCATCACCTTCGGCGCGGCATCGTGCCAGGCACGCAGCTCGTCCGGCTCCACGGCGCCCCACTGGCCGATGCCGGTGGCGGTGCGCGCAGGATGGTTGATGAACAGCAGCGGCAGCGGTGCCAGCGTCTTCATGTGCGCCAGCGCGTCGAGCATCAGCTGCCCGTCCTCGCGATCGCCAGGCACCAGGGTCTCGCCGCGGCTGTAGTCGCGTTCGATCCGGACCAGCTGGTCGCGCTCGTCAGGGCCCGGCGCGATGATCAGCGAGGCGTGTTCGCCGGCCGGCACGTTGAACTCCATGCCGTTGAACTGGATCAGTGCCGGGACCTCGCGCCGTGCCTGCACCAGCGCCGGCCAGGCGTTGTCGCGGGTGACCACGGAGTGGCCCGGGCCGCCATGGTCGGTATGCACCATCCAGCTCAGGCCGTGGGCCAGCGCCTGGCGCGCGTTGTCGCTGCGGCTGTACGGCGAATCGCCGCCGCGGATCGGCGTGGGCGGGGTGGTCGAGCGATCCCACTCCACGCTCCATTCGCTGTGGACGTGATGATCGCCGGCCTGCCATTGCCGGCCCTGGTCCTGGTCGGCGGCATGCGCCGGACAGGCCAGGGCCAGCAGCGCCAGCAACGGTGCGGGAAACGTGTTGCGCATCGGGGACCTCGCTTTTCGGAAGGATGGCGGGCACCGGAGGTCCGGGCCGCCGTGGCCCGCCGCGCCATGCGCGCAGCGGGGCGGGGAGTGCCGCCGCGGCTCAGAAATCGGCGCGGATGCCCAGGCTGATGCGGCGGCCGGAGAGCTCGTACATGGTCGGGAACGAGGAATCCATGGTGTAGCCGGTGGTCGCCTCGTTGGTCAGGTTGATGCCCTTCAGGCTGAGCTTGACGTTGTCGGCCAGGCGGTAGCCGAGGGAGAAGTCCACCTGGCCGTAGGCATCGCGATAGATCGGGTACAGGTTGTAGCCGATCGACTCGACGTACTCGCTCTTGTGGTTGTAGGACACGCGGGCGTCGAAGCGGTCGTTCTCGTAGTACAGGGTGAGGTTGTAGGTCTTGTCGGCCAGGCCGGGCATCGGCGTCTTGACGCCGAGGTCGGACTCGCCCGCCAGCGAGCTGTCGAGCATGGTGTAGTTGGCGTTGATGCCGAAGCCCTGCAGCGCCGGGTGCAGCGCGCCCAGCGGCAGCTGCGCGATCAGCTCCACGCCGTCCACCTCGTAGGTTCCCTCGGCGTTGACCGGCTGGTAGACGTCGAAGTCGTAGATGCCGTTGAGGCTGCCGTTGGCGTTGTAGACCGCCACGTCCTCGACCACGCCGGTCAGCGAGCTGACCACCACGCCGTCGATCTTCTTGTGGAAGTACGAGGCGGCCAGCAGCCCGCCGTTCTCCAGGTACTTCTCCAGGCCCACTTCCCACTGCTTGGCGTAGGTGGGCTTGAGGTCGGGATTGCCGTCGGTGTAGCGGAAGGAACTCCAGCTGGCGGTGCGCTTGTAGGCGATGTCGGTCAGCGCCGGGCGCATCATCACCTTGGACGCGGCCGCGCGCAGCAGCAGGTCGCCGGACAGCTCGGCGGTGGCGTTCATGCTCGGCAGCCAGTCCTTGTAGCTGCCGTCCCTGGAGACCGGCGTGTCGGTGAAGCCGGTGCTGCCGTCCGGGTACTGCACGGGGTGGAAGCCGGAGGAGCGCACCGAGGTGTCGACGTAGCGGGTGCCGGCGTTCACCGACACCGGCACCGGGCCGATGTCGAAGCCCAGATCGGCCATGGCGTACAGCGCGGTCACGGTCTCGTCGACCTTGTAGTACTGGCCATCGTCGAACGGCGTCCGGAAGCCGGGGTAGCGGAAGGCGCCGCGCGCGTAGTCGTTGGAGGCCTGCATCCAGTCCAGCCCCTTCAGGCCGTAGCCGCCGCCGGGCACGATGTCGGAGATCGACTGCAACGGGCTGTCCGCCAGCGTGCGCGTGTTGACCCATTCGCTGCTGCCGGCCTCCGGCCCGGTGATCTTGGCCTCGCCGTAGCGGCGCTGCTTGGTCCTGTCGGTGTAGCGGCCGCCGAACTGCAGCGTGTGCAGGGCCGGGAAGAACGCCAGCTCCAGCGACTTGGCGAAGTTCAGCTGCGCGGCGTACTTGTCGTCGTCGACCTTCTCCAGCGTGGTCTCGTACGCCTCGAACAGGTACTTGTCGGGCGCGTCGTACATGTCGATCGTGCCCGGGTCGGCGCTGGGGACGGTCTCGCCGCTGCGCCCGCTCCAGCGGGTGCGCGACGGCGCGTAGGCCACGTGCTTGAGGTTGGACGAATCCAGCGTCTTCCTCGCGCCCGAGTAGCCGGCCATCGCATCCAGCCGCCAGCTGTCGCCCTTCCAGTCCAGGTTGGCGCCGAACTGGCTGTAGTCGGTCTTGCTGATGCTCTCCTTGCCCAGGATCTCGTGCTGGGTGGCCGTGTAGGACACGTCGCGCAGGACCACGATGCCGTAGTCGGACAGGGTCTGCGCGTCGTACTCGTGGATCCGTTCCAGCGTGCTGCGGCTGGACGCCGAGTAGGCCGCCGCGTCGTACTCGTCCTCGGTGCTGTCGTAGCCGCCCAGCATCGCGTCGAAGCTCAGGCTGAAGTTGCTGCTGGGCCGGTACTGGAGCGAGGCGGTGGCGCCCCACTTGTCCTGCTCGTTGAGGTAGACGCGGTCGCCGACCTTATCCTGGAACACCAGCAGGTCGGTCTCGGCGGAGTCCGACGGGTCCTGCACGGTGATCCCGGCGTCGCGCGCCAGCACGTCCACGGCCTGGCTGCTGCGGATGCCGGATGCGCCGAGGAAGCGCGTCAACGGCCGGAAGTTGATGCCGGAGGTCGAATCGGTGCGGTTGCTTCGCCTGGCCTTGGCGAAGGACACCAGCGCGCCCCAGTCGCCCCAGGTGTCGCTGGCCAGGAACGCGAACTTGGGATCGGTCTCCTCGGAGATCGAGTTGTAGGCGCCCTCGGCCGAGGCGACCAGCTTGCGGTCGGGGTAGTCGAACGGGCGCGCGGTGGAGATGTTCACCGAGCCGGCGATGCCGCCTTCCTCGTCGGCCGCGGTCGGCGATTTCTGCACCGTCACCTGCTGGATGATCTCCGAGGCGAAGATGTCGAACTCGACGTCGCGCCCGCCGCTGCCCGACGCGGTGGCCAGGTCGTTGATGGAGACGTGGGTGTATTCGGTCGGCAGGCCGCGCACGTTGACCTTGGTGCCCAGGCCCTTGCTGCGCTCGATGGTGACGCCGGGCATGCGCTGCAGCGCCTCGGCGAGGTTCTGCTCGGGGAAGTCGGCCACGTCGGTGGCGACGATGGAGTCGGAGAAACCGATGTTGGCGCGCTTGATGTCCACCGCCTGCTCCAGGCTGCGGCTGTAGCTGCCGCTGACGGTGATGGTGTCCAGCTGCTGCAGCGCGTCTTGGGACTGGCCGTCCTGGGCCAGCAGCGGCAACGGCGCGCAGACCATCCCGCCGATCAGCAGCTGGTGGATGGCACGGCTCAGCCGGCCGCGCGATAACGCGGGAAGCCGGGCTTCCCGTATGGCATCTCTCATGGTGTGTCCCCAAAAGGAATCGAAGTTGCGGGGGGCATCCATGCCGTCGCGACTGCACGCGCAAGACGCACGGGCGTGGCCACCAGCGGGCCGCGCCCGAAGCTACAGGACGTTTATGGACGTTTTGTTGCGGTGCGGCCGCGGAAGGATGGGGGCGCAGGGACGCCACCCGCGGCGGCGTCCCTGCGCAGGTGCCGGCGCTACAGTTCGAAGCGCACGCCGAGGAAGAACTGGCGTCCGGCCTGGGTGTAGTTGTAGACGCGGTTGCTGCTGTCCACGTACAGGTCCTCGGCCTCGTCGGTGAGGTTGTTGCCCTGCAGCAGCAGCGTCCAGCCGGGGCGGAAGCGGTACTGCAGCGACAGGTCGAGGTAGAGGCTGTCGTTGACGCCGGCCTCGCTGTTGCCGTTGCCGCCGGGCACCGCGGTGACGTAGCGGTCGCGCCAGGTGCCGGACACGCGCGCGCTGAAGCTGTCGTTCTCCCAGTACAGGGTGCCGTTGACGGTGCTGCGCGACAGGCCCGGCAGCAGGGTGCGGGCGATGTCGCCGTCGCCCGTGGTGTCCACGTCGATGCGGGCGTCGGCCCAGGTGTAGTTCATCTGCACGCCGAGGTTGCGCAGCGGGCCGGGCAGGAAGTCGAGCACCTGCTGGTAGGCGATTTCCGCGCCCTTGAGGTGTGTGCCCTCGCCGTTGACCGGGCGGACGAAGCTGAAGGTCTGGTCCGGGGTGACCACTTCCTGGTTGATCAGCGACAGCGGGTAGCCGGAGTCGGTGTAGCTCATCTCGGTGATGGTGGAGACGATGAACGCGTCGATCTTCTTGTAGAAGGCGGCCACCGCCAGCATGCCGCCCTCGTCGAAGTACCACTCCAGCGAGGTGTCGATCGAGTCGGCACGGAACGGGTCGAGGCCGGGATTGCCGGCCGAGACGGTGCGGTTGAGCGAGTTGACGCTGCCGTTGGGCGCCAGCGAGGCCAGCGTGGGGCGGGTGATGTTGCGGTTGGCGCCCAGCCGCCAGACCAGGTCCTGGCGCAGTTCCAGCGCGCTGTTGAACGAGGGCAGCAGGTCGCCGTAGCTGCGATCCAGCGTCACCCACGAGTAGTCCGAGCCGTCGCTGACGAAGCCGCTGCTGGCCAGCCTGGTGCGGCCGTAGCGCAGGCCCAGGTTGCCGCGCCAGCGCTTGCCGCCCAGCTCGCTGTCGAAGTCGAGCTGGGCATACAGGTTCCACGGCTTCTCGTTGACCGACCAGGTGCTGCCGTAGTCCAGTGCCGGACTGTAGCCGGCGGCGCCGAGGGTGGCGAAGGCGTTGTCCAGGTCGGCCACCAGCCAGCCGCGGGGCGCGCCGGAAACTCCGGTGCCGCCGGCGAAGTCGTGGGGCAGCACGGTGGAGATGTCGCCCACCGGGCGGTAGCGCTGGTCGGTGAAGTCGCTGGACCAGTAGGCGCTGGAATAGGTCTGGCTGTGCGCATCGGCGCCGGCCTTCAGGGTCAGCACGTCGGTCAGCGCGTAGCGGGCGTCGAACTTGAACGTGTTGAAGCGGTTGGAGGTCTCGCCATGGCGGATGCGGACGATGTCGAGGAAGTACTGCGACGGATCGGCGATGTCGAAGCCATAGCCCATCACCGGCACGCGGCTGTTGTTGCGGTAGTCGATGCTGAAGTCCTGGTTCTGCGAGAAGAAGAACAGGTTGTTGTCCTTCGGGTTGTCCAGCCGCGAGTCCTGGAAGCCGAGCAGCGCATCCACGTGCAGGCGCTCGCTGACGTCGCTGTCCATCGACAGCACCGCCTGGCGATAGGTGGTGGTGGCCAGGTTCCGGTGGTTGTCCGAGCGGATGTCGACGTTGCCGTAGTCGCCGTAGACGATGCTGTTGCCGGCCACCTCCAGCGCCTTGATGGTGGTCTCGCCGATGCCGCTGTTGTACAGGCCCGGCGCGTTGGCGCGGCTGAAGGAGGAGGCGTCGATGTGGTACTCCTCGCGTTCGCTGCGCATGCGGCCGTAGGCCAGGTCCAGGTTGAACAGGGTGTCGTCGCTGGCCTGGAACTGCAGTGCGCCGGTCAGGCCCATGCGCTTCTGGTCGTAATCGTAGACGTCGTAGCGGTCGAAGCGCGGGTAGAACAGCTTGTCGTCGCCGCTGCCGTTCAGGCGTGCGGCCAGGCCGGCATCGACGCTGTCGGCGACGTTGTCCAGGTTCCAGCCGCCGCTGCCCCAGCGCACGGTGCTGTGGCCGTATTCCACGGTCTGGCGGCGGCTGTAGGCGGCCGAGAACAACGCGCCCAGGCGCCCGTCGGCGAAGGTGTTGGAGAGCAGGACGGCGGCACGCGGGCTGGTCTTCTCGCTGTTCTCCTGGTACAGCCCGCCGGCCGAGGCGGCGAGCTTGAAGCCGGGGAAGTCGAACGGGCGCGGCGTGTGCAGGTCGACGGTGCCGGCCAGCCCGCCTTCGCCGGTCTGGGCGTCGCCGCTCTTGGTGACGTCGATGCGGTTGAACAGTTCGGAGGCGAAGATGTTGAAGTCGAAGCCGCGGCTGCGGTTGGTGCCGCCGCGGGCATCGGTGCTGGTGGAGGTGCTGAGCGCGTCCATGCCGTTCAGGCGCACCCGGGTGAACTCCGGTCCGAGCCCGCGCAGGGAGATCTGCCGGCCCTCGCCGGCGTCGCGGGTGATGGCCACGCCGGGGATGCGCTGCAGCGACTCGGCCAGGTTGGTGTCGGGGAACGAGGCGATGTCGTCGGCGACGATGCTGTCGCGCTGGAGCACCGCATCGCGCTTGAGGTCGGCGGCGCGTTCCACGCTCTGGCGGTAGCCGGAGACCACGACGGTATCCAGGGTGGTGGGATCGGCGGACGTCGTCGACGTGTCCTGCGCCTGCGCGGTGCAGGGCAGGCAGGCCAGTGCGATCAGCAGCGCGCCGGCGAGCGGGCGGCGCTGCAGGGAGGGTCCGGGCATGGAGGAACGGCAGGGGCGGTTCATTGCTCTCTCTGGAAGGAGTGGAAAAGGCGGGGGCAGCCGTGGCGACGGCGGCAGCAGCGGACGCGGGGCCGGACCGGCCGGCCCCGCGAGGCGCCGCACGCGGCATGCCGGTGACGGGACGATCAGGGGATCGCGAAGGAGGCGGGGATGCCGCTGCGTTCCTGGTCGGTACTGACGATGTTGGCGTTGAAGTCCTCGGCCAGCTGGTGCAGCCGCGCGCGGCCGGCGGCGACGTCGGCGCCGGCGCCGCCGGGGGTCTCGTCGTTGACCGAGAGCAGGAAGTTCCGGGCGGCCCAGGCGCGCACCAGCGCCTGCGGGATCTCGCCGCTGTCCAGGCGCCCGGCCTGGATGTCGAATATCACGTTCCACGGCGCGTTGACGCCGTAGTAGTCGGTGCGCGGGTCGCTGGACTGCTTGACCGCGATCGCCGGGAATCCCAGCCGCGCCTTGCCGCTTGCCAGGGCGCTGGCGTAGTCGCGCGGGGCGCCATCGGAGACGGTGCCGGGAATCAGCACGAACATCACCTTGCCACGCAGTTCGCCCAGGGTGGGCCAGTCCTTGTGCGCCAGTGCCTCCTCGGGCGTGGCGTACAGGCTGCCGCAGGCGTCGTCGCGGCACATCAGCTTGAGTGGGGTGAAGATGTCCGCCTCGGGGATGCGCGCACCGGCGCCGCCGCCGGCGATGTCGGCGATCAGGTCGTCCAGGTTCGCCGGCTGGGTGTTGCTGCCGAAGCCGTTCTTGAGCTCCAGCTTGACCAGCAGCAACGGGTGGCCGGGATGGTCGCGGTGGTAGCTGGCGATCGTGTCGATGCACGAGCGCAGGTCCTGGTTGCGTTCGTTGCCGGCCAGTCCGCTCTTGGGGCAGTTGTTGACGTTGGCCAGCGGATTGCTGTGCGAGACGCGCCAGCTGCCGAGGTTGGTCCACACGTCGATCTCGACCATCTGCACGTCGGCGAAGGCGTTGCTGAGGTACTCGTACTCGTCCTTCTTGTCGAAGGTGTTGTGCGAGCCGGCCAGCTGCACGTGGTTGAGCGGGAACAGGTCCAGGTCGCCGCTTTCCGGACGCGTCTGCGCATGGCAGGCGGCGGCGAACGAAAGGCACAGCGACAGCGCGAGTAATGCCGGTTTGGTTTTCATCGGGTCTGCTCGGGTGGTGGGGAAGCGGGACCAGGGCCGGGGACACGCACGAGGCCGACCGGCGCGCAGCCATCGCCGGCATGCGGGGCGAGCGCGACAGGAAGGGACGGGTGACCGCCAGCAGGCGGCACCCGAAGCTATACGACGTTCATGGACGTTTTATTGCCGCCCGGCCCTCATCGCCGTGGCCCGCATCGGCGCTGCCCGCGCGGGGGCGGGCGGCGTCGCCATCGGCCGCGACCGCGTAGGCCGGATCGATGGCGCGATCGAGCGTGCGCGCGAAGTCGGCCAGCGCGCAGTCGAACCGCTCGCTGGCGCTGCCGCAGCCGGGGACGAACACCGTGGCCGAAAGCGGCGGCGCATCCAGGTCCAGCACACGGCGCTCGCGCATCTGCGCCAGGCTCTGCGCGGTGTAGCGCACGCGGACCACGCGGCTGCCGTCGGCGCGGCGCCAGCGCTCGAACACCAGCGCGCCGCCGGGCGCGGTCTGGTCGGGCTGGTAGCCGGGCAGCTGCCAGTGCAGGCCGAGCAGGCCGGCCAGCAGGGTCAGCGTGCCGTCGTGGCCGGACACCACCACCAGCGGCGCGTCGCCGCCGATCGCGGGGTAGGGCGTGGCGGCGGAGGTGCCCTGCAGCAGCGTGGCGAGCAGGCGCGCAGCCAGGTGCGAACTGGCCATGCGCGCCACGTCCGGCGCGCGCAGGCGCAGCGCGAACTCGGCCTGGTGCGGGGCGAACACGCGCAGCAGCATGGCCTCGTCCAGCCCCTGCCAGCCGAGCGCGGCGAAGTCGTGGCCGTCGGCCCAGGCCATCAGCAGGCTCTCGGTGAGGCCGGAGGCGGTGGCGGCGGGGCCTTCGATGCCGGGGATGCCGCGCGGCTGGTCGGACAGTTCCGCCGGCACCGCGTCGAGCCGGCGCTTGCCGGGCGCGGCGTCGGCCGGGCAGGGGCGCTGCGTGCATTGCAGCAGCAGCGCCTGCAGGCTGTCGATCGCATCCTGCTGGGTGGCGTTCCACGCCTGCGCGTCGGCGCCGATGCGCCCGGCCAATGCCGCCCGCGCGAGCGCGGCGGCCTGCGGCGTGTGCAGCGCGGGCGGGCCGTCGAACAGCGGGTCGGAGTCGCCGTCGGCGACGTGGTGCACCCGGGCGTCGCAGCCGGGCGTCAGCGTTTGCGCCAGCGCCTGCGCCGAGGCGATGGTGCGCTGGGTGCGGTTGGCCCAGTAGTAGGCGCGGCCGCAGTCGCCGCGGTCGCCGCGCAGCAGGCCCGATTGCCGGTACAGGGCGTGGTAGTAGTCGCCGAACAGGCGTTCCAGCTGCGCGCCGTTCGCGGTCAGGTGCCCGGCGGGCACGGCGAAGCGCGGCCACGGCCGCAGCGAGAACTCGCCCAGCCGCTCGGGGCTGGACATCGCCGCGCGCACGCCGTGGCGCTTGAGGATGAGCACTTTCTCCAGCGTTTCCTGCGCGGCGGCGGTGCCGGCGAGCGGGAGCAGCAGGGCGAGGGCGAGCAGTGCGCGGGAGAGGGGACGTGAGGGGAAGGGCATCGGTGGGCAGGCTCGGAAGGGAGTGGGCCCCGCAGGAGCGACTTCAGTCGCGATGGGGCTCTACCGGTGAAGCCCATCGCGACTGAAGCCGCTCCTGCGGCGATCAGGCAGCGCTCATGCGGGGATCGGGGGCGTCGTGGCTCAGAAGCGCGCGCGCAGGCCGACCGACCAGGTGCGGCCGTAGTCGGTGTAGCCGCCGAACAGGTGGTTGCCGACGTACTGGCGCTGCACCTCGCCGGTCAGGTTGATCGCGTTGGCGAACAGCGACAGGTTGTCGTTGACCTGCCACGACACGCTGGCATCGAGGCTGCCGAAATCGTCGTTGTCGAGCGTGGCCAGGCCGGCGGTGCCGACCGCGTTGACCACGTCGTCGAGCCAGCTGTAGCTGACGCGCGCGGCGAACGGCCCCTTCTCGTAGAACAGCGTGGCGTTGTAGCTGTTGCTGGCCACGCCCTCGAGCGCGTCGTTGAAGGTGCTGCCGTCGTCGTCGGTGTACAGCGCCTTGCTGTCGGTCCAGGTGTAGTTGAGCTGGATGCCGAGCCCGTCCAGCGGCGCCGGCAGCCCGGCGAACAGCTGCTGGTAGGCCACTTCCGCGCCCTTGACGCTGGCCTTGCTGCCGTTGGTCTTGGAGTTCAGCAGGTAGGTCTGGCCGTTGTACTGGATGTAGGAGTACTGGGTCTGGATGAAGCGCGAGATGTCCTTGTAGAACAGGCCGGCGGTCAGCGCCGAGGTCGTGTCGATGTACCACTCCCAGCTCAGGTCGTACTGCCAGGCCTGGTACGGCTCCAGGTTCGGGTTGCCGCCGCTGGCGGTCAGGATGGTGCCGCTGGAGTTGAAGGTCAGCTTCGACGACAGGTCGGTCAGGTCCGGGCGGGTGATCACCTTGGCCGCGGCGGCGCGCAGCACCATGTCCTCGCGCACGTCCCAGGCGGCGTTGAGCGAGGGCAGCACGTTGCTGTAGCTGCGCTGGTAGTGCACCGGTTCGGCGGCGCTGCTGCCCGACATCGCCGCATGGCCATCGGTGGCCTGGCTGGTGCGGGACAGGCGCACGCCGACGTTGCCGCGCAGCGGGCGTCCGGCCAGGTCGCGCTCGAAGTCGCTCATCACGTAGCCGGCGGCGATCTTCTCCTTGATCGTGTACGAGTTCTGCAGGTCGGCGGCGCTGGGCGTGTTGGCCAGGTCGGAGGCGGCCGGGTAGTCGCCCCAGAACGGCTCCTCGATCGGCGCCAGCCATTCGGTCGGGACGCTGCCGCTGGCGCCGGACAGGAAGTCGCCCACCGGCAGCGCGGTGAAGTAGCCGCCGTCGAAGTAGACGCCGGCGATGCCGCCGGTCTTGACCAGGTCGCGGCGCTGGTAGTCGCGCGAGCGGTCGCGGTACTTCACGCCGGCCTTCAGGGTGCGGAAGAAGCCGCCGTCGAGCGCGCGCTCGGCGTCGAACTGCAGCGCAGATTCCTTGTCCGTCGCGTCGATCGTGCGCCACTCCAGGCGTCGCCCGGGGGTGGCGGCGGCCGAGGTCGGGTCGTAGTCGGCGAAGCCCAGGCTGGGCACGTCGTCGCCGGAGGCGGCGGGCATCGCTACGCTCATGTCCACGCTGTTGCCGGTGATGAAGCGGGTGCGGCGGATCGGGTCCGAGTCCCAGCTGTGCGCGGCGGAGTGGAAGGCGGTACCGGCGAGCGTCCACAGGTCGCCGGTCCACTTGCCGCTGAGGTCGACGGCCCTGTTCTCGTCGGTGATGCCGGAGGTCTCGCGCGAGAGCTGGACCTGGGCGTTGTCGTAGTCGAACGAGGTGATGCCGCCGTCGCTGACCCCGATGTTGCGCATGTTCGCCAGCGAGAAGCTGGTGCCCAGGCTGTACTCGTCGTAGTTGACCTTCTGCCGCGCGTAGAACAGGTCCAGGTCGAGGTCGAGCCGGTCGCTCGGGCGCCACTGCAGCGAGGCGGCCACGCCGGTGCGTTCGCGCTTCTCCAGTTCCAGCGTCGGGCGCACGCCGGTCGGCACGTAGTAGGCGCCCGCGACGCCGGGCACGCCGTCCTCGTAGTAGTCCCAGCTGACCTCGTTGACCCGGTCCTGGCGCGTGTGGCGCTTGGAATGGGCGGCGGAGACCAGGACGCCGAAGGTGTCGTCGGCGTTGACCCAGTTGAACAGCCCGGACACGCGCGGGTCGTTGGCGTCGGCCAGCTCGGGATGGCTGTTCTCGATCGAGCCGCTGAACATCGTCCTGCCCAGCTCCAGCGGCTTGAACGTGCGCACGTTGACGATGCCGCCGATCGCGCCCTCGTCGAGGTTCGCGCTCGGGCTCTTGATCACGTCCAGGCCCGACACCAGCTCGGCCGGCAGGGTGTCGTAGCGGAACTGGCGGCCGGTCTGGCCGGAGGTGCGCACGTTCTCGTTGACCGCCATGGTCTGGCCGTTGAGCGTGGTGACCTGGAAGTTGGCGCCGAGGCCGCGCACGCGCACGTACACGCCTTCGCCGCGGTCGCGCTCGATCGCCACGCCGGTCACCCGCTGCAGCGCCTCGGCGACGTTCTGTGCCGGCAGCTTGCCGATGTCCTCGGCGGCGATCACGTCGACCACGTTGTCGGCGTAGCGCTTGAGCCGGGACTGCTCGCTCAGGCTGCCGGCGTAGCTGCCGGTCACCTCGATCCGCTCCAGCTGCTGCAGCGGCGCCGCCGTCTGCGCGGGCGCGGCGGCGGCGGCCGGGGCCGCGCGCGGCGGCGAGGCGGCCGGTGCCGGCTCGGGCTCGATGGTCACGGTGTCCGCGTTGAGGCGGCGGTAGCGCAGCCCGGTGCCGGCCAGCAGTTGCCGCAGCGCCTGCTCGGGCGGCAGGCCCGCGGCGGTCGCGCGCGTGACCGGGTTGCCGATGGCCTTCGCGTCGTAGACGAACTGCAGCCCGGTCTGGCGCGAGAGCGCGTTGAGCGCGCGGTCCAGTGGCTGCGACGCAATGGCCTCGGTCGCGGCGGCGGGTTCCTGCGCGGCGGCGGTGCCGGCGTGCAGGGCGAGGGCGATCGAGAGGAACAGGATACGGCGCATCGTGGGGTCCGTTGGGTTGTCGTGGAAGGCGTCGGCGGCGAGGGAGTTCGTCCGCACTTGCCTGGACTACGATTGCGCCGGGCGCGAATCGGGCACCGTTTTTCGATGAATTTTTTTTGACAGCGGCCGCCTGGGCCGACGCCGTCCCCTGCGTGAGCCTTTCCGCTACCGGACCTGAGTGGCGCCGGCCCGCGCGGCGCGGCTGCGCACCCTGATCTCGTTCGCCGTCATCGTCGTCTGCAATGCCGCCTGGTCGTCGAGGAAGGCGCGCAGCGAGTCCAGGTCGTCGCCGCGCAGGTTGCCGGTCAGGCGCATCGCGCCGGCCGCCGGGTCCTCCACCACCAGGCGCACGCGATTGAGGCGATTGAAGCGGTCGGCCACCTCGTCCAGCGGCTCGTCGCGGAACACGACGCGGCGCTGCCACCAGCCGGTCATCGCCTCGGCATCCTCGCGGCTCAGCTCGACGCGATGGTCGCGGTAGTCGATGCGCGCGCTCTGCCCGGCGCGCAGGTCGGCCAGCGGCCGTGCCGCGCCGTTGTCGCCGAGTACCCGCACGCGGCCTTCGAGCACGTCGATGCGGGCACGGTCGCGCTGCAGCGCCACGCCGAAGGTGGTGCCGATGTCCTGCACCTGCAGCCCCCCCGCGCGCACCTGGAACGGCCGCCGCCCGGCGGCGACGATGAAGCTGGCCTGCCCGCGCACCAGCTCGACATCGCGCCGGAACGGGCCGAAGCGCAGCGACAGCTCGCTCTCGGCGTCGAGGTGGACCACGGTGCGGTCGGGCAGCTCGAAGCGGCGCGGTTGTCCGTGCGCGGCGACGTAGCGTTCGTCCTGCGGCCAGGCCAGCTGCGTGGCGATGCCGGCCAGCGCCAGGCAGGCCAGCCCCGCGGCGATCGCGGCGCCGCGGCGCAGGCCCGTTCGCCGCGGCTGTGCCGGCGTCGCGCGCGGCCGCAGCGGCAGCGCCACCACGTTGTCGGGCAGCGCCTGCCCGGGCTGGTCGGTGGCCGCCCGGTCCAGGTCGACCGGCATCCCGCGCAGCGCCTCGCCCAGTTCGCCGGCGATCCGGGTGATCGCCAGGTACTCGCGCAGGTGATCGGGCGAGGCCACCAGCCAGTCCATGAACTGCGCCCGCTGCGCCGCGTTCAGTTCGCCCTCGCGCTGCAGCGCGTGCCAGTGCGCGGCCTCGCGCGTGACCAGTGCCGGGTGCGGCCGTGCCTGGCTCACTGCCACGCCTCCGCGTTGCCGGCCAGCGCGCGGCGGCAGGCCGACAGCCCGCGCACCACGTGCTTCTTGACCATGTGCGTGGACACCCCGAGGCGCGCGGCGATCTGCTTGTAGCTCAGGCCGTCGCGGTACTGCATCACCAGTACCGCGCGGGTGTGCTCGGGCAGGGTGGCGAGCAGTTCCTGCAGGCGCCGCTGCCGCTGCGCCCGCTCGGCCGCGTCCTCGACCGCCTCGCCGGCGGCGAGCAGGGTGGCGACGTGTTCCAGTTCGTCCAGCGGCAGCGGCGCCTGCTTGCGCCGCGCGGCCTGCTCGCGCGCCAGGTTCAGCGCCACGGTGTAGAGATAGGCCTCCGGATTGGCGATGGCTTCGCCCTGGGTGCGATGTGCGCGCAGCAGGCGCAGGTAGGTCTCCTGCACCAGGTCCTCGGCCTCGTCGTGGGCGCCGCGGCGGACGAAGAAGCCGCGCAGCACCGAGCGCTGTTCGGCGAACATGCGGGTCAAGCGCCATGTCGACTGCCCCGCCATGCCGCCGCCCCTCTTCCCGTGAACCCGGCGAGGGTAGGCGCGGCATGTGACGCCGGCATGACTCCGGCGGGCACGGCACCTCCGGATACGCCGCAGCGGCTCGCAGCGCTTCCGGGCCGGCGTTCGCGGCCTGCGCTTTCATTTCCCGCGCTTCGAAAATATACTCTACCCCAGTATGGTAACCGGAGGCGGGCGTGCCGCATTCGCCGCAGGAAAAGAAGCGCGTGCTGGCGCGCGTGCGCCGCATCCGCGGCCAGTGCGACGCGCTCGATCGCGCGCTGGAGGCCGGTGCCGCCTGTGCGCCGGTGCTGCAGCAGATCGCCGCCATCCGCGGCGCGGTCGACGGGCTGATGTCGGAGGTGATGGAGGCGCACATCCGCGAGGAGTTCGGCCAGCCGGCCGCCTCCGATGCGCAGCGCGCCGCCCGCGTCGACGAGATGGCCGCGCTGGTCCGTTCCTACCTCAAGTGATCGCTCTTCCACCCCAATCCGCCCGGCGCCGCCGGCACGCTTTACGCAGGAGAACCGCATGAAATCACGCGCCGCCGTCGCCTTCGGTCCCGGCCAGCCCTTGCAGATCGTCGAGATCGACGTCGCCCCGCCCAGGGCCGGCGAGGTGCTGGTGAAGATCACCCATACCGGCGTCTGCCACACCGATGCCTTCACCCTGTCCGGCGACGATCCGGAAGGCCTGTTCCCGGCCGTGCTCGGCCACGAGGGCGCGGGCGTGGTGGTCGAGGTCGGCGAGGGCGTGACCTCGGTCAAGCCGGGCGACCACGTGATCCCGCTGTATACCGCCGAGTGCGGCGAGTGCCTGTTCTGCAAGTCGGGCAAGACCAACCTGTGCGTGGCGGTGCGCGCCACCCAGGGCAAGGGCGTGATGCCCGACGGCACCTCGCGCTTCTCCTACAACGGCGAGCCGGTCTACCACTACATGGGCTGTTCGACCTTCAGCGAGTACACGGTCGTCGTCGAGGTATCGCTGGCGAAGATCAATCCCGGGGCCAACCCGGAGCACGTGTGCCTGCTCGGCTGCGGCGTGACCACCGGGATCGGCGCCGTGCACAACACCGCCAAGGTGGCCGAGGGCGACTCGGTGGCGGTGTTCGGCCTCGGCGGGATCGGGCTGGCGGTGATCCAGGGCGCGCGCCAGGCCAGGGCCGGGCGCATCATCGCGGTGGACACCAACCCGTCCAAGTTCGAGCTGGCGCGCCAGTTCGGCGCCACCGACTGCGTCAACCCGAAGGAGCACGACGCGCCGATCCAGCAGGTGATCGTGGAGATGACCGGCTGGGGCGTGGACCACAGCTTCGAGTGCATCGGCAACGTCAACGTGATGCGCGCGGCGCTGGAATGCGCGCACCGCGGCTGGGGCCAGTCGGTGGTCATCGGCGTCGCCGGCGCCGGGCAGGAGATCAGCACGCGCCCGTTCCAGCTGGTCACCGGCCGCAAGTGGCTGGGCACCGCGTTCGGCGGCGTGAAGGGTCGCAGCCAGCTGCCGGGCATGGTCGAGGACGCGATGGCCGGCGACATCGAACTGGCGCCGTTCGTCACCCACACCATGCCGCTGGACGACATCAACCATGCCTTCGAGCTGATGCACGAGGGCAAGTCGATCCGTTCGGTGGTCCATTACTGAGATAATCGCATGCGCCTGCTCGACCGCTTCCGCGGATCCGGCGCGCCGCAGGCGCGCGAGGCGCTGGTGGACGGCATCGAGCAGGCGCTGCGCGAGTTGGGCTGGGTGCAGGGCGAGGTCGGCGAACCGCTGCGGGTGGATTCGGCATTCGGCGCCGGCGAGATGCCGTTCGAGCACTGGCTGGCCAGGGTGTTCCTGCCGCGGCTGCAGCAGGCGCGGCGCAGCGGCCGCTGGCCGCCGCGCAGCGAGGTCGCGGTCGCCGCCGGCCGCAACCTCGATGGCCAGCCCGGCACCGGTCCGCTGCTGCGGCTGCTGGCGCGGCTGGACGACGACATCAACAACGGCGCGCGATGATCCTGTGCGCCCACGACAAGGCTTTCCGACATGAAGAACATCCAGGTCATCGATGGTGCACAGAACAACGTCTACGACGTCTTCCAGATCGACGACGAGGATTTCGACCTGATCTTTCCGGAAGGAGGGGGCGAGGCCGTCATCGATGACGTGATCGCGCGCGGCCCGGCCGACGTGCTGGACGCGGTGTTCCACCGCCTCTGGTCGCGGCGGGTGCGCAAGGCGGACGACATGGAGATCCACGGCGTCCTGATCTACCAGATCAAGCACCAGGACGGCGAAGCCGAAGCGGCCGGCACCGACGCGCCGGCGCCCGCCGGCGCCGCCGAAGGCCTGGAACGGGTCGAATCGCATGCCTGTTGCGGCGGCCGCCAGGAGGTGTGGTCGCACCGTTCGGCCACGCTGGGCTGCCAGATGCGCTTTGCCGTCTACCTGCCGCCGCAGGCGCAGGCCGGCCGGCTGCCGGTGCTGTACTGGCTGTCGGGCCTGACCTGCAACGAGCAGAACTTCATCACCAAGGCCGGCGCGCAGCGCTACGCGGCCGAGCACGGGGTGATCCTGGTGGCACCGGACACCAGTCCGCGCGGCGACGGCGTGGCCGATGCCGAGGGCTACGACCTGGGCCAGGGCGCCGGCTTCTACGTCGATGCCACGCAGCAGCCCTGGGCCGAGCACTACCGCATGTACCACTACGTGGCTAACGAGCTGCCGGCGCTGGTGGAGGCGCACTTTCCGGCGACCGCGGCGCGCGCCATCAGCGGGCACTCGATGGGCGGGCACGGCGCGCTGGTGATCGCGCTGAAGAATCCGGGCCGCTATCGCAGCGTGTCCGCGTTCGCGCCGATCGTCGCCCCGAGCCAGGTGCCCTGGGGCGAGAAGGCGTTCGCCGCCTACCTGGGCGAGGACCGCGAGGCGTGGAAGCAGTACGACGCGACCGAGCTGGTGGCATCGGCGTCCGAACGCCTGCCGCTGCTGATCGACCAGGGCGAGGCCGACGAGTTCCTCGACGGCCAGCTCCGGCCGCAGCTGTTCGCCGCCGCGGCGACGGCGGCCGGCTACCCGATCACGCTGCGGCTGCAGCCCGGCTACGACCACAGCTACTACTTCATCGCCAGCTTCATCGGCGAGCACATCGCCCACCACGCCGCCGCGCTGCGCTGAGCGCGGCATGGCGCCGTAGGCCGGGACCGCCGCCCGCCGTTCCTGCGCTGGCGTGGGGCGGGCCCAGGCCGGCCGCGCGGCGCCCACGTCGCGTGCCACAGGCAGTCCGGGCCTCCATCGTTGCCCGTGTGCCACTGGTCCGTCATCTCGGCGCTCACGGCAGGTTCCGCGGCGGCGGGCCAAGGCCCAGCCTGTGGCCTGGCGCGGCATGGCGCGCGGCGGGAGCCACGCCCCGCCGCCGCACGAACCCGGGCATCCCCGCGCGTCGGCCGCATGGGGCCGGCCTGCGCCGCGCCTCCTCCCCGCAGGAGCGACTTCAGTCGCGATGGGGTTCTACCGGGAAGGCCTCATCGCGACTGAAGTCGCTCCTACAGGTACAGGAATGGGCGGCCTTGGCGGTGTCTGCGATGGCGCGCCCAGGCCCGCCCTACGCCACCTGCGCGGCGGCCAGTTGGCCGAGCCGGCGCAGCGCCCGTTCCAGGTGTTCGTCCCACGGCAGGCCACAGCTCAGGCGCAGGTGGTCGCGGTAGTCGCCGCGGCTGGAGAACAGCTGCCCGGGCGAGATGCCGATGCCCTCGGCCAGTGCGGCCTCGAACAGCGCGGTGCCGTCGCCGCCGGGCGGCAACTGCAGCCACAGCGACAGGCCGCCGCTCGGATCGCTGCAGCGCGTGGCCTGCGGCCAGTGGCGCTCGATGCCGGCGCGCAGGCGCCGGGCGTTGTCGGCCAGCGCGCGCCGCAGCCGGCGCAGGTGGCGTTCCTGGTCGTGGCGTTGCAGGTAGTCGGCCAGCGCCAGTTGCGGCAGCGCCGGGCTGCCGACCGTGGAGTGGTACTTGGCGCGCACCAGCGCATCGGTCCATTCGCCGCCGAGCAGCCAGCCGGTGCGCAGCCCCGGCGCCAGCGTCTTGGAGAACGAGCCGCAGGTGATCACCAGGCCGTGGCAGTCGAAGTGCCGCAGCGGCGCCGGGCGCTGTCCCGACCACGCCAGCTCGCCGTAGACGTCGTCCTCGATCACCACCGTGCCGTGGCGCGCGCAGCGGGCCAGCAGCGCCTGCTTGTCGGCATCGCTGGCGACGCTGCCCAGCGGGTTGTGGAAGTTCGGCACCAGCACCGCCGCCCGCACCGGCGCGTCCTGCAGCACCGCATCGAGCCGGGCCAGGTCGAGGCCGCCGCCGGGCCGGTGCGGCAGCTCCACCACCTTCAGCCGCAGCGCCGCCACCGCCTGCAGGATGCCGTGGTAGGTCGGGGTCTCCACCAGCACCACGTCGCCGGGCGCGGCGATGCTGCGCAGCGCCAGGGTGATCGCCTCCATCGCGCCGGCGGTGATGACGACCTCGTCCGGGCTCACCGCGGTCGCCAGCTGCGCGTAGCGCTGCGCGATCAGCCGCCGCAGCGGCGGATGCCCCTGCGCCGGGGCGTAGTCCAGCGCCTGGGTCCGGTTGCGCCGCAGCGCCCTCGCCAGCGCCGCCGCCAGCGCGGTGCCGGGCAGCAGCTCCGGGGCCGGCACGGCGGCATGCAGCGGCAGCAGGTCGCGCCGCGACAGCATGTCGATCACCTCGTGCAGCGCCGGGTTGCTGACCGTGCGCGGCACCCGCCGGCGCGGCACCGGGCTGAGCGGCGCCGGCGGCTGCGCACGCACGAAGTAGCCCGAGCGCGGCCGCGCCAGCGCCAGTCCCTCGCGTTCCAGCTGCAGGCAGGCCTGCACCGCGGTGGCGGCGCTGACGCCGTGCGCCAGCGCCAGACGCCGGATCGAGGGCAGCCGCTCGCCGGCGCGCAGCACGCCGGCGGCGATCTGTTCGCGCAGCTGCGCGGCAAGGGATTCGTAGAGCAGCATGCGGGCCAAGGGATCTGTATCGGTCGATTTTCAAGATAACTGACCCTGTACCGCTTGCGCCATGCCCGCCTAGTCTGTGCTTGCCGGCACGCCGCCGGACTTCGCTCCCCCCGGACCTGCGCCATGCGACTCCCGATCGATATCGTCGATGCCTTTACCCGCGAACGCTTCGGCGGCAACCCCGCCGCGGTGGTGGTGCTGGAGGAATGGCTGCCGGCAGCGTCGATGCAGGCGATCGCCGCCGAGAACAACCTGTCCGAGACCGCGTTCGTGCGCCGCGAGGCCGATGGCGCGTTCGCCATCCGCTGGTTCTCGCCGCTGACCGAGGTCGCCTTCTGCGGCCACGCCACCCTGGCCAGCGCGCACGTCATCGCCCGCCGCGGGCTGGCGCCCTTCCCGATCAGCGTGCGAGCCGCCGCGGTGGGCGAGCTGTACGTCTCGCGATTGGCCGACGGCGAGGGTTTCGAGATGAGCTTTCCCAACCTCGCGCCGCAAGCGCTCGATACCGTACCGGACGCGCTGCTGGCCGGGCTGTCGATCGCGCCGCAGCAGGTGCTGCGCAACCGGCAGGCGTACATCGCGGTGTACGCCGACGAACGCCAGGTACGCGACGTGGTGCCCGACCTGGAACGGTTGAAGGCGCTCGCCCCGCTGGACGTGGCGGTCACCGCACCGGGCCGGGACCACGATTTCGTCTCGCGCTACTTCTGGCCGGCCAACGGCGGCAGCGAGGACCCGGTGACCGGCTCGATCCATGCCGCGCTGGTGCCGTACTGGGCCGCGCGGCTGGGGCGCGGCGAACTGGTCGCGTTGCAGGCCTCGGCACGCTCGGGCCTGCTGCGCTGCCGCGTCGAGGGCGAGCGGGTGCATGTGGCCGGCAGCACCGTGCAGTACCTGCAAGGCCACATCGAGGTATGAGCGTCGCTTCCGTCCCCGGCTCCCGTCCGCCGGTGCCGCCGCGCAGGACGGCGCCGCGCGGGGATTGTCCGCGGTGTCCGCATTTCGCGGGCTCGGCGCCGATGGCGGGCCGTGCGGCGCACTGAAGTCCGCCCCATGGCCTTCCCGCGTCATGCGGTGGGGGAGATCGAGGCCCCCGGAGTCTGCGAACGAGCCGGTCTTTCGTAAAGGAGTCGTACCGATGAGTGTTTCCGATCGCGGCACCGCGCGTGCCGCGCTGTGGCAACTGCTGCTGGGCGAGGTGCTGATCGGCTCGGTCGGCGTGTTCGTGCACGAGAGCGGGCAGGATGCGGTCACCGCGGTGTTCTACCGCTGCCTGTTCGGCGGGCTGTTCCTGCTGGCCTGGGGACTGGCGCGCGGCCATCTGCGCGGCGTCGCGGGCGATGCGGTGCTGCTGCGCGGCGCGGTGCTGAGCGGCGTGCTGCTGGTGCTGAACTGGGTGGCGCTGTTCGCCGGCATGGAGCGCTCGTCGATCGGCGTGGCGACCCTGGTCTACCACTGCTTCCCGTTCGTGATGCTGATCCTGGCGGCGCTGTTCCAGGGCGAGCGCACGCGTGCGGCCGATGTCGGCTGGACCGTGCTGGCGTTCGTGGGCGTGGCGCTGTCGGCCGATCCGCTGCGGATTCTCGCCCGCGCCGATGCATCCTACCTGGCCGGCATCGGCCTGGCGCTGCTGGCCGCGCTGCTGTGCGGCGCCTCGCTGCTGCTGTCGCGGCGGGCGGCGCGGCAGCGGCCGTTCGCGGTGGTGACGGTGCAGTGCTGGGTCGGCGTGGCGATGCTGGCCGGCTTCTCCAGCAGCGGCGTGTTCCATGTCGGCGGCCACTGGGCGTGGCTGCTGGGGCTGGGCGTGGTCCACAGCGGCATCGTCTACGTGCTGTTCTACTCGGCCTACCGGCATCTGCCGGTGGCCACGATCGCGGTCGTGGCCTTCGTCTATCCGCTGGTGGTGCTGCTGCTGGACTACCTGGTCTACGGCCATCGCCTGGCCGTGGTGCAGGTCGCCGGGCTGGTGCTGATCGTGCTGGGCACGCTGGGGGTGAACCTGAAGTGGCGCCTGCCGCGGCGCGGCCCGGCGCCAGCCGCTGCCGACGCCGGATGAAGCGCGGCGGCCGCGCGGCGCGAGGCCGGCTCAGCGCACGTTGCGCAGCTCCCAGCCGTTGCCGGCCAGCAGGCTCATGCGGTGCCTGAGGATCTCGCCGGGGATCGAGGTGGTGGCGACCAGGTTGATGCGCAGGTCGTCCTGGCTGCCGGTGACGTTCGCCCCGGCGTCGGTGACGCCCAGCGCGGGGTCCACCTCGTCCGGGTCGGGCTGGCCGTTGCGCCAGCGCTCGAACCACGCCGGGTCGGCGAGCGCGTGCTGCAGCTGTTCGGCGAAGGCGCCGGCGCCATTGGCGGTGAAGCTCAGTGCCGGGTCGCCGCCGCGTGCGCGGGAAGGATCGGGGAGGCTGATGAAGTAGCTGACGGCCATCGTGGTGTCCCTGGTGAACTGCGGCAAAGCCTAGCAGCAGATGCGGTGATCCGTGCGTGCAGGATCGTCGCGCCGGCTCACGGGAAGGCGTGCGCGGCGTCGGCGAAACCCAGCACGATCGCGCCCTTGCCGACGTTGACCATGCCGGTCAGGCTCATCACGCTCTCGAACACCTCCACCCCGTTCTCGCCGCATGCCAGGCGCAGTTCGGCATAGCCGGGCAGGGCGCGCAGCTCTTCCAGGTCGCCGCCGTAGCTCACGCACAGCGTCGGCGTCATCAGCCCGGCCGACACGCGCCTGCCGACGAACTCGAACAGCCTGGCCGCCGCGTTGTCGAAGCCCTTGATCCTGGCCACCGGCGCGGTGTCGCCGCGGTAGCCGTGCAGCACCGGCTTGATGTCCAGGGCCGAGCCCAGCGCCGCGCTCAGCAGGCCGACGCTGCGATCGCCCTTGGCGCGGGCGCGCGCACGCAGGTAGTACAGGTCGCGGCTGATCATGTAGCCGTGCACGTTGTCGGCCAGCTGCTCCAGGCGCTCGCGGATGGCCTGCACGCTGGCGCCGGCCGCGCGCATGCGCACCGCCTCCACCGCCGATACCGCCTGCGCCGCGAACAGGTTGCGGGTGTCGATCACCCGCAGCGCGAACGGGGTGTTGAAGCCGGCCGCCTGGCGGATCGGCTTGTAGTCGTTGAGGATGCCGAAACTGGCCTGGGTGGCGTTGTCGAAGATCGGGCTGCGGGTGCGGGTGATCGTCATGCAGAACACGTGGTCGTAGTCGATCACCAGCCGCTGCAGGAACAGCTCGCGGATCTGCGGGGCGGTGAATGCGATCGTCTCCGCCGCGGCGCCGTGCTCGGCCACCTGCGCCTGCAGGAAGCCGAGCGTGGCCTGCTCGTCGCGGTGGTCGGCCAGCACTGTCTCGCCGATGCGCACGCTGATCGGCAACAGCACGATGCGGTGGCGCTCGATGAAGTCCCGCGGCAGGTCGCAGGCCGAATCCACCACTATCCCGATACGCATCGTTGCCCCCTCCGGCGCTGAGCGCCTTGTCCGAAAAAAGACCGATGACGCTAGGAGCGCGCGATGCCCTCGGGCAACGCCGCCAGGCGCGCCATCTCGCCGTCGTGCAGCAGCCGCGGGTCGTCCAGCACGGCCCGCATCAGTCCGTGCATGTCGTTGCCCCAGAAGAGTTCGCCGTCGATGTCCAGCGTCGGCACGCCGAACACGCCGGCGGCGAGCGCGGCATCGGTGTTGGCTTGCAATCGCGCCTTGACCGCTGGCTCGGCGATGGCGGCGGCGACGTCGTCGATGCCCAGCGCGGCGGCCACCGCCGCCAGGCCGTTGGCATCGCTGCCGTCGTGGCCGTCGCGCCAGATGTGGTCGAACACGGCGGTGATCGCCCGCGGCGTGGTGCCGGCGGCGATGCACAGCCGCAGCGCCGCCAGCGGGCTGAACGGATGCGCCGGCGGGAACCGCATCGCCACGCCGTCGCCGCGGGCCTGCCACAGCGCCTGGCGGTAGGTGAACACCCGCTTGTGCGGGATCTCGGCCGGTCCGCGGATGCCGCGTTCGCGCAGCACCGCGCCGAACACGATCGGTACCGGCTCGATCCGCGCGAACTGCGGCAGCGCCTGCAGCCTGTGCCAGTGCAGGTAGGAGAACGGCGAGACGAAGTCGAAGTACCAGCGCAGTTGCATGGCGGCGGGGCGGAGGGCGGGCAGACAGCCTAGCCGTCCGGCGCGGTGCAGGCATGCCGCGCTGCGGCGAAGCGCGGCGGCGCAACGGCGGGGCCGGTGGACGGCAACGGCGCGGGTGCGGCCGGGCGGGCGGGTGGCTCGCGCAGTCTTCCCGGGCCAGCCATTTGCCGTGCGCTCGATCGTCGTCCTTGCGGCTTTCCGCGGCCGAGGCGCCTCACGACAGCCTGGGCACTGCGTGAGGCGCGGGACGACGGGCAAGGCAGACGCCGGCGTCGGCGGCTCAGGGCTGCGGGTACGCCCGCGGAAGCGGCCCGGCCTGGCGCAGGTAGCGGTCGCGCAGCTCGGTCTGGCGCGAACGCATCGGGATCGCCCGTCCGTCCAGCCACATCGCGACGGCGGCATGGCCGACGTCGAGCGGGTCGCCGTCCCACAGCACCAGGTCGGCCTGCCTGCCCGCGGCGATGCTGCCGATGCGGTCGGCCACGCCGAAGATCTCCGCCGGCACCCGGGTCAGCCCGGCCAGCCCGTCTTCCCACGGCAGGCCGTTGGCCACCGCGTTGCCGGCCAGCTGGCGCAGCTTGCGCGCGTTGTGCGAGGCGTCGCCGCTCTGGGTGAAGCTGACCTGCACCCCGGCCGCGCGCAGCCGCGCCGCGTTCTCCAGGGTGGCGCCGATCTGGTCGAAGTTGCCCGGCAGGTCGGCCAGCGCATCGACCAGCACCGGCACCTGCGCCTGGGCGATCTGCGGCGCCAGCTTCCACGCCTCGACGCCGCCGGCGATGGCGATGCGTACCCGCTCGCGCTGCGCCCAGCGCAGCAGCTGGCGGATGTCGGCGGCGCGGTCCACCTGCACCACGATGCGGCCCTGGCCGGCCAGGTAGCGCGCCAGCACCGCGCGCCCGGCCGGGGTCAGCAGCGCGTGCGGGGAGTCGGCCGGCACCCGTCCGCGCGCCTCGGCCAGCAACTGGTCCAGCAGCATCCATTGCGCCGCGCGCGAGTTGCCGGTGAGTTCGGAGGCGCCCGCGCCCAGGCGCACGAACAGCGCCCGCGGGCCGATCGGATCGGCGCTGCCGTCCAGCCGCACCACGCCGCCCTGGCCGGCGATGAAGGCGCCGCCGGTGGTGGCGCCGAGCACGGTGAAGCCGATGCCGCCGACCCGCGCCACCGGCAGCAGCACCGAATCGGGGTTGTAGGCCAGGGTGGCGTCGAACTCCGGGCGCATCGGCTGTTCCTCCAGCCTGACCGCGCTGTCGACCGTGCTGTCCTCGCCGGAGACTTCCTCGATGCCGATCTCGGTGATGCCGCCGAACAGCGCCGGGGTCAGCGCACGGCCGTTGGCCTCGACCACGGCGGTGCCGGCCGGCGCCGCCAGGCCGGCACCGACCGCGCGCACGATCCCGCCCTGCACCAGCACGTCGGCATGCTGCAGCGTGCCCCGGGCGGTGGCGGTATGGACGGTGGCGTCGCGGATCAGCACATCCTGGGCGGCGGCGTGGCCGGCCGACAACAGCGACAGCAGCAACATCGCCGTCCCCGCGAAGAGCCTGCCCCCAGCGAAGGCGGGGGCGGGGACCCGGCGGCGTTGCCGTGGGTTCGCGTCTTCGCGGCGGCGACGGACGAGGGCGAGGCGGCTCACGGCGCACCTCCCTGGCCGAGCATGAAGTCCGACACCGGCTGCAGCCGGCGGTCGTGGCGGTCGTAGACCTGGGCGCCGTCGATGTAGACCTTCTCGGCCAGCGCGTAGGAGCCGAACGGGTTGCCGTTCCACACCACCACGTCGGCCATCTTGCCGGCCTCCAGGGTGCCGGTCTGCTGCTCGATGCCCAGCGCCTTGGCGGCGTTGCCGGTGAGCCAGCGGATCGCCCGTTCCGGGGCGATGTCGATGCCGGCCTGGCGGGCCGCGGCCATCGTCTTGGCCGCCTCCTGGTTGAGCCGCTGGATGCCTTCCTCCGAATCCGAATGCACGATCGCGCAGCTGTTGGCGGGGCGGTCGACCAGCGCGATGTTCTCCTGGATGCCGTCGAAGGCCTCCATCTTGAAGCCCCACCAGTCGGCCCACAGCGCACCGCACACGCCCTCGGCGGCGAGCCGGTCGGCGATCTTGTAGGCCTCCACGCCGTGGTGGAAGGCGGCGACCTTGAAGCCGAACTCCCTGGCCAGGTCGAGCATGGTGGCCATCTCGTCGGCGCGGTAGCAGTGGATGTGCACGCGGATGTCGCCGTCGATGGCGCCGGCCAGGGTGTCGAGCTTGAGATCGCGCTTGCCGCCGCTGTCGCCGGAACTGTCGTTGTCGCCGCCGCGGCCCCACCAGCGCTTCTTCTGCGCCGGCTTGGCCGGGGTGTTCTTGCGCAGGTACTCGCTGGCGTCGATGAAGGCGGCGCGGTAGCCGGCGACGTTGCCCATGCGCGTGGCCGGGCCGCCCTTCTGCCCGTAGACGCGCTTGGGGTTCTCGCCGCAGGCCATCTTCAGGCCCCACGGCGCGCCGGGGAACTTCATCGCCTGGTAGGTGGTGGCCGGCACGTTCTTCAGGGTGACGCCGCGGCCGCCGACCAGGTTGGCCGAGCCCGGCAGCACCTGCAGCGAGGTGACGCCGCCGGCCAGCGCGGTGAGGAATCCGGGGTCTTGCGGCCACACCGAATGCTCGGCCCAGACGTTGGCGGTGACCGGCGCGGTCATCTCGTTGCCGTCGCTGTGCGCCTTGACGCCGGGACTCGGATACACGCCCAGGTGCGAGTGCACGTCGATGATGCCGGGGGTGACCCATTTGCCGCGGCCGTCCACCCGCGTCGCCCCGGCCGGTGCCTGCAGCGCCGGCCCGACCGCGACGATGCGGCCGCCCTGCAGCAGCACGTCGGCCTCGTCCAGGCGCTGCCCGGTGCCGGTCAGCACGGTGGCGTGCTCGATCAGTACCGGGCCGGAGGCCAGCGGCCGGTAGGTGCTGGGATAGGGGTCCTGCACGAAGCGCGAGGCGGCCGCGGCCGGCCCGCACAGCAGGGCGCCGGCCAGGCCGGCAAGCAACAGATGACGCATCGATTTCCCCGGGTCGCGATGGATGGCGGATACCCTTCCACGCTAACGGCCGCGGCCGCGCTTGCCAAGGGCCGCGCCGGCCGGGGCGTGATGCGTCGCCGCGGGCGCCATCGTTCGATATCGCGCATGCTTGCGGCGAGCACGCGCGGCAAGGCAACCACGAGGATGACCATGAAGCTTGCAGACAACGTCCTGGAATTCTGGCGCAACGCCGGCCCGCAGCGCTGGTTCGCGCGCAACGAGTCGTTCGATGCGAACTTCCGCCAGCACTTCCTCGATGCCCACCATGCCGCCGCCCGCCGCGAGTACGAGGACTGGATGGACAGCGCCGAGGGCGCGCTGGCGCTGCTGATCCTGCTCGACCAGTTCCCGCGCAACTGCTTCCGCGGCAGCGCGCACGCCTATGCCACCGACGGCCTGGCACGGCACTACGCGCGGCGCGCGCTCGATGCCGGCTTCGACGCGCAGGCGGAGCCGGCGCTGCGGGTGTTCTTCTACCTGCCGTTCGAGCACTCGGAGGACCCGGCCGACCAGGCGCTGTCGGTGGCGCTGCACCGCCGCCTGCCCGATCCCGGGGCCGACGAATGGGCGCTGCAGCACCAGGACATCATCGAGCGCTTCGGCCGCTTCCCGCATCGCAATCCCGCGCTCGGCCGCCAGACCACGGCGGCCGAGCAGCGCTTCCTCGACGAGGGCGGATTCGCCGGCTGAGGCGCAGCGGCCGCCTCGGCATCCAGGCGCTGCCGGCTCAGCGCGCCATCACCCCGATCACCAGCGCATTGGCCAGGTCGATGAAGAATCCGCACACCAGCGGCACCACGACGAAGGCGCGCGCGGCGGCGCCGTACTCGCGCGTCACCGCGGTCATGTTGGCGATCGCGGTGGCGGTGGAGCCCAGCGCGATCCCGCCGAAGCCGGCGCACATCACCGCCGCCTCGTAGTCCCGTCCCATCGCCCGGAACACCACCAGCAGCACGAAGGCGACCACCAGGGCGATCTGCAGCGCCATCACCACCGCGATGAAGCCCAGCACCGGCTGCAGTTCCCACAGGCGCAGTCCCATCAGCGCCATGGTCAGGAACATGCCCAGGCAGATGTCGCCGATCAGCGCCAGCCCGGGCTGCATCAGCGGGCGGTTCCACATGCGCCCGCGCCCGTCCGGCGCCGCGGTGTCGGCGACGGCGCGCAGCACGATGCCGGCGATCAGGCAGCCGACGAAGTCGGGCAGGGTGACCGAGGTGGTCGCGATCGCCGCGCCGATGCCGCGGCCCAGCATCAGCGTGAGGTTGAGCCAGAACAGCGCCAGCAGGAAGCCGTGGTAGTCGAGCGCGGTGCCCGGCGTGTCGCCGTGCAGCGCGCCCAGTTCCAGGTCGGCCTTGCCGGACGGCCGTACCCGGTGCCGGCGCATCAGGATGCCGGCGATCGGACCGCCGATCGTGCACGCGGCGATCAGGCCGATCATGTTGGCCGCCAGTCCCAGTTCCTGCGCGCCGGCGATGCCGAGGGTGTCGACGAAGTGGGAACTCCAGGCCAGGGTGGTGCCGACGCCCCCCGTGAGCGAGACCGAGCCGACCATCAGCCCGGCGCGCGGGTCCATGCCGAACGCGCCGGCCACGCCCATGCCGACCAGGTTCTGCAGCACCATGAAGCCGATCGCCAGCGCCGCCAGTATCGCCAGCGAGCGGCCGCCGGCGGCCAGCGTGCGCACGTCGGTGTTCAGGCCGATGGCGGCAAAGAAGTACAGCAGCAGGATGTCGCGCGCACCGAGCTCGAAGGCGACGCTCAGGCCGGCGCCGTAGTACAGCGCGCACACCACCGCGGCGCAGAGCGTGCCGCCGACCAGGGCCTCGGGGATGCTGTAGCGGCGCAGCAGTTCCACGCGCGCGAGCAGGCCCTTGCCGGCGAACAGCAGCAGGATGGCCAGGGTGAAGCTGGTGAAGGCTTCGAGCTGGAGCGGCGGCATGGCGTCGTGTCCGGAATCGGCGGTGTGGAGGGCCCGGCGGGGGTGTGCAGGATGCGTGCGTCGTGAGCGCCGGCGCAAGCGGTCGAGCGCGGATGTCGTGCGCTGCCTTGCGCGGGCAGGGCTGCGATCGCCGTGCTCGCCCGGCAACGAGCCATCGATGCCCGGGCGATCGGCAACCGCGGCGAATGCCGTGCTTCCCATCCCATCCCGTCCGGCCCGGAGGCACGGCCCTGGAGCGTTCGCCGGCCGCGAGCCGGTGGCGCGCAGGTGGCCCCCTTCGACCGCTTCCGCCTTCCGCGCACCTGACTGGCGCCAACTGGCAGTCCTCGTATCGAAACGACCGTCGTCCCCGCGAAGGCGGGGACCCAGTGCCTTGCCGCGGTGCAGGCTCAAGTCGCCGGTGCCCGCCTTCGCGGCGACGACGACTGGAAGGCCGTGGCTGACACTAGACGCCGATCAGGTCCGCGCAAGGCGGCGGCACCGGCGATTCCCGGCAGTCCCCTGCCGGCGGCGGCGAGTGCCGGCCGCTACGGCATCAGTACTTCGGCACGCTGCCGTCCACCTCGTCCGACCAGGCGTCGATGCCGCCGGTGACGTTGTAGACCTCGGTGAAGCCCAGGCCGCGGAAGTGCTCGGCCGCCTGCAGGCTGCGGCCGCCGCGGTGGCACAGGAACGCCAGCGGGGTGTCCTTGGGCAGCGCCTCCAACTGCGCGCGGCCTTCGCCGTCGAGCGTGCTGAACGGCGCGGCCACCGCCGCCTGCGCGCGCTCGTCGGCCGGGCGCACGTCCACCAGGGTCAGCTTGCCGGCCTTGACCTGGTCGTCGGCGTCGCGCGGCGACAGTTCCTGCACCGGCCGCGGCGCGTTGGGGTTGTCGATGGCCAGGCCGCGGCCGCGGATGTCGTCCACCCAGTCGATGGTGATGCCGTCGGCGCGGCGAGCGCTGGCCAGGTCGAACTGCACGCGCAGGCCGTTGGACTCGGCGGCGATGGCGCCGGGATCGGTCGGCGCCAGCTGGAAGTTCGGCTGGAACTGCGCGTCGATCGACAGCGCCAGCGAGGCGCCGGGCGCGTCGGCCAGCGCGCCCCTGAGCATCTCCACCGCCGCCGGGGTGATGGTGATCGCGGGCGGGGTGCGGTCCGGCACCGGCAGCCCGAGCGCCTGGCTCAGCTCGCCGCTCTCGGCCATCTGCAGGATGATGTCGCTGCCGCCGACCAGCTCGCCGTCGATGTACAGCTGCGGGATCGTCGGCCAGTCGCCGTAGGCCTTGATGCCCTCGCGGATCTCCGGGTCGGCCAGCACGTTGACGTGGGCATAGTCCACGCCCAGGCCGTCGAGCGCGCCGACCGCCTTGGCCGAGAAGCCGCACTGCGGCATGCCGGGCTGGCCTTTCATGAACAGCACCACGCGGTTGGAGTGCAGCAGCGATTCGATGCGCGAACGCAGGGCGGGGTCGAGGGACATGGGCAGGACCGGGATGTAATCGGGCCGGTCATTCTACGCGGCATGGCATCATGGGGCATGAGCGCACCGGAAACGCTGCATCGCATTCCGTCCCGGCCGTACCGCTGGTGGGGCTGGCTGCTGGCCTCGCAGCTGCTGGTGCTGGCGGTGTGGTGGGGCGCGGGCTGGCGCTGGGGCCTGCCGGCGCTGCTGCTCTCGCATGCCGCGTTCGTGGTGCCGGTGTTCCTGCCGCGTGCGCGCCTGTACGCGCCGGTGCTGGCGCGGCTGCCGGGCAGCGCGCCGCGGGTGTGGCTGACCATCGACGACGGCCCGTCCGACGACACCTTGGCCATGCTCGACCTGCTCGCTGCCCATGGCGCCAGGGCGACCTTCTTCCTGGTCGGCGAGCGCGCCGCGGCACGGCCTGATCTGGTGCGCGACATCCTGCGTCGCGGCCACGGCATCGGCAACCACAGCCATACCCATCCGCAGGCCTGGTTCTGGGCGCTGGGGCCGCGGCGCATGGCCGCCGAGATCGGGCAGGCGCAGCGCGCGCTGGCCGCCATCGCCGGCACGCCGCCGCGCTGGTACCGCTCGGTGGTCGGCATGACCAACCCGTTCGTCGCCGCGCCGCTGCGCGAGCACGGGCTGGCCCGGGTGGCCTGGAGCGCGCGCGGCTTCGACGGCGTCGACTGCGAGGTGGACGCGACCGTGGCGCGGATCGTGCGCGACCTGCGCCCGGGCGCGATCGTGCTGCTGCACGAGGGCGCGGCGCACGGCCACAACCCGGCGATCCTGCGCGGCGTGCTGCAGGCGCTGCGCGCGCGCGGCTATGCGGCGGTGCTGCCGGAGGCCGGCGCTGCAGCGTGCGGCCATGCCGGCGCGAGCACGCGCCGGCCGTCGCGCAGGCATCCCGACGCGTCCCAGTCGTCCTGAGCGTTGAACGCGATCGAAGGACGCTGGCGCAGATCCTCCAGCGCACGCCGGTAGGCATCCGCCTGTTGCTGCAGGTGCCGCCGCTGCCCGGCGCCGTCGCTGTCCGCGCGCGGCGGATGGATGCCGAACAGCAGCAGCGGTTCGAGCACATCGAAGCCGACGTAGCGCAGGCTGTACAGCAGCGGCCACAGGTGGACCCGGGTATCGCCCTCGATGCCGTCCGCGCCGCAGCGCGCCGCCGGCGAGCCGACCGTCACGCCCAGCAGCGCCCGCTTGCCGCGGCAGACGCCGCGATCGAAGCGGCGCCGGCTGGAATACATCCCGCCGTAGACGAACACCCGGTCGATCCAGCCCTTGAGCATCGCCGGCGCCCCGAACCACCACAGCGGGAACTGCAGCATCAGCAGGTCGGCGCGGCGCAGCCGCGAAAGCTCGCCGGCGACGTCCTCCGGAAGGCTCCCCTGCTCGCAGGCGTGGCGCTGTTCGGCCTGCGTATCGAAACGCCGCCGATCGAGCGGCCGCGGGTAATGCGCGGCCCGCTCGGCCGGGTCGAAGGCCTGCGCATACAGGTCCGACACCTCCACCGTGCCATGCCGCGCGAGCACGTCCATGGCGATCCGCCGCAGCTGTGCGTTGTACGAATCGGGTTCCGGATGGGCGATCAGCAACAGCGAGTTCATGCAAGAATTCCCATGTCCATCAAGCGTGCGGTCCACTCTCGACGGTCCGCACGGGCATGGTCAATGACGCACTTTTCGGTAACCCATGGGTATGGCGTGGCGCACGGCGGATTCCATCGCGGCGATGTATACGATCCGGAGTGCTCGGCGCGCGACGTGCTGGAACTGATCGGCAGCAAGTGGGTGCTGCTGATCCTGCCCCTGCTCGCCGCCGGCCCGCTGCGCAATGCCGCCCTGCAGCGGCGTGTCGGCGGCATCTCGCAGAAGATGCTGGCGCAGACGCTGCGCGCGCTGGAACGCAACGGGCTGGTGGCGCGGACCCGCGGGGAGGACGGCAGGAGGATCGCGGTGAGCTATGCGCTGACGCCGCTGGGAGCGTCGCTGTGGCAGGCACTGGCGGCGCTGGACCGCTGGGCCGAGCACCATTTCGTGGAGCTGGATCGCGCGCGCGAGGCCTACGACCTGAGCCGCGCGGACGGCGACGGCGGGAAGGCCGGCGGGGCGGCCTGAGGGCGATGGCGGGCTGGCGCCGTCTCAGCGCCCGGCCACCACCAGCCAGTTGTTGAACGGGGTGTTGCCGTACAGCGGCGAGAACGTGGCCTGCAGCCCGGCGTCGTCGAGCTGGCGCTGCAGGCTGTCGCGGGTGGGGAAGCTCTTGGGCAGCTCCTGCATCCAGCCGGAGAAATGCGCCAGGAAATCGCTCACGCGGCTGGTGCGGCCGCGCCGGCTGTCGTCGCCCAGGCCGCTGCGGATGACCAGCTTCGCGCCCGGCGCCAGCATGCCGGCGGCCTTGCGGATCAGCCCGGCCTGGACGTCGGCCTGCAGGTACTGCAGTACGTCGAGGATGGCGACGCTGCCGCGGTGCTCGGGCCAGGACTGGCCCAGGTCGACCACGTCGAAGCGGGTGCCGTGCAGTTGCGAGCGCTGCGCGATGGCGACCGCGCGGCGGATCTTGGCCGCGTCGATGTCCACGCCGTGGTAGTCCAGCGCCTGGCCGTCGGCGCGCAGCGCATGCGCCAGCAGGCCCAGGCCGCAGCCGAGGTCGAGCAGCGGCGCGGCGGTGCCGCGCAGCGCCGCCAGCACGCCCGGGTACAGCGGGTCGGTGCGCAGCTTGGTGCGGGTGTAGTAGTAGTCGTAGCGGTTGCCCAGCGGGTGCGCGGGCAGGAACGCGCGGGCGATGGCCTGCGCCTCGGCGGCGTTCATGGGGCGGGTGGCGTCGCGCAATGTCGGTCCTTGGCGGCGGGAGCGGGGGCTCAGGCTAGCGCATCGCGCGCGGCGGGCAAGGCCTGCGATGCCCACAACGCATGCATCGCGGCCGAGGGGTGCAGGCCATCGGCCGCGAGCATGGCCGCCTCGGCGCCGCGTTCGCGGCTGACCGGGGCGATGTCGACGAAGGCCGCGCCGCGCGCGGCGCACAGTGCGGCGGCAGCGGCGTTGAAGGCGTCCAGCTCGGTGGCGATGCGCGCGCGATCGCGTCCCTGCGCGGCGGCGAACGGGGTCACTCCCCAGTCCGGGATCGCCAGCACCAGCACGCGCGCGCCGCGGCCGCCGGCGAAGCCGGTGGCGCGTTCCAGCAGCGCGGCGAAGCCTCGGCGGTAGTCCGCCAGCGCCCGCCCGCGGTACTGGTCGTTGACCCCGACCAGCAGGCTGACCAGGTCGAACGGGCCCCGCGGGGCGGCGGCGTCGATGCCGGCGTCGAGTTCGTCGGTGGTCCAGCCGGTGGTGGCGACGACGAGCGGATCGGCGAGCGGCAGCCCCGCCTGGCGCAACGCCACCGCCAGCTGCCGCGGCCAGCGCCGTGCCGGGTCGATGCCCTCGCCGACGGTGTACGAGTCGCCCAGGGCGAGGTAGCGCAGCACGCGATCGGGCCTTGCGCCGCTCAGGCCACCGCGCTGCGCGGCTTGATCGGCACGACCTTGGTGTTGGCCTCGGCGCGCCGCGCCAGGGCGCGGTCGATGCGGACGAACACCTCGCGCATCACCGCCGCCTCCGGCAGCAGGGTCACCCGGAAGTGGTTGCGGTAGGGCACGTTGAAGCTGGAGCCGGGCACCACCAGCACGCCCTCGTCCTGCATCAGCTCCAGCGCGAAATCGTGGTCGTCGAAGTTGCGCGCGGCCGCGCCGGTCACCGCCGGGAACGCGTACAGCGCGCCGGCCGGGGCGACCAGCGACAGGTGTTCGCTGGCGGCGCAGGCCTCGATCACCGCGCGGCGGGTCTCGTACAGGCGCCCGCCGGGCGCGCACAGCGGCGAGATCGTGTCCGGGCCGTTCACCGCCGCCTCGATCGCGTACTGGCCGGGGACGTTGGCGCACAGGCGCAGCGCGCTGAGCAGGTCCATCGCCGCGCGCAGCTCGCCCACGCGCGCGCCGTCGCCGGACAGCAGCGCCCAGCCCACGCGCCAGCCGCAGGCGCGGTGCACCTTGCTCAGGCCGCTGAAGCTGATGCACGGATGCTCGCCGGCCAGCGGCGCGACCGGCTGGAAGACGGCGCCGTCGTACAGGATCTGGTCGTAGATCTCGTCCACCATCAGCAGCAGGTCGTGCTTGGCGGCGATGGCGACGATGCGCTCCAGCAGCTCGCGCGGGTAGCTGGCGCCGCTGGGATTGTTGGGGTTGATCAGCACGATGGCGCGTGTGCGCGGCGACACCAGCGTCTCGATCTTGCTCGGGTCGGGCAGGAAGCCGTTCTCAGGGTCGCAGCTGTAGTAGACCGGGCGGCCGTCGTTGAGGATGGTCGCCGCCGACCACAGCGGGTAGTCGGGCGAGGGGATCAGCACCTCGTCGCCGGGGTTGAGCAGCGCCCGCAGCGACAGGTCGATCAGCTCGGACACGCCGTTGCCGACGAACACCCGCTCCGGCTCGGCGTCGGGATAGCCGCGCCGCGCATAGGCACCGGCCAGCGCCTCGCGCGCCACCGGCAGGCCCTGCTGGTGGGTGTAGGGATCGGTGCGGTTCATGTCGTCGGCGATCGCGTGCTGCAGGTGCGGCGGCGCGCGGAAGCCGAAGTTGCCCGGGTTGCCGATGTTGAGCTTGATCAGCTTGCGGCCCTGCGCCTCCAGCTCCCGGGCTCGTCGCGCCAGCTCTCCGCGGATTTCGTAGCGGACTTCCGACAGGCGCTCGCGGGTGGCGAGCGGCTTGAGCGACGAGCTTGACATTGGCATGCGGGCCGGGTGGGGCGTGGGACCGGCATGGTAGCCCCAAAAACGCCGCCGCGGCAGGGTGCCGGCCGCCGCCCCTGTAGAATCCGCGCATGAGCCCGCCCGACATCGACTACGCCCGCCTGCGCCCGATCGGCTGGCCCTGGCCCGGCGAACCGGCCGAGCCGGGTTGGCGCCAGCTCATGCAGCAGCATCCGCAGGCGCAGCCGGCGCGGGTGGTCGAGCAGCACCGCAGCGGCTACGTGGTGGCCTCCTCGACCGAGCAGCAGCTGAAGGCCGAGTCGCCGCCGGAATGGCAGCGGCCGCGCTTTCCCTCGCACGAGCGCGCCGCGGTGGGCGACTGGGTGCTGCTGGAGGGGGCGCGCATCGTCGCGCTGCTGCCGCGGCGCACCGCCATCAAGCGCGGCGCCGCCGGCGAGCACTACCACCAGCAGGTGATCGCCGCCAACATCGACACCGTGTTCGTGGTCTGCGGCCTGGACGAGGACTTCAACCCGCGCCGGATCGAGCGCTACCTGCTGCTGGTGGGCGGCGGCGGCGCCGAGCCGGTGATCGTGCTGACCAAGGCCGACATCGCCGCCCGGGCGCAGGACGCGGTGGCGACGCTGGCCGGGCTGGCGGCGCAGCAGGTCGCCGTGTGCACGGTCAACGCCCGCGACCCGCACAGCGTCTCGGCGCTGCAGCCCTGGCTGGGCGAAGGCCGCACCGCGGTGCTGGTGGGTTCCTCCGGCGCCGGCAAGTCCACCCTGACCAACACCCTGCTCGGCGAGCAGCGGATGAAGACCGGGCACGTGCGCGAGAGCGACTCGCGCGGGCGCCACACCACCACCCATCGCGCGCTGATCCCGCTGCCCGGCGGCGCCTGCCTGATCGACACCCCGGGCATGCGCGAGCTCAAGCCCACCGGCGAGGAAAGCCTGGCCGAGGGCGGGTTCGCCGACATCGAGGCGCTGGCCGCGCAGTGCCGCTTCAACGACTGTGCGCACCAGGCCGAGCCGGGCTGCGCGGTGCGTGCGGCGATCGAACGCGGCGAGCTGGACCCGGCGCGGCTGGTCAACTACCTCAAGCTGCGCGACGAGGTGGCCGGCGCCGCCGGCAAGCTGTCGGCGCGGCTGGCGCAGAACGCCGCCGCAAGGCCGCCGGGCCGCAACCCGGGCAAGCGCCCGGGCGGGCGCCGCTGAGGCGCGATGATGGCAGGGGAAGCGGGCGGGAACAGTGCGATGCACGAGCGACGTAGGAGCGACTTCAGTCGCGATGGGGACTTTCCGGTAAAGCCCCATCGCGACTGAAGTCGCTCCTACGGGGGGCCTGCATTCGGCTGCCCCTTATCCCATGTACAGGCCGCCGTTGACCGGGTAGTCGGCGCCGGTGACGTAGGCCGCCTCGTCCGACGCCAGCCAGGCGCACAGCCCGGCCACTTCCTGCGGCTTGCCGAGGCGGTGCACCGGCACCGAGGCGGCCAGGCGGTCGAGCACGTCCGGCGGGAAGCTGCTGATCGCCGCGCTGGCGATGTAGCCGGGCGAGATGGTGTTGACGGTGACCCCGCGCGAGGCCACCTCGTGCGCCAGCGCACGGGTGAAGCCGTGCATCGCCGCCTTGGCGGTGGCGAAGTTGATCTGCCCGATCTGGCCCTTCTGCGCGCTCACCGAGCCGATGTTGACGATCCGTCCCCAGCCGCGCGCGACCATGCCGTCCACCACCTGCTTGCTGATGTTGAACAGCGAGTGCAGGTTGCTGGCGATCACCGCGTTCCAGTCCTCGCGGCTCATCTGCCGGAACAGCACGTCGCGGCTGCCGCCGGCGTTGTTGACCAGCACGTCGATCTCGCCGACCTCGGCCCTGACCTTGGCGAACGCGGCCACGGTGGAGTCCCAGTCGGCGGCGTTGCCCTCGGAGGCGACGAAGTCGAAGCCCAGCTCGCGCTGCTCGCGCAGCCAGGCGGCCTTGCGCGGCGAGTTGGGGCCGCAGCCGGCGACCACGGTGTGGCCGCTGCGCGCCAGCTTCTGGCAGATCGCGGTGCCGACGCTGCCCATGCCGCTGGTGACGTAGGCGATTCGGAGGGTCATGGGTGAACTCCTTCGGAGTTGGGATTGGGGATTAGGGATTGGGGATTGCCAGCCATTCGGCTGCGAAAAGCCGGGATTGGTGGAATCCGCGGGCTGTCGCCAATCCCGGATCCCCACTCCCGAATCCCGGGCGGCCGTCAGGCCGCCAGCGGAAACAGCCCGAACAGCAGCCCGCCGGCCATCAGCAGCAGCGAGATCAGCGTCGCCCACTTCAGGGTGAAGCGCTGGTGGTCGGCGAAGTCGACCTTGGCCAGGCCGACCAGCAGGTAGGTCGAGGGCACCAGCGGGCTGAGCAGGTGCACCGGCTGCCCGGCCAGCGAGGCGCGCGCCATCTCCACCGGGGTGATGCCGTACTGGCCGGCGGCCTCGGACAGGATCGGCAGCACGCCGAAGTAGAACGCGTCGTTGGACATGAAGAAGGTGAACGGCATGCTCGCCACCGCGGTGATCACCGCCAGGTACGGGCCCCAGCTGTCCGGGATCACCGCAAGGAAGCTGCGCGACATCGCCTCGACCATGCCGGTGTTGGAGAGGATGCCGGTGAAGATGCCGGCGGCGAAGATCAGCGACACCACCGACAGCACGTTGCCGGCGTGGTTGACCACGCGCCGGCGCTGCTCGGCCAGGTCGGGGTAGTTGATCACCAGCGCCACCGCGAAGCCGATCATGAACAGCACCGGCATCGGCAGCACGCCGATCACCAGCGCGGTCATCAGCGCCAGGGTCAGGCCCAGGTTCACCCACAGCAGCCGCGGCCGCTTGATGTCCTCGGCGTCCTCCACCGTCGGCAGCGCGTCGCCGTCGTCGGACACGCTCGAATCCAGCCACTGCCCGCCCGCCGGCAGCTTCACCACGCCCAGCCGGCGCCGCTCCTGCAGGCCCAGCCACCACGCCAGCACGAGCACGCCGGCGATCGCCAGGCCCATCGCCGGCACCAGCGGGATGAACACCTCGGCCGGGTCCACGTGCAGCGCGGTGGCCGCGCGCGCGGTCGGCCCGCCCCACGGGGTGAGGTTCATCACCCCGCCGGCGAGGATGGTCACGCAGGTCATGTTGAGCGCGTTCATGCCCAGCCGGCGATACAGCGGCAGCATCGCCGACACCGTGATCATGTAGGTGGTCGAGCCGTCGCCGTCCAGCGAGATCAGCAGCGCCAGGATCGCCGTGCCCATCACGATCTTCAGCGGGTCGCCCCTGACGATGCGCAGGATGGTGCGCACCAGCGGGTCGAACAGGCCGGCGTCGATCATCACCCCGAAGTAGAGGATGGCGAACATCAGCATCACCCCGGTGGGCGCGATCTTCTTGATGCCGTCGAGCATCATCTCGTTGATGCCGCTGCCGAAGCCGCCGGCCAGCGCGAACGCGATCGGCACCGTGATCAGCGCGACCAGCGGCGACAGCCGCTTGCTCATGATCAGGTACATGAAGGTGATGACCATTCCGAAGCCGAGCGCGGTCAGCATGGGCGGGATTCCTCGGGTATCGCGGGGGAGGGGAAACGCTTTTCGCTTTGCTTGTAGGAGCGACTTCAGTCGCGATCGGGCTTCACCGGGAAAGCCCCATCGCGGCCGAAGCCGCTCCTACGCAAGGCGGGAAAGGCAGGCATCTCAGAAATCGAACTGGAAGCGGCCGGTCACCGCGCGGGTGTGGTCGACGGTGGCGCCGGCCAGGCGGTCGCGGTTGCGGCTGTCGATCAGGTCCAGCATCAGCCGCAGGTTCGGCCGCAGGTACCAGTTCGCGCCCAGCGTCCACGACTCGGTCCAGGCATCGATCAGGTCGGGCTGGCCGTGGTAGTGCTGCTCGCCCCACATGCGGTCGTAGCGCAGCGCCAGCTCGAGCGCGCCGTTGCGGTGGCGCAGGTCCTTTACCCGGGCGAAGCGGCCGGTCTTGCCGTCATAGGCGCGCGACTCGCCGGTGACGAACCAGCTCACGAAGCCGTACGCCGACTTCACTGTCGCGCGCTGCGCGCCGTCGTCGAAGCGTCCGCCGCTGAACTCGCCCTGCCACGACAGCGGACCGCGCACCTGGGCGTACTCCAGCGACCACTTGTCGACGTCGGTGTCGCGGCCGTCGGCGAAGCTGGCCAGGGTGATGCGGCTGGCGTCGGACAGGTGTCCGGCCGGGCGCGGGCGTATCTGCAGCGACTGCGCGCCGTTGGCGCCCGGATGGTCGTAGCGCTCGTGCGCCAGCGACAGGCCCAGGTGCAGCACGTCGCCATCGCGCGCGCCGGGCGCCCAGGTGGCGCGGCCGCCGACGGCATCGCCCTTTATGCTGGAGACGTCGATGCTCTCCAGGCTGTAGACACTGGCGGCCCAGGTGTAGTCCCGGCCCGCGGCCTGCCACGACACCGCCTTGCGGTACAGCGGCGCCAGCGTGCTGGCCGCGCCGCCGCGTTCCAGGAAGCTGCCGTAGTTGGAGCCGGTGCGGTCGTCCAGCGAGAAGTACTGCTTGAACTGGCCGATGCTCAGCACGCCGCCGGAGAACGTGCGGGTCAGGTAGACGTCCTTGGCCTCGATGCCCTTGCTGTTGAAATCGTCCTGCAGTCCGGCGAAGTCGCCCTCGATCTTGTAGCCGAGGCCGAAGAACCGGCCGGACACGTCCAGCCAGACCCGGCGGAACTCGGTGTCGTCGGCATTGGGCGCGCCGCGGCCGTCGTTGTCGAAGCGGGCGAAGTCCCAGTGGATGCGTCCGCCGATCTTGGCGCTGACTGGCGACTCGTCGTCGCCGTCGGCCGCGTGTGCGGCGAAGGCCAGGCCGGGCGTCGCGCAGGCGACGACGACGTGCAGGCACAGTGTGCGTATGGCCACATACCCTCCCAGGTGTGCGCAGCAGCGCGCTGCGATGTGGCCGGCAGACTAGGCCGGTGAAGCTGTCATCGACCTGTCAGGGCGGGCGGGAATGGGGAATCGGGAATGGAGAATGGGAAAAACAGGAGCGGCGGCCGCCTTGCCTTTACCATTCCCGATTCTCCATTCCCGATTCCCGGCCCGATGCGCCTGCTGCTGGTAGAAGACAACCCCGATCTCGCCGACGCCATCGTGCGCCGCATGCGCCGCAGCGGCCATGCGGTGGACTGGCAGTGCGACGGGCTGGCCGCGGCCAGCGTGCTGCGCTACCAGAGCTTCGACCTGGTGGTGCTGGACATCGGCCTGCCGAAGCTGGATGGCCTGCGCGTGCTTGCCGGCATGCGCGAGCGCGGCGACGGCACGCCGGTGCTGATGCTGACCGCGCGCGACGGCATCGAGGACCGCGTGCAGGCGCTGGACGTCGGCGCCGACGACTACCTCGGCAAGCCGTTCGACTTCCGCGAGTTCGAGGCGCGCTGCCGGGTGCTGCTGCGGCGCAACCGCGGCCAGGCCAGCGAACTGGTGCAGATCGGCGGCTTCCAGTTCGACAACGCCGCGCACCGGGTCAGCCTCGACGGCGCGGTGATCGAGCTGCCCAACCGCGAGTACCGGCTGCTGGAGATCCTCATCGGCCGGCTCGGCCAGGTGGTGAGCAAGGACGAGATCGGCAACGGCCTGTTCGGCTTCGACGACGAGGCCGGCCCCAACGCGATCGAGCTGTACGTCGGCCGCCTGCGCAGGAAGCTCGCCGCCGCGCCGCTGCGCATCGTCACCGTGCGCGGTTCCGGCTACCTGCTGGAGGAAGCGGCCGGCGGGGATGCCGGTGCCGGCTGAGCGCGCCGGCGTGCCGTCGATCCGGCGCACGCTGTGGCTGTATTTGGGCGTGCTGTCGGCGCTGGGCGCGGTGCTGCTGTTCTTCGCCGCGCGCGACTACGGCCAGCGCGCGGCCAACCGTTCCTACGACCACCTGCTGGTGTCCTCGGCGCTGTCGATCATCGACAGCGTGGCGCTGGTCGACGGCCAGTGGCAGGTGGACCTGCCGTACGCCGCGCTGGACCTGCTGGCGATGGCGCCGGAGGACCGGGTGTTCTACCGCGTGTCCGACGGCGGCGATCGCACCGTCACCGGCTACGCCGACCTGCCGCCGGCGCCGCGCGCCGGCGCCGATGGCGCGCCGCAACTGTTCGACGCGCCCTACAGCGGCGAGGTCGTGCGCTTCGTGGTGGTGGCGCGGCGGGTGTCCTCGGCCTCGGCGCAGGGCGAGGTGCGGGTGCAGGTGGGGCAGACCCGGCGCGCGCGCCAGGCGCTGGCGCAGGACATGGTGGCGCGCGCGCTGCTGGCGATCGGGCTGCTGTCGCTGCTGTCGCTGGCGCTGGTCGGCCTCGGCGTGCATCGCGCGCTGCGGCCGCTGGTGCGGATCGAGCGCGACCTGTTGCGGCGCGAACCGTCCGAGCTGCAGCCGCTGGCGGTGGCGGCGCCGCGGGAGATGGACCAGGTGGTGGCCGCGTTGAACCGCTTCATGGGCCGGTTGGCGGCCAGCAACGAGACCCTGCGCGCGTTCATGGCCGAGGCAGCGCACCAGATGCGCACGCCGCTGGCGGCGCTGCGCGCGCAGGCGCAGCTGGCACTGGACGAGGACGACCCGCGCGAGATGCGGCGCAGCCTGGAGGCGATCGAGCGCAACGCCACCCACATGAGCCGCCTGCTCAACCAGCTGCTCAGCGACGCCAGCGTCATCCATCGCGCCAACCTGCAGCGCTTCGCCGCGCTCGACCTGGCCGAGGCGGTGCACCAGGCGGTGCACGAGGCATTGCCGCAGTCCGCCCCGCGCCCGCGCCTGCAGCTGGCGATCGGCAGCGAGCCGGCCTGGGTGCATGGCGATGCGCTGCTGCTGCGCGAGGCGATCAAGAACCTGATCGACAATGCCTGCAAGTACGGCGGCGACGGTGCGCTGCAGGTGGCGCTGACGGTGCAGGGCCGCGAGTGCGTGCTGACCGTGGCCGACCACGGCCCGGGCATCCCCGCGGCCGAGGCCGAGCGCGTGTTCGAACGCTTCGCCCGCGGCGGCGACGCCCCGGGCGGTGGCGCCGGCCTGGGCCTGGCGATCGTCAAGCGCGTGGTCGACAGCCACGGCGGGCGCATCGATCTTTCCAACCGCGTCGGCGGCGGCCTGGTGGCCACGCTGCGCCTGCCGAGGCTGCACGCATGATCCGACCACTGCCACTGTCGCTGCTGCTGGTGCTGCTCGCCCTGGCCGGCCCCGCCCGGGCCACGCCGGGCGAGGTGAAGCGGTTCCCGGCCCACGCGCCGGCGACCGCGCAGCTGCGCATCCAGGGCTCGACCGACATCGAGGTGTTCGCCGCGGTGATCGCCGACTACCAGCGGCTGCATCCGGCGACCGAGGTCGTCTACGAGGACGTGATCGCCGGGGACATGTATGCCCGCTACCTGCGTCAGGCCGCGGGCGGGGGCACCGCAGACCTGCTGATCAGCGCCGGCATGGACCTGCAGACCAAGCTGGCCAACGACGGCCACGCGCTGCCGCACCGTTCGCCGCAGACCGATGCGTTGCCGGACTGGGCGCACTGGCGGCACGAGGTGTTCGGCATCAGCTACGAGCCGGTCGCCATCGTCTACAACACGCGGCGGCTGCCGTCCGCGCAGGTCCCGCGCACGCGGCGGCAGCTGCTGGACCTGCTGCGCGCGCCGGCGGCGCCGCTGCGCGGCCGGGTCGGGACCTACGATGTCGAGCGCAGCGGCGTCGGCTATCTGTTCGCCACCCAGGACGGCCAGCTCGGCAGCATCGCCGGCGCGCTGCTGGCCGCGCTCGGCGACAACCGCGTGCGCCTGGAGGAGCGCACCGGCGTACTGCTGGACCGGGTCGCCAGCGGCGAACTGCTGCTGGCCTACAACGTGCTCGGCTCATATGCGCAGGCGCGCATCGACGCCGGCGCGCCGCTGGCGATCGTGCAGCCGGAGGACTACACCCTGGTGGCGCTGCGCACCGCGGTGATTCCGCGCGCCGCCGCGCACGCCACCGAGGCGCGGCGCTTCCTCGACTACCTGCTGTCGCCGCGGGGGCAGCAGGTGCTCTCCCGGGAAGCGCGGCTGATGCCGATCCTGCCGCCCGGCGGCGACCCGCGCGGCACGGCGCCGGCGCGCACGTTCCGCCCGATCGCGCTCGGACCGGGCCTGCTGGTCTACCTGGACGCGCTCAAGCGCCGCCAGTTCCTGGATGCCTGGCGCAGCAGCGTGCGGCGCCAGGACGAGCCCCAGCCCTGAGGCCGTTCGCCGCCTCGCCAGCGCCGCTGCACGCCGATCGATCCATCACCGTAGGCGACTTCAGTCGCGATGGGCTTGGATTTGAATCCCCGCACAGGAGATGTGCGGGCTCTTGCAGAGGGAACTGCATAAAGCCCATCGCGACTGAAGTCGCTCCTACGGATGCCCGTGGCGGGGAGCGCGCGCGGCACGCGCCTGCGGCAATGCGCGCGCCGCCACGCTGGCCGCAGGGAGGAAAATCCGCCGCCCGCGTGCCAGACTCGCGGCATGGATGCCTGCACCACCACCCTCATCGTCGCCGACGACCACCCGCTGTTCCGCGCCGCGCTGCTGCATTCGCTGCGCCAGGCCATCGCCGGGGTGCGGGTGATCGAGGCCTCCAGCGCCGGCACGCTCAACGACACGCTGGAGCAGTACCCGCAGGCGGACCTGGTGCTGCTGGACCTGGCGATGCCCGGCGCGCGCGGCTTCTCGGCGCTGCTGTACGTGCGCGGCGAGCACCCGGACGTACCGGTGGTGGTGATCTCCTCCAACGACCATCCGCGGGTGATCCGCCGGGCGCAGCAGTTCGGCGCGGCCGGCTTCATCTCCAAGTCCTCGCCCTCGTCCGTCATCGGCGAGGCGGTGGCGACCGTGCTCGAGGGCGGCACCTGGTTCCCGCCGCTGACCGCCGAGCGTTCCGAATCCGATGCGCGGCTGGCGCAGCGGCTGGCGCAGCTGACGCCGCAGCAGTTCCGCGTGCTGCTGTGCCTGGCCGACGGCCTGCTCAACAAGCAGATCGCCCACGAACTGGGGCTGGCCGAGAACACGGTGAAGGTGCATGTCACCGCGATCCTGCGCAAGCTCGAATGCCACAGCCGTACCCAGGCGGCGGTGCTGGTCAAGGCGCTGGAGCCGGAAGGCGACCCGATCGCGCCGCTGTAGGGCAGGCCCTGGGGCCATGCGTTTCTGGGGCGATGCGTTTCGAGGTTGCTCGAAGGCTGCGCTCCTCAGCACTCCCCATGCGCAGCCGCATAGGACAGGCCTTGCCCACCGCCGCCGAATCCGCCTGCGGCGGGCCAACGGCCGCGCTATGCCTGATGCCTGCGCGACGACCATCTCCCCAGGCCCGGAGGGCGCCGCCCATGGATGGGCCCGCGGACCCCGGCGGCACGACGCATTCGACCGTGCTCCGGGCTCGGCGGCGCGGCGCGGCGCAGCCTGCCGCACCTCACCCCCCCGCAGGCCCGGCCTGCCGCCGCAGCAGCAACTGCGTGATCAGCGCCCGCAGCGCCGGCGGCCGCACCGGCTTGGACAGGAAGCCCCAGCCGCGATCCTGAGCCAGCGCGCGCAACGCCTGGTCCGGCTCGGCGGTGACCAGGATGACCGTGGGCTGCCGCTGCCAGATCTGTTCCAGCCGCGCCTGCACCTGCGGCCCATGCTGCTGGCCCATGCGCACGTCCAGCAGCACCAGGTCGGGGGCGTGGCCGGGCCGCGCCGTGGCCAGCGCCGCCTCCGGCCCGTCGGCCAGCTCGACATCGCACCCCCAGCGCTGCAGCAGGGTGCGCGTGGCCTCGCATACGCGCGGATCGTCGTCGATGCACCACACCCGGCAATGGCGCAGCGGCAGGTCCTCTTCGTGCTCCACCACCGCGTCCGGCACCGCGGCGACGGCCGCCAGCGGATCGCCCAGCGGCAGGCTCACCGAGAACACGCTGCCGTGGCCCAGCCGCGAGCGCAGCCCGATGCGGTGCCCGAGCAGGCGGCCGATGCGCTCGACGATCGCCAGCCCCAGTCCGGCGCCGCGCTCGTTGGCCACGCCGTCGTCGAGCCGGCGGAACTCCTCGAAGATCTCCTGCTGCAGGCTCTCGGGGATGCCCGGCCCCTGGTCGTGCACCTCGATGCGCAGCTGGCCGCCGTCGCGCCGGCAGCCGATCAGGATGCGGCCGCGGCGGGTGTAGCGGATCGCGTTGGACAGGAAGTTCTGCAGGATGCGCCGCAGCAGCGCCGGGTCGCTGCGCACCACCGCATTCGTGGCCACGCGGTCCAGGCGCAGGCCGCGCGAGTCGGCGACGATGCCGAACTCGCGCGCCAGGGTGTCCAGCAGCGGCCCCAGCGCGAAATCGTGCACGTGGGTCTGCAGGGTGCGCGACTCCAGCCGCGAGATGTCCAGCAGGCTGTTGAGGATGCCGTCCTGCGCCGCCAGCGCGGCATCCACGTGGTCGGCGATCTGGCGGCTGTCGTCGTCGAGCCGGCCGCGCAGCGCCGAGACGAACATGCGCGCGGCATTGAGCGGCTGCAGCAGGTCGTGCACTGCCGAGGCGACGAAGCGGGTCTTGTAGCGGTTGGCGGCCTCGGCCTCGCGCTTGGCCGCCTCCAGGTCGCGGGTGCGTTCCTCCACGCGGTGCTCCAGCGCATCGGCCAGCGAGCGCAGTTCGCGCGCGGCATTCTTGTAGCTGGTGATGTCGGCGTAGCTGGTGACGAAGCCGCCGTCGGGCAGCGGGTTGCCGCGGATCTCCAGCACCGTGCCGTCGTCCTTCTCGCTCTCGCGCATGTGCGGGCTGCCGCTGCGCAGGTGGTTGAGGCGGCGCTCGATGGCGGCCTCGATCGAGCCCGGGCCGAGCAGGCCGCGGCGGGCGTTGTAGCGGAAGATGTCCTCGATCGGCCGCCCCACCCGGACCAGCCCGGGCGGGAAGCGGAACAGCTCGACGTAGCGCGAGTTCCAGGCCACCAGCCGCAGCTGCGCGTCGATGATCACCACCCCCTGCGGCAGGTGCTCCAGGCTGCGGCTGAGCCCGCTGTCGGCCTGCTGCGCGGCCTGCACCAGGCTGTCCTGGGCGGTGCGCAGCTCCAGCGCGTGCTGCTGCAGCAGCGTCTCCAGTTCCTCGCGGCTGCGCTGGCGCAGCGCCGAGGTGCGCCTGCGCTGCTGCACGAACAGCGTCAGGAACGACAGCGCCAGCCAGCCGCCGCCGGCGGCCAGCGCGGCGCTGCGGCCGGCGGCGGTGACCGCCGCGGCGTCGTGCAGCAGGTGCAGGTGCCACTGGCTGTCGGCCAGGGTGAGGCTGCGCCACAGCACCGGCGCCGGCAGCGCCGGCAGTTCGAAGCGGACCAGCCGGCCGCCGCTGTCGATCTGCCCGAGCGTGCGGTAGCGCATCGGCCGCAGGGTCTGGCTGGCGTACTGGCGGGTGGCCGCCAGTTCCTCGCGATCGCCCGGCCCCAGCGGCACCAGCTGGCGGTAGCGCCATTCGTCGCGGCTGGCCAGGAACACCACCCCGTGCGAGTCGCTGGCCATCACCACGTCGGGCACGCTCAGCCATTCGCGCTCCAGCGCGGCCAGCTCGATCTTGATGGCGATCGCGCCGATGCGCCGGCCCTGGGCGTCGACGATCGCCTGCGACAGGAAGTAGCCCGGCACCCCGGTGGTCATGCCGATGCCGTAGAAGCGGCCATTGCCGCTGGCCAGCGCCTGCTGCACGTAGGGGCGGAAGCTGTAGTCCACGCCGACGTTGCTGTTGTCCAGGCGCCAGTTGCTGGCGGCCACGGCGACGCCATGGCGATCGATCAGGGTGAGCGTGGAGGAGCGGGTGACGCTGTTGGCGCGTTCCAGCTTCAGGTTGAGGTAGTTGCGCCGCTGTTCGTCCAGCGGCGCCGACAGCGCCTGCAGCAGCTCCGGATCCAGCGCCAGCAGCTGCGGCAGCGTGCGGTAGCGGTCGATGTGCTGCTGCAGCGACTGCGAGTACAGCGCCAGCTGGCGCTGGACCTGCGCGTCCTCCCGCTCCAGTGCATGGCGCTCGCCGAGCCGCCCCGCCGCCCACGTGCACAGGATCATCCCGCCCAGCACCACCAGCGTGGTCAGTACGGGGCGGCGGAAACGCTCGAATGCATACATGCGCCCAGTCTAGGGCGTGACGTCCGGTCCTGAGTACCGGGCCTTTCAGGGCATCGCTTTCAGGTCATCGAAGGCTGCAGGTCGCAACGTTCTCCGCGAGCCGCCGCATAGGTCGGGCGTGGGCCCGCCACGGCGGATTCAGCGGCGGCGGGTCCAGGCCGACCTGTACGAGGCGAGGACCTCCCCGGTACCGCCAGTACCGCCAAGTGAGGGCGAGTCGGGGAATCCCGATAGCCCGTCGGCAGCGTGGTCCGGGTAAGCGAAGCGCACCCGGCAACCCGGCGGACGCGGCGTCCCGGGGCGGCCAGCGGCCCTGCCCCGGGCCACGGCCGGCAGCGCCGCGCCTGCCAGCGCGGGCCGCCGACCGGACGCCGGCGCCGGATGCCGGCCGGCCCCCGCTCGGGATGCAGCCGTCGTCCCAACGAACACGGGCCCCCGGTTTCCCGGGAGCCCGTGCGCAACATCCTTCGGCAAGCCTTGGCTCAGAAGTGGACCTGGGCGCGCAGCTCGAAGACGTTCGGGTCGCGCTTGACGCCCAGGCGCTTGGCATCGACCCAGACGTAGTTGGCCTGGAACTTGAAGTGGCTGGTCAGGTACCAGTTGGCACCGAGCGTCCAGTCGTTCTGGCGGCCGCCCTGGATCACGCCGTCGTTCAGGTCCAGGTGGCTGTAGCGGGCCAGCAGCTCGACCGCGCCGTAGCTCTTGGACGGCTTGATGTTGGAGACGTTGCCGGCGTTGTAGCCGCGCGACTCGCCGGTGATCGCCCAGGTGGCCGAGATGTACTGGCCGTCGGCGGTGAAGTCCGGCAGGCCGCCGGCGCGTTCGGCGTCCAGCCGCAGCGCTTCGCCCTGCAGCGAGAACGGACCCTTGATCCACAAGCCCTCCAGGCCGGTACGGCGGATCTTCTCGACGTTGCCCAGCGCGCCGGTGTCGATCAGGCGCACGTCGGTGAGGCCGGCTTCCGGCTTGGCACGGCCGCGGTAGCTGGGCTCGAAGTGGACGCCGAGGCCGTTGTGCCAGCCGCGCGGGTTTTCGACCGAGGCGGCCAGGCCCAGGTGGATTACGTCGCCGGGGGCCTTGTGCGGGGTCCACACGCCGCGCAGCACCTGGGTGGTGCCCGGGTTGTCGCCGTGCAGGTCCTTGCCGCCGTAGGCGCCGGCCTGCAGCAGGTAGGCGGGACGCTCGAAGGTCCATTCCACGCCGGTGCGGCGGCCCTGGTAGATCGCCTGGATCGGCAGCGCCAGTTCCATGTAGCTGAGCGCGCGCGAGCTGGTCACGCCTTCCATGCCCACCGGCACCTTCATGTAGCCGAAGCGGAACTTGCCGATGTCGCGGCCGAACAGGGCCTTGGATTCCAGGCGCAGGTACACGTCCAGCCAGGTCTCGGACTCGAAGTCGTAGTACACCATCGCGTCGAACACGCCCGCCTTCTTGATGGTGGCGCCGAATTCCTTGCGGCGCATCGCATCGTCGTCCTCAAGCGCGGAATCGCCGGAGAAATCGTTGTAGTCGTAGGCGAAGTTGCCGGTGACGGCGAGCTCGACGTCGTTGGAGGTCTTGTACTTGGTCGGCCAGTCGTCGAAGTTGGCTGCCTGGGCGGAAACGCCGAAGCCGGCCAGTGCGATTGCGGCGGTGATGAGGGAAGGGCGCATTGCGTCATCTCGTCGGTTGAGGTTGCTGTGGGAAGCCGGTGTGGCCGCTCGGGGCCTGCTCCTACCAGATTCCAGTGACGCAAAGGCTAGTCGAGTGCCGCCGGTTTTCACATGACTTCAATCAATATTCGACTAAAGGGTTAGTGCGGCGGCAAACGCCGCCAAATGCCTGCAATTCTTGCTGCAGTGCGTCATGGAATTCCCGCCGAGGCGCGCCCGATGCCTGCCCTCCGGCGTCCCTTCCGGGACGCATCCGCACTCGCGTCCTCCTGCCTGTCCGCGGCCGGGAATCGGCCTTGGCGGCCCCTTCGCCGCATCGTTTGCGGTGGCTGCCGGCAATCCCGGTGCCGGGCCCGGATTCCCCCGTTCCCGCCGTTTCCCGGCGCCCTTTCGTGCCGTGCCCGCCGCCTTGGGATGCCGGCGCGCTTAATACCAATGCGCTATCGGCCCGCCGCCGGGGGAGGGCCACAATGCAGGCCAGTCCGCACTGGCCGGACATCACCGCACCCCGGGAGTTCCCATGCACGTCGTCAATTCGTCTCCGGCGCCGCACCGCCATGTGCCGCTCTACCGCCAGCTCTATTTCCAGGTGGTGGTGGCCATCGTCATCGGCGCGCTGCTCGGACACTTCGAGCCTGCCTTCGCCGAATCGATGAAGCCGCTGGGCGATGCCTTCATCAAGCTGGTGAAGATGATCATCGCCCCGGTGATCTTCCTGACCATCGTCACCGGCATCGCCAGCATGACCCACCTGCGCACGGTGGGCCGGGTGTTCGCCAAGGCGATGACCTACTTCCTGTTCTTCTCCACGCTGGCGCTGGTGGTGGGCCTGGTCGTGGCGCACGTGGTCCAGCCCGGCGCCGGCATGAACATCAACCCGGCCGACCTGGACCAGGCGGCGGTCACCAGCTACGTGGAGAAGTCGCACGAGCTGACCCTGACCGGCTTCCTGATGGACATCATCCCCAAGACGCTGGTCAGCCCGTTCGTCGGCGACAACATCCTGCAGGTGCTGTTCGTGGCGGTGCTGTTCGGCATCGCGCTGGCGCTGGTGGGCGAGCGCGGCAAGCCGGTGCTGACGCTGCTGGAGGCGCTGACCGCGCCGGTGTTCCGCCTGGTCCACATGCTGATGGCGGCGGCGCCGATCGGCGCCTTCGGCGCGATCGCGTTCACCATCGGCAAGTACGGCATCGCCTCGCTGATCAACCTGGCCTGGCTGGTGGGTTCGTTCTACATCACCTCGCTGCTGTTCGTGCTGGTGATCCTGGGCCTGGTCGCGCGGCTGTGCGGGTTCTCGGTGCTCAAGCTGATCCGCTACCTCAAGGCCGAACTGCTGCTGGTGCTGGGCACCTCGTCCTCGGAGTCGGCGCTGCCGTCGCTGATGGAGAAGATGGAGAAGGCCGGTTGCGCCAAGTCGGTGGTGGGCCTGGTGGTGCCGACCGGCTACTCGTTCAACCTGGACGGCACCAACATCTACATGACGCTGGCGGCGCTGTTCATCGCCCAGGCGACCAACATCGACCTCAGCCTCGGCCAGCAGATCATGCTGCTGGCGGTGGCCATGCTCAGCTCCAAGGGCGCGGCCGGCGTGACCGGTGCGGGCTTCATCACCCTGGCGGCGACGCTGGCGGTGGTGCCGGAGGTGCCGGTGGCCGGCATGGCGCTGATCCTGGGCGTGGACCGCTTCATGAGCGAGTGCCGCTCGCTGACCAACTTCATCGGCAATGCGGTGGCCACCGTGGTCGTGTCGCGCTGGGAGAACGCGCTGGACCACGACAAGCTGGCGCTGGCGCTGGACGGGGGCGAGGTGCCCGCCGAGTCCCCGGCCCTGGTCGCCGCCGGCATCGCGGTGGACGACAAGAGCCCGGACTGAGGCGGGCCCGGCGCTGGCGGCGGCGTGCCGACGGGCTGCGCCGCCGCCTCGCGTATGGCGGTCGCTCCCGCGCTGCGACAGTCTGCTCCGGCCGCGTTCGGCCGGCTCGGTTTAGAATCGCGATCCCTTGCTTCCCGTAAAAGACCGCCTCGATGTCAAACGAAGAGTTCAAGCAGGCCGCCCTCGACTACCACCGCCACCAGCCGCCGGGGAAGATCAAGGTCGTCGCGACCAAGCCGATGCTGACCCAGCGCGACCTGGCGCTGGCCTATTCGCCGGGCGTGGCCTATGCCTGCCAGGCGATCGTCGAGGACCCGCAGCAGGCCAGCGAGCTGACCGCGCGCGGCAACCTGGTGGCGGTGATCAGCAACGGCACCGCGGTGCTGGGCCTGGGCAACATCGGCCCGCTGGCCGGCAAGCCGGTGATGGAAGGCAAGGGCGTGCTGTTCCAGAAGTTCGCCGGCATCGACGTGTTCGACATCGAGATCGACGAGCAGGACCCGGACAAGCTGGTCGACATCATCGCCTCGCTGGAGCCGACCTTCGGCGGCATCAACCTGGAAGACATCAAGGCCCCGGAGTGCTTCATCGTCGAGCGCAAGCTGCGCGAGCGGATGAACATCCCGGTGTTCCACGACGACCAGCACGGCACCGCGATCATCGTCGGCGCGGCGGTGATCAACGCGCTGGCGGTGGTCGGCAAGAAGATCGAGGACGTCAAGCTGGCCACCACCGGCATGGGCGCGGCGGGCATCTCCTGCGTCAACATGCTGGTGTCGCTGGGCCTGAAGCCGGAGAACATCCTCGCCTTCGACCGCGACGGCGTGATCCACACCGGCCGCACCGACCTAGACCCGGACAAGCAGCGCTACGCCCGCGACACCGACAAGCGCACCCTGGCGCAGATCGTCGAGGGCGCGGACATCTTCCTGGGCCTGTCGGCCGCCGGCATCCTCAAGCCCGAGATGGTGGCGAGCATGGCGCGGCAGCCGATCATCTTCGCCCTGGCCAACCCCAGCCCGGAGATCACCCCGGAGGAGGCGCGGCGCGCGCGCCCGGACGCGATCATCGGCACCGGCCGCTCGGACTACCCGAACCAGATCAACAACGTGCTGTGCTTCCCCTACCTGTTCCGCGGCGCGCTGGACGTGGGGGCCACCACCATCAACGAGGCGATGAAGATCGCCTGCGTGCACGCGATCGCCGCGCTGGCGCGGCGCGAGGCCTCGGACCTGGGCGCGGCCTACGGCGGCGAGACGCCCAGCTTCGGCTCGGAGTACCTGATCCCGCGCCCGCTCGACCCGCGCCTGCTGGTGGAGCTGTCCTCGGCGGTGGCGCAGGCGGCGATGGATTCGGGCGTGGCGACCCGGCCGATCGACAACATGGCCGCCTACCGCGAGAAGCTGAGCCAGTTCGTCTACCGCTCCAGCCTGATGATGAAGCCGGTGTACGACCGCGCCCGCAGCGACCGGCAGCGGGTGGTGTACGCCGAGGGCGAGGAGGAGATCGTGCTGCGCGCGGTGCAGATCGTGGTCGACGAAGGCCTGGCCTTCCCGATCCTGATCGGCCGCCCCGACGTGATCGAGGCGCGCGCCGAGCGCATGGGGCTGCGCATGAAGGCCGGCGTGGACTACGAGATCACCAACATCCTCGACGATCCGCGCTTCAACGACTACTGGCAGTACTACCACGCCCTGACCGAACGCCGCGGCGTCACCGTGGCCGCGGCCAAGAACCTGATGCGCTCGCGCCCGACCCTGATCGCCTCGGTGATGGTCGCCCGCGGCGAGGCCGACGCCCTGCTGTCCGGCGTGGTCGGCCGCTTCCACAAGAAGCTCGGCTACGTGCGCAGCGTGCTGCCGCTGGAGCCGAAGGTCAGCTCGACCTCGACGATGACCGGCGTCATCAACCAGAAGGGCGTGTTCTTCTTCGTGGACACCCACGTGGAGGACGACCCGACCGCCGAGCAGCTGGCCGAGGCCACCCTGCAGGCCGCCTACCGCATGCGCCTGTTCGGCATCGAGCCGAACGTGGCGCTGCTGGCGCACGGCAACTTCGGCAGCCACGACTCGCCGTCGTCGCAGAAGATGCGCCAGGTGCTGCAGATCCTGCGCCGGCGCAGCCCGAGCCTGAACGTGGACGGCGAGATGCAGGGCGACACCGCCTGGGACGAGGCGCTGCGCCAGCGGATCATGCCCAACACCACGCTCAAGGGCCGCGCCAACCTGTTCGTGCTGCCCAACCTGGAGGCGGCCAACATCGCCTTCAACCTGGTGCGGGTGTTCACCGACGGCGTGACCATCGGCCCGATCCTGATGGGCGTGTCCAAGGCGGCGCACATCCTCACCACCAGCGCGACCCCGCGCCGCGTCCTCAACATGACCGCGATCGCCGCGGTGGATGCGCAGATCCGCAAGCAGCGCGAGGCCGAGAAGGCCGGCTGACAGCGGCGGTAGCCTAGCTCCCGCTGCGGCGGGAGCCCGTGAGCGTTGCCGCGGCCGTCCGGGAGGAACTTCCCGGGTGGGCGCAGCGCCCCCGGGCATGGAGCCGGTGCGCGATCCTCCCCCGGGTGCGGCCTTCGGCCCTGCCCGGGTCAACGTCGTCGCACCCCGGGATTCGCGAGCCGGTTGCGCAGGGCCGGTCAGCGCGGGGCCGTCTCGTGCCTCTCGCGCCAGCGGCGCCATATCCCGGGCGGCGCATCGGCGTGCGGGCGCGGCACGCCCGGCGCCACCGGCATGCCCACGTCCGGGCGCCGGCGCACGATCCAGAAGCTGATCAGCAGCCCGATGATGGTCATCGCGCTGCCGACGATGCCGACGTCGCGCAGGCTCAGCCGATCGCTGACCTGGCTGCCGAGCAGCGCACCGCCGCCGATGCCGATGTTGTAGATGCCCGAGTAGATCGACATGGCCACGTCGGTGGCCTCCGGCGCGCGTTCCAGCACGCGCGCCTGCATCGCCAGGCCGAACACCAGGATCGCCATGCCCCAGACGCCGCACAGCGTGACCAGCATCCAGTACTCACTCACGGCGGCCGTGGCCAGTGCGAACAGGCAGGCCGCCACCAGCGCGATCGAGCCGACGAACATGACGTTGGAGCGGCGTGCGTACCAGCGTCCGAACAGGATCGTGGCGGGGATGCCCATGCCGCCGAACACCAGCAGCAGGATGGTGGTCTCGCGCGCGGTCAGCCGGGCCACCGTCTGCGAGAACGGCTCGATGTAGCTGTAGGCGGTGAAGTGCCCGGTCACCACAGCGATGGTCAGCAGGTACAGGCCGATCAGCACCTTGCGGCGGAACAGGATGGGGAGGCTGGCCAGCGAGCCGACCTTCTGCGAGGGCAGCGGCGGCAGCAGCAGGCGCAGGGCGATCATCACCAGTGCTGCCACCGCGCCGATCGACAGGAAGGTGATGCGCCAGCCGATCAGGTCGCCGATCACGCGGCCGGTGGGGATGCCCAGCACCATCGCGATCGAGGTGCCGGCCGCCAGCAGGCCCAGTGCCTGCGCCTGCTTGCCCGGCGGCGCGATGCGCACCGCCAGCGAGGCGGTGATCGACCAGAACACGGCATGCGAGAAGGCGATGCCGATGCGCCCGGCGATCAATAACGGGAAGCTGTTGGCGAAGCCGCAGACCACGTGGGCGGCGATGAACAGCACCAGCGTGCCCATCAGCAGGTGCCGGCGTTCGATGCGGCGGGTCAGCAGCATGAGCGGCAGCGAAGCCAGCGCCACCACCCAGGCATAGATGGTGAGCATCAGCCCGACCTGCGTCACCCGCATGTCGAAGCTGGAGGCGATGTCGCTCAGCAGTCCGACCGGGACGAACTCGCTGGTATTGAAGATGAAGGCGGACAGGGCGAGCGCATAGACGCCGCCCCACGCGCGCCGGTTCGCATGGACGGATTGCTGCATGGGAGAGGAAGGCCGGGAGAACGGGGGGGGGGGGGGAGGACCGCGGCGGTGGCGTCCAGCAGGGCCGACTGCAGCCGCCATGCCGCTGCGGCGAATTGTAAGCCCGACGGCGGTGCCCGGTGTCAATGCCCGTGAAGGGCGCGGCCGCGCGTGCGCACGGCTGCTAGAATCGTGTCCACATCTCCACCATCGCGCCCACCATGAGCCATACCGCCACCGCGCCCGCCAATACCGAGAAGCGCTATACCGTGCATCGCAGCGACCTGCCGCTGAGCTGCCCGACCCCGGAAATGGCGTTGTGGAACTCGCATCCGCGCGTGTACCTGCCGATCGAGGACGAGCCCAGCCACGAGGCGCAGTGCCCGTACTGCGGCGCCGTGTTCGTGCTGGCGGACTAGTGCCGCGTTAACGCTCGAATGCCGGTCGTGACTTCGCATCGGTCGCATCCAACTCCTTCGAAGTTCCCATGCCCGGTATGGAACTGTCGCCCCCAGGCATGGAAGCGAAGGCTTCCGTCCGCTGACGCGGCCGGGTTCACCCTTCTGGAAAGCGCCAAAAGAAAAGGAACCAAACAAGAACGCTTTCCCTGCAAGGTCAGGAGCCTACGCCTGACGGGCTGTCGGTATTTCCCGGCTCGCCCTCCCTGGCTCGGTCGGAACATGCCCGATCGCGGCAGGCCACCCATCCATGGGCGGCGCCCTACGGGTCTGGACAACTCCTCCTCGCTCACACTCGTCAGCAACAGCGTGGCGAACCCGGGTGCCCCGCTTTGCCCCCTCCCTTGCGAAGCAGGGGAGGGCCGGGGAGGGGTGCCGTTGCCTTGGCTACCCATGCACGACCGATGTTTGAACATTGGTACGCGCCCTGACGTCTTATGCGCCGCCTGACCGTGGTGCAGCTGCTGCCGGCGCTGCAGTCCGGCGGGGTCGAGCGCTCCACCCTGGAGATCGCCGAGGCGCTGGTGCAGGCCGGGCATCGCGCCGTCGTGGTGTCGGCCGGCGGCCGCCTGGTCGAACCGCTGCTGGCCAGCGGCGCCGAGCACGTGCGCCTGGACATCGGCCGCAAGTCGCTGCTGACGCTGCGCCACGTCGGCGCGTTGCGCAGGCTGTTCGCCGACCTCGGCGCCGACATCGTGCACGCGCGCTCGCGGCTGCCGGCCTGGCTGGGCTGGCATGCGCTGCGGGCGATGCCGGCGACGCAGCGGCCGCGCCTGGTCACCAGCGTGCACGGGCTCAACTCCCCCGGCCGCTACAGTGCGGTGATGACCTACGGCGAGCGGGTGATCTGCGTGTCGCAGACCGTGCGCGACTACGTCATGCGGCACTACCCGCGCACCGACCCGGCACGGCTGCGGGTGATCCCGCGCGGCATCGACGTGGACCGCTTCCCGCGCCGGGCATGCCCCGACCCGCGGGCCCGCGCCTGGGCCGCCACGCAGGCGCCGGTCCTGTCCGGCGCCGGTCCGTGGCTGCTGCTGCCCGGGCGCGGCACCCGGCTCAAGGGCCATGCCGACGGGCTGCGGCTGCTGGCGGGGCTGCGCGGACAGGGCATGGATGCGCGGCTGTGGCTGCCCGGCGCCTGCGAAGCCGGGCGCGAGGACTACCTGCGCGAGCTGCTGGCCGAGGCCGGCAGCCTGGGCATTGCCGACGCGGTCGCCTTCACCGCGCCCACCGCGCGCATCGCCGAGGCCTACGCCGCCAGCGACCTGGTGCTGCAGCTCTCGCGCAAGCCGGAGGCATTCGGCCGTACCGTGATCGAGGCGCTGGCGGTGGGCCGGCCGGTGCTGGGCTGGAACCATGGCGGCGTCGGCGAGCTGCTGGCGCAATTGCAACCGGCCGGCGCGGTGCCCGCGTTCGACGAGGCGACGCTGCTGGCGCGGGCGCGGCAGCTGCTGGTGCAGCCGCCGGCACTGCCGGCGGTGATTCCCTACACGCTGCAGAACATGCAGCGCGCCACCCTGGCGGTCTATGACGAACTCCGGCACTGACGCCGCACCGGCCGCCGGCGCCGGGCCTGCCGCGGGCTGGCGCTGGGCGCCGGCCTGGGTGCTGGCCTACGTGGCGATGTGGCCGGCGCCGGGCATCGCCGAGGGCCTGCTCTCGCTGGGTGCGCTGCTGGTGCTGGCGAAGTCGGTGGCGGGGCGCCTGCGGCGGGAGGCGCCGCTGCTCGACGGCGCGGCATGGCGGCTGGCCAGCGCGCTGTTCCTGGCCTACTGGCTGCCGCAGCTGCTGTCCGCACCGGACGCGATCGACGGCGGCCGCGCCTGGGGCAAGGCCGCGCTGGGCCTGCGCTACCTGCCCTTCGCCTGGCTGGTGGCGATGGCGGTGGCGACCCCGCCGCTGCGCCGCCTCACCTTCGGCGGGCTGGCCGTGATCGTGGCGGCTTGGTTCGCCGACGGCCTGCTGCAGGCGCTGTCGGGGACCAGCGCCTGGTTCTGGTCGCTGGACCAGCTGAAGTGGGCGATCAGCGGGCATGGCCTGTGCACGCCGGCCGAGGTCGCCGCGGCCGATCGCCTGAGCGGCTTCCTGGGCCCGTGCAACCTAAAGCTTGGGCAGGTGCTGGCGAGCATGTCGCCGTTCCTGCTGCTGCCGGTGCAGCGGCGCTGGGGCGCGTGGGCATGGCTGGCGGTGGCGGCGCTGGCCGGCATCGTCATCGTGCTGGCCGGTTCGCGCGCCTCGTGGATCACCTATGCGCTGGTGCTGCTGCTGTCGGGCTGGCCGCTGCTGGGCTGGAAGCGGCTGCTGGCGGTGGCCGTGGTGGCGGCGCTGGGCCTGGCCGGACTGGTGGCGGTGTCGCCGCAGCTGCAGCAGCGCGTCCAGCGCACCACGCTGGCCTTCGCCGATGGCGGCATGGACCAGGCGCTGTCCGGCCGCGGGCAGATATGGGGCGCGGCGGCGTGCATGATCGCCGGGCACCCGGTCAATGGCGTGGGCGCGCGCGGCTTCCGCGAGGCCTTCCCGGCCTGCGATCCGCTGCACGGCAGCGGCCCGGCCTGGGGCGAGGGACCGGCGCTGCATGCCCACCAGCTGGTGCTGGAGATCCTCAGCGAGACCGGCATCCTCGGCCTGCTGCTGTGGCTGTCCGGCGCCTGGCTGGCCTGGCGCGCGTGGCACCGCGCCGATGCCGCGGCGCGCGAGCGGGCGCGGCCGACGATGCTGGCGCTGGTGGTCACCGTGTTCCCGTTCAACACCCACCTGGCGTTCCATTCCAGCTTCTGGGGCGGCGTGCTGATGCTGCTGGCCGGCCTGTATGCGGGGGCGCTCAAGGGCTGGAGCGCCGGGATTCGGGATGACCAGCCATTCGGCTGTTGAAAGCCGGGATTGGAGATTCGTGAAAAGCCGGAGCTCGGCTTTTGCCAATCCCCAATCCCGGCCCCACCGCTACTCGTAGAACCGGCTGCGGCCGCCGGGCTGGCGCTTGAAGCGGCGGTGGATCCACAGGTACTGCGCCGGCGCCTCGCGCACCATCTGCTCGATGGCGGCATTGACCCGCGCGGTGTCGGCCGCCACGTCCGCCGACGGGAAGTCCTGCAGCGGCGGCGCGATGCGCAGGATGTAGCGCCCGCCCTCGCGGCGGTGGAAGTACGGCACCACCGCGCAGCCGGTGATGCGGGCGAACTCGTGGGTGGCGGTGATGGTGGCTGCCGGCATGCCGAAGAACGGCACGAACACCGTGTCCTTGCCGCGCATGTCCTGGTCCGGCGCATACCACAGGAATCCGCCGCGCTTGAGGTGGCGCAGCGCGCCGCGCACGTCCTCGTTGGCGAACATCGCCTTGGCGTAGCGAAGCCGGCCGGCCTTGACCGCCCATTCCATCACCGGGTTGCGGTAGCGCCGGTACATGCCGGCCAGCGGCACGTACTGGCACATCAGCCGCCCGCACATCTCCAGGGTCATGAAGTGGCCGGACACCAGCAGCGCGCCGCGGCCCTGCTGCTGCAGGGCATGCAGGTGTTCCAGGCCCTCGACCTGCACGCGCGGGCGGATCGGCGCCAGGCTGCCCCACCAGGCGCGCGCGAACTCGAACACGCCGATGCCCAGCGCATCGAAGCTGTCGCGCAACAGCCGCGCGCGCCAGGCATCGTCCTGCTCCGGGAAGCACAGCTTCAGGTTGGCCTCGGCGGCGCGGCGGCGCGTGCGCGCCAGGCGCAGGGCGATCCAGCCGACGCCGCGGCCGAGCGCGCGCTGCAGCAGCCACGGCAGGCGCGCGGCGACCACCGCCGGCAGCAAGGCCAGGAACATGGGCCAATGGCGCGGCTGCAGCAAGGATGGGCGGTGTGCGGTGGAGGCGGATTCGGACATGTGCCGATTCTAAGGGAAGCCCGCGCGCACCGATGCCGGCGCCGCCGCATCCGCTATCCTTCACCGATGCGCAAGGACCCCGTCGAATGGATGCTGCGCGGCCTGTATTCGGCCGTGCTCTATCTGCTGCTGCCGATCACCATCTACCACCTGGTTTGGCGCGGCTTCCGCGTCCGCCAGTACTTCCAGCGCTGGGACGAGCGCTATGCCGCCTACCAGCAGGCGCGCGGGCAGCCGCGGGTGTGGCTGCACGCGGTGTCGGTGGGCGAGGTCAACGCCGCCGCGCCGCTGGTCAACGCGCTGCGCGCCAGCCGCCCGGACATCCGCTGGGTGATCACCACGATCACCCCGACCGGCTCGGAGCGGGTGCGGGCGCTGTGGGGCGAGCAGGTGGACCACGTCTACCTGCCGTACGACGTGCCCGGCGGCGTGCGCCGCTTCCTGGAGCACTTCCGCCCGCGACTGGGGCTGATCCTGGAAACCGAGCTGTGGCCCAACATGCTGTTCGGCTGCCGCGACCGCGGCATCCCGGTGTACGTGCTCAATGCGCGGCTGTCGGCGCGCTCGCTGCGCGGCTACCGCATCCTGCGCCCGCTGATCGGGCGCGCGCTGCGCACGGTCAAGTGCGTGGCGGCGCAATCGCGCGAGGACGCGGCGCGGTTCGTCTCGCTGGGCGCGCGGCCGGCGCAGGTGGTGGCCCTGGGCAACCTCAAGTTCGACATCGCCGTGCCAGAACACTTGCAGGCGTTCGTCGAGCAGTTCCACCTGCATGTGCCGCCGTCGCGGCCGGTATGGATCGCCGCCAGCACCCACGAGGGCGAGGAGGAGGCGGTGATGCAGATCCAGCGTCAGCTGCTGCAGCGCTGGCCGCAACTGCTGCTGCTGTGGGCGCCGCGCCACCCCGAGCGCTTCGCGCGGGTGGAGGGGCTGGCACGCGACCAGGGCTGGAGCGTGGCCACGCGCACCGCGCAGCAGTGGCCGCAGCCGCAGACCGAGGTGTTCGTGGTCGACACGCTGGGCGAGCTGATGTCGTTCTACGCCTGCGCGCAGGTGGCCTTCGTCGGCGGCAGCCTGCAGCCGATCGGCGGCCACAACCTGCTGGAGCCGGCGGCGGTCGGGGTGCCGGCGGTGACCGGGCCGCACCTGCACAACTTCGCCGAGATCTCGCGGCGCCTGTCCCAGGCCGGCGCCATCACCCTGTGCGCCGACGTGGCCGAGGTGGTCGCCGCGCTGGACCGCCTGCTCGCGCAGCCGGAGCTGCGCGGGCGCATGGCCGCCGCCGGCTGCGCGCTGGTGGAGAACGGCCGCGGTGCGCTGGCGCGGACCTTGGAACTCATCGCGGCCGATCTGCCGCAGCCGCATTCACCGGAGCCGGTGCGGTAGGAGCCGTTGGGCGGCAAGGCCGCCTGCGCGGGCCGATTCCGTGCAGCACGTGACCCGGGTGAATGCGGCACACCCGCGGCCGAACATGGATCGGCTTCACCTTCCTGGCCCGGGTGCGGTCCTCGGCCTTGCCCGGGCACGCGCTTCCGAATCGCTTGGCATCGGCGCCCCGGTCGCCCAGGACCCGGGGCCATTCCCGTGGCGGCCCATCCGCCCACGATCTGGGGGCATCGGCAAAAGAAAAAGGAGCGGACCAAAGGCCCGCTCCTCGAATGGATACCGTGCCGACAGGCACGGCCCGGTCCGGCCGGTGCTACTGCAGCGAACTCGGATCGGGCAGCTTGGCCTCGGCTTCATCGGTCAGCAGCCGGTTCACGTCCTGCACCTGGGCGATGTCCAGCGTGCCGGTGGCCTGCGCCAGCAGCAGGCGGTTCTGCAGGAAGGTGTACTTGGCCTGGGCGTAGTTCAACTGCGCCGAGAACAGCGTCTGCTGGTTCTGAACCACGTCCAGCACGGTGCGGGTGCCGACCTCCAGGCCGACCTCCGAGGCGTCGTACGCCGCCTGCGCCGACACCACCGCCAGCCGCCGCGCCTCGACCTCGCTGATCCCCTGCACCACGGTCTGGTAGTAGTTGCGGGTGTTGCGGTCGAGCGCACGCTTCTGCTGCTCGTAGGTGTCCTGCTGGATGTCGCGCTGCGCCAGCGCCTGCCGCACCGCCGACTGGGTGGCGCCGCCGGCGAAGATCGGCACGCTCAGGGTCAGGCCGATCTGGTTGCTGTCGATGTCCAGCCCGCTGGTGCTGACACCGGTACCGGTGCCGTTGCCGCTGGCATCGCCCCAGCTGTTGCTGCGGCCCACGCTGCCGCTGAGGTTGAGGGTCGGGTAGTGCCCGGCGCGCGCGGCCGAGACGCTGGATTCGGCAGCCTGGACCTGCAGCTCCTGCGCCTTGAGCTCGGGGTTCTGGGCGACGGCATTGGCGACCAGCTGGTCGACGTTGCTGTAGTCCGGCGGCAGTTCCGGCCGGAAGTCGTCCGGCAGCGCCTTCAGGTTGCGCACCGGCTGGCCGGTGATCTCGGCCAGCGCCTGGTAGGTGTCGGCGAGGGTGTTGCGGGCGGTGATCGTGTCCGCACGCGCCTGGTCGTACTGGGCGCGGGCCTCGTGCACGTCGGTGATCGGCGCCAGGCCGACCTCCAGGCGCTTGTCGGCGTAGTCGAACTGCTTCCTGGCCGCCGCCTCGTTGGTCTGCGCCGCCACCAGCGACTCGATCGCGACCAGCACGTTGAAGTAGGCCGCGGAGGTGCGCACGATCAGGTCGTTGTTGGCCGAATCCAGGCTGAAGTCGGCGGCCTTGCTGATGTCGCGCTGCGCACGCACGCGGGCGAACTGGCTCCAGTTGAAGATCGTCTGGCTGCCGTTGATGCTGTAGCTGCGGCTCTTGGAGGTGCGGGTGCCGGCGATCCCCTCGTACTCGGTGCGCGAGCGGCTGATCGAGGCGCTGCCGTCCAGCTGCGGCAGCAGCGCGGCGCGGGCCTGGACCTCGCCCTCCTTGTTGTACAGCCGGGTCGATTCGGCCGAGGCCAGCTGCGGATCGCCGTTGCGGGCCATTTCGTAGACCTGCAGCAGATCGGCGGCGTTTGCGGCCATCGGGGAAAGCGCGGCAGCCAGCGCGAGGACGAGGGATCGGCGGATCATGGGGCTTCCTTGGGCAATCAGAAGTGGAACTGTGGGGTGGGGGCGGCGCCCCGCAGATAGGCGAGATCGGTTTCGAACAACGATTCGGTGAGCGCGCCGTTGACATCGTTCCTCACCAGCAGTGCTTCCATCGCCGGCTCGCGGCCCTGCACGACGAACAGGCGGCCGCCCGGGCGCAGCCAGGACAGGAAGCGCTCGGGGATGGTGTCGACCGCCGCGGTGACGCATACCGCGTCGAAGCGGCGCTCGCTCTGCCAGGCCAGCGCGTCGGTGGTCTCGATGCGCACGTTGCTGCCGATGCGCGCCGCGTCCAGGTGGGTGCGTGCCGAGGCGGCCAGTTCAGGCTCGATCTCCAGGCTCACCACCTCGCGCGCCAGCGTCGCCAGGCAGGCGGTGGCGAAGCCGCTGCCGGTGCCGATCTCCAGCACGTCGTCGCCCGGCTGCAGTTCCAGCGCCTGCAGCATGCGGCCTTCGACCACCGGCTTCATCATCTTCTGGCCATGGCCGAGCGGGATCTCCAGGTCGGCGTAGGCCAGGGCCTTGTAGGCCTCCGGCACGAAGGCCTCGCGCGGCAGCCGCGCCAGCACGTCGAGCACGCGGATGTCGAGCACGTCCCAGGGACGTACCTGCTGTTCAACCATCTTTTCGCGGGCCTGGGAGTAGTCGATCGTCATGGCAGTGGAGGTCCAACGCGGTGGGGCAGGCATTTTAGCCGGGGCAGGGGCCATTGGCGTGCGGTCAAGCATCGCCGCCGCGGCGGCGGCGGCGCAGTGCCGGAAGTCATCGCGACCACCGCGGCGGCCGTGGCCGGCTCAGCGCGGCGCATAGGCGCGCAGGAACAGGTCCACGCTGGCGTGGATGTGGGCAGCGACGTCGGCCTGGCTGGGGCAGCAGCGCAGCCCGCACATCATCATCGGGTGCAGTTCGCCCTTGAGCAGGCAGAAGAACTGCGATGCCGCCAGCGGCAGGTCGTCGATCTGCAGTTCGCCCAGCGCCACGCGCCCGGCCAGAAAGTCGGCCAGCGCCTGCTGGATGCGCTGCGGGCCGGCCTCCCAGAACATCTGGCGCACGAAGCTGTCGCCGATGTCCGGCGCCAGCATCATGCGATGGGTGGCGATCGCCGCCTCGCTGCTGATCATGGCGAAGAACGCCTGGCCGATGCCGACCAACTGGTCGCGCAGCGGTCCCTCGAACTCGTGCTCGAACAGGTCGTCGGGCATCATCTCCTGGCACTGGGCGCGGATCGCCTCGGAAAACAGCGTCTCCTTGTCGCCGAAGTGGCTGTATACGGTGAGCTTGGAAACGCCGGCCATCGCCGCGATGCCATCCATGCTCGCGCCGGCGTAGCCCTGCTCCATGAACAGCGACTTGGCGGCGCTGAGGATCGCCGCGCGCTTGCCCAGATCCTTGGGACGGCCGGGGCCGCTGCTCCTCGCGGCGCCTTTGGCTGGGGATGGGATCGGGGCGGACATGCGATCAATACTAGACCATTGGGTTCTATATTTATAGCAAGCCCTGGCGCGGCCGCCCCTCCGCCTGGCCTTTCCGTAGGAGCGGCTTCAGCCGCGATGGGGCTCTACCGGGAAGGCCCCATCGCGGCCGAAGCCGCTCCTACACGGGTTCGTGGTCCTGCTGCAGCAGGGCGATGAAGGCCTGGGCGGCGCGCGACAGGGTGCGGCCGCCATGGGTCACGTAGCCGAGCTGGCGCTCCAGCGCGACCCCGGGTAGCGGCAGCGCGATCACCTGCGCATCGAGCATGCTCTGCGGCAGCACGCTCCAGGCCAGGCCCACCGAGACCAGCATCTTGATGGTCTCCAGGTAGTTGGTGGTCATGCGCAGGCCCGGCGCCAGCCCGCGTTCGGCGAACAGCGCGGCGACGATGCCGTAGGTGAAGGTGTCCGGCTCGGGCAGCACCGCCGGGTGCGCGGCGATGTCCTCCAGCGTCACCCGCGGTTGCTGCGCCAGCGGGTGGTCGGGGGCGACCACGAACTGCAGGCGGTCGCGCCAGACCGGGGCGGCGCGCAGCGGCGGCCGGGTGTCCGGCCCCAGCGTGGTCACCGCCAGTTCGACCTGGCCCTGCAGCACCGTGGCGTAGGCCAGCTCCGAGTCCAGGAACTGGATGTCCAGGGCGGCCTGCGGGTGCAGCGCGATGAAGCGGCGCAGCAGTGCCGGCAGGCGGTGCAGGCCGACGTGGTGGCTGGTGGCCAGGCTCAGGCGCCCGCCGATCCCGCTGCCCAGGTTCTCCAGCACCCGCCGGGTGTCCTCCAGTTCGCCGAGGATGCGCCGCGCGCGCGGCAGCAGCGCGTGCCCGGCCTCGGTCAGCACGACCTGCCGGCCCAGGCGGTCGAACAGCCGTGCCTGCAGTTGCGCCTCGAGCAGGGCGATGCGCTTGCTCACCGCCGGCTGGGTCAGGTGCAGGTGCCCGGCCGCGGCGGAGAAGCTGCCGTTCTCGGCGATGGCGACGAAGGCGGCAAGGTTGGCGAGGTCCAATTCAATTCCTGATTTTCATCCAATGGATGAAAAATATGAATTTGTTTTATCGATGGCAAGCCCATAGCATGGCCGCTCCAGCTCCGGCGGGCCTGGATATCGCCTCCCGCCGATCGCCAGACCGATTCGGGAACACGCATCCATGGCCGGCAAGACCCTGTACGACAAACTGTGGGAGATGCACGAGGTCAAGCGCCGCGACGACGGCTCCTCGCTGATCTACATCGACCGCCACATCCTCCACGAGGTGACCTCGCCGCAGGCGTTCGAAGGCCTGCGGCTGGCCGGGCGCAAGCCCTGGCGCATCGACGCCAACATCGCCACGCCCGACCACAACGTGCCGACCACGCGCACCGAGCGGCTCGGCGGGCTGGTCGCGATCGCCGACCCGGTCTCGCGGCTGCAGGTGCAGACGCTGGACGAGAACTGCGAGGACTTCGGCATCCTCGAGTTCAAGATGAACGATGCGCGCCAGGGCATCGTGCACGTGGTCGGCCCCGAGCAGGGCGCCACGCTGCCGGGCATGACCGTGGTCTGCGGCGACTCGCACACCTCCACGCATGGCGCGTTCGGTGCGCTGGCGCACGGCATCGGCACCTCCGAGGTCGAGCACGTGCTGGCCACCCAGTGCCTGGTCGCCAAGAAGATGAAGAACATGCAGGTGCGGGTGGAGGGCGAGCTGCCGTTCGGCGTCACCGCCAAGGACATCGTGCTGGCGGTGATCGGCCGCATCGGCACCGCCGGCGGCAACGGCCACGCGCTGGAGTTCGCCGGCAGCGCGATCCGCGCGCTGTCGGTGGAAGGCCGCATGACCATCTGCAACATGGCCATCGAGGCTGGCGCGCGCGTGGGCATGGTGGCGGTGGACGAGAAGACCATCGAGTACGTGCGCGATCGCCCGTTCGCGCCGAAGGGTGCCGACTGGGACGCCGCGGTGGCAGTGTGGAAGGACCTGGTGTCCGATGCGGATGCGCACTTCGACACCGTGGTGGAGCTGGATGCGGCGCAGATCAGGCCGCAGGTCAGCTGGGGCACCTCGCCGGAGATGGTGCTGGCGGTGGACCAGAACGTGCCGGACCCGGAGCGGGAGACCGATCCGGTGAAGAAGGACTCGATCAGCCGCGCGCTCAAGTACATGGGCCTGGCCGCCAACCAGCCGATCACCGACATCCGCCTGGACCGCGTGTTCATCGGCTCGTGCACCAATTCGCGCATCGAGGACCTGCGCGCGGCCGCCGCCGTCGCGCGCGGGCGCAAGGTCGCCGCCAGCGTCAAGCAGGCGCTGGTGGTGCCGGGCTCGGGCCTGGTCAAGGCGCAGGCCGAGGCCGAGGGCCTGGACAAGGTGTTCATCGAGGCCGGCTTCGAGTGGCGCGAGCCGGGCTGCTCGATGTGCCTGGCGATGAACCCGGACAAGCTGGGCAGCGGCGAGCACTGCGCCTCCACCTCCAACCGCAACTTCGAGGGCCGCCAGGGCGCCGGCGGCCGCACCCACCTGGTCAGCCCGGCGATGGCCGCCGCCGCCGCGGTGAGCGGGCATTTCGTCGATGTGAGGCAGTTACGGGATTCGGGATCGGGGATTGGGGATTCGTAACAGCGACGTTCCCGCAAATCCCCGGCTTTCCCAATCCCCAATCCCCAATCTCAAATCCCGGCCCTTCCATGAAACCCTTCACCACCCACACCGGCCTGGTCTGTCCACTGGATCGCGCCAACGTCGATACCGACCAGATCATCCCCAAGCAGTTCCTCAAGTCGATCAAGCGCACCGGCTTCGGCCCCAACCTGTTCGACGAGTGGCGCTACCTCGACGTAGGCGAACCCGGCAAGGACAACGGCGCGCGGCCGCTCAATCCGGACTTCGTGCTGAATTTCCCGCGCTACGCCGGCGCCAGCGTGCTGCTGGCGCGCGAGAACTTCGGCTGCGGCTCCTCGCGCGAACATGCGCCGTGGGCGCTGGACGAATACGGCTTCCGCGCGGTGATCGCGCCCAGCTTCGCCGACATCTTCTACAACAACAGCTTCAAGAACGGCCTGCTGCCGATCGTGCTGAAGGACGAGGAGGTCGATGCGCTGTTCGCGCAGTGCGAAGCCGCCGAGGGCTACCGGCTCACCGTCGACCTGCAGGCGCAGGCCGTGACCCGGCCCGACGGCGTGCAGTACCGCTTCGAGGTCGATGCCTTCCGCAAGCACTGCCTGCTCAACGGCCTGGACGACATCGGCCTGACCCTGCGCGACGCCGACGCCATCGGTGCGTTCGAGGCCGGCCATCGCCAGCGCCAGCCGTGGCTGTTCGGCGCCGGCAGCCGCGCGTGACCGGTCGCGCTTCGCACGCGCAGGTGGTGCAGGCGCAGTTCGGCGAGCAGGCCGGCGCCTACCTGCACAGCGCGGTGCACGCGCAGGGTGCGGAGTTCGCCGAACTGCAGGCGGCGCTGGCCGCGCAGCCGCGCTCGCGCGTGCTGGACCTGGGCTGCGGCGCCGGCCATGTCGGCTTCCACCTGGCACCGCTGGCCGGCGAGGTGGTCGCCTACGACCTGTCGGCACAGATGCTCGAGGTGGTGGCCCGCACGGCCGCCGAACGCGGCCTGGACAACCTGCTCGTGGTGCGCGGCGCGGCCGAGCGCCTGCCGTTCGCCGAGGCGGAATTCGATCTCGTCGCCAGCCGCTACTCGGCGCACCACTGGGGCGACGTCGGCCAGGCATTGAGGGAGGTGCGGCGGGTGCTCCGGCCCGGCGGCACCGCCGCCTTCATCGACGTGATCGCGCCGGGCACGCCGCTGCTCGATACCCACCTGCAGGCCATCGAGGTGCTGCGCGACGGCAGCCATGTGCGCGACTACTCGGCGGCCGAATGGCTGCGGCTGGCCGGCGAGGCGGGCCTGCAGGTGCAGCGCCTGCAGCGCCAGCGGCTGCGGCTGGAGTTCGCGTCCTGGGTCGAGCGCATGCGCACCCCGGAGGTCTTCCGCCAGGCGATCCGCGCGCTGCAGCAGGGCGCGGGCGCGGAGGTGCGCGACTACTTCGAGATCGCCGACGACGGCTCCTTCAGCACCGACGTGCTGGTGCTGTGGACCGGCCGCGGCTAGGCGGCGATCCATGCAACGCTCCATTCAACGATTCGCGTAGGAGCGACTCCACGTGGCCTCCGGGCCATCAGTCGCGATGAGGCCTCACCGGTAGAGCCCATTCGCGACCGAAATCGCTCCTGCCAAAGCAACAGCTTCATACCTGCAAGGAAACATCGATGAGCAAGCAGATTCTGGTTCTCCCCGGCGACGGCATCGGCCCGGAGATCGTGGCCGAGGCGGTGAAGGTGCTGCAGCGGATCGACGCGCGCGACGGCCTCGGCCTGGAACTGGTGTTCGACGATCTGGGCGGCGCGGCCTACGACCGGTACGGCAGCCCGCTGGCCGACGAGACGCTGGAACGCGCGCGCGCGGCCGACGCGGTGCTGCTGGGCGCGGTCGGCGGCCCGAAGTGGGACACGATCGATCCGGCGCTGCGCCCGGAGCGCGGCCTGCTGAAGATCCGCTCGCAGCTGGGCCTGTTCGGCAACCTGCGCCCGGCAATCCTGTACCCGCAGCTGGCCGGCGCCTCCACGCTCAAGCCCGAAGTGGTCGCCGGCCTGGACATCCTGATCGTGCGCGAACTGACCGGAGGCATCTACTTCGGCCAGCCGCGCGGCAACCGCGTGCTCGACGACGGCCAGCGCCAGGCCTACGACACCCTGCCGTACGGCGAGGGCGAGATCCGCCGCATCGCCAGGGTCGGCTTCGACATGGCGCGCCTGCGCGGCAAGAAGCTGTGCTCGGTGGACAAGGCCAACGTGCTGGCCTCCAGCCAGCTGTGGCGCACGGTGGTCGAGGAAGTCGCCAGGGACTATCCGGACGTGGCGCTGAGCCACATGTACGTGGACAACGCGGCGATGCAGCTGGTGCGCGCGCCCAAGCAGTTCGACGTGATCGTCACCGACAACATGTTCGGCGACATCCTCTCCGACCAGGCCTCGATGCTGACCGGCTCGATCGGCATGCTGCCCTCGGCCTCGCTGGACGCCGACGGCAAGGGCATGTACGAGCCCTGCCACGGCTCGGCGCCGGACATCGCCGGCCAGGGCATCGCCAACCCGCTGGCGACGATCCTGTCGGCGGCGATGATGCTGCGCTACAGCTTCGCCCAGGCCGCCGCCGCCGATGCTATCGAGCATGCGGTCGGCAAGGTGCTCGACCACGGCCTGCGCACCGCCGACATCTGGTCCGAAGGCTGCACCCGGGTCGGCACCGGCGAGATGGGCGATGCGGTGGTGGGGGAGCTTTAGGGGGAGGGATTGGGGATTCGGGATTGGGGATTGGCAAGAGCCGGTCACCGCTCCATCCGATCCTTCCCGCGAAAACGAAACGGCCGGTGGAACACTCCACCGGCCGTTTTTCTTGCGTGTGTCGAGGGCAGGACTACCGAAGATCGACGAATCCGCTCCTGCGAATCCCCAATCCCGAATCCCCAATCCCCGCCCTCAAGCCACCGCCACGCCGCTGTCGCTGTGCGCCGCCGTGGTCTGCCGCAGCAGCCGGTTGGCGACGTCCAGCCAGGCCAGGGCGCTGGCCTCGATGATGTCGCCGCTGGTGCCGCTGCCCTCGTAGGCGGTGCCCTGGTGGGTGACGCTGAGGTTGGCCTCGCCGCGGGCGTCGGCGCCGATGCCGACGCTGTGCACCTGGTAGCTGTCCAGCGTCAGCTGCACGCCGGTGGCGGCGGCCAGCGCGGCGAACAGCGCATCCACCGGGCCGTCGCCTTCGGCCGTCTCGCTCACGCGCTGGCCGTCCGGATCGGACAGCTCGACCCGCGCGCTGGCGCGCTGGGCGGTGTCGCCGTGCTGGCCGACGTTGCTGACCGTCATCGACGACAGCCGGTAGCCCTGGCTGTCGCTGGCGTCCTGCATCAGCGTCTGCAGGTCGGCGTCGGTGACCACGCGCTGCTGCTCGCACAGCGCCTTGAACTGCTCGAACACCAGCTTCAGCTCTTCCTCCTCCAGCCAGTAGCCCAGCGCGCGCAGGCGCGCCTCGACCGCGGCGCGGCCGCTGTGGCGGCCCAGCACCATCTGCGAGGACTCCCAGCCCACGTCCTCCGGGCGCATGATCTCGTAGGTGCCGCGGTGGCGCAGCATGCCGTGCTGGTGGATGCCCGACTCGTGGGCGAAGGCGTTGGCGCCGACCACCGCCTTGTTGCGCTGCACCGGCATGCCCACCAGCCGCTGCAGCAGTTGCGAGGTCGGCACGATGCGGCGGGTGTCGATGGCGGTGTCCTGCGCGTAGAAGGCGTTGCGCACCTTCAGCGCCATCACGATCTCCTCGATCGCGCAGTTGCCGGCACGCTCGCCGATGCCGTTGACGGTGCACTCGACCTGGCGCGCGCCGCCCTCGACGGCGGCCAGCGAGTTGGCCACGGCCAGTCCCAGGTCGTCGTGGCAGTGCGCGCTGAACACCACCCGCTCGGCGCCGGGCACGCGGGCGATGATGCGCGAGAACATGCCGCGGATTTCCTCCGGGGTGGAGAAGCCGACGGTGTCGGGCAGGTTGATGGTGGTGGCGCCGGCGGCGATGGCGACCTCGGTCACCTCGGCCAGGAAGTCCTCCTCGGTGCGGGTGGCGTCCTCGGCCGAGAACTCGACGTCGTCGACGTAGCCGCGCGCCATCGCCACGTGCTTGCGCACCGACTCCAGCACCTGTTCCTTGTTCATGCGCAGCTTGTGCTCGCGATGCAGCGGGCTGGTGGACAGGAACACGTGCAGGCGCGGATGCGCGGCGGCCTCCAGTGCGCGCGCGGAGGTCTCGATGTCGGTCGCCAGGCAGCGCGACAGCACCGCCAGGGTGGTGCCGCGCAGCTCGCGGCCGATCAGCGCCATCGCCTCGCGGTCGGACTGCGAACTGGCGGGGAAGCCGGTCTCGATGATGTCCACGCCCAGCTCGGCCAGGGCGCGCGCCATCACCAGCTTCTGCTGCGGCGACATGCTGCAGCCCGGGGATTGCTCGCCGTCGCGCAGGGTGGTGTCGAAAATTCGGATTCGCGGGGTCTGGGAGTTGGAAGTGTTCACCAGAGGGTCTCCTCTACTGCGGTGGCGTTGGCGGCGATGGGGAAGGCGGAAGCGGCCGGGCTGGCCATTTTCGGCGATTGTGGGGGCGGGGCGGTACTGGACGATGACGGCGCGGACGATGGCGGCGAAGCCGGGCGCTCGCGGTTGCGCCGGCGCGGCTTGCGCGGCGGCCGCGGGCGCACCTCGGAGAGCAGGCGGGCGAGCACCAGGGCGTCGATGTTGCCGCCGGAGACCACCGCGCACTTGCGCTTGCCGGCGACCCGGCGCCCGGCCGCCAGCGCCAGCGCGCCGGCGCCCTCGGCGATCACGTGCTCCTCCAGCGCCAGCCGCACCAGCGTCTCGCGCAGCTCGGCCTCGCGCACGATCACCACGTCGTCGAGCAGGCTGGTGCACAGCCTGCGGGTGATGAAACCGGGGATCTTGACCTTGACGCCGTCGGCCAGGGTGGCGACCGGGTCGATCTCGCGCACGTCGCCGCGGATGGCGCGGGCCATCGAGTCCACTCCCTCCACCTGCGCGCCGACCACGCGCACGCCCTGCGACTTCAGCGCCAGCGCCACGCCCGAGGCCAGGCCGCCGCCGCCGATCGGCACGATCACCACGTCCGGGGCGTGGTGGGCGATCTCTATCCCGATGGTGCCCTGGCCGGCGATCACGTCCGGATCGTCGAACGCGGGCAGGAAGCGGTAGTTGTTCTGCGCGGCCAGCTCGCGGGCGAAGGCATAGGCCTCGTCGTAGCTGTCGCCGTGCTGGCGCACCGTGGCGCCCCAGTGGGCGACGCCGGCGATCTTGGTGGCCGGCGCCCCCATCGGCATCACCGTGATCGCCTGCATGCCCAGCCGGTAGGCCGACCAGGCCACGCCCTGGGCGTGGTTGCCGGCCGAGGCGCAGATCACCGGGCGCTCGTCGCCGCGCTCGCGCGCGGCCAGCATCGCGTTCAATGCGCCGCGCACCTTGTACGAACCGGTGCGCTGCAGGTTCTCCAGTTTCAGCCAGACGCCGAAGCGCTCGGCATAGTGCAGCGGCGTCGGCGACAGGTAGCGGCGCAGGCGGGCCTGCGCGGCCAGCACGTCGGCCACGCTGACGCGTACGTCGCCTACGTCGCTTTCCTGGGTGTCGCCGCCGCGGCCCGCGTCAGCCATGACGGCGCGACCGCGGAGCCGGGAGCGCGCTCCCGGGAACGAAGGCAGGGCAGCGGCGAAGAAGCGACCTCCGTGGAAGAAGACTCCTCCGTGCCGCGCCGTCCCGGCGCGCGGCCGTGCTGCCGGCGCGCACCGGGCCACCCGGGCAGGAGGCGATCGACCTTGCGCATCCCGCATCCCGCATCCCGCGTCCCATCGCGTTCATGCCGCCACCCCCTGCACCTGCGCCGTCGCGGCGACCTCGGTGACCTGCACCGATACGCAGTCGTAGACCTTCTCCAGCTGGTGGCGCAGGGTCTCGCCGGAGCGCTGGCCATCGACCACCAGCGCCACGTGCCAGCGGCCGCCGTCGGCCGCCGAGGGCTGGCCGTTGATCGAGACCGGCCGGAAGCCGCGCCGCTCGGCGGTACCGATCACGCGCAGCAGCGCGCCCTCGCTCGGCTTCAGCACCAGATCAAGCCGGTATTGCATGGCCGGCCTCCTTCTGCACGTAGGCGGGATTGCTTTCCAGCATGGTGCTGTTGGCGGTGTTGGGCGGCACCAGCGGCCAGACGTTGGCGCGCGCGTCGATGGCCACGTGCAGCAGCGCCGGGCCGGGCTGGGCCAGCAGGTCGGCCAGGCCGTCCTCGACCTCGCTGCGCGCGGTGATGCGCTTGGCGGGGATGCCGAACACCTGCGCCAGCGCGGCGAAGTCCGGGTTGTCGGACAGGTCGATCTCGCTGTAGCGCTCGGCGAAGAACAGCTCCTGCCATTGCCGCACCATGCCCAGCGAGGAATTGTCCAGCAGCACGATCTTCACCGGCAGCCGGCAGCGGGCGATGGTCACCAGCTCCTGCACGTTCATCATGAAGCTGCCGTCGCCGGACACCAGCACCACGGTGCGCTCGGGGCAGGCGAACTGCGCGCCCATCGCCGCCGGCAGGCCGAAGCCCATGGTGCCCAGCGCGCCGCTGGTCAGGTGGTTGCGCGGATGGTCGAAGCGGCAGTGCTGCGCCACCCACATCTGGTGCTGGCCGACGTCGCAGGCGATGACGGTGTCGGCCGGCGCCACCTCGCTCAGGCGCTTGAGCAGCGCCGGCGCGTAGATGTCCTTGCCGGGTGCGTCGTAGCGCGCGCCGAACTTCTCGCGGTTGCCGGCACAGCGCCTGTTCCAGTCCTCGCAGGTCGTCCTGGCCGCACCCAACGCGCGCAGCCCGGCCGCCACGTCGCCGCGGATGGCGATGTCGGCCTGGCGCAGCTTGGAGATCTCGCAGGCGTCGGCGTCCAGGTGGATCACCCGCGCGAACGGCGCGAACTCGCCCAGCTTGCCGGTGGCGCGGTCGTCGAAGCGGGCGCCGACCACCACCAGCAGGTCGCTCTCCTGCACCGCCATGTTGGCCGCACGGGTGCCGTGCATGCCCAGCATGCCCAGGTACTGAGGATGCCCGGCAGGCAGTGCGCCCAGTCCGCGCAGGGTCAGCACGGTGGGGATGCCGGTGGCCTCGACGAACTGGCGGAACTCGTCCACCGCATCGGCCAGGGCAATGCCGCCGCCGCCGTAGATGACCGGCTTCTCGGCACCGGCGATGGCGGCGATGGCCTCGGCCAGCCTGGCATCTTCCGGTGCCGGCGGCGGCGCCACCGCCATTGGCTGGTGCGCCGGCAGGTGGCCGGCGTCGGCCACCTGCACGTCCTTGGGCAGGTCGATCAGCACCGGTCCCGGACGGCCCTCGCGGGCGATGCGGAACGCCTCGGCCACCACCTGCGGCAGGTCCTCCACCCGCCGCACCAGGAAGCTGTGCTTGACGATCGGCAGGGTCATGCCGAACACGTCCAGCTCCTGGAACGCATCGGTACCCAGCAACGGCGTGCCGACCTGGCCGGTGATGCACACCATCGGCACCGAATCGAGCATCGCGTCGGCGATGCCGGTGACCAGGTTCGAGGCGCCCGGGCCGGACGTGGCCACACATACGCCGACCTTGCCGCTGGCGCGCGCATAGCCGTTGGCGGCCAGTGCCGCGCCCTGCTCGTGGCGTACCAGGACGTGGCGCAGCTTCGAATCGACCAGTGCGTCGTAGAACGGCATGATGGTGCCGCCCGGGTAGCCGAACAGGGTGTCGACGCCCTCGGCTTCCAGGGCCTGCGTCAGCCAGCGTGCGCCGTTGCGCGGCCTGGCTTGTGCGGAGGTGTTCATTCGGTGGCGACCTTCTCGGTAGCGGGTGGGGGTGCAGCGCTTACGCGGCCTTCTGGCCGTTGTCCGACGGTTGCGCGGCGGCCTGTTCCTGCAGCCACACCATCTTGGCGCGCAGCCGCTTGCCGACCTGCTCGACCGGATGCTCCAGGTCGGCCTGCTTGTACTTCTTGTAGTTCGGCAGCCCGGCTTCGTACTCGGCCACCCAGTTCTTGGTGAAGGTGCCGTCCTGGATGTCGGTCAGCACGTCCTTCATCCGCGCCTTGACGCTGGCGTCGATCACCCGCGGGCCGCTGACGTAGTCGCCGTACTGCGCGGTCTCGGAGACGAACTCCAGCATGCGGGTGATGCCGCCTTCGTAGAACAGGTCCACGATCAGCTTCAGCTCGTGCAGCACCTCGTAGTAGGCGATCTCCGGCTGGTAGCCGGCTTCTACCAGGGTCTCGAAACCGGCCTGCACCAGCGACGAGGCGCCGCCGCACAGCACCGCCTGTTCGCCGAACAGGTCGGTCTCGGTCTCTTCCTTGAAGGTGGTCTCGATCAGGTTGGCGCGGGCGCCGCCCAGGCCTGCGGCGTAGGCCAGAGCCAGCGCCTTGGCCTTGCCGCTGCGGTCCTGGTAGACCGCCCAGATGCACGGCACGCCGCGGCCGATCTCGTACTCGCGGCGTACCAGCGCGCCCGGACCCTTGGGCGCGACCAGCACCACGTCCAGGTCCTCGCGCGGCTCGATCATGCCGAAGTGCACGTTCAGGCCGTGCGCGAACAGCAGGCAGGCGCCCTGCTTCATGTTCGGCGCCAGCACCTCGTTGTAGAGCTTCTTCTGCACCATGTCCGGGGTCAGCACGGCGACCAGGTCGGCATTCTTCACCGCCTCGGCCGGCGTCTTCACCACGAAGCCGTCGGCCTGGGCCTTGGCCTCGGTGGGGCCGCCCGGGCGCAGGCCGACGACGACGTCGAAACCGGACTCGCGCAGGTTGAGCGCATGCGCGCGGCCCTGGCTGCCGTAGCCGACGACGGCGATGGTGGGTTGGGGCTGGTCGTTGCTGGTCATGATCGATGTTCCTCGGGGAAAGGGAAAAAAATCAGCCGGCAGTGAAGGCACTGGCCGGCTGGAGGGGGAAGCGTCTCGGGGCGGCAGCGCAGGCAGCGGCCATCGCGCCCTGGCGGGCGGTGCTGCTGGCTTTGCGGGTTGTCGAAGTGGTGTGGTTCATGTCATTCGAAACTTTTCTGCATCCCTGAAACGCGAAACCCCGCGCCGTTGCCGGTGCGGGGTCTTGATCGAAGCTCGTGTGTCTGTCGCTTACACGCTGGATCGTCCCGCACCGGTTGGCGAGCTAATAAGTACGAGGACGAGGATCGACGCGGCCGCGCCGGCGCCGATGGGCGCGGACAGGCGGGCGTTCGAGGTGGCGTTGCGGTGCGACATGCGGGGCAGGAAAGCACGGCGGGTTTTCCTTGTCAACCCTGGCCCCGCGCCGGTGCGTGGTTTCATCCGTGACCAGCGCGCAGCCCTTGCCGGCAAAGCATGGTTGCGGCGGAAACGGACTGCACGCCGACGGGGCGGCGGCGCGGGTCCGCTCGATTGCGCGGAGATTGCGTCGCTTTGGCAAAAAAATAGCCGCCGGGGTCAGCCGGCGGCAGGGGAGAGAGAGATGGATTCTTGTTGTGGCGATACGGTAGCCCGCCACCTGTGCGGGGCTATGTCGCTGCATTTGCGGTGTGTTGCGTGATTGCCATGCTCGACGACATGCGCTTGTCGATGGCCACGGACAGTCATGGCGGAGCATCGAGAGGGTAGGTTGGCTGAGCAGTTCCCGGTTCGGCACTCGTCGGCATCGCACTTTAGAGACCGATGCCAAAGAAAAGGGCCGCGTTCGGGAATCCGAAGCGGCCCTCCAAGGAGGCCCCGGCGTTGGGCGCCGGGACTCTTGTGGTGCGTATCAGAAGTTCTGCGTATAGCGCAGGTATAGCTGACGACCGTAGCCGTTGTAGAGGTAGTTATTGAAGTTTGTCGGCGAATAAGCCGCGTCGTACACCGGCGCCTTGTCGGTGAGGTTTCGCGCACCCACGGAAATGGTGCCGTTCCACGGCGCGTTGTAGCTGACCTGCACGTCATGAGTGATGTAGGCGCCGCCGCAACGCTTGGTGTAGCCCCATTCCTTCAGTTGCGAGCAGCTGTAGGTGCCGTCGTAGTAGGTGACGTAGTAGCCGGGCTCGTAGCCGATCGCGTTGATCGTCCAGGAGAAGCTCCAGTCGCCCAGATCCCAGTGCGTGTTGAGGTTCGCGCGCCACTCAGGGTAGCCATCGGTACCGATGTACTCGTCCTTGCCGTCCAGTCCGGCGATGGTATAGCTGTGGGTCCAGGTACCCTGCAGGTTCGAACTCAGGCGGCCCCATTCACCGAGGTCGAAGCGGGTGCGCAGGTTGAGGTCGATACCGTCGGTCTCAACCTGGCCTTCGTTGCCGTAGCCGGCGTACACGGACTGGATCGAACCGTCGGTATTGCGTACCACGTAGAACTGCTCGGGCAGGTACTGGCCCAGGGCGGTGCGGTCGAGGATGGTCTGTGCGTCGTACCACTTGATCTGGTTGTTGATCCGGATCTTCCAGTAGTCCAGGGTCAGGTTGGCCCAGGACACCGGATCCCAGGCCAGGCCCACGCTGAACTGCTTGGACTCTTCCGCCTTCAGGTCGGGGTTTGCGATGTGGTAGGCGTTGATCTGGACCGAGCTCGATGCATCCAGGCCGTAGGCCTCCGCGGTGGCTGCATCGGTGACGGTGTCGGCCGAGAACGCGGACTGCTGGTAAAGCGCCGGCAGCGTCGGGGCACGGAAGCCTTCGCCGTAGGATGCGCGCAGGGTCAGTGTGTCGATCGGCTGGTAGCGCAACGAGATCTTGGGCGAAGTGGCGTCGCCGAAGTCGGAGTAGTGGTCGTAGCGCAGGGCCAGGTCGGCGGACAGGTTGGAGAGGAACGGCAGGCTCCACTCGGCGTAGGCCGAGGTGAGGTTGCGGCTGCCCCACGCCGAGTTGCCGGACGAGCCGCCGACATTGCCCGCGGCCGACTGCTGGTCGTAGATGTCCTGGTAGTCGTGCTTGCTGTACTCGGCACCCAGGGCCAGGGACGAAATGCCGCCGGGCAGGGAGAACAGGTCGGTGTTGAGCAGCGCGTTGACTTCCTTCTGCTTGTAGTAGGCATCGCGGCTAGTCGTGGTGCGCATCGCGTCGAGCACTTCCTCCGAGTTCGAGTAGGGATCGAACGCGTTATAGGCGCCGGACTCGAAGTACTGCTCGGCCACGGGAATGTTGACGTAGTTGTAGCCGATTATGGTGGCGCGAGACTCGGTGGTGCGCGCGCCGAACTCGACGCTGGTGCTGTCGGTCAACTGGCCATGCAGGCTGAGGTTGACGTCGTAGGCGTTCTCGTCGGTGTAGGTCAGGCGGTTGCCGAGCGCGGCAAAGCGGTGCTTGATGTAGGCGTCCTGGCCGGTGGTGTTGTTGGGACTGTCGGCCGAGACATAGATGCTCTCGGGTACCGGCGCGTACTGGCTGGTGCTCTGCTTCTTGTTGACATAGATATCGGTTTGCAGCGTCCAGCGATCGCTCAGGTCGTACTCCGAGCGCAGGAACAGGTTCTTGTTCTTGATGCTGGCGGTATCGGCCATGTCGCCGACGTAGTTGTAGAGGCAGCTGGTATTGCCGCTGCTGCTGGTGCTCTCGTAGAAGTTGGTTCCCGAGCAGCCGCCCGGGACCACGCTGCTGCCGTTGGTGTAGAGGTTGGCGCCGGGAATCGTGCTTCCGTCGGCCGCGGTCAGTACACCCAGGTAGTTGTTGGCGTAGGACGAGCCGGCCACCGTGTCGGACCATGGGTAGTCCGAGACGTAGCTGATCTTCTGGTTGGTGTAGGAAATGCCGCCGAGGATGCGGCCGCGATCACTGCTGGTACCGAACAGGATCGAGCCTTCGGACGCGTCGCCGCCGTAATGGTTGTCGGTCACGCCGCTGCTGACCTGGAAACCTTCGAAATCCTTGCGGGTGATGATGTTGACCACGCCGCCGATGGCGTCGGCGCCGTAGATCGCCGAGGCGCCGTCGGTGAGGATCTCGATGCGTTCGACTGCCGCGGTCGGGATCGAGCTCAGGTCCTGGCCTTCACCGGTCAGTGGCGAGACCGCCGAGCGGCGCCCGTCGATCAGGATCAGGGTACGGCCTTCACCGAGGCCGCGTAGGCTCAGGCCGGCGAACGACTGGGCGGAACTTCCCGAAGTGGGGGTGAACGAACCGAAGGAGTTGAAACTGGAGCTCTGCAGCAGGTCGGCGACGGTGTTCTTGCCGCTGATCTCGATGGCCTGGCGGTCGAGGACGCTGACTGGGAGCGCTCCTTCGACCTCGGCGCGCTTGATGCGCGAGCCGGTGACCTCGATCTTGTCGAGCGTGGTGGGTGCGTCCTGCTTGACTTGGGTCTCTTGAGCCTGTGCAGAAATGGCTTGGAACATCGCGATGCCCAATGCAGCAGTCAACAGGCCGTGCTTGTGACTGACGATATGGCGTGGCTTTTTCATGGTGCGCAGATCCCTGGATTGATGGGCGCCGTCGTTCACGGGGTTAATGCCCCTTGAACGAAGACTTGACAGGAATCTAACGAGCGCTTTTTTTGCCGGTTTTTCGCCGATTGCTTGGCTGTGACAAATGTTACGTGTTTGTGACGGCGTCGATGTCGCGGATGACGTGCTGCGATAAGCGCTGATTGGGGATCTGATTCGTGGAACCCGTTGATTGGTATGAACCACCAACGCCTCTAGTGCCTAGAAGAGCGATCGCCTCGTTTGCGTCACGAGTTTGCCGGAGATTGACCGGACTGAATTTTTTGTCGAAGCCTGTCCCTGGGCGACACTTCAGCCTGCGCCTTCAGTCTTGCTTAAGGAATGGGTGACTAGGAACCGCCTGCCAAGTCGATGCGTGGCACTGACACCGGCAAACGCAGGACTGGCAAGGGCCCGCTCGTGGCGAGCGGTCCGCAGCAAAAAAGAAGCGCGCCAGCTGGCGCGCAATCTTGGTGCTGTTTATCGGAAATCGTCGGCGAGAGAGAGGGCCTGATGTCGCACCGCAGTTATGCGGGAACAATGCATAGGCTAAAATTTCGCCATTCGCCGCGCCTGTCGCATCGCGTCGCGAAGCTTTGCGGACTTTGGCGTTTTGCCGATGCCCTCGTTCCGGCGTGCCGGATGTCTGAATTGGAATGTCTGTCGCCGGTATGCCGCCTGCTGGAGAAAAGTCGTTGCCCGGTGATCGCGTGCGGATCGGATGCTGCACCCTCGTGGTTTCGCTGCGCGAGGTGCATGACCCCGAAAGACGGCGGCCGATCAGGATCACGCCCAAGGCGGTGGGGGTGATCCTGGCGCTGGTGGCCCGGGCTGGCCGGGTGGTGTCGCGCGAGGAACTGTTCGCCGAGGTGTGGCCGGACACGATGCCGACCAACGACGTACTGACCCAGGCCATCGCCCAGCTGCGCAAGGCGTTCTCCGGCGACGGCGGCGATCCGGCGAGGCAGCTGTACATCGAGACGATCGCCAAGACCGGGTATCGCCTGCTGGCGCCGGTCCACTGGCTCGCGGACCAGGGCGACGGCGAGGGCGATGCCGGGGACGCGGGCGTCGCGGCGGAGCCCGCAGCCGTGGAAGCCGCTACGGCGGCACCGGTGAAATCCAACGCCCGTCCCGCCGGCCGCCTGTACCGGAGCTTCCTGGTCGCGGCGGCGGCGTCGCTGGCCCTGTTCGGGGCCCTGTTGCTGGGCGTGTACCTGTGGCGCTTCGTGCACGCCACGCCCGGGTCGCCGGAAGGGCCGGAGCGACCGTATCGGCTCATCGTTTCGGAACTGGGCTTCGAGACCTCGCCCACCATCTCGCCGGACGGGCGCATGGTGGCCTATGCCTCGGAGCTGCCCGACGGCGCCGGTTCGCTGGTCAAGCTGCAGGCCAGCGACAATGCGCGTCCCCGGGTTCTCAGCCAGCCGCCGCCGGGATGGCGCGACCATGCTCCGGCTTGGTCGCCGGACGGCAGGCGCATCGCCTTCGTGCGCTCCGGCGACCAGGGACGTTGCGAGGTCATCGTGGTGCCGGCCGAAGGGCTGGGCGAGGAACGTTCGGTGGCCTCCTGCACGGGCACGTGGATGCTCGGCTTCGATTGGACGCCGGACGGGCGCGGGCTGATCTTCGGCACGATGGCGGGGATGAACGCCGCCTCCGGCCTGCGCATCCTCGACCTGGACAGCGGGCGCTGGCGTGCGCTCGACTACCCGGTGGCCGCCGGCGATTTCGACTACGCGCCCCGGTACTCGCCGGACGGGAAGTGGATCGGTTTCGTCCGCAACCCCCAGTTCGGCGACCTGTGGCGGATCCCCGCCGAGGGCGGGGCGGCCGAGCGGCTCAGCCACGAGAGTGCGCAGATCAATGGCTGGAACTGGTTGCCCGGTGGCGAGCAGGCGGTGATCGGTCGCAGCGTGGGCAGCCAGTCGCGGCTTTACCGGCTGGACGTGCAGCAGCAGCGGTTGCGCGATTTCGGCCTGGACGATGCGCAGAGTCCGGCGGTGGCGCAGGCGACGGGGACACTGGCCTTCGTCAGGCGCCAGGCCCAGTTCGGACTGTTCCGCGTGCGCCTGGGGGAGGATGGCGAGCCTGCCGGCGCACAGCGCCTGTTCCCGTCGCTGGGGCGCGACCTGCAGCCGGTGCTGGCGCCGGACGGCAGGCAACTGCTGTTCGCCTCCGACCGTTCCGGCAGCTATGCCCTGTGGTGGGGAGTGCCGGCGTCCGGGGATCCGCCGCGGCTGATCGAGAATTTCAGGCCCGATACCGGGCAGCCGCCGGACTGGTCGTCCGACAGCAGTTCGTTGCTGGCGCTGGGCCAGGTCGCCGGCGAGGAGCGCGGCATCTACCGGATCGTCCCGGGCGCGGGAACCGTGCAGCGGTTGCCGGTTCCGATGGAGCAGCCGCTGCAGGCGGTCCACGGCGCTGGTGCGGACGAGGTGCTCGTGGTCGGCAGTTCCGGCGGGGGGCGGGCGGAGCTGGCGCTGTTCGACAGTGCGGCCACGTCGTGGCGCCGGTTGGCCGCCATCGACGATGTCACCCAGGTCCGCTACGACCGCCAGGGAAAGCGGGTACTGTTCACCCGCGCCGACCGGCCGGGGCTGTGGCAGGCCGATGCGCGGCTGTCTGCCGGCAGTGTCCGCGAACTGGAGGGGGCGGTGCCGTCGCTGTGGCGATTCCGCAACTGGGCGGTCGGGGCCTCCGGTGCGATCGACTACCTCGACTCGGTTCCCGGATGCGGTGCCCGGCTCAGCCGTGCCGGCGCCGGGCGGGCGCAGCCGGCATGCCTGGATGCCCACCGCAAGGCGGCCGAGAACGGATTCAGCAGCGACCCGGCCAGCGGCGACATCTACCTGGCGATGGCGGTCCAGGACGGCACCAACATCGGCGTCATGCCCCTGCCGGAAGAACCCCAGGGGGCGTGGGTGGGCATCATCAACTGGTTGTCTGGAAAGGAAAAATAGGCTTCACATGTTTTTCGTGGCGGGATCGTCCGGATTTCGTCGCAATGTCCGGGGAAATTCCTGACCCGAGCCACCACATCCGGCAAAACGTTCGGCCAGATCCAGGCAGGCGGGTGAGCGTGATGAGCAATGTGGTGTGGGCCGATCGTGGTCAGAGGGTGGCCGTGGAGGCCGAAGCGGCGGAGACGTCGCAGCCGGCGTGCATGGGGGTGGCGCGGCTGGGCAGCCTGCAATGCGCGACCGGCATGTTCACCGTCTGGATCCAGTTGCGCGGCACCGGGTGGATCGAGTCCCGGGAGGGACGCTTCCGCCTGCGTGGCGGGGAGTGGATAGCGTTCGACAGGGAGTCGCGCCCGTTGGTGCAGGCCGATCGCAATGCGTTCTGCATCGGTCTCAACCTGGATGCCGAGGCGATGAAGCTGCTCGGCAGGCTCACCGATACCAGTCTCTATACCGGCCGCGGACGGCTGCAGAGCAGCGAGGCGCGGGTGGCGCTGCGGCTGTGGCGCGAGGCTGGCGCACTGGACGAGGCCATGCTGGGAATGCAGCCGGTACTGCTGTACCTGGCCTCGCTGCAGCGCGATTTCGGCCATCGCGTGCAGCGCTGCCCGGGGCGCTCGCGCAACCGCAAGCGCCAGGTGTTCGGCCGCCTGCAGCGCGCGCGCCTGTTCCTCGAAGGCAACAGCGACCGCATCGTCCGCATCGGCGAGCTGGCCGCGCTGACCAATTTCTCCAGCTGGTACTTTTCCAAGACGTTCCAGGGGCTGTACGAGGAAAGCCCGCAGGCGCTGTCCGCGCGCCTGCGGCTGGAGCGCGCCGCCGACCTGCTGCGCGACACCGACATGATGATCGGCGAGGTGGCCGCGGCCTCCGGCTTCGACAACTGCTGCAGTTTCGCCCGCGCGTTCCGTGCCCATTTCGGCGTTGCGGCAAGCACTTACCGCAAGGCCGCGGCTCGGCTGACGCCAGATTCGGCAAAGCCAGCGGACGCGGCACGCAAAGCAGGGGCGTCGACCCGGCCGTAACTTGCGAAGGGCGTTTAACGCGTCAATAACGAACTTTGGAGAGATAGATGAACCTTCGCATTCCCGCAGTGCGGCTGGGCCTGTTGCCCGCCGGCATCGCGATCGCGTTGACCCCGGCCTTTGCCGTGGCGCAGGAGACGTCCACCACCCCGGAAACCACCAATCTCGATCGTATCGAGGTCACCGGTTCGCGCATCCGCCAGGCCAGCCTGGAAACCGCGCAGCCGGTCATCGCGCTGCAGCGCGCCGACATCGAGAAGCAGGGCTACACCAGCGTCGCCGACATCGTGCAGAACCTGGCCGCGACCGGCTCGCCGGCGATCAGCCGTGCCGATGCGCTGTCGTCGGGCGAGGAAGTGGGCGGCCAGTACGTGAACCTGCGCAACCTCGGTCCCGAGCGCACGCTGGTGCTGCTCGACGGCAAGCGCATGGGCGTCAGCTCCGGCGGCTACACCGACCTGGCCTCGATCCCGACCTCGATGATCGAGCGTGTGGAAGTGCTGACCGACGGCGCCTCGGCGATCTACGGTTCGGACGCCATCGCCGGCGTCATCAACGTCATCACCCGCAAGAACTTCGATGGCCTGGAAGCCAGTGCATACGTCGGCCAGTTCGGCCAGGGCGATGGCCAGAAGGAACAGTACAACTTCGTCTACGGCACCACCACCGATCGCGGTTCGCTGACCCTGGGTGCCGAGTACAGCAAGGAAGATCCGGTCAATGCCAAGGATCGCCGCTACAGCGCCTACCCGAACGGCTACCGTCATCCGTTCCCCGTCGGCGACGAAGCCAACGGCTGGAGCGCCGCCAGCAACAAGGGCATCCTGGTCGACAGCGACGACAACTGGTACACCCTGAACGACGGCGGTGACCCCTCCAACATCGCCGACTACCACGAGACCGGCCTGGGCGACTACACCAACGCCAGCCAGCAGATGTTCCTGCAGACGCAGATCGAGCGCCGTTCCGTGTTCGCCAACGGCAGCTTCGACCTGACCGACAACGTCCGCGCCAAGGCGGACGTGCTCTACACCCACCGCGAGACCCTGCAGCAGATCGCCGGCTATCCGTACCAGTCCGAGGTCTACGGCACGCCACTGGCCGCCGACAGCATCTACAACCCGCTGGGCACGGAGGCCAACTACATCCGCCGCACCTCCGAGGTGCCGCGCCAGACCCGCTCCGAGCTCGAGACCTTCCGCTTCAGCGGCGGACTCGAAGGCTCCTTCCAGTTCGGCGACAACTACTGGGATTGGGACGTCGGCTACATCTACAACCAGAACAAGGGCACCAAGACCGGAACCGGCAACCTGTTCATCCCGAACGTCGAGAACGCGACCGGCTCGTCGTTCGTCGATGCGTCGGGCGTGGCCCGCTGCGGCACGGCGGACAACGTCATCGCCGGCTGCACGCCGTGGAACCCGCTGCTGCCCTACGGTGCGACGGGCGCCGGCTCGCTCGCCGACCCGGCCCTGCAGTCCTACCTGTTCCTGCCCAGCCACGACACCTCCAAGACCACCACCAAGGTCTACAGCGCCAATCTCAGCGGCACCCTGGCGGAGCTGCCGGCCGGTGCACTGGGCATGGCCGCCGGCTATGAGCACCGCAGCGAGGACGCGAGCTACGAGCCCGACGCGCTGCTGCAGTCCGGCCTGAGCACGGACCTGGCCGGTGCCCCGACCAAGGGCGGCTACTCGCTCGACGAGTTCTACCTCGAGTTCAACGTGCCGGTCCTGGCCGACCTGCCGTTCGCCAAGGAACTGTCGCTGGACGTCGCCGGTCGCTATTCGGACTACGACACCTTCGGCGACACCACCAACAGCAAGTTCGGCCTGAAGTGGCGTCCGATCGAGGACCTGCTGGTGCGCGGCACCTATGCGACGGGCTTCCGTGCGCCGACCGTGTCCGACCTGTTCGGCGGCACCTCGCAGACCTACGACAACTACACCGATCCGTGTGATTCGAGCTTCGGCGCGGCGGCGCGCAACCCGTCCGTGGCGCAGCTGTGCGCGGCGCAGGGCATACCGGCCGACTTCCGCCAGATCACCTCCGGCGGCGCCGTGTCCACCGGCCCGGGCACCCAGTCGTACAACGCGTTCGAATCCGGCTCCAATGATGCGCTGCTGCCGGAGACCTCCAAGTCGTACACCCTGGGCCTGGTCTACAGCCCCAGCTTCGTGAGCGGCCTGGACATCAGCCTGGACTGGTGGAAGATCCACATCGACGACGTCATCGCCGGCGAGTCGGTGACCTCGATCCTCAACCAGTGCTACGTGCAGAACATCGCCTCGGCCTGTGATCGCTTCACCCGCTCCACGGGCGGGCGCGACATCAACCAGGTCGACAGCGTGACCCGCACCCTGATCAACGGCGGCTATCAGGAAACCGCCGGTTACGATCTGGCAGTGCGTTACCGCCTGCCCGAGCTGGCCATCGGCAACTTCGTGGTGGACTGGAAGACGACCTACGTCGACTACCTGGAGTACAAGCGCGACAACGAGGCCGAGACGCCTGTCGAGCAGCGTAACGGCTGGGCGAGCAGCGACTGGGGTTCCAACTTCCGCGTGCGTTCGAACCTGAACGTGGATTGGAGCTTCGGCAACTTCGGCGTCAACTGGGGCGTGCGCTACTACTCCGGCGTCAAGGAAGCCTGCGTGTACGATCTCGACGGCGGTGCGGAGTGCAACATCGCCGACTTCGTCTCGTCGTACACCCAGGTCCAGCCGTCGCGCAAGGTGGGGTCCAACACCTTCCACGACCTCCAGGTCCGTTACAACGCGCCCTGGGATGCCACCATCTCGCTGGGTGCCAACAACGTGTTCAACCACGAGGGCCCGCTCATGTACAGCCAGCCGAACTCGAACTTCGCCTACAACGGCAGCTTCGATATCGGCCGCTTCCTGTACATGAAGTACACCCAGCGGTTCTGATCGCCGTCTGGTGAAATGCAGTACCGAAAGGCGGGCCGCAAGGCCCGCCTTTTTTGTGCTCTCCATGTACCGGCCTGCGGCATGCAGTTCGGCAGCCGCCTCGGCATGCCGAGGACCCGGGCAGGGGCCACCATGCCCGATCGGCGTGGGACAGACCTACGCTGGTGCTGCGTCGGCGACGAGGAACGCCGCGCATGGCAATGGCATGGCGGTCTTCTTCATTGCGCAAGGGCTTCTTCGACCCGGCGGGAGATCACCGGCGGACCGGTCACGGCCCGGCGGTCCGGGCCGGCGGTTCAGGCGTCGGAAGCGGCGTGGCCGGCCAGTTCTTCGGCCAGCTCGCGCCAACCCTGCAGCCTGGGCAGCACGCCCACCCTGGACAGGTACTGCTCGTCCACCGGGGTGCCATTGACCAGGGCGGTCGCCACGTGCACGGCGCCGGTGACCCAGAAGCTGCGGGTGCTGGAACGCTGCGGCCGCAGCTGGAAGGCGACCGCTTCGATGATCGGCATCGGCAGGCCCCACAGTCCCAGCAGGTAGCCGCCGGCCTCGGCATGGCCCGGGCGGAGATCGTCGTCGCCGGCGCTCTCGGTGCGTTCGTTGCGCATGCCCGGCAGCAGCAGGCCGATGTCGGCCAGCAGCGCGGCGGTGGCGCCGAGTTCGGCGCTGGACTGGGGCAGCATCTTCGCCGCCAGCCTGGACGCGATCAGCGCTCGCCGCTGCAGCGCCTGGCGCTCGGCGCCGGAAAGCGATTGCACCGCGAACACCTCGCTGGCCAGCACCAGGTCGCGCAGCGTGGCGATGCCCAGCCGGGTCACCGCGCCGCGCAGGTCGGAGACGGTGCGGCCGTTGGAGAAGAACGCCGAGTTGCACAGCTGCAGCACCTTGGCCGCGATGGCCGGATCGGCGGCGATCAGCTTGGCGATGTCGGCCGCGTTGCTGTCCTCGTCCTCTTCCAGCGCATGCATCAGGCTCAGGTACAGATGCGGCGGGGACGGAAGCTTCTCGATCCGGCCGATGGCGGTGCGCAGCCTCGCGTCGCCGAGCATCTCGCGCAGCTCTTCCAGGCTGGACACCGCATCCAGCAGCACTTCCGGTGCCAGCGGCATCGGCAGGAAGCGGTGCGCCACGCCGATGATGCGTGCCGGCGGGGTACGCTGGCTGTGTTCGTTCTCGATCAGCGCGATCCGGCTGGTGGCAGGGCGCAGCGTGCGTATCTGCCCGAGCACGGTGGCCGGGGTGATGTCTGGCAGGGCGGGGGCCACCACGACCACGTCGAAGTCGCTGGTCGCCACTGCCGCGATGGCGCTGTTGCCATCGGCAACGACCTGCAACTGCCCGTCGAAGTCGCCGATGTAGTCGGCCATATCCGGCGGCAGGTCACGGCTGTCGCCGACAAACAAGATGCGCAAGACGGTATTCCCCTGCATGGCGGGCACGGATTCACCGGCCCGGATGTCACCGGCCAATGTACCCAAATGCCGGGCCGATGTTCATCGCCGCGGGGCGGAAACGTGATTGGCGTCTCCCGCGGACGGGGACGGGGCGCGTGGCCCCGTCCCCGGCAGGACGTCAGGCCTCGAGCGAGGAGCCGTAGCGCTCGATGGAATCGAGCAGCACGCGCTTGGCCTCGTCGGCGTCGCCCCAGCCGTCGAGCTTGACCCACTTGCCCTTTTCCAGGTCCTTGTAGTGCTCGAAGAAGTGGCCGATGCGCTCGAGCCAGTGCGCCGACACCTGGTGCAGGTGCTCGACGTGCGCGTAGCCGTTGAAGATCTTGGCCACCGGCACCGCCAGCAGCTTCTCGTCGCTGCCGGCCTCGTCGCTCATGCGCAGCACGCCGACCGGGCGGCAGCGGATCACCGAGCCGGCGATCAGCGGCAACGGCAGCACCACCAGCACGTCGACCGGGTCGCCATCGCCGCACAGGGTGTTGGGCACGTAGCCGTAGTTGCAGGGATAGCGCATCGGCGTGGACAGGATGCGGTCGACGAAGATCGCGCCGGTCTCCTTGTCCACTTCGTACTTGACCGGCTCCGAGTCCTTGGGGATCTCGATGACGACGTTGATTTCGTCCGGCGGGTTCTTGCCGGAATTGACCAGTTCCAGGCCCATGCGCTAGCTCCGAAGCTTGCAGTGAGTATAGGGGCCGCGATTCTACGCGTTTGGCTGTTGCGCTGCAGTGCGACGGGCCTTGTCGGTGTTTGCCGACGCGCCCGACCGGCCTGTTCCGGCCGGGTGCGGGGGAGACGGCCGACAGCGGACGACAGGCCGCCGGCGAGAAGCTGGCGGTGTCCGACCCCCATACAGGAGCACGTCATGAAAAGGATCCTACTCGCCGCCCTGCTGGCCGCGCAGGCATTGATCGCCGGACATGCGGCGGCACAGCCGGAGTACGTGGATGCGATCGACTATCCCGGTAACGCGGATGGCTGGGAGATCTTCCACGCACTTGAACGCCGCCTGTTCCTCGATTTCGAGCAGATCTGTGGCGATACCTTCTGCGAAGGGGAATTCAGCGACTACCGGCCGTTGCGCTACCGCTGATCGGTCGAGCGTGGTACGGGCACGCTGGGGCAGTGCGTATGGACGTTCGCCGCCAGCGAGATAGGCGTCGCGCCGCGAACCGGACGGTTGCTGGCGGACACCCGGACGTGGCGCTGTCCGACTGCATTGCCGCAGGGGATCACCCTGGCCGCGTTCCACCAGGCGCTGTCGGTGCCGCAGCCTCTGTTCGAGCCGTTGCCCGGCAGCGGCAAGGCGATATACGAGAGCCTGATCGATTGCCTCTAGCCGGGGGAGGGGGGCGAGGACGCGTGCCGGCAGGTTCGACGCTGCCGATGATGATGGCCGGGTATGCGGCCGTCATCTCGCGGCAGCGGGCCTTGGCGCCGCATTCATGTATGCCGTGACAGCCTGCCGGGCATCGATCCGCTGGAGTGCACGCCATGACCATTCGTCTTCCCGCCGGCCTGGGCCTGCTCGCGCTGCTGTCGCTGCCCGCGTGGGCAGCCGAGCCGACGCCGGAGCTGCAGCGTCCCGTCGGCACCGCGCAGGCAACCGGTGCGGTGCATACGCTGCGGCAGATCCCCGAGGCCTGTGCGCGCCTGGAAGGCGTGTTCACCGGCGAGGCCGCGCAGCCCTACAAGTTCGCGGTGGTGCGCACCAGCGAGACCTGCCAGCCGCGGGCGCGCTTCGTCGACTTCGACAAGGCCAGGCCCAGCGAAGGCGACGGCTGGAAGTTCAACGACCTGATCCGCGTCCCCAGCGCGGCATGCCCGAGCCAGCAGGCCGTGGTGAGGGTGTGGCGCAAGCCTGCTGCCGCCGCGCCGCAGCTCGACGGCCAGGGCCAGTCGCGCATCTACCTGGAGGAAGCGAAGAAGCAGGCCGCCGCCGGCAAGACCGCGCAGATACCGATGTATGCCGCGCAGATGACGGTGGAAGGCAAGGCTTGCCGCTGATGCGCGAGCGGCGGCGGCTTCGTCCGCCGCCCCTGAGGTGGCGGAAGCCGCCCGGGCTGCTCCTGCGGTCCGGCCCAATACTCGCGCCATCTTTCGGCCTGTAAGTGTGGCTGCAGGCGGGCGGATCGTCACGAATCCGGCCGCGCTCGGCGAACTCCTCGCCTCTCGAATTTTCTGCCTTCCAGGCTTCCAGGGCCGTCGCGCCGGATACGATCGGACGCCGCCGCCGGATCGGGCATGGAGCCGTTTGCCGGCGGGCACGCGACGCGATCATGGCCCGGGGACCCGGGGAATTGCGCAGTAGAACCGGGCTCGCTCGGCGGCCGAGTCCGAAGCCGGCAGTGCCTGGACAGGCCCGGTTCCGCGGCCGGGCAGGGGGCGTCATCGGGATAATCGGGTGCGGGAAAGCCGGCTGGCGACGTCTTCGCCACGGCTTCCGGTTCTCGACGGTGCGCTGACGGGACATTACCCGGATGCGGTAAGCTGAGCATCGTGCGGTCGGACGCGGTCCCCCTCTGGGTGGGGCCGCCGGCCGTTTTTGATCTTTACTTACAGGAGTTAGGTTGATGCGATTGGTTCTGTTGGGACCGCCCGGTTCGGGCAAGGGCACCCAGGCGGCCCGCCTCAAGGAAAAATTGCAGGTTCCGCACATTTCCACCGGCGATCTGCTGCGCGCCGAAGTGGCTGCCGGAAGCCCGCTCGGCCTGCAGGCCAAGGAAGTGATGGCACGTGGCGATCTGGTCTCCGACGAGATCCTGCTGGGCATGCTGGAATCGCGTCTCGGCCGCGAGGATTGCGCCAAGGGCTTCATCCTCGACGGCTATCCGCGCAACCTGGCCCAGGCCGATGCGCTGGACGGCCTGCTGGCCAAGATCGGCCAGCCGCTGGACGCGGTGGTGCAGTTGGACGTGCCCACCGACCTGCTGGTCGAGCGCCTGGCAGGGCGCGCAAAGGCCGAAGGCCGTGCCGACGACAATCCCGAATCGGTACGCAAGCGCCTGCAGGTCTACGACGACTCCACCGCGCCGGTGATCGGCTTCTACGAGAAGCGCGGCGTGCTGGCGCACGTGGATGGCGTGGGCTCGCTCGACGAAGTGCTGGCGCGCATCCTGGCGGCACTGGGCCACTGACGCGGCCAGGTCGTGGCGCGCCGCCAGTCGCGGCGCGCCGACCGCAGCGGCTTCGCGCCGGGTCCATGGACGGCAGCCCCGGTCCGGGGCCACGACGATGCCCCGTATCCGCTCGACGGATACGGGGCATCGCGCTGAATGGAGCCAGCGGAGAGCTTGCTCAGGGCTCCGCAGCGTGAGCAACCTTCTGGGGACGGCCTCTTGGGGAGTAGGACCGATCGGGTCTGCTGCGGCTGGCGGGGCAATGATGCGCCGTGCCGGCGCTCTTCGATATCGGGGGATCTCCTACCTCGAGTGGGGGAATCCCCGCGTCGACGGCATCGCTGCATGCGATCGCCGCATGCGCACCTGCGTGCCGCGCTCGCCGATCACCAGGCGATGGGCGACAATCCGGGCATGAGCAAGATCCACATCCTCGGCATCGCCGGGACCTTCATGGGCGGCGTGGCCGCCCTGGCGCGCGAGCTGGGCCACGAGGTCGAGGGCAGCGACCAGTCGATCTACCCGCCGATGTCCACCCAGCTGGAAAAGCTGGGCATCGCGCTAAAGCAGGGCTACCTGCCGCAGAACATCGGCGCCGACAGCGCGCAGGTGCTGATCGGCAACGCGCTCTCGCGCGGCAACCCGGCGGTGGAGGCCGTGCTCGACGCGCGCCGCAGCTACACCTCCGGGGCGCAGTGGCTGGCCGAGCAGGTGTTGCCGGGCCGCACCACGCTGGCGGTGGCCGGTACCCACGGCAAGACCACCACCACCAGCATCCTGGCCTGGCTGCTGGAGTCGGTCGGCCGCGCGCCGGGCTTCCTGATCGGCGGCGTGGCCGAGGACTTCGGCGTCTCGGCGCGGCTGGGGCAGGGCGCCGAGTTCGTGGTGGAGGCCGACGAGTACGACACCGCGTTCTTCGACAAGCGCAGCAAGTTCGTGCATTACCGGCCATGGGTGGCGATCCTCAACAACCTGGAATACGACCACGCCGACATCTTCCCCGACGTGGCGGCGATCCAGCGCCAGTTCCACCACCTGGTGCGCACGGTGCCGGGCGGCGGGCGGCTGATCGTCAACGGCGAGGACGCGCGGCTGGCGCAGGTGCTGGAAATGGGCTGCTGGACGCCGGTGGAGCGTTTCGGCCTGGACCCGGCGTTCGAATGGAGCGCGCGGCTGCTGGCCGACGACGGCAGCCGTTTCGAGGTGCTGCATCGAGGCCGGCCGCTGGGCACGGCGCAGTGGGCGCTGCTCGGCCGCCACAACGTGATGAACGCGCTGGCGGCATTGGCCGCAGTGCATGCAGTGGGCGTGGACCCGGCGCAGGCGATCCCGGCGCTGTCCACCTTCCACAGCGTCAAGCGACGCCTGGAACTGCTGGGGCAGCGGCGCGGCGTCAGCGTCTACGACGACTTCGCCCACCATCCCACCGCCATCCGCACCACCCTCGAAGGCCTGCGCGCCAAGGTCGGCGATGCGCGCATCGTGGTGGCGATGGAGCCGCGCAGCAATTCGATGCGGCTGGGCGCGCATGCCGCCGCGCTGGCACCGGCGCTGGAAATGGCCGACGAAGTGGTGTTCCTGGCGCGGCCGGAGTTGCAATGGGATGCCGGCAAGGTGATCGCCGCCGTGCGCGGCCAGGCCTACGCGGTGGCGGACGTGGATGCGCTGCTGGCGCGGCTGGGCGAGAGCGTGCACGACGGCGACCACGTGGTGTTCATGTCCAACGGCGGCTTCGACGGCGCGCCGCGGCGGTTCCTGTCCGCGCTGGAGTGACGGGCCGATGGAGCGCAGGCTGCCGCTGTTCCCACTGCACACGGTGCTGCTGCCGGGGGCGGCGATCGGCCTGAGGGTGTTCGAGCCACGCTATCTGGACCTGGTGCGCAGCGGCGAGGGCTTCGGCATCAGCCTGATCCTTCAGGGCAGCGAGGTCGGCGTACCGGCGGTTCCGGCGGCGTGGGGGACCGAGGCGCGGATCGAGGATTTCGACGTCGGCAGCGATGGCGTGCTGGTACTGCGCCTGCGCGGCGCGCGCCGCTTCCATGTCCGCCAGACCCGGTTGCGCGACAACGGGCTGGTGGTCGCGCAGGTGGACTGGTGCGAACCGGATCCGGATGACGAACTGCTGCCGCAGCATGCGCTACTGGCGACGGTGCTCGAACGCATCGTCGAGCAGGCGGGAGCGGCCTATGCGCCGGCCCACCCGGCATTGCTGGAGCAGGCCGCCTGGGTCGGCTGGCGGCTGGCCGAACTGCTGCCGCTGAGCGAGCAGCAGCGCCTGTCGCTGCTGCAGCAGGCCGATCCGCACCGGCGCCTGGACCAGTTGCTGGCGTGGATGCCCTGAGGCCCCGCGGAGTCGCTCCCGCGACGGCATGGGGCGGGCCATGGCCCGCCGCGCGGCGCTCGCACTGCCGGGTACACGCAGCAGGGCCTCGATCGTCTTTTACCTGCGGCGTCAGTCCGCGAACCTGGCCAGCTCGGTGCTCACGGCAAGCGCCGCCGCGGTGGCCCAAGGCCCACCCTGTGCTCCCGGATTGGAAATCATCGGCGCCTGGAAAGGCCGTTGTTCCTGACCTGCCGGCTTCTACGGCGCCGGCGGCGGCGCACCCTCGGTACGCACCAGCAGCACCGGCAGTGCCGATTGCGGATGCACGTCGCCGCGGTGGGGCAAGGGACCGAGTGCGTCCCGCACCGCGGCCAGCGCCGGGTCGGCATCGCGCAGCGGCAGCCACAGCCCGACCAGGCCGAAGTGGCGCGCGTAGCGCAACGTCTGCGCGCTGCCCAGCCACAGCGGTTCGTCGCCGGGCTGCAGCCGCGCCGGCGCCGGCCACAGCCGCAGCGCGTACTGCTCGTCCGGGCGTTCGCCCTGGCGCAGCAGCAGCAGCGATTCGACCTGGGTATCGAGCGTGGCCGGCAGCACCGGGCTGTCGTCGGCATCGGCGTTGGCCTGCAGCAACTGCAGGGCCTGTTCCCAGCCGGCCTGCGGCTGTACCCGCCAGCCCTGCGCCTCGAACTGCGCGCGCAGCGGCGCCAGCGGGCCGGCGACCTGCACGTCCAGCGGCCAGCGCTGGTCGTCGTCGAACTCGTTGCGGCGTGCCGGCAGGGTGCGCCAGGCCTGGTCCCACCAGTGCTCGCCGGCGATGTCCACCGGCACCGGCGGGGGCGGCTCGAACTTGACCAGCTTGCGTTCGATGTCGCGCGGCGAAAGCAGCAGCGCCGCAGCCACGAACGTGCCGTAGAACAGCCACGACACCGGCTTGACCCAGAACGAGCGGTGCATGCGGCGGCGATAGGCGATGCCCAGCAGCAGCAGCCAGAAGATGCCGAACAGCATGCCGCCGACCACGTCGCTGAGCCAGTGCGCGCCCAGGTACAGCCGCGAGAAGCCGATCAGGGTGACCACCGCGCCGGACACCAGGTAGGGCCATACGCGGGTGCGCCCGGGCAGTTCGCGGGCGATCAGCACGGCGAAGAAACCGAAGGCGATGGTCGCCATCGTCACCGCCACCGAGGGGAAGCCGAAGCCGCTGCTGGCCGCCGGCGGGCGCACGACGTGCACGGTGGCGCCGAGCAGCTTGGTCAGCGCCAGGCCGAAGGCCAGCGCCGCCAGCCAGTGCGCGGCGGCCATCCAGCGCCGGCGCCAGAGCAGGTAGCCCATCGCCGCGCAGATCGCCGGCAGCAGCACCTGCCAGTCGCCCAGCGAGGCCAGCGCCGCCATCGGGTAGTCGGCCAGCGGATTGCGCAGGGTCAGCATCAGGTCGTGCACGGCCAGGTCCAGCGCCAGCGGCTCGCCGTGGGACACGACCGCCATCAGCAGCGCGAACCAGCCCCAGCCCAGCAGCAGCAACATCAGCGCCAGCATCGCCAGCGGCACCGCCTCGCGCCGGCTCGGGTCGAACAGCGCGCCGGTATAGCGGCCCAGCGTGGTGTGCCGGCGCGACCACATCAGCGCACGCGCCAGCCAGGCGTCCAGGTGGCCGGCCGACCAGCGGTAGCCGTACAGCACCAGCGCCCAGGCCGCGCCCAGCAGCACGCCCAGCAGGCCCAGCACCAGCACCAGCCGGCCGGCCACCGCGGCCACCGCGTCGTAGGCGTGTCCCAGCACCCAGCCCGGCAGCAGGAACAGCACCGCCCACGACACGCAGGCGATGCCGCTGGCCAGCGTGTAGCGGCGCAGCGGCATCTTCGCCATGCCGGCGATGGCCGGCACGAACGGACGGATGGCGCCGACGTAGCGCGCCACCAGGATGCTCTTGAAGGCGTTGCGGCGGAACAGCAGCTCGCCGCGGTCGAGCAGCTGCGGATAGCGCCGGAACGGCCAGAAGCCGCGCATCCGGTTGCCCCAGCGATGGCCGACCCAGTAGCTCAGCGCGTCGCCCAGGAACGCTCCCAGCGCGGCCGCGGCGACGGCGTAGGGGCCGGAGATCTGCCCCAGCCCGATCAGCACGCCGACGGCGAACAGCAGCGGCAGCGCCGGCACGATCGCGCCCAGGATGATCACCGCATCGCAGAAGGCGATGGCGAAGATGACCGCGCCGGCCAGGAGGGGATGGGTTGCGATCCACTCCAGGGTGGCGTCGATCCAAGGCGAGTTCATCGGGCGATTATAGGCGGCCGCGGGCATGAGCCCAGGCGCGCCGCCGGGCCGGGTTCAGGCTGTCGCGGCCGCTTCCAGCAGCGCCGGCAGCCGCTCCATGTCGTGGAACAGGTGGTGCACGCCGGCTTCGCGCAGTTGCGCGGCGCTGCCATGGCCGGGCCCGCCCGGGCAGTAGCCGAACACGGTGGCGCCGGCGGCCAGCCCGGCGCTGGCGCCGGTGGGGGTGTCCTCCACCACCGCGCAGCGGCGCGGGTCAACGCCCAGGCCGGCCGCCGCGGCCAGGTAGACGTCCGGTGCCGGCTTGCCGTGCGGGACCTCGTAGCCGCTGTAGATGCGGCCTTCGAAGTAGCGGTACAGCCCGGTCTTGCGCAGCTGCAGGTCGAGCTTGCCGCGGTCCGAGCCGGAGGCGCAGGCGATGCGGCCGTGGTAGGCCCGGTACAGCGTGTCTACGGCGGCCTCGGCGCCGGGGATCGGCTGCAGGTGCAGCGAGAGCGCCTCGTCGCGGCGGCGCCAGAAGTCCTGCAGCCACTGCCGGGTGAACGGCTGGCCGGTGCGCTCGGCGATCAGCTCGGCCTCGTCGCTGACCTGGCGGCCGAGGAAGTGCGCGTCGCACTCGGCCTGGCTCATCTTCCAGCCACGCTGTTCCAGCACGTCGCGCAGCACGCCCAGGGTGATCGGCTCGGAATCGACCAGGACGCCGTCGCAATCGAACAGCACGGCCGCGAACGGCATTTCATCTGTATTTGGAATAGACATCCGTATAGGGTAGGGCAAGCCGCCGGGGCGGGCATCTCCCCCGGCTGGGGCTGGCAGGCTTTCGTGGTCATGGGCTACCGTGGCGCAGGCTGCCGCGGCGACTGTCGCGCGAGCCGGTGGCCGGTGGCCCGCAAGGCACGGGTGGGGCGCCTCCGGGTGGCGCCGTATGCGGGGTCCGCTCTATGCCCGTGCCCCTGGGCGCGGGAGTGCGTGGAGAACCATAGAATGCGTCATGCCCCCGACATCGTCCGAGCGAGCCCTCAAGTCCGACAGCTTCGGCCGCATCCTGCTGGTGCGCCGGGGCGATGCGGTGTTCGTGCGCCGCGACCTGGCCGCCTCGCCGTGGTGGCTGCGGTTGCCGGCCTGGTGGCTGGCGCGGCGCGAGGCGCGCGCGCTGGAGCGGCTCGGCGGCATGCCGGCCACGCCGCGGCTGCTGCGCTGGAACGGCACCTGGCTGGACCGCAGCTACCTGGCCGGCGACGCCATGTACCAGCGCCCGCCGCGCGGCGACCTGGGCTACTTCCGTGCCGCGCGGCGGCTGCTGCAGCAGGTGCACCGGCGCGGCGTCGCCCACAACGATCTGGCCAAGGAAGCCAACTGGCTGGTGCTGGAGGACGGTTCGCCGGCGCTGATCGACTTCCAGCTGGCGGTACGCGGCAACCCGCGCTCGCCGTGGATGCGCCTGCTCGCCCGCGAGGACCTGCGCCACCTGCTCAAGCACAAGCGCATGTATTGCCGCGAACACCTCACGCCGGTGGAGAAGCGCCTGCTCAAGCGCCACTCGTGGATGCGCGGATTGTGGTTCGCCACCGGCAAGCCGGTGTACCGTTTCGTCACCCGCCGGATCCTGCACTGGGAGGACAACGAGGGGCAGGGACCGAAGCCGTGAAGGCCGGGATTGGGGATTCGGGATCGGGGATTCGTAGGAGCGGCTTCAGCCGCGATGGGGCTTCCCCGGTGAAACCCCATCGCGGCTGAAGCCGCTCCTACGGAAGGCGGTGGGCGGTTACGCTTTACCCCGAATCCCGAATCCCGAATCCCGAATCCCGAATCCCGAATCCCGAATCCCCAATCCCCAATCCCCAATCCCCAATCCCAATGACCACCCTCGCAGGCAAGACCCTGTTCATCACCGGCGCCTCGCGCGGCATCGGCCTGGCGATCGCGCTGCGTGCGGCCCGCGATGGCGCCAACGTGGCGATCGCGGCCAAGTCGGCGGTGCCCAATCCCAGGCTGCCCGGGACCATCCACAGCGCCGCCGAGGCGGTGACCGCCGCCGGCGGGCAGGGCCTGGCGCTCAAGTGCGACATCCGCGACGAGGAACAGGTGCGTGCCGCGGTCGCCGCCACCGTCGATGCCTTCGGCGGCATCGACATCCTGGTCAACAACGCCAGCGCGATCTGGCTGGCCGGCGCGCTGGATACGCCGATCAGGCGCTTCGACCTGATGCAGCAGGTCAATGCCCGTGGCAGTTTCCTGTGCGCGCAGGCCTGCCTGCCGCAACTGCTGCGCGCGCCCAATCCGCACATCCTCACGCTGTGCCCGCCACCCAGCCTGGACCCGAAGTGGTGGGCGCCGCACACCGGCTACACCCTGGCCAAGATGGGCATGAGCCTGGTGACCCTGGGCCTGGCCGGCGAGTTCGGCCCACAGGGCGTGGCGGTCAACGCGCTGTGGCCACGCACGCTGATCGCCACCGACGCGCTGAACATGATCCCGGGGGTGAGCGCGGCCAACGCCCGCCGCCCGGAGATCGTGGCCGATGCCGCGCACGCGGTGCTGACGCGGCCGGCGGCGGGCTTCAGCGGCAACTTCCTGGTCGACGACGAGGTGCTGGCGGCGGCGGGCGTGACGGACCTGGACCGCTACGCGGTCGATCCGGCCTGCGCACCGCTGCCGGATCTGTTCCTCGACTAGCGCGGGTTGCCGAACCCAGGCTGACCGGGGGCACGCCATCGCGGCGCCCGGGATTTCCCGGAGACGCCAAGAAGCGGCGGCCATGGCCGTGACTCTTGTCCTGCGCCGGCATCTGTGCCGCCGGTGTCCGTCGCGTGTCATGGGTGACACGACGTTCCCGCATCCGAACAATCCGTTCCGCGGCACCCCGCCTAGCCTCCCCGCATCGTCCGCAATGCCTGGGAGCGCCCGTGGGAAACGATCTGCCCGATGACGCGGCTGCCGATATCGAAGTCTCCGTCGTCATCTGCACGCTTGACGAACATGCCGCCATCGGCGCGGTACTGCGCGATGTCGGCGCACGACTGGCACATCTGCGGCACGAGATCGTCGTGGTGGACGATTCCCGCGATGACCGTACCGCGGCGGTGGTGCGCGCCTTCGCCGGCGGCGGCCGCTCGGTGCGCCTGCTGCGCCGCCAGGGCGGCAGCGGCCTGGCCTCGGCCGCGATCGCCGGCTGGGATGCCGCCAGGGGCCGCTTGCTGGCGATCATGGACGGCGACGGCCAGCACGATCCGGCGCTGGTCACGCGCATGGTCGAGGCCTGCGCGCGCGAGCAGGCCGACGTGGTGGTGGCCAGCCGCTACCTGGAAAGCCGTGCCTCCGGCCTGGGCGGGCTGCGCCACGCGATGAGCCGCGCGGCGGTCATGCTGACCCACGGGCTGCTGGGAGTCCGGCTGGCCGACCCGATGAGCGGCTGCTTCCTGATGACGCGCCAGTGGTACCGGCACGTGCGTCCGCGGCTGTCCGGGGTGGGCTTCAAGATCCTGGTCGACGTGGTCGCCTCCGGCACGCGCCGTCCCCGCACCGCGCAGATCGCCACCGTGCTGGGCGAGCGCCGCGGCGGCAGGTCGAAGATGAGCGTGCGGGTGGCGCTGGAGCTGGTCATGCTGTTGCTGGAGAAGCGCAGCGGCGGCCTGGTTCCGGCGCGGATGGCCATGTTCTTCGCCGTCGGCCTGACCGGGCTGGCGGTGCACCTGGCGGTGGTGGCGGCGCTGGTGTACGCGGGCTGGCCGTTCTGGGCCGGGCAGGCGGCGGCGATCCTGACCGCCATGACCTGGAACTTCCTGCTCAACAACAGCCTGACCTTCGGCGACCGGAAACTGCACGGCCGGCGCATGCTGCGCGGCCTGCTGCTGTTCTACCTGGCCTGCCTGGGAGGCTCGTTCATCAACGAGGGCGTGGCGCTGGGCCTGCATGCGCTGGGCCTGCACTGGTCGCTGGCGGCGCTGGCCGGCGGCGGCGTGGCGGCGCTGTGGAACTACCATGCCTCCAAGCGCACGGCGTGGTCGGCCCAGGTGAACCGGGCGGAGGCGGTCGCGGTGGAAGAGTGGCCGCAGCCCTCGGCCCGGACCGAGGAAAAGGCCGCCTAGTGCCGCCGCATGCAGGAGCCGCGCCGGTCGCGCAGAATCCGTGCGGCGGCGCTGCGCCGTTGACCTGGAACGAGGTGGCCTGATGGATACCGCTGGCGGCGGCGCACGCGATCGCATCGCGCTGGCGTACCTGGGCGTGGCCGGCGTTGCCGCGGTGTTCGCCTTCGTCGGCTTCGGTGCCAGCAACTACTGGACCGACGAGCTGTTCACCCTGCACGTGATCGGCCACGGCGGCGGGCTTGCCGAGGTATGGCGACGCGCGCTGACCGATACCCATCCGCCGCTGTACTACATGCTGATGTACCCGTGGGTACAGGCGCTGGGCCAGCAGGAGTGGGTGTTGCGGCTGCCCGGCGCGGCCGCGGCCGTCGCCGCCCTGGCGATGTTCTTCCTGGCGCTGCGGCGGCGCTTCGAGGCCCCGGCGTTGGCCTTCGCGACCGCCGTGGCGGCGTTGTCGACGTTCTGGTTCGAGCAATCGCAGAACGGGCGCAGCTACGCGCTGGCGCTGGCGCTGTCGGCGGCCATGCTGTGGGCCGCGCTGGCCTTCCGCGAACGCATGGCCCGGCGCGAGCGCGGTGCCTGGGGCGCGTTGGCGTGGTTGCTGGGGCTGGGCATGGCCGGCAGCCTGACCCACTCCTACCTGCTGCTGTCCACCGGCATGGTCCTGCTGTACCTGCTGCTGGCGGTGCCGGACCGTCGCGCAAGGGTGCTGCTGGTCGCCGGCGGGCTGGCGATCCTGGCGGTCAACCTGGCATACGTGGCGATCCTGCTGCGCTCGACCCAGCAGGACGTGCACAACCTGTGGTTCGACAACGGCGCGAGGTTCTTCTGGGGACAGGTGCGCATCGCCTGGCACGATCTGCTCCCGGCCGGCGGCGTGTACGCGGTGCTGGTGCTGCTGCTCGCCATCGGCCATCGCCGCTGGGGCCGCGGCGCGGCGGCCGCGCGCCTGCCGGCGCCGGCGCAAGAGGCGGCATGGATGTCGCTGTTCGTGCTGGCCGGCGTGGTCGCCAGCGGCATCGCGGTCAGCTACCTGATCGCGCCGTCGTTCTCGGCGCGCAACGTATCCACGGCCTCGCCGTACGCGTGGCTGCTGCTGGCGGCGCTGTACCAGAAGGCCGGACCCGATCCGCGCACGCGCGGCGGGCGCTGGCTTGCGTTGGCGGTGCTGGTGCTGGTGGCGGCGCAACTGGCGCTGCTGCGCGGGCGCCTGCTGCAGCGCAACGAGGCCTGGCGCGACTCGGCGCACTTCATCGCCGCGCTGCCGGCATGCGCCGGGCAGGACCTGGCGGTCGTGCTGCCGTACAAGTTCGGCCCGTCCACGCCGCCGTTCCGGCGCTTGGCCGAGCAGGCCTTCTTCGGCCGCTACCTGGGCAACGGCATGCGCCTGCACGCCTGGCTGCCGGCGGAGATCGGCGACCGTCGGCATGTTCCCGAACTGCAGCGACAACTGGCCGAACGTGCGCGGCAGGCGGCGGCGGGGGGCTGCCCGGTCCTGGCCTGGGGCGTGCACGACCTGGAGGGCTGGACCGCGCTGGAGCTGGCGCAGGACCTGGCACGGCTGCCGGGAGTGTCGCCCAACCGCATCGTGGTGCAGGAATTCCAGCGCTACCGGCGGCGCTCGCTGGGATGGCGCCGGATCGGCGACGGCTGGGTGTTCCTGCTGGCGCCACCGCTGCCGGCCGGGACGCCGCTGCGCGATCCGGGCGCGGCGCTGGCGCTGCCGGCCGCTGCCGCGCTCGGCGAGCGGCGGGTGGTCTCGCATCTGTACCGTTTCGACGGCCGTGACGGTCCCGCCTATACCCTGGACGGATTCTCCATCCAGCGCTGGCCGGCGGGCGGCGCCGCGCCGCGCGAGGACTTCGTGGTGGCGCGGCGCATGGCCTGCGATCCGCCGCCGGGCGCGGGCCGCAACGACCTCTGGCCCGATCCCGCCGCGCCGGGCTGCTCGCAGCGGCCGGCGCCCTGACGCCGTGGCCGATGCGCCGGCCGCCGCGATGCGCGAGAATGCCGGGCTTCTTCCACTGCCCCGCACCGCGATGACTGCCCAGGCCGATCCGCTGTTGTCCCTGTCCGACTACTTCCTGCCGGTCTACCGGCCGCGCCAGGTGGTGCTGGAGCGAGGACAGGGCGCGCGCGTATGGGACAGCCACGGCAAGGAGTATGTCGACCTGGCGGCCGGCATCGCGGTCAGTGCCTTCGGCCACAACGACCCGGAGCTGTTCACCGCGCTGGTCGAGCAGGCCGGCAGGATCTGGCACACCAGCAACGTCTTCTACAGCGAACCGCCGCTGCGGCTGGCCGAGGAACTGGTGCAGGCCTCGCGCTTCGCCCGCCGGGTGTTCCTGTGCAACTCCGGCGGCGAGGCCAACGAGGCGGCGATCAAGCTGGTGCGCAAGTGGGCGTCGCAGCAGGGGCGCAAGCCCGACCAGCGGGTGATCGTCACCTTCCGCGGCAGTTTCCACGGCCGCACCCTGGCCACCGTCACCGCCACCGCGCAGCCGAAGTACCAGGCCGGCTACGAGCCGCTGCCCGGCGGCTTCCGCTACGTCGATTTCAACGAAATCGCGCAGCTGGAGATCGCCATGGCCGCCGGCGACGTGGCCGCGGTGATGATCGAGCCGGTGCAGGGCGAGGGCGGCGTGCTGCCGGCCGCTCCGGGCTTCCTGCAGCAGGTGCGGCGGCTGTGCGACCACCATGGCGCGCTGCTGGTGCTGGACGAGATCCAGTGCGGCATGGGCCGCAGCGGGACATTGTTCGCGCACTGGCAGGACGGCGTGGTGCCGGACATCGTCACCCTGGCCAAGGCGCTGGGCGGGGGCTTCCCGATCGGCGCGATGCTGGCCGGCCCCAAGGTCGCCGACGCGATGCAGTTCGGTGCCCACGGCACCACCTTCGGCGGCAACCCGCTGGCTGCGGCGGTGGCGCGCACGGTGCTGCACAAGCTGCAGCGGCCCGAGCTGGCCGCCAACGTCGGCCGCCAGTCGCAGGCGCTGCGCGAGGGCCTGGAGCGGATCGGCCGCGAGTTGGGGGTGTTCTCGCAGGTGCGCGGGCGCGGACTGATGCTGGGCGCGGTGCTGGCGCCGGCGCATGCCGGACAGGCCGGCGCGATCCTCGATGCCGCCGCCGAGGAGGGACTGCTGGCATTGCAGGCCGGCCCCGACGTGCTGCGCTTCGTGCCGGCGCTGAACATCTCCGATGCCGACCTGGGCGATGGCCTGAAGCGGCTGCGCGCCGCGTTCGAAAGGTATCTCGCGCGGTCCTGAAGCCTGCCGTGGCGGCAGCGCAGGCAGGGCCGAGGGCCGACCCGGGACGGAAGTCGCGCGCCGGCCCCTCCGGGTGCGCTGCGCTTACCCGGGCTGTGCTTCAGCGCGCCGCGCTCGGAAGTCAGCTGGTGCTGGCCTGGTGCCGGCCCGCGCGGTGGCATGAAGGTCGATCGCCATCGTGCAGGGGCGGCGCAAGCTGCGATGCTCTGCTTGCTGCAAGGCCGTGGACAGGTGCCCTGATCTGTGGGGCGACTTCGGTCGCGATGGGGCTCTATCGGTAAGGCCTCATCGCGACTGAAGTCGTTCCTACGGTCGCTCCTACGGTCGCTCCTACGGTCGCTCCTGCGGACGTCGCTGCGGTCCATGCCGGGATGCCCCGGTCAGAGCAGCCGGTAGCGCTTGAGCAGGCGCGCCAGCGATCGGCTGTCGCGCGCGCTGTCGGCATGCAGGCCGGCGGCGCGTGCGCCGCGCACGTTGACGAACAGGTCGTCGACGAACAGGGTCTGCGCCGCATCCGCGCCCAGCCGTTCCAGCGCAAGCCGGTAGGCCGCCGGATCGGGCTTGCGCGTGCCCAGCGTGCCGCTGCACAGGATGCGGCCCCGTAGCGCCGGGGCGGCGGGCACCGCCAGCTGGTTGACGATCGCTTCCATCAACGCGCCGTTGTTGGTCAGCACGGCGACGTCCGTGCCTTGCGAAACCGCCTGCAGCAGGGACAGGGCACGCGGTTCGGGGCGTGTGGCCGCCAGCCGCGCCGCGCTCCAGGTGGCGGCGTCGACGGTGCCCGACAGGCGTTCGCCCAGTTCGGCCAGGTAGCCGGCGGTGTCGACCTGGCCGCTGTCGTAGCGGGTCTCCAGCCCCGAGCCGAACAGCGCCGCTTCGACCGATGCGTAGCGCCGGTCCAGCGCCGCGGCCAGGTGCAGCACGCGCGCGTGCCGCGAGTAGCGCGCGAGCACGCCGTCGAAATCGAACAGCACCAGGCGCAGCGGCGGGGCGATGAAGGGCATGCGGCGATTGTGCCCGCTCGCGGCTGGCGTCGTCCCGGTCGTTCAGCTTCCTGGCTACGGCGGCGCGGCGACGGGTAGTGCGCGCATCGATGCGGCGGCCCGCCGGCGTGCCGACGCGGCGAGGCTTTCGCCGACCCACGCGGCGTCCGCTCCTGTCCGCCCCTACCCGTCGATCGATGACCTACCCGCCGTGCCCGGTCTGCGCCGGGGCCTGTCTGGGTATGTTCGAAACGCCGAGGCGATCGAGCCTGCGGTCCTGCCGCCAGCGGCATCCGGACCCCGGCATCCCGATTCGAACAGCTTTCCAGGAGGTCGACAGCAATGGGCAAACGCATCAAGGCAGCGCGTCTGGCGGATTCGGTTTCGACCGTGCTCAAGGGGGTTCGCAGTTCGGGCAGGGTGCCGCTGGCCTCGCTGCTGGTGGTCGCCGGCATCCAGGCGACCCCGGCATTCGCGCAGAGCAGCGGCACGTCCGACGCCAGGACGCTGGACGCGATCAGCGTCATCGGCACCGGCTCCACGCGCACCACCGCGGCGGTGACCGCCGACGAGATCGAGGCGCAGGTGCCCGGCGTGGCGCCGCAGCAGCTGCTGGCCACGCTCCCGGGCGTGAACGTGCAGACCACCGATCCGTTCGGCCTGTACGAATTCGGCGACTCGATGCGCGTACGCGGGTTCTCCTCCAACCAGATCGGCGTGACCCTGGACGGCATCCCGATCGAGACCGCCGATACCCGCGAGGGCGGCCCGATCTCGCGCTACATCTCGTCCGAGAACCTGCTCGATGCCAGCGTCTCGGCCGGTTCCGGCGACGTGACCCAGCCCTCCTACCATGCGCTCGGCGGTGCCATCCGCTACACCAGCATCGGCCCCAGGGGCGGCGACACCTGGAGCGGCAAGGCCAGCCAGACCTTCGGTTCGGACGACCTGGTACGCACCTTCGTGCGCCTGGACACGCCGGAGTGGTGGGCCGGCGGCCCGGTCGCCTACGTGTCGGCCTCGCGCACCCGCGGCGGCGTCTGGGACCTGGAACCGGCCACCCAGAAGAGCGACCACTTCGAGACCAAGATCCGCCAGGACTTCGAGAAGGGCCACCTGACCCTGGGCTGGATCTGGAACAACCGCAAGGACTACGACGTCCAGAGCTACAACTCCGACGGCTCGCTGGCCTGGGACATCCACGAGCGCCTGACCGGCGACCCGGAGACCGATGCCGAGCACTACACCGAGTGGCAGAACGGCCGCCGCGATTCGCTGCTGAGCCTGGGCGGCGACTTCATGTTCACCGACAGCGTCGGCCTGAAGTTCACCGGCTACTACGAGAACAAGCACGGCTACGGCATCGGCGGCACGCCGCCGAGCACCGCCACCGGCCTTTACGAGGACGCGATGGCCGGCACGCCGGGGCGCACCGACATCTATATCCGCGATCCGCAGCTCTACCAGGTCGACAGCGATGGCAACTACGTGCTCGACGCCGACGGTAACCGGATCGTCACCCATGTCGGCTCGATGACCCGCCGCGAGGAGATCATGTCCGGCGACCGCAAGGGCGTGACCGCGGCGCTGTCGTGGGAAACCGACAGCAACAAGCTCGAGGTCGGCGGCTGGTACGAGACCTACGACTTCGACCAGGTGCGGCCGCTGTACAACCTCACCGACACCGGCGACCTCGACAAGTCGGTGCCGTACATCGTCAACTACTACGACAACCACTTCAGCACCGACGTCACCCAGCTCTACGTCAAGGACACCCTGCGCCTGCTCGACGACCGCCTGACCCTGGAGTTCGGCGCCAAGGGCCTGAGCGTGGACCGCAAGTACCACGGCATCGCCAACCTGGACGACTTCAACAGCAACACCACCCGCAATACCGCCAAGAAGGACAAGGACTGGTTCCAGCCGCAGGTCGGCGCCAGCTTCACCCTGGCCGAGGGCACCGAGGTGTTCGCCAACTATGCGGAGAACTTCAGCGCCGCCCCGCGCCTGGCGCTGACCGCCGGCTACTTCAACCCTGACATCAAGCCGGAGGAATCCAAGAACATCGATGTCGGCATCCGTACCGAGCAGGGCAACTGGAGCGGCTACGTCGCGCTGTACCACATCGACTACCAGAACCGCATCATCGCCCTGACCGATCCGGACCCGCTGGTGATCGCCAGCGAGATCTACCAGAACGTGGGCGACATCAAGACCGACGGCGCGGAGATCTCCGGGATGTGGCGCCCGGCCGAGGGCTGGCGCCTGGGCGCCTCGCTGAGCTACAACAAGTCCGAGTTCAAGGACAACTACTACGGCTACCGCGACGACGGCAGCGGCATCCAGGACGTGCTGCGCCCCTCCAAGGGCAACGAGGTGCCGGACTCGCCCAAGATCATGCTCAGCTTCAACGGCGGCTGGGAAGGCGAGCACTTCTTCGCCAACTGGGATGCCAAGTACACCGGCAAGCGCTACGGCGACACCATGAACACCGACCGCGTGGACGCCACCTTCATCGCCAACGGCAGCGTCGGCTACAAGGGCGGCCGCGATGGCTTCCTCGGCGGCGGCCGGGTGATGCTGTCGGTCTACAACCTGTTCGACAAGGACGATGCGATCGGCGCGGTGTTCCCCAACGAGGACTATGGCTCCTACAACCTGGTCGCGCCGCGGCAGGTCTTCGCCAGCCTTTCCTACGATTTCTGATCGTTGCAGGCACGCGCCGCAACGGGCGGTGACAACACGGGGCCAGGGACGGCCGCAAGCCATAGAGGTCTGAATGCAACACCACCGTGGTTCGATGACGCGCCGCCAGCTGCTGGCCAGGATCGGCCTGACCGCCGGCGGCGCGATGATGTACCAGGCCATGAGCAGCCTGGGCATGGCCGCAGAGTCCGACTGGAAGGGACCTGCGAAGCTGGAGGGAAATCCCGGCGGCGCCTCGGTACTGATCCTGGGCGCCGGCCTGGCCGGCATGACCGCCGCCTACGAGATGCGCAAGGCCGGCTACAAGGTCAAGGTGCTCGAGTTCAACAGCCGCCCCGGCGGGCGCAACTGGACGCTGCATGGCGGCGACAGCTATACCGAGCTGGGCGGGGCGACCCAGCACTGCGGCTTCGACCAGGGCCTGTACCTCAACCCCGGGCCTTGGCGGATCCCGCACCACCACCGCGCAGTGCTGTCCTACTGCAAGCAGTTCGGGGTGGCGCTGGAATCGTTCGTGCAGGTCAACTACAACGCGCTGCTGCACAGCCAGAAGGGCTTCGGCGGCAAGCCGCAGCGCTTCCGCGACATCGATGCCGACTACAAGGGCCATGTCGCCGAGCTGCTTGCCAAGAGCACCCGGCAACGCGCGCTGGACCAGCTGGTCAGCAAGGAGGACCAGGAGATCCTGCTCGAGTCGTTGCGCAACTGGGGCGCGCTGGACCACGACTTCGGCTACGTGAAGGGCAGGGAGAGCAGCGAGCGCCGCGGCTTCGCCAAGTATCCCGGCGGTGGCGTGTCCGGCGCGCCGGAGTTCTCCGAGCCGTTCACCACCTCCGACATCCTGCGCTCGCGGCTGTGGACCGCGCTGGCGGCCGGCAACAACTACGAGATGCAGACCACCATGTTCCAGCCGGTCGGCGGCATGGACCAGATCGGCAAGGCGTTCGCGCGCCAGCTCGAAGGCGTGATCGAGTACCAGGCCAAGGTCACCCGCATCGACCAGGACGACGCCGGGGTCAGCGTCAGCTACCAGGCCGGCGGCGGCGAGCACGTGGCCAAGGCCGACTGGTGCATCTGCACCATCCCGCTGTCGGTGCTCAGCCGCATCCCGATCACCGTCGGCGACGCGATGAACGAGGCCATCGGCAAGCTGCCGTACGCGGCGTCGGTGAAGATGGGGCTGCAGTTCAAGCGCCGCTTCTGGGAAGAGGACGAGGCGATCTACGGCGGCATCAGCTACACCGACCTGCCGATCACCCTGATCAGCTATCCCAGCACCGGCTACCACAGCCCCGGCAAGGGCGTGCTGCTGGGCGGCTACGTGTGGGGCCTGGAGGCCTACGAGTTCACCTCGATGTCGCCGGCCGAGCGCGTGCGCAAGGCGGTGGAGTACGGTGCGCAGCTGCATCCGCAGTATCCGCGCGAGTTCGACAACGGCATCGCCGTGGGCTGGCACCGGGTGCCGTTCACGCATGGCTGCTTCGGCCAGTGGAACGAGGAGCTGCGCTCGCAGTACTACTCCACCCTGTGCCAGATCGATGGCCGCATCGCGCTGGCCGGCGAGCATATCTCCTACATCCCGGCCTGGCAGGAGGGCGCGATCCTCTCCGCGCTGGATGTCGCCGGGCGCCTGCATCACAAGGTGATGGCCACGGGAGGCAGGGCATGAAGCGCAGTCACGCGACCTGGCTGGGCATGGCCGTGCTGGCGGCGGTGGGCGGGCTGATGCTGCCGCCGGCACTGCCGCCGGCGCAGGCGCAAAGCTCCGACGCCACCCCGCTGTTCCCGCAGGCGGCCTTCGCCGAGGTCTCCGGCGAGACGGTGTACGCGGCGATCTGCCAGGGCTGCCACATGCCCGGCGGCGAGGGCGCGCTGGGAGCCGGCGAGTATCCGGCGCTGGCCGGCAACCCCAAGCTGGCGGCATCGCCGTACGTGGCGATGATGGTGCTCGACGGCCGCGGCGGCATGCCCGGCTTCTCGCACATGCTCAACGACCAGCAGGTGGCCGAGGTGGTGCAGTACGTGCGCACCCACTTCGGCAACGATTACCCTGACCGCATCAGCAGCCAGGACGTCCAGGCGCTCAGGCGCTGAAGGCCCGCGCGATTCCCCCATCCTCCAAGGAGCCAACCATGAACCCCAAGACCCCCCTGCGCGCCGCCGCGATGCTCGCCTTGGCGCTGCCGGCCATGGCCGCTGCCGCCGACGTCGTGCGCCACGGCATTCCCGGCAGCGATTTCCCCATCGCCGCCGCGGTCGAGGTGCCGGCCGGCAAGACCACCGTCTACGTCAGCGGCAAGGTGCCGGGCGTGACCAACCCCGACGCGCCCAAGGGCTCGCTGGAGGCCTACGGCGACACCAAGGCGCAGACCGTCAACGTACTCAACCAGATCAAGGAACAGCTGGAGACGCTCGGGCTGGGCATGAAGGACGTGGTGAAGATGCAGGTGTTCCTGGTCGGCGGCCCGGAGACCGACGGCAAGATGGACTTCGCCGGCTTCATGGAAGGCTATCGCCAGTTCTTCGGCAAGGAGGCCAACCAGCCCAACCTGCCGGCGCGCTCGGCGTTCCAGATCGCCGCGCTGGGCAACCCGAACTACCGCGTCGAGATCGAAGTCGTCGCCGTCCGTCCCTGATCGCGCCGGCGGCGCCGGCACCGATCCGATCCGCCTGCATCACCGAGAACCCCGGAGTCCGTCATGAAATCCTCGCTTTCCCGTCGTTCCTTCCTGCGCGACTCGGTGCTGGCCGCCGGCGCCGCCGGCATCGGCATGCCGGCGCTGGCGCTGGCCGATGCCGCGCCGACGGCCGCCGGCGAGGTGCCGCGGGTGCAGATCGGCGCCAACGAGTACCCCGACGGGCCTTCGCCCGCCGCGCTCAAGGCCATCGTCGAGATCGCCCCGCAGGGCGGGCGCTACCTGTTCGAGTCGCAGCTCGAACTGCTCGGCGAACTGTCCCGGCAGCTCGGCGTGGGCATGGACCACCTGATGCCGTACGCCGGCTCGACCGAGCCGCTGGACTACGCGATGCTCGCCTTCACCTCGCCGCAGAAGCCACTGGTGACGGCCGACCCCACCTTCGAATCCGGCTGGCGCGCGGCCGAGCGCAATGGCGCCCGCGTGGTCAAGGTGCCGCTGCGCAAGGACTGGTCGCACGACGTCCAGGCGATGTGCGCGGCGGAGGCGGGGGCCGGCGTGATCTACATCTGCAACCCCAACAATCCCACCGGCTCGGCGACCTCGCGCAAGGACATCGAGTACGCGCTGGCGCACAAGCCGGCCGGTAGCGTGCTGGTGGTCGACGAGGCCTACATCCATTTCTCCGACAGCGTCGTCAGCGCCGTGGACATGGTGGCCGCCGGCGAGGACGTGGTCGTGCTGCGCACGTTCTCCAAGCTCTACGGCATGGCCGGCATCCGCCTGGGCTACGCGGTGGCGCGCCCGGACCTGCTGGACAGGCTCAAGTACTACAGCATCAACAGCCTTCCCGTCACCGCGGTCGCCGCGGGGCTGGCGAGCCTGCGCGATCCGCAGCTGGTACCGGCCAGGCGCGCACGCAACACCCGCCTGCGCGAGGACGTCGTCGCCTGGCTCGCTGCGCGCGGCTATGCGTGCAGCGCCTCGGAGAGCAACTGCTTCATGCTCGACGTGAAGCGGCCGGCGCAGGACTTCATCGACGCCATGGCCACCCACGGGGTGATGGTCGGGCGCAGCTGGCCGGGCTTCCCGACCCAGTCGCGCATCACCATCGGCACCCCGGCCGACATGGCGCGCTTCAAGGAAGCGTTCGCGCTGGTGGAGGCTGGCAAGCAGGGGCCGCTGCCGGTGCCGAAGCGGCAGCGCCTGGCCGAGCGCTACGTGCAGCAGACCGGCGTCCAGTTGTCTTGATCCATCCCTTCGCCGCCGCGCGCGCGGCGAAGTAGCATGGGTACGCGGCCGTGTCCGCGCATCCCGGGTTTCCCGCCACTAAGTTCCAGGAGTCCGTCCGTGAAGTTGTCTTCCGTCTTGCTGGTCGCGTGTTTCGTGTTGCTCGCTCCCTCCGCCTGGGCCCGTACCTGCGCGGTCACGATCGACGGCAACGACCAGATGAAATTCGACAAGTCCGAGATCAAGGTCGCCGCCGACTGCACCGAGGTCAGCCTGACCCTCAAGCACACCGGCAAGATGGCGGCCAACGTGATGGGGCACAACTGGGTGCTGACCAAGACCGCCGACGTCGCCGCGGTGGCCAACGCCGGCATGCGCTCCACGCTGGCCGACAGCTACCTGCCCAAGGGCGATGCGCGGGTGCTGGTCTTCACCAAGACGATCGGCGGCGGCGAGTCCACCACCATCAAGTTCCCGACCAGCAAGCTCGCCAAGGGCGGCGACTACACCTTCTTCTGCTCGTTCCCGGGCCACTGGGCGATGATGAAGGGCAAGTTCGTCTTTGGTTGAGGGCAGGGATTCGGGATTCGGGATTGGCAAGAGCCTCTCCGAATCCCGAATCCCCAATCCCGTCTAGAACCGCACCAGTCCGCGTTGCATGGCCATCGCCAGGGCCGCATCGCGGTTGCCTGCGTCGAGCTTGCGGTACAGGTTCTTCAGGTGGAACTTGACCGTGTTTTCCGACAGGTTGAGCTGGCGCGCGATGTGCTTGTTCGACGAGCCCCTGGCCAGTTCCGCCAGCACCTCCAGTTCGCGGCCGCTGAACAGTTCGCTGGCGGCCTCGTCCTCGTGGTGCAGCTTGTCCAGCAGGGTCTGGATGGTCAGCGCACGGGTGGTGCCGGTGCCGATCTCGCTGTCGTGCTGCCGCGCCAGCCGCAGCATCGCCTTGGCCGGCATGCCCAGTTCGATCACCACCAGCCATGCACGGGTATGGGCGATGTAGTCCAGGGCATGGCGCAGGTAGGGCAGGGCGTCGTCGATCTGCCCGCGCTGCTGCAGCACCAGGGCGATGCGCGCCTGGGTGCGTGCCAGGTGGTGGCGGTTGCCGGCGAGGTCGCAGCGCTCCTCGATGGCGTGCAGCAGCGCCAATGCGGCATGGCTGCGCCCGGACACGCCGTGCCAGTGCGCCAGCGCGAACCCCAGCGCCGCGAGCTGGCGCCAGTTCTGTGGGCGCGCGAGCGCATGGTTGAAGGCGGCCTCGCCGCCGGCGCTGGCCACCAGCAGCTCGACGCCGAGGCCGGCCTGCTGGGTCAGCACGGTTTCCAGGCGCCAGGCGCAGGCCAGGTCGGCCAGGCGCGAGAGCCGGCGCCGGCGTGCCAGCTCGTCGATGCCGTCGAGCAGCGCCAGCGCGTTGCGGCCGCTGCGGTCGCGCTGCTGCGCCAGTGCCAGCGCGGTCTCGTAGCCGGCGGCGAAGATGTCCAGCCAGCCATCGTGCTGTTCGATGAAGGCCAGCGCCGGCTCCAGCAGGTCGGCCGCCTCGTGGTAGCGGCCGTGCTCGCACTGCAGGCGGGCGAGCAGGCAGCGGCACACCGCCTGCAGCACCGGGTCGGTGCCGTCGTGGCGCTCGGCCAGCGCCTGCGCCTTGAGGTAGACGGCCTCGGCCTCGTCCAGGCGGCCGCGGTAGAAGAAGCTCTGGCCCAGGTGGGTCAGCGCATAGGTGGCGCCGACTTCGCTGCCGGCCTGGCGCATCATGCGTTCGCCGTCGCCGGCGAACTGCTCGGCCTGGGCGAACTGGCCGCGTCCCAGCGCCGAGGTCGCGGCGATGCACAGCAGGGTGCCGCGGCCGAGGAAGTCCTCCTCGTCCAGCGCGCTCGCCTGGGAGGCGATCTGGACGATGCCCTGCGGGTTGGCGCAGATCTCGTCGAGCAGGTCGCGCAGCAGCGCGATCACCACCGTGTAGTCGCGCTCGAACGGCGCGCGCACTTCGGCGGGGAAGTCGCGGAAGCGTTCCAGCAGGGTCTGGGCATGGCTGAACTCGCCCAGCTTCATGTGCAGGTAGGCCTGGGTGAGGTTCAGCGCCGGGGTATCGCGGATGCAGGCGTTGCCGAACTGCCGCAGCAGCGCGCGTACCTCGGCCGGGCCGTGCTCGAGCAACAGCTGCCAGCTGCCGGCGCGGGCGATGTAGTCGGCCGCGCGTGGCGCATCGCCGGCCTGCAGGGCATGGCGGACCGATTCCAGCAGCCGCCCCTGGACGGAGAACCATTGCGCGGCGCGCAGGTGCATCGCCGCCGGCAGTCCCGGTTCGCTGCGTTCGAGCTGCAGCCGCAGGTACTCGGCGAACAGCGGGTGGTAGCGGAACCAGTCGTGCTCGCTGTCGAGTGGCACGAGCAGGCCGTGGAAGTGGTCCAGCCGCGCCAGCAGTGCGCCGCTGTCGTCGCGCTGGCGCACCGCGTCGGCCAGCGAGGCGTTGAAGGTGTCCAGCAGCGAGGTCTGCAACAGGAACTCGCGCAGCGGCGGGTCGAGGTCGTTGACCACCTGTTCGGCCAGGTAGGCGGCGATGCCGGCCGAGCGTCCGGAGAAGTTCGCCACTTCGTCGCGCCGCTGCGCGTTGCCGTCCATCCACAGCGCGGCCAGGTGCAGCGCCACCGGCCAGCCCTCGGTGCGCTGGCGCAGCTGCTGCGCGGCCTGCGCCGGCAGGTCGGGACCGAGCAGGGCGCCGGTTTCCTCGTCGTCCAGCGCCAGGTCCTGTGCCAGCAGGTGTTCCAGGTTGCCGTGGACGGCCAGGCGCGACAGCGGCAGCGAGGGCCGGCGGCGGGTCGCCAGCAGCAGGTGCAGGCGCGTGCCGGCATGTTCGATCAGGCGCCCCAGCAATTCGTCGATGGCGTGGCCGCGCACGCGGTCGTAGTCGTCGAGGATCACCACCAGCCGCCGCGGCGCGGTGCGGATGGTGGCGACCAGCGCAGCGAGCGCCAGCGACAGGTCCGCGTTCTGCCAGCGCTGCATCAGCGCCTGCATGGCGGGTGCGGGCTCGGCGCCGGCCTGGCCCAGCGCCTGCCCCAGGTAGGCGACGAAGCGGCCCGGGTCGCTGTCGTCCTCGTCCAGCGACAGCCAGCCGGTGCCGACATCGATGCGCTGGCGCAGGCGCTGGTGCCATTGCGCCAGCAGCGTGGTCTTGCCGAATCCCGGTGGCGCCAGCATGACCGTCAACGGCAGTTCTACCGCGCGGTCGAGCCGGTCCAGCAGCGCGTTGCGTGCGATGGCGGTGATGCGCTGGGGCGGCGGCTCCAGCTTGCTGCCGAGCATCCACTCGGCGGGCAGCCCGTCGCGCTGGGGCGCGGAGGGGCGGGGGGTGAGCAACGCGACGGGCTTGAGCATGGGGGCGGGCACGATCACGGTTGGTCCGATGCGGATGAAAACACCGGGAGGGCGAACGGGTGGCCTGCAGCGGATATCCGCACATGGGGCGGATCGTCGATGCTGGCCATCATCGGGTCCCCACCCTTCGCCCCTCCCTTGACGCTTGGGATTGAACTTATGACAGGAGTGTGTCGGAAGTAAAGGCTTCGTTAAGTTTCAGATGTTCCCATTTGCCGTGATGTGGCCGTGCCTTGCCACGGTGTGGCTGCCCGCTCAGGCAGACGCGGTTTCGCGCAGGGCCTGGCGTGCCGCCTCCACCGTCCGCTCCACGACCTCGGCGGTGTGCGCGCTGGAGACGAAGCCGGCCTCGTAGGCCGACGGCGCCAGGAACACCCCGCGTTCCAGCATCGCGTGGAAGAAGCGATTGAAGGCGGGCACGTCGCAGGACGTGGCCTGGGCGTAGGTCTCCACCTTCTGGTCGGTGAAGAACAGGCCGAACATGCCGCCGACCTGGTTGGTGGTCAGCGGTACGCCCGCCTCGCGGGCCGCTTCCTCCAGGCCGCGGCACAGCGTGGCGGCGGTTTCCGACAGGCGCTGGTGGAAGCCCGGGGCCTGCACCAGTTCCAGCATCGCCAGGCCGGCGGCCATCGCCACCGGGTTGCCGCTCAGGGTGCCGGCCTGGTAGATCGGGCCGGCCGGGGAGATCTGCTGCATAAGCTCGCGGCGGCCGCCATAGGCGCCGACCGGCATGCCGCCGCCGATGATCTTGCCGAAGGTGGTCAGGTCCGGGGTCACGCCGTAGTGGGCCTGGGCGCCGCCCAGCGCCACGCGGAAGCCGGTCATCACCTCGTCCAGCACCAGCAGCGCGCCGTGCCGGGTGCACAGTGCGCGCAGGTGCTGCAGGTAGCCCTCGCGCGGCGGGATGCAGTTGGCGTTGCCGACCACCGGTTCCACGATCACGCAGGCGATCTCGCCGCCGATCCGCTCGAACAGCGCGGTGGCGGCCTCGAAATCGTTGTAGCTGAGGGTGGAGGTCAGCTCGCCCAGCGCCGCCGGCACCCCCGGCGAGGTCGGTACGCCCAGGGTCAGCATGCCGCTGCCGGCCTTGACCAGGAACGAGTCGCCGTGGCCGTGGTAGCAGCCCTCGAACTTGACGATGCGGCTGCGGCCGGTGGCCCCGCGCGCCAGCCGGATCGCCGACAGCGTGGCCTCGGTACCGGAATTGACCATGCGCACCATCTCGCACGAGGGCACCAGCCGGGCGATCGTCTCGGCCATGGTCACCTCGGCCGGGCAGGGCGCGCCGAACGAAAGCCCGTCGCGCACGGCCTTCTCCACCGCCTCGCGCACGGCCGGATGGTTGTGGCCGGCGATCATCGGCCCCCAGGAGCCGACGTAGTCGATGTAGCGGTTGCCGTCGACGTCGTACAGGTAGGGGCCGTCGGCACGCTGGACGAAGAACGGCTCGCCGCCGACCGACTTGAATGCGCGCACCGGCGAGTTCACGCCGCCGGGGATCAGCGGCTGTGCCTGGGCGAAGAGGTCGTGGGAGCGGGAGTGGTTCATTGCTGGGATCCTTGCAGGAGCGGGAGGCACGGGCCGGCAGGTGGCCCGCGCCTATTGTCGTGACTGGGGCCTGCCGGCGCCATGCCGGACAGGCTGCGTCGTGTCTGCAGGCGCTCTGGCCGGGCACGCGCAACCAGGGGGGCTCTCGCCGCTGCCGGCCCGGGTGCGGTTTTAGGCCTTGCTCGGCCCCCATGCGGCCCCGGTGAAATGCGCTGCAGCCGGGACAGGTCGCTGCCACGCGCATACCGCCGACCTACCCGCCGATGCCGCACCTACCCGCCGATGTCCGTGCGGTGGCGGAACTTTCCTGCCTAGCATCGGGCACGCCATCTCGCGCGTCGGCCTCATGAGGTGATGGCGCAAGATCATTTGGCACCGGGACCTTGGCTGTCCGAGGGTCGGGTTGTTTCAGCAGTGCATTGCCGCCGGGCCTTGCCCGCCGGAATTTTCCTCTTGGGAGAGAGCAAAGAAGATGAAGCGGATTCTGCACAGGAATGCCCTGGCCCTTGCGCTCGTGCTGGCGGCCGGGAGCAGCTACGCCCAGTCCACCACCGGCAGCATTTTCGGAACGGTGGCCGGCGCAAGCAACTCGGAGACGGTGCTGCTGGAGAACAACAGCGGCTTCAGTCGCGAGGTGCCGGTGGACGCGCGCGGCCGCTACTCGGCCGGCAACCTGCCGCTGGGAACCTACACCGTCACGGTCAAGCGCGACGGCGCGGTGGTGGACACGCGCGAGAACGTCACCCTCACCGTCGGTGCCGGTACCGACGTGTCCTTTGCAGCCGCCGGCTCCGGTGCCGGCGTGCAGACGCTGGACGGGGTCAGCGTCACCGCCACCAGCCTGCAGTCCATCGACGTGAGCAGCGTGGACACCCGTACCGTCATCACCTCCGAGCAGCTGCAGCAGCTGCCGCTGGGGCGCAGCGCCGAGGCCATCGCGCTGCTGGCACCGGGCGTGGTCGTCAACAGCGGCGGCTACGACAACGGTCCGCTGGGCGGCTCGCTGCCCAGCTTCGGCGGCTCGGCGGCCTCCGAGAATGCCTACTACCTCAATGGCTTCAACACCACCAACTCGGCCACCAGCCTCGGCGGCCTGACCCTGCCCTACGGCGCGATCGACCAGCAGGAGATATTCACCGGCGGCTACGGCGCGCAGTTCGGTCGTTCCAACGGCGGCGTGATCAACCAGATCGGCAAGCGCGGCACCAACGAGTGGAAGTTCGGTGCGTCGGTGATCTGGGAGCCGAACAGCCTCAAGGCCAAGCAGAAGGACATCTACTGGCGTCCGGACAGCCAGACCGCGACTTTCCCTGCCGGACAAGAGCCCGGGGCATACACGTACGCCAAGGCGGCCAACGGCCTGTACCAGCCGCTGAGCGAGGCGGAAGCCAACCAGACGACCTATAGCGCCTACGTTGGTGGCCCCATTGTGCAGGATCGGTTGTTCTTCTTTCTGGCTGCGGAGAAGGTGGATTCCGATGGGGTCCGGATCGTCCCCAATCGCGACGCGGGCAGCGGCGGCCTGACCGACTACGACTACGACCAGAAGCGCTGGTACGCCAAGCTGGACTGGTACATCACCGACAACCACCTGCTGGAATTGACCGGTGCCAGCGACGAGGCCGAGACCAGCGGTAGGGTCTACCGATACGACTACCTCAACCGTGTGCGCGGCGAGTACGACACTGACGAATCCAAGTCGAAGATTGGTCCGACGCTGTATACGGGCAAGTACACCGGCTACTTCGGTGACAACCTCACCCTGACCGCGCTGTGGGGCCGGATGACCACGCCGGACGAAGTGATCCTGTCCAATTACGATCCGGCCAACGGGCCGGTGATCGGCGACTTCCGGCTGCAGAACCCGGCGTACACCGGCGGCACGCCGATTGAGGGCAGGCAGCCGTCCACCAACGGCTCGCTCACCTCGCCCGATCGCGAGTACAGGAAGGACAACCTGCGCCTGAACCTGGAATGGCGCCTGGGCGAGCATACCCTCAGCTTCGGCGTGGACAACCAGAAGGCCCAGGGCAACGAGTTGGGTTCCTACAGCTCAGGCCCCGGCTATTCGTGGACCTATGGCCGGACTGACGATCCTTATGGTGTGAAGAGCGGCGGCCTGATCACCACCGCGGCGAACGCCAACGGCGGCCGCGGCGCGCCCAGCCCGGCGTTGGTGGACCCGGTCTACGGTGCCAGCGGCTATTACGTGACCCAGAACGTCAGCAACTCGCTGTACTCGAACCGCGCCGAGCAGGAGGCCTACTACATCGAGGACAAGTGGCAGGTGACCGACAACCTGCTGCTCAGCCTGGGCCTGCGTGGCGACAAGTTCGCCAACTACCGACCCAATTCCAGTGAGGCCTTCGTCGATACCGACACATTGTGGGCGCCACGCGTGGGCTTCAGCTGGGACGTGTTCGGCGACTCCTCGTTCAAGGTGTTCGGCAACGTCGGCCGCTACTACCTGGGCTTGCCGAGCAACTCGTTCGCCGGCTTGTTCTCCGGCGGTTCCGCCATCAGCACCACCACCTACTACACCTACAGCGGGGTGAACCCCGACGGCACGCCGATCATCGCCAGCCAGCTGGGCTACCCGGTGTCGGCCAATTCCCAGTTCGGCGTGGACGGCAAGGCGATCGAGACCAGCTCGGCCAAGGATCTCAAGGGCGAGAACCAGGACGAGATCATCCTCGGCTTCACCAAAGTGCTGGGCGACAGTGGCTGGGTGGGCGGCGTCCGCGCCACGCACCGCCGCCTGAACGTCGGCATAGACGATGTCAACGTGGATCTGGGCAATACCGGCCTGGTGAACGCCGCCATCGCCGCCGGTCTTCCCTCGCAGGAACTGCAGGGCGAACTCTGGTACTGGGATCCGGACAGGACCTATGGCTCGGCGGCGGTCAACCCGGGCGAAACCAATATCTACCGCGTGGTCGGCTGGGATGGCCAGGTGCATGAGCTCTCGGTGAGCCGCCAGCAGCAGGGCTTCCCGAAGTTCAAGCGCAACTACTCGGCGCTCGAGTTCAACCTGGAGCGTCCGTTCGACGGCAAGTGGTACGCCAAGGCGAACTACGTGTGGTCGCACAGCTACGGCACCACCGAGGGCCAACTGCGCTCGGACCTGTGGCGCACCGGCGGCGCGCTGGGCAGCTACCAGGGCCAGGCGGCGGTATCGACCACGCAGAGCTGGGACCACGCGGCATTGATGGAGTACTTCAACGGCGACCAGTCCAACGACCATCGCCACCAGCTCAAGCTGTACGGCTACTACCAGTTGACACCGGAGTGGGGCGTCTCCGGCAACGCCAGTGTGATTTCCGGCGCGCCGCGCAACTGCCTGGGCAACTACGTGGATCCGACCGACCCGAAAAATACCGATCCGGCCGGCTACGGCGGCAGCGCGATCACCGGCGGCCCGTACCACTTCTGCCAGGGCGAGCCTTCGCCCCCGGGGTCGCGTGGCCGCCTGAGCTGGGTCAGCCAGTTCGACCTGGGCGTGACCTACAAGCCCGGTTTCGCCGACGGCAAGCTGGCCTTCAACCTCAACGTGTTCAACATCACCAACGAACAGGCGGCGACCAATATCTATCCGTTCTCGCAGCTGCCCACCGGCACCGTCAACCCGTTGTGGAACCAGGCCATGGCCTACCAGACGCCGCGCTACGCCCGCCTGAGCGTCAGCTACGACTTCTGAGTTCCTGCCGGCATGCCATCCCCTCTCCGTGGCATGCCGGCTCCTTCCATCGATCGCCGCACTCGACCGCGCCGTCGCACGCCGCAGCATCCCGGGCGGCGGCTGCGGTCGGCGGGCAAGTCATGCAGGAACACCATGTCGAAAAAGATCCTTGCGGCCCTGCTGCTGTCGCTGGCCACTGCTCCCGCTCTGGCCGCCGATGCGCAGACCCGAGCGCGTGCGCTGCACGAGCGCTTCCCGGTGCTGGACACGCACCTGGATACTCCGGCCAACCTGGCCCGGCCCGGCTGGAACATCCTCGACCACCACCATTACGACGAGGACGGCACCCAGGTCGATTACCCGCGCATGGTCGAGGGCGGGCTGGACGGCGGCTTCTGGGTGATCTATACCGCGCAGGGGCCGCGCACCGCGCTGGGCAACCGCCAGGCGCGCGATTTCGGCCTGCAGCGCCTGGCGCAGATCCGCGAGATGGTGGCCGCCAATCCCGACAAGTTCGAGCTGGCGACCACGCCGGAGGATGCGGCGCGGATCAAGGCCGCCGGCAAGCGCTCGGTCTACATCAGCATCGAGAACGCCTATCCGCTCAGCGCCGATCCCAGCCTGCTGACCGCTTACTACCGGCTCGGCGTGCGCATGCTGGGGCTGGTGCACACCTCCAACAACGACTTCGCCGATTCGTCCACCGATCCCAAGGGGCCCGAGTGGAACGGCCTCAGTCCCAAGGGCAGGGAACTGGTGGCGCAGGCCAACCGCCTGGGCATCGTGCTCGACCAGTCGCACGCCTCCGATGCGGTGTTCGACCAGCTGATCGAGCTGTCCAGGGCGCCTATCATCCTCTCGCACACCGCATCGCACGACCTCAATGCGCATCCGCGCAATCTCGACGACGCGCGCATCCGCAAGCTGGCGGCCAAGGGCGGGGTGATCCAGGTGAACTCGCTGTCCGGCTATCTCATCCCGACCAACCGCAGCCCCGAGTACAGCGCCGAGCTGCGCGCGCTGTTCGCCGGCTACGGCGGCCGCCAGGGGCTCAAGCCCGAGCAGTACAAGGAAGTGATGGCCAAGCGCCGTGCGCTGGATGCCAAGTACGGCATCAGGCAGGCGACCTTCGACGACTACATGAAGCACATCCTGCACATCCTCGACGTGGCCGGTCCCGATCATGTCGGGCTGGGCGCGGACTGGGACGGCGGTGGCGGCGTGGCCGGGCTGGAGGACGTCTCGCAGCTGCCGCGCATCACCGAGGCGCTGCTCCAGGCCGGCTACAGCGAGCAGCAGATCGCCAACATCTGGGGCGGCAACCTGCTGCGTCTGCTCAAGCAGGTGCAGGACCTGGCCGATCCGGCCGCGCTCGCCGAGCTCTAGAAACTGTCCACGATCTCCTAGGGGGTGCGGCCTTGCATGCCGTTGCTGCGCGTCAGCTGCCGATCGGCATGCGCAGTCGGGATCGTGGACAGGCCGACAGGAGGTGTTGCCGGCCCTGCCGGGGAGGGTGGCGGATGGCTTCGGCGCGGCAGCACCGTTGTTGCGCGCAAGAGTGGGGAGACACCCTTTTGGAGGCGGCGTCGTGCCGTCAGCACCGGCGCCAGGTGACGTGCGCCGCCGCCTGTGGCATGAAGCAGTTTTTCCGATGGCGCCGCGCACGCGGCAGGAAGCAGGATGGCGATGAAGACAGGCGGGTCGTGTCCGGGTGCCGGTGACGCCAAGACGGAGGCATGGGCGAGAGCCAGCGATGACAGTCCGCGATCGCCGTCGCCGGGCCGGGCGCCGCGGCTCTCCCGCAGCGCGGTCGCGGCGCTGGGTCTGTGGCTGGTGGCGCTCGTCGTGCCTGCCGCCGCGCGCGAGAACGCCGCGTTGACCACCGTGGGCGAACGTTCGCGCTTCGTCGAGACCGGGCGCTATGCCGAGGTGGAAGCGCTGTGTCCGGCCTTTGCCCAGGCCTATCCGCAGGCCGTGCGCTGCACGCGGTTCGGGACCACGCCGGAAGGACGCCCGTTGCTGGCGCTGGTGGCCTCGCGCAGCGGTGCGCTCGATGCGCAGGCCGCGCGCGCGCGCCGCCTGCCGGTGCTGCTGGTCCAGGGCGGCATCCACGCCGGCGAGATCGAGGGCAAGGATGCCGGCCTGCTGGCATTGCGGCAGATGCTCGACGGCGAGGCCGCCCCCGGCGCGCTGGACAGGCTGGTGCTGGTGTTCGTGCCGGTGTTCAACGTCGATGGGCACGAACGCTTCGCGCGCTGGAACCGTCCCAACCAGCGCGGCCCCCGCGAAATGGGCAAGCGCGCCACCGCGCAGAACTACAACCTCAACCGCGACTACATGAAGGCCGATGCGCCCGAGATGCGGGCGATGCTGGGGCTGGTCGCGCAGTGGGATCCGATCCTGATGGCGGACCTGCATGCCACCGATGGCGCGCAGTTCCAGCACGACGTGGCGGTGCAGATCGAGCCGCTGCATGCCGGCGATGCGCAGCTGGCGCAGCTGGGCCGGTCATTGAGCGATCGCCTGCTGGCGCGGCTGGGCGAGCAGGGCTCGCTGCCGCTTCCGTACTATCCCAGCCTGCTGCGCCGCGACGACCCGGCTTCCGGCTTCGCCGCCAACGTCTACGAGCCGCGCTTCTCCACCGGCTATTTCCCGCTGCGCAACCGCTTCGCCGTGCTGGTGGAGACCCATTCGTGGAAGGACTACGCCACCCGGGTGCGGATAACCCGCAACTTCATCGTCGATCTGGCCAGCGATGCCGCCGTCCACGGACCGGCCTGGCTGCAGGCCGCGCAGGCGGCCGATGCCCGTGCCGCCACGCTGGGCGGCCAGCCGCTGGCGCTGGACTGGAAGGCCAGCGACACCTCGCACCCGGTGGACTTCCTCGGCTACGCCTACAAGCGCACGCCCTCGCCGGTGTCCGGCGCGCTGGCGACGCGCTACGACGAAAGCAGGCCGCAGGTCTGGCGCGTGCCGCTGTACGACGAGGTGGTGCCCGCGGTGAGCGCCACCGCGCCGCGCGCAGGCTACCTGGTGCCGGCCGCGCAGGCCGTGCGCATCGCTCCGCTGCTGGACCTGCACGGCATCGCCTACCAGCCGGTCGCCACGGCGCAGGCGCAGCGCCCGGTGCAGGTCTTCCGCGCCACCCGGGTCGAACTGGCGGCGGCCTCGTTCGAAGGCCGCCAGCGTGCCGAGGTGGACGGGCAATGGCAGGACGAGCGGCAGGACGTGGCGGCCGGCTCGCTGTTCGTGCCGATCGCCCAGCCCAGGGCGCGGCTGCTGGTGGCGCTGCTGGAACCGCAGGCGCCGGATTCGTTGCTGGCCTGGGGCGAGTTCAACACCATGTTCGAGCCCAAGGAGTACATGGAGGCCTATGTCGCCGAGGAGGTGGCCATTCAGCAGCTGCGCGATCCCGCGGTGGCGGCCGAGTTCGCGAAGAAGCTGGGCGAGGACGCCGACTTCGCCCGCGACCCGCGCGCGCGGCTGGCCTTCTTCGCGCGCCGTCATGCGTCGTGGGACCCGAGCCTGAACCTGTACCCGGTGTACCGGTTGGATGAGCCGCTGTCGCGGGTGCCGGCGCGGTAGCGCTTGTGCGGCCTAAAGCTCGCCGTGCCCCCGGCCCGCGCCGCGGTCGGCGAACTTTTCGCATCGAGCGGCGCTGGCCTGGCATGTGTCCCGGATCGCGCGCGCCCGCGCGCCGCAGCATGGCGGCACCGCGCCTCGCGGCGTTCAGCCGCGCAGCTTCCGGTGCCCGGGCGGGAGTGGGACAATGTGCGGCCGCCGAACGATCCCGCCGAGACCCCATGACCGACGCCGTCGCCCCCCCTTTCCGCGCCTGGATGTGTGTCGTGTGCGGCTTCATCTACCGCGAGGCCGACGGACTGCCGGAGGAAGGCATCGCGCCGGGTACCCGCTGGGAAGACATCCCCGATACCTGGACCTGCCCCGACTGCGGGGTGACCAAGGACGATTTCGAGATGGTGGAGCTGGGCTGAGCCGGGCGACGTCGATCGCCCGCTGCGGCGTGGCGGCACCTGTAGGAGCGACTTCAGTCGCGATCAGGGCTCCCCGGTAAAGCGCGATCGCGACTGAAGTCGCTCCTACACGAAAGCGGTTGTCCGGGTTTCATCAGAGTCGAGGACGTGGCCCCGTCCGCCGCGACCGCTCAGTGCATCCGCTGCGGCTGCGTGTTCAGTTCGATCAGCCGCTCGCGGACCGCGGCGACATCGTCCGCTTCCGGGTTCAGCTGCAGGTAGCGCGACAGGTCCTGGCGCGCGCCCGAGCGGTAGTCCAGCTGCTGGTAGGCCAGGCCGCGATCGCGCAGCGCCTCGGGCTGGTCGGGCACGAGCTTGAGCACGCGGTCGGCACTGCGCGCGGCGCGGTCCCACTGCTCGCGCTCGGCATACGCGCTCTGCAGGTTGCGCAGGATGCGCACCAGGATCGCCCGGTGCGGCGCCGGGTCGAGGATCTGCAGCAGCACCCGGTCGTCCGGTATCTGCCCGCCCAGGTGCGTTCGCGCGCGCTCGCGCAGTTCGTCCACGCCCAGCGGCCGGCCGCCGTTGAACGGGTCCATCACCAGCAGGCCGTCGTCCACCGGCAGCCGTACCAGGAAGTGGCCGGGGAAGGACACACCGTCCAGCGGCACGCCCAGCCGGCGCGCGACCTCCATCTGCACCAGCGCCAGCGAGATCGGGTTGCCGCGGCGGCGCTCGAACACCTGGTTGAGGTAGCTGTTGCGCGGGTCGTAGTACTCGTCGTGGTCGCCGGCGTAGCCCAGTTCGTCGAACAGGTGGCGGTTGATGGCGGCCATCTTCAGCGGCCACAGCTCGATGGAGTCGACCTCGGTGCGCAGGTGGTTGGCGTGGCTCTGCACCAGCGCGTCGTATTGCGCGGCGTCCAACTGCGGGTACTCGTCGTGCGCGATCAGCAGGGCGCTGGACAGCAGCGGCAGCGCGTCGTCGTCCAGATTCGCCAGCGAGTTCCAGTCGGGCAGTGTCAGTCGATCCCCCATGGCGGAAGACTGGAGGCAAATCCGCTGCGGTTCAAGCCCGCCGGTCAATCCCGGTCAGGCGCGGGTAGCGCTCAGTGCGGCGCGGGCACCGCGGGGCCGAAGCCCAGTTCCTGGCCATCCTTCAGGTCCAGCTTGTCCGCCTGCCCGGCGTTGAGCTCGAGCACGTAGCGCGCGGGCTTGCGGCTGGGGTAGGAGGGGCAGGCGTTGCCGGCCGAGCAGGGCGGCACATTGCGCTGTTGCGCCACCAGCCTGCGGGCGCTGTCGAAGTAGAGGATGTCCAGCGCGATCTTGCAGTTCTTCATCCAGTACGCCTGCGGTTCCTCGTAGTCGTGGATGAACAGCATGCCGTGGTCGGCGGGCATCGAATCGCGGAACATCAGCCCGCGCGCGCGGGTGGCGTCGTCCTGGGCGATCTCCACCTGGTAGCGCTGGCCGCCCAGTTCGACCCAGGTGCCGCCGGCACTGGCGCAGCCGCTGAGCACGAACAGGAAGGCGAGTGCGGCGAAGCGGAGCAGGGGCGTCATCGTGGCGTTCCGGTGGCAGTGATCGTCGCGCACCTTCGGTGAAGCGCGGCGCGGCGTCAAGCGGCTGGCGACGGGGCGGGCTGCCGTTGCGGTGGCGTCGGCTCGATCGTGGCGGGCGGGCGCTTCAGGCCGGGTCGACCGCCCCGGCAGGATCGGCCGGTTCGACGACCGGTGCCCGCGTCGTGACGGAGCCGGCCAGCACCTGGGCCTGGAACAGTTGCCGGGTCTCGGCCTCGATCATCGAGACGATGGCGGGCGTGGGCTCGGCGAACAGCTGGCAGGCCAGCGCCAGCGAGACCGCCTTGATTCCCTGGGGATCGTCGTCGCGGCGGCCGAGGGTGAAGAAGCGGTCGTACAGGTCGAAGCGGCTTTCCACCAGGCTGCCGATCCAGCCGCCCAGCACGCGTTCGATCTCGTATCCGTCGGCCCGCAGCGGCAGCGGCCAGTCACGGGGCGGCAGGACGACGGGCATGGCGTCAGCCGTGTGCAGGCAGCCGTGGCAGTGAACGCAGCAGGTCAGCCAGAAGCGGAACAGGCACAGCTCGGCGATGGCGACCGCCCGCTCCGGGTGCAGGCGCAGCAGGCCGGCGTAGCGGCGGGCGTAGTCCACCTGGAGGTAGTTGGCTTCCGGTCCGGAAGCACCGGCATCGGTTGCGGCGAACCAGGCCTGCGTCGATCGGCACGGGAACATGGCGTATCTCCTTGTGGTGGACCTGTATCGCGGACCTCCGGGCGAGGGCGGCGGTCGCGGAGCCGGCTCCGATGGCATGCGTGTGGCGGCGATGTACGGCCCCGCGTCGCGCCGCTGGACACTCGCATGCACTCGATAAGTTAATCATAATGCACTCAACTGGTGAAATGGCGTTGAACGTGCTCCGTAACGTTCCGGGGCATGAGCAACGAGCGTGAGGAATTCGCCAGCCGGCTGGCCGAGGCAATGCGTGCGGCGGGATACGAGCCCCGGCCGGCGACGCTGTTCCGTGTGTTCAATGCGCGCTACCGGGGACGCTCGGTGAGTTTCCAATCCGCCTCGCGCTGGCTTCGCGGCCGCTCCTATCCCGAGCAGGACAAGCTGCAGGTACTGGCCGAACTGTTTGGCGTGGAGCCGCAATGGCTGCGCTACGGAGGCCGCCGCGTATCCGAGCCGCTCACCGTCTGGCCAGCGGTCGGTGCACGCGAACGCGAGATCGTCGATGCCTTCCTGGCCTTGCCCGCCAAGCAGCGGGAACTGGTCGGCGAACTGATACGGGCACTGGCCAAGGCGTGAGCGTCTGGCCGTGCCGTTGCGGCGGCCGGCACGGGCAATGGCACCGGCCGCAGCGGTGGCTCAGCGCTGGCGCCGGTAGCGCGTGGCCGGTTCCTGCACGGTGCGGCCGGCTTCCGGCTTCAGCCGCGGGCGTAGCCAGGCGGCGAAGTCGGCCTCGGGTAGCGAGCCATCGGCCAGGGCGAGATACAGCGGATACAACTCGAGGTCGCTTGCCTGCAGCGCGGCGCCGTTGAGCAGCAGGAAGGTTTCGGTGGCGACCGCGGCGGTGGGCTTGTTGCCGTCGATGAAAGGACGATTGCGCGCAAGGCCAAAGGCCAGACTGGCCGCAAGGTCGGCCAGGTCCGGCGGCGGCTCGCCGTAGGCATGCAACCGCTGCGGGCGGGCCAGGGCGGATTCCAGCAGGGCTTCGTCGCGCACGCCGGAACTGCCGCCATGCTCGGCCAGCTGCCGCTCGTGGATGGCCAGGGCAAGGGCGCGTTCGATCCAGACGATCATGGCGCCCCCGCTACTGGGCAAGCTTGCGCAGCAGATCGCGACGGTTGCGCATGACCTGTTCGGCCATTTCCATCTGCGCGGCCAGCTCGGGGTCGTAGGCGCTCAGGCGGATGCCGTCCGGGGTTTCGACCGCGTAGAGCTCGTCGCCCTTGTCCACGCGCAGCCGTGCCAGCAGTTCCTTCGGCAGGATGACGCCGGCGGAATTGCCGATGGTGGTGATCTTCAGCTTCATGGCGGTGTTCCGGTCGCGTTCGACGTTGTAACCAATGTTGTACGCGCGCGCCGGCAGCGGCAAGCGGCGCTGCCGCGACCTCGGTCGCTGCGCTCAGAGCACCTGCGGCGGTTCGCCGCCGACGATCACCACGTCGGCGCGTCGGCGGGCGAACAGGCCCACGGTGACCACGCCGGGGATCTGGTTGAGATCGCGCTCCACCGCCACCGGGTCGGTGATCGACAGGTGGTGCACATCGAGGATGAGGTTGCCGTTGTCGGTGACGGTGCCGTCGCGCCAGACCGGCTGGCCGCCGGTGCGGGCGAGGATCTCGCGCGCCACCAGGCTGCGTGCCATCGGGATGACTTCCACCGGCAGCGGGAACCGGCCCAGCACCGGTACCTGCTTGCTGGGATCGACGATGCAGACGAACTTCTCGCTTGCCTCGGCGATGATCTTCTCGCGTGTCAGCGCGGCGCCGCCGCCCTTGATCAGGCACTTGCCCGGATCGCATTCGTCGGCGCCGTCCACGTACAGCGACAGGTTGCCGGTGTGGTTGAGGTCCAGTACCTCGATGCCATGCTGCTTCAGCCGGGCGGTACTCTGCTCGGAGCTGGACACCGCGCCGGCGATGCGATCCTGGATCCGCGCCAGCGCATCGATGAAGTAGGCCACGGTGGAGCCGGTGCCGACGCCGACGACCATGCCGTTGTCGACGAACTCGATGGCCTTCTCGGCGGCCAGGCGCTTTGCTTCGGACATGGGGATTCTCGTGTGTGGAGTGTGGGGATGTGTACAGCTGCGGCTGCGGGACGGCTGTTGCAGGAGCGACTTCAGTCGCGATCGGGCGTTACTAGGAAAGCCCCATCGCGACTGAAGTCGCTCCTACGGTCGCTTCTGCAGTTGCTTTTGCAGGATTCGTGGGGTCATTCGAGCGACAGCAGCAGCTTCCATTGCGCCGCGGTGACCGGGAACACCGACAGCCGGTTGCCGCGGGCGGTCAGCGCGAAGCCCTCGCCGAGCTCGTCGGCGTGCTGCTTGATCCGTTCCAGCGGGATGGCCTGCGCCAGCTTGCGCTCGAACGCCACGTCCACCAGGTACCAGCGCGGTTGCTCGCGGGTGGCCTTGGGGTCGTGGTAGTCCGACTTCGGATCGAACTGGGTGTCGTCCGGATAGGCCGGGCTGGCCACCGTGGCGGTGCCGACGATGCCGGGCACCTTGCAGTTGGAGTGGTAGAACAGGATGCCATCGCCGACCTTCATGCCGTCGCGCATGAAGTTGCGTGCCTGGTAGTTGCGCACGCCGTTCCATGGCTCGGTGCCGACGCGCTGCAGGTCGTCGATGGAGAACGCGTCCGGTTCGGACTTCATCAGCCAGTAGCGCTTGCGGGCGGTCATGCGGAAGGGCTTTGCAGGAGGAGGGTTTCGCGTTCCGTGCAGATCGCGTCGGCCGGCACGTCCCAGCCGGCGACGGCCAGCGACGGCAGCCGTTGCGCGGCGAAGCCGACGCCGACCAGCCACGGCGGCGGCGCCTGGCGCTGCCGGAAAGCGAAGCTGCGATCATACCAGCCGCCTCCCATGCCGAGCCGGTTGCCGGCGCCGTCGAAGCCGACCAGCGGCATCGCCACCAGCGCCATGGCCTCGGCCGGCAGCGCCTGTGCCGGATCGATGTCCGGCTCGGGGATGCCGAAGCGGTTGCTCGTCAGCGCCTGCCCGGGGCGCCACGGGGCGAAGCGCAGGACCTGCCCGTGCAGTACCGGCAGGCAGTAGACGACCCCGGCCGGCAGGCTCAGCTGCCAGCGGTGCAGGGCGATCTCCCCGTCCGCGGCCCAGTAGCCGGCGACGTGGCCGCTGGCCGGGACGAAGGGCAGGGCGAGCAGGCGCTGCGCCAGTGCGTCGGCGGCGGCGATGCGTTCGGCGGCGGGAATGGCGCGGCGGCGTTCGCGCAGCTGCCGGCGCAGGGTGTCGCGGTCGTGGGCGGTCATCGGGCGTGGGCCGTGGAGTACGCCGGCATTGTCGATGCCGGCGCGGCCGCAGCCAATACTCCCGTGCCGCGACCGCGCTCGAATGCCGGTCCGGGACCTGTCCTCGACTCGCATCGCCGCATTGCGGAACTTGCCAGGACGGGCAGTCCTGGTGGCGTTCGGCGGCTTGCGCTGCAAGCCGACGGCGGCGCGCACTACCGGCATTCGAGCGCTGTCGCGACACCGGTGCCGGGGCGGGGCAACCATGCACGCATGGGGATATGCGGGATTGTGCGAGAGGCCCGCACAAAAAAAGGAACGGCGCCTTTCGGCGCCGTTCCGGAATATTGCATTCTCCGCCATGACGATGCGTGCGAAACGACCTTGAACCCGGGGTTCAAGTGGGGACGCTGGGAAACCATCGGGCTTTCCGCTGCAAGGCAGACCTGCACACCCGGCTTCGTCGCGCCCCCGTGGTCGTCATTAAGGGACAAGGCGAATGTTTGCACACGCCGTCGTTCACGGCAGAGAACGCAAGCCGATTATAGCCGGCTGCCGCGATCTGGCTAGTGCGACAGAACTGTTCCCGTTCCCTGCGGATTCATTTTTCCAATCGCCGCGCGTATTGGGCTTCAGTCCAGCGTATGGGTGGCGCGATCGAGCTGGCGGTTGAGCTCGTCCAGCGTGCGCGCCAGCTCGCGCTGGGTCTGCGCCTGATCGTCGCGCAGCTGCTGCAGTTCGTGCGCCAGGTTGAGCGCGGCCAGCACGGCGATGCGGTCCACCCCGGCCATGCGGTTGCTGCCGCGGATCTCGCGCATGCGCAGGTCGAGCAGGCGCGCGGCGGCGGTGAGGCTGTCGCGCTCGTTCTCCTCCACGCCCACGGTGTACTCGCGGTCGAGGATGCGGACGCTGACCGGTGCGGTAGTGCTCACGTGTGCTGCTCCAGCGACTTGAGCCGGGTGATCATGGCCTCCACGCGCGAGCGCGCCTGCTCGTTCTTGCTCAGCAGTTGCGAGCGTTCGCCCAGCAACTGCTCGTGCTGCTGGCGCAGGCTGCGGTTCTCCTCGGCCAGCCGCTGGCTGCGCTCGGCCAGCAACTGGATGCGGGCCGACAGGGCTTGCAACTGGGCGAGGATATCGGCGTTGTCCATAGGCGGCACGATAGGCATGGGGCGCGATGGCGGTCAAGGCGCCGATGGTGGCACCCGGTGCAGGCGTCGGTTTCCGGACGGCACGAGCTGTCCGGGAATCGATGACACGCCCTACACTAACCGATGCCGCCGTCACGCCGTCACGCCGTCACGGCTCCGCCCGACACTGGAAATCCGCATGACCGAACTGCCCGAAGTCACCGAACTCGAACAGGCCAGCCGCCAGCTGGGCCTTGCCGCGAGCGTCTCCGAACTGCACGGTGCGCTGTGCGGCTGGCTGGCCGGCGGCGGCGGCGCCGACGTGGCTGGCTGGCCGGCGAAGGTGATGGCCGACGAGGACCTGCCGGAGCCGTCGCCAGGGGATGCCCTGGACCGCATGCGCCAGGCCACGGCCGAACAGCTGGAGAACCGGGACTTCGCCTTCGAACTGCTGCTGGCTGGCGACGATGCCGAGCTGGCGCAGCGCACCGCGGCGCTGTTCGAATGGTGCCGGGCCTTCCTGGGCGGCTTCGGCCTTGCCGCGGGCGGCCAGCCGGCGCTGTCGGAGGAGTCCGAGGAGGCGCTGAACGACCTGGCGCGCCTGGCCCAGGCCGCGGGCGAGGAGTTCGAGAGCGCCGAGGAGGACGAATCGGCGCTGGCCGAGATCGAGGAGTTCGTGCGCGTGGCCGTGCTGCTGCTGCACAGCGACCGCGTCCTCGGGGCGCGCCACCGCCAGCGCCTGAACTGATGAAGCGGCGCACCGGGATCGGTACGGCCGAGTACGCGCGCCGTCGCCGGCAACTGATGGGGATGGCCGGCGAGAACGCCATCCTGGTGCTGCCGGCCGCGCCCGAGCGCGTGCGCAGCCACGACACCTTCTATCCGTACCGGCAGGACTCGGACTTCTGGTACCTGAGCGGGTTCGAGGAAGCCGATGCGGTGCTGGTGCTGGTGCCCGGCCGCCGCCATGGCGAGGTCATCCTGTTCTGCCGCGACCGCGATCCCGAGCGCGAGGCCTGGGACGGTCCGCGCGCCGGCCCCGAGGGCGTGGTCGAGCGCTACGGCATGGACGATGCCTATCCCATCGACGACCTCGACGAGATCCTGCCCGGACTGCTGGAAGGGCGCTCGCGGGTGTACTACCACTTCGGTCGCGATGCCGACTTCGACCTCAAGCTGATCGGCTGGGTCAACCGCGTGCGTGCGCAGGTACGCCACGGCGCGCAGCCGCCGCACGAGTTCCTGGAGCTGGGCCACCTGCTGCACGAGCAGCGCCTGTTCAAGTCGCCGGCCGAGATCGCGCTGATGCAGCAGGCCGCCGACGTCAGCGTTCGTGCGCACCTGGCGGCGATGCGCGCGGTGCGTCCGGGCGTGCACGAGTACCAGCTGCAGGCCGAGATCGAACGCGAGTTCCGCGCCGCCGACGCCTGGCCGGCCTATGGCAGCATCGTCGGTGCCGGCGGCAACGGCTGCGTGCTGCACTATCGTGCCAACAATTCACGCTGCGGCGACGGCGATCTGGTGCTGGTCGATGCCGGTGCCGAGTACCGCGGCTACGCCGCCGACATCAGCCGCACGTTCCCGGTGAGCGGCCGCTTCAGCCGCGAGCAGCGCGCGCTGCACGACCTGGTGGGGCGGATGCAGGCCGCGGCACTGGAACAGGCGCGGCCCGGCATCGCCTACGAGGATGGCCACCTGGCCGCGATCGAGGTGCTCACCGAGGGCCTGCTGCAACTCGGCCTGCTCAAGGGCCGGCTGGAACCGAACCTGGTGGAGCGCAGCTACCGGCGCTTCTACCCGCACAAGACCGGGCACTGGCTGGGGCTGGACGTGCACGACGTCGGCGACTACCAGCTCGCCGGCGAGTCGCGGCTGCTGGAGCCGGGGATGGTGTTCACGGTCGAACCCGGTATCTACGTCCGCCCGGACGACACCTCGGTGGATGCCCGCTGGCGCGGCATCGGCATCCGCACCGAGGACGACGTGGTCATCACCGGGGACGGCCATCGCGTATTGACTGCCGCGCTGGCGCGCAGTGCCGACGAGATCGAGGCGGTGATGGCCGATCGCGGCCAGGCCCTGCAGCGACCGGGCGATCTGTAGGAGCGACTTCAGTCGCGATGGGGATTTACCGGTAAAGCTTCATCGCGACTGAAGTCGCTCCTACAGGGGGTTGCACATGCCTGTCGGGATTGCTCAGTGTGCCGCGAACAGCGGCCGTGTCAGGTTGTCCGGCTCGCCTTCGGTGCACAGGATGTTGTCCTCGATGCGGATGCCGCCGTAGGGCTTGAACTGCGCCACCCGGTTCCAGTCCACGCTGGCGCCGTGGCCGGATTTGTTCACCTCGTCCAGCAGCATGTCCACGAAGTAGATGCCCGGCTCGATGGTCACCACCATGCCCGGTTCCAGCACCCGGGTCAGGCGCAGGTAGGGATGGCCGGCCGGGCGCTCGATGCGGCCGCCGCGGTCGCTGGCGGCGAAGCCGGCGACGTCGTGCACCTGCAGGCCCAGCAGGTGGCCGATGCCGTGCGGGAAGAACGCGGCGCTGACGCCGGTGGCCAGCGCCTCCTCGGCGGAGACCTTGATCACGCCGAAGTCCCGGAGAATGCTGGCCAGCGCAAGGTGGGCATCGAGGTGCAGCTGCTTGTAGTCGAAGCCGGCACGCACGGCCCGGCCCATTCCGACCTGCGCCGCATCCACCGCATCGATCAGCGCCTGGAACTCGCTGCCGGCTTCGGCGGCGTAGGTGCGGGTGATGTCGCTGGCGTAGCCGCCGGTACCGGCGCCGGCGTCGATCAGGAAGCTGCGCAGCGGCGACGGCACCTCGGTCTGCATCTGCGTGTAGTGCAGCACGGCGCCGTGCTCGTTGAGGGCGACGATGTTCCCGTACGGCAGCTCGGTGGCGTCCTGGCCGACCGCGGCGCAGTAGGCCATGTGGATGGCGAATTCGCTGCGGCCTTCGCGGAAGGCGGCCTCGGCGGCGCGGTGGCCACGCACGGCCAGTACCTGCGCCTGCCGCATCAGCGCGATCTCGTAGGGCGTCTTGTAGGTGCGGTGGTACTCCAGGTAGTCGATCACCGGCTGCGGGTTGTTGGGCCCATGGTCGCCCAGCGCGCTCTGCGGCTCGCCCAGGATCGCGCTGCGGGCGGCCGGCGGCAGCAGCGGCAGCGCTTGCTCGGGGCTGCGGATGATGTGGATGTCGCAATGCTCGACCCACCAGCCGCTGGGCGCGGCCGGCACCACGTGCCAGTAGTCGTGCGGCTGGTGGAAGATCACCTGCGGGCGCTTGCCCGGCGTGTACACCAGCCAGCTGTCGGGCACGTGCGTGAGCGGCAGCCAGGCCTTGAACTGCGGGTTCACCGCATACGGATAGTCGCGGTCGTCGAAGACCTGGTAGTGCGCGGTGCCGCTGGGTACCACCAGGTGATCGAAGCCGCCGCGTGCCAGCGCCTCGTCGGCGCGCCGCCTGAGCTCGTCCAGGTGATCGGAATACAGGACGCTGGGATCAGGCAGGTTCATTGCGGCGGTCTCTTCGTTGTTGCGAGGGCAAAGCGCAATTCTGCCGCAATCGGCCGGCTGCCGCAGTCTTCGGGAGCGAGCCGGCGCGATGGCGGGCCTGCCTGTCGCACTCGGGCAGCAGGCGGCGCGTTCAGGCCAGGAACAGCTCGATCACGTCGTTGGTGAAGCGCCGGCCCAGCTCGGTCGGCTGCACTCGGTCGCCGGCCACCTGCAGCCATCCATTGGCGATGGCGCGTTCCAGCGCAGGGGCGATGTCGCCGCGGCCGAGCCCGGTGCGCGCCTGGAAGTCGCGCAGCGAGAAGCCATCGTTGAGGCGCAGGGCGTTGAGCATGAACTCGAACGGCAGCCGCTGCACCGGCAGGACCTCGTCGCCGCCGATGGCCTGCGCGCTGCCGGCGTGGGCGAGGTAGTGCTGCGGGTGCTTGAGCTTCCAGCGGCGCAGGATCGATTGCCCGGCGCCGGAGCTGATCTTGCCGTGGGCGCCGGCGCCGATGCCCAGGTAGTCGCCGAAGTTCCAGTAGTTGAGGTTGTGCGCGCACTGCCGCCCCGGCCGGGCGTAGGCGCTGACCTCGTACTGCGCGTAGCCGGCCGCGGCCAGCAGCGCCTGGCAATGCTCCTGCATGTCCCAGGCCGCGTCCTCGTCGGGGATCCCGCGCGGCGGCCGGGCGAAGAACACGGTGTTGGGCTCCAGCGTCAGCTGGTAATGGCTCAGGTGGGTGGGCTGCAGCGCGAAGGCGCGCTCCAGGTCGGCCTCGGCCTGCGCCAGGGTCTGCTGCGGCAGCGCATACATCAGGTCGATGTTGAAGTTGTCGTAGCCGGCATCCTGCGCCAGCCTGACCGCGCGCTCGGCCTCGGCGCTGTCGTGGATGCGGCCCAGGCGCCCGAGCGCGTCATCGTCGAAGCTCTGGATGCCGAAGCTGATGCGGTTGACCCCGGCGGCGCGGTAGCGGTCGAAGCGGCCGTGCTCGGCGGTGCCGGGGTTGGCCTCCAGGGTGATCTCGAGGTTCGGCGCGAAGCGCAGCCGTGCGCTGGCCGCCTGCAGGAAGCGGTCGATCGCCTCGGGCGGGAACAGGCTCGGCGTGCCGCCGCCGAAGAACACCGAATGCACCACCCGGCCCCAGACCAGCGGCAGGTCGAAGTCGAGGTCGCGGATCAGCGCATCGACGTAGTCGTCGAACGGCAGCGCGCCCTTGGCCGCATGCGAGTTGAAATCGCAGTACGGGCACTTGCGCACGCACCAGGGCAGGTGGACGTATAGCGACAGGGGCGGCGGGATCAGCATGGGGGTGGTCGGGGATTGGGGATTCGGGATTGGGGATTTGTAACAAACCGCACTGACCCGCTTTTGCGAATCCCGAATCTCCAATCCCGAATCCCGGCTCCTACAGGCCCTGCCCTGCCAGCCGCTGCCGCAATGCCGCCAGCGCCTTGCCGCGATGGCTGAGTCGGTTCTTCAGCTCGGCGCTCATCTCCGCGGCGGTCAGGCCGTGGGCCGGATCCAGGAACACCGGGTTGTAGCCGAAGCCGCCGTTTCCACGCGGGGCGAAGGTGATCTCGCCTTCCCAGCTGCCCTCGGCGATCAGCGGCTGTGGATCGGCGGGATGGCGCAGCAGCACGATCACCGCGTAGAAGCGCGCCTGGCGGCGTTCGGCGGGAATGTCGCGCATCGCCTGCAGCAGCTTGGCGTTGTTGGCGGCGGCATCGGTCGGGCTGCCGGCGTAGCGGGCGCTGTACAGTCCGGGGGCGCCATCGAGTGCATCGACGATCAGCCCGGAGTCGTCGGCCAGCGCCGGCAGGCCGGTCGCCGCGGTGGCGTGGCGGGCCTTGATCAGCGCGTTCTCGACGAAGGTCAGGCCGGTTTCCGGCACGTCCTCCACGCCCAGCTCGCCCTGCGCCACGATCTGCAGCGGCAGCGCGGCGAGCATGGCCCGCAGTTCCTCCAGCTTGCCGGCGTTGCCGCTGGCCAGTACCAGTTTCTTCATCGTTTCGGTTCCAGCAGGTCCCAGCGGGTGCCGTACAGGTCGCGGAACACCGCCACCGTGCCGTAGGCCTCCTGGCGCGGGGTTTCGAGGAATTCGACGCCCTGTGCCAGCATCGCGGCGTGGTCGCGGCGGAAGTCGTCGGTGTACAGGAAATGATCCACGCGCCCGCCGGTCTGGTCGCCGATGCGTGCGCGCTGGCGATCGTCGCCGGGCTGGGCCAGCAGCAGCGCCGCGTCCTGCGCATCGCCCGGGCCGATCACCACCCAGCGCTTGCCGCCGCCCAGGTCCCGGTCTTCCAGCAGGTGGAAGCCGAGCGCGCGGGTGTACCAGGCGATGGCGGCCTCGTAGTCGGCCACCAGCAGCGTGGTCAGCGCGATGCGGCGCTTCATGCCGTCAGCGCGGCCTGTTGGGCGGCCAGCAGTTCGCCGATGCCATGCTCGGCCAGCGCCAGCAGCGCGTCGAGTTCGTCGCGGCGGAAGGCATGGCCTTCGGCGGTACCCTGCAGCTCGATGAAGCCGCCGCCGTCGTTCATGACCACGTTCATGTCGGTGTCGCAGTCGCTGTCCTCGGCGTAGTCCAGGTCCAGCACCGGCACGCCGCGATAGACGCCGACCGAGACCGCGGCCACAGCGCCCACCAGCGGGTGCTTCTTGATGTCGCCGCGCCTGCGCAGCAAGTTGACCGCATCCACCAGCGCCACGTAGGCGCCGGTGATCGCCGCGGTGCGGGTGCCGCCGTCGGCCTGCAGCACGTCGCAGTCCAGGGTGATGGTGCGCTCGCCCAGCGCCTTGCGGTCCACGCAGGCGCGCAGCGCGCGGCCGATCAGGCGCTGGATCTCCAGCGTGCGCCCGCCCTGCTTGCCGCGAGCGGCCTCGCGGTCGCTGCGGGTGTGGGTGGAGCGCGGCAGCATGCCGTACTCGGCGGTCACCCAGCCTTCGCCCTTGCCGCGCATGAACGCCGGCACCTTGTTGTCGACGCTGGCGGTGCACAGCACCCGGGTGTCGCCGAAGCTCACCAGCACCGAGCCCTCGGCGTGGCGGGTGAAGGCGCGTTCGATGGTGACGGGACGCAACTGCTCGGCCGTGCGGCCGCTGGGACGTGAGAAGGGCATTCGGGATCCGGGAATTCGGGAGTGATGTGAGCGGCCCGGGCGGCAGGTCGAAGGCCGGCTTCCGGGACGCCTAGGGTACCATTGCCGGTTTCGCCTGCCGTGGAAATCGCATGATCCGTAGCATGACCGCCTTCGCCGGCGGTGAACGCAGCACGTCCTGGGGCACGCTCGCTTGCGAGCTGCGCTCGGTCAACCACCGTTTCCTGGAAGTGGGCGTGCGCCTGCCCGAGGAACTGCGCGCGCTGGAGCCGCAGCTGCGCGAGCGCGTCGCCGCGCGCGTCAGCCGCGGCAAGCTCGACCTGGTGCTGCGCCTGCGCGCGCCCGAGGCGGCGACCTCGCTGGCGGTGAACGAGCCGCTGCTGGCGCAGCTGGGCGAGCTGGCGCTGCGGCTGGATGCGAAGTTCCCGCACCTGCGCGTGCAGTTCGCCGACCTGCTGCAGCTGCCGGGCGTGCTGCAGGGCGCGCAGGCCGATGCCGCCGCGCTGCAGGCCGAGGCGCTGGCGCTGCTGGACGAGGTGCTCGACCAGTTCGTCGCCGCGCGCGAGCGCGAGGGCGGCAAGCTCGCCGCCGCCATCTCCGAGCGCGTGGATGCCATCGCCGGCATCGCCGCGGCCGTGCGCGAGCTGATCCCGGTCATCCGCGAGGGCCAGCGCGCCAAGCTCGCCGCGCGCCTGGCCGACCTGCCGCACCCGGTCGATCCGGGCCGCGCCGAGCAGGAACTGGTGCTTTGGCTGCAGAAGCTGGACGTGGACGAGGAACTGGACCGGCTGGACAGCCACGTCGTCGAGATCCGCCGCGTGCTGCGCCAGCGCGAGCCGGTCGGCCGGCGCCTGGACTTCCTGCTGCAGGAGTTCAACCGCGAGGCCAACACCCTGGGCTCCAAGTCGGTGGACAGCCGTACCTCCAACGCCTCGGTGGAGCTGAAGGTGCTGATCGACCAGATCCGCGAACAGGTGCAGAACTTGGAATAGCCGGGATTCGGGATCGGAGATTCGGGATTCGCAAAAGCGTTAGGATTCCGGCGGCTCCGATCTCGATGCCCGTCCTGGTGTCGTCGTCGTCGAACCCCCAATCCCCAATCCCCAATCCCGGCTCTAACATGCGCGGTACCCTCTACATCGTCGCGGCCCCTTCCGGCGCCGGCAAAAGCAGCATCGTCAACGCCGCCCTGGCGCGCGATGCCGACATCTGCCTGTCCATTTCCTTCACCTCGCGCGGGCCGCGCCCGGGCGAGGAGCAGGGGCGGCACTACCACTTCGTCACCTCCGCCGAGTTCGAGCGGATGATCGGCGCGGGCGATTTCTTCGAGTACGCCAAGGTCCACGAGGACTGGAAGGGCACCGCCCGCCAGTCGGTGGAACCGCAGCTGGCGGCCGGGCGCGACGTGCTGCTGGAGATCGACTGGCAGGGCGCGCGCCAGGTGCGCGCGCAGGTGCCCGACGCGGTCGGCATCTTCATCCTGCCGCCGTCGCGCCGGGCGCTGGAGGAGCGCATGCGCAAGCGCGGGCAGGACAGCGAGGCGGTGATCCAGCGCCGCCTGGCCGCCGCACACGAGGAAATGTCCCATTACGACGAGTTCGACTACGTCATCGTCAACGAGGATTTCGACACCGCCGTCGGCGAGATGTGCGCCATCTTCACCGCCAGCCGCCTGCGGCGGCCGATGCAGCAGCTGCGCCACGGCGCCCTGATCCACGCGCTGCTGGGGCCGCAGGATGGGCCAACTGGCTGATTGGAAAGGAAACCCCGCCGCGCCGGCTTGATCCGGCAGCGGCCTTGCCATTACAATCCGACCCCTTTCCCTCATCCGATCGAGCGGCCGCAGCTTGGCCGCCGGGAGCCCGCATGGCCCGCATTACCGTAGAAGATTGCCTGGAAGTCGTTAACAACCGTTTCGATCTGGTCGTGATGGCGGCCAAGCGCGCGCGCCAGCTGGCCAACGGCGTGCAGGCCACGCTGGACAACAGCGAGACCGACGACAAGCCCACCGTGCTGGCGCTGCGCGAGATCGCCGCGCGCAAGATCGACGACGCGCTGATCGACGAGGTCGAGAAGGCCGAGCGCGAGCGCGCCGAGCGCGAGGCGCTGGAATGGGCCGCCGCCGAGGTGGTGGCCGACGAGGACATGTCCAAGAACGACGACTGAACGATCCGGTCGCCGCATCGCATGTCCCCTGGACAGCCCGCCGAGCGCGGGCTGTTTCGTTATGCGGCTCCCTCCGCAGGAGCGCGGCCTTCCCTGGCCCGGTTTGGAATGCGGCTCCCTCCGCAGCAGCGCGGCCTTCGACGTCCGCGGATTCGAATCCACCGGCAATTGCCGTCTCATTCCCGCTGGCATAGTCTTCTGCAATGAACCCAGGCCCGTCCGCCCAGGTAGTCGCTGCCGTTTCGCCGCCCGGCGAAGCCGTGCCCGACTACGTGCTCGAACTCGAGCGTGCGGCCAGTTACCTGCCTGCCGAACAGCGGCCGCTGCTGCGGCGCGCCTGGGAGGTCGGCGCCGCCGCCCACGCCGGGCAGACCCGCAAGTCGGGCGAGCCCTACATCACCCACCCGATGGCGGTGGCCGGCATCCTCGCCGAGCAGGGGCTGGACGTGGAGGCGCTGATCGCGGCGATCCTGCACGACACCATCGAGGACACCCCGCTCACCCGCGAGGAACTGGCGGCCGAGTTCGGCGAGGCGGTGGCCGAACTGGTGGACGGCGTCACCAAGCTGGACAAGCTCAAGTTCCGCGACCGCCAGGAAGCGGCGGCCGAGAGCTTCCGCAAGATGCTGCTGGCGATGTCGCGCGACCTGCGCGTGATCATGATCAAGCTGGCCGACCGCCTGCACAACATGCGCACGCTCGGCGCGCAGAGCGACGAGGCGCGAAAACGCATCGCCCGCGAGACGCTGGAGATCTACGCGCCGATCGCCCAGCGCCTGGGCATGAGCCTGATGAAGTCCGAGCTGCAGAACCTCGGCTTCCGTGCGCTGTACCCGTGGCGCCACGCCATCATCGAAAAGCACATCCGCAGCCAGCCGGTGGTCCGCCGCGAGGCGATGGCGCAGGTCGAGGTGATGCTGTCCCAGCGCCTGGCCAAGGAGGGGCTGGAGCACCGCCTGGTCAGCCGCATCAAGACGCCCTGGAGCATCTACAACAAGATGCGCGAGGACAACAAGACCTTCGACCAGGTGATGGACGTGTTCGGCTTCCGCCTGGTGGTGCGCTCGGTGCCGGACTGCTACCACGCCCTGGGCGCGGTGCACGCCGCCTTCAAGCCGCTGGACGGGCGCTTCCGCGACTTCATCGCCATCCCCAAGGCCAACGGCTACCAGTCGCTGCACACGGTGCTGTTCGGCCCCTACGGCTCGCCGATCGAGGTGCAGATCCGCACCGAGGAGATGGACCTGATCGCCGAGCGCGGCGTGGCCGCGCACTGGACCTACAAGTTCGGCGGCGACACGCCCAACAGCGCGCAGAGCCGCGCCCACGCCTGGATCGTCGAGCTGATCGAGTCGCAGCGGGCGGCCGGCTCGTCGCTGGAGTTCCTCGACAACGTCAAGGTCGACCTGTTCCCGGACGAGGTCTACCTGTTCACGCCCAAGGGCAAGATCCTCGCCCTGCCGCGCAACTCCACCGCGCTGGACTTCGCCTATGCCGTGCACACCGACATCGGCAACCGCGCGGTGGCCTCGCGCGTGGACAAGAAGCTGGTGCCGCTGCGCACCAAGCTGGCCAGCGGCCAGACCGTGGAGATCGTCACCGCGCGCTCGGCCACGCCCAAGCCGCAGTGGCTGGAGTTCGTGGTCAGCTCCAAGGCGCGCACCGCCATCCGCCACCAGCTCAAGCAGCTCGAGCACGAGGACGCGGTGCAGCTGGGCCACCGCATGCTCGACCGCGCGCTGGAGGCGATGGACAGCTCGCTCGAACGCCTGCCCAAGGGGCGGCTGGACGCCTTCCTGGCCGAGCACCGCTACCCGCGGCTGGAGGCGCTGCTGGCCGACGTGGCGCTGGGCAACTGGATGCCCAGCCAGGCCGCGCAGGCGCTGATGGCCTACGCCGAGCTGCGCGCCGGCGGCCATTCCAAGCACTCGCACGAGAAGATCCTGATCGACGGCAGCGAGCGCGGGGTGATCAGCTTCGCCAACTGCTGCCAGCCGATCCCCGGCGACGAGATCATGGGCTACCACACCGCCGGCAAGGGCATCGTGGTGCACCGGCTGGACTGTCCCAACCTGGCCGAGCTGCGCAAGTCGCCCGAGCGCTGGGTGCCGATCGGCTGGGACAACAACGTCACCGGCGACTACGACAGCGCGCTGGTGGTGGAGGTGGAGAACCGCACCGGCGTACTGGCGCAGCTGGCCGCCGCGATCGCGCAGAGCAAGTCCAACATCGAGCGGGTGGACTACCTGGACCGCGACTTCAACGCCGCGGTGCTGCGCTTCAACATCCAGGTGCGCGACCGCAACCACCTGGCCGAGGTGATGCGCCGGCTGCGCCGGCTGCACGTTGTGCAGAGCGTGCGCAGGGTCTGATTGGGCGGGGATTGAGGATTCGGGATTGGGGATTCGTGAAACGCAGGTTCGCTCCTGCTCTTGCGAATCCCCAATCCCGAATCCCGGCTTCTCACCTAAAATGTGCAGCCCACGTTCTCACAGCGGAGCCACCATGTCGCACCAGATCATCCACACCGACCGCGCCCCGGCGGCCATCGGCCCGTACTCGCAGGCGGTCAAGGCCGGCAACACCGTGTACTTCTCCGGGCAGATCCCGCTGGATCCGGCCAGCGGCGAGATCGTCGGCGGCGGCATCGAGGCGCAGGCGCGGCAGGCGTTCGACAACCTCAGGGCGGTGGCCGAGGCGGCCGGCGGTTCGCTGGACAGGATCGTGCGCGTCGGCCTGTACCTGACCGACCTGGGCGAGTTCGCCGAGGTCAATGCGGTGATGCAGGACTACTTCGCCGCGCCGTTCCCGGCGCGTTCGACCATCGAGGTGTCGGCGCTGCCCAAGGGCGCGGGGTTCGAGGTCGATGCGGTGATGGTGCTCGACTGAGCCCGTGCCGCGTCCGCGGACCCCGGCGCCGACCCTGACCGCCGCCGGCGAGGCCTCGCTGGCGACGCTGCCGGGCGTTGGCGCCAAGCTCGCCGGCAAGCTCGCCGAGCGCGGGCTGGTGACGCTGCAGGACCTGTGGCTGCACCTGCCGTTGCGCTACGAGGACCGCACCCGGGTGGTGCCGGTCGCGTCGCTGCAGCCCGGCGTGCCGGCGCAGGTCGAGGGCCGCGTGGAGGCGGTCGAGCGCGGCTTCCGCTACCGGCCGCTGCTGCGGGTGGCGCTGGCCGACGATTCGCACGCCACCGTGGTGCTGCGCTTCTTCCATTTCCGTGCCGCACAGGTGGCGCAGTTCGCGGTCGGCGCGCGGGTGCGCTGCTACGGCACGCCCAAGCCGGGCCAGCACGGCCTGGAGATCGTCCACCCCAGCTACCGCGTTCTCGATGACGACGACGGCGGCGACCTGGGCCAGAGCCTGGACCCGGTCTATCCGGCGGTGGAGGGCGTCGGCCCGGCCACGCTGCGCAAGCTGATCGGGCTGGCGCTGGACCGGCTGCCGCAAGAGTCGGTGCTGGAGCTGCTGCCGGCATCGTGGCTGGCGCAGCGCGGGCTGCCGTCGCTGCGCACTGCGTTGCTGACCGCGCACCGGCCCCCGGTGGCTACCGACGTGGCGGCGATGAGCGACGGCCGCCACCCGGCGCTGCAGCGGCTGGTGCTGGAGGAACTGCTGGCCCATCACCTGAGCCTGCGGCGCCAGCGCATCGCCCTGCAGCGGCACCGGGCGATGGCGCTCGGCGGCAAGGACGCGCTGGTGCGGCGGCTGCTCAAGCAGCTGCCGTTCCGGCTCACCGGCGCGCAGCAGCGCGTGTTCGAGCAGATCCGCGCCGACCTGGCGCGGCCGCAGCCGATGCTGCGGCTGGTGCAGGGCGACGTCGGCAGCGGCAAGACCGTGGTCGCCGCGCTGGCGGCGATGCTGGCGGTGGAGCAGGGCGCGCAGGTGGCGCTGGCCGCGCCGACCGAACTGCTGGCCGAGCAGCACCTGAACAACCTGCGCGGCTGGCTGGAGCCGCTGGGCGTTCGCGTGGCCTGGCTGGCCGGCAAGGTCACCGGCAAGGCGCGCGCGCAGGTGCTGGCGCAGGTCGCCTCGGGCGAGGCGCAGGTGGTGGTCGGCACCCATGCGCTGATGCAGGAGTCGGTGAGCTTCCGGCGGCTGGCGCTGGCCATCGTCGACGAGCAGCACCGCTTCGGCGTGCACCAGCGGCTGGCGCTGCGCGACAAGGGCCAGGCCGGCGACGGCATGCCGCACCAGCTGGTGATGACCGCCACGCCGATCCCGCGCACGCTGGCGATGGCCGCCTATGCCGACCTGGACGTGTCGGCGATCGACGAGCTTCCGCCCGGGCGCACGCCGGTGCAGACCATCGTCATCAGCAGCGAGCGCCGCGCCGAGCTGGTCGAGCGCATCCGCGCCGCCTGCGCCGAGGGGCGGCAGGCGTACTGGGTCTGCACGCTGATCGAGGACAGCGAGGAAAGCGAAAAGTCCGGCCATGGCGGGCCGGGCGCCGGCGCCGGCAACCGCGTGGAAGCCACCGCCGCGCAGGCGACGTTCGAAGCCCTGTCGGCGCAGCTGCCGGAACTGCGCGTGGGCCTGGTCCACGGCCGCATGAAGGCGGCGGAGAAGCAGCAGGCGATGGCCGCGTTCAAGCGTGGCGAGGTCGGCCTGCTGGTGGCCACCACGGTGATCGAGGTCGGCGTGGACGTGCCCAACGCCTCGCTGATGATCATCGAGAACGCCGAGCGCCTGGGCCTGGCGCAACTGCACCAGCTGCGCGGGCGCGTGGGCCGCGGCGCGGCCGCCTCGGCCTGCGTGCTGATGTACCAGCCGCCGCTGTCGGCGCTGGCGCGGCAGCGCCTGCAGACCATGCGCGAGACCAGCGACGGCTTCGTCATCGCCGAGAAGGACCTGCAGCTGCGCGGCCCGGGCGAACTGCTGGGCACCCGCCAGACCGGCCTGGCGGCCTTCCGTGTGGCCGATCTGGCGCGTGACATCGACCTGCTGCCGCAGGTGCATGCCCTGGCCGAGGAACTGCTGGAGCACTCGCCGGCACTGGCCGAGCGGCTGGTGGACCGCTGGATCGGCGGCGCGGCGCGGTATGCCGCCGCTTAGCGCGGCGGGATTCGGGATTCGGGATTCGTAAGAGCAGGGGCAGGGGAGGCCTCGCTTTTCACTAATCCCGAATCCCCAATCCCGGCTCCCTTCCCAGCCCCTCGCGACGGTGCCAGACTCGGCAGCCGATCCAGAAGAACGAACACAATGAGCAAGAAGATCCCTCTGCTGATCGATACCGATCCGGGCGTGGACGACGCGCTGGCCCTGCTGATGGCCTTCAACGACGAGCACCACGACGTCGTCGGGCTGACCGTGGCCGCCGGCAACGTCGGCCTGCGGCACACCGTGCGCAATGCCCTCAAGCTGTGCGAGATCGCCGGCCGCGACGACGTGCCGGTGTTCGCCGGCTGTGCCGACCCGCTGGTGCATCCGTCGGTGGACGCGGCGCATGTGCACGGTGTGGACGGTTTCGGCGACGTCGACCTGCCGCCGCCGTCGCGCCGGGCCGAGGCCGAGCACGCCGCGCTGGCGATCCTGCGCCTGTCGCACGAGCATGCCGGCAAGCTGCTGCTGGTGGCGCTGGGGCCGCTGACCAACATCGCGCTGGCGCTCCGGCTCGATCCCACGCTGCCGCAGCGCATCGCCCGCTTCGTGGTGATGGGCGGGGCGATCAACGGCCACGGCAACATCACCCCGGTGGCCGAGTTCAACATCGCCTTCGACCCGGAGGCCGCGCACGTGGTGCTTTCCGCCTTCGATCGCTTCGAGCTCGCCGACTGGGAGGCCACGCTCGCCCATGGCCTGCCGCATCGCAAGGTCGAGCAGTGGCTGGCCGTCGACTCGGACAAGGCGCGCTTCTACGAGCTGGTCTCGCGCAAGACCCGGCTGTGGTCGGAGGACGGCCGCGGCGAGCACTGGTATGCCGCCGATGCGCTGGCGATGGCGCTGGCGCTGCGGCCGGAGAATGCGATCGAGGTCGAGCCGCGCCCGCTGCAGGTGGAGCTGGACGGCAAGCTGACCCGCGGTGCCACCGTGGTGGACTGGAACCGGCAGCTGGGCCTGGCCGACAATGCCTGGCTGCTGATCCGCTACGAGCAGGGTGCGTTCGAGTCGCTGGTGCGCGGCGCGGTGGGGGCGTGAAGGCGGCCATGGCCGCCCCTTGCACCGGCTGGGCGCAGCCCCCTATAATGCTCGTCTTGTCCCGCAGATCTTACGGTGCGTGCCCATGAAGGCCGACATCCATCCCCAGTACCACGACGTCGTCTTCCACGACGTGACCTCCGATTTCAAGTTCCTGACCCGTTCGACCATGTCCTCGAAGGACACGGTCAAGTGGGAGGACGGCGAAGAGTACCCGCTGATCAAGGTCGAAATCTCCTCGGCTTCGCACCCGTTCTACACGGGCAAGCACAAGGTCATCGACACCAGCGGCCGTATCGACAAGTTCCAGAAGCGCTACGCGCGCTGAACGGACCTGCCACGCCGCAAGGTCACGGCCGCGCCCTGCGCGGCCGTTTCTTTTGGGGCCGGCCAGTGCGCTAGACCCTTTCCGTACGGAACGGTATTCGACTTCCGTCCAAGCGACGGCCGAAATGCTGCCATGCGATAATGGAGCGATCCAAGGCGCGAGCCTGGAGCCTGCCAACACACCTGCCGATCCCCCTCGGCGGGTGTTTTCCACTGAGGAGCGCACACTAGTGTCCGATCTTGATCAGGTCACCCTCAACGCCGGCGAGAAGTCCGTCGTTCTGCCTGTACTCAAGCCCACCCTGGGCAACGATTGCGTCGATGTCTCGAAGCTGACCAAGGAGACCGGTCTCTTCACCTACGACTCCGGTTTCACCGCCACCGCCAGCTGCAAGTCCGCCATCACCTACATCGATGGCGACAACGGCGTGCTGCTGTACCGCGGCTACCCCATCGAGCAGCTGGCCGAGAAGTCCAGCTTCTTGGAGGTGGCCTACCTGCTGATGAACGGCGAGCTGCCGAGCGAGGCCGAGTTCCAGCAGTTCGACCACGATGTGACGCATCACACGATGATGCACGAGTCGCTGAAGTCGTTCCTGAAGGGCTTCCACTACGACGCGCACCCGATGGCCATGCTGGCCGCCTCGGTCGCCTCGCTGTCGGCCTTCTACCACGACACCCTGGACCTCAACGATCCGGAGCAGCGCCGCCAGGCGGCGATCCGCCTGATCGCCAAGGTGCCGACGCTGGCCGCCGCCGCGCATCGCTACGCGCTGGGCCAGCCGATCCGCTACCCGCGCAACAACCTGCCCTACGTCGACCGCTTCCTGCACATGATGTTCGAGGTGCCGAGCGAGCCGCTGGAGCTGAACCCGGTGGTGGCCAAGGCCATGGACCTGCTGTTCATCCTGCACGCCGACCACGAGCAGAACGCCTCCACCTCGACCGTGCGCCTGGTCGGCTCGACCGGCGCCAACCCGTACGCCTCGGTGGCGGCCGGCATCACCGCGCTGTGGGGTCCCGCGCACGGCGGCGCCAACGAGGCGGTGCTGAAGATGCTCGAGGAGATCGGCACCCCCGACAAGGTCGAGACCGCGCTGGCCAAGGCCAAGGACAAGAACTCGCCGTTCCGCCTGATGGGCTTCGGCCACCGCGTCTACAAGAACTTCGACCCGCGCGCCAAGATCATCCGCGAGATGACCCACAAGGTGCTCGGCGAGCTGGGCGTCAACGACCCGCTGCTGGAAGTGGCGATGAAGCTGGAAGAGGCCGCGCTGAAGGACGACTACTTCGTGCAGCGCAAGCTGTACCCGAACGTCGACTTCTACTCGGGCATCATCTACAAGGCGCTCAACATCCCGGTGGAGATGTTCACGGTGATGTTCGCCATCGCCCGCACCGCCGGCTGGGTCTCGCACTGGCTGGAGCAACAGGTGGATCCGGAACTGAAGATCGGCCGTCCGCGGCAGATCTACACCGGCTACGACGTGCGCGACTACAAGAGCGCCGGCCAGCGCTGATCGCAGGCCGCCGGACTGGTCCGACCGACGCCCCGCGAAAGCGGGGCGTCGTCGTTTGCGTCGGTGGGCGGGGCCTGCGCTCGCCCACCGGTGCCGTTCCGCGATGGTCGTTCGGCGAGCGCAGGTCGGCTCGACGCGGCCGCCGCGCGCGATGACTGCGGCTCGCGAGGCGTCGGGGTGTGGCCCCGACCTGCGCCGAGTGATCATGAGCCGGCCGCCGCGGTTGCCGCGCAGGGCTGTGGCCGGCACGGATATCAGCGGCCGAGCGGCGCCGGTACCTCGTGCTCGTCGATCAGGCGCTGCAGCTGCGCCGCGGACGCCCGCTGCATCGGCTTGCCGTCGATGGAGGAGAGCGGTGGCTGGCGCAGGGCGTCGAACGGCAGCACGACCAGTTCGAACGGCACCTCGTCGGCGGTGAACGTCCATGCCGGGAACCGTTCGTCGTGTGCACGATCCAGGCGCATGCGCCGGCTGCGCGACTGCGCCGGGATGTGCCGGGCCTGCAGGAAGCGCGCCACTTCCTCGGCGTCGTCGCTGTGCAGGTGCAGGCTGACCGGGGAGGTGGCATCGGCGGTGCCTTCGAGCACCGGCCCGGCCAGGCGCGGGGAAAACGCCTCGAGGAACGCCATCGCCTGGCCAGCGGCTTCGCGCCGCCGGCGCAGGAAATCCGCATGCGCGGGGCCGGCGAACAGCCGCTGGTACTCGCGCAGCGCCGCTTCGATGTCCTGGTTGCGCGGCAGCTCGGCGTCGTCGTGGATCCCCAGCCGGCGTGCCGCCCTGAGCTTGGCCTGCTGGAAGTCGCCGACGCCGGCTTCGCTCATCAGCCGCGCCATCTCGTGGGCGAGGCGCCGCCGCCGTTCCTGGCTGCGCCGTGGATGTTGCCGTGCGCCGGGCATGTGGGCTCCAACCTATGCAAACCGCCGGCAATGTACCGCAGCCGCCGGTGAGTCCCGCGTGTCCGCGGCCATGCGCATGCGTGCCCGAAGGGGGCGATGCGGCGTGACTTCCCGCGTGCAAGCCCCGCTTCATCGCGTCGATGGAGGAGGTCCTGGTTGCCCGGCGCCGCATGAGGACCGGCAGGTGCGCCACTCGATGTGCCGGCGGGCCCCGGATGCGGTCTGGCCGCATCCGGGGCCCGCCGCCATCAGAAGATGTCGAACGCCTTGTCGTCGGCCTGCGGGTC
>NZ_JAJOZS010000002.1:0-334290 GCF_021168555.1 Stenotrophomonas sp. MMGLT7 | reverse complement strand
GGGGGCCAGCCCGGGTCCCGGGCTTCGTTGGTGGCGGACGTGGGGCCCCGCCGCCATCAGAAGATGTCGAACGCCTTGTCGTCGGCCTGCGGGTCCTGCTGGCCGTAGTCGTAGTCCTGCAGGCGGTCCATGTCCTCGACCTTGACCCATTCGGTGGCGCCATTGAGGGTGGCCTGCACCATGCCGTCGGGCGGGTCGTTGGCGGCGACCGGCGTGTCCTTCAGCGCGACGCGCATGTAGTCGATCCAGATCGGCAGCGCCGACCTGCCGCCGTACTCGCGGTAGCCGAGCGAGCGGAAGTCGTCGCGGCCGACCCATACGGTGGTCACGTACGGGCCGCCGAAGCCGGAGAACCAGGCGTCGCGGTGGTCGTTGGTGGAGCCGGTCTTGCCGCCCACGTCCTCGCGTCCGAGCGTCCTGGCCTGGGCGCCGGTGCCGCGCTGGACCACGTCGCGCATCATCGACACCAGCTGGTAGGCGGTGCGCGGGTCTATCGCGCGCGGTGCGATGCGCACGTCGGGGCTGGCCGGTGCTTCAGCCTCGGCCGGCGCCTGCGCGACCGGCTGTTGCGGCGCGGGATTGGCCGGCGCCGCCGCACCGAAGTTGAAGCCGTCCACCACCTGGCTGACCGGTGCGCTGGCGGCGCCGCCGGTGTTGCCGCAGCTGCGGCAGGCCACCGCCGGGTTCTCCTCGAACAGCACCTGGCCGTCGCGGTCGGTCACCCGCTCGATCATCCACGGATCCACCCGCGAGCCGCCGTTGGCGAACACCGCGTAGCCGCGCGCCACCGACAGCGGGGTCAGCGAGGCGGTACCCAGCGACATCGACAGGTTCGGCGGCAGCTCGGACTCGTCGAAGCCGAACTGGCTGATGTACTTGCGCGCGAAATCCACGCCGATGGCGTCCAGCAACCGCACCGAGACCAGGTTGCGCGACTGCACCAGCGCCTCGCGCAGGCGCATCGGCCCGCGGAAGCCGCCGCCGTCGTTCTGCGGCGACCAGGTCTTGCCGCGGCGGTCGCGGAACACCACCGGCGCATCGAGCACGATCGAGGCCGGGTTGAAGCCCTTCTCGAACGCCGCCGCGTAGACGAACGGCTTGAAGCTGGAGCCGGGCTGGCGCCGCGCCTGGGTGGCGCGGTTGAACTTGTTGCCGGCGAAGCTGAAGCCGCCGACCAGCGCGCGCAGGGCGCCGTTGTTGGCATCCAGCGAGACCAGCGCGGCCTGGCCGCGCGGCAGCTGGTCGATCAGCCACTCGCCGTCCTTGTCGCCGGCGCGTATGCGCACCAGGTCGCCGCGCTTGAGCAGGGCGGCCGGGGTGCGTCCGGTCCAGCGGCTGGCGGCGGCCGGCAGTGCCAGCTCGGTCCTGTTGGCCAGCACCACGGTGACGCCGCCGTCGCTACCGGCGCCGGCGACGACCGCCGGCAGCAGCCCGGACTGCGGCGCGATGCCCACGAGCTGGGCGGCGATCGCGGCCGTGTCGGCCTGCGCGGGCAGGTCGAAGTGGCGCTCGGCGCCCTGCCAGCCGTGGCGGTGGTCGTACAGCAGCAGGCCGTCGCGCACGGCGCTGTTGGCCGCGGTCTGCAGTTCCGGGTCGATCGTGGTGGTGACGTGGTAGCCCTTGTTGAGCACGTCGCCGCCGTAGCGGGCGATCATTTCCTGGCGCACCAGCTCGGCCACGTACGGCGCGTACACCTCGACCGGGCGCTCGTGCGGGGCGGCATGCATCGGCACCGCCTTGGCCGCGTCGGCCTCGGCCCGGCTGACGAAGCCCAGCTCGGCCATGCGCTCGAGCACGTAGTAGTCGCGGCGTTCGCGGGCGCGCTCGGGATTGCTGATCGGGTTGCCGCTGGAGGGGAACTTGGGGATGCCGGCCAGCGAGGCCATCTCGTCCAGCGACAGCTCGTCGAGCTTCTTGCCGTAGTAGTACTCGGCCGCGGCGGCGACCCCGTAGGCGCGATTGCCGAAGAAGCTCTTGTTGAGATACAGCTCGAAGATCTCGTCCTTGCTCAGCTCGCTCTCGATCTTGCGCGCCAGCAGGATCTCGGCCAGCTTGCGGGTGTAGCTGTACTCCGAACTCAGGAAGAACTGGCGCGCGACCTGCTGGGTGATGGTGGAGCCGCCGGGCACGCGCCTGGCATCGGTGGTGGCCAGCAGCCACACCGCGCGGGCGATGCCCTTGTAGTCCACGCCGCCGTGCTCGTAGAAGCGTGCGTCCTCGGTGGCCAGGAACGCCTGCTTGAGCCGCTCGGGCACGTCGGACATGTGGATCGGGTAGCGGCGGGTCTCGCCGAACAGCGCCATCAGCCGCCCGTCGCTGGCATAGACGTACATCGGCTCCTGCAGTTCCACCTGCTTGAGCGACTGCACGTCCGGCAGCTTGGAGGACACGACGTAGTAGATGGCGCCGGCGGCCAGGCAGCCCAGCAATACGAGTACGACAAACGTGGCTGCCAACCAGCGCAGCCAGCGACGGAGACGAGGCATCAGGGCGGATTCCGATTGCGAATTTTCTGGGTACAGAGTATAGATGACGCCGGGTTTCGGCCGAGGTCGGGACCGGGGAGTGCGAGGGGTAGCCACTGGGGCCGCGTGACGGGTTTCTCGACTTGGACGCGGAAGTGTTGCCAATCGCAAGTGAACCGTTATTAATGCGCGGGCGCGGATAGCGCTTATAGGTGCCCGTCGGCAGGGGAGTTTCCGTGGGGCTCATTCCCAAAAGCCAGTCGCCGCTGATGGGCGTCGACATCAGTTCCACTGCGGTCAAGCTTCTGCAGCTGTCGCGCAGCGGCAACCGTTTCCGCGTGGAGCACTACGCCGTGGAACCGCTGCCGCCGAACGCGGTGGTGGAGAAGAACATCGTCGAGGTCGAGGCGGTCGGCGAGGCCATCCGCCGCGCCATGACCCGCTCCGGCAGCAAGGCCAGGAACGCGGCGGCGGCGGTGGCGGGTTCGGCGGTGATCACCAAGCTGATCCCGATGCCGGCCGATCTGGACGAGAACGACATGGAAGCGCAGGTCGAGCTCGAGGCGGTCAACTACATCCCGTACCCGATCGAGGAGGTGAACCTCGACTTCGAGGTGCTCGGGCCTATCCCCAACAACCCGGAGATGGTGCAGGTGCTGCTGGCCGCATCGCGTTCGGAGAACGTCGAGATCCGGCAGTCGGCGCTGGAGCTGGGCGGGTTGGCCGCCAAGGTGATGGACGTGGAGGCGTTCGCCATCGAGAACGCGTTCGGCCTGGTCGCCCGCGACCTGGCGCTGGCGCCGGATGCGGTGGTCGCGCTGGTCGACATCGGCGCCACCATGACCACGCTCAACGTGCTGCGCAACGAGCGCAGCCTGTACAGCCGCGAGCAGGTGTTCGGCGGCAAGCAGCTCACCGACGAGGTGATGCGCCGCTACGGCCTGAGCTACGAGGAGGCCGCCCTGGCCAAGCGCCAGGGCGGGCTGCCGGAGAGCTACGAGGTCGAGGTGCTGGAGCCGTTCAAGGAGGCGACGGTGCAGCAGATCAGCCGCCTGCTGCAGTTCTTCTACGCCGGCAGCGAGTTCAACCGCGTCGATCACATCGTGCTGGCCGGCGGCTGCGCCGCGCTGCCCGGCCTGCCGGAGATGGTGGAGGAGCAACTGGGCGTGGCCACCGTGGTGGCCAACCCGCTGGCGCAGATGACGCTCGGCCCCAAGGTGCAGGCATACGCGCTGGCCCAGGACGCGCCGGCGCTGATGATCGCCACCGGCCTGGCGCTGAGGAGCTTCGACTGATGGCGCGCCTCAACCTACTTCCGTGGCGCGCCGAGCGCCGCAAGCAGCGCGAGCGCGAGTTCTACACCATGCTCGGCCTGGCCGCGCTGGCCGGCGTGCTGCTGTCCGTGCTGATCTGGTTCTACTACGACCGCCAGATCGAGGGCCAGAACGCGCGCAACGCCTACCTGCAGGCCGAGATCCAGAAGGTGCAGGCGCAGAACCAGGAGATCGACCAGCTCGACCGGCAGAAGGACCGCCTGCTCGCGCGCAAGAAGGTCATCGAGGAACTGCAGGCCAACCGCTCGCAGATGGTGCACCTGTTCGACTCGCTGGTGCGCACCATCCCCGACGGCGTGGTGCTGACCGCGATCAAGCAGGAGGGCGACGTGCTCACGCTCGAGGGGCGCTCGCAGTCCAACGCGCGCGTCAGCGCCTACATGCGCAACCTGGAAGGTTCGGGCTGGATGACCGGTCCGGACCTGTCGATCATCGAGGCCAAGGCGGCCGACGCCAAGTCCGGCGCCAGTGCGGTGATGGACGTCAAGTCGCTGCCCTACGTGTTCACCCTGAAGGTCAAGCTGTCCAACCCGAGCCGGGCCGGTGCCGCCGACGGCGCGGTGCAGGCGGCCGCTGCGGGAGCCGCGCCATGAGCAAGAGCAAGGTCAGGATCAGCGAGCTGGACTTCAACAACATCGGCGGCTGGCCGCAGCAGGCCAAGATCGGTTTCTGCGTGCTGCTGGGCCTGTTCATCGTGGTCATGGCCTGGCTGCTGCTGATCCGCGGCGAGCGCGAGCAGCTGGCCGGGCTGGAGCAGAAGGAAACCGAACTGCGCGCCAGCTTCGAGAAGGAACAGGGCCGTGCCGTCAACCTGGAGCCGCTCAAGCAGCAGCTGGCGCAGATGGAGCAGGTGCTGCAGCAGATGCTGCGGCAGCTGCCCAGCAGGACCGAGATGCCGGACCTGATCATCGACATCTCGCAGACCGCGCTGTCCAGCGGCCTGTCCAACGAACTGTTCCAGCCGGGCCCGGAGTCGCCGCGCGAGTTCTACGCGGAGAAGCCGATCGCGCTGCGCATGGTCGGCAGCTACCACCAGTTCGGCGCCTTCGTCAGCGGCGTGGCCTCGCTGCCGCGGGTGGTGATCCTGACCATGCACGACATCAACCTCAAGCCCAAGGACGCCAAGGCCGGCATCACTGCGCGCGGCGCGCTGGAGCTGTCGGGCACGGTGAAGACCTACCGCTACCTGGACGACGAGGAAACCGCCGAGCAGGAACGGAAGGCCGCCGCGGCGCAGAAGGCGGCGGGCAAGAGGGGCGGCGCATGAACGGCAGGCTTTCGGTCGGCGTGCTGTGCGTGCTGGCGCTGGCCGGTTGCGCGCGCGGCGTCACCAGCACGCCCGGCGACGCCCCGAACCTGCGCAGCTGGGTGGCCGAGGTGCGCGCGCGCCCGGCGCCGCCGCTGGAACCGCTGCCGGTGATGCAGCAGTTCGAGACGTTCGAGTACTCGGCCCAGGGGATGCGCGATCCGTTCAGCGACGCGTGGGTCAACCCGGACAGCGGCAGCGGCACCCGCCCGGACCCGAACCGGCGCAAGGAACCGCTGGAGCAGTTCCCGCTCGACAGCCTGGACATGGTGGGCACGATCGGCGTCCCGTCCTCGCTGGTCGCGCTGGTGATGGCGCCGGACAAGGTCACCTACCGGGTGAGGCCGGGGATCTACTTGGGGCAGAGCGATGGCCGGGTCACGGCAGTCAAGGAGGACCGCATCGAGCTGATCGAGCTGGTGCCCGATGGCGCCGGCGGCTGGCTGGAACGTCCGGCGTCGCTGGCGCTGGATGATCAATGATTCGACTAGGGGATAGCACGATGACTCTCTACAAAGCCCTGCGCCTGCATCCTGCCGGGCGCCAGGCGATGGTCCGGGCGTGTGCGCTGGGGGTGGCGATGGCCGTGGCTGTCGGTCCGGCGCTCGCCATGGCGCAGACGCCGGCCCTGAACGCGCACGACCCGGCCAAGTCGGTTCCCGCCACCGTCGCGGTATCGAAGATCGACTTCAAGCGCGGCGACGACGGCGCCGGCCGCCTGATCCTGAAGTTCGACGGGCACGGTGCCAGCCCCGACCTGCGCAACCAGGGCAGCAACGTGGTGATCGACGTCGGCAATGCCTCGATCCCGGCCCAGCTGCAGCGCCCGATCAACGTCGCCGACTTCGCCACGCCGGTGCAGCGCATCGATGCCAGGCCCTCGGGCGGCGGCGCCCAGCTGGTACTGAGCACCAATGCAGCATTCGAATCGCTGGCCTACCAGACCGGCGACGAGTACGTGGTCGAGATTTCCCCGCGCAAGGGCGTGCCGGCGGTGGGGGCGGTCAACGCCGGCGCGGTCGAGCAGGCCGCGGCCAGGATCGCCTCGCGCGGCTACAGCGGCCGCCCGGTGACGTTCAACTTCCAGGACGTGCCGGTGCGCACCGTGCTGCAGCTGATCGCCGAGGAATCCAACCTCAACATCGTCGCCTCCGACACCGTGCAGGGCAACGTGACGCTGCGGCTGGTCAACGTGCCGTGGGACCAGGCGCTGGACATCGTGCTGCGCGCCAAGGGCCTGGACAAGCGCCGCGACGGCGGCGTGATCTGGGTGGCGCCGCAGCCCGAGCTGGCCAAGTTCGAGCAGGACAAGGAAGACGCGCGCATCGCGATCGAGAACCGCCAGGACCTGACCACCGACTACATCCAGATCAACTACCACAGCGCCTCGGCGATCTACAAGGCGCTGACCGAGGCCAAGGGCATCGGCAACAGCAGCGGCGGCAGCGGCAACAGCCAGAACGAGAACGGCTTCCTGTCGCCGCGCGGCCGCGTGGTGGCCGACGAGCGCACCAACACGCTGATGATCAGCGACATCCCGAAGAAGATCGCGCAGATGCGCGAGCTGATCAACGTGATCGACCGGCCGGTGGACCAGGTGCTGATCGAGGGACGCATCGTCATCGCTACCGATACGTTCGCGCGCGATCTGGGTGCGAAGTTCGGCATCGGTGGCACACGCACCTACGGCGACAACGTGGCAACGATCGGCAGTGGCGCCACCGGCAATGCCGATGCGACGCGTGGCTTGAACGTGAGTCTGCCTGCGGGCAGCTATACCACGGGCAACTCCATGCCCAGCCTGGCCTATACATTGCTGGGGTCCAATTTCAATCTGGATCTGGAACTGTCCGCGTTGCAGGAAGAAGGCCGCGGCGAAGTCATTTCCAACCCGCGCATCGTCACCGCCAACCAGCGCGAGGGCGTGATCAAGCAGGGCAAGGAAATCGGCTACGTCACCATCACCGGCGGCACCGCCGGGACCGCCGCCACGCCGAACGTGCAGTTCAAGGAAGTATTGCTGGAACTGAAGGTCACTCCGACCATCACCAACGACAACCGCGTCTTCCTCAACATGAACGTGAAGAAGGACGAGGTCGACCAGATGATTACGCTAGAGGACTACGGAACGGTGCCGAGCATCAATCGCCGCGAGATCAATACCGCGGTGCTGGTCGAGGATGGCCAGACGGTGGTGATCGGCGGCGTCTATGAGTTCAGCGACCGCCAGAGCGTTTCCAAGGTGCCGTTCCTGGGCGACATCCCGTTCCTGGGCAATCTGTTCAAGAAGCGCGGCAAGAGCAAGGACAAGGCCGAATTGCTGGTGTTCGTGACGCCCAAGGTGTTGCGGGTCGCCAAGGCCAACTGAGCATCCGCGGCCCGCAGTTCCGACTCGGGAATGGCCGCCTGCGGGCGGCCGTTCCGGTCCGAGGCGTCAGTGTTTGCTGAATCGGCGCAGCGCAGGATGAACCAATCGCCACGTGATCGGTCAAACTGCGGCCATGGATACTTCTCCCCTGCCCGAAGCCGTACCCACCGCGCCGCAGCTGGACAAGCCCGACGGCGACCGCCTCCACGACGACTTCATCGCGCTGCGCGATGCGCTGTCGGCCACCATCGTCGGCCAGTCGGCGCTGATCGAGCGCTTGCTGATCGCGCTGCTGGCCGACGGCCACCTGCTGGTCGAGGGCGCGCCGGGCCTGGCCAAGACCACCGCGATCCGTGCCCTGGCCTCGCGGCTGGAAGCGGATTTCGCGCGCGTCCAGTTCACCCCCGACCTGCTGCCGGCCGACCTGACCGGCACCGAGGTATGGCGGCCGCAGGAAGGCCGCTTCGAGTTCCTGCCGGGGCCGATCTTCCATCCGCTGCTGCTGGCCGACGAGATCAACCGCGCCCCGGCCAAGGTGCAGTCCGCGCTGCTCGAGGCGATGGGCGAGCGCCAGGTGACCGTGGGCCGGCACACCTATGCGCTGCCGCAGCTGTTCCTGGTGATGGCCACGCAGAATCCGATCGAGCAGGAGGGCACCTTCCCGCTGCCGGAGGCGCAGCTGGACCGCTTCCTGATGCACGTGCGCATCGGCTATCCGGATGCCTCGGCCGAATCGGAGATCCTGCGGCTGGCGCGCGAGCGCGCGCTGGACACGCTGCACAAGACCGAGGTGCCTGTGCGGCGCATGCCGCAGGAAGACGTGTTCGCCGCGCGCCGCGCGGTGCTGGACCTGCACATGGCGCCGCAGCTGGAGCGCTACCTGATCGAGCTGGTGCTGGCCTCGCGCGATGCCTCGCCTTACGACGCCGCATTGGCCAGGCGCATCGCCTGGGGCGCCAGCCCGCGCGGGTCGATCGCGCTGGAGCGCTGCGCGCGGGCGCGCGCCTGGCTGGCCGGGCGCGACTTCGTGACCCCGGACGACGTGCGCGCGGTGGCGCCGGACGTGCTGCGCCATCGCGTGCTGCCCAGCTACGAGGCGCTGGCCGAGGGCTGGGACGGCGAGCGGCTGGTGGCGGCGCTGCTGGACAAGGTGCCGCTGCCCTGAGCCGGGCAGGCGGTCAGGAACGGACGATGCGTGCGCGGCGGATGCCATGTCCTTTCGTCCCGGCCGGGCAGCGGGGCAGGCGGCCGATGCCTGCCTCCGTGGCCGATGGGTGTCGCGGACACGCAAGGCATCCGGGAGCAGGAGGATGAAGCCGTTGAGCCCGCAGCCATTGCAGCAGCCCCGGCAGAGCGCCGGGGACGAGGGCGTGCGCCCGGCGCTGGCGGAACTGCTGGCGCTGCGCGCGACCTCGCTCGGCGGGCGTGCCGCGCGCAAGGGGCGCCATGGCATGGCCGGGCCGGCGCCTTCGGCGCTGCGCGGCCGCGGCATGGAGTACGCCGAGTCGCGCGAGTACGTGGCCGGCGACGACGTGCGCCATATCGACTGGCGCCTGACCGCACGCAGCGGCAAGACCCACACCAAGCTGTTCCAGGCCGAGCGCGAGCGCCTGACCCTGGTCGTGGCCGATACCGCGCCTGGCCTGTACTTCGGTACCCGGGTGCGCTTCAAGTCGGTGCAGGCGGCCCGCGCCGGCGCGGTGGCGGCCTGGCTGGCGCAGCGGCAGGGCGACCGGGTGGCGGCGTTGCGCGGCAGTTCGCAGGAGCCGCCGGTCGCGCCGGCCTCGGGTACGCGCGGCGTGCTGCGGGTGCTGGATGCGCTGGCGCGCTGGTATGGGCAGCCGCCCGACGGCGACGAAGGGCTCGATTTCGCGCTCGAACAGGCGCGGCGGTTGCTGCGCCCGGGATCGCGGCTGGTGGTGCTGGCGGATCCGGCCGAGGCGGCGGCGATCGCGGCATCGCGCTGGTCGGGGCTGGCGGCGCACCACGAAGTGACGGTGGTCCTGCTGGTCGATCCGCTGGAAATGTCGCCGCCGCACGCCGACCTGCCGTTCGTCAGCGAAGGCGGCCGGCTGGAACTGGCGCTGGGATCGCCGGCGGTCCGGCAGCGCTGGCAGGGCGAGTTCGTCGCGCCGGTGGAGTCGCTGCTGGCCGCGCTTCCGGCGCGCGGCGCGAGCGTGCACGTGCTGTCCACCACCGACGCCAGCGATGCCTGGCTGCAGCCGTCGCCGCTGCCGGAGCTGGCCGGATGAGCGCCAACCCGCTGCCGCTGCGCGACGTGCACCTGCCGCCGGCACCGGCCTGGTGGCCGCCGGCGCCGGGCTGGTGGCTGCTGGCGGGCGCGGTGCTGTTGCTGCTGGCGGCCATGCTCGGCTGGCAGTGGCATCGCCGCCGCCGCGTGCGGCAATGGCGGGCGATGTTCGCCGCTGCCGAAGGCGCGGCGGATTCGCCGCCGGCACGCCTGGCGGCGATCTCGGTGCTGCTGCGCCGTGCCGGCCGCCGCCTGGATCCAGCCGCCGATACGCTGCAGGGCGAGGCCTGGCTGCGTTTCCTGGACGGGGGCAAGGGCACCGCGTTCTCGCAGGGCGTTGGCCGCCTGCTGCTCGACGGCGGCTTCCGCCGCGAGATCGACGCAACCGACTACCTGGCAGCGCGCGATCTGGCGCAGGCGCGTTTCCTGCAACTGATGGCGGGCCGCCGATGAGCTGGTTCGAAGGCGGCGGGCTCGGCAACTGGCTGGACGGCTTCGCCTGGCCGTGGCTGTGGCTGGCGTTGCCGCTGCCGCTGCTGATGCGCTGGCTGCCGGCCTGGCGCAGCCGCGTGCCGGCGCTGCGCGTGCCCTACGGTGCGCGCCTGCGCACCGTAGGCGCGGCCGGCGCCGACGGACATGCGGCGCACCTCGGCACCGCGCTGCTGTGGCTGGCGTGGGCCTGCCTGTGCGCCGCCGCGGCACGGCCGCAGCAGCTCGGCGAGGCGGTGATGCCGCCGCAGCAGGCGCGGCAGATGATGCTGGCGGTGGACCTTTCGGGCAGCATGAGCGAGCCGGACATGCAGTTGGGCGGGCGCGTGGTCGATCGCCTCACCGCTGCCAAGGCGGTGCTGGCCGACTTCCTCGACCGCCGCGCCGGCGACCGCGTCGGCCTGCTGGTGTTCGGCCAGCGCGCCTACGCGCTGACGCCGCTGACCGGCGACCGCGAATCGGTGCGCGAGCAGCTGCGCGACAGCGTGGTCGGCCTGGCCGGGCGCGAGACCGCGGTGGGCGATGCCATCGGCCTGGCGGTCAAGCGCCTGCGCGAACAACCCGAGGGCCAGCGCGTGCTGATCCTGCTCACCGACGGCGTCAACACCGCCGGCGTGCTGGAGCCGCTGCGCGCGGCCGAGCTGGCCAAGGCCGAGCACGTGCGCGTGTACACCGTCGCCTTCGGCGGCAGCGGCGGCTACTCGCTGTTCGGCATCCCCATCGATGCCGGCGGCGAGGACCAGGTGGACGAGGACACGCTGCGCCGCATCGCCCGGGAAACCGGTGGCCGTTTTTTCCGCGCGCGCGACACCGAGCAGCTGGCCGGGATCTATGCCGAGCTGGACCGGCTGGAGCCGGTGCAGGCGGCCGGGCCGGCGGTGCGTCCGCGCATCGAACGCTACGTCTGGCCGCTGGCGGCGGGACTGGCGCTGGCACTGCTGGCCTTCGTGCTGCCGCGGAGGTGGCGATGAGCGCGTACGTGCCAGCGTTCGCCGCGTCGCTGCATTTCCTGCGGCCGGAATGGCTGTGGGCGCTGGCGGGGCTGCTGCCCGGCATCTGGCTGTGGCGGCTGCGCCAGCGCCGGGCCGACGTGTGGCGCGGCAATGTCGATGCGCACCTGCTGCGCCACCTGGCGGTCGGCGGCGGCAGGGCATCGCTGGCGGGCCTGTGCCTGGCGGCGATCGGCTACGTGCTGGCGGTGTTGGCGCTGGCCGGGCCGAGCTGGCGCCAGAGCGAGCAGCCGCTGTGGCAATCGCGCATGCCGCTGGTGATCGCGCTGGACCTGTCGCCGTCGATCGAGGCCAACGACCTGCCGCCGTCGCGGCTGCTGCAGGCGCGGGCCAAGCTGGCCACGCTGCTGCGCGAGCGCAGCGGCGGCGAGGTGGCGCTGCTGGCCTATGCCGGCGATGCCTTCACGGTGGCGCCGCTGACTGCCGACGCGGCCAATGTCGCCCTGTTCCTGGATGCGCTGTCGCCGGCGGTGATGCCGCTGGCGGGACAGCGTGGCGATCGTGCCATCGACGCGGCGGCGCGGTTGCTGCAGCAGGCGGGGTTCCCGCGCGGCGACATCCTGCTGCTCACCGACCATGCCGACGGCGACGCGCGCGCGGCCGCTGCGCGCGCGGCGGCGCAGGGCTACGCGGTATCGGCATTGGGCCTGGGCACGGCGCAGGGGGCCGCCTATCGCGACGCCGCCACCGGCGCCATCGCCCAGGCCCGGCTGGACGAATCCTCGTTGCGCGCGCTCGCCGCCGCCGGGGGCGGCCGCTACGCCAGCCTCGGCGCCGACGACGGCGACCTGCGTTCGCTGGGCGTGCTGGCGCCAGGCGATGTCCGCGACGCCGGCGGCGGCGAGCAGAGCGGCCGGGTCTGGCTGGACGAGGGCTATTGGCTGCTGCCGCCGCTGATGCTGTTGCTGCTGCTTGCCTTCCGTCGCCGCGGTGGATTCCCGGCACTGGCGCTGTTGTGCCTGCTGCCGTTGCCGCAGCCGGCCGCCGCGGCCGAGCAGGGGGGCTGGTGGCGCCGTGCCGACCAGGTCCAGCAACAGCGGCTGGAAGCCGGCGTGCAGGCCTATCGGCAGGGCGATTTCGCCAGGGCGCAGCAACAGTTCGAGGGCATCGACAGCGACCAGGGCTGGTACAACCTGGGCAATGCGCTGGCGCGGCAGGGACAGTACGACGAGGCGATCGCCGCCTACGATCGCGCCCTGGCGGCGCATCCGCAGATGCCCGACGCGGTTGCCAACCGTGCGGTGGTGGAGGCGGCACGCAAGCGCCAGCAATCGCAGGGCGGCGGGCAGCAGGGCCAGCCGCAGCAGCCACAGCAGCCACAGCAGGATTCGAAACCATCGCCGGGCAGCGACGGGCAGCCGCAGGCCGGGCAGCCGGGCGACGATGATGCGCAGCGGCGGCAAGCGGATGCGCAGCAGCGCGAGCAGCCGTCGCGGGAGGACGCAGCGCAGGCCGATGCGCCCAGGGACGAACAGTCCCAGCAGCAGGCCGACCAGGCACAGCGCGAGCGCATGCAGCAGGCGATGGCGCAACAACAGTCCGGGCAGCAGGATTCGCCGGAACAGGCCGAAGCGGCCAGACCCGGCGAGACCCAGGCCGAGCGCGAGCAGCGGCAGGCGGTGGAGGCCTGGATGCGGCGGCTGCCGGACGACCCTGGCAGCCTGCTGCGCAACAAGTTCCAGCTGGAATACCAACGCAGGCAACGGGAAGGCAAATGATCCGCAGGTCGAACATCCTGGTTCTCGTGACCCTGTCGCTGCTGTTCGCCGGATGGATGCCGTGCGCCGCGGCCGCCAGCCGCGCGTGGCTGGACCGCAGCGAGGTGGCGCTGGGCGACAGCGTCACCTTGAACATCGAGACCGATGCCAGCGCGGCGGCGCCGGATCTGTCGCCGCTGCGCGCCGACTTCGACATCCGCGACCAGAACAGCAGCCGCCAGGTGCAGATGGTCAATGGCGCGATGAGCACCAGGTCGCTGTTCGGCGTGGTACTGACGCCGCGCCGCAGCGGCGAGCTGACGATTCCGGCGTTGCGCCTGGGCAGCGACAGCACCGCCCCGTTGCGCCTGAGCGTGGCAGCCGCGGCGGCGGCGCCCGCCGCCACGCGCCGCGGCGACGAAGTGGTGTTCCTGGAAACCGAGGTGGACGATGCCCGGCCGTACGTGCAGCAGAGCGTGGGCGTGGTGCTGCGGCTGTACTTCGCCACCCAGCTCGCCTCCGGCGAACTGGACCTGCCCACGCCCTCCGGCGCCTCGCTGCAGCGGGTGGGCGACGACGCCAACAGCGTGCGCGAGATCGGCGGGCGCCGCTACAACGTGGTCGAGCGCCGCTTCCTGCTGGTGCCCGAGCGCAGCGGCGAGCTGGTGCTGCCGCCGGCGCGTTTCGACGGACGCGCGGTGGGCGGCTTCTTCGACGACTACTTCGGCCGCGGCAGCGGCCGCCTGAGCGCGGCCAGCGCGCCGCGGACGCTGCAGGTGCAGCCGCAACCCGATGGCGCGCCACAGCCATGGCTGCCGCTGCGCAGCCTGCAACTGCACTACACCGCCACGCCGCAGCAGGCGCGCACCGGCGAGGCGGCGACCCTGGTGGTCGAGGCCACGGCGCAGGGCGCCACCCAGGCGCAGTTCCCGGAACTGCCGGTGCCCTCCGTCCCCGGCGCGCAGGTGTTCGCCGAGCCGGCCCAGGCCGAGGAGCATTTCGATGGCGATACCCCGCGGCTGAAGCTGACGCGCCGCTACTCGATCGTGCCCAGCCGTCCCGGCCGCCTGGTGGTACCGGGCATGCAGGTGACCTGGTGGGACGTGGCATCGGCAACCGCCCGCAATGCACGCTTGCCGGACCTGACGCTGGACGTGGCCGCAGGCGCCGGCGGCGATCCGCCCGCGTCCGCCCCGCCGGCCCTGCCGGCCGCGGATGAGGCGCAGGACGCCCCTGCGGCTGCCGGCAACGGCCTTGCGCTGCCGGCGGCCACGCGTGCGCCGACGCTGTGGATCGCACTGGCCGCGGTGTTCGCGCTGCTGTGGCTGGCAACGCTTGCCTGGGCGCTGTCGCGCCGCCGCCGCGGGCATGCGGCCGCGGTTGCGCCGGCAGCGCCGGACGCGGCGCCGGTCAGGTCCAGGCAGGGTCCTGGCGAGCTGCGCCGCGCCATCGATGCCGGCGGGCTGGACGAGGTCGCCCGGCTGCTGTGCGAGATGGCCGGCGTCGCCGACCTGGATGCACTGCAATCGCGGCTGGCGGACCCCGCCCAACGCGCTGCCATCGCTTCGATGCAGCGTGCCCGCTGGGGCGGCGACGGCGACATCGCCGCCGTGCGCAGCCAGTTGCGCGAGGCATTCAGGCAGGGGCCGCGCTTCGAGGTGCAGGCGCCGGCGCCGGCCGATGCGCTGCCGCCCCTGTATCCGCGGCGCTGAGAGCCCGTTCGTGGTCTCAGGATGGATGCAGCAGAGGCCGATCGGTCGCTGTGGCTCAGCAATGACAAGCCGCGAGGGGCGCCTGTGGAGCGGCCTGTAGGAGCGACCTGTAGGAGCGACTTCAGTCGCGATGGGACTCTACCGGTAGAGCCCCATCGCGACTGAAGTCGCTCCTACGGGAGATCGTGAACACGTTCCGAGGCCTGGGGAGAGCGCAGTCTCCGCCCCGGGTTTGGGGGAAGCCGGGGACGCTTGTCCGGGTAGAGCCCGGTCGCGGCTTGGGCGTCCTTTCGGCAACCCGGCAGGCCTGGGAACGGGCGATGTTCGCGTCCCCCCGTATCGCCTGCATGCGCGCCATGGGGCGGGCGGATCGTTCAGTGTTTGCTAAGCTCGGCGTTTCCCCCCTCACTGAAGAAAAGGTCTCGCCGATGACGGACGCCTCCGCCAAGCCCGACAAGCGCAAAGGATTGCCCCTGCACTGGAAGATGGGCATCGGTTTCTGCGCGGGCCTGCTGCTGGGGCTGATCGTGCACACTACCAGCGGCGCCGACGCGCAATGGGTGCAGTGGCTGACCAGCTACGTCACCCAGCCGGCCGGCACGCTGTTCCTGCGGCTGATCTTCATGCTGGTGATCCCGCTGCTGTTCTCGGCGCTGGTGGTCGGCGTGGCGGAGATGGGCGACATCCGTTCGCTGGGACGCATCGGCTGGCGCACGCTGGGCTACACGGTGGTGGTGTCGGGCATCGCGGTGGCGATCGGCCTGCTGCTGGTGAACTGGCTCAAGCCCGGCGCAGGCGTGGACCCGGCCGCCGCGCAGCAGATGCTCGATGCCGGCGCCGAGCGCGCGCAGGCGATCATCAGCAGCAACGCCTCCGGCGGCGGCCAGCCCAGCGGCATCAACATGCTGCTGTCGATCGTGCCGGACAACGTGGTCGGCGCAGCCGGCAACAACGAGATCCTGGGGGTGATGTTCTTCGCGCTGATGGTCGGCATCGGCCTGGTGCTGACCCGCAGCGACAACACCGGCACCTTCAAGCGCGCGGTCGAGGGCCTGTTCGAGATCTCGATGACGCTGATCGGGCTGGTGATCCGGCTGGCGCCGTATGCGGTGTTCTGCTTCATGTTCAACCTGGCCGCGCTGTTCGGCTGGGACCTGCTGATCAAGCTGGGCGCCTACGTGGGCGTGGTGGTGCTGGCGCTGGCGCTGCACATGATCGTGGTCTATTCGGCGGCGGTGCGCTTTGCCGGCTGGTCGCCGCTGGCGTGGTTCAAGCAGATACAGGAGGTGATGGTGATGGCGTTCTCCACCGCCTCCAGCAACGCCACCCTGCCGACCTCGCTGCGCGTGGCCGAGCAGAACCTGAAGCTGCCCAACAAGGTCTCGCGCTTCGTGCTGACCGTGGGCGCCACCGCCAACCAGAACGGCACCGCGCTGTTCGAGGGCGTGACGGTGCTGTTCCTGGCGCAGTTCTTCGGCGTGGAGCTGGATATCGGCCAGCAGTTCATGGTGATGTTCGTGTGCATCCTCGGCGGCATCGGCACCGCCGGCGTGCCGGCCGGCTCGCTGCCGGTGGTGGCGCTGATCTGCGCGATGGTCGGGGTGCCGCCGGAAGGCATCGGCATCATCCTCGGCGTGGACCGCTTCCTGGACATGTGCCGCACCACGCTCAACGTCACCGGCGACCTGGTGCTGGCGACGATGGTGTCCAGGGGCGAGGAGGACGAAGCCGAGCCCGCCGCCGGGGCCTGATGCGGGTCCGGGAGGCTTGATGTCGTTCGCGGGGATCGTGGCGATCCCCGCTAGCTCGGCCCCTACGCGGCCGATCCGGGGGAATTCGGGCTTGCGGGGCGTCGCGGACGCCGGCCCGACCTGCTGCACGACCGAAAGCACGGGAACGGAATCGCGGCCTGGGTAGGGCCGATGGTCGCACCCGGGCCGCAGCCACGCGCCGGACGCGTGTCCCGGGCGCGCCGCGCTTACCCCGGCCACGGCGCTGGCGCAGGGTGCACGGGAATGTTCCCTGACAACCAAGGGCATCGGCGCGATAGCCTCTGCCCAGGTCCCCTAGCAGCGCCGGCCGGGCCGCGCAACCGCGACAGCGCCGGGCACGGGTGGGACAATGGCGCGCCCGCATCCCGGCGGGCGTCTCCCGCATCCAGACCCGTCATGACGCAGCCCACCCGCCGCCAGCTCGCCAACGCCCTCCGTTTCCTCGCCGCCGACGCGGTGCAGGCCGCCAATTCCGGCCATCCCGGCATGCCCATGGGCATGGCCGACATCGCCGAAGTGCTGTGGAACGATTTCCTCAGCCACAACCCCAACAATCCGAAGTGGTTCAACCGCGACCGCTTCGTGCTCTCCAACGGCCACGGCTCGATGCTGCAGTACGCGCTGCTGCACCTGTCCGGCTACGAGCTGTCGCTGGACGACCTCAAGCAGTTCCGCCAGCTGCACAGCAAGACGCCGGGCCATCCCGAGCGCCGCGACACCCCCGGGGTGGAGACCACCACCGGCCCGCTGGGGCAGGGCTTCGCCAACGCGGTGGGCTTCGCCCTGGCCGAGAAGCTGCTGGCGCAGCGCTACAACCGCCCCGAGTTCGACATCGTCGACCACCGCACCTGGGTGTTCCTGGGCGACGGCTGCCTGATGGAGGGCATCTCCCACGAGGCCGCCTCGCTGGCCGGCACCTGGGGCCTGGGCAAGCTGGTGTGCTTCTGGGACGACAACCGCATCTCCATCGACGGCGACACCGCCGGCTGGTTCAGCGACAACACCCCCGAGCGCTTCGAGGCCTATGGCTGGCAGGTGATCCGCGACGTCGACGGCCACGATGCCGACGCGATCAAGGCCGCCATCGAGGTCGCCGTGGCCGAGGACGGGCGGCCGACGCTGCTGTGCTGCCGCACCACGATCGGCTTCGGTTCGCCGGCCAAGGCAGGCAAGGAATCCTCGCACGGCGCACCGCTGGGCAAGGACGAGCTGGAGGCCACGCGCAAGGCGCTGGACTGGCCGTACGCCGCGTTCGAGATCCCGCAGCAGATCCGCGACGGCTGGCGCGCCAACGGCGCCGGCACGCTGCGCCAGGCCGAGTGGGAGCAGATGTTCGACAAGTACGCCCGGCACTTCCCCGAGCAGGCCACCGAGCTGACCCGGCGCTCGCACGGCGAGCTGCCGGAGGACTTCGTGTCCGCCGCCGACGCCTACATCGCCAAGGTGCAGACGGAAGGCCCGACGATCGCCTCGCGCAAGGCCTCGCAGCAGGCGATCGAGGCGTTCGCGCCGCTGCTGCCGGAGATCGTCGGCGGCTCGGCCGACCTGGCCCATTCCAACCTGACGCTGTGGAAGGGCGCGCACTCGGTGGTCGGCGATTCGGCCGATGCCAACTACATCCACTACGGCGTGCGCGAGTTCGGCATGACCGCCATCGCCAACGGCCTGGCGCTGCACGGCGGCTTCATCCCGTTCGATGCCACCTTCCTGGTGTTCAGCGACTACGCGCGCAACGGCGTGCGCATGAGCGCTCTGGTGCCGGCGCACGCGATCCACGTCTACACCCACGACTCGATCGGCCTGGGCGAGGACGGCCCCACCCACCAGCCGGTCGAGCACCTGGCCAGCCTGCGCTACATCCCCAACAACGACGTCTGGCGCCCGTGCGACGCAGTCGAGTCGGCGGTGTCGTGGAAGGCGGCCATCACCCGCCAGGACGGTCCCAGCTGCCTGGTGTTCAGCCGCCAGAACCTGCCGCACCAGCCGCGCAGCGAAGGCCAGGTCAAGCTGATCGAGCGCGGCGGCTACGTGCTGGCCGAGGCCGAGGGCGGCACGCCGGACGTGATCCTGATCGCTACCGGCTCGGAGGTCGGGCTGGCGGTGGAGGCGAAGCAGGCGCTCGATGCCGAGGGCCTGAGGACGCGCGTGGTGTCGATGCCCTCGACCGACGTGTTCGAGCGCCAGGACGCGGCCTATCGCGAGTCGGTGCTGCCGGCCGCGGTGCGCCGGCGCGTGGCGGTGGAGGCCGGGGTCACCGGCTTCTGGCGCCAGTACGTGGGCCTGGACGGCGCGGTGGTCGGCATCGACAGCTTCGGCGCCTCCGCGCCGGCCGACGAGCTGTTCAAGCATTTCGGCATCACCGCCGGGCACGTGGTGCAGGCGGCGAAATCGCTGGGTTGATCCAGTACGGGTAGTGACAGCGAAAAGGCCGGGATTTCCCGGCCTTTTCGCGTTTGCGGGCGGTGCCGGCGACTGCCCGTTGCCCACCCGCCGGGAAGGGACCCACCCGCCGGCCGCCGCTGCCGGCCAGGCGTACTGCGCTAGTGTCGCGTCAACGCTCGAACGCCGGACATTACTTGCCGCCGACTCGCATCGCTGCGTTGCGGATCTTGCCAGGACAGGACCGGTCATGGCGGGTGCCGCGGCTTGCGCTGCGAGCCGATGGCGGCGCGCACGACCGAGGTTCTGGACGTTGACGCGACACTGGACCGTCCATGTCGGTGGTGGGTGCGCATGGCGGCGACGCGCCGCAGGTGCACCCGTGCCCGCCCGGCAGGCGTGGGGATTCTGTGGACATGCTGCATGGCCATGTGATTGGCCGGATGTTGTCGCTGGTTGGCGCGATCGGCAGTGGGAGTGCGGGCAGCGAGCCGTTGCAATACGAACCACCGGGCGTGCCGGATCGCGCGCCCGCCGTGCGGCCGGGGATGTGGCCGCGGGTACCGCCGCGGACGACCGCGGCCCTTCCATCGAGAGGCATTGCGCATGCAGACCACGGGTGCAGGACGTCAAGCCGCCACTTCATACCGCCGCGGCGGGCCGCCGCGCCTGCTGGCCCTGGTCCTGGCGGGGGCACTGCCGCCAGTGGCCGAGGCGCAGGACGCGCGCACCACGCCGCCGCCGGCAGACGGGGCCGCCACGCCCAAGCAGCTCGACGCGGTCTCCGTGGTCGGTTCGCAGATCGCCGGTGGCGGCGCGCAGATGGCCCTGCCGGTGATCTCGCTGGATTCCGAACAGATCGCCGCCACCGGCGCCACCGACGGCAACGAGCTGATCCGCAGCCTGCCGCAGATGGGCGATGTCACCTGGAACCCGACCTGGCTGGGCGGCGGCAACAGCAACGCCGCGCGCGGCGACATCGGCTCGATCAGCCTGCGCAGCGTCGGCGCCTCCAACACCCTGCTGCTGATCAACGGACGCCGCAGCGTGATCCACCCGACCACCGCCACGGTGGACGGCGCGATCTCCACCACCACCTACAACTCCAACGCCATCCCGATGTTCGGCCTGGAACGCATGGACATGCTGCTCGACGGCGCGGCGGCCATCTACGGCTCCGATGCCATCGCCGGCGTGGTGGACGTGGTCACCCGGCAGAACCTGCCCGATGGCGGCGGCGTGCAGGTCGAGTACGGCACCGTGTCCGGGAGCCATCGCGAGGACTACCAGCTCAACGGCTACTTCGGCAGGGACTTCGCCGGCGGCCGCGGCAACGTCTCGCTCATGTACGGGTTCGCGCACCGCTCGGCGCAGTACAACAGCGACCAGTGGTACACCGCCACGTCCGGCCTCACCCGGCGCGCGGACGGCACGCTGGTCCCCGGCGGCAGCGACAGCGGCCTGAGCACCGTGACCCCTTACGGCCGCTTCCAGAAATACAGCGACGTCGGCAGCAGCGGCGGCTACTACACCATCGGCGCCAACGGCCAGGTGGTCACCGGCGCGACGCCGGCGGTGCTGGCCGATCCCAACGCCGTCCCCGGCGTGACCCTGTCGCCGGAAATCGACCGTGGCAGCTTCTTCGGCAACGCGCGCTTCGACCTGACCGACAGCGTGCAGCTGTTCGGCGAGCTGGGCTACTACCAGGCGCGCTCCGAATCGTGGATCGGCCCGGCCAGCACCAGCACCACCCAGCCGACCTACATCGACGCCTCCGTCGCCACCGTGCCGGCGGCGCTGGCCGACGGCGCCGACGCCATCAGCATCTCCAACTACCTGTTCGCCGACGGCGGCATCCGCCCGGTGCGGGTGGACAACTACCAGGCGCGCGCGCTGGTCGGCCTGCGCGGCTGGACCGGCGGCGGCTGGAACTGGGAAACGGCGCTGCTGTGGTCCAAGTCGTATGCCGACGACGACATGGTCGGCGTGGACGTGAGCAAGTTCGTCGCCGCGATCAACGACGGCAGCTACGATCCGTTCAACGGCGGCGGCACCGCGACCGGCGACAGCACGCCCAGCGACCCGTCCAGCTTCATGGTCCATACCCATCGCAAGACCACCGCGGAGCTGGCGCTGTGGGATTTCAAGATCAACCGCCCCGACCTGTTCTCCTGGTATGCCGGCGACATCGGCCTGGCCGCCGGGGTGGAGTACCGCTACGAATCGCTGCGCGACAACCGCGATCCGATCATCGACGGCACCTACACGTACACCGACTGGTACACCGGCACCGTGTACGACAGCAATTTCTTCGGCCACAGCTCCACGCCCGATTCGTACGGCAACCGCAACGTCAAGTCCGCCTTCGTCGAGGTGGCCGTGCCGCTGGTGTCGGCCGGGCAGGGCATCCCGCTGGTGCAGTCGCTGGATGTCCAGCTGGCCGGTCGCTACGAGGACTATTCCGATGTCGGCGACGTGGCCAAGCCGAAGCTGGCGCTGGCATGGAAGGTGTTCGACAGCCTGCTGCTGCGCGGCTCGATATCCGAAGGCTTCAAGGCGCCGAACCTGGAACTGGTGAATTCCTCGGTGCTGTACCGCTTCAATGGCTATGACGACGCGGTGCGCTGCTCGGCCCTGGCCGCGAGCGGGGCCTATGCCAACTACCTGGACTGCGATGCGGCCAACGCGCTGCCGGGCACCGGCACGAGCCAGAACTACGCCATCCGCTCGGTGCGCACCGGCAACCAGAACCTGAAGCCGGAACTGTCGAAGAATTCCTCGTTCGGCTTCATGTTCGAGCCGGCCTTCATCCCGGAGCGGTTCGGCAAGTTCAGCTTCGGCGTGGACTGGTGGAAGATCGAGATCGAGAACCCGATCGGCATGCTCAACGACCAGAACGCGCTGTACTACGACGCCTATCTGCGCGTGGTCGAGGGAAGCTCCAACCCGAACGTGGTGCGCCTGGCCCCCACCCAGGCCGACATCGACCAGTTCGCCGGTTCCGGCCTGGAGCCGGTGGGCGAGGTGGACTACGTCGCCGCCACCTACACCAACATGAACGCGCTCAATGCCGAGGGCGTGGACTACAGCTTCAGCTGGCGCCTGCGCGACACCGCCTGGGGCGATTTCTCGCTGCTGCTGAATGCCGCGCGGCTGAAGAGCTACTCGCAGCAGCCGACCACCGAGGAGGCGCTGGTGCAGTCGGCGATCGATGCCGGCTTGTTGAACCTGATGATCTCGGCCATCGGTGCCAGCAACCTGGTCGGCATGTACAGCGGCAACGTCGGGGTCAAGCCGGAGTGGAAGGCCACCGCCACCCTGGTGTGGCAGTACGACGACTGGACCGTGCGGGTGCGCAACCAGTACACCGACAGCGTGGTGTACGGCCTGTACGGCGACGCTAGCGATTTCGTGGTGCCGTCCACGCAGCGCTGGAACCTGTCGGTCAAGCGCGATTTCACCGGCGATTTCCTCAACGGATTCTCGGTGGAGGCCGGGGCGCGCAACCTGTTCGACAAGGACCCGCCGCTCAACGCCAGCGGCGTCTACCTGGCCAGCCTGTACGAGCCGTACGGGGCCTACTATTACGTAAGCGTCCAGAAGACCTGGTGATCGCCCGTGTCCCAGGGCGCGCCAGGGTTCCAGAGTCGTCGTCGCGCCGGCCGCACCGGTCCGCGACGGCGGCATCCTTTCGCATCCGCCTGCCGGGAATCGATTCGCATGGTCAACGCTGCAACACGCCCCGGTGCCGCCTGCGCCGGGATCACGACGATGGCCCTGCTGGCCGCTCTGGGAGCGTGGGCGGTGCTGGAACCGGGCCTGGCGCAGGCCCAGCAGAACGCGGCGCCGCCCGATTTCCCGGAGCAGGTCCGCAGCGGCGCGCCGGCACCGGAGAGGACCATGTTCCCGCAGGTGCGGACCATGAAGGCGATGGTCGCCGGCGGCAACAACTTCGTCACCGAGGCAGGCCTGCGCATCCTGCGCCAGGGCGGCAACGCGGTGGACGCCGGCGTGGCGGCGATGCTGGCCGGCGCGGTCACCGAGGAGGACCACTTCAGCATGGGCGGCGAGGCGCCGATCCTGGTCAAGCTGCAGGGCCGGCCGGTCGCGGTGGTGTCCGGGATCGGCACCGCGCCGGCGCTGGCGACGCCGCAGTTCTATGCCGGTCGCCCGCCGCTGCCGTGGGAGCGGGCCGATCGCAGGCCGCCGATTCCCTCGCAGGGCATCCTGGCCACCACCACGCCGGGCATGGTGGACGGCGCGCTGCTGGCGCTGCGCGAGTACGGCAGGCTGAGCTTCGCGCAGGTCGCGCAGCCGGCGATCGAACTGGCCGAGGCCTTCCCCGTCACCGAAGTGCTGGCCGATACCCTGAAGCGCGACGAGGGCATGCTGCGCCGCTGGCCCAACTCCTGGAGCTACTTCACCGGCGATTCCGCCGGGCGCCTGCCGGTCGCGGGCGACATCTTCCGGCAGCCGCAGCTGGCGGCCACCCTGCGCGCGATGGTGCAGGCCGAACGCCAGGCCGGTGGCGAACGCGAAGCCGCCATCGACGCGGTGCGCGACTATTTCTACCGCGGCCCAGTGGCCAGGAAGATGGGCGAGTTCTCCGAGGCCAACGGCGGCCTGGTGCGCTACGGCGACATCGCCGCGTTCGCGGCGGAGATCGACACCCCGCGCAGCACCACCTTCCACGGCTACGAGATCGTCAAGCCGGGCTTCTGGACCCAGGGCCCGGTGATGCTGCAGATGTTCAACATCCTGGAAGGCTATGACCTCCAGGCGATGGGCCACAACTCGCCGCAGTACCTGCACACCCTGGCCGAAGCCGCCAAGCTGGCCTTCGCCGACCGCGACACGTTCTACGGCGACCCGAAGTTCGCCAAGGTGCCCGAGCGCGTGCTGCTGTCCAAGGCCTATGCCGCGCAGCGGCGCGGGCTGATCGACCCTGACAAGGCGATGCTGCGTTCGATCCCCGGCCGGATCCGTGGCTACGGCGGCCCGCTGCCGGACGCGGGCGGCACGCCGCTGGAGGTGAAGGACACCACCAGCCTGGCGGTCGTGGACGCGCAGGGCAACGTGTTCTCCGCCACGCCTTCCGGGGCCTGGCTGCCGTCGGTGAAGGCGGGCGACACCGGCATCTCCTTCGGTACGCGGCTGCAGTCCTTCGTCGTCCAGGCCGGGCACCCCAACGTGCTGCAGAAGGGCAAGCGCCCGCGCGTCACCCTCAGCCCCACCCTGATCCTGAAGGACGGCCAGCCGGTGTACGCGGTGAACACGCCCGGCGGCGACAACCAGGACCAGGCCATGCTGCAGGTCATCCTGAACATGATCGTGTTCGGCATGACGCCGCAGCAGGCGGTCGAGGCGCCGCGATTCCAGACCAACGCGCTGTATGCCTCGTTCGGCAACCACGAGTACAAGCCCGGCGACCTGAGCCTGGAAAGCCGCATCGACGCCGCAACCGCCGCGGCGCTGAAGGCCAGGGGCCACGACGTGACCGTGCGCGGGCCGTGGAGCAATGCCTCGGCGCCTTCGGTGATAAGACTGGCAGGCACCCACCTGGAAGGCGGTGCCGATCCGCGCCGCGCGCGCTTCGTCGACGGGTACTGAACATGCACATGAAGACCAGGGCATGCCTTGCGGTCGTATGGGGCGCCTTGCTGGCGCTGCTGGCGGCGGTCGGCGGCGGCGTACAGGCGCAGGACACCGGCGATTCGGCCGCGCATGCCGCGCTGGCCACCTACCGGCCGCCGGTGCCGGGCATGGAGGGGCTGGTCACCAGCGCCAACCCGCTGGCCTCGGCGGCGGGTGCGCGCATCCTCGCCGAGGGCGGCAATGCCGCCGATGCCGCGGTGGCGGTGGCCGCCACGCTCAACGTGGTCGAGCCGCAGAGCTCGGGTATCGGCGGCAACGGCTACACGATGTACTACGACCGCGGCGAGGGCAGGGCGTACTCGCTCGCGATGCACGGCGCCGCGCCGCTGGCGGTGAAGCCGCAGGCGATGACGCAGCAGGACCTGGAGTACGGCATGCTCGCCTCGACCACGCCGGGCGCGATCGGCGGCCTGATCGAACTGCTCGACCGCCACGGCCGGCTGTCGCTGGCGCAGGTGCTGGCGCCGGCGATCCGCTACGCCCGCGACGGGCATCCGGCCAACCGCTCGCTGGTGGCCAGCATCGTCCGCCAGCGCACGCAGATCGAGCGCTTTCCGAGCACGGCGGCGGTGTTCCTGCCGGGCGGGCGCCCGCCGCAGGTCGGCGAGCTGTTCCGGCAGCCGGCGTATGCGGCCACGCTGCAGAAACTGGTGCAGGCCGAGCGCGGCGCCCTGGCCGCCGGCGCCGACCGGTCGGCGGCGCTGCGGGCGGCCTATGCGCGCTTCTACGAGGGCGACATCGCCAGCGAGATCGACGGCTTCTTCGCGCGCGAGGGCGGGCTGGTGTCGCGCCGCGACCTCGCCGGCTACCGGCCGCACTGGGATGCGCCGCTGCACACCACCTACCGCGGCTACGACGTCTACGCCAATCCGCGTGCCACCCGCGGCGGCATCGAGGTGCTGATGCAGCTCAACCTGATCGAGGGCTACGACCTGAAGGCGCTCGGTTTCCAGAGCCCGCAGGCGCTGCACCTGATCGCCGAGAGCATCAAGCTGGCCAAGGCCGACATCTACCACTACGTCGGCGATCCGGCCTTCACCCAGGTGCCATGGGACGGACTGCTGTCCAAGGCGTACGCGGCGCAGCGCCGCCGCTCGATCGCGATGGACCGGGCGATGGCCTACCCGGCGCACGGGCAGCCGCCGCAGGCGGTCGCCATGGCCGCCGCGCGCCGCGCATACCCACGCCTGCCCGAGACATACGCCGACGATCCGGACACCACCAGCTTCTCGATCGTCGATCGCGACGGCAACGCGGTGGTGTGCACGCCGACCGTCGGCGGTGGCTTCGGTGCCGGGGTGGTGGTGGGCGATACCGGGCTGCTGTTCAACAACGGCATGCGGGTCGGGTCCACCTCGCCCTACGCGGACAATGTCAACGCGCTGGCGCCGGGCAAGGTCCCGCTGCTGAACAATTCGCCGATCCTGGTGATGAAGGACGGCCGCCTGGTGCTGGCGATCGGCACGCCGGGCGGCGAGAGCATCGGCCAGACGCAGTTCCAGGGCATCGTCAACGTGATCGACTACGGGCTGGACATCCAGCAGGCGATCGAGGCGCCGCGCATCCGCATCGATGCCGAGCCCAACTTCTACCGCCCCGGCGCGGCCACGACGATCGCGATGGAGTCGCGCATCCCGCAGGCGGTCAGCGATGCGCTGGCGGCGATGGGGCACCCGGTCGAGCGCCTGGATGCCTACACGCCCGGCGTCGGCGGCATGCAGGGCATCCTGGTCGATGGCGAGCACGGCACGATGAGCGCCGGCGCCGATCCGCGCCGGGCCGGCTATGCGATCGGGTGGTAGCGGGAAGGCGGGGGGGACAATCCTTCCCCTGCTTGCGGGGAGGCGTGTCTTCTTCCAGTCCCCCGCAAGCGGGGCACGCCTTCTTTCCCTTGCCCGGCGCGCGGGGGGCGCGCCTTCTTTTCCTTCCCCCGCAAGCCGGGGGGCATGTCTTCTTTCCCTTCCCCCGCAAGCGGGGGAAGGTGCCGAAGGCGGATGGGGGGGGCGCCGCAGGCGCCCGAGCGCACCCTCATCCGCCCCTCCGGGGCACCTTCTCCCGTGAACGGGAGAAGGAAAGCATCGGCCCCATCGCCCCGTCCTCTTCCTTGGAGTCGCAACGATGAAGTACTGCCGCCACCTGCCGATCCTTGCCCTGGTCGCCGCCCTGGCAGCTGCCTCCGCGGTGTCCACGCTGCAGGCCGCCGCTCCGGCTGCGCAGGAGATCGACATCGAGGTCCACGAGGGCACGTCGATGTCGGTGTCGGTGTCGCCCGACGGCAAGTGGCTGGCCACCGACCTGCAGGGCAGCCTGTGGATCGTGCCGGCCGGCGGCGGCAAGGCGCGGCGCATCACCGACCTGTTCAACGACGCGCGCCAGCCGGTGTGGTCGCCCGACGGCAGCACGCTGGCCTACTTCGCCTTCCGCGACGGCGGCTACGACCTGTGGACGATCTCGCCCGACGGCTCCAAGCGGAAGAAGCTGACCGAGGGCGCGTTCGACGATCGCGATCCGGCCTGGTCGCCGGACGGGCGCCGGATCGCTTTCGCCTCGGACCGCGGCACGCCCGGCAGCAGCAGCTACAACATCTGGACGCTGGAGCTGGCCACCGGCGCCTTCGAGAAGGTGACCGACAACGCCTACGAGAACCGCATGCCGACCTGGTCGCCCGATGGCCGCCAGATCGCCTATTCGAGCATCCGCGACGACGTCTCCGCGCTGTGGGCGACGACGCTGGCCAGCGGCCAGGAGCGGCAGCTGCGCAAGGCCGGGGGCCAGGTCGATGCGCCGTCGTGGGGGCCGCGCGGCGAACTGGCCTACGTCGTGCAGGGCGACGGCCGCAGCTGGCTGGAGATCGACGGCACGCCGGTCAGTGGCGACGAGAACGCGTTCCCCTTCCGCGTCTCGTGGGGCCGCGATGGCGATTTCTACTATGTCTCCGACGGCAGGATCCATCGCCGTCCCGGCGTCGGCGGCGCGCCGCAGCCGGTGGAGTTCAGCGCCACCTTGCAGGCGCGCAAGCCGGACTACCCCCATGCCCGCCGCGACTTCGACTCGCAGGCGCCGCGCAAGGCGCTGGGCATCGTCAGGCCGGCGATCTCGCCCGACGGACGCAACGTGGCCTTCGTCGCCCTGGGCGACCTGTACCTGATGCCGGTCGGCGGCACCCCGCGCAAGCTCACCGACGACCGCTACATGGAAGTCGATCCGGCCTGGTCGCCGGACGGCGACAGGCTGGTGTACTCCTCCGACAAGGGCGGCCGGCTGCAGCAGCTGTGGATCCGCGACCTGAAGACCGGCAAGGACACGCAGCTGACCGATATGACGACCCAGCCGCTGGAGGCGGTGTGGTCGCCGGACGGCAACAAGATCGCCTTCATCGACGTCGACGGCATGTGGGGCGTTGCCGGCCTGTGCGTGGTCGAGGTGGCCAGCGGCAGGCTCACCCGGCTGCAGCCCTCGCTCGGCCAGCCGGGACGGCCCACCTGGTCGGGCGACAGCCAGCGCGTGGCGCTCTCGCTGTCCTCGCCGTATTCGAAGAGTTTCCGCGAGGGCACCAACCAGGTCTTCGTGATCAAGGCAGACGGCAGCGGCGAGTCGGCCTGGTACGCGCCGGTGCCCAACCTGTCCATCGACACCCGCGGCGGCGCCGGCCCGGTGTGGTCGCCCGACGGCAACGCGATGGCCGCCGTGTACGAGGGCGAGCTGCGGGTGTGGCCGGTGTCGCCGGCGGGCGAGCCGCTGGGACCGCCGCGCAGCGTCACCTCCGAGATGGCGCATTCGCCCAGCTGGGCGGGCGATTCGAAGACGCTGCTGTTCCAGTCCAACGACACCCTCAAGAAGGTGGACATCGAGACCGGCGCGATCACGCCGGTGCCGCTGCAGCTGGACTACACCCTCGCCGTGCCCGCGGGCCGCACCGTCATCCATGCCGGCTACGCCTTCGACGGCAGGCAGGAGCAGTTGCTGCGCGATGTCGACATCGTCGTCGACGGCAACCGCATCACGTCGATCGGCCCGCACGATCCGGCCCGCCACGATGCGTCCGCGCGCGTGATCGAGGCGCCGCAGCTGACCGCGATGCCGGGGCTGATCGAGTTCCATGCCCATCCCATGCGCGACCTCGGCGAGGCGATGCACCGGGCCTGGCTGGCCTGGGGCGTGACCACGATGCGCAACCCGGGCGACCAGCCCTACCACGGCGTGGAGGATCGCGAGGCCAGCGAGGCCGGGGTGCGCATCGGCCCACGCATCTTCGCCACCGGGCACCTGCTGGAATGGCAGCGCGTGTACTACAAGATGGGCACCGCGCTGTCCGGGCCGGCGCACCTGGAGAAGGAACTGGCGCGGTCGCGCGCGCTCAGCTACGACCTGCTCAAGAGCTACGTGCGCCTGCCGGACCTGCAGCAGCGCCGCCTGGTCGAGTTCGCGCATGCGCAGATGGGCGTGCCGGTGACCACGCACGAGATCTATCCGGCCGCCTTCGTCGGCGTCGACAACACCGAGCACATGGGCGCCACCAGCCGCCGCGGCTATTCGCCCAAGCAGGCGTCGCTGGGGCGGGTCTACCAGGACGTGGTGGACCTGTTCGGCAGGACCGGGCGGCCGCTGACCCCGACCAACTTCGGCGCACTGGTCGCCTACCTGCAGGCGCACCCGCAGTTGCGCGACGACCCGCGACTGGCGCTGTACCCGCAATGGGCGCAGGACGCCGTGCACAACGCCAACGCGCTGCCGGCGCGGCTGAAGGATTCCATGGCCGGGACCGCCGCCGGCATCAAGGCCATCGCCGATGCCGGCGGCAGGATCGCTGCCGGTACCGACTCGCCGATCGCGATCAACCTGCATGCGGAGATCGCGTCCTACGTCGATGCCGGGATGACGCCGTTCCAGGCGCTGCGTTCGGCCACCGCGACCTCGGCCGAGCTGCTGGGGCTGGACGCCGGCACGCTGGAGGCCGGCAAGCTGGCCGACATCGTGCTGATCGAGGGCGATCCCCTGCAGGACATCGGCAATACCGCCAACGTGCGCCAGGTGATCGCCAACGGCCGCGCCTTCAGCGTCGAGGAGTTGCTGCACCCGCGCGAGTGATGTGCCGCCTGGCGTCTTCCGGCTCCCCGGGCTCGTCCGGCAGGCTATCCTGGCCTTGTCGCGGACTGGAGCGTGGAAGCTTGATCAAGTTGCAAGGCAAGGACCACCTTGGGCATGGCCCTGCACGGGCTCACGTGCGGGGTGAAGTGCCCGCTTGCGGCGCATTGACGACGGTCCCCGCATTCTCCGGCACGGTCATTGGCCACTGGCTGGGCAGCGCCGTGCGGCAGGGCCCGCTGGACGCTGCCGATGCCTGCCGGGTGGTGGTGGATCCCACGTTGCCGCCGAATCGCCGGGTCATGCTGCTGGAAGCCGTCGCCGGTGGCGGCGTGCTGTCCGTCGCTCCGGACATGGCCGCGCGGCTGGAGGTCGAGGCCGGCGCGTACATCGACAGGGCACGGCTGGCGGCGGCGATGCAGAGCGCGTCGCTGGAGTTCAACGGCGCCGACGACCTGTTCTATTTCCCGGTTGCCGAACACGCCGTCCTGGCGGCCGAACCCGTCCCCGCCCTGGTGCGGCCGCTCGGAGAAGACGATGCCGATGCGTTCGCGGCCTTCGAGTCGAGCGCTCCGGCGGCGGATCTCGATGAGGCGTTCGTCGAGCTCGATCACTGGCTCGTGTTCGGCGCCTTCGCGCACGGACGGCTGGCCTGCGTCGCGAGCATGTATCCGTGGAGCGACACCCGTCTCGCCGACCTGGGCGTCATCACCCTGCCTGCGTTCCGTGGCCGCGGGCTGGCGCGCAAGACTGTCCGCGCACTGAGTGCGCGCGCGCTCGCCCTGGGTTACGAGCCGCAGTACCGCTGCCAGCCCGACAACCACGCCTCGGTGGCCCTTGCCCGTTCGTGCGGATTGTCGCTGTTCGCGACCTGGGACGTAGTGAGGCCGGACGACGACGGTTGACGCGGAGGCCAGGCACCGCCTCTTTTCCCGAGGTGGTGCTGGCGCATTGCATGACGAGGGCCTACTCCGGCAGGCGGCCGCTCACCAGCAGCGGGTACGGATTGAGCGCCTCGCCCTGCCACCAGTGCCGCTCCGGCCCGAGCCGGTGGATCTCGAAATGCAGGTGCGGGGCTTCGGCGCTGGCGTTGCCGGTGCTGCCGACATAGCCGATCACCTGGCCGCGCCGGATCGGCTGCTTCTCGGCCAGGCCGTCGGCGTAGCGCTGCAGGTGCGCGTAGTAGTAGCAATACTTCCCGCTCGGCTCGAACTGGTAGACGGTGAGACCGCCGCGTTCGCTGTCGAACAGTTTCTCCACGGTGCCGTCGGCCACCGCCAGCACCGGCGTCCCTTCCGCGGCCAGGATGTCGATGGCGTCGTGCACGCGGCCCTCGCTGCGCGCGTCGCTGAAGGTATCGTGCAGTTGCTCGCGGGCGATGCCCTGGACCGGCAGCAGCAGGCCGCCGGGATCCGCCGCGTTGCCGCTGGCGCCGGACGGCGGGGCTGCAGGGGCTGCGGTCGCAGCTGGCGGCGACGTGTCCGGCGAAGGCGTTGTGGTGACGCCTGGCACGACGGTGGCCGGATCGCCCGCCGTGGTGGAGGGCGAGAGCGGCCGCGACTGCGGCGCCGCGACCGCCGGCGCGGGTCCGGCATCGGCCGTGGCGCCGAGATAGTGGTAGCCCACCATGCCCAGCAGCAGCCCCAGTACCAGGGTCAGCAGCGTCCTCATCGCCTCACTCCTGCATCGTCACCGGGGTGCCGGCCTGCACGGCGTCGGCCAGCGTCGTCGCGTCCCAGTTGGTCAGGCGCACGCAGCCGTGCGATTCGGTCTTGCCGACGTGGCCGGGCTCGGGCGTGCCGTGGATGCCGTAGTGCGGCTTGCTCAGGTCCACCCACACCACGCCCACCGGGTTGTTGGGGCCGGCGGCGATGGTGGCCTTCTTGTCGCCCTTGTTCGCATCCCAGAACAGCTTGGGGTTGTAGTGGAAGGTCGGGTCGCGGACCACGCCCTGCACCTTCCACTGGCCGATCGGCAGCGGGTCGTGGCGGCTGCCGGAGGAGGCGGGGAACTGCGCCAGTACCTTGCCGTCGTCGTCGAGCAGGCGTACCGCCGAGTCGGACTTGTCCACCACGATCCGCGCCGCCTGCGGCAGCGGCGCGGCATTGCCGACCGCGGGAACCTGCAGCCGGGTGCCGGCGCGGGTGAGATCGGCACCGGGGTTGAGCGCATGCAGCAATGCCGGGTCGGCATGGAAGCGCTCGCCGAGCATCTCGTCGATCGAGCGGTATCCCAGCGCCGGCAGGCCGGCCTGCTGGGCGATCCTGGCGGGGACGGCGACGAACGGGCCGGCCACGTCGGCATCGGTCACGGTGTATTCGACCAGTACCGGCGCGCTGTCGCGCTCCAGTGCCTGCCAGGTGGCGTCGTCGAGTTCGCCGCTGGGGTTCAGGCCGTGTGCCTTCTGGAAACCGGCCACCGCGCGGCGCTGGTTGGAGCCGGGCACGCCGTCGATCTGCCCCGGCGAGAAGCGGGCGCGGTCGAGCAGGACCTGCGCCTGCAGGTCCGAGCGCGGTGCGCGCAGGTCGGGCGTGCGCTGAGCGCCCTCCTCGGCGACAGGCGCGGGCAGCGGCGGTGCCGCCCAGGCGCAGGCGGCGGGCAGCAAAAGGCAGGTCGTCAGCAGGCAGCGAGTGAGCATGGCGGGATCCATTGGATTTTGCCCACCATGCCGGCTGGCCTCGGCTAGCCGGCGTGAAATGGCTTGCTGGCGGCTGACCGCGCCCGGTTTCCGTTCAGCGGCGCTGCCGCAGCGCGTAGGCCAGCAACCGGGCCTGCACGCGTTCGCCCAGCCCGCGCGGGTGCTCCAGGCCCATGCGCCGCATGCAGTCGCGCTGCGTGTCGTCGAGGCGCGCGGGCGCCACCAGCGCCGCCAGCACGCTGTGCAGCTTGTCGCCGGTCCTGGCGGTGCGCCGCTGCAGCCAGGCCAGTGCACGCAGCAGGCGCTGCTCGTCGGCGCCGAAGTCGCTGCCCAGCGGGTAGTCGGGCAGGGTGCCGTCGTTGCGGAACGGTGCCAGTGCGCGCTGCAACTGCTGCGGCGTATTGCGTTGCCAGGCCGCCGGCGGGGCGAAGTCCTCGCGCAGCTTGCGCGAGGCGCGCGCCTGTTCCAGCAGTCCCGCCTGGTAGGGCCGGGCGGTGACGGCGGCCATCGCGATCACGCAGTCCTCGTCCGTCGTCCCGCGCAGGTCGGCAATGCCGTATTCGGTGACGAACAGGTCGCGCAGGTGGCGGGGAATGGTGGTGTGGCCGTAGTTCCAGCGCACGTTGGATTCCTCGGCGCCGGCATGCTCGCGGGTGGCGCGCAGCATCAGCGCGCTGCGCGCGTCGTCCAGCGCATGGGCCATCGCCACGAAGTCGTGCTGGCCGCCCACCCCGGAGACGACGCGCCCGTCTTCCAGCCCGTCGGAGGTGGCCGCTCCCAGCGCGGTGGCGATCATGCACGAGTTGAAGAAGCGCGCATCGCGGCGCTGCAGGCGCTGCAGCGATTCGCGGCCGCCGTAGAGCTGGTTGATCTCGCTGATGCGGCGCATGCCGATGCCGCGGCGCTGGTCCTCGTCCAGTTCGCGCAGCCAGCGGTAGAAGTCCGGCGAACCCAGGTAGAAGGCGCCGTGCAGGTATTCGCCCTCGCCGGCCAGGCGCGCATGGTCCGCGGCGCTGGCGCTGCCGTCGGCGATGCGCCGCATCAGGGCTTCGTCGTCGTGCACGCGGCGGCGGATCACGCCGGCCTCGACCAATCGCCTGAAGCCCTCGTTGAGCATCTCGCTGCAGCCGTACAGGCCGATGGAGAACGGTTCCAGGCCGCCGCTGGCCAGTACCGCCGGATGCCGTTCGATCGCGGGATCCAGGGCCCGCAGTACCTGGCGATAGCGCGCGTTGTCGGTATGCCGCAGTGCCAGTGCGTGGCCGAGCGCGTCGGCCAGCGTGCCGATGCCGATCTGCAGGGTGCCGCCATCGCGCACCAATGCGCTGGCGTACAGGCCGATGGCGTGGTCGGCATCGGCCACCGGCTGCCGCGGCAGGCCGAAGAGCCTCGGGTACGGGCCGGGCGGCGTCAGCACGATGTCGAAGAAATCCTCGTCCATCGCCGCGCTGCCGCCCAGCCAGGGCAGTTCCGGATCGACCTCGGCCACCATCAGCGGCCGCGGCCGTCCATGCGCGCGGATCGCGTCGAGCGTGTCCTGGGTGATGTCGTTGTTGCACGACAGCGACAGCCGGGCGCCACCGGGTTCGCGCGCGACCTTCTGCACGATCAGGTTCGGCTCGCGCCGGGCGATGGCGTCGGCGGCCATGGTGTAGTTCAGGCTGGTGTAGCTGCGCTGCGCCTGCCGCGAGCGCAGCAGCGCGCCGGACTGCATGTAGAACTCCTCCACCCGGACATGGGCGGGAAGCGCGTCGCGCAGCAATGCATCGACATAGGCCAGGCGGGGGAAGTCGCTGCCGAAATGGCGCTCGACGAACGGCTCGGAGAAACGGCCCTCCAGGCCGGCCGCGGGGCGGGGCGGGTCCAGCGACAGCGCCGTATACAGGTGCAGCGGACGCGAGGCATCGGCCGCCGCGTGCGCGTACAGCGCGTTGACCAGCCGGTGCGGCTTGCCCAGTCCCAGCGGCAGGCCGACGCGCAACGGCCCGCTGACGCGCCGCAGGATGAGTGCGACGGTCGCGTCGATATCGGCCAGCCGTTCGGTCATCGACCCGAAGCCCCTCCCAGGGCGGAATCGCGGATGCCGCCCGGTCGGCGCGGCAAGGTGGCGTAGTGTCGCAGAACCGACCGTCGATCGCCGTCGTCGGCCGGCGGGCGCGGTGCCGGCTTCCTGCCGGCGCGTGATACGGCCCGGGTGCGGCAAGGCGGGGGCTGGGCGACTGCTCATGCGGTGTTTTGCCGCAGGGAACGACGCGGCTCCGATTTATGTGCGACATAATGTCGCGGAATCGCGTATTCATCTAGCGGGTTTGACCTGGGTCAACACATGCCGGGAATGGTCCGTCTAGCCTTTGACCTGCCGTATGTAGAGAGAGCCGCCGCGTGGCGACCCGTGCCGTGAAAGTTCACCCCCTTGATGGCAGACAGGCCCGCCCGATGTTCGTGGACGCAGTCTCGCATTCGTGCATATCACCCCCCGGTTCGACAAGGGCAGCATCGCCGCTCCCGTCGTTCGACGACAATCCGGCACCGGCATCCGCCGTGGCCTGCCGGAACTGGCGCGACGGCGGCCGTGGATCCGCGTGGGGACGGTTACCTAAAGCAACCGCAGTCGATCCTGCGCAGGAGTGTCCATGAGTGTTTCCCTTTCGCTCGGCCAGGCCGAGACGTTCGCCGCCAGCCTGTTGCAGGCCATGAAGGTGCCGCCTGCGATCGCCCACGACGTGGCCGAGCACCTGGTCTCGTCGGACCGCTGCGGCTATGCCAGCCACGGCGTGTCGATCCTTCCGGGGTACTGCCGCGCCATCGCCGATGGCGTGCTGGACGGCACTGCCGACGGGCAGCTGCTGGTCGATACCGGGATCTTCCAGGCATGGGACGGCCAGCATGGCTTCGGCCAGCACATCGGCAAGCGGATGCTGCTGAGCGCGTTCGAAGGCGCTCGCCGCCACGGCCAGTGCGTGCTCACGCTGCGCGGCTGCCACCACCTCGGGCGCATGGGCTTCTATGCCGAGATGGCGGCCCGCGAGGGCCTGGTGCTGCTGGCCTTCACCAACATCATCAACCGCGAGCCGCTGGTCGCACCCTTCGGCGGCGCCGAAGGGCGGCTGACCACCAACCCGCTGTGCTTCGGCATCCCGCTCCCCGACGGGCGGCCGCCGCTGGTGGTGGACATGGCCACCAGCGCGGTGGCGCTGAACAAGGTGCGCGTCTATGCCGAGAACGGCCAGCCCGCGCCGGCCGGCAGCCTGATCGATGCCCAGGGCAATCCCACCACCGATCCGGGGGTGATGTTCGCCAACCCGCACGGCAGCATGCTGCCGTTCGGCGGCCACAAGGGCTATGCGCTGGGCGTGCTGACCGAGCTGCTCGCCGGTGTCTATTCCGGTGGCGGCACCGTGCAGCCCGAGCACCCGCGCAATGGCAAACTGGCGACCAACAACCTGTTCGCGCTGGTGTTCGATCCCGCCCACCCGAGCCATGGTGCGGATCCGGCCTGGCAACGCCACGAGACCGGGGCCTTCATCGACTACCTGCTGGCCTGCCCGCCCCAGCCCGGCGGCAGCGGCGTGCAGTACCCCGGCCAGTACGAGGCGGCCAACCAGGCCCGCCATGCCGACCATATCGAACTGGGGCAGGGCAGCTGGGACTCGCTGGCCGAACTGGCCGACAAGCTCGGCGTGGCGCTGCCGGAAGGCACGGCGGCCGCTGCCTGAGCGAGCCGGGGCCGCGCCCGTCGTCATGGGGCGCGGCCTTGTTCCCAATGCCAGCAAGAAGGGCGCCGCGCGGCGCCCTTCTTGCGTCCGGGCCATTCACCGCGCAGGTGCCGGCTCGAGCCGCCGGGGCCCGGCGAACCCGCCACGCCTCGGCGTTGCAGCCGGATCCTTGGGAACGAGGGCATCGGCATGAGGCATCTCCTGCCCGGATGGCCCTCCGGCGGCCGGGAGCCAAGTGCGGCCCATCGGAACGCATCGGACCTAGGCTTGACGGCACATTCGTTTACGCGTGTAATCGGGAGAAGTGATTACGGGTGTAAACGATGCAGGTCAGCGATGCCGAGGCACAGGTGATGGAGGTGTTGTGGCAAGGCCACCCGCGCGGCGCCGACGAGGTGATCGCGGCGCTGGCCGGTACCGGCTGGGCCGAACCCACCGTCAAGACCCTGCTCAACCGATTGCTCAACAAGGGCGCGATCGCCGCGCGCAAGGACGGCCGGCGCTATCTCTACACGCCGCTGCTGGACCGCGAGCGCTGGGTGCAGCAGCAGAGCGAAGGCCTGCTCCGGCGCCTGTTCGGCGGGCGGGTGGCGCCGCTGGTCGCGCATTTCAGCGAGCACGGCAAGCTCAGCGCGGCCGATGTCGCCGAACTCAAGCGGCTGGTCTCGGAGCTGGACGATGAGCCCTGACGTCGTGCTGCCCGTGCTGGCGAAGCTGTCCGTTGCCGGCTCGCTGGCGGTGGCGCTGGTGCTGTCGCTGCGGCTGCCGCTTCGCCGTGGATTCGGGGCGCAGGCAGCCTATGCGCTTTGGTGGTGCGTGCCGCTGGCCATGCTCGCGGTGCTGCTGCCGGCGCGCCGCGCGGCGGTCGAGGCGCCGCTCCTGCTGGCGGGCCTGCAAGGTCGGGTCGCGCCGCTGCATGCCGATGGTGCCGGCATCGACTGGACGTGGCCGGTGCTGGCGCTGTGGCTGGCCGGCGCGCTGGCCACGGCGATCGTGCTCGGCTGCCGGCACCTGCGTTTCCTGCGCGGACTCGGGGCGCTGCAGGCGGTCGCAGGCGGGAGCGCGCAGGTATTCCGGGCGCAGGGCGATGGCGCAGCGCTGCCGGCGCTGGTCGGCCTGCTGCGCCCCCGGATCGTGCTGCCGCACGACTTCGAACGACGCTACACGGCCGAGGAGCAGCGCCTGGTGCTGGCGCACGAGCGCGTGCACCTGCGCCGCGGCGATGCCTGGGCCAACGCCGTGGCGGCGGCGGTGCTTTGCCTGCACTGGTTCAACCCGCTGCTGCACCTCGCGCTGCGTCGCTTCCGTCTCGACCAGGAACTGGCCTGCGATGCCGCCGTGGTCGCCGCCATGCCCGCGGCTCGCAAGGCCTACGCCAGCGCCATGCTCAAGACCCAGTTCACCGGCCCGCTGGCGCCGATGGCCTGCCAATGGACACCCCGCCACCCCCTCAAGGAGCGCATTGCCATGCTGAAGAGGAAGACCCCCTCGCGGGTCCGCGCGATCTTCGCCCGCACGCTGGTCGCGGCCCTTGCCGTCGCCGGCGCCTACGCCGCCTGGGCGCAGCAGCCGGCGCGTGCCGTCGCGTCCGCAGGTGCGGCAGCCCCCACCCGGAGCGAGGCGCGCGCGCAGTCCGCCACCGGCCCCGGCGTACCGGCATCGGCCGTGCCCACGGCGGACACGCCGCGGGCGGGCACCGGCGCACCCGGCCTGAAGCAGTCGCTGCCGCCGCCGAAGTACCCGGCCGAAGCGCTCAGGCACGCCCGCAGCGGCGAGGTCGTGCTGCTGATGGACATCGATGCGCAGGGCGTCCCCACTGGCGCGCGGGTGGAACGCAGTCGCCCGGCCGGCGTGTTCGACCAGTCCGTGCTGGACGTGGCCATGCAATGGCGATTCGAGCCGGCACGCAGGAATGGCGTGGCGGTACCCGGGAGGATGCGGGTGCCGGTGACCTTCGATCCGATGATGCAACCTGCCGCCGCACCGGAAGGCGTGGCGGCTGCCGGGCGCTATCGCTGGTACCGGATCGAGCGCGGCGACAGCGGCTCCTATCGCGGAACCTGCGACGTGCTGCGGGACGATCCGGGCGATTCGTCCAAGCGCCTGTGCGGCGTGCTCGCCACGGTGGCCGGATGAGCACGCCCGCGCTGGCCTGGGCGTGCCTGCTCGCGGCCGCATGCGCCGGCTGCGCCAGCGGCGGCAGGCCGCCGCCGCGGGAGGAGGCGGCCTACTCGCAGTCCATCGACAGCCGCCTGCTAGGCGCGGAGTCCGATGGCGGCGGGGGCGGCCGGCTGGAGCGCTACACCTTGCAGCCGCGACAGTTGTTCCGCATGCCGCTGCCGCTGCAGGCGCCCGAGCCGGTGCTGCCGCCGCAAGCGGGCCGGCAGACGCTGCCGCCCACCGTCGTGTGCGTGAGCGTGGCGATCGCCGACGACGGCACGGTGATGCATGCCACGCCCCTGGCCGAGCGCGAGGAGTGCGGCGCCGTCGCCGATCCGGCCAGCGCCGTGCTGGTGCAGGCGGCGCTCGATGCGGTGGCGCGCTGGCGATTCCGTCCGGCGGCGATGTGCAGCTATGCCGACGCTGCCGTCCCCGACGACCCTGGCGACTGCGCCGATGCCCAGCAGGTGCAGCCGGTGGCGGTGACGCTGCAGTACGCGTTCACCTTCGAGGTGCGGCAGGGCAAGGCGACGGTGCGCTCCGGCAGCATGCCGCGCAGTTGAGCCCGCCCGCGGCAGCGTTGGCGACACCGTTGGCGGCGCCGTTGTAGGAGCGACGTAGGAGCGACTTCAGTCGCGATGGGGCTTTACCGGTAGAGCCTCATCGCGACTGAAGTCGCTCCTACAAGGGCGCTCCAGCACTTGGCCTACCGCGGAGTCCGCGCCGCCCACCGCGACCGCCGAGGCCACGGACCGAAGGCACGCAAGCCAACGATCGAGGCGCGGATGCGCCGGTTCTGCGAGCACCCTGCGGCGGGCCAGGGCCCGCCCTACAGCATCTCCGGCAGGAACAGCCGCCGCCGCGAGATCTCCTTGCCCGCGACCATGAACTCGCCGTCGCCGCGGTAGTGCACGGTCTGCGGGATCCGCGGGCGCGGCGCCACGTGCGCCTTCACCACTTCCCAGATGAACAGGTTGTAGCGCTCGACCTGGCTGTCGTCGTGGAGGCGGCATTCGAAACTGGAGTGGCACTCGGCGATCAGCGGAGCGTCCACGTGTTCGGCGTCCTCGGCGGTCAGGCCAAAATGGGCGAACTTGTCGATCTGTGCGCCGCTGCTGTTGCCGATGCCGGCCACGGTATCGACGATGTCGACGGTGGGCAGGTTGATCACGCACTCGCGGCTGCGGCGCACCAGCTCGAAGCTGTGGTTGCCGCTGGAGATGCAGCAAGCCAGCAGCGATGGCGAGAACTCCAGCACCATGTGCCAGCCCATGGTCATGATGTCGCGCTCGCCGTCGCATGCCGAGCTGACCAGCACGATCGGCCCCGGCTCGAGGAAGCGCCGCACCTGTTCGACCGGGAAATCCTGCTTGCGGTATTTCTTCATCGCCATGCCCTCGTTCCAGCCCGCGCCCATGATGCGCGCGGCGGCGATGCGGCGGGTATCCGCGGCGTGAAGCGGCGGCTCAGTCCGGCAAGGCCCCGCCCTGGATGTTGGCGCGCACCGCCGGCTGCATCAGCCGCGGCGGCGCCAGCGTGGCGTCGCGCGCGGTGCGCTGCCGCACGAAGTCCTGCTCGGAGGTGTCCGCACGCACGTGGATGTTGCCGCGCTTCTGCTCGCCGATGCTGGTCTGGCAGGCGACCTCGCGGCCGCCCGGTCCGTAGTCGTGGCAGACGAACATGCGCGTCGCATCGGCAAGCTCGTACAGGCGGCGGATGGAGCGGTACAGCTGCGCGGCGTCGCCGCCGGGGAAGTCGCAGCGTGCGGTGCCGCCGTCGGGCATGAAGATCGAATCGCCGGGGAACAGCGCATCGCCGATCAGGTAGGCGATGCTGTCCGGCGTATGGCCCGGCACGGCGATGACGCGCGCCTGCACGCCGCCCACGGCGAAGCGTTCGCCATCGACGAACAGGTGGTCGAACTGGGTGCCGTCGCTGCGGAAGCCCTGCGGCAGCCCGAGCGGGCCGGCGAAGGTGCGCTGCACCTGGACGATGCCGGCGCCGATGCCCACGCGGGCCTGCGGCCATTGCCGCTTGAGCCAGCGCGCGGCCGAGACATGGTCGGCGTGGGCGTGGGTTTCCAGCAGCCACTGCACCTGCCAGCCGCGTTGCCGCACGGCATCGACCAGCGCCTGGGCCGGCGCTTCATCGGCGGCCCCGCTGTGCGGGTCGTACTCCAGCACCGGGTCGATCACCGCGGCGTCGCCGCTGGCCGGGTCGGCCGCCAGGTAGCTGAAGGTGTTGCTGCCGACATGGAAGAAGGGAATCACCTCGACGGTCATGTCGATCTCCGGTCAGGGCGGGGAAAACGCCGCATTGAGCAGGTCCGCCAGCCGGTCGCCGGCCAGGCGCAGCTGGGCCTCGGCCAGCGGGCGCCGGGTTTCGACGTAGCCGGCCGGCAGGACGTGGCGCGGCGGATAGGTGCCAGGCGCGATGGCGATGCGGCACGACGCCTCGGCCCAGCCTGGGGCATCGGCCGCCCTGGCCGGCGCCGCACGCGGCAGCGCCTGCAGTACCTGCAGGTAGTGCGCGTCGTCCAGCTTGCGCTGGCGCAGCATGCCGCTGTCCCACAGCGAGTGCAGGTTGCTGCCGCGGCCATCGAACTGGATCTGGTAGTCGTTGCCGCCGCGGTCGCGGGCGTAGCCGGCATGCATGGGCTGGTGGATGTCGCCGACCAGGTGCACCACGAACTTGAGAGCCTGGCGCCGCACCGGCAGCGGCTGGCTGCGGTCGGCCAGCAGCGCGGCCTGGGCCTGCAACGCCTCGACCACGCAGTTGCCATCGGCGCAGTCGCGCGACGGCTGGTACCGGCAGTCGCTTTCGCCGATGTTGACGTAGTGCCAGCGCGCGCTGCGCTTGCCCAGGTCCGGGTCGGATTCGCGCAGTTCGTCTGCCCAGGAGGCGATGCCCGGCAGCGTGGCCACGGGTTCGCCTTGCAGCAGTTGCGTCACCTGCTGGCGGGCCTGCGGGGTGAGTTGCGCCTGCGCGATCTCGGCGACGAGACGGTGGCCCTGTCCACCCCAGGCCAGGGCCTGGAACGGCTGCAGTGCGCAGGCCAGCGTGCACAGCAGTGCGGTCAAGTGGGTCTTCTTCATGCCGTCGATTCTACCGGCGCGGTCATGACGGATTCGGGAGCGGAAGCGGCGCTGCCGTCGCGGCCGGCAGGGAACGCCCCGACCCGTAGGCCGGGCAAGCGGAGCGCACCCGGGTCATCGGCCAGCCATGCACGGTGCGATTCGCTTACCCGGGCTGCGCGGTTGCAATGCAACAGCGTCCCACGCGGAAAAGGCCACAGAAAACGGGCGGAAGGAGAACCTTCCGCCCGTTGCGTGCACTGCGTGAAAAGCCTGATGGGAGGGGGTTATCAGAACTTGAACACGTAGGCGACGCCGTAGACCAGCGGGTCGATGTTGGCGGTGCCGAGCTTGTTGCCGTTGACCTTCACCTTGGTGTCGATGTCGGCCCAGCGCATGTCCACGCGCAGCGCGCCCTTGTCGCTGACGGCGAAGTCCACGCCCACGTGCGCGGCCAGGCCCCAGGAGTCTTCCAGGCGCAGCTTGGCGTCGGCCAGCGCGCCCTTGCCGTCGGTGCTGAAGAACTTGGTGTAGTTCACGCCCAGGCCGACGAACGGGGTGGCGATGCTGGCGTTGGTGAAGTGGTACTGCAGCGACACCACCGGCGGCAGCTGCTTGGTCTCGCCGACCTTGCCGACGCCGTCGATGCTGATGTCGTGCTTGAACGGCAGCGCGCCCAGCACCTCGATGCCCACGTTGTCGGCGATGAAGTACTCGAAGGTCACGGTGGGCTTGGTGTCGTCGTCCACGTGGGTCTTGAGCGCGCCCAGGTCCAGCGCCGAACCGTTCAGGGTGCCGTTGTCGGACTTGGGATCGACGTTGTGCACGCCCACGCCGATGGTCCAGTCACCCTTGGATTGCGCCATGGCCGGCGCGGCGGCGAAGGCGATGGCGGCAGCCAGGCTTGCGGCGAGTAGCGAGATGTTCTTGCTCATGTGTTGACTCTCGGTGGGTCGGAATTTGAGCGGATTTTTTCGATTTCTTAACGCGTTCGCCTTGATCTGGATCAATTGCGCGCGGTCGTCCGGTCCGCCCCCGGCCGTCTGCCTGAAGCGGGGGCGAAGGCCCCTCCTGCTAGAATGTCGGCCCTTTCCACCCATCCGCCGCGCGGGCCGCGGTCGCAGGAGCTACTGGACATGGCAATCAAGGTTGGCATCAATGGTTTCGGCCGTATCGGACGCAACGTGCTGCGTTCGGCGGTACAGAACTTCGGCGACGACATCGAGATCGTCGGCATCAACGACCTGCTCGACCCCGACTACCTGGCCTACATGCTGCAGTACGACTCGGTGCATGGCCGCTTCAAGGGCGAGGTCTCGGTGCAGGGCAACACCCTGGTCGTCAACGGCAAGAAGATCCGCCTGAGCGCCGAGCGCGACCCGGCCAACCTGAAGTGGGACGAGGTCGGTGCCGAGGTGGTGATCGAGTCCACCGGCCTGTTCCTGACCAAGGAAACCGCGCAGAAGCACATCGACGCCGGCGCCAGGAAGGTGATCCTGTCGGCACCGTCCAAGGACGACACGCCGATGTTCGTCTATGGCGTCAACCACGCCACCTACGCCGGCCAGGCGATCGTCTCCAACGCCTCATGCACCACCAACTGCCTGGCGCCGCTGGCCAAGGTGATCCACGACAAGTGGGGCATCAAGCGCGGCCTGATGACCACCGTGCACGCCGCCACCGCCACCCAGAAGACCGTCGACGGCCCGTCCAACAAGGACTGGCGCGGCGGGCGCGGCATCCTCGAGAACATCATCCCGTCCTCGACCGGCGCGGCCAAGGCGGTGGGCGTGGTCATCCCCGAGCTCAACAAGAAGCTCACCGGCATGAGCTTCCGCGTGCCGACCTCGGACGTGTCGGTGGTGGACCTGACCGTCGAGCTGGACACCCCGGCGACCTACGACGAGATCAAGGCCGAGGTGAAGGCGCAGAGCGAAGGCGCGCTGAAGGGCGTGCTCGGCTACACCGAGGACAAGGTGGTCGCCACCGACTTCCGCGGCGACACCCGCACCTCGATCTTCGACGCCGACGCCGGCATCGCCCTGGACGGCACCTTCGTCAAGCTGGTGTCCTGGTACGACAACGAGTGGGGCTACTCCAACAAGTGCCTGGAGATGGTCAAGGTCGTCGCCGGCTGAGCGGCGCCTCGTTCGCGATGTACCGGAAGGGCGCCTGCGGGCGCCTTTCCTTTTGGCGCTGCGCAGGCCGGCCATCGCGGCGGCGCCCTGCCGTCGTGCTGTCCCCCGATCACAAAATCGGCGGCACGCGGTTCCCTTCTCCCGCTCGCGGGAGAAGGTGGCGCGCAGCGCCGGATGAGGGCGGCTCTCGCTGTTGCTTCCCGATGTTGCAGACAGCCCCCATCCGCCCTTCGGGCAGCTTCCCCCGCAAGCGGGAGAAGGATCGGGGATTTCGAATGTGATGAAGAGACAGGCCATCGCGGGGGATCGGATCGCGGCGCCGGGATACCATGCGTCCCGACACAGGATGTGACCGACCGGTCCGGGGTGGCGAATGCTCGAAATGATGGCGGTGCTGGCAGTGCTGGTGGTGGTGTCCGTGCCGGTGTTGCTGGTGGTGATGCTGGTCTCGCTGTCGGGGCTGCGGCGCAGGGTGTCGATGCTGGAAGCCGCGTTGCGGCAGATGGCGCAGCAGGTGCCGGCCGGCCCGGCCGATGCGCGCGAACCGGCTGCCCGCACTGCCGCAGTGCGGGCATGGAGCGGCGGCGAGGACGTTTCCGATGAAGCCCGGGCGGCACCCGGCGCAGGCGCATCCTCGCCGCCCACAGCATCCTCGCTGCCACCGTCGCCAGCGCCTGCCGCAGCGCCCGAGCCTCCGCTTCGGCATGCGCAGGAGCAGGCGCCGCGTGGGCCGGGACCGCTGGACGTGGCGCTGGCCACGCTGCGGCGCTGGTTCACCGAGGGCAACGTGCCGGTCAAGATCGGCGTGCTGGTCCTGTTCGCCGGCGTGGCGGCGCTGCTCAAGTACGCCAGCGACCAGGGCTGGCTGAGCGTACCGGTCGAGCTGCGGCTGGCCGGGATCGCCGCCTTCGCGCTGGCCGCGCTGGTGCTGGGCTGGCGCCAGCGCGCGCGTCGGCCTGCCTTCGCGCTGGCGGTGCAGGGCGGTGCGATCGGCATCCTGCTGCTGATCGTGTTCGCCGCCTACCGGCTCTACGCAATGCTGCCCGTGGGCGCGGCGTTCGCGCTGAGCGTGGTGCTGGTGGCCGGGCTGTGCGTGCTGGCGGTGCTGCAGGACTCGCGCACGCTGGCGGTGCTCGGCGTGCTGGCGGGCTTCCTTGCGCCGATCTGGCTTTCCACCGGCAGCGGCAACCACGTGGCGCTGTTCTCCTACTACGCGCTGCTCAATGCCGGGGTGCTGGCGATCGCCTGGGTGCGGCCGTGGCGCGAGCTCAACCTGCTCGGTTTCGCCTTCACCTTCGGCATCGGGATCGTGTGGGGCGTGCTGCAGTACCGCCCGCAGCACTTCGCCAGCACCGAGCCGTTCCTGCTGCTGTTCTTCGCCTTCTACCTGCTGATCCCGATCCTCTACGCGCTGCGGCAGGCGAGCGGACGCGCGGTGGTCGATGGCTGCCTGGTGTTCGGCACGCCGCTGGTGGCGTTCTCGCTGCAGGCGGCACTGCTGGAAGGCGAGCGCATGCCGCTGGCGCTGTGCGCGCTGGTCCTGGCCGCGGTCTACGCCGCGCTGGGCTGGGGGCTGCAGCGGCGGTTGCGGCAGCCGTTGCTGGCGCAGTCGTACGCGGTGCTGGCGGTGGGTTTCGCGACGCTGGCGGTGCCGCTGGCGCTGTCGGCGCGGGCGACCGCCAGCGTGTTCGCGCTGGAAGGCGCCGCGCTGGTCTGGCTGGGGCTGCGCCAGCAGCGCCGCCTGCCGCAATGGGCCGGCACGGTGCTGCAGCTGGCGGCGGCGTTCGGCTTCCTGATGGGCGTGGATGCGTGGCCGCTGGACCGGCACATGTTCGCCAATGCGACCTTCATGAGCGCGCTGCTGCTGGCGCTGGGCGGATTCGCCAGTGCCTGGAGCTGCTGGCGCGGCCGGCGTCCGGTACCGGCGCTGGCGTTCTACCTGTGGGCGCTGGGCTGGTGGAGCGCGGCGCTGGTCCACGAACTGGCACGGTTCGCGCCGGCCTCGCTGCAGGCCGACGCCTGGCTGGCGCTGGCCGCGCTGAGCGGCTGGCTGGCGGCCGAGGCGCACCGGCGCCAGCCCGCGCCGGCACTGGCCGCCACCACGTTCGCGGGACTGGCGCTGGCGCTGCCGCTGGCCTGGCTGCAGGCGGGGATGCATGCGCAGCCGTTCGCCGGCCATGGCGCCTGGGCATGGCTGGTCTACGCCCTGTTCGGTGTTCGTGGCCTGTGGTGCCTGCGGACATCGACCGGCGCCTGGGCACGGGCCAGCCAGTTCGTCTGGTGGCTGGCGTGGGCGTTCGCGCTGTCGCTGTGCCTGCACTGGCTGGCGACGTGGTCGGACCTGGCGCAGGGCTGGCGGCTGGCGCTGCCGGCACTGCCGTGGCTGGCCCTGGCGGCCGTGGCGTTGTCGCGCTGGCGCTGGCTGTCGGTGCCGCTGGGGGCCTCCTTCGACGCCTGCCGGGTTTCGTTGCTGGCGACGGTGTTCGGCGTGATCGGGCTGGGGTGGCTGGTCGCGCTGTGGCTGCCGGCGCCGGCGCGACCGCTGCCGTGGCTGCCGCTGCTCAATCCGCTGGAGCTGTTCCAGCTGGCGGCGCTGGCGCTGGCGGCGCGCTGGCTGTGGTCGCCGCAGGCGCCGGTGGATGCACGGCGCTGGCGGCTGTCCGCGGTGGCGGGGGTGGGCCTGCTGTGGATCACCAGCGCGACGCTGCGCAGCGTCCATCATTGGGGCGCGGTGCCCTGGGGCGCGGCATTGTGGGGTTCCAGCCTGGCCCAGGCCAGCCTGACCGTGGTGTGGAGCGTGCTGGGCGTGATCGGCTGGGTGCTGGGCTCGCGACGCGGCCACCGCGGCCTGTGGCTGGCCGGCGCGGTGCTGATGGCGGTGGTGCTGGCCAAGCTGGTGCTGATCGACCGCCAGCACCTGGGCAACCTGCTCGGGATCGGCTCGTTCATCGCCTACGGCCTGCTGTGCACGGTGGTGGGCTACCTGGCGCCGGCACCGCCGCGCGCCGCCGGGGAACGCGGGGTGCCGGCATGATCGCGCGCGGGTGGGGACTGGCGCTGCTGCTGCCGTCGCTGGCGGCCATGGCGGCCAGCGAGCGCAACGACTATGCGCAGCAGTGGCCGTTGCGGCTGTCCGAGCCCGCGGCCGGTGCCTATCGCGTGGTGCTGGACGAGGCTGTCTACCGCCGCGTGCAGCGTGCGTCGCTGGCCGACATCGAGGTGTTCAACGCGCAGGGGCAGTCCGTGCCCGCGGCGCTGGTGAACGCCGATGTCCCGCTGGCAGGGGCGCGCCTGCAGCCGCTGCCGTGGTTTCCGCTGCCGGCCATGGCCACGTCGGCCGGCAACGACCTGCAGGCCGTCACCGAACGCGACGCCGATGGCAGTGTGCGCCGGGTGGACATACGGGTGCAGGGCGGCCGCGCGGCGCCGATGCAGGGCTGGCTGGTGGATGCCAGCGGCGTGCACGAGCCGATCGAGGGCCTGGCGCTGGAATGGCGTGCCGACGTGCCGGTGCAGGCGCAGTTGCGCATCGAGGGCAGCGACGACCTGCGCCAGTGGCACCTGCTCGATCCGCAGGCCACCGTGGTGGACCTGGCCAATCGCGGCAATGCGCTGCGGCAACGGCGCATCCCGCTGCAGAGCCGAGCGCGCTACCTGCGCCTGACGCCGCTGTCTCCGGGGTTCCCGCAGCTCGATGGCGTGACCGCGGAACTGGCGCCGGCGCAGGTGCCGATGCAGTGGCTGTGGCTGGAACTGGCGGGCAGCGCACGCGAGGGAGGATTCGACTTCGCCTCGAGCGGACGCTTCCCGGTATCGCGGATCGACGTGCAGGTCGATGGCAACACCGCGGTCGAATGGACGCTGCTCAGCCGCGACGATGCCGATGCACCCTGGCGGCAACGTGCCGGCCCATGGCTGGCCTGGCAGGTCGACGGCGCCGGCCGGCGCGACCGTTCGCTGCCGCAGATGCTGTCGGGCGCGGTCCGCGACCGCTATTGGCGGCTGCAGCCGCGGCAAGCCGCTGCCGGGCCGCCGCCGCGCCTGCGCCTGGGCTATCGCGCGGAGACGCTGGTGTTCCTCGCCCAGGGCGATCCGCCCTATGCGCTGGCCGCCGGCAGCGCGCGGGCCGAGCGCGGCGACGCCCCGCTGGCGCAGACCCTGCAGGCCTTGCGCGAGCAGCGCGGGGCGCAATGGCGCCCGGCCGTGGCGACACTCTCGGCGGCGCCGCAGATCCTCGCCGGCGACGCCGCGCTGCAGCCGCAGGCCGCGCCGCGCGACTGGAAGTCCTGGCTGCTGTGGGCACTGCTGGTGGCCGGGGCACTGGCGGTTGCCGGGTTCGCGTTGAGCCTGCTGCGCCGGCCCACGGACCAGGGACCGCCGGCCTGAGTCCCGGCGGCGAGCCTGGGGCCGCCGGCGTGGGTCGAACCCTGCCGGGACGAGGCGGCGTTTGCCGCCCCGTGCCGAACCCCGGACAATGGTGTCCCTGCCACGCCAGCGGAAGGCGGACTCTCCGAAGCCAGCGATGTCGCGCCATGGACGGCCAAATGCATTTCCCCAACCCTCACGAGCGAGTTCCCATCACCATGACCATCATCCGCATGACCGATCTCGACCTCTCCGGCAAGTGCGTGCTGATCCGGCAGGGCGAGCCGGGGTGACGCGGACTGCCCTATCGGCAGTCCGCGCCGGCGAGCGCCCGGCCATGGACGGCCGGGCCGGACTGTCCGAAGCCAGCGATGTCGCGCCATGGACGGCCAAGTGTATTTCCCCAACCCTCACGAGCGAGTTCCCATCACCATGACCATCATCCGCATGACCGATCTCGACCTCTCCGGCAAGCGCGTGCTGATCCGGCAGGACCTCAACGTGCCGATCGAGAACGGCCAGATCACCTCCGAGCAGCGCATCCTCGCCTCGGTGCCCACCCTGAAGCTGGCGCTCAAGCAGGGCGCGGCGGTCCTGGTGATGTCGCACCTGGGGCGGCCCAAGGAGGGCACCTGGAGCCAGGAGGACTCGCTGGAGCCGGTGGCCGAGCGCCTGACCGCGCTGCTGGGGGTGCCGGTGCCGCTGGTCAAGGACTGGGTCGACGGCGTGCAGGTCAAGCCGGGCCAGATCGTGCTGCTGGAGAACGTGCGCTTCAACGTCGGCGAGGGCAAGGACGACGAGGCGCTGGCCAAGCGGTACGCCGCGCTGTGCGACGTGTTCGTGATGGACGCCTTCGGCACCGCGCACCGCGCCCAGGCCTCCACCCACGGCGTCATCCGCTTCGCCCCGGTCGCCGCCGGCGGCCCGCTGCTGATGGCCGAGCTCGATGCGCTGGGCAAGGCGCTGCACGCCCCGGCCAAGCCGCTGCTGGCGATCGTGGCCGGCAGCAAGGTGTCCACCAAGCTGGAGCTGCTCAGCAACCTGGTCGGCAAGGTCGACCAGTTGATCGTCGGCGGCGGCATCGCCAACACCTTCATCGCCGCGGCCGGGCTGCCGGTGGGCAAGTCGCTGTGCGAGCCGGACCTGATCGACACCGCCCGGAAGATCGTCGCCGACGCCAAGGCGCGCGGCGCCGAGATCCCGCTGCCCACCGACGTGGTGGTGGCCAAGCAGTTCCTGCCCGACGCGCCGGCCACGGTGAAGGCGGTCGCCGATGTCGCCGATGACGACCTGATCCTCGACATCGGCCCGAAGACCGCCGCCCGCTATGCCGGCCTGATCTCCAAGGCCGGCACCGTGGTGTGGAACGGCCCGGTCGGAGTGTTCGAGTTCGAGGCCTTCGGCCACGGCACCCAGGTGCTGGCGCGTGCCATCGCCGACTCGCCGGCCTTCACCATCGCCGGTGGCGGCGACACCCTGGCGGCGGTGGACAAGTACGGCATCGCCAACCGGATCAGCTACATCTCCACCGGCGGCGGCGCGTTCCTGGAGTTCCTGGAAGGCAAGACCCTGCCGGCGGTGGCTGCGCTGGACGCGCGCGGACAGTGAGCGGCGACACGCTGTTCTTCGACCTGGACGGCACCCTGGTCGATTCCGAGCAGGGCATCGTGCGCAGCATCCAGTACGCGCTGGCCGGACTGGGCCGGCCGGCGGCGACGCGCGAGCAGTTGCTGCCGTGGATCGGCCCGCCGCTGCGCGACAGCTTCGCGCAGCTGTTTCCCGATGATCCGGCGCGGGTCGAGCGCGCGCTGGGGCTGTACCGCGAGCGCTACGGCAGCGAGGGCTGGACCGAGCTGCGGGTATTCGACGGCATCGCCGAGGCCATCGGCGCGCTGCATGCCGCCGGGCACCGCATGGCGGTGGTGACCTCGAAGAACGAGGGCTTCGCCCGCCGTATCGTCGAGCACCTGCCGTTCGGCGCCTGTTTCGAGGAGGTGGTCGGTGCCAGCGACGACGGCAGCCGCCGCTTCAAGCCCGACCTGGTCGCCGAGGCGCTGCGCCGGCTGTCGGTGGCGCCGGCGCGGTGCTGGATGAGCGGCGACCGCCACATGGACGTGGAAGGTGCGCTCGCCCATGGCATGCGCTGCGTCGGGGTGTTGTGGGGCTTCGGCAGCGAGCAGGAGCTGCGCGGGGCCGGGGCGACCCGGCTGGTCTCCGCGCCGGCGCAGCTGCCGCAGGCCTACGCCGGCTGAATCCGCGCGGCGCGCGCCGTTGCCGTCCGGCGGCGGGTGCGGGTCACTGCAGGACGACGACGGGAGGGGCGCCGGAGATGGCACCCCTCCCGAAACGCATTGGACGGCCGCCGCTCAGGCGAAGACGCGGAAACGCTCGGCGTCGTCGATGAAGGTCTTCTCGCCGAACGGGGCCTCGTTGGAGCCGAACGGCAGCTGCGCGCGCAGCTTCCAGCTGGCCGGGATGTTCCACTCCTGGGCCGCGGCCTCGTCGACCAGCGGGTTGTAGTGCTGCAGGCTGGCGCCGATGCCGGCCTCGGCCAGGGCGGTCCACACCGCGAACTGGGCGATGCCGGTGCTGTGCTCGGACCAGAGCGGGAAGTTGTCGGCGTACAGCGGGAACTGCTCCTGCAGGCCCTTGACCACGTCCTGGTCCTCGTAGAACAGCACGGTGCCGGCGCCGGCGGCGAAGCTGTCGATCTTCTTCTCGGTGGGGCCGAACGCCTCGGCGGGCACGATCTTGCGCAGCGCCTCCTTGGTCAGCGCCCAGAACTTCTCGCTCTGCGCGCCGTACAGGATCACCGCGCGCGAGCTCTGCGAGTTGAACGAGGACGGGCTCCACTTCACCGCGTCCTGGATCAGCGCGGTCACCTGCTCCTGCGGCAGCGGCAGGGTCTTGCCGAGGGCGTACTGCGAGCGGCGGCGCTTGGCGGATTCGAGAAACGTGTTGGTCATGGCATCACCTGAGAATGGGAAGGGGCGGGGAGGGCTGCCCGGCAACCGCAAGCGGTGGGCCGGGCGCAACGAAGTCCGGGCAAGTGTGATGACGCACCGCAGGAATTTCGAGGGCGCGGTCCGGAATGGATCGTTGCATCGGCAGAAGGCGGCGGCGCCGGAGGCGGCCGCGTCGTGATGCGCACGGCCCGCCTGTATGCTTGACGGCCTGCCGCGATGGCCAGTCGGCCGCAGCCGGGAACGCGCCATGCCCGGCTACGGGCACAGCCACCTCCCGGCCCGATCCGATCCTCGCCCGTGCAACGAACTTCCCAGGAGAACGCCGTCCCATGATCGAACGCCTGCGCCGTACCCGCATCCTCGCCACCCTGGGACCGGCCACCGATCGCCCGGGCGTGCTGGACGACCTGCTGCGCGCAGGCGCCAACGTGGTGCGCCTGAACTTCAGCCATGGCGATCCGGCGGCGCAGGAAGCCCGCGCGCTCGCGGTACGCGAGGCAGCGCAGCGCGTGGGCACCGAGGTCGGCATCCTCGCCGACCTGCCGGGCCCGAAGATCCGCATCGAGCGCTTCGCCGCGGGCAAGGTCGCGCTCCGCGCCGGCGACCGCTTCGACCTGGTCGCCCGTGCCGACGCGCCGCCGGGTACCGCCAGCGAGGTCGGGGTGAGCTACCTGGGCCTGCCCGGCGACGTGAAGCCCGGCGACGTGCTGCTGCTCGACGACGGCCTGATGCAGCTGCAGGTGCAGCGGGTGGAGGGCGAGCGCATCGTCAGCAGCGTGCTCAACGACGGCGTGCTGTCCGACCGCAAGGGACTGAACAAGCAGGGCGGCGGCCTGTCGCTGGGCGCGCTGACCGAGCGCGACCACGAGCTGATCGGCATCGCCGCCGGCATCGGCGTGGACTTCATCGCCGTGTCGTTCTGCCGCAGCGCCGAGGACATGAACGAGGCCCGCCGCATCGCCCGCCTGCACGGCAGCGAGGCGGCGCTGGTGTCCAAGATCGAGCGCACCGAGGCGATCGAGAACCTGGTGGAGATCGTCGAGGCTTCCGACGTGGTGATGGTGGCGCGCGGCGACCTGGGCGTGGAGATCGGCGACGCCGAGCTGCCCGGCCTGCAGAAGAAGATCATCAAGGAGGCGCTGGCGCAGAACAAGGTCGTCATCACCGCCACGCAGATGCTGCAGTCGATGGTGGAAAGCCCGATGCCCACGCGCGCTGAGGTGCTGGACGTGGCCAACGCGGTGATCGACGGCACCGACGCGGTCATGCTGTCGGCCGAGACCGCCGCCGGCGCCTACCCGGTGCGCGCGGTGGAGGCGATGGCGCGCATCTGCCTGGGGGCCGAGCGCCAGTTCGAGTTCGACACCGACTACGAGGCCGCGCAGCGCAACCTGGAGCGCGCCGACCAGGCCATCGCGATGGCGACGATGTTCCTGTCCGAGCACATCGAGCTGGGCGGGGTGGTGGCGCTGACCGAATCCGGCGGCACCCCGCGCTACCTGTCGCGCTTCCGCTCGCACGTGCCGATCTACGCCTTCACCCACCATGCCGGCGCACGCCGGCGCATGGCGCTGATGCGCGGCGTCTATCCCATCGCCTTCGACAGCCGCGGCATGGTCCCGCGCGAGGCCGCGCGCGGCGCCATCCGCCTGCTGGTGGAGGCGGGGCGGCTGCACGCGGGCGACCGCGTGGTGTTCACCAGCGGCGAGCACATGCAGACCCACGGCGCCACCAATACGCTGAGACTGCTGGAGGTCGGCCCGGACGGCTTCGCCAGCGGGCTGGGGGAAATCTAGCGATCGAGCCGCGGCGCCGGGTGCCGGCGATCGGCAATCCAGGGCACTGCCCGACGCCCCGGCCCACGCCGCCCGCTTGCGTTCCTGGGCACGCGCCGGTGGCGCGCAAGCCGTGCCTTTCCCGTCCGGCGAGCTGGCCTTGCCGGGTGCAAGCAAGGCCCGGGCGATGTTCAACCGCATGCGGCTGCGCCGTGGCCCCGTCCACCCCGGCCGGGGATCTGGTCGCAGGGGGAAGGGAGGGGCCGATACGACGATGCCGGGCGGATCGCCGGATGAATACGTTTCCAGCGCGGAGGACGGCGCTGCTGCACGCGGTGGGGGCACAGGCGCAAGGCTATAATCGCCGCCTTCGGCCATATCGCCAGACACAGGACGCCAATGAGCATCGAACAGCTTGCCGAAACCGCCCAGGCCATGGTTGCCCCGGGCAAGGGCATCATCGCCATCGACGAATCCACCGGCACCATCGCCAAGCGCTTCGCCAGCGTGGGCATCGAGAACGTCGAGGAGAACCGTCGTGCCTATCGCGAACTGCTGCTCACCACGCCCAAGCTGAGCGACTACATCTCCGGTGCGATCCTGTTCGACGAGACCATCCGCCAGTCCACCAAGGACGGCGTGCCGTTCCCGAAGTACATGGCCCAGCACGGCATCATCCCGGGCATCAAGGTCGACAAGGGCGCCCATCCGCTGGCCGGCATGCCGGGCGAGCTGGTGACCGAGGGCCTGGACGGCCTGCGCGAACGCCTGCAGGAGTACTACAAGCTCGGCGCGCGCTTCGCCAAGTGGCGCGCGGTGATCAACATCGGCGAGGACATCCCGTCGGGCACCTGCATCGAGGCCAACGCCCATGCGCTGGCGCGTTACGCCGCGCTGTGCCAGGAGCAGGGGCTGGTGCCGATGGTCGAGCCGGAAGTGATCATGGACGGCGACCACGACATCGAGACCTGCTACGAGGTCACCGAGGCGACGCTGCGCGCGCTGTTCGGCTCGCTGTACGAGCAGAACGTGGTGCTGGAAGGCACCATCCTGAAGGCCTCGATGGTCATCTCCGGCAAGGACTGCGAGGAGCAGGCCGGCGTCGAGGAAGTGGCCGAGTCCACCGTGATGTGCCTGAAGTCCACCGTGCCGGCGATCCTGCCGGGCATCGTGTTCCTGTCCGGCGGGCAGACCGACGAGCAGTCCACCGCGCACCTGAACGCGATGAACCAGCTCGGCCAGCTGCCGTGGCCGCTGAGCTTCTCCTACGGCCGCGCCATGCAGGCCGCCGCACTGAAGCTGTGGTCCAAGGACCTGAAGGGCAACTTCGCCAAGGCCCAGCAGATCGTCTACGAGCGCGCCAGGGAGAACGGCCTGGCCGCGCTGGGGCAGTGGAAGGGCTGAGCGTCCAGTGGCTGTTCGATGGGTGGTTTGTAGCCTGTCAGTGACAGAGCCCCGTTTTCCGGGGCTCTGCGTACCACAACAGGTTCGTGAATCCTAGCCGCAATGATCATCGAGGCACTGCCTCAGCGCTGATTCGCATAAGGCTGGCAGAGTTCCTCGCGCCATGCACTGGTTGTAGATCACATAGCAGGTGGGGTCGCATATCGGTACTCCGGCACTGGCCGTGCCACCCAGTACCGCCGAAGAAAGTATCGCTCCAGCCATGACCTTCTTGATGATCGTCTTCATCGGTTCTCTCCTTGAGCCTGCGAACCAGGCGAATCCAGAATATGAGGATTACGGAGCGGCATGAGCGACCGGCATCACGTAGTGGAGCGCTTCTTGCGATCTCAGTCCCCGTGCGACCGCCCTCTCCTGGCGCCGCATGCTTGCCGGGCGCGGAAAAAGTGGTGACCACCGTGTGTCGGCCGGTGTGGGGTCAGCGTTTGGCCTGGGAACACAGGGGAAGCGAAGGAAATCCGTAGACGGGTACCGCCCGTCGTGCGTTTTGCCATGCAAGACGTCATGGGCTGGGGCAAGGCCGCCCTTGAGCCGCCGAAGGCGGCAACAGCCAGCGTCGGCTCAGGCCACGGCTGCCTGGGTCTGCACCAGCGCCTGCTGCAGCGCCTTGAAGGTGGCGTCGTTGTAGGCCACCAGGATGATGTCCTTGGGGACGGAATGGGATTTCTGCCAGGCCACGGTCTCGGCCACGGCGATGCGCGCGGCCTGCTGCAGCGGGTAGCCGTAGACGCCGCAGCTGATCGCCGGGAAGGCGATCGACTGCAGGCCCATCTGCTCTGCCAGCGCCAGCGAGCGCCAGTAGCAGTTGCCCAGCAGCGCGGGCTCGTCGTGCTGGCCGTCGCGCCATACCGGGCCCACGGCATGCAGCACGTGGCGCGCCTTGAGCAGGTGGCCGCCGGTGGCACGCACCTCGCCGGTCGGGCAGCGCACGCCCGGACGGATTTCCGGTAGCTGCCGGCATTCGGCCAGCAGGCCGGGGCCGGCGGCACGATGGATCGCGCCGTCCACGCCGCCGCCGCCGAGCAGCGATTCGTTGGCGGCGTTGACGATGGCGTCCACCGCCAGCGTGGTGATGTCGCCTTGCCAGACTTCGATCTTCATGCGCCGATCTTCATGTGCCCATCATGACTGAAACGTGACGGAAGTCCGGTGCCGGCCAATGCCGTCCGCCGCACGTTCATCCGTGTATGGCGACACCTTGGCGGCCACGCATCTCAGTGCCTGCGACTGCGCCTGCGATCATGCGGTCGCGTTGTTCCCGCGCCGGCGCGCCGCGGGGCGGGACAACCCTGTACCGGGCGGCAGTGCGTGGTCCGGGCAGGACCATAGGCCGCCCGGGCACGACAGCAACGTGCCGGACTCGTGTCCGGGAGGCGCTACGCCTACCCGGACCACAGCGGTCACGTTCGGGAAGACGGATCCCGTTGCCGCGATCCAGGTTCGGCCACGCCGGGCTGTTGCGGCACCGCTGCGCGGTCGTTCCCGCGTGTCGGGTCCGACTGCCGGCGCGTTGCCGCAGCGCGCCGGCCGCTCCATCGCGGCCGGGACGCGCGGGTCCGGCTCAGGGCAGGCCGGCCAGCCAGTCGTCGTCGCTGCCCTCGTTGATGTCGGCGAACAGCGGGGTGGAAAAGTAGCGCTCGCCGGTGTCGGGCAGTACCGCCAGCAGCACCGAGCCGGGCGCGGCGGTCTCGGCCACGCGCAGCGCGGCGGCCACGGTGGCGCCGGCGGAGATGCCGACGAAGATGCCTTCCTCGGCGGCCAGCCGGCGCGAGGTCGCGATCGCCTCGTCGTCGCTGACCGGCAGCACCTCGTCGTAGACCTCGCGATTGAGCACCTCGGGCACGAAGTCCGGGGTCCAGCCCTGGATCTTGTGCGGCTGCCATTCCTTGCCCAGCAGCAGCGAGGCGTTGGCCGGCTCGGTGGCGATGATCCTGGTCTCCGGCCGCGCCACGCGCAGCACTTCGCCCACGCCGGTGATGGTGCCGCCGGTGCCCCAGCCGCTGACGAAGTAGTCCAGCCGGCGGCCGGCGAAATCGCGCAGGATCTCGGCGGCGGTGGTGTTGCGGTGATAGGCCGGATTGGCCGGGTTGGCGAACTGGCTGGCCAGGAACCAGCCGTGCTGCTCGGCCAGTTCGCGCGCCTTGCGCACCATGCCGGTGCCGCGTTCGGCAGCCGGGGTGAGGATGACCTTGGCGCCGTAGGCGCGCATCAGCTTGCGGCGCTCGATCGAGAAGGTCTCCACCATCGTCGCCACGAACTTGTAGCCGCGCGCGGCGGCGACCATCGCCAGTGCCACGCCGGTATTGCCGGAGGTAGCTTCGACGATCGTGTCGCCGGGCTTGAGCAGGCCGCGCGCCTCGGCGTCGAGGATGATGGCCAGCGCCAGGCGGTCCTTGACCGAGCCGCCGGGGTTGAACGATTCGACCTTGGCGTAGAGCGTGGCGTTGGCCGGCTTGACCCGGTTGAGCCGGACCACCGGGGTGCGGCCGATGGTGTCGAGGATGCTGTCGTGGATGGTCATGTCAGGGGACTCCTTGGATCTGGATCGGTCGGGCGGCATCGGTCAGTGTCGATGCGTTCGCCTTCGGGGAGGGTGAGGGGAAGGGGGCGCGGCGCAGCGGTGCGGCATCGAACGGATACGGCGTGCCGGCCATGCCGGCGACCGCGCGTCGCCGCGACCACGGGCCGTTCTCCACCTGCGCGACGGCGATGGCACCGGCTTGCCGGGCAGGCGATCGGGTCTCGACCTCGCATTCGGCCGGCTCGCCGCGACCAGGCGCCCGCCCGGGGCGGTGGTGTGGATCGTCGGGCGGCGGGGACTGGATGGCGTTCACGGCAGGAAGAAGCTGCTTGCCAGGGAATCCGGACCGTAGCTCCGGCTTATAGCTGCCGGAAATGACTTCATGCATTCGATAAATAACTTTTGGTTATCAATAGCGGTGGCGACTTCCTCTAAAGTCGCTTATCGCCATTCGATATATGCGGCGGACCCGCCCCTGCCATGACCCTGACCCAGCTCCGCTATCTCGTCGCCATCGCCGATGCAGAACTCAACATCACGCTGGCGGCGACGCGGGTGCATGCCACCCAGCCCGGCCTGTCCAAGCAGCTCAAGCAGCTGGAGGACGAACTGGGCTTCCTGCTGTTCGTGCGCCGCGGCCGCAGCCTGGAGTCGGTGACCCCGGCCGGCGGAGAGGTGATCGAGCGCGCGCGCGCGGTGCTGGCCGAGGCCAACAACATCCGCACCTACGCCGCCAACCAGCGCCGCGAGAGCCAGGGCCAGCTGGTCCTGACCACCACCCATACCCAGGCACGCTTCGTGCTGCCGCCGGCGGTGGCGCAGATCAAGCGCGAGTACCCGCAGGTCAGCGTGCACCTGCAGCAGGCCGCGGAGAGCGCCGCACTGGACCTGCTCAGCCAGGGCGATGCCGACATCGCCGTGGTCAGCACCTCCGGCGAGGCGCCGGCCGCGGGCATCGCGGTGCCGCTGTACCGCTGGCGCCGGCTGGCGGTCGTGCCGCGCGGGCACGCGCTGGACCGCGCCGGTGCCGTGCCGGACATGGCGGCGCTGGCGAAGCAGCCGTTGATCAGCTACGAATCCTCGACCCGGCCCGATTCCTCGTTGCGGCGGGCTTTCGCCAGCGTCGGCCTGCAGCCGGACATCGCGCTCACCGCGCTCGATGCCGACCTGATCAAGACCTACGTGCGCAGCGGCGTGGGCGTGGGCATATTGGCCGAGATGGCGGTCAATGCCAGCGACGGCGACCTGCGCGCGTGGCCGGCGCCGCCGGCGGTTCCCGAGTGCATCGCCTGGGCGGTGCTGCCGCGCGAGCGGGTGCTGCGCGACTACGCGCTGGAACTGGTGCACGTGCTGGCGCCGCAGATCGACCCGCGCGACCTGCGCCGGGTATTGGAAGGCAACCAGGAGGCGAACTGGCCCGAGCCGCCGAGCTGGGAATCGCTGACCCAGACCATCACCAGCTGATCGCCGCGCGCAACCGATCGCCAAAGCCGGAACGTCGCGGCTGGGCAGGGCGTGGAACCGTTGCCGAGGAGCGGACCCGCGCGCTTCGATCTGCACGTTTCCAGGCACCGAATCGCTCCCGCTGGTCCCAATCCGCCGGCCGGCGGCGCAGCATGCCGATCAGCCTTGATCGGCGGACTGCGTCGCCAGGCCGGCAGTCTGGGTAGGGTCGAGTGCCGCCTCCGGCCTGTCGGCGCGGCACCGGCCCTGTGCGCGGCCAGGAACGGCCGCGGCGGCAGGGGCGATTTCGCGCCGGGTGGCGAGCCACTCGTGCAAGGCCGCAGTCTCCGTACCGGCGGTTACGCCGTCGTGACCGGAATGCTGCGGGACGTCAGGAACCTGCCCGGCCGCGCACCGGACATTGCCGGCCGGGCCGGGGACAGCCCCGGCCCGCTGCTGTCCGGTCCTCGTCCGGCACTGCCTGCCCCGGAGTTCGCTCGGTGCGAGGCACGTTGTCCGTACCCGGCCGCCCGGCAGCCGCCACCGCGCGACCGCATCCAGGCCGCAACGCGGTCGTGGCAACGCTGCGTGGCGGCTCCCGGTCCACGGACCGGGCGGCAGGATCGGTTTGGCGGCAGCCATCGCGTCGGGGATCGGAGGAGGGAAATGCCGATGCTAGGGATGCGAATCGGGCGGAACAAAGGAACAGCTGTTATCGGCTCATGGCCGCTGCTTGTTTCCACGGGTGGCGGTGGATGGCGCGCGAGCGCTTCGACGCCGGCGAGTTCGAATCCGTCGAGTTGTGCGTCGACGTGCGGCTGGCCGTGCCCGCGGCGCGACGTGCGGGGCGGATACCGCAAGACACGGGCCGGGTGGATTCCAAACTTCGCCGGCATCGGTTCGCCCTGCGATGCCCGGAGGTTCCCAGCCGCTGGAACCTGCGTGCTGCCGGCGACAATGCCGAGGTGCTGGCGGCGCGGGTACTGGCTTACCTGGACGTGGACCGGATCGGCGCAAACCGTAGCCCATGTTCGGGGCAAGGAAGACGCCCGACGCTTACCGGCCGTCCCGAGTACGCTGTTGCACAAGTCCCGGCGGCCCACGCAGATTACGATCGCGTCAGCTATGTGCACGCAGGCCGTCGAAAGGCCGGGTTTCCGGGCGGACAAGGGTCATTGGTCATGGGTAAATGGCGTGCAAACATGTCAACCGCCACGCACCCTGGCCGTTAAACTCCAGACGCCCTTCTGCAGGACTTCCCGCGCATGCCTTTCCGACTCCGCACGCGCCTGGCCGCGATTGCCCTGGCGGCAATCTGGCTCGGCGGCTGTGGCAAACCCGAAGTCGCCCCCGCTTCCGCCGAACCCACGCCGGTCACCCTGCAGACGGTACAGCCGCGTGCCTGGAGCAGCACCCTGCAGTCGCTGGCGACGGTGCGGGCGCGCGAGTCGGTCGGGCTCACCGCCGCGGTCAGCGACGTGGTGGAGAAGGTCTACTTCGACAGCGGCGACGAGGTGAAGGCCGGGCAGCTGCTGCTGACCCTGCGCGGCAATGCCCAGGATGCGGCGCTGGTCGCCGCGCAGGCCACCTACCAGGAAGCCGAGCAGCTGCATCGCCGCCAGCTCGAACTGGTCGGCCAGCAGCTGGTCGCACGCTCCACCGTGGATACGCAGAAGGCGCTGCGCGACGCGGCGCTGGCGCGGGTGCGGCAGATGCAGGCGGAGATCGTCGACCGCGAGGTGCGGGCGCCGTTCGCCGGCGTGCTGGGCATCCGCCGGGTCAGTCCCGGTTCGCTGGTCACGTCCTCGACGGTGATCGCCACGCTCGACGACGTCTCGCGCATGCACGTGGACTTCCAGGTGCCCGAGTCGCAGCTGGCGCTGGTGCAGCCGGGCCGGTCCGTCACCGGCACCGCTGCGGCCTGGCCGGGCGAGACCTTCGCGGGTGTGGTGAGCACCGTGGACTCGCGCATCGACGAGGCCACCCGCGCGGTGACCGTGCGCGCCGACTTCGACAACCCCGACCGCCGCCTGCGCCCGGGAATGCTGCTGCAGGTGAGCCTGTTCCAGCCCGAGCGCCAGGCCCTGGTGATCCCCGAGATCGCGGTGGTGCAGGTGGGGCGCGAATCCTACGTGTTCCGGGTCAAGGACGACGACACGGTCGAGCGCGCCGACATCAGGGCCGGCGAGCGCCGCGACGGCCTGGTGGAGATCCTTGAGGGCCTGCAGCCGGGTGAGCGCATCGTGGTCGACGGCGCCGGCAAGCTGCGGCCGGGCCTGAAGGTGCGCGACGGCGCCGCCCCCGCCGGTAGCGCGCGATGAAACTGTCCGACATCTCCATCACCCGCCCGGTGCTGGCGGTGGTGATGAGCCTGCTGCTGATCGTGCTGGGACTGATGTCCTTCGCCCGCCTGACCCTGCGCGAGCTGCCGGCGATCGACCCGCCGATCGTCTCGGTGGAGGTCGAGTACACCGGCGCCTCGGCGGCGGTGGTGGAGAGCCGCATCACCCAGGTGCTGGAGGATGCGCTGGCCGGCATCGAGGGCATCGAGATCATCCAGGCGCGCAGCCGCAACGGCAGCTCGGACATCAGCATCGAGTTCTCGCAGAGCCGCGACATCGAGGCCGCCGCCAACGACGTGCGCGACGCGGTCAGCCGCGTCTCCGACCGCATGCCCGACCAGGCGCGGCCGCCGGAGATATCCAAGGTCGAAGCCGACGCCGACCCGATCCTGTGGCTCAACATGAACTCCTCGGCGATGGACACGCTGCAGCTGTCCGACTACGCCGAGCGCTACGTGGTGGACCGCTTCTCCAGCCTCGACGGCGTGGCCCAGGTACGCATCGGCGGGCGCCAGCGCTATGCCATGCGCATCTGGCTGGACCGCGACCAGCTGGCCGCGCGCAACCTCACCGTGGCCGACGTCAGCACCTCGCTGCAGAACGAGAACGTCGAGCTGCCGGCCGGCAGCCTGGAATCGGCGCAGCGCGACTTCACCCTGCGGGTGGAGCGCAGCTACCTCAAGCCGGAGGACTTCGCCCGCATCCCGCTGGGCAAGGGCGCGGACGGCTACGTGGTGCGGCTGGGCGACGTGGCCGAGATCGAGCTGGGCTCGGCCGAGCGCCGCGCCTACTTCCACAGCAACGGCCAGCCCAACGTCGGCCTGGGCATCGTGCGCAACTCCACCGCCAACGCGCTGGACGTGGCGCGGGCGGCGCGCGCCGAGGCCGAGCAGATCCAGAAGTCGCTGCCCGCAGGCACCAACATCTTCGTCGCCTTCGACACCACCACCTTCATCGATGCGGCGGTGCAGCGCGTCTACCACACGCTGGTGGAGGCGGTGGTGCTGGTGCTGCTGGTGATCTGGATGTTCCTGGGCAGCGTGCGCGCGGCGCTGATCCCGGCGGTGACGGTACCGGTGTGCCTGATCGCCTCGTTCATCGCGCTGTACGCGTTCGGCTTCTCGATCAACCTGCTCACCCTGCTGGCGCTGGTGCTGGCGATCGGCCTGGTGGTGGACGACGCCATCGTGGTGGTGGAGAACATCCAGCGCCGCGTCGACCTGGGCGAGCCGCCGCTGGTGGCGTCCAGGCGCGGTACCGCGCAGGTGGCCTTCGCCGTGATCGCCACCACCGCGGTGCTGGTGGCGGTGTTCCTGCCGGTCGGCTTCCTGCAGGGCAACACCGGGCGGCTGTTCCGCGAGCTGGCGGTGGCGCTGGCCGCGGCGGTGGCGATCTCCGCGTTCGTGGCGCTGACGCTGACGCCGATGATGTCGTCCAAGCTGATCAAGCCGCACGGGCAGGCCAGGCGCAACCGCTTCAATGCGTGGTTCGATGGCCGCCTGGAACGCGTCGCCGCCGGCTACCGGCGTTCGCTCGAGCGCAGCGTGGGCCGCCACTGGCTGTTCGCCGGGCTGATGCTGGGCGCGGCGGTGCTGATCGTGCTGCTGTTCCACCGGGTGCCGTCGGAACTGGCCCCGGCCGAGGACCGCGGCCAGTTCCAGGTCATGCTCGAAGGCCCGGAGGGCGCGGGCTTCGACTACACGGTGGGCCAGATCAAGCAGGTGGAAAAGATCCTCGAGCCGATGATCGGCCCGGACCAGCTGATCGCGCGCGCCAACCCGCGCGTGCCCGGCGGCTTCGGCAACAGCGAGGAGATGCACACCGGGCGGGTCAGCGTGTTCCTGCAGGACTGGAGCAAGCGCAGCGAGCCGACCATCGACGTGGCCGCCGACATCCAGCGCCGCCTGGCCGGCCTCACCGGCGTGCGCGTGCGCACCCAGGTGCAGGGCGGGCTGGTGCGCGGCGGCGGGCAGCCGTTCCAGATGGTGCTGGGCGGGCCGGACTACGTCGAGCTGGCGCAATGGCGCGATCGCATGCTGCAGCGCATGGAGGCCAACCCCGGCCTGGTCGGCGCCGACTCGGACTACAAGGAAACCCGCCCGCAGATGCGGGTGAACATCGATCGCCAGCGCGCGGCCGACCTCGGCGTGCCGGTGACCGCGATCGGCGGCGCGCTGGAGGCGCTGATGGGCTCGGTGCGGGTGACCACCTTCGTCGACAACGGCGAGGAGTACGACGTGATGCTGCAGGCCGGCCGCGCCGGCCGCGCCGCGCCCGCCGACCTGGAGGCGATCCGCGTGCGCTCGTCCAGCGGCCAGCTGATCCCGCTGTCCAACCTGGTCACGCTGAGCGAGATCGCCGAACCGGGCACGCTCAACCGCTTCAACCGCCTGCGCTCGATCACCCTGACCGCCGGCCTGGCGCCGGGCTACCGGCTCGGCGATGCCATCGCCTGGGCGCAACAGGCGGCCGCCGAGGAACTGCCGGACTACGCGCAGATCGACTGGCGGGGCGAATCGCGCGAGTACCAGCAATCGGGCTCGGCGGTGCTGCTGACCTTCGCAATGGCGCTGCTGGTGGTGTACCTGGTGCTGGCCGCGCAGTTCGAGAGCTTCGCCCATCCGCTGGTGATCATGCTCACCGTGCCGCTGGCGGTGCTCGGCGCGCTGGTCGGGCTTTGGATCACAGGCGGCACGCTCAACCTGTTCAGCCAGATCGGCATCGTCATGCTGGTCGGGCTGGCGGCCAAGAACGGCATCCTGATCGTGGAGTTCGCCAACCAGCTGCGCGACGAGGGCCGCAGCGTGCACCAGGCCATCGTCGAGTCGGCCTCGGTGCGCCTGCGCCCGATCCTGATGACCTCGATCGCCACCGTGGTCGGCGCGATCCCGCTGGTGGCCGCCGGCGGCCCCGGTTCGGCCAGCCGCGCCACCATCGGCGTGGTGGTGATCTTCGGCGTGTCGCTGTCCACGCTGCTGTCGCTGTACGTGGTGCCGGCGTTCTACGCGCTGATCGCGCCGTACACCAAGTCGCCCGAGGCGGTGGCGCACGAGCTGGCGAGGCTGGAGGCGACCACGCCCGAGGTCGGCGGCCATGCCTGAGGCGGCGCCTGTCACTTTGGATACATGACCGCCGCACCCATCCGTGCTTGAGTGGTGCGTTGCCGTCTCCCTGAAGGATTCCTCGATGCGCCGTCTCGCCCCCGTTGTCCTGGCCTCCACCCTGGCGCTGTGCTGCGGCGCCGCGCTTGCCGCCACCGCGCAGGACCCGGTGCCCACCGGCCGCCTGCCGCAATGGGCGGTGCCGGAGCACTATGCGCTGGCGCTGAAGGTCGATCCGGGCCAGGCCGACTTCAGTGGCAGCGTGAGGATCCGCGTGCGCCTGGCCGAGGCGGCCGACCACCTCTGGTTGCACGGCAAGCAACTCAAGGTCGCCAGCACCCGCGTGGTGCCTGCCGAGGGCGAGGCCTTCGCCGCCACCTGGCGCCAGGCGGACGCCCAGGCCGGCGTGGCCCGGATCGATTTCGGCCGCACCCTGGTGCCGCAGCAGCTGACGCTGGAGATCGCCTACAGCGCGCCGCTGAACCAGCAGCTGCAGGGGCTGTACAAGGTCGGCTACCAGGGCCGCGCCTACGCGATGACGCAGATGGAGCCGATCAGCGCGCGCTACGCCTTTCCCGGCTTCGACGAGCCGGCGTTCAAGACCCCGTTCGCGCTGAGCCTCACGGTGCCGCAGGCCGAGCAGGCGCTGGCCAACACCGCCGAGGTGTCCAGCACGCCGGCCGGCAAGGGCTGGAAGACGGTCACCTTCGCCGAGACCCTGCCGCTGCCGACCTACCTGCTGGCCTATGCGGTGGGCCCTTGGGACGTGGTCGACGGCCCTGCGATCGCACCCAACGCCGAGCGCACCGAGCCGGTGCCGCTGCGCGGGGTCGCCGCCCGGGGGCAGGGCCCGCGCATGCAGCGCGCGCTGGCGCAGACCCCGGAGATCATCCATTACCTCGAGGACTACTACGGCTTCGGCTACCCGTTCGGCAAGCTGGACCTGGTGGCCGCGCCGGACTTCTCCGCCGGCGCGATGGAGAACCCGGGCTTCGTCACCTTCCGCGACTGGCTGCTGCTGCTGGACGAGCACTCGCCCACCCGCAACGTGCAGGGCTCCTTCGACGTCACCGCGCACGAGCTGGCCCACCAGTGGACCGGCGACACGGTGACCATGGCCTGGTGGGACGACCTGTGGCTCAACGAGGCCTTCGCCACCTGGATGCAGCAGAAGGTGACGATGGCGCTGCGCCCGCAGTTCCGCGCCGACCTGGACCGCGTGTCCAGCGCCCAGCGCACGATGAACGCCGACAGCCTGGTCAGCGCGCGCAAGATCCGCCAGCCGATCACCGGCAACGGCGACATCGAGACCGCCTTCGACGGCATCACCTACCAGAAGGGCGCGGCGGTGCTGGGCATGTTCGAGCGCTTCGTCGGGCCGGACACCTTCCGCGACGGCATGCGCCGGTACATCCAGGCGCACAGGTTCGGCAATGCCACCGCCTACGACCTGATCGATGCCATCGCCGCCGCCGCCGGCAAGGGCGAGGATTTCAAGCGCGCCTTCGCCGGCTTCATCGAACAGCCCGGGGTGCCCTACCTGCAGGCGCAGCTCGCCGCCACGCCGGCTGGCTACGCGTTGCAGTTCACCCAGCAGCGCTACCTGCCTGTCGGTTCGACGGGATCCACGGCGCAGACCTGGGGCGTGCCGGTGTGCGTCAAGTACGGCGTGGCCGGCGGCAGCCGCAGCGCCTGCGGCCTGGTCGATGCGGCCAGCGGCAGCATCGCGCTGCCCGGTGCCGGCGCCGACAGCTGGGTGCTGCCCAACGCCGGCGGCAGCGGCTACTACCGCTTCAGCCTGCCCAGGGCGCAGCTGGCCCGGCTCGGCCAGCATGTCGGCGATCTGGACGAGACCGAGCAGCTGACCTATGCCGACGCGATCGATGCCGCCTTCGCCCGCGGCGACGCCGATGCCGCCGACGTGCTGGCCGGCCTGCGCCGGCTGGCCGCCTCGCCCTCGGCCGAGGTCTCCACTGCGCTGCTGAACCGCTTCAACTGGCTGTGGAACCAGCTGGCCGGTAGCGACGCCCAGCGCGAGGCGCTGCGCAAGGTGGCGCAGGATGCCTACCTGCCGCGGCTGCGCCGGCTGGGGTATGCCGCGCGCGCCGGCGAATCGCAGGACGATGCCAACCTGCGCTCGGACCTGGTCGGCCTGCTCGGCACGCGGCTGGAGGTGCCGGAGGTGCGGCAGGCGCTGCTCGCCTACGGCGATGCGGTGCTGGCCGGCAAGGACGGCCAGCTCGATTTCGCCGCGGTCTCGCCGGACCTGCTGGGCAATGCCCTGATCGCGGTGGTGCGCGAACGCGGCGAGCCGGCGGTGACCGCCCTGGTCGCGGCGCTGAAGCAGGCCGGCGACCCGGTACAGCGCAACGCGCTGATCGCCGGGCTGTCCTACACCCGCGACCCCGCGCAGCTGGCGCACGTGCGCCAGCTGGCGCTGAGCCCGGACATCAAGGTCGGCGAGATGTTCTCGCTGCTCTCCGCCGGTGCCACCGACCCGGCCGTGCGCGATTCGTTCTGGCCGTGGTTCACCGCCAACTACGAGCGCATCGTCGCGCGCACCGGCGCGTTCTCGGCCGGCAGCCTGCCGCGGCTGCCGGCCATGGGCGGCTGCTCGGTGGCCGAGGCCGACCGGCTGGACGCCTTCTTCAAGCCGAAGCTGGCCACGCTGACCGGCGCCGAGCGCGGTCTGGCCCAGGCCGGCGAATCGCTGCGCCTGTGCGCGGCACTGAAGGATGCGCAGGATCCGGCGGCGATCCTGCGCTGAAGGCTCAGCAGCGGCACGGCTGGCATGTCCAGCCATGCCGCTGCATTGTGGTCCTGGGAGCGGCACCGCCTCCCGGTCATCAGTCGTGATGAGGCTTTCCCCGGCACGAATCCCGATGACTGGCAGCCACCTGGCGGCGTGGCCGCAACGTTGATTGGACGCGCCTGTACATCGCATCCCGCGTAACGACGCTGGCGTGCGGGCCGAGATTCCGACCGTCGTCCAATGCCCGGACCGAAACGCTCCAGCTATCATCGAGGGCCCTGATCACCGCGCCGGGCCGCCGATGACGTACTCCTGGGATGACGTTCGACTCGCCGGCGACGGCTTCGTGCTGCGTCGCTGGCGCGCGGACGACCTGCCTTCGCTGCTGCGCCACGCCGACGATGCCCAGGTGGTGCGCGGCCTCAGCGATCGCTTCCCGCACCCGTACACGCGCAGCGATGGCGAAGCCTTCCTCGCCGGCAAGGTGGTGGACCTGTCGGACCCGGTGTTCGCCATCGAGATCGACGGCGAGGCCTGCGGCACCATCGGTGCCCGCCCCGGCAGCGGCGAGCGCGCCCACGGCGCCGAGCTGGGCTACTGGCTCGGCCGCGCGCACTGGCGGCGCGGCCTGATGACCCGCATCGTCGCGCTGTACGTGCCCTGGGTGATGCAGGCGCTGTCGCTGACGCGGATGCAGGCCACCGTGCTCGACATCAATCCGGCCTCGGCGCGGGTGCTGCAGAAGAACCGCTTCGTCGAGGAAGGCGTGCTGCGCGCGGCCATCCGCAAGCCCGATGGCCTGCACGACCTGCGGATGTTTTCGCGCCTGGCCTGAGCGCGGCCGGCAAGCTCCCTTCCCCCGCTTGCGGGGGAAGGTGGCGCGCAGCGCCGGATGGGGGGTGCTTCTGCTCTGGCTTTCCCATACTCCGAACAGCCCCCATCCGCCCTCCGGGCACCTTCCCCCGCAAGCGGGGGGAAGGGAAATTGGCTGTTGCGGGAACGACGATCCAAGGTGGAAATGCACCATCTTCCAGCTTTTCCGCACCGATGCGGTGCAAGTCGCCTCCACTTGTCGGTGGCCGTGTGCAACCGGTGAAAATCCCGTTATCGTGTCGCCTCCAGCACGCTCGACATCCGGTCGCAGCGGCGACATCCGACCGGGAGAGACGATTCGTGGAAGCCTTTTTCGTTTGGCTGAACAGCATCATCTGGAGCCAGGCACTGATCGTGCTGTGCCTGGGCGCGGGCCTGTGGTTCTCGCTGCGCACCCGCTTCATGCAGGTCCGCGGCTTCGTCGAGATGACCCGCCTGACCTTCAGCGGGCAGAAATCCGATGCCGGCGTGTCCTCGTTCCAGGCGCTGGCGCTGTCGATGTCCGGGCGCATCGGCATCGGCAACATCGCCGGCGTGGCCACCGCCATCGCCTTCGGCGGGCCGGGCGCGGTGTTCTGGATGTGGGTGATGGGCTTCCTCGGCGCCTCGACCTCGTACATCGAGTGCACCCTGGCGCAGATCTACAAGGAAAAGGACAACCAGGGCCGCTATCGCGGCGGTCCGGCCTACTACATCGAGAAGGGCCTGGGGCTGAAGTGGTACGCCTGGGCATTCGCGCTGTCCACCATCGTCGCCACCGGTTTCCTGATGCCGGGCGTGCAGGCCAACGCCATCGCCGACAGCGCCAGCAACTTCTGCAACAGCACCAGCGTGTGCCCGAGCCTGGACGGCCAGTGGCTGGGCCTGGAGGCGGCGTTCGCCTTCAAGCTGGCGATCGGGATCGCCGTCGGCCTGCTGCTGGCGGCGATCATCTTCGGCGGGATCAAGCGCATCGCCGCGATCGCCGAGTTCGTGGTGCCGTTCATGGCCATCGGCTACATCCTGATGGCGGTGGTGGTGATGTCGCTCAACGCCAGCTTCCTGCCGACGATGTTCCGCATCATCTTCGAAAGCGCCTTCGGCCTGCATGCCGGTTTCGGCGCGATGCTGGGCCTGGCGATCGAGTGGGGCGTCAAGCGCGGCATCTACGCCAACGAGGCCGGCCAGGGCACCGGCCCGCACGCCGCCGCCGCCGCCGAGGTCTCGCATCCGGCCAAGCAGGGCTACGTGCAGGCCTGGGCGATCTACTTCGACACCATGCTGGTGTGCACGGCGACCGCGTTCCTGGTGCTGTCCACCGGCATGTACAACGTGAGCCTGCCCGACGGCACGATGGTCCACCAGGCCTTGCCGGGCGTGGCGGCCGGTTCGGGCTTCGCCCAGGCCGGCATCGAGTCGGTGCTGCCCGGCTGGGGCGCGGGCTTCGTGGCCGTGGCGCTGTTCTTCTTCGCCTTCACCACGATCATGGCCTACTACTACATGGCCGAGACCAACCTGACCTACATCAACGGCCACAAGGTGCGTCCGGTGGCCACGCTGGTGCTGCGCCTGGGCATCATCGCGATGACGGTGTTCGGCACGGTGCGCACCGCGGAGATGGCCTGGACCCTCGGCGACATCGGCGTGGGCCTGATGGCGTGGTTGAACATCATCGCCATCCTGCTGCTGCAGAAGCCGGCGCTGCTGGCGCTGCGCGACTACGAGACGCAGAAGAAGCAGGGCCTGGATCCGGTATTCGATCCGGACAAGCTCGGCATCCGCAACGCCGGCTTCTGGCGCAAGGGAGGCTGACGTGGCCGATCCGCGCCGACCGGGGCAGGGCCGCGACAGTCCCTGGGGACGTGCGCCGCGGCCTGCGCCGCGTGCACCCGCGCCTCGATCCGCGCCGCCTGCACGGGGCGAGGGCGGGCAGGAGACCGGCGAGCTGAGGCTGTACGGGCGCAACGCGGTGCAGGCGCTGTTCGCTCGCCGTCCGCAGGCCATCCGCAAGGTCTACCTGGCCGAGGCCTCGATCCCGCAGTGGCAGCCGCTGCTCAAGTGGTGCGTGGCCAACCGCATCGGCTACCGGGTGGTGGACGACACCGGCGACCTGGACCGGCTCGCCGCCAGCCGCCACCACGAGGGCATCGTCGTCGACGCGCTGCGCCAGCCGCCGCTGGCACTGGACGCCTGGCTGGCGTCGCTGCCGGCCGGACCGGTGCTGGCACTGTGGCTGGATGGCGTCGGAAACCCGCACAACCTCGGCGCGATCCTGCGGTCGGCCGCGCACTTCGGCGTGGCCGGCATCCTGTTGCCGGCCGGCGCCACGCTCGCGCTGTCCGGTGCCGCCGCGCGGGTGGCCGAGGGCGGCGCCGAGGCGGTACCGCTGGTGCAGCTGCCGCGTACCGACGTGGCCGATGCGCAACTGCACGAGGCCGGCTTCGTGCTCGCCGCCACGCTGGTGGACGGCGGGCAGGACGTGTTCGCCGCGCCGCTGCCGCCGCGGCTGGTCTACGTGATGGGAGCCGAGGGCGAGGGCATGGACCGCGGTTTCGCCCAGGCCTGCGACCTGCGCGTGTCGATTCCCGGCAGTGGCGCGGTGGAGAGCCTCAACGTGGCCTCGGCCACCGCGGTGCTGCTGGCATCGTGGTGGCGCCAGCGTCCGGCCGCTGGCTCGTCAGCACTGCGCTGAGGCCTTCAAGTCGAGTATCGACCGGACTCGGCATCGTAGCCGCGGAACCTGGATCGGGCCTTGCGCTCCGCACCTGCTTCCCGTCATCCCCGCAAAAGCCGGGGACGCTTTTCGGCAGCCGAACGGCGGATCATCCAGGGAACGCCCGGGCGATGGCGGCAACATCCCTTGGCTCCACTTGCACGGTAGCGACGATCGACGCCTCCCGCGTTGATGTCGGCGTGCGGCAGGTTGCGATGCGCGGGCCAGTGCCCCCGCATCGCCATCGGCTCACTCCTGCGGCGGCGTGACCGCCTTGAACTCGCTGCCGAAGTCGCCCTCGGCCTCGGCCGCCAAGTAGGCGAACACGGTGTAGGCGGCCACGTTCTGCGCCAGCGCCTTCGGGTCGATCTTGTCGAGGGTGTCGTCGGCGGTGTGGTGCAGGTGGAAATAGTCGCTGCCGTCCTGCGCCAGCCATGCCCAGGCCGCGCCCTTGGCGGCGATCGGGCTGATGTCGGGGCCGGGGCCGCCCTTGCCGGGCTGGTACTCGATGCCCAGCGGCGCCAGCGCCTGCGCGATCTGCGCGGTGGCCTCGCGCGAGGCGGCCGGGTTCGCCGAGCCGGTGTTGAAGGCGTAGATGCGGCCGGCGCCGAAGTCGCTCTCGGCGCCGATCTGGTGCCGCTTCATGTCGGCCGCGTCCTTGCCGTGGGCCTCGGCGTAGGCCTTGCCGCCGTACAGGCCCTGTTCCTCGTTGGCGAAGGCGACCACGCGGATGGTGCGCTTCGGCGCCTGTCCGAGCTGGCCGATCAGGTGCCCGGCGGCCATGGTGATGCCGACGCCGGCGGCATCGTCGACCGCGCCGGTGCCCAGGTCCCAGGAATCCAGGTGGCCGCCGATCACCACCACCTCCTTCGGCTTCTCGCGCCCGGTGATCTCGCCGATCACGTTGTACGAGGTCGCCTGGCCGTCCCAGCCGCAGTCCAGCGCGATGCGGATGCGGGTGGGGCCGCGCTCGACCAGCCGCGCCAGCTGGTTGGCGTCGGGCACCGACAGCGCCGCCGCCGGCACCGGCGCCAGGCCCTCGTCGAAGCGGGTGATGCCGGTGTGCGGCACGCGATGCGAATCGGTGCCGGCCGAACGCATGACGTAGCCGATGGCGCCCTTGCGGATCGCCGCCGACGGGCCGCGGCTGCGGATCGCGCCGCCGTTGCCGTAGTCCTTGCCGTCGCGCGAGGCGGTCATCTGGTAGTCGACGAAGGCGATCTTGCCGGCCAGCGAGCCATCGGGGGCGGCCTGCAGCGCCGCCAGGTCGGCGAAGCGCACCACCTCGCCCTGGACCGTGCCGCCGGGGCTGCCGCCGAGCGCGGTGATCGTCAGCGGCTGCGCGTGCGCGCCCAGCACCTCGGCCTTCTCGGCGCGGCGCTCCCACTTGGGGAAGGTGACCGGCTCGGTCCACACCTTGTCGAAGCCCAGTTGCTCGAACTTGGCCTTGGCCCAGGCCACCGCGCGCGCATCGGCTTCGCTGCCGGCGATGCGCGGGCCGATCTCGGTGGTCAGCGATTCGGTGACCTTCCAGCCGGTGTCGTCGGCCAGCGCCTGCTCGCGCAGTTGCGCGGCCTGGCGCAGCGCGGCCTCGGGAATGCGGGTCTGGGCGATGGCCGGGGCGCAGGGCAGGGCGAGCAGGACGGCGGCGGCAAGGACGAGGCGGCGCATGCGGGACTCCATGTGGGGGGAAGGGTCCCCGCACGGGGACGTGCGGGCTTTTGCGCGGGACTCGCGGTTTCCGTTCCCGCACAGGGGGATGCGCGGGCTCTTGCGAGGGACTCGCACAAAAAAGAAGCCGCGAGCTTAGCAGCGCGCGGCTTCCGGCCCGTGTGCGGAAGGTCATCCTTCCGCGACGCGGATCACTTCTTCAGCGAGTCGCGGATCTCGCGCAGCAGCACCACTTCCTCGCTTGGCGCCGCCGGCTTGGCCGGTTCCTCGGCCTTCTTGCGGCTCAGGCGATTGAGTGCCTTGATCACCAGGAAGATCGCGAAGGCGATGATCACGAACTGCACGACGGTGTTGAGGAAATCGCCGTAGCCGATCACCACGGCGGGGATCTCCTGGCCGTCGGCGCCGACCTCGGCCGGCTTGAGCGTCCACGCCAGCTTGGAGAAGTCGATGCCGCCGACCAGCCAGCCGATCGGCGGCATGATGATCTTGTCCACCAGCGCGGTGACGATCTTGCCGAACGCGCCGCCGATCACCACACCGACCGCCAGGTCGATGACGTTGCCGCGCATGGCGAATTCCTTGAACTCGCTGATCATTCCCATCGTTTGCTCCTTGTGTCATTCGGCGTCGGGGGTGCGCCGTGCGCGAACAGCCTAGCCCAGAGAATGTCAGCCGGAAATGACGCCGTGGCGCTCGGCCACGTTCTCCAGCCGCGCGCTGAAACGGTCGCCGGGAAGCAGCGGGCCGACGCCGGCCGGCGTGCCCATGAACACAAGGTCGCCGGCCTTGAGCGCGAACAGCTGCGACAGCTCGTGCAGGATCTCCGGCACGTCCCAGATCAGTTGGTCCAGCAGCGACTGCTGCCGCACCTGGCCGTTGACCTCCAGCGACAGGTTGAGCGCGGCGAGGTCGCCGACCTCGCCGGCCGGCACCAGCGAGCTGATCGGTGCGGAATGGTCGAACGCCTTGCCGGTGTCCCATGGCAGGCCCTTGGCCTTGGCGGCGGCCTGCAGGTCGCGGCGGGTCAGGTCCAGGCCGACGCCGTAGCCGAACACCAGCGACATCGCCGCCTCCACCGGCAGCACCCCAGGCGGCGCGTCCTTGCCCAGCGCCACCACCAGCTCGACCTCGTGGTGCAGTTCGCGGGTGCTGGGCGGATAGGGGATGTGCTCGCTGTCGACGACGATGGCATCGGCCGGCTTGAGGAAGAACGTCGGCGTGCCGCGATCGGTTCTGGATGCCGGGGCGGCCGCGCCCATTTCGCGGGCGTGGTCGGCGAAGTTGCGGCCTACGCAGTAGATGCGGTGCACGGGGAAGGTGCCGCCACCCTCCACGGGCACGCGCGGCTGGGCGGGGGCGCGGATTACATCGGTCAAGCTCACGTCGGTCATGCTCGCGTCCTGTTGTGAAACGACGCGGGAGTCTAGCGCGCGGACCGTCGGCGTGGTGCCGACGCGGCTCAACGCGAGTAGGGCAGCACCGGCTTGCGGACGACCTGGTACTCGGCGTCGACGACGGCATGCTCGCCATTGCCGGCACGCTTGCCGCGCTGGCTCAGCAGCTTCCAGGCGACGCCGCCCAGGATCATCGCCGCTCCCACGAACACGCCGAACACCACCAGCACCGCGAGGATCGCCAGGCCAGCCAGTCCCGCGGCCAGACGCACCAGCGGATGGCGGGGTTTGCGCGGCTCGAACAGGCCGCGGAAGGTGCCGAAGGTGAAGGTACGGATATGCATGGATCTACGTGTCGCGTGCCCGGTAGGCGATGACAGGAGTATTACGGCGATCGTGCCCGATCGAGTGAAATATTCGTTAAATACAGGTTTTATCCTTTCTGTTCAATGAGTTGACTCGCTCGTGGCGATACTCGGGCGCTGCCGGGAGTTGGGTGCGACAATGGGTTTTCCCCGATCCCCGCGCTTTCCCATGGCCGATCCACTGCTTTCCCAGCCGCCGCTGGCATGCCTGCAGGACATTCCGCAGGACGGACTGTTGGAGGTGGAGGCCGTCGTCGAAGGCCGGCCCGAATCGCTGATCCTGCATCGCCGGGCGGAACAGTCGCGGGCCTGGCTGAACATCTGCCCGCATGCCGGCCGGCGGCTGGACTGGGCGCCGGGCCAGTTCCTCGTCAGCGCCGACGGCAAGCTCGTCTGCGCCGCCCATGGCGCCACGTTCGAACTCGATGGCGGCCTGTGCGTGTCCGGCCCGTGCCGCGGCCAGTCGCTGCAGGCGGTGGCGCTGCGGGTGCAGGACGGCAAGGTGTCGCTGGCGCAGTGACTGCTCGCCGGCAGCCGCGCGCCGGCCGGCTCAGAACATCAGGTTGATGACCGGCACCATCACCGCGATGTAGATCAGCGATAGCGGCGCACCCACGCGCCACAGCTCGCGCGGGGTGTAGTTGGCCGGGCCGGTGACCATCGAGATCACCGGGTTGGAGGCGGTCATCAGGTTGTTGGAGGCCGACAGCGCCACGATCAGCGCGAACGCGGTGGGGTTGCCGCCTGCCGCCAGCGCCAGGTTGACCGCGATCGGCACCATCACGATGGTGGCGCCGACGTGGCTGATCACCAGCGAGAACGCGGTGGTCAGCACTGCCAGTGCGACCTCGATCACCCATACCGGGATGCCCTGCGGCAGCCGGTCGATGGTGTGCCCGGCGACCCAGGCGGCGGTGCCGGAACTGTCCATGGCCCAGCCCAGCGGGATCAGCCCGGCCATCATGAACACCGTCTTCCAGCTGATCGAGGCGTAGGCCTCGTCCATGCGCAGCACGCCGGTGACCAGCATCCCGGCCACGCCCATCATCAGCGTCAGCGGCACCGACAGCTTGGAGGTCAGCGCGATGACGATGGTCACCGCGAAGATCGCCATGGCGATCTTGAACTTGTGCGGGCGCTGCTCGCCCTTGGGGAAATCGGTCACCGGCACGAAGTCGCGGCCCTCGGCGGCCTGCGCCAGATCCTGCCAGATGCTGTGCACCACCAGCATGTCGCCGGCGCGCAGCGGCTGCTTGCGCACGTTCTCGCGGATCACCTGCTTGTCGCGGTTGATCGCCAGCAGGCTGATGCCGCTCTGCTTGCGCAGGCGCAGCTCGGCCGCGCTCTTGCCGATGAAGCGCGAGTTCGGCGGCACCACCACCTCGGCGATGCCGGCACGGGCCGGGTTGAACAGGTCGCCGAGGTGGCGCAGCCGCGAGGACATCTTCATGAACTGGTTCTGCGCGAAGTCGGCCACCTGCTGGCGCGGGCCCATCACCCCCAGCACGCTGCCGACCCAGATGCGCATGTCCGCCGGCGGCGCCAGGCGGGTGTCCTCGCCGGTCTTGAGCGCCAGCATCAGCGGCGCGTCGTGCACCGTCTCCGCTTCGCCCAGGGTCATGCCTACCAGTGGGCTCTCGGCGCTGACGGTCAGCTCGAACACGTCGCCCTCGATGCCGTAGGTGTTGGCGAAATAGCTCTCCGTGCGCGCGGGGGTGACGCCGTTGTTGACCAACCGCTCCTCCTCGACCAGCTTGCGGTCGCCGAAGAAGCGGAAGTACAGCAGCGAGGCGATCAGCAGCGCCACGCCGATCGGCAGCGGCGCGAACATGCGCAGCGGCTCGATCGTGGCCATGCCCGAGGGCAGGTTGTTGTTGGCCGAGGCCAGCAGGTCGTTGAGCAGGATCAGCGGCGAGTTGCCGACCATGGTCAGCGCGCCGCCCATCACGATCGCCGCGGCGATCGGCAGCAGCAGCCGCTGCAGGCTCAGTCCGGTGCGCGCGGACAGGCGCGAGGCCACCGGCAGGTACAGCGCCATCACCGACGGGTTCTGCATGAACGAGGAGTTGAGCCCGGCGATGGCGGTGGTCATCAGCAGCAGCCGCTGCTCGATGCCGCGGGCGCGGCGCAGCAGCCACGAGGCCAGCCGGTTCAGCGCGCCGGTGCGCTCCAGCCCGGCGCCGAGGATGGTGGTGGCGATGATGCTCATCACCGCGTTGCCGGAGAAACCGCCGAAGATCTCCTCTGGCGCGATCAGCCCGGTCGCGCCCAGCACCACCAGCACGATCAGCGCCACCACGTCGGCGCGGATGCGCTCGAACAGGAACATCGCCATCGTGAAGCCGACCAGCCCGAGCACGAGCCTCATGTCGTTGGTCAGCGTCAGCGCGGTTTCCATTGGGGTGGGGATTCGGGATTCGGGATGGGGGATTGGTTGCGGTCGGGCATCCGGTTGCGGGGACAGGCCTTGCTGTCACGAATCCCGAATCTCGAATCCCGATTCCCGATCGTAAAGCAGATCCCACACGCCATGGCCCAGCTTCTGCCCGCGGGTCTCGAAATGGGTCTGCGGCCGCCAGGGCGGGCGCGGCACGTGCCCGCGCGGCCCGGCGCGGTTGACCAGGCCGGGGGTGGCGTCGAGCACGTCCCACATCTGCTCGGCATAGTCCTGCCAGTCGGTGGCCGCGTGCAGGCGCCCGCCCGGGCGCAGCTTGCGCACCAGCAGCCCGGCGAAGGCCGGCTGGATCAGCCGGCGCTTGTTGTGGCGCTTCTTGTGCCAGGGGTCGGGGAAGTAGATGCGCACCTCGTCCAGCGCGCCATCGGCGATCTCGTTCTCCAGCACTTCCACCGCGTCGTGGTGGTAGATGCGCACGTGGTCGCTGCCGTCCTCGGCCAGGGCGTTGAGCAGGCGGCCGACACCGGGCGCGTGCACCTCGATGCCGAGGTAGTCGCGCGCCGGGTCCTGGCGCGCGGCGAAGCGCAGCGCATCGCCGTTGCCGAAGCCGATCTCCAGTACCTTGTGCGCATCGCGGCCGAAGGTGGCATCCAGGTCGCGCGGCTGGCCGCGGTAGTCCAGGCCGAAGCGCGGCCAGCGTTCGTCGAAGGCGCGCTGCTGGGCGGGGGTGAAGCGGCCCTGGCGCAGCACGAAACTGCGCACGCGGCGCACGCCTTGCTCGACGGTGAAGGGCTTGGGCGGGGTCTTGGCGCCCGGACTGTTGAAGGGGTCGGTCATGTCGGGAGATCGGCCGGGCGGCCGGCGCACGCGGGTACGCCGGCCAGCGGGGAGAAGGGATGGGGCCGGGCGTTGGCGTCGGGCACGCCGCCGGCGTCGATGCGGCCGCCGCTGCGCCCGCAAGGCCGGCGCGAACGCCTGCATTCGCCGGCGATGTCCGGCCGGTCGCGGTGGAAGGGGGCTTTCATCGCGCAATTATCGCCGATTGCCCGGCGTGCACGCGTCGACGTCGCGGCGTCGTTGTCCGCTCTTCTGTCCGTGGCCAGGAGTAGCGGTTCCAGCCGGGCCGGCTGCACCGGGGCCGATCCGCCTGCCCGGGGGGCGGCCTGTCGCGCTGCAGCGTGAGGGTTCTTCGATGGAGTGAAACCATGGCCGCCCACTCGGCCGGGTATGCCGCCCGCCGCTGCCGATCGCCCCAGGAGAGAGCCGCATGTCGCCGTATTCCCGTCCCGTCCGTTCGCTGATGGCGCTCGCCCTTGTCGTGGCGGCCGGCCACGCGCTGGCCGATTCGCCCTATTCGCAGACCGTGTTCTTCGGCGACAGCCTGACCGACAGCGGCTACTACCAGCCCCTGCTGCCGGCCGCGGTGCAGCCGGTGACCGGGCGCTTCACCACCAACCCCGGCTACGTGTGGTCCGAGTTCCTGGCCCAGATGTACGGCACCTCGGCGGTGCCCAACGGCAACGGCCGCGACGGCAGCAACTACGCCGCCGGCGGCGCGCGCGTGGGCCAGGATACGGTCGGCGCGCTGGGGCCGACGCCTTCGCTGGCCACCCAGGCCTCCGCCTATCTGGCCGCCAGCGGCGGCAGCGCCGACCCGAACGCGCTGTACTCGGTGTGGGGCGGCGCCAACGACCTGTTCGCGGTCACCGCCGGCGCGCCGGCGCAGGCCACCATCGGCAGCGCCGTGGCCGCGCAGGTCGGCATCATCGGCGGCCTGCAGCAGGCCGGTGCGCGCTACGTGCTGGTGCCGACCATTCCCGACCTCGGGCTCACGCCGTCGTTCCGTGCCCAGGGCACCGCCGCGATGGCGCAGGGCACCGCCCTGTCCAGCACCTACAACCAGGCCCTGTTCGGCGGGTTGCAGGCGGCCGGGCTGCAGGTGATCCCGGTCGATACCTTCCACCTGCTGCAGGAAATCGCCGCCGATCCTGCCGCCTACGGCTTCAGCAACATCACCGGTACCGCCTGCCAGCCGCAGGTCACCGCCAACTCGCTGACCTGCAATCCCACCAGCTACGCCACGCCGGACGCGTCCTCGACCTACCTCTTCGCCGACGGCGTGCATCCGACCACGGCCACCCATCGCATGCTGGCGCAGTATGCCGCCTCGATCCTGGAAGGCCCGCGCCTGCAGCAGGTGCTGACGCGCTCGGCGCAGGCCATCGGCCGTGCCCGGGCCGACCAGGTCGCCTGGCACCTGGATGGCCGCCCGCAGGCCGACGGCGTGCGCTGGTGGGGCAACCTGCGCGGCGATTCGCAGCGCCACGAGCACGGCGACCTGTTCGACGGCACCGCGCCGGCGGGATTGTTCGGGGTGGACTGGGCGCGCGGCAGCTGGGTGTTCGGTGGTTTCGCCGGCCATGGCCGGCTCGAGGCCGACTTCGGCAACAGCCGCGGTGACTTCAGGCAGACCGACACCACCGTGGGCGCCTTCGCCGGCTGGTACGGCGAGCAGTCGTGGGTCAACGCCCAGGTCGGCTACAGCTGGCTGGACTACGACGTGCGCCGCCAGGTCAACCTGGGCCCGGCGCGACGCCAGCACGGCGGATCGCCCGACGGCAGCAACCTCACCGCCGCGCTCAACGCCGGCTACGAGTTCGGCCAGCGCGGCGGCCTTCGCCACGGCCCGGTGGCCTCGCTGACCTGGCAGAAGGTCAAGCTGGATGGCTATGTCGAGAGCAATCCCGGCGCCACCGCGCTCGGCTACGGCGACCAGGACCTGGACTCGAGCGTCGGCCGTGTCGGCTGGCAGGTGAGGGGGGGCGGCGGCGCGCTCAGGCCATACCTGCAGGCGACCTACGACCATGAGTTCGAGCAAGGCCGGCAGGCCAGCGCCTGGCTGCAGTCCATCCCCGAGGCCGGAACCTACCAGGTGCCGGGCCTGGCGCTGGATCGCAACTACGCCACGGTGGTGCTCGGCGCCCGTCCCACGTTGGCCGGATTGCAGAGCAATATCGGCATCTCGGCGACCACCGGGCAGAAACGCGCACACGACGCCACGCTGTTCGTGAACTTCTCCGGCGGTTTCTGAGGCGGGCGGGGCGTCGCCGCGGCGGCGCCTCGTTGCGTTCGGCCGGCCTGCGCGCATAGACTTGCCGCACGTCGCGGGCGTAGCTCAATGGTAGAGCTGTAGCTTCCCAAGCTACTGACGAGGGTTCGATTCCCTTCGCCCGCTCCAATTCAAGTTCTGCTGAGTTCCACTGGGTTCCCTAAGGGCTTGAATACAGACGATTTTTCCTCCTTCGATGTTCCGGTGACTTCCACTGAATTCCACCGGTAGCCAGCGCTTTCGAGGCCATTGCTGAGGCCATCGCAATCCGGGCGCATGGCTTTCCGCATTGTCGCTGGAGGAGCAAGGATTCCAGGACGCATCCAATCCTGACCGTAAGTTCAGGAGCTGGAACCAGGGCACTTTCGGACGTTGTCGTCAGGCGGGCACGGACCACCGGCAAGCCCTGTTCGATCGCGGACCAGGATGGCCTCGCCATCCATGTCTCGGCGAGCGGATGCAAATCCCGGCACTTTCGCCATTGCTGGCTCGCCAGGCAGAAGCGCATGTCGTTTGGGACCTATCCCGGCGCGACGAGGCCCGCGCCCTGCTGGCGTCGGGCACCTACCCGCACGTCGAGCGCAAGCGCTTCGCGGCCAGGGCCGCCGAGGAGAACAGCTACAACGTCCCCAACATGCTGCCCATGGCGCTCCACGCACAGGCGGTCGGCAAGTCGCGCCGCTGGATCGCCCATGTGGACTCCCGGCAATCCGCCCGAGGAAGGTCAGCCGGCGACACGGGTCTGGCCGAACAGGGGCTGGCTGTGTGACGGCGCCAGCGGCATTGCTCATGTCGAATTGGCAGTGTGTTCGCGCAGCCACTGATGCGCGGGATCGCGGTGAGCCCGTTCGGGCCAGAGCATCAGCATGTCGAAGCCGGGAACGTCGAGCGGCGGCTCGACGACCTGCAGCGCGGCATCGCCGCCTACCAGTCGCGACGGCACCATTGCCACCATGTCGGTGTGCGCCAGCACCGCGCCCAGGAACAGGAAGTGCGGTACCGACAAGGCGATGTGGCGCGTCGTGCCTCGCTCGGCCAATGCCGCATCCGTCACGCCATGGAAGCCGCCACCGTCCGGCGACACGATGACATGGTCAAGCTTGCAGAACTGGGCCAACGTCGGGCGACGTTTCAAGCGCGGGTGTCCGGCACGACCTGCAAGCACGTAGCGCTCCGTGAACATCAGCCTGCGGCGCAAATCCGGTGGCGCTTCGGCGCCAATGAGAAATGCCAGGTCGATGTCTCCTTGTTCCGCCTTCTTCGCCACTTGCGAAGGGGCGCATTGCACGATGGCCAGCCGTGTTGCGGGTGCAGCCTTGCGCAGTGACGACAGGGCGGGCAGCAGGATCGTGAACTCGCTGTAGTCGGAGGCCGCAATGCGCCAGGTCTGGCTGGCCTGGGCTGGATCGAAAGGATTGGAGGGCGCGACTGCTTGCTCCAGCGTGGCCAATGCCTGCCGCAGCGGTTCGCGCAGTTCGTCGGCGCGAGCGGTGGGACGCATGCCACGCGGACCGGGCAGCAGCAGCGGGTCGTCGAAGAACTCGCGTAACCGGGAGAGCTGCACGCTCACGCTAGGTTGCGACAGATGCAGGCGCTCGGCCGCGCGGGTCACGTTGTGCTCGATCAACAACGCGTCGAGCGTGACCAGAAGATTCAGGTCGAGGCGCCTCAAGGAATTATTCATGGCTATATCAGAAATTAAGATCATTCATTTCCACTATAAATAATGCCGTCTTACCGTGCCCCCATCTACCGATGGAGTACACCAGCATGAAAATCCTCCTTGTCCATGCCCACCCCGAGCGCACATCGGTCACCCATCAACTCGCCGACATTTCCTTTGACGTTCTGAAAGACCGGGGACACGAGGTCATGCAGTCCGACTTGTACGCCATGGGGTGGAAGGCGGTATTCGACGCCCAGGACTTTCCCGGGCGAGCCGACCAGGACCGCCTGTCCTTCATCCAGGAATCGGGACATGCGTTCGCCAATGGTTGCCAGACGCCCGACGTCGAGGAAGAACAACGCAAGCTCCTGGCCGCCGATGCGTTGATCCTGCATTTCCCGCTGTGGTGGTTCAGCATGCCGGCGATCATGAAGGGCTGGGTGGACAGGGTGTGGGCCTACGGCCTGGCCTATGGCTACCGGGGCGCCGGCAACGCCTATCGTTATGGCGATGGTGGTTTCGCGGGCAAGCGCGCGCTGTTGGCGGTCTCTGTCGGTGGGCCGGCGATCGACTACTCGCCTCGCGGCATCAACGGGCCATTGGAACAACTGCTGTTTCCCATCACCCACGGCACGCTGTTCTTTTCCGGCATGCAGGTGCTGCCCACCTTCGCTGTCCATGGGGCTGCGGGAATCGACGCCAGAGGCATGGCCGAAGCCGTCGCGGCTTGGCGCCGCCGGGTGGAACGGCTGTTCGAGGACGAACCGATCGCCTTCCGAGCGCAGAATGGCGGCGACTACCCTGACCGCCATGTCCTTGGCGATCATGTCGCACCGGATCGGACGGGCTTGATGGCGCACGTCGCCGATGTCTCCCGGCCGGCCGACGACGAGCACGCAAATCGCTCACTGGGTGCGTGACTCCTTGCTCGCCAAGCGGCCGACCGTGGCCAGCGCAGATGACGTGGTCCAGGCCTGCCATCGGCCACGGCTCGATATGAAAAGAACGTGTTGCCGTTTTCACAAGAAACGAACCGGCCGGCCAGCATGTTTTTGCGCCGCACCATCGCAGGAACGTCGCGGCCGTCTCGATCGCCACAGGGGCGGCGGAGCCGTTGCCGGTCGTCAAAAGGAATCCCGGTTTGAACATCGTCCCCGCATCATCACAACCCGTCCGCTCCGGCGTCTCGGAACCTTCCAGAACCGGCGGCCATCTCCCACTGGAAGACTACGCAGCGCTCGGCGACGGGCGGTCCGTGGCCTTGTCCGGGGCCGACGGGTCGATCGACTGGTGGTGCGTTCCCGACATGCATTCCCCGCCGCTGTTCGACCGCCTGCTCGACGCGGCGGAGGGCGGGCGCTTTTCCCTGCAGCCTGACGGGCCGTTCACGGTCGAGCGCAGCTACCGGGCGAACAGCAACGTCCTGGAAACCGTCTTCACGACGCCGGACGGGCGCGCCAGGCTCACGGAGTCCCTCAACAGCGGTACCGCCGGCCGCCTGCCATGGACGGAACTTGCCCGCCGGGTCGAGGGACTGGAAGGGCGCGTGCGTTTCACCTTCGAGATGCGGCCGGGGCGGCAGGGCGGCGCGGCCAGCCCCTATCACTCCACGGTCGGCAAGCACGCGGTCTTCCACGTCAAATCGGTTCTCGGCCTTTTCGTCCACAGCGGCGGCGTCCGCAGCGACTGGGCGGACGAAGGCATCACTGGCGACCTGGCGGTCGCGGCCGGCGAGCGGGAGACGGTGGCCATCGTCGCCGGACGCGACGAGCCGCTGGTGGTGCCGCGGATCGAGGACATCGACGAGCGGATCGACATCTCCGACCGGGAATGGCGCGACTGGACCCGCCACCTCGGCTATCGCGGGAGCGATCGCGAGGCCTTCCTCCGCAGCGCCCTGGCGCTGAAGCTGCTGCTCCATTCGCCCTCCGGCGCGATCGCGGCGGCGGCCACGACCTCCCTGCCGGAACGGATCGGCGGCGAGAAGAACTACGACTACCGCTACGCCTGGGTGCGGGACGCGGGATACACGATCAATTCCTTCCTCGAGGCCGGTGCGGAGCCTGAGGCGAAGGCGGCCTTCTCGTGGCTGATGCGCCAGCTGCGCGAGACCGGTTGCCGGGTTTGCTACACGCTCGACGGCGGGGAGGTGCCCGCCACCGAACACGTGCGCGTGCCCGGCTACCGCGGTACGGGGCCGGTGCTGACCGGCAACGACGCCGGGAGCCAGGACCAGCACGGCGTCTACGGCGACATTTTCGAGACCGCCTCCCGCTTCGTCGGAAGCTGCAACATCCTCGACAGCGCCAGCGCCGAAACCCTCTCGCGCCTCGCCGACGAATGCGCGGACCGCTGGCGGATGCCCGACGCCGGCATGTGGGAACTGCCGGAATACGAGCATTACACCATGTCCAAGATCAGTTGCTGGCAGGCGCTGGCACGCGCCGTCGAACTGGCCGATGGAGGCCAGCTTCCCACCACCTGCCGTGACCGCTGGCAGCGCGAGCGTGACCGGATCAAGGACTGGATCGAGCGCGAATGCTGGTCCGAATCCAAGCAGGCCTTCGTGATGTTCCCCGGCAGCGACGCGCTTGACGCCTCGCTCACGCTGGCGGTGCGCTTCGGCTTCGACGGCCGCGAACGGTTGCAGCTGACGCTGGACGCGATCGACCGCGAACTCGGTGCCGGCCCCTATCACTACCGTTACACCGGAATGGATGCGGAGGAGGGCTGCTTCCTGGCCTGCTCGTTCTGGATGATCGAGGCCCGCGCGCTGCTCGGGCAGCGTGACGAAGCCCGCGCACGCCTCGAACGCCTGACGAAGGCTCTCGCGCGCGGAGGCGGACTGTTCTCCGAAATGGCCGATCCGCGCTCCGGCGCCTTCCTCGGCAATCTTCCGCAAGGGCTCACGCATCTGGCGCACATCGCCGCGCTCGCGGCACTGGGCGAGCCGGCACGCGACTGAGCCGTTGCGTCCGCGTAGGTCGACGCCGCCCTTGCGCATATGCAGGCGCGACAGATGGGGAGCGGCCCGGGTCGATAGCAGCTTCTGGCTCATGACCGCTCGAGCAAGCGGGAACGAACCGGTCCCGATGATCGCTACGCCGCCGGGCCATGAATCGGAGGCAGCATCCGCGGCCGCGTTCAAGCACGTGCCGGGCCCCGCCTGGTGGATATGTCCGGCAGTCCCGAACAGGCCCGACGCGGCGCTTGCCGGCTCCGGCGCCGACAGCCCTGAGTACGCCTTACTTGCGTTCGACCCGCGCCGGCGGGGCGGGGTCTTCCATCAAGCCGGCGCAGGCCGCTGACCAGGCGGGATCCTCGGGATGGAGCGTGCTGCGCAGGAAGGCCCAGGTCATCCGCCGCACCACCGCGACGCGGTCCGGGTTCTCGTCGGTCGTCTCCTTGACGTCGTACCCCGAGATGCCGCCCAGCATGTGTTCGCCTCCAGGAAGCGCAAGCAGGCCCCTGCCGCCCGGGCTCAGGAAGTACGGGTCGGTGAACCAGTCCGGGCCGCGGACGGTGAGCGGGGAGCGGTCGTTGTCGCCCGCGACGACCAGCGTCGGCGTGGTCATCCGGGCGAAGTCGGAATTCAGGTACGGCAGGTGCTCGGCCGCGAATGCGCTGAGGTCCTTTCCGCCCCGGCCGCCGGCGGCGAGCAGCACGCCGGCCTGGATCCGCCGGTCGGACATGTCCTCCCCCGGTCCGCCGTCCGCACCGAGCACCCGTGCGCCGAGCAGCATGCTCGTGGTGTGACCGCCGAACGAATGCCCTGCGGCAGCCACGCGGCCGCGATCGACACGCCCGGCAAGGCCGGGCAACGCGTTCTCGATCGCGTCGAGATTGTCGAGGGTGCGCTTCATGTCCTCGACGCGGAACCGCCAGATCTCCGGCGTCCGGGGATCGTCCGCGGGCAGGCCGAGCCGCCTGGAATCCAGGTGGGTCGGCTGGATCACGACGAAGCCCCGCGCGGCCCAGTAGTCGACCAGCGGCGCGTACCCGTCCATGGAGGAGCCGAAGCCGTGCGAGAAGACGATGATCGGCAGGTCGCGCCCGGTCGCAGGAGCCGAAACACGAAGCTGCAGGTCCGCCCCCCGGCCCGGTGCGGGCAGCACGACCGGACGGATGGATACGGTGGCGGCAGGAACGTTCGCGCTTGCGCCTTCCTCGACATGGATCGACATGCTGGTTTTCCTCTCTCGATGAAGCGCCGCTGCGACCGGCCGATGCCGGCACCGGACCGGTGCGCGTCCAGGTCAATTCTGTTGACCAGGGCAACATAGGTGACTAAAAGATTGCCCGTCAAACGCATATTTCCAGGACCAAGTCATATGGATGAGACCGCATCCGTTGCCCGCGATTGCCGAGGGGTCGGCGAGTTTCTCGGCAGGGTCGGGGACAAATGGACCGTGCAGGTGGTGGTCGCCCTGCACGATCGGCCGCGGCGCTTCAACGACATCAAGCGCCAGGTTGGCGGGATCTCGCAGCAGATGCTGGCCCGCACGCTCAAGGCGCTCGAACGCGACGGCATGGTCGAGCGCACGGTCCGTGCCACCACGCCGCCGCAGGTGGACTATGCATTGACCGCGCTGGGGCAATCCTTGTCCGACCCGCTGCGGCGGTTGGCGGAATGGGCCGTCGCCCATCGCGCAGCCATCCACGGGAACCGGGTGCGCTACGACGCGAGCCACTGAGTCGTGTGCGGGGGATGAGGTGCGCCTTCCAACGAGCTGCTATTGCGGCCCGGTGGAAGGCCGTGTGCCCGCTCGGCATGCCTGCGTTCCCGGCTGTCGTCGCTTCACCACGGGCCGGCCCGCAGCTGAACGCCGGACGCCAGGGGCACGCGGTTAGCCGAACCATAACGAAGGCCCTCGTAGACTGGAATGCATGTTCAGTCCGATCCCGGCGTCGATCGCCCTCGTCTTCTCCCACGCTCCACCGCGCCCGCCCGGACACCTCGCTGGCCGCGCCGCGCCCGCGGCCTGACCGGCCGGTTCCACCTCCGCACGTCGGTCCATTTCCCTGCCTTGTTTCGTCGTGTGCTGCCCCATGCAGCTCGCGACGGCGTCGCCATGCGGCCAATCCCTACCTGCCACAGGAGCCTCCCGTCGAATGCATGGAAAGATCGTCTCGATCCATTACCTGAGGGGGCTGTGCGCGTTGCTGGTCGTGGTCGCGCATTTCTCGTATCTGCTGCCCGAGAGCGCGAGCCGGCAGATACCCGGCGCACTGGGGGTGGACATCTTCTTCATGATCAGCGGCTTCATCATCACCCTGGTCACTCGTGACGGGCGCGAGCCCCCCGCCTCGTTCGCCGCCAAGCGCTTCTTCCGGATCTACCCGGTCTTCTTCGTGGTCTGGCTGCTGGCGACACTGGCGCTCTACCGCGACCGGAGCCTGTCGGACCAGCTTTGCTCGCTGGCCCTGTGCCTGGAGGACTACCGCGACCAGGGCCCGGAGTTCGGCTACAACATGCTCGGTCCGCCGTGGACGCTGACCTACGAGGTGTACTTCTACCTGCTGTTCTGCGCGGCGATGGCCGTGAGCCGGAAGTACCGCGTGCCGCTGTGCATCCTGCTGATCGTGGCGCTGACGCTGGGACTGCAGACCGCGGCCAACGGATCCTATGCGTTCTCCTCGCAGGCGTCGGCGCGGTTCCCGGTCGTGGCGTGGTGGAACGTCCCGCTGCAGGTCCTGAGCAACACGATCTTCTACGAGTTCGCCTTCGGGATGGTGGTGGCGGTGCTGTTCGAGAGGGCGTCCCGGCATCGCGCCAGCAAGGCGCTGAAGTACCTCGCCCTGGCGGTGCTGCTGTGCGCCGTGCCGGCCGCGTTCGTCGAGGGGCCGGTCCCGTTCGGCATGAGCCATGGATTCTGGTTCGCCGCGCCGATCTTCGCGGCGGTGGTGCTGCTGGGCCTGCACGCACGCCTGCCCGAGGTGAAGTCCCTCGGGTTCCTGGGCGACGTCTCCTACTCGCTCTACCTGCTGCACTTCCCGCTGATGAATGTGGTGCAGAAGTTCCTTCCGGCACCCGAGACCCGGGCTGGCAAGGGCGCCACGTTCGTGGGCTTGCTGGTGGCCAGCCTGGCGCTCGCGCTGCTGTTCCACAAGCTGGTCGAGCTGCCTGCGATCCGCTGGGGAAGGGCGGTCGCCGCCAGGCTGAGGCCGCCCGGGCTGGCGGGCCAGGCCTCCTGACGGCGTGCCCTCCCCGAGTCGGCCTGTCGGGCTTGGCAGGTCCGGCCCCGCGCCATTGCCTGGGCGTGGCCGGATGCCCGCGTCCTCCTTCTTCCTCGCCCGGCGCGTGCGCGCAGCTGCGGTGCGCACTGCCTAAGGAAGCGATCGACACGCCCGGCACCCCGCTGTCGCGCTGGACCGGGCCCGCGGCTTGCGCGATCATGCCTGCCTGCCGCGCGAGGCAAGCCGGAAGTCGCCCTCCCATGAGGCGGCACGGGCACTTGGTCGCTCCATCTTCCAGGCGCCGTGCCAGGGCCTGAGGCAGTCCCCCTACCGCCCGGGCAAGATGCGCCAGGGCTGCTGCGCGCGAACCACGCGATGAAGCTCGCCATCCTCTCCCGCAACAGCAAGCTCTACTCCACCCGCCGCCTGGTGGAGGCCGGGCGCGAACGCGGCCACAGCGTGCGCGTGCTCGATCCGCTGCGCTGCTACATGCGCATCGCCGCCGGCGGCTTTTCCCTGCACTACAAGGGGCGGCCGTTGACCGGCTACGACGCGGTGATCCCGCGCATCGGCGCCTCGGTCACCCGCTACGCCACCGCCGTGCTGCGCCAGTTCGAGCTGATGGGCGCGTACACGCCCAACCCGTCCGATGCGATCCTGCGCGCCCGCGACAAGCTGCGCGCGCACCAGCTGCTGGCCGCGCAGGGCATCGACATGCCGGTCACCGTGTTCGGCGACAGCCCCGACGACACCCTGGACCTGCTGTCGATGCTGGGCCCGCCGCCGCACGTGGTGAAGCTCAACCAGGGCAGCCAGGGCAACGGCGTCATCCTGACCGAGAAGAACAGCGCCTCCCGTGGCGTGGTGGAAGCGCTGCGCGGGCTCTATGCCGACTTCCTGGTGCAGGAATTCATCGGCGAGGCGCAGGGCGCGGACGTGCGTTGCCTGGTGGTGGGCGAGCGCGTGGTCGCCGCCATGCGCAGGCAGGCCAGCGAGGGCGACTTCCGCGCCAACCTGCATCTGGGCGGTTCGGCTTCGGCAGTGGCCATAAGCGACGAGGAGGCGGCGGTCGCCGTGCGCTCGGCGCGGGCGCTGGGCCTTGGCGTGGCCGGCGTGGACCTGATCCGTTCGCAACGCGGACCGCTGGTGCTGGAGGTCAACTCCACGCCCGGGCTGGAAGGCGTCGAGACGGTGGCCAGGCAGGATGTGGCCGGCTGCATCATCGGCGAGATCGAGCGACGGCTGGGCGGCGTCAGCACGGCGGATTCCACGGCATAGGAACTTTTAAGAGTGCGGGCTGTATAAAGGATAGCTACCTTCACACCTTGGTCTTCATAATTCCTAGCCTAAAGCACCGGTCCGACTCACGGCCCGCCAAGCGGGCGGTGAAGTGCGCGACCCCTCCGGTGCCCTGCCAGCAGGCCAAGCCCAACGAGAGATACGACGTGCGCATTCTGGTAATAGAAGACAACAGCGACATCGCCGCCAACCTGGGCGACTACCTCGAGGACCGCGGCCACACCGTGGACTTCGCCGCCGACGGCGTCACCGGCCTGCACCTGGCGGTGGTGCACGATTTCGATGCGATCGTGCTCGACCTCAACCTGCCCGGGATGGACGGCATCGAGGTCTGCCGCAAGCTGCGCAACGAGGCGCGCAAGCAGACCCCGGTGCTGATGCTCACCGCCCGCGATTCGCTGGACAACAAGCTGGCCGGCTTCGATTCCGGTGCCGACGACTACCTGATCAAGCCGTTCGCGCTGCAGGAAGTCGAGGTCCGGCTCAACGCGCTGGCGCGCCGCGGCAAGGGCATGCATACGCGGGTGCTGGAAACCGGCGACCTGGAATACAACCTCGACACGCTCGAGGTGCGGCGCCAGGGCAAGCTGCTGCAGCTCAACCCCACCGCGCTGAAGATCCTGCAGGCGCTGATGGAGGCGTCGCCGGCGGTGGTCACCCGGCAGGAGCTGGAGACCCGGGTATGGGGCGAGGAACTGCCCGATTCGGATTCCCTGCGCGTGCATATCCACGGATTGCGCGCAGTGGTGGACAAGCCCTTCGAAGTTCCCATGATCCAGACCCGCCATGGCATCGGCTACCGCATCGCCGCACCGGATGCCTGACGGTTCTCCCTCCAGGAATGCGTGTGTGGTGGTTCTTGCCGTCTACGCGTCTCCTGAGAATTGCTCTCTTCCCAGCGGATAGTGTAGGGTGGAGAAGCGATGCAAGAAGTTATTTGTATCGTTAGGTGATGACTGGCGATCATGTCTAGATGATAAAGAGCAAAGGACGGAAAGTGATGAAAAGGATGAAGAAGACGCTGTTTTCCATCGTGGTATTGGTTGGGTTGGCGCTGGGGGCTAGTTCTGCATTTGCCCGTCAGGCATCATGTACCATTTGTACTTCAGTTACTTACGATTTAGGGTGGCTTGGTAGCTGGTCCTTTGAGACTGATTGTCACGAAGTTCCTTCTTGTACTAATCCATTTTGATTGTCGTGATTTGCAACAGCGACCCAAGTGGGTCGCTGTTGTTTTTCGGGGTGTGATTTGCTGATTTGTGTTGTTATCTGCGGTGTCGACATTCATGTGCCGGTCTTGCCATGAGGTTCGAATTGGTGGGGAAAATAATGAAGGGTCGTAGCCGGCGGCGTCTACGCACCCGTATAATTCTGTCGTTCTTTCTGTTCGGTACTGGGCTGGCGATTCTGTTCGCGCTTGCGACAATATGGGCTAGTCGATACATCGAAACAAAAATGATCGAGGACGTGATGAATCGCAACATCGAAGTGATGGCGCGATCATATGCGGAGAATCCAGATGCGAAGCCCACGCTCCAGGTCGAACAGATGTATGCGCGTGCAGTTAATCCGAATGATATGGAGGCAATGGCGCGGCTTGCGCGAGATTTTCCGGGCTGGGAAAAGATGCCGGAAGGTATCGAGGGGTATAGCGGGACAGATGAGATGAATAATCCGCTGGCGTACAAGGTCGCAGTACGAAAGACGCCAGAGGCTTGGTTTTTTCTTGCATATGATACAACTCGAGCTAGTGTTGCCCAGGATCGATTAAATGCTTGGTTGTACGTTTCGATTTTGTTGTTTGGTTTTTTTTCGCTGTTGATCGGTCGGTGGTCGGCGGCGAAGGTGATGAAGCCGGTGTCGGAACTGGCCATGCGGTTGCGCGGCTACCGCGGCGGAACCGGCGATCCCAAGCCGCTGGCGCCGCATTTCCCTGACGACGAGGTCGGCCAGCTGGCCGAGGCGCTGGACGACTACTCGGGGCGGCTGACCGAGGTGGTCCAGCGCGACCGCGAGTTCAACGCCGACGTCAGCCACGAGCTGCGCACGCCGCTGGCGGTGATCCGCGGCGCCACCGAGCTGTTGCTGACGCGGCCGAACCTGGACGAGAAGGTGCTGCAGCGGCTGCAGCGCATCCAGCGCGCCGAGCAGCAGTGCACCGACCTGATCGGCGCCTTGCTGCTGCTCTCGCGCAACGAGCGCGGGCAGGGCAGCAGCAACGTCGCCCGGGTCGCCGAGCAGCTGATCGAGTCGCACCGTGCCCAGCTCGGCGGCAAGCCGCTGGAACTGCTGCTGGACGGCAATCGCGACCTGGTGATCGATGCGCCCGAATCGGCCCTGTCCGTCGCGCTGGGCAACCTGATCGGCAACGCGGTCAAGTACACGCAGGAGGGGCAGGTGGTCGTCACCGTGCTCGACGATGCGGTGGAGGTGGCCGACACCGGTCCCGGGCTGAGCGAGGAGGATGCGGCCAAGCTGTTCCAGCGCGGCTACCGCGGCACCCATGCCGGACATTCGCAGGGTGGCGGCATCGGCCTGTCGATCGTCAGCCGCCTGTGCGAACTGTACGGCTGGCAGGTCAGGGTGCGGCCGCGGCGCGAGCGCGGCGTGGTGGCCAAGCTGAGCTTCCACCCGTCGGTGGACGATGCGGAAGCGCCGTCCAGCTCCTGAGCCGGGTGCGTCAACGTCCAAATGATCGGTCGTGATTCCCGTCGTCGCATCCCTGCAGGCGTCGCAGCAACGACCTGTAGGAGCGACTTCAGTCGCGATGGGGCTTTCCCGGGACCTGATTAGTGCTAAGTGTCAGCTCCCCTAGACGTGGACTTGGCGTAGCCCTCGCTCGCTCCATCGCGTACCGCGGGCGGCGGTCTCCAACAGCTGGGGCACCAACGCTTCCAAGTGGGTCCGCCGATTGAAGCGCCAGGCCGCTTCGGCTAAGTAGCGCGAGGCGTACTTGAAGAAACCAAAGGCGTGGTAGGCCCCGTCCAGGGAGCGTTTGACGTTGCCTAGAATCACGTTCAGCCAGCGACTATGCTCCTGCTCGGTAGCAGGACGCCGCTTGCCGGGCAGGACGGTGTGGCCCTGCCCCAACTCGGCCAGAGCCACCGCGAAGGCGCTGGTGCCGTCGCTATACACGTGGCTGCCTGGCCGCAAGCGCGTGTGCGCCCACTCCAGCAGCGCCCGTTTGGTGAAACCAGGGACCGGATCGAGGACGAGCTGCCGTGGCCGGTTCCCCGGCGTGACCTCCACGGCAATCAGAAAGGGCGCTTGTTGGGCGAGCCCCGGCCGGGCTTGCCGCCCGGACACTCCCCACCCAGGTAGGCATCGTCGAGCTGCACCAGGCCGCCCAGCCGACGTCCGGCCTCCTGTTCGCTCATCGCCTGCATCAGCTTGTGCTTGAGCCGCCAGGCCGTGCGGTAGCACACCCCCAGATACCGCATCAGCGCCAACGCCGACAGGTTGGTCTTGTGCTGGCTCAACAGATACAGCGCCAACAGCCAGGTGCTCAGCGGCAGCTTGGTGTTGTCAAACACGGTCCCGGCCCGCAGGCTGCTCTGGTGATGGCAGGCTGAGCATTGCCACATCGGTCGCCCTCGATGGGGAAAACAACTGGCCCGCCGCCCGCCGCACACGGGACAGACGAACCCCTCCGGCCAGCGCGCCTGCTGCAAGGCCTGCTCGCAGGCCGCTTCGGTGCCATAGCGCTCCAAGAACTGCGCCATCGACAGGCCCGGCTGGAACTGCACGCGGTTCATGCTCATCGCCGCACTCCTCGGAAGAAGATGGCCCGAGCTTGCTACTTCCCCGTCTCGGCCGCCGCGACTGCGCACAACTTAGCGCTAATCAGGTACCGGTAAAGCCCCATCGCGACTGAAGTCGCTCCTGCGGCTTTCTGGGGATGGGGGCTCAGTGGCAGCGCACCACGATGGCGGTGATGTTGTCCGAGCCGCCGCCGTCGAGCGCGGCGGCTACCAGGGCGTCCACGCATTCCTGGGCGCTGTAGTCGTCGTGGCCCAGCGCCTGGGCGATGCCGCCGTCGTCCACTTCCTCGGTCAGGCCGTCGCTGCACAGCAGCAGCCGCATGCCCGGGCGCAGCTCGCCGGTCATCGTCGCCACGTTCAGGTGGTTGGGGTCGGTCACGCCCAGCGCCTGGGTGACCACGTTGCGGTGCGGGTGCGCGCGCGCCTGCTCGGCGGTCAGCGTGCCCTGGGCGATCAGTTCCTGCACGTAGCTGTGGTCCTGGCTCAGCTGCGCCAGCTTGTCCTGGCACCACAGGTAGGCACGGCTGTCGCCGACCCAGGCGACCTCGAAGCGGTTGCCCTGCACGCGCGCGGCGACCACCGTGGTGCCCATGGGCAGGGTGTCGTTGCGGCGGCGCGAGGTACGGATGATCTCCTCGTCGGCGACCCTGATCGCCTGCGCCAGCGCGGCGCCGGCGCGTACCTCGCGCACGATGGTCTCGCGCGCCAGGGCGCTGGCCACCTCGCCGCAGGCGTGGCCGCCCATGCCGTCTGCCACCAGCCACAGGCCCAGCTCGCTGTCGCCGTAGTAGGTGTCCTCGTTGAGCTCGCGGCGCAGGCCGGCATGGGTGAGGTGTCCGAATTCGATCATGGCGGGAGGAGCTGAGTCGTTACTGCTGGCCGGAACGGCATCATCGCGGGCCGGCGCACATCCGGCAAGGAAACCGCCGCGCCGCGACGGCGCGGATTCATCTGCGGCGGCTTGTCCGGACGGGGCCGGACCTTTATCATGCACGGCCCGGTTCGCCGGGAAACCACCCGGAGAGGTGGCAGAGTGGTTGAATGTACCTGACTCGAAATCAGGCATGCGTTTATAGCGCATCGGGGGTTCGAATCCCCCCCTCTCCGCCAGATGCCGCAGAGCCCCCGCAAGGGGGCTTTGTCGTTTCACGAGGCGACGGCCGGGTGCCGGTCGCCCTTTTCCCCCTGGAACAATGGGCCGCACTGGCGAGGCTGGAAGCCGGCGCGGACGGCGATGCCGGCCCAGGGCGTGCCGCGGGTATCGCATGCGGGGTGGTGAGGACCCGGGGCGAAGCCCCGTACCGTGTCCGCCAGCACGAGGACGCTCCCGCCCCTGCGCGCGCGGCGCGTGCCTGCCCTCCGGCGGGAGAGGGGCTGGATGCCGGCACCCGGCCCGATCCGGTTGTTGCCGTTCCTTGGCACAGCGGCTTCCGGCGCAGGTGGCTAAACTTGCCGTTCCCGTTTCCGCCGGTATCCGTCATGTCCGAAATCCTGGTCCCCGTTTCCTTCGGCGAGCTGCTCGACAAGATCGCCATCCTGCAGATCAAGTCCGAACGCATGAGCGACGAGGCCAAGCTCGCGAACGTGCGCAAGGAGCTGTCGGCGCTGGAGGAGATCTGGATGGCGCATGCCGCCGCCGGGCGCGATGTCGTCCAGCTGCGTGCGCAGCTGAAGGCGGTCAACGAGCAGCTGTGGGTGATCGAGGACGACATCCGCCTGAAGGAGAAGGCGCAGGCCTTCGACGAGGAGTTCATCAAGCTGGCGCGCAGCGTGTATTTCCAGAACGACGAGCGCGCGCGGCTGAAGAAGGAGATCAACCTGGCGCTGGGCTCGGAGTACGTGGAGGAGAAGTCCTACCAGGACTACGCCGGCGGCGCGGCCTGATCGCGGACCGGTGCCGGGCGGGCAACGCCTTCTTCCTCCAGCGGACCGGCGCCGTCGCGGCGCTCCAGTCCGCGGATCCTGATCATGTGCCGGACCATGCGCAGGCCCTCGCTGGCCGGCAGCGCCACGCCATAGCCCTGGTGCAGGCGCTCGACCTCGGCCGGGCGGCCATCGCCGAGCGCGCCGAGCTGGGCGATCACCAGCGCCTGTTCCTGGAGCGCCTCGGGCAGCGCCTGCGGCAGCTCCAGCACGGCCTCGCCGGTGCTGCGCATCGTGCCGGCATCGCGCGCGGCGGCGGCGGCATACATCTGCAGTACCTGCCGCACCGGGGCCGGCTGCCGTGCCACGTCGATCCATGCCGGCGCGATCCAGGCGCCGAGCAGGTCCTGGGCCGGGAGCTGGCCCAGGGTGGCGGCCGCCACCTGGGAGGCGGCTTCGGCCCAGGTGGCCGGGTCCTCGACGACGCCGGCGGAGCTGCCCAGCAAGGCCTGCAGCGCCAGTTCCGGCGCCGCGCTGTCGTGCTGGCGCACGGCCAGCCGGGAATGGTGGCCGCCGCTGCGCAGGGCCGCCGCCAGCCGCAGTGCCCTGGCCCGGGCCTCGCTCGGGCGGTGGCCGGGCATGGCCGGGATGTCGGCCGCGGCCGGCGGCGGTGAGCGTCGCTCCAGCAGGTCCAGCACCGGCAGGCCGCTGTCCAGCAGCTGCTGCAGGGTCTCGGCGCGGTCGCCGCGAAAGCGGGTCAGCGGTCCCCTCAGCGCGACATCCGGGTGGAAGTCGTCGTGCGGGGTCGCCTGCAGCGCGTTGACGTAGGTCTGCAGCAGCGGCCTGCCGCCGATGCGGCGCAGCGCCAGTGCGGCATCGCTGGCCAGGCCGATGCGCGCGGTCTCGCGCCCGAGCTGGCCGTGGCGCAGGCGCTCGATGTCCGGGTCGGGACAGCGCGTGCGGCAGGCGACCACGACCAGGTCGTTGTCCTGCGCCAGGTACACCGCCACGTCGGGGAACTGCTGCAGCAGCGCGGCGACGATCTGCGCCAGCAGCGCGTCGTCGATCTCGTAGGTCTGCAGCCATTGCACCAGCATGCCGTCCTCGGCCAGCTGGGCGTGCACGAAGCGGTAGAACTGCCAGGTGAACAGCCCGGCGACGCCGCTGACCCACGGATTGGACGGCTCGGAGACGATCACGTCGTAGCGGCGGCCGCCGCTGGCGAAGAAGCGGCGGGCGTCGTCGAAGTGCACGTGCGAGCGCGGATCGTCCAGCGCGCGCGGGATGCGCGGGGCGAACACGCGCGAGGCCGCGAGCACCGCCGGTTCGATCTCCACGGTGTCGACCCGCTGCACCCGCTCGCTGCCCAGCAGCGTATGCGTGCTCAGCCCCAGGCCCCAGCCGATCACCCCGACCTGGCGCGGCTGCGGATGCAGCGCCAGCGGCAGCGCGCCCAGCGTGACCATGGTCAGCTCGTCGCCGCCGGGCGGATCGGACAGGCGCTCGGCCATGGAGCCGTCGGACTTGCCGTTGGTCAGCAGCGATTGCGAACCCAGCGCGGGCGAGCGCACCACGCCGATGGTGGCGGTCTTGCCGTCGCGCAGGAACGGGATCTGCAGGGCATCGCCCAGCCGCGCGTAGCCGTTGCGGAATACTCCGGAAAGCTGCGCGCGCGGATCCACGCGTCCGGCGTACAGCATCAGGCACAGGCTGGCGGCGACGGCCATGGCCAGGCCGGCCAGCCTGCGCCGGGAGGTCTCGCCCTGCGCATGGGCCAGCAGCCAGAAGCCCAGCGACGCGTCGACCAGGGCCGCCAGGGCCACGCCGTTGCGCACCCCCAGCAGCGGGATCAGCAGGTGGGTCATCGCCAGCACGCCGACGATCGCGCCGACCGTGTTGGCCGCGTACAGCCGGCCGATGCCGCCCTCGCCGCTGCCGGCACGCAGCAGCGCCAGGGTGAACAGCGGCAGGGTGGTGCCGGCGAAGAAGGCGGCCGGCAGCATCACCGCCATGGCGATGCCGGCGCTGCCGAGCAGGTACAGGCGGTAGCCGCCGTCGCTGCGCGAGAGCGAACCGAGCAGCGCCCCGGTCCACTGGAACGAGTGGGCGAAGGCCACCAGCGACAGCAGCGCCGCCACGCCCATCGCGATCTGCGCCAGCGCGGCGGCGCGCAGCGGATCGTGCAGCCGCGCCGCGCGCCGGTGCACCCACCAGCCGCCGCCTGCCAGCCCCAGCAGGAACGCGGCCAACATCAGTTCGAAGCTGTGCACGGTGCTGCCCAGGGCCTGGTTGAGCAACCGTATCCAGCCGATCTCGTAGACGAACGAGCAGGCGCCGGACAGCAGCGACACCCACAGCACGGTGCGCGCCAGCGGGGCCTGGGCATGGCGGCCGGTGGCGGCGGATGCTGCGGCCGGCGTCGCGGGGACGCGCTCGATCCGCAGCGACAGCGCCCAGCTGCCGGCGGCGACCGCGAGGTTGGCGATGCCGGCCACCGCCATCGCCCCGGGCATGCCCAGCCACGGCAGCAGCGCGAACGTGGCGATCAGCGCGCCGGCCGCCGCGCCCAGGCTGTTGGCGAAGTACAGCCCACCGAGCACGCGGGCGTCCTCGCGCGGGGCCGCGCGCAGGTAGCCGGCGCTGAGCAGCGGGAAGGTGGCGCCGAGCAGGATGCAGGCCGGCAGGATCAGCAGCGCGCCGGAGACCCACGGGTACAGGTGCCCGGCCAGGCCGTCGCCCAGCGCCGGCAGCAGGTAGCGCTGCGAGATCTCGCCGTAGCCGACGAACACGCCATGGAACAGCAGCCCCAGCACGCCGATCGCCGCCTCGGCCAGCGCGTAGGCGCGCAGCAGCCGGCGCCAGTGAATGGCCAGCCGCGCCGCCAGCCAGGCGCCCAGGGCCATGCCGCCCATGAAGATCGCCAGCACCAGGCTCTGTGCGTAGGCCGCGTGGCCCAGGGTCAGGCCCAGGTAGTGCGACCACAGCGACTGGTAGACCAGCCCGGCGAAGCCGGAAAGGACGAACAGGCCCAGCAGGAACGGGCCGAGCAGGCGACGGGTCGGCGTCATGCGCGGGTTCCCGCGGCGGTCGCAGCGCGTCCGCGGCGACCAAGACCGGGACGCGGCGACGGGCGGGTGACGGGGCAGGGTGCAGCCATGGGTTCTCGCGTTCTGTGCGTCGCCGTCATCCCCGGCGGCGACGCGGTGGACAAAGGGCCACCCGCCGTGCCGATCCCTCGGCACCGGCGGTCATTCGATCACCGTGACCTGCGGCCAGCGGTCAAGGTAACGCTTTTCGGCCAGCCGGCGGCGGTAGGTGGCGATGCTGACCCGGCGCGGGTTGCGCCGCACGACCATGCCGAACAGGTCGTCCAGGCCGTGCGGGGCGATGACGTGCAGCGTATCGTCGTTGCGCAGCGACAGTGCCACGCAGGTGGCGTATTCGGGCCAGCTGGCCACCGCGTCCTCGATCGAGCGCAGCGGCTCCACGGCATGGCCGAAGTGGTGCTCGAACCACAGGTGCACCGCCGCCTGGTTGGTGACCTCCCAGGGCAGGTGCGGGGCCGCCGCGGCCAGGCGCCGCTGCAGGGCCTGGTCATGGGCGCGCGACAGGTCGGAGGCGTCGAACCAGGCCACGTCCACGTCCGACTCGGGCCGTGGCCGCTCCAGGCCGTGCAGGTGATCCCACACCAGGTTGCGGACCGCGCCGGCGCCGATGCAGCCATCGGCGATGCCCAGCCCGCGCACATGCCGAAGCGCCTGCATGAATGCGGCATTGCCGCGGGCGATCCCGACCAGGCGCCGGTGCAGCGAGCAAGAGGACGGCGCCGTGGGCATGGCGGCGGCTCAGTGCCCGTGGTCGCTGCGATAGCGCTCGAACGCGGCGATCGCGTCGTCCACCGCGACCAGCGACATGACGTCGTCGAACTCGATCTTGGTGCCCCACTTCAGCTCCGCGGCCGGCTTGCCGAGGAACCTGCGCGCGGCGGCGTCGTAGCGGTCCACGCAGTAGCGGCGGTCGGAGTAGGGGCCGCTGCGCTCGGGGTTGCTGGCCGCGTGCAGGCCCAGCACCTTGCTGCCCATGGCATTGGCGATGTGCATCGGGCCGGAGTCGGGCGTCATCACCAGCTCGGCGCGCGCCAGCAGCGCCGGCAGCTGCTTGAGCGTGTCCTTGCCGACCAGGTCCAGCACCGGGGCCTGCATGGCGGCGGCGATGGCGTCGGCGGTGCGGCGTTCCAGGTCGCTGCGCCCGCCGCACAGCACGATGCGCCAGCCCTGCGCGGCGGCATGGTCGGCCACCGCGGCATAGCGGTCGGGGTACCAGTTGCGGCGCTCGTGGCTGGAGCAGGGCGAGATCAGCAGGGTGGGCACGCCATCGTCCGGCCACTGCGCGCGCGCCCAGGCATGCGCCTGCTCCGGCACCGGCAGGTCCCACGCCACCTCGTCCTGGACCGGGCCCAGCGGCTGGCAGAAGCTGCCGATGGCGTCGAGCACGTGGATGCGTTCGGGGGCGTGGATGCGTTCGTTGACGAACAGGCCGTGCAGGTCCTTGGAACGGCTGCGGTCGTAGCCGATGCGGCGGCGCGCCTGGATGAAGGCCGACAGCAGGTTGGCGCGCAACGCCACCTGCATCTGCAGCAGCGCATCGAAGCGGCCGCAGGGGGCCAGTTCGCGGCGCAGCGCGCGCATGCCGGCCAGGCCGCTGCTCTTGTCGTAGACGTGGAAGCGAACCCCGTCCAGTCCTTCGAGCAGCTTGTGGCCGGCTTTGTCGATCACCCAGTGCAGCGGCGCCTCCGTCTCCGGCCAGGCGCGCTGCAGGGTCCGCACCAGGGGCACGACGTGGGTCACATCGCCCAGTGCCGAAAGGCGCAGCAGGCACAGGGAGGGGCGCGTTGCGGGCATGGTGTTGCTAGACTCGAAGGAATGGTTGCATTCGACGCCACTGAAGCGCTGGCGCCCTACCGCGAAGGCCGCGGCTATGGCGCCATTCTGTTCGACCGCCAACGGCTGCCGCAAGCCGACCCCGGCCTGTTCTCGCCCACCCAGTGGGGCGCGCGCGCCAGGCCGGTCGACGAGGGCGGGCGCGGCGGCGCCTGGTTCGTCGATGCGCCGTTCGGGCGCTACGTGCTGCGCCACTACCTGCGCGGCGGCCTGGCGGCCAGGATCAGCCGCGGCAGCTACCTGTGGCAGGGCGCCAACCGCACGCGCAGCTTCGCCGAGTTCCGGCTGATGCGGCAGCTGTGCGCGCTCAAGCTGCCGGTGCCGCGGCCGCTGGCCGCGTGCTACCTGCGCCAGGGCATGCACTACCGGGCGGCGCTGCTGATGGAGCGCCTGGAAGGCGTGCGCTCGCTGGGCGAATGCGCGCAACTGGCCGGGCACGGCGCGCCCTGGGAAGAGGCCGGGCAGCTGATCGCCCGCTTCCATCGCGCCGGCCTGGACCACGCCGACCTCAATGCGCACAACATCCTGTTCGACGGCGTCAACAAGGGCTGGCTGATCGATTTCGACCGCGGCGTGCTGCGCATCCCGGCCACGCGCTGGCGCGAGCGCAACCTCAAGCGCCTGCATCGCTCGCTGCGCAAGCTGCGCGGCGAACGCAGCCGCGACGAGGTCGACAAGGACTTCGCACGGCTGCGCCGGGCCTACCAGATGGCCTGGGACCGGGGCTACTAGATGCCGTGGTCGCTGCGCTTCCAGGGCGTCGGCAACGCCTCGGCGGTCGCGCTGGGCACGCCGATGGCGACCATCGAGCGCGACGGGGCGCCGTGGCTGACCATCGACTGCGGCAGCGAGGGGCTGACCGCCTACCAGGCCCATTACGGCGCCATGCCGCGCGCGCTGTTCGTCACCCATGTCCACCTGGACCACGTCGGCGGCTTCGAACGCCTGTTCGTGGACAGCTACTTCTCCGAGCGTCGCGGGCAGACCCTGCTGTACGTGCCGGCGCCGCTGGTGCCGCTGCTGCACCGCAGGATCGGCGACTACCCCAACGTGCTGGCCGAGGGCGGCGCCAACTTCTGGGATGCGTTCCGGCTGGTCGCGGTGGGCGATGCGTTCTGGCACGACGGCGTGCGCATGGAGGTGTTCCCGGTGCGCCACCATTGGCCCGAGACCGCCTACGGCCTGCGCCTGAAGGGGGCGCTGGCCTGGAGCGGCGACACCCGACCGATCCCGGAGATGCTGGCCCGTTTTGCCGACGACGGCGAACTGATCGCGCACGACTGCGGCCTGCACGGCAACCCCTCGCATACCGGCGTGGACGATCTCGAACGCGAGTACCTGCCGGCACTGCGCGAACGCATGGTGCTGTACCACTACGCCAGCGCGGCGGACGCCCGGCGCCTGCGCGAGCGCGGCCACCGGGTCGCCTCGCCGGGCGAATGCATCGCCCTGCGGGCGCCGACGGCGATGGTGGCCTCGCCGGCGTGAGCCGGCCCGGTGGCTCGCGGTGGAAGATGCGAGGATGAACGACGAAGCACTGGCGTCCGTGCTGATCGAGCTGGAACGTTCGCTGCTGCGGCCGCGTGTGCGTGCGGACCGGCAGCGGCTGGAGCGCTTGCTGGACGAGGACTTCCTGGAATTCGGGGCGTCCGGCCGGGTTTTCGCGCGCGAGGCGATCCTGCGGGCACTGCCGGCAGAGACTGGAAGCGAACGGATCGAGGCCGATGGCTTCCAGGTCCGGCAGCTTGCGCCGGGGATCGCGCAGGTCACCTACCGTTCGCTCAGCCGGCACGACGGCGTGGCACGTCCGGCCTGGCGCTGCTCGCTGTGGCGGCAATCGGCCTGCGGCTGGCGCCTGTTCTTCCACCAGGGCACGCCGGCGGCAGAACAGGCAGAGGACCCGAAGCCCGGGTAGGCGAGGCGCGGCCGGGGGTGGCGAGGTCGGCCGTCCACGAGTGCTTCCAATGAACGGCCGGCTGTGCGCGCGAAGGCATGAAGCACAAAAGGCGGTGGCCCCGCCGGTTGACCTCGGCGCCCGCGTCGATCGATACCGTTGCTGCCTTCCGGCCCTGGCGGGATTTTCGATCTAGCGTCGCGAGGGACCGACGGGGCCACCATAGAGACGAAGCCGCGCCGGAGCGCGGCCTTGCTTCCCATATGAAGTCCGCACAGGGATGGGCGGGCTCTTGCGAGGGATGCGCATGTTTGGCGGAGAGAGGGGGATTCGAACCCCCGAAGCGCGGTTTAGACGCTTACACACTTTCCAGGCGTGCTCCTTCAACCACTCGGACACCTCTCCGGGACCTGCCGCCGGGACGGGCACGACAGGGGCGCAGATTCTAGCCGCCCGGCCGCGTCCCCACAAGCTGAATCGCAGCGGCGCGGCGGGCGTTGACGGCCATGGCACAATGACGGTTCAGATGAAGACGGTTGCCTGATGTCCTACCTCGTCCTTGCCCGCAAGTGGCGTCCGAAGCGTTTTGCCGAGCTGGTGGGCCAGGAGCATGTGGTCCGCGCGCTGAGCAATGCGCTCGACAGCGGCCGCGTCCACCATGCCTTCCTGTTCACCGGCACCCGCGGCGTCGGCAAGACCACCATCGCCCGCATCTTCGCCAAGTCGCTCAACTGCGAGCACGGCACCAGCGCCGACCCCTGCGGCCAGTGCGCGGCCTGCCTGGACATCGATGCCGGGCGCTACATCGACCTGCTGGAGATCGACGCGGCCTCCAACACCGGCGTGGACGACGTGCGCGAGGTGATCGAGAACGCGCAGTACATGCCCTCACGCGGCAAGTTCAAGGTCTACCTGATCGACGAGGTGCACATGCTGTCCAAGGCGGCGTTCAATGCGCTGCTGAAGACGCTGGAGGAGCCGCCGGAGCACGTGAAGTTCCTGCTGGCCACCACCGACCCGCAGAAGCTGCCGGTGACGGTGCTGTCGCGCTGCCTGCAGTTCAACCTCAAGCGGCTGGACGAGGAGCAGATCCGCGGGCAGATGACCCGGATCCTGTCGGCCGAGGGCATCGAGGCCGATGCCAGCGCCATCGCCCAGCTGGCCAAGGCCGCCGACGGCAGCCTGCGCGACGGCCTGTCGCTGCTCGACCAGGCCATCGCCTATGCCGGCGGGGCGCTGCGCGAGGACGTGGTGAGCGCGATGCTAGGCACGGTGGACCGCACCCAGGTCGGGGCGATGCTGGAAGCCCTGGCCGACGGCGATGGCGCCCGCCTGTTGCAGGTGGTGGCGACGCTGGCCGAGTTCTCGCCGGACTGGGGCGGCGTGCTGGAGGCGCTGGCCGAGGCGCTGCATCGCATCCAGGTGCGGCAGCTGGTGCCTTCCGCCGCCGTGGCCGGCGACGCGATCGATACCGATGCCTTCGCCACCCGCCTGCGCCCGGAAGTGGTGCAGCTGTGGTACCAGATGGCGCTCAACGGGCGTCGCGACCTGTACCTGGCGCCGAGCCCGCGCGCCGGCTTCGAGATGGCGGTGCTGCGCATGCTGGCGTTCCGGCCGGCCGCGCCGGTGCCGCCGGGCAAGGGCGGACAGGCGGAGCCGGCCGGCCGCACGCAGGCTGCACGCAGCGAATCGGCCCCGGCGAACGCCGCGCCGGCAGCGGGACCGCCGGTTGCGGTTTCCGCCGTCGCCGCGCCGCCAGTGCCGCCGGTACCCGTTCCAGAACCAGCACCAGCGCCGACGCCAGTACCGGTTCCGTCTCCCATGCCGGCGGCCGAGCGCGCGCCGAAGCCCGATGCCGTCGCCGCCGATGACCGGCCGCCGTGGGAGCCCGCACCCGCCGACAGGGCGCCGCCTGCCGCGCCGAACGTCGTCGTCGACGACATCGTGGCGATGCCGGAACTGGCGATGGCGCCGCCTGCGCCACCGTCGCAAACCCATACCCCGGTGTCCGTTCCCGTCCCGGCGGAAGTCGCGCCGGCGACCGCGGACGGTCGCATCGCCAGCAGCGAGCAGTGGTTCGCGCTGGTGGCCCGCTGCGGGCTGAGCGGGCCGTCCAGGCAACTGGCGGCCAATGCGGCCTTCGTCTCGCACGACCACGGCGTGTTGCGGCTGGCCTTGCCGCCGGGCTTCGAGTACCTGCGCTCGGAGCGCTCGCAGGGCGACCTGGCGCAGGCGCTGGGCCGCCAGCTCGGCCAGGCGCCGAAGCTGGTGATCGAGGCCGGCGCCGCCGAGGTCCAGGCGCAGACCCTGCACGCGCATGCCGAGAGCCAGCGCGGCGAGCGCCAGCAGGCCGCCGAGGACACCTTCATGAACGATCCGCAGGTGCAGCAGCTGATCCAGCAGCATGGCGCGCGGGTCGTCCCCGATTCCATCCGCCCTTACGACGAGTGAAAAGACCATGCGTGGCAATATCGCCCAATTGATGCAACAGGCGCAGAAGATGCAGGAGAACCTGCAGCGCGCCCAGGAAGAACTGGCCAAGCTGGAAGTGACCGGCAGCGCCGGCGGTGGCATGGTCAGCGTGACCCTGACTGGCGCCAAGGAGTGCCGCAAGGTGCGCATCGATCCCAGCGTGCTGTCCGACCAGGAGATGGTCGAGGACCTGGTCGCGGCCGCCTTCAACGACGCCAGCAACAAGATCGAGACCGAGTCCAAGTCGCGCATGGGCGCCGCCACGGCCGGCATGCCGCTGCCGCCGGGAATGAAGCTGCCGTTCTGACGGAGCGGGGATTGGGGATTCGGGATTGGGGATTCGCAAAGGCAGAAGCAAGGCCGCTTCTACGAATCCCCAATCCCGAATCCCCAATCCCAACCACCCCATGTCCTCATTGCTCGAACAATTGGTCGACGCCTTCCGCGTACTGCCCGGCGTGGGCCAGAAGACCGCTCAGCGCATGGCCTACCACGTGCTCGAACGCGGGCGCGAGGGCGGCCAGCGCCTGGCGCGGACGCTGGCCGAGGCGATCGAGCGCATCGGCCATTGCGAGCAGTGCCGCGATTTCAGCGAGAGCGCGATCTGCCCGATCTGCGCCAGCGCCAGCCGCGAGCGGCAGCAGCTGTGCGTGGTGGAGTCGCCGGCCGACCGGCTGGCGATCGAGTACGCCACCGGCTATCGCGGCGTGTACTTCGTGCTGCAGGGGCGTCTGTCGCCGCTGGACGGCGTCGGCCCGCGCGAGCTCGGCCTGGACCGGCTGGGCGAGCGACTCGGCCAGGGCGAGGTGCGCGAGCTGATCATCGCCACCAACTCGACCGTCGAGGGCGAGGCCACCGCGCACTACCTGGCGCAGATGGCGCGCCAGCACGGCGTGCGCCCGAGCCGGCTGGCACAGGGCCTGCCGCTGGGCGGCGAGCTGGAGTACGTGGACCGCGGCACGCTCTCGCATGCCTTCGGCTCGCGCAGCGAAGTGCCTTGAGGGCGGGGATCCGGGATTGGAGATTCGGGATTCGCTGAAGCACGCGAGCGATTGCGGCAGGCTATGCTCTATCCGAATCCCGAATCCCGAATCCCGAATCCCGAATCCCGCCATGACCAACGACACCCTCTTCGGCAAGATCATCCGCCGCGAGATCCCGGCTACCGTCGTCTACGAGGACGACGAGGTGCTCGGCTTCAAGGACATCGCACCGCAGGCGCCGGTGCACGTGCTGTTCATCCCGAAGAACCTGTACATCCCGACGCTGGACGACCTCAAGCCCGACCAGGCCTGGATCATCGGCAAGCTGGTGCTGGCCGCGGCCGAGTACGCGCGCGGCGAGGGCTTCGCCCAGGACGGCTACCGGGTGGTGATGAACTGCCGCGAGCATGCCGGGCAGACCGTGTTCCACATCCACCTGCACCTGCTGGCCGGGGCGCAGCTCGGGCATTTCGGAACGCCGTAGGCCGCGGCCACGCCCTGGCAAATCCAGCCGCCCCGGGTGCCCGCCGCGTGGGCGCCGATCTACGCCTGTTCGCGTGGGAAGGGGGATACGGCGGATTGCCGCCAGCGGGAATGGGGCGGGCTTCGGCGGGCCGTGGCCGAGCCTGCCGCCGCCTGCTCGGCACGCCGCGGCGGCGACCAAGGGCAGCCATGACATGGCGACGGATCCGTGAAAAAAGGGGCTGTCCTTCTCCGCTGGCGGTGCCTGTCGCCGTGATACCGGTCAGCTTGTAGCCGGGTAAGCGAAGCGCCTCCGGGTGGCCGGTGACCCGGGTGCGCTTCGCTTACCGGGGGCCGCAGGCCGCTGCCATCGTTCCGGCATCGGCAGCGGGCGTGCCCGAAGTTGACAGGGTCCATAAAAAAAACGCCGCTCGATGAGCGGCGTTTTCCTCGGCTTCTGCCTGGGCGATCACCACCAGCCGCGGTAGCCCCAGCGCGGGCCCCACCACGGATCGTACGGACCCCAGGGACCGTACGGGTAGGCCGGCACGACCTGCACGTCGCGCACCACCGGCCACAGGTAGACCACGTCGGCCTGGATCTTCGGCAGCTTGTAGTCGAACTCGCCGATCTTGGTGTCCTCGTAGCCGGCGATCGTGCCGATGAAGGTCACGTCGCGGCCGGGCTCGAACACCGCCGGGTCGTAGAAGCCGGCGCGGCAGGCGACGAAGCGGCCGTCGCTGGCATCGGACGAGCCGCTGTCCGGGCGGCCGCTGGAGTTCAGCGGGCGCGACAGCAGCTGGAAGCAGGTCTGTCCCTGGCCGGGATTGGTGGCGATGATCTTTCCGCCCCAGCGGACCTGCGTGCCGACCTGCGGTGCGGCGACGGAATCGCGCGGCGTCACGCCGCTGAACTGCCCCTGCAGGGGCTTGGGCGCGGTGGCGCAGGCGGCAAGGGAAAGGGCGGCGACAGCGGGTAACAGGAAACGCATGTTCATGGGGATGCTCCGTTTATCGGGCGATGCTTGCGCAGGTCGTTTAGCAATGAGGCGAGGGAGGCGCTGTCCGTACGGGCGCCAGCATAGCGGGCGGCGGCGAAACGTTCACTGAGCGGAAGCAGGCCACTGCCGGGCCGGGCGCGCTCCACCCGCGCGGCCCAGTCCAGCGCCGGCTCGTGCGGTTCGCGTGCCAGCCCCAGGCGGGCGTAGCGGCGGCCCAGCCGGCGCCAGGCGCGCAGCAGCGGGTCGCGCTCGCGCTCGCCGCGCGCCAGCAGCCACGCCATCAGGCCGAGCGCGGCCAGGGCGAACAGCGAGAACAGCGCGATCAGCCGCGGCGGGTCCAGCCGGTCGATGCCGAGCGGGCTGAGCAGGCGCTGCTGGCGGCCGGCGTCGAAGGACAGCACCAGGTCGTTCCAGCCGCGCCGCAGCCAGTCGCCGACATCGGCCAGCGGCGGCCACTGGCGGCCCGCACCGGCGCCGGCGCCTTGGGCGAGGCGGTCCTCCAGGGTGTCGTAGATGCGTTCCGGGGCGACCGCGGCGGTGGGGTCCACCCGTACCCAGCCGCGCCGGGGCAGCCACACCTCGGCCCAGGCGTGGGCGTCCATGCGCCGCACCAGCCAGTAGCCGCCCAGCGCGTTGCGCACGCCGCCGGCGTAGCCGGTGACCACGCGCGCGGGAATGCCGGCGCCGCGCATCAGCACCACGAATGCGGAGCTGAAGTGCTCGCAGAAGCCGGCCTTGTGGCTGAACAGGAACTCGTCCACGCCGTCGCGCCCCGGCAGCGGCGTGTCCAGGGTGTAGGCGAACTCCTTGCCGATCCACTCCAGCACGCGTCCGACGATGGCGGCGTCGTCGCTGCCGGTCTCGCTGCGCCACTGCTGCGCCAGGGCCAGCGTGCGCGGGTTGTAGCCGGCCGGCAGCGCCAGCGCGCGCTGGCGCAGGACGCGCGGCAACGATGGCTGGAAGGCGCCCGGCGGCGCGGACTGCATGCGCCAGCGGGTCAGGCCGTTGAGCGGGCGGTCGCTGAGCAGGCCGTAGTCCAGCGACAGCCGGCTTCCGGGCGGGGCCTGCAGCGGAAGGTCCAGCGCCACCAGCTGGCGGCGGTCGGTGGGCTCGTAGTCGATCTGGTAGTCCCAGCGGGCGCCGGCGTGATCGGCCGGGGCCGGCGGCAGCCGGCGCAGTTCGCGCGGCTGGGTCCAGCTGCGGCCGTCGAAATCCCACAGCACCGGTCCGCGCCAGTAGCGCTGCGGCGGCGCCGGCACCGCGCCGAAGAACTGCGCGCGCAGCACCGGCGTGTCGTCGGCCATCAGGTCGATCCACTCGCCCGGGGTCATCGTGTCCGACAGGCCCGGCCGCGCCAGCGCACGTTCGGGCACGCCCCACAGCGGCGATCCCAGCCGCGGGAACAGCCAGAACGCGGCCAGCGCCAGCGGCAGGCCGATGGCCACCAGCCGGGCGATGCCGCCCACCTGTTGCCGCAGCGGCGGCGTCGCGGCCCGGCCTTCCTCGGCGGCCAGCCGCTGCATGCCCAGCAGCGACACCAGCACCGCCAGCAGGCCCAGCGCCATCGTCGCCGGCCCCTGATCGAGCAGGAACGCGGCGAACGGCGCGAACAGCGCGAAGCCGAGCAGGCTGCGGGCATCGCGCAGGTCGCGCAGTTCGGACGACTTGATCGCCAGCATCGCCGCCAGCAGCGCGCAGCCGGTGTCGCGGCCGAAGCGCATGCCCATCTGCCAGTGGATCGCGGCGAACATCGCCAGCACCAGCAACAGCCGCAGCGCCGCGGGCAGCGGCCGCCGCCACGAGGCCAGCGCCACCAGCACGGCGGTGGTGGCGAACGCGATCGCCAGCGCGGGCGGCAGCTGCAGCAGCAGCGGGATCAGCAGCAGCACGGCGGCGCCCAGCGTCCAGGCGCGGCTGCGGCCGCTCAGCGTGATCGGCGCAGGTGCGCTCATGGCAGCAGCGCCAGTGCGCGCAGGCAGGCATGGCGGTGCTGCGGTCCCAGGCCGGGGCCGAGCGGCGGCTGTCCGGGCAGCAGCAGGCGCGAGCGCAGTCCCTGGCGTTCGGCCTCGTCGATCCAGCGCGCCAGGCGGGCGATGCGCTGCTCGTCGCCCAGTGGCGCCAGCCTGCGCCAGTCCAGCACGACCTCGGTGCCGAGCGGGCGCTCGTACTCGCGCACCAGCAGACTGTCGCGCCGCGCCGAGTGCTTCCACGCGATCGCCCGCGGCGCATCGCCGGCGCGGTAGGGACGCAGCTGGTGCAGGTCCTCGCCCAGTGCGTGCAGGCGGCTGTGGCGGGCGTCGCCGGCGCCGTCCGGCAGCGGCGGGCCATCGTGCTCCGGGCGCGGGTACACCAGCAACGGCTGCTGCGGCCAGACCCATGACCACGCGCGCACCAGGCCCAGCGGCTGGGTGGTGGAGATGCGGATGCGCTCCAGCTCCAGCCAGCCGCGTTGCACGGTGGGCACCTGCAGCTGCGGATCGGCCTGGTGGGCGGAGTCGAGGCTGCAGAACGCCTTGGCGTCGCCGTGGTCGATGCGCAGGCCGCGCCGGGGACGGCCGTCCTGGCGGGCCAGTGCCAGCCGCATCCGCAGGGGCGTGCCGGCCGCGACCGGCTCGGCCGCGACCGTCTCGATGCGCAGCCCCGACAGCTGCAGGTGCGCGCCGATGGTGCTGGCCACGGCTGTTGCCCCCAGCAGCAGGGCCAGCAGCAGCGCCGGGTTGTTGTTGTAGTTCAGCGCACCCAGCAGCATCGCGCCCAGCAGCATCGCCACGAACAGGCCGAAGCGGGTCGGCAGCACGTAGATGCGCCGGCGGTCCAGCGTCACCGGCAGCGGTTCGGCCGCGCGCGGGCGCGCCAGCCGCTGCAGCCGCCGTCGTGCCGGGCGGATGCGCGGTCCCACCGTGCTCAATCCACCGGCACGCTGTGCAGGATCGCCTTGGCCAGGGTCGGGCCGGAGGAGGATTCGGCCACCGGCACGATGCGATGCCCGGCCACCGCCACGAACAGCGCCTGGATGTCCTCGGGCAGCACGTGGTTGCGGCCCAGCAGCAGCGCATAGGCCCGGGCGGCGCGCAGCAGCGCGATGCCGGCACGCGGCGACAGTCCCACGCGCACGCCGGCATGCTGGCGGCTGCGGGCCAGCAGCGCCTGCACGTAGTCGACCAGAGCCTCGCTGGCATGCACCTGCGCCGCCGCCGCGCGCAGGGTCTTCACCTCGCCGGCGGAGAGCCGAGGCTGCGCCTGCGCGATCAGGTCGCGGCGGTCGCTGCCGGACAGCAGCGCCTTCTCGGCCTGCGCATCGGGGTAGCCCAGCGCCAGCCGCAGCAGGAAGCGGTCCAGCTGCGAGTCCGGCAGCGGGAAGGTGCCGGACAGGTCCACCGGGTTCTGCGTGGCGATCACGAAGAACGGGTCGGGCAGGGCGTGGGTGGCGCCATCCAGGGTGACCTGCTGCTCGGCCATCGCCTCCAGCAGGGCGCTCTGCGTGCGCGGCGGGGCGCGGTTGATCTCGTCGGCCAGCAGCACGTGGGTGAACACCGGGCCGGGATGGAACTGGAACTGGCGCGATTGCGCGTCGTAGACCGATACCCCGAGCACGTCGGCCGGCAGCAGGTCGGAGGTGAACTGCACGCGCTGGACGCCCAGTCCCAGGCTGGACGCCATGGCGTGCGCCAGCGTGGTCTTGCCCAGGCCCGGCAGGTCCTCGATCAGCAGGTGCCCGCCCGACAGCACGGCGACGAATGCCAGCCTGACCTCTTGCGCCTTGCCCAGCAGCAGCGAGTTGACCTGGTCCTGCGCCTGGCGCAACGCATCGCGCAGGGCATCGGTTAGCATGCTCGTCGAGCGAAGTGATAAGGACATCACGTTTCCATGGCCTTCTGAAGGGGATCCCCACGCAATGCACGGCGAGGCGCGCGCGCAACGCAACTTCGTGATCCTGTGGACGTTGGTTACCGCCGTCAAGCTGGTCGTCGCGGCGCGGTTGCCGCTGTTCGTGGACGAGGCCTTCTACTGGCAGGAAGGCCGGCACCTGGCGCTGTCGTATTCCGATCTCCCGGGCATGACCGCATGGATGGCGCGGCTGGGCGTGGAAATCGGCGGCAACCACCTGTTGGCGCTGCGCATGCCGTTCCTGCTGGTGGCGGCGCTGCTGCCGTGGCTGGTCGTGCGCATCGCCACGCAGTGGTTCGGTGCCGCCGCGGGCTGGCGTGCGGGCAGCCTGACCGTGCTGATGCCGCTGTCGGCGACGCTGGGCATCCTGGCGCTGCCGGACGTGCCGATGGCGCTGGCGGCGATCCTGTGCCTGGGAGCAGGCGCGCGCCTGCTGCGCGAGGTCGAGGCGCCCAGTACCGTCGAGCTCGCGCTGGGGCTGGCGATCGGCGCCTTCAGCCATTACCGCTTCCTGGGGGTGATCGGCGTGGGCCTGGTCGCGCTGGCCTGCATCCCGCGCGGCCGCCAGGTGCTGCTCGATCCGCGGGTCTGGGTGGCGCTGCTGATCGGCATGCTCGCCTGGCTGCCGCTGCTGGCGTGGAACGCGCACCATCAGGAGGCCGGGCTGCGGTTCCAGCTGCTGGATCGCCATCCGTGGACGTTCCAGATCACCGGGCTGTCGTTCCTGGCGGTGCAGGCACTGCTGGTGACGCCGCTGCTGTTCGTCGCGATGGCCGGCGTCGCGCTGGCGGCGGCGCGCAGCGGCGGGACTGCCGGAACGCGGCTGCAGTGGCGCTACTTCGGGCTGGTCGGCGGTATTTCCACCGTGCTGGTGTTCGGCCTGGGCTTCTTCACCGACGTCGAACGCGTGAGCTTCCACTGGCCGCTGCCGGGGTACCTGGCGCTGCTGGTGGCGGTGCCGGTCGTCCTCAACCGCTGGGCGCGGCCGCTGCGGCTGGCGACACTGGGGCTGGCGGGCGTCGGGCTGGTGGGCGCGCTGGGCTACTACGTCGCCGTCTCCGTGCCCTCGGTGCGCGAGCAGGCGGCGGGCCACAAGTTCTACCCGCGCAACTTCGCCGGCTGGGATACGCTCGGCGCCGCCGTGCGCGAGGAACTGCAGGCGATGCCGGACGGCACCCGCGTGCTGGCCGACAACTTCAAGGTCGGTGCAGAGCTGGGCTTCGTGCTCGACGATGCGGACATCGAGGTGCTGCCGGCGCCGCTCAACGACAAGCACGGGCGCACCGTGCAGCTGCGAACGTGGGGCCTGCTCAGCGACGGCGATCGCGACGGGCCGCGGCTGCTGGTGCTCTCGCCCAGCGACAATCCCTACAAGTTCCTGCTGCAGCGCTATCACGACCTGTGCGCACTGGTGGGGCCGTTGCCGCCGCCGCGCGTGGTGTCGCTGGACCACGGCTACCAGCGCTTCCTGCTGATGCGGCTGCCGGCGCAGCGTGCATCCGGGGACTGCGTGACGCCGGCGATGGCGTGGATCGACGCGCCGCTGCCCGGTGCGGGCGTCGACGGCGCCTTCGAGGTGCAAGGCTGGGCGTTCAAGGACGGCGTGGGCCTTTCGAGGGTGGAACTGCTGCTGGACGGCCGGCCGCTGGCGAGCGCCGACTACGGGCACGTGCAGGACGTCACCGGGTTCTGGAAGATCTCCAACGACCCGCAGCACCCCCGTGTCGGCTTCCGCGCGAGGTTGCGCAGCCAGGACCTCCCGGCCGGCCGGCACTGGCTGGGCCTGCGCCTGCATGGCCATGACGGCAGCGTCGAGGACTGGTGGGAACAACCGCTGGAAATCAGGCATCCTTGAGGCCTCACCTGCCGCCCTGCAGTCACCGCGCCGCCATGTCCCCCTCGCTGGCCACTTCTCTGCCCGCGCCGCCATACGGGCCCGATATCGCCGTGCTCATCCCTTGCCACGACGAGGCGGCCGCCATCGCCAAGGTGGTGGGCGACTTCGCCGCGGCACTGCCGACGGCACGGATCTGGGTGCTCGACAACAATTCCTGCGACGGTACCGCCGGGGTGGCCAAGGCCGCCGGCGCGTGCGTACGCAAGGTCGCGCTGCAGGGCAAGGGCAATGTCGTCAGGCGCGCCTTCGCCGATATCGACGCCGACATCTACGTGCTGGTCGATGGCGACGATACCTACGATGCCGCCGCCGCGCCGGTCCTGGTCCGGCGCCTGCTCGATGATGGCCTGGACATGGTGGTCGGCGCTCGGCTCAGCGGTCACCAGTCCGCCTATCGAGCCGGCCACAGGACCGGCAACGCACTGCTAACGCGCTGCGTAGGCTTCCTGTTCGGGCGCAGCTTCGACGACATGCTTTCCGGTTACCGGGTGTTCTCGCGGCGCTATGTGAAGTCGTTTCCGGCGCACTCGTCCGGCTTCGAGACGGAAACCGAACTGGCAGTGCATGCGCTGCAACTGCGGATGCCGGTGGCGGAGGTCGAGACCCGCTACGGCGCCCGTCCGGAGGGATCGCAGAGCAAGTTGCGCACCTGGCAGGACGGGTTCCGCATCCTTGGCATGATCGCCCGCCTGTTCAAGGCGGAACGGCCTCTGTTGTTCTTTTCCTTCGGCTTTGCCGCCTGCGTGGTTGCCTCGCTCGTCCTGGCCGCCCCGCTGTTTCTCACCTACCTGGAGACCGGACTGGTGCCGCGCTTCCCCACGGCCGTCCTCTGCGTCGCACTAATGCTGTTGGGGGTGTTGCTGCTGGCCTGCGGGCTGATCCTGGATACGGTCACGCGCGGGCGTATCGAATCCAAGCACTTGGCCTATCTGGCCATTCCGCCGTGGCGGGAGCGCGGCGGCGGGAGGGAATCGCCCCAATGAGCCAGGCCGCAACCGGGAGCGGGGTGCAACCGCGGTCTCCGCGCTGCGCCAGGCACCTGGTCCGCCTGGGCCTGTGGCTGGACCACCGCTTCGCCTTCCGCAGTGCCGGCAACGTGGCGGCCACCGTCATCGCGGCGACGCTGGCCTGCGCGATGGCATCGCTATGGCTTGGCCAGGATGCCAACTGGGATCTGCGCAACTACCATCTCTACAACGCCCATGCATTGCTCCACGGCCGGGTCGGCATCGATCTGGCGCCGGCGCAGATGCAGAGCTATTTCAACCCGTTGCTGGATCTGGTGCATTACGGGCTGTTGATGCACTGGCCGCCGATGCTCGCGGCGATGGCGCTGGGGGCATTCCATGGGCTGTTGCTGCCGCTGGCCGCCGGCATCGCCTGGATGGTGCTGCCGGCCGATCAGCACCGTCCACGTCTGGCGCCCTTGCTCGGGGTCGCGGGTCTGTGCAGCGCCGCCTTTCTGTCCGAGCTCGGCGGCACCATGGCCGACAACACCACTGCGGTGTTCGTGCTCGCTGCCGTGGCGCTGGTGCTGTGGGCACAGCGGCGGCAGCGCGAACGGGTCGGTTTCTCCGTTCTGTGGTGGGCGTTGGCCGGTGCGGCGCTCGGCCTGGCAGTGGCTCTCAAGCTCACCAATGCCGCGTATGCGATCGCGCTCGGGCTGGCGGCACTGGCCGATGGCGGCAAGGCCGGGACGCGCGTCGCAGGGCTGGTGGTGATGACGGTCGTGGCGCTGGCGGTATTCACCGTGGCCGCCGGGCCATGGCTGTGGACGATGTGGACCACCTTCGGCAACCCGTTGTTGCCGCAATTCAATCACTGGTTCCAGTCGCCGATGGCATCGCTTGTCGGCGTGGCAGATGCCCACTGGTTGCCGCGCAACTGGGGCGAGCGGCTGGCCTGGCCGCTGGTGTTCACCGCAAATCCCTACCGGGTCGGCCAGGTTGCACTGTTGCAATGCATCTGGACGGCGTTGTACCTCCTGGCTGCCGTGCTGATCGTACGCTGGGGCCTGCGCCACATTGGTGCAGTGCGGCCACGCGCTGTCGTTCCGGCGGCGCCCCCGGCATTGCGGACCGTGCTCGTGTTCTTCGTGGCCGGCTACGTGTTCTGGCAGGCGATCTTCAGCATCCATCGCTACCTTGTCGTACTCGAGGTGCTCGCGCCGCTGCTGTTGTGGCTGGGTATGCGCAGGTTGCAGACATCCGCAGCTTCGTGCCGTTGGCCAGCGTTGGTAGTGGCCTTCTGCGCGCTGGTTTCCTTGGCCGGTTGGAGTGACTGGGGGCATACGCGCTGGGCGCCCCGGGCATTCGATGTCGAAGTGCCGGCTCTGTCGCGGCCCGGCGACTCGGCAGTGCTTCTGGTCGGCGATGAACCGCAGGCCTGGCGCGTGCCGTTTTTGCCGCAACACGCCGTGTATGCGGCGGTGGCGTCCAACTTTCCCGAAGGCGTGGGCTATCGCATGCGTCTGGATGCCATGCTGGCGCAGCGTTCCGAGGTGTTCGCGATGATCCCGGCCGCCGTCGACAGAAAGGCGGAGCGCCTGGTGCGTATCAATCGCTGGGCAGCGCGTCTGGGACTGGCCACGCAACCAGGCTGCACGACGCTGCGCTGGCTCGAGCGCCGGGGCCTGAAGTTGCAGGTCGAGGAGATCGGGGGACGCTGCCGGCTGGCGGCGCGGCCCGGCAGCCTGATCGATGTGGCAGCCGCCGATGCGGAACTGGCGCTTGCCGCGGATGCACAATTGTCCGCCTACGGATTGGAACTGGATCGCTCCGGCTGCCGGACGCTCCGTGCACGGATCGGGCAGGGAAATTTCCCCTACCAGTGGTGCCAGGTGCGGCGGCGTTGATTCCTGCTTTCCGCTGGCTGGCAACCGCGTAGCCTGGGGCGCCGGTCAGCCCGGGTGCGCGTGCTTGCCCGGGTTACGGATCTTGCGAACGGGCGTGTCCTGGCCGAATGCCAGCCATGCCCCGATCGTCGGGCTCAGGGCAGGATGAATCCCGCCTCGCGCAGCAGTCCCGACAGCGCGATCAGCGGCAGGCCGACCAGGGCGGTCGGGTCGCGGCTTTCGATCGCCTCGAACAGGGCGATCCCCAGCCCTTCGCACTTGAAGCTGCCCGCGCAGTCCAGCGGCGATTCGGCGTCGATGTAGCGTTCGATCTCATTCCGATCGAGCGGGCGCAGGCGCACGGTGGTGACGTCCGCGGCTGCCAGCGCCCGGCCGTGCCGCATCAGGCAGGCGGCGGTGTGGAAGACCACGCTGCGGCCGGACATGGCTTCGAGCTGGGCGATCGCCGCCGCGCGCGTGCCGGGCTTGCCCAGGGGGCGGCCATCGAGCTCCGCCACCTGGTCCGAGCCGATGACCCAGGCGTCCGCCGCCTGCACCGCGACCGCGGCCGCCTTGGCCGTCGCCAGCCTGGCCGCCAGGGCCCGCGGCGCCTCGCCCGGCAGCGGGGACTCGTCGACATGGGGCTTGCTGCAGGAGAAGGTCAACCGCAGCCGCTGCAGCAGTTCGCGCCGGTAGGGCGAGGTGGAAGCCAGGATCAGTGGGGGCAAGACCGGCGCTCCGGCGGCGGAAGAGGCGCAGTCTGCAGGCTGCGGCCATTGCCGGCAACCGGGTGTCGCGTCCACGCTAAAGTGCCCGCCCGGGAGTCACCCTCGGCCCGCATCGCCGCGTTGCCGGCCTTGCCGCGACGGCCAGTCCTGGCGGCCGGCGCCTTGCGCTGCAAGCCGATGGCGGCGTGCACGATCGGCACTGGAACGCGGGCGCGACACGGCGGTTTGACAGCGGCCGGGGCAGTCCTTAACATTCAGCGGCTTATGTCCGCGAACGTGCCCGAACTGTTGGATGCCTGGCGGATGGTGGCTGCGCATCGGCGCTTCGACGGCGTGCTGCCGTTGGCGGCGATGAAGCGCCTGCAGGGCAGTCTGGTCGATGACGGCGGCGAAGTCCGCTACTCGATCGAGTTCGGCCGTGACGACGCGCTCCAGGTACCCTACGCGGAACTGACCATCGACACCGCGCTGCCGCTGCAATGCCAGCGCAGCCTGCAGCCTTTCCTGCTGCCGGTGCAACTGGTCCAGCGGGTGGGCCTGGTCCGCAGCGAGGACGAGGAGGCGGCCCTGCCGCCGGACTACGAGGCGCTGCTGGTGCCCGAGGACGGCATGCTCAGGCCCGCCGACCTGGTCGAGGACGAGCTGGTGCTGGCGGTACCGCTGGTGCCGGTGGCGCCCGGGAGCGAGGCGGTCGAGGGCGACTGGCCGGCAACCGAGGAAGAACAACGCAAGGCCAGTCCGTTCGCGGCGCTGGCGGCGCTGAAGAAGCAATAGCCGCCGGCTTTGCCGGATGGCAGGACGTGGCGCCGGGCCCTGGCCCGATGCCGCGGAAAACCTAAAATAGACGAACCGAGTTTTGGAGCAATCCCATGGCTGTGCAGAAATCCCGTGTCACCCCCTCCCGCCGCGGCCAGCGCCGTGCGCACGACTCGCTGAGCGCCAAGCAGCTGTCGACCGACCCGACCACCGGCGAGATTCATATCCGCCACCACGTCACCGCTGACGGCTACTACCGCGGCAAGAAGGTGATCGCGACCAAGACCTCGACGGTCGAAGAAGACTGATCCGTGCCGCCCGCCGCGACCGTCGGCGGGCGACGCTACGTTCTTCCAGGGCGGTGCCTGCGCGCACGGCCCGCGCAACAGGAACCAGCATGAGCAAGCGGATCTATTCCAGGATCGCGGGCACCGGCAGCTATTTGCCCGAAAAGGTGTTGACCAACGACGATCTGGCCAAGATCGTGGACACCAGCGACGAATGGATCCGTAGCCGCACCGGCATCGGCGAGCGCCACATCGCCGCCGAGGACCAGACCACCAGCGACCTGGGCTACCGGGCCGCGATCAAGGCGATCGAGGCGGCCGGCATCGCGGTGGAGGACATCGACCTGATCGTGGTCGGCACCACCACCCCCGATTTCATCTTTCCGTCCACCGCCTGCCTGATCCAGGCGCGGCTGGGCGCGCTCGGCTGCCCCGCGTTCGACGTCAATGCCGCATGCTCCGGCTTCGTCTTCGCGCTGAGCACCGCCGACAAGTTCATCCGCTCCGGCGCCGCGCGTACCGTGCTGGTGATCGGTGCCGAGACGCTGACCCGCATCGTCGACTGGACCGACCGCAGTACCTGCGTGCTGTTCGGCGACGGCGCCGGCGCGGTGGTGCTCAAGGCCGACGATGAGACCGGCATCCTCAGCACCCACCTGCACGCCGATGGCAGCAAGAAGGAACTGCTGTGGAATCCGGTGGGCGTGTCCGCCGGATTCGGCGAGGGCGCCGGTGGCGGCGGCCACATCCTGATGAAGGGCAACGACGTCTTCAAGTACGCGGTCAAGGCGCTGGACGGCGTGGTCGACGAGGCGCTGGCCGCCAACGGGCTGGACAAGCAGGACCTGGACTGGCTGATCCCGCACCAGGCCAACCTGCGCATCATCGAGGCCACCGCCAAGCGGCTGGAGATGTCGATGGACCAGGTGGTGGTGACGGTTGACCGCCATGGCAACACCTCCTCGGCCTCGGTGCCGATGGCGCTGGACGCGGCGGTGCGCTCGGGCCGCGTCGAGCGCGGCCAGCTGCTGCTGCTGGAGGCCTTCGGCGGCGGCTTCACTTGGGGCTCGGTGCTGCTGCGCTATTGATCCGCCGAGTTCCGCATGCCGCGCCGGCCGCACGCCGGCCGCCTTTCCGGAGTTGGTTCCATGGCCGAACCCATAGTCATCGACGGGCAGCGCGCCTGGCTGAAGCAGTACGGCGACAGCAGCCGTGCGCTGACGCTGGGCGTGCTCGCTTTCGTTTCCCGGCGTTTCCATCTCGACGCGCTGCGCCCCCCGCCGCATCGCGGCGGCGATGCCGCGCGCGATGTCGAGGCGCGGCGGCTGGCCGAGCTGCACTCCCAGGACGTCAACGTGCCGCAGGTGATCGGGCAGGGGCGGGCCGCGCTCGTCCTCAGCGACAATGGTCGCTCGCTGGCCGCCTGCCTGGGCGAGGCCGACGACGCCGGCCGCGATGCGCTGGTGTCGCTGGCGATGGCCGCGATCGCCAGGGCGCATCGCAACGGCGCCTATTTCGGCCAGCCGTGGCCGCGCAACATGACCTACGACGGGCATGCGATCGGCTTCATCGATTTCGAGGAGGACCCGCTCGAGGTGATGGACCTGGAGCAGGCGCAGGCGCGCGACTGGCTGATGTTCGGCTATGGCGTGGCCAAGTACTACGACGACCGCCCCGACGTGCTGCAGCGGCTCATGTCCGCGGCGCTGGGCGAGGAACGGGCGCCGGTGCGCGCGCATGCCCAGGCGGTGACCGGGCGCCTGCAGGGGCTGGCCCGCGTCGGCCTGCGCATGGGACGTTCGGCGAGGGCGCTGGCGCATTCGATCCTGGTCATCCATGCCGCCGTCTCGCTGGGCGTGCTGCTGGTGGCGGTGATCTGCGTGGACTGGTTCATGGACGGCCATCTGGACATCCTCGATCCGTTTGTCTGAGAGGCTGGGATTCGGGATTCGGGATTCGGGATTGGTGGGGCCGGAACGAGGTCGCGCCGCATGGGCACTCGTGCAGGAGGCCTGGCCGCCGCACGATCTGCGAATCCCGAATCCCGAATCCCGAATCCCGAATCCCAGCCTCCGTGCATACGCGACAGTACAGACGCACGGACGGTTTCGCCCGTATCATCCCCGGCCTCGCTTTCCCGCAGGTGCAGCAGCGCGTGACCGATTCCAAACTCGCTTTCGTCTTCCCGGGCCAGGGCTCGCAGTCGCTGGGCATGCTCGCCGAACTGGCCGAACTGCACCCGCTGGTGCGCGAAGCCTTCGTCGAGGCGTCCGACGGCGCCGACGCCGACCTGTGGGCGCTGTCGCAGGGCGGGCCGGAGGAGATGCTCAACCGCACCGAGTACACCCAGCCGGCGCTGTTGGCGGCGGGGATCGCACTGTGGCGGCTGTGGCAGTTCCAGGGTGGTGCGCAGCCTGCGGTGCTGGCCGGGCACAGCCTGGGCGAGTACACCGCGCTGGTCGCCGCCGGTGCGCTTTCGCTGCACGAGGGCGCGCGCCTGGTGCGGCTGCGTGGCCAGTTCATGCAGGAGGCGGCGCCGGCCGGGATCGGCGCGATGGCCGCCGTGCTCGGCGCCGACGATGCGCTGGTGCAGGAAGTCTGCGAGCAGGCGGCGCAGAGCCAGGTGCTGGTGCCGGCCAACTACAACTCGCCCGGGCAGATCGTGATCGGCGGCGATGCCGCCGCGGTGGACCGCGCGCTGGCGCTGCTGGCCGAGCGCGGTGTGCGCAAGGCGGTCAAGCTGGCGGTGAGCGTGCCGTCGCATACCCCGCTGATGCGCGAGGCCGCCAACCGGCTGGGTGAGGCGATGGGCGCGCTGCGCTGGCAGGAGCCCTCGCTGCCGGTCGTGCAGAACGTCGATGCACGCGTGCACGACGGCGTGGAGGCGATCCGCGCCGCGCTGGTCGAGCAGCTGTACCTGCCGGTACGCTGGACCGAATGCGTGCAGGCGCTGGCCGCACGCGGCGCCGTGCGGGTCGCAGAATGCGGCCCGGGCAAGGTGCTGACCGGCCTGGCCAAGCGCATCGACAAGTCGCTGGATGCGCGCGCGCTGGCCACGCCGGCCGATTTCCAGGGCGCGCTGGAGGCGTGGCGCGCCTGAGCCATTCCCGTTGCCGTGGACATCGTGTCCGCGGCCGCAACCGCGGCGCCGGGCGCCGCTGCCGAAGAGGAACATGAAATGTCGCAACCCCTGAAGGGCGAGATCGCCCTGGTCACCGGTGCCAGCCGCGGCATCGGCGCCGCCATCGCCGACGAACTGGCCGCGCAAGGCGCCATCGTCGTCGGCACCGCCACCTCCGATGCCGGCGCGCAGGCGATCGGCGAGCGCCTGGCCGCCTCGGGCGGTGCCGGGCGCAGGCTCGACGTCACCGACGCGGCCGCCATCGATGCGCTGGTCGAGGCCGTCGCCAAGGATTTCGGCCCGGTCTCGATCCTGGTCAACAACGCCGGCATCACCCGCGACAACCTGCTGATGCGGATGAAGGAGGAGGACTGGCAGGCGATCATCGACACCAACCTGTCCAGCGTGTTCCGCACCTCCAAGGCGGTGATGCGCGGGATGATGAAGGCGCGCCGCGGCCGCATCGTCAACATCGCCTCGGTCATCGGCGTGACCGGCAACGCCGGGCAGGCCAACTACGCCGCGGCCAAGGCCGGCATCATCGCCTTCTCCAAGTCGCTGGCCAAGGAGATCGGCTCGCGCGGGGTGACCGTGAACGTGGTCGCCCCCGGTTTCATCGATACCGACATGACCAAGTCGCTGCCGGAGGAATCGCGGCAGACGCTGCTTGGCCAGATCGCCCTGGGCAGGCTCGGAGAGCCGGCCGACATCGCCCGTGCGGTGGCATTCCTGGCCAGTCCCTCGGCCAGCTACATCACTGGCGAAACCCTGCACGTCAACGGCGGCATGTACATGCCGTAGGCAGCTGGCGGACCTGGCCGGGCCGGGGCCGCGATGCGTCTGTGCGGTGCGGGATTTCCGCCCCTGCGCAGCCGGATTTCCGCCTCGATCCGCCAGGCCGGCAGCCTCCTGGCGTGCGGTGGCGCATGGAGCGCCTTCCAAGTGGTTGATCGCAGTGGACTTTGGCTGCATGCAAGGTCCTGCCGCTTTCCACTACACTATCCAACGCGGCCATCGCAGCCCGATGGCGTTTTTGTGAGTCCCCTCACAGGAGCACCGCACATCCACGTGCGGGGGTCCTTTTTTCGAACCACCACTACTCCATCTGGAGCGAGAACCCAATGAGCACCATCGAAGAACGCGTCAAGAAAATCGTCGTCGAACAGCTTGGCGTCAAGGAAGAGGAAGTCACCAACAGCGCATCGTTCGTCGATGACCTCGGCGCCGACTCGCTGGACACCGTCGAGCTGGTGATGGCGCTCGAGGAAGAGTTCGAGTGCGAGATCCCGGACGAAGAGGCCGAGAAGATCACCTCGGTCCAGCAGGCCATCGACTACGTCACCGCGCACGTCAAGAGCTGACGCGTGCTGCCTCGCGGCGGCAGGGCGAGCGCGTCCGCAGCCGCCGCGTGACACATCCATGGGGCCGCGCATGCGGCCCTGTGCTTTTACAGGGTCGACCCTCCAGTGAACGGGTCAGGAGAATCCGCAATGAGTCGTCGTGTCGTCGTTACCGGCATGGGCATGGTGTCGCCGCTGGGCAATGACCTGGCCAGCAGTTGGGAAGGCATCGTCAACGGACGTTCGGGCATCGGCCCGATCACCCAGATCGATGCGTCGCAGTTCACTACCCGTATTGCCGGCGAGATCCGCGACTTCGATCCGACGAAGTTCGTGTCCGCCAAGGACGCCAAGCGGATGGACCCGTTCATCCACTACGGCGTCGGCGCCTCGTTCATGGCGCTGGACGACTCGGGCCTGGAGATCACCGAGGCCAACGCCGAGCGCGTGGGCGCGATCCTGGGTTCGGGCATCGGCGGCCTGCTCGGCATCGAGGAGCAGACCGTCAAGTTCCACGAGGGCGGGGCGCGCAAGATCTCCCCGTTCTACGTCCCCAGCACCATCATCAACATGCTTCCCGGGCAGGTCAGCATCATCAAGGGGCTGAAGGGGCCGACGTTCTCGGCGGTATCCGCCTGCGCCACCGCCAACCACTCCATCGGCACGGCGATGCGCATGATCCAGCACGGCGACGCCGATGCGATGCTGGCCGGCGGCGCCGAGCGCGGTTCCTCGCCGACCTCGGTGGGCGGCTTCTGCTCGATGAAGGCCATGTCCACCCGCAACGACGATCCGACCCGGGCCTCGCGTCCGTGGGACAAGGACCGCGACGGCTTCGTGCTCGGCGACGGCGCCGGCGTGCTGGTGCTGGAGGAATACGAGCATGCCAAGGCCCGCGGCGCGCGCATCTACGCCGAGCTGATCGGCTTCGGCGCCAGTTCCGACGCCTACCACATGACCGCGCCGAGCGAGGATGGCGACGGCGCCGCGCGCAGCATGCTCAATGCGATCCGCGACGCCGGCATCAATGCCGAGCAGGTGGACTACCTCAATGCCCACGGCACCTCGACGCCGCTTGGCGACCTGGCCGAGACCATGGCGATGAAGCGCGCGCTGGGCGACCACGCCTACAAGGCGATGGTCAGCTCGACCAAGTCGATGACCGGCCACCTGCTGGGCGCGGCCGGCGGCGTGGAGGCGATCTTCTCGGTGATGGCGATCCACGACGGCATCATCCCGCCGACGATCAACCTGGACGAGCCCGGCGAAGGCTGCGACCTGGACTACGTGCCCAACGTGGCGCGAGAGAAGAAGATCGACGTGGCCATGTCCAACGGCTTCGGCTTCGGCGGCACCAACGGCACGCTGGTGTTCCGGCGCATCTGAAGCCGCCCGCCGGGCTCGTCCTCGCAGGAGCCTCCCCTTCTCCCGCTCGCGGGAGAAGGTGGCGCGCAGCGCCGGATGAGGGGGCTTTTGCTGTTGCTTCCCGATGCTCCGAACAGCCCCCATCCGCCCTTCGGGCACCTTCCCCCGCAAGCGGGAGAAGGAGAGAGGACGAAGATTCGGGCTTTCCAGGAAGCGGGCTTTCCGGAAGCCGGAAGGGACAACCGCGCCACCGCGCATCCCCCATCACTCCAGGCCGATGACCCTCATTCGACCCCTGCGCGCCGATACCGACCTGCTGGCGCTGCACCGGCTCGCGCCGCAGCGCTACCCGGCGCTGTACGAATCCACCGCCTCCGGCACCGAGCATGGCCGCTGGGACCTGCTGCTGATGGCCGACGGCAGCGGATTGCGCCTGGAGGCCGATGGCCGGGTGCGCGACCTGCGCGGCGCGGCGGTCGCCGGCGGCTTCCTCGCTGCGCTGGACGCCGCATGGCGGACGGAGCGCATCGACGTGGCCGCGCCGCCCGCGTCGTTGCCGTTCCGCGGCGGCTGGGCGCTGTTGCTGGACTATGAACTGGCCGCGCAGGTGGAACCGGTGCTGGCGCTGCCGATGCGCGCCGATGGCGTGCCGGTCGCGCTGGCGCTGCGCTGCCCCGCGGCGCTGCTGCGCGACCGCCGCGACGGCACATGCTTCGCCGTGGCCGAGCCGGGGCAGGAACCGTTGCTCGAACGCATCGCCGCCGATGCCGGGACGGCGATGGCGCTGCCGCCGTTGCCTGGCTGGGAGGCGCCGGTCGCCATCGAGGAGGACGATCCGGCGCGATTCACCGCAGGGGTGGAGCGGGTGCTGGAGTACCTGCGTGCCGGCGACGTGTTCCAGGCCAACATCTCGCGCGCCTGGCAGGCGCGCTTCGCCCGCCCGCTGTCGCCGGTGGCGCTGCACGCGCGGCTGCGGACCGCCAATCCCGCGCCGTTCGCCGGCCTGTTCGTCGCGCAGGGGCGTGCCGTGGTCAGTTCCTCGCCCGAGCGGCTGGTGTCGGTGCGCGGCGATGTCGTGCAGACCCGCCCGATCGCCGGCACCCGCGCGCGCTTTCCCGGCGACGACGATGCCGCGCGCATCCGCGAGCTGGTCGGCCATCCCAAGGAGCGCGCCGAGCACGTGATGCTGATCGACCTGGAGCGCAACGACCTGGGGCGCATCTGCGCCCCGGGCAGCGTACAGGTGGATGAACTGATGGCGGTGGAGAGCTATGCCCACGTCCACCACATCGTCAGCAACGTGCGCGGGCGGCTGCGCCGGGCCGTCACGCCGGGCGAGGTTATCGCGGCGGTGTTCCCCGGCGGCACCATCACCGGCTGCCCCAAGGTGCGCTGCATGCAGATCATCGCCGAGCTGGAGCGCGCCCCGCGCGGCGCCTACACCGGCGCCTTCGGCTGGCTCGGCCGCGATGGCGACCTGGACCTCAACATCCTGATCCGCAGCGCGGAAGTCGCGGGAACCGGCGCGCGCTTCCGCACCGGCGCCGGCGTCGTCGCCGATTCCGATCCGCAGCTCGAGCTGGATGAGACCCGCGCCAAGGCGCGCGGGCTGCTGCGCGCCTTTGCGGCGTCGAAGTCCCTGTAGGGACGATGCAGGAGCGACTTCAGTCGCGGGGCCTTTTCCCCGGGACCGATCGGTGCCGAGTTCCAGTCCTTGCTCATCGCTACGGCCTTTCGGTCGTAGTCCCCGCGAAGGCGGGGCCCCAGCTACATGAGCTTCTGCCGCGACAAGGCACCGGGTCCCCCCCTTCGCGGGGACGACGGTCGGGTTCGATGCGAAAACTGGCACTTGGCACCAATCAGGTCCCAGCAAGGTCAGGTCCCGGCTGACGCCGCTACCGGAGGCAACCCGGGCGGGTTTGGCGGGGTTGCGGCGTGGCGCGGTATCCTGCGCGCCGCGAAATCGGATTCGAGGTGGTCGTGGCGGCAGTCAAGCGCGGGTGTCTGGCGGTGGTGGCGATATTGCTGGTGCTCGTGCTGGCCGTTGCCGGCGGTGCTGCGTGGTCGTGGCAGCACTACCAGCAGTTCGCCGCAACCCCGGTCGCCACCGGCCAGCCCAGCGTGACGATCGCCTCCGGCGATTCGCTCAAGGTGGTCGTGCGCAAGCTGCGCGAGGCCGGCGTCCACGCCGGGCACGACCTGGAATGGCAGCTGCTGGCCCGCGAACTCGGCGCCGCCGGCAAGCTCAAGGTCGGCGAGTATGCGCTGCAGCCGGCGCCCAGCCCGCGCGAGCTGCTGCTGCGCATGCGCGACGGCCGGGTGATCCAGTACCGCTTCACCGTGGTCGAAGGCTGGAACATCCGCCAGCTGCGCGCCGCGCTGGACGCGGCCACGCCGCTGCTGCACGAGACCGCCGGACTGGACGACGCCGCGCTGATGCAGCGGCTGGGCTTCCCCGGCCAGCATCCCGAAGGGCGCTTCCTGCCGGAGACCTATCTCTACCAGCGCGGCGATTCCGACCTGGACCTGCTGCGCCGCGCGCATGCGGCGATGGATGCCGCGCTGGCCGAGGCCTGGGCCGCGCGCGCCGCCGACCTGCCGCTGGAAACGCCCGAGCAGGCGCTGATCCTGGCCTCCATCGTCGAGAAGGAAACCGCACTGCCGGCCGAGCGGCCGCAGATCGCCGGCGTGTTCGCGCGCCGGCTCAAGCTGGGCATGAAGCTGCAGACCGACCCCACCGTGATCTACGGGATCGAGAACTACGACGGCAACATCCGCAAGCGCGACCTGGTCACCGACACGCCGTACAACACCTACACCCGCACCGGGCTGACGCCGACGCCGATCGCCATGCCCGGGCGCGATGCGCTGCGCGCGGCGGTCAAGCCGGCCGAGGGCAGCAGCCTGTATTTCGTCGCGGTCGGCGACGGCTCCGGCGCGCACGTGTTCAGCGACAGCTACGCCGAACACACCGCCGCGGTGGCGCGCTACCTGCAACGGCTGCGCCAGGCCCCGGCCGAGGCCCGGCCATGACCCCGGCGCTGCTGCGGCACCCGCGCTTCATCAGCCTGGAAGGCGGCGAAGGCGCCGGCAAGACCACCGCCATCAATGCCATCCGCGACTGGCTGCAATCGCAGGGCCACGACGTGGTGCTGACCCGCGAGCCCGGCGGCACGCCGCTGGCCGAGCGCATCCGCGAGCTGGTGCTCGGAGGCGCGCCCGCGCTGGAGATCGAGGAACCGCTGGCGCCGGAAACCGAACTGCTGCTGGTGTTCGCCGCGCGCGCCCAGCACGTGCGCGAGGTGGTACGCCCGGCGCTGGCCCGCGGCGCCTTCGTGGTCAGCGACCGATTCACCGACTCCAGCTATGCCTACCAGGGCGCCGGCCGCGGCCTGGACCTGCAGTGGATCGCCGACCTGGAGCGGCGCGCGGTCGGCCTGCAGCCCGGGCTGACGCTGCTGCTGGACGTGGACGTGCGCGTCGGCCGTGCCCGCGCCAGCGGCCGCGACCTGTGGCCGGACCGCATCGAGAACGAGCGCGACGACTTCTTCGAGCGTGTGCGCGAGGCCTTCCGCCGGCGCGCGCAGGACGATCCCGGGCGCTTCCGCATGATCGACGCCGGCCAGCCGCCGGCCGGCGTGGCCGCCGACGTCGCCGCGCAGGTGGCCGCCTTCGTCGCGCGCGGGGAAACGGCATGAGTACCGTGTTCTCGCCCTGGCAGCAGCGCGCCTACGACCAGACCGTGGCCGCGCTCGACGCCGGCCGCCTCGGCCACGGCCTGCTGATCTGCGGCCCGGCCGGACTGGGCAAGCGCGAGGTCGCGCTGCGGCTGGCCACGCACGTGCTGGAGCAGGGCGAGGATGCGGCCACGCGCGCGCGCCATGCCCAGCTGATCGCCGCCGGCACCCATCCGGACCTGCAACTGGTGTCGTTCGTCCCCAACCATAAGGGCGACAAGCTGCGTACCGAGATCGTCATCGAGCAGGTGCGCGCGATCTCCGAGAAGCTGGCGCTGACGCCGCAGTACGGCGTGGCGCAGGTGGTGATCGTCGATCCGGCCGACGCCATCAACCGCGCCGCCTGCAACGCACTGCTCAAGACCCTGGAGGAGCCGTCGCCCGGCCGCTACCTGTGGCTGATCAGCGCGCAGCCGGCGCGTCTGCCGGCGACCATCCGCAGCCGCTGCCAGCGGCTGGAATTCAAGCTGCCGCCGCGCGCCGAGTCTATGGTCTGGCTGCTGGCGCAGGGCCATCCGGAAAAGACCGCCGCCGAGGCGCTGGACGCCGCCCGCGGCCATCCCGGCCTGGCCGACCAGTGGCTGCGCGAGGACGGGCTGGCGCTGCGCCGGCAGGTGATCGCCGACCTGGAGCAGGTCGGCAGCGGCCGCCTGGGCGTGGTCGAGGCAGCGCAGCGCTGGACCGGCGACGAGCACGCCGACCTGCGCCTGCGTCACGCCGCCGACCTGGCGCTGGCGCAGGCCGCGGCCGGCTTGACCGCAGCGGCGCGCCTGCACAAGCTGGCGGACTGGTTCGATGCGGCCAACCGGACCCGCGATCTGCTGCACACCACCGTTCGCAGCGATCTGGCGGTGGCCGATCTGCTGCTGGCCTGGCGCGAAGCAGCACAGGATGGGAGAGCGCCGACATTGCAGCAGGGGAGCCGACGATGAGCGCCGCCACCACCGCACGCCAGGGCATTCTTTCGCTGGCCATCCGCGACAACGCCGCGCTGTACAGCGCCTACATGCCGTTCGTGAAGAACGGCGGCATCTTCGTGCCCACGCCCAAGCGCTACTTCCTCGGCGACGAGGTGTTCCTGCTGCTCACGCTGCCCGATTCCAGCGATCGCCTGCCGGTGGCCGGCAAGGTGGTATGGGTGACGCCGCTGGGGGCGCAGGGCAACCGCACCGCCGGGATCGGCGTGCAACTGGCCGAAGGCAGCGAGGGCGAGGCGGTCCGCAACCGCATCGAGCCCCTGCTGGCCGGTGCGCTCGGCGGCGAAAAGCCGACCCAGACGCTGTGATGGCGTTGACGCGCGTTGCAGCTGCTATATAATGCGCGGCTCGCAACACGGGCGGTTAGCTCAGCGGTAGAGCATTGCCTTCACACGGCAAGGGTCACAGGTTCGATCCCTGTACCGCCCACCATGCGACGCATCTCACGAAAAGCCGGCCCTGGGTCGGCTTTTTGCGTTTCCGGCGTCTTGGCAGAGGCGGAGGGCTGCCGGCCGCCGTGCTCAGCCTTGGTTCTTGAGCGCGGGGGTATTGCCCAGCTTCTCGATCGTGCCGCCGTCGCGCTCGAACTTCTTCAGGTCGGCGTCGATGCGTTCGTGGGTAAGCTGTGCCTTGCCCGAGGCCGCGCGGTCGCTGCGGGTGAACGAGGTGTTGTCCTTGTTGCGCGGAGTGGCCATCGGTGCGTTCCTGGTCGGTCAGTACATCGTGATGGGGATGCCGCGGCGGCGTTGTTCCCGGTAGCTGTCGTGGATGTCGCAGCAGTAGGGGCCGGCCATGACGAAGCGCCGGCAGGTGTCCGGGCGGGTTTCGTAGATGGAACAGCGCATGGTGGCCGGGTCGATCGCCACGCACCAGCCTTCCTCGTCGCGCGCCATGATCGTCCAGCCTTCGCGGGTGCGGTGGGTGAGGTGGGCGGGGATGCTGTCGCTGGCTTCCACCACCACCAACAGGCGGCAGCAGACGGCATCACAGCTGTCGCAGTGCGGTTTGCGGGATGTCGCTACGGATGGCTGTGGTTGCAAGAGGTTTCCGGTGCCGTCCCCCCGGGGGGACTTCTGGAAGAGAACGGGACGGCAACGGGGTGGATCGCCGGATCGGAGCACCGTGGCGCGGTGCAGGTCCATGCTACACCGCGGATGTTCTTTCGCCGTGTTGGCGGAGGCGGGGCGGGCGCTTGGTACCGGCTGCCGGCGACGAACCCGTGGCCCGGGTAAGCGGGAGGAGCGCCGGTCAATCGGCCATTCTGGGTGCGCTTCGCTTACCCGGGCTATGCGTGTGGGCCGTCGTTGGTTCCACGCGGCCGACGCGCGGGTAGGCAGCGCTCATGCGAGCCGGAGGTGCGGCCCGGCATGGCCGAGGCTTTGCCGCGGTGCTTGCCGCTGCTGTGCCGCGCTTGCCGCTCATGGCATCTCGCGCAGCCAGCGCCACAGCGTGGTACGCGAGATGCCGAGCAGGCGCGCGGCCTGTTCGCGGTTGCCGTCGGCACGCTGCAGTGCCTGGCGCAGTGCTTCCGCACCGGGCCTGCGCGGTTGCGGGGCAGGCGAGCCAGCGGGAGTGGAGGGCATTGGCGACGGGGCGATGGCGTCTTCGCCCAGTTCCGGCGTCCACGCCAGCAGTTGCCGCAGCGATATCGGGCCGCCGTCCGCCGCGGCCGCGCGATGGATCTGCAGGCGTTCGACCACGTTGCGCAGTTCGCGCACGTTGCCGGGCCAGGCATGTGCATGCAGCCGCGCCAGCGCCTCGGGCGCCAGCACCTGCGCCGCGGGCAGGCCGAACAGGTGGGCGACCAGCGCGTCCAGGTCCTGCAGCCGCTCGCGCAGCGGCGGGATGTCGATCCGCAGCGTGGCCAGGCGGTAGTACAGGTCGCGGCGGAAGCGGCCCGCGGCGACCTGGGCTTCCAGCGCCTGCAGGCTGGCGGCGATCACCCGCACGTCCACCGCCACCGGCTCGGTGGCGCCCACGCGCAGCACCTCGCGTTCCTCCAGTACCCGCAGCAGCCGGGTCTGCAGGCCCAGCGGCATCTCGCCGATCTCGTCCAGGAACAGGCTGCCGCCATCCGCCGCTTCGACCAGGCCCATGCGTCCGCCGCGGCGCGCGCCGGTGAAGGCGCCCTCGCTGTAGCCGAACAGCTCCGCCTCCAGCAGCGATTCGGTGATGGCGCCGCAGTTGAGCGCGACGAAGCGGCCGCGGCGACCGCTGGCGGCGTGCAGGTGGTGGGCGACCAGTTCCTTGCCGGTGCCGGTCTCGCCGCCGACCAGCACCGTGCCCGGATGCGGCGCGTACAGGGCGATGCGCTCGCGTACCTCGACGATGCCGGGGCTGGCACCCAGCAGCGGCTTCTCCTGGCGCGCGACGCGGCGGCTGCGGCGACGCAGGACGGGGTCGGCGGCGGCGGGGCGGGCCAGCGTCCGCGCCAGTTCGATGGCCTGCTCGAACGCCCGCCGCACCGAGTCGGCCGAGTACAGCAGCACCCCTGGCAGGCCGGCCTGCTCGGCCAGGTCGATCGCCATGCCGGTGCCGACCACCACCTCGATGCCGGCGGCGGCCAGGTCGGCGATGCAGTGGCGTGCGTCCTCGGCGGTGACGAAGCGGCGGTGCTCGATCTCCAGTCCGAAGCTGTCCTGGAAGTGCTGGAACGAGGGCACATCGCCGGCATGGGTGACCACGCCGATGCGCGGGGCGATGCGCCGCGCGCGCGCCAGCGCTTCCATCAGGTCGAAGCCGTTGGCCTGGATCGGCACCAGCGGCACGTCCAGCCGCGCGCGCAGGTAGGCGGCATTGGAGCCGGCGGCGACCACCACGTCGCAGCGCTGGCGCCGCAGGCGCTGGCCGATGGCGTCCACCGCCTCGGCAAAACCCAGGTTGACCGGGACGATGGCGGCGCGCGCATCGAACTCGGGGGTGACATCGGCCAGCAGGGCACTCAGGCGCGAGACGCTGACTGTCCAGATGGCCGGTCGTACGGAATCGAGGTCGGGCATGTTTCGTTTCATCGTGTTTCTGATGGTTCAAGTGTGACATATGAAACAAGAATCGAAACGCCGCGACCATAGAAATCAACGACTTGCAGTTGGCACGGCCCTTGCGCAAGGGAACATATGCCGAATCTCACGATGCCAAGCCAAGGACTCTCGCCATGACCGCAGCCCCGTCTCCAGCGCCCGCCAGTGCCGGCGCCTCCGCATCCCCGGGAGCGAAGTTCCGCGCCGCGCTCGCCGCCGAGTCGCCGCTGCAGGTGATCGGCGCGATCAACGCCAACCACGCGCTGCTGGCCCAGCGCGCCGGCTACAAGGCCATCTACCTGTCCGGCGGCGGCGTGGCGGCCGGCTCGCTGGGCCTGCCGGACCTGGGCATCAACACGCTGGAGGACGTGCTGATCGACGTGCGCCGGATCACCGACGTGTGCCCGCTGCCGCTGCTGGTGGACATCGACACCGGCTTCGGCCCGTCCGCGTTCAACATCGAGCGCACCGTCAAGAGCCTGATCAAGGCCGGCGCGGCCGCCTGCCACATCGAGGACCAGGTGGGCGCCAAGCGCTGCGGCCACCGCCCGGGCAAGGAGATCGTGTCGCAGGGCGAGATGGTGGACCGCATCAAGGCCGCGGCCGATGCCAGGACCGATCCGGAATTCTTCCTGATCGCTCGCACCGATGCGATCCAGGCCGAGGGCGTGGACGCGGCGATCGAGCGCTCCATCGCCTGCGTGGAGGCCGGTGCCGACGGCATCTTCGCCGAGGCCGCCTACGACCTGGACACCTACGGCCGCTTCGTCGAGGCGGTGAAGGTGCCGGTGCTGGCCAACATCACCGAGTTCGGCGCCACCCCGCTGTTCACGCGCGACGAACTCGCCTCGGCCGGCGTGGCGATACAGTTGTTCCCGCTGTCGGCCTTCCGCGCCGCCAACAAGGCCGCCGAGAACGTCTACCGCGCCGTGCGCCACGACGGCAGCCAGAAGAACGTGATCGACACCATGCAGACCCGCGAGGAGCTGTACGACCGCATCGGCTACCACGCTTTCGAGCAGCGCCTGGACTCGCTGTTCGCCACCAGGAAGTAGCGTCATCTCGTGATGGACAGGCATGCCGGTCGATTGCCGCGGCATGGCGGCAGCCCCGTAGGAGCGACTTCGGTCGCGATGGAGCTTTACCGGTGAAGTCCCATCGCGACCGAAGTCGCTCCTACGGAAGACATTGAACAGCGCCAGCAGCGAAACAACGGGAGGAAACCAAGATGAGCGAACCCACCACCACCGCCTTCAAGCCGAAGAAGTCCGTCGCCCTGTCCGGCACCGCCGCCGGCAACACCGCGCTGTGCACGGTCGGCCGCAGCGGCAACGACCTGCACTACCGCGGCTACGACATCCTCGACCTGGCTCGATCCAGCGAGTTCGAGGAGATCGCCTACCTGCTGGTGCACGGCAAGCTGCCCACCGATGCCGAGCTGCGCGGCTACAAGGCCAAGCTGAAGTCGCTGCGCGGCGTGCCGGCGGCGGTGAAGGCCGCGCTGGAGCAACTGCCGCCGTCGGCGCACCCGATGGACGTGATGCGCACCGGCGTGTCGGTGCTCGGCTGCGTGCAGCCGGAGAAGGACGACCACAACACGCCGGGCGCGCGCGACATCGCCGACAAGCTGATGGCCTCGCTCGGCTCGATGCTGCTGTACTGGTACCACTACAGCCACAACGGCCGGCGCATCGAGGTGGAGACCGACGACGACTCCATCGGCGGCCACTTCCTGCACCTGCTGCACGGCACCGAGCCGCGCGAGTCGTGGGTCAAGGCGATGCACACCAGCCTGATCCTGTACGCCGAGCACGAGTTCAACGCCTCCACCTTCGCCTGCCGCGTCGTCGCCGGCACCGGCAGCGACATGTACAGCGCCATCGCCGGCGGCATCGGCGCGCTGCGCGGGCCCAAGCATGGCGGCGCCAACGAGGTCGCCTTCGAGGTGCAGAAGCGCTACGACACGCCCGACGAGGCCGAGGCCGACATCAAGGCGCGGGTGGAGCGCAAGGAAGTGATCATCGGCTTCGGCCACCCGGTCTACACCGTGTCCGATCCGCGCAACCAGGTGATCAAGGAGGTGGCGCGCGAACTGTCCGACGAGGCCGGCAGCCGCAAGATGTACGACATCGCCGAGCGGCTGGAGAGCGTGATGTGGGACATCAAGAAGATGTTCCCCAACCTGGACTGGTTCAGCGCAGTCAGCTACCACATGATGGGCGTGCCCACGGCGATGTTCACCCCGCTGTTCGTGATCGCCCGCACCGCCGGCTGGAGCGCGCACATCATCGAGCAGCGCATCGACGGCAAGATCATCCGCCCCAGCGCCAACTACACCGGTCCGGAGGACCAGGCGTTCGTGCCGATCGACCGGCGCAAATAGGCAAGCCCAACCCTTCTCCCGCTTGCGGGAGAAGGTGCCCCGCAGGGGCGGATGAGGGTGCTCTTGCGCGCCTTCGGCGCGCCCCCATCCGCCTTCGGCACCTTCCCCCGCAAGCGGGGGAAGGGAAGCAGACTCTCCTTCCTGAAGCCGCCAGCATGAACAGCCAGCACCGCAAACCCCTTCCCGGCACCTCGCTCGACTGGTTCGATGCGCGTGCCGCCGTCGATGCCATCGCTCCCGGTACCTACCGGACGCTGCCGTACACCTCGCGTGTGCTGGCCGAGAACCTGGTGCGGCGCTGCGATCCGGCCACGCTCGATGCCTCGCTCAAGCAGCTGATCGAGCGCAGGCGCGATCTCGACTTCCCCTGGTTCCCGGCGCGGGTGGTGTGCCACGACATCCTCGGCCAGACCGCGCTGGTGGACCTGGCCGGGCTGCGCGACGCCATCGCCGAGCAAGGCGGCGACCCGGCGCAGATCAACCCGGTGGTGCCGGTGCAGCTGATCGTGGACCACTCGCTGGCGGTGGAATGCGGCGGCTACGATCCGGACGCGTTCGCCAGGAACCGCGCCATCGAGGACCGCCGCAACGCCGATCGTTTCCACTTCATCGAGTGGACCCGCGACGCGTTCAAGAACATGGACGTGATCCCGGCCGGCAACGGGATCATGCACCAGATCAACCTGGAGAAGATGAGCCCGGTGGTCTACGTCAAGGACGGCGTCGCCTTCCCCGATACCTGCGTGGGCACCGACAGCCACACCCCGCACGTGGACGCGCTGGGCGTGATCGCCGTGGGCGTGGGCGGGCTGGAAGCGGAGAACGTGATGCTCGGCCGCGCCTCGTGGATGCGCCTGCCGGACATCGTCGGCGTGCACCTGAGTGGCCAGCACCCGCCCGGCATCACCGCCACCGACATCGTGCTGGCGCTGACCGAGTTCCTGCGCAAGGAGAAGGTGGTCGGCGCGTGGCTGGAGTTCTTCGGCGAAGGCGCCGCCAGCCTGACCATCGGCGACCGCGCCACCATCTCCAACATGTGCCCGGAGTACGGCGCCACCGCCGCGCTGTTCCACATCGACGGCCAGACCCTGGACTACCTGCGCCTGACCGGGCGCGAGGAACAGCAGGTCAGGCTGGTGGAGACCTACGCCAAGGCCGCCGGCCTGTGGGCCGACGACCTGCAGGCTGCGCAGTACGAGCGCGTGCTGCACTTCGACCTGGGCAGCGTGGTGCGCAACATGGCCGGCCCGTCCAACCCGCACCGGCGCCTGCCGACCAGCGCGCTGGCCGAGCGCGGCATCGCCGACGAAGCCAAGCTCGATGCCGGCAAGGCCGAGGAGGCGCAGGGGCTGATGCCCGACGGCGCGGTGATCATCGCCGCGATCACCAGTTGCACCAACACCTCCAACCCGCGCAACGTGATCGCCGCCGCACTGCTGGCGCGCAACGCCAACGCGCGCGGGCTGACCCGCAAGCCGTGGGTGAAGACCTCGCTGGCGCCCGGCTCCAAGGCGGTGCAGCTGTACCTGGAGGAAGCCGGCCTGCTGCCCGAGCTGGAAAAGCTCGGCTTCGGCATCGTGGCGTTCGCCTGCACCACCTGCAACGGCATGAGCGGCGCGCTCGATCCGGCGATCCAGCAGGAGATCATCGACCGCGACCTGTACGCCACCGCGGTGCTGTCGGGCAACCGCAACTTCGACGGCCGCATCCACCCGTACGCCAGGCAGGCCTTCCTCGCCAGCCCGCCGCTGGTGATCGCCTACGCCATCGCCGGCACCGTGCGCTTCGACATCGAGCGCGACGTGCTCGGCACGGACACGGACGGCAACGATGTGCGGCTCAAGGACATCTGGCCCGACGATGCGGAGATCGACGCCATCGTCCGCGCCAGCGTCAAGCCCGAGCAGTTCCGCAAGGTGTACGGGCCGATGTTCGACGTGAAGGTCGAGCACGCCCGGGTCAGCCCGCTGTACGACTGGCGCGCGCAGAGCACCTACATCCGCCGCCCGCCGTACTGGGAGGGCGCGCTGGCCGGCGAGCGCCCGCTGCGCGGCATGCGCCCGCTGGCGGTGCTCGGCGACAACATCACCACCGACCACCTCTCGCCGTCCAACGCCATCATGGCCGCCAGCGCGGCCGGCGAGTACCTGGCGAAGATGGGCGTGCCGGAGGAGGACTTCAATTCCTACGCCACCCACCGCGGCGACCACCTCACCGCGCAGCGCGCCACCTTCGCCAACCCCAAGCTCGTCAACGAGATGGCGGTGGTGGACGGCGAGGTGCGGCAGGGCTCGCTCACCCGCCTGGAGCCGGACGGCACCGTGGTGCGCATGTGGGAGGCGATCAAGACCTACATGGAGCGCAGGCAGCCGCTGATCATCATCGCCGGCGCCGACTACGGCCAGGGCAGCTCGCGCGACTGGGCGGCCAAAGGCGTGCGCCTGGCCGGGGTGGAGGCGATCGTGGCCGAGGGCTTCGAGCGCATCCACCGCACCAACCTGATCGGCATGGGGGTGCTGCCGCTGCAGTTCCCGCTGGAAGTGGATCGCAAGGCGCTGGGCATCGACGGCAGCGAGACCTTCGACGTGGTCGGCGAGCGCACCCCGGGGGCGACGCTCACCCTGGTGATCCACCGCGCCAACGGCGAGGTGATCGAGACGCCGGTGCTGTGCCGGCTCGACTCGGACGAGGAAGTGGGCATCTACGAGGCCGGCGGCGTGCTGCAGCGCTTCGCGCAGGATTTCCTGGCGTCCGCGAAGGCGGAGGATGCGGCTTGAGCTGCTGCCTGCACCGGCGTGCCGCGTCGTCCGGTCGATGCCAGGCGTGGACGGCAAATATTGATGAGGGTCGGCGGCGGCCGACCCGAACCGGACCAATGAAATGACCTACCCAGCGCAGATCCGCATCCCCGCCACCTACATGCGCGGCGGAACCTCCAAGGGCGTGTTCTTTCGCCTGGAAGATTTGCCCGAGGCCGCGCGCGTACCCGGCAAGACACGCGACAGGCTGCTGCAGCGGGTGATCGGCTCGCCCGACCCCTACGGCAAGCAGACCGACGGCATGGGCGGGGCCACCTCGTCCACCAGCAAGTGCGTGATCGTCGCGCCGAGCGCGCAGCCCGGCCACGACATCGACTACCTGTACGGCCAGGTCAGCATCGACGAGGACTTCGTCGACTGGTCCGGCAACTGCGGCAACCTGAGCACCGCCGCCGGCGCGTTCGCGCTGCATGCCGGCTACGTGGACAAGGCGCGCGTGCCGGACAACGGCGTGGTGGTGGTGCGCATCTGGCAGGCCAACATCGGCAAGACCATCCTCGCCCACGTGCCGGTCACGGATGGGCGGGTGCAGGAGACGGGCGGCTTCGAGCTGGACGGGGTGACCTTCCCCGCCGCGGAGATCGTGCTGGAGTTCCTCGACCCGGCCGACGACGGCGAAGGCGAGGGTGGCGGCGCCATGTTCCCTACCGGGTACGTGGTGGACGCGCTCGATGTGCCCGGCGTCGGCACGCTCCAGGCCACGCTGATCACCGCCGGCATCCCGACCGTCTTCGTCGATGCCGCCGCCATCGGCTTCACCGGCACCGAACTGCAGCCGGCGGTCAACGGCGACCCGGCAGCGCTGGCGAAGCTGGAGGCGATCCGCGTGGCCGGCGCGCTGCGCATGGGCCTGATCGAGACGCCGGCGGAAGCGGCCACGCGCCAGCACACGCCCAAGGTGGCCTTCGCCGCGCCGGCGGGGGACTACGTGACCTCGGCCGGCAAGCCCGTCGCCGCCGGCGACATCGACCTGCTGGTGCGCGCCATGTCGATGGGCAAGCTGCACCACGCGATGATGGGCACCGCGTCGGTGGCCATCGCCACCGCGGCGGCGGTGCCGGGCACGCTGGTCAACCTCGCCGCTGGCGGAGGGCTGCGCGAGGCGGTGCGCTTCGGCCACCCGTCCGGCACGCTGCGCGTGGGCGCGGCGGTGAAGCAGGTGGATGGCGAATGGACCGTGGCCAAGGCAGTGATGAGCCGCAGCGCGCGCATCCTGATGGAAGGCTGGGTGCGCGTGCCGGGCGATATCTTTTGAGTGATCTGGTTGGCGTTGGGTGTCGGCGATCGAAGCCGCTCTCTTGGCGCTGTCTCGCCATCAAGAAAAGGAGTATGGGAAAGCCACCGCAGAAGCGCCCTCATCCGGCGCTGCGCGCCACCTTCTCCCGTGCACGGGAGAAGGGAGGCTCCGCAGTGATTCCAGATAACCGACTGCTGTTCCTTCTCCCGCGTGCGGGGGAAGGTGCCCGAAGGGCGGATGGGGGCAGCTTGGAGCATGGGAAAGCCACAGCAAAAGCTCCCCCATCCGGCGCTGCGCGCCACCTTCCCCCGCAAGCGGGAGAAGGGCACTGATATTCGACACCAGTCGGGTCATCATCCCGGCCGGGGCCCGCATATGCTGTCGGGACGGGACCCACACCATCCCAGCGGCTTCGGCGGCCAGGCAGCTTCCTTCCCGACGGCAACCCCTGCCACGAGGAACATCCCATGTCCGAATCCGTCGCCGCTTCCGCCCGCCGCCCCAAGCCCGACCAGGTGCTGGTCGACATCGCCGACTACGTCGCCAGCTACGACATCGGCTCCGAACTGGCCTACGACACCGCGCGCAACTGCCTGATCGACACCCTCGGCTGCGGCCTGGAGGCGCTGGAGTATCCCGCCTGCACCAAGCTGCTCGGCCCCGTCGTGCCCGGCACGGTGGTGCCCAACGGCGCCAAGGTGCCGGGCACCCAGTTCCAGCTCGATCCGGTCAAGGCCGCCTTCGACATCGGCGCGGCGATCCGCTGGCTGGACTTCAACGACACCTGGCTGGCGGCCGAATGGGGCCATCCTTCCGACAACCTCGGCGGCATCCTCGCCACCGCCGACTGGCTCAGCCGCAACAACGTCGCCGCCGGCCGCAGGCCGCTGACGATGAAGGCCGTGCTCACCGCGATGATCAAGGCGCACGAGATCCAGGGCTGCATCGCGCTGGAGAACTCGTTCAACAAGGTCGGCCTGGACCACGTGGTGCTGGTCAAGGTCGCCACCACCGCGGTGGTGGCGCAGATGCTCGGGCTGGGCCGCGAGGAGATCATCAACGCGGTGTCGCTGGCGTGGGTGGACGGGCAGGCCCTGCGCACCTACCGCCATGCGCCCAACACCGGCTCGCGCAAGAGCTGGGCCGCCGGTGACGCCACCAGCCGCGGCGTGCGCCTGGCGCTGATGGCGGCCAAGGGCGAGATGGGCTACCCGAGCGCGCTGACCGCCCGGACCTGGGGCTTCTACGACGTCTCGTTCAAGGGCAGGGCGTTCGCCTTCCAGCGCCCGTACGGCAGCTACGTGATGGAGAACGTGCTGTTCAAGATCAGCTACCCGGCCGAGTTCCACAGCCAGACCGCGGTGGAGGCGGCGATGACGCTGCATGGGCAACTGGCCAAGGCCGGCAGGCGGGTGGAGGAGATCAGCGCGATCACCATCCGCACCCACGAGGCCTGCATCCGCATCATCGACAAGCAGGGACCGCTGGACAATCCGGCCGACCGCGACCACTGCATCCAGTACATGGTCGCGGTGCCGCTGATCTTCGGCCGCCTGACCGCCGCCGACTACGAGGACGCGGTGGCCGCTGATCCGCGCATCGACACGCTGCGCGCGAAGATCGTCTGCGTCGAGGACCCGCAGTTCACCGCCGACTACCACGACCCGGACAAGCGCTCCATCGCCAACGCCCTGACCGTGGAATTCGACGACGGCACGGTGCTGCCCGAGGTGGTGGTCGAATACCCGATCGGCCACCGTCGCCGCCGCGAGGAAGGCATCCCGCTGCTGGAGGCCAAGTTCCGCACCAATCTGGCGCGTCGGTTCCCGGCCAGGCAGCAGCGGGCGATCCTGGACGTCTCCCTCGACCAGGGCAGGTTCGAGGCGACGCAGGTACATGAATACGTCGATCTATATGTGATCTGAGCGGGATCCAGCCGCCGATCTTCTCCCCCGGCAGGCGGGGGAGGCGGATACCGGCGGGGGACAAGGGATGCGCCGCCGGCGCCGGAAACGCCGTGTGCCGGCAGCCCGTTTCCGGGGCAAGTCTGCGCGATTGCACCAACGCAATGCAATGTCGCCCGGTGGCGTGGAATGCCCGTGCCGGCCTGCAGATGTCGGGCCATGTGGGTACTTGGCGTTAAGAAACTGTCATGTTGTACTGATACCGCATCGCAGCACCCGCCGTTCGGCCCCACCCCAACGCCAAGGTAAGACCATGACCGCAAGCAAGCCCCTGCGTGGAACGCTAGCCCTCGCCATCAACTCCGCCCTGCTGCTGGCCGCCTTCCACGCGCAGGCGCAGCAGGCATCGCCCGCTTCCCCGGACGTGGCCCGCCTGGATACCGTCACGGTCACCGCCGAGCGTCGCGCCGAGGATTCCAAGGATGTCCCGGTCTCCGCCTCGGTGCTGCGTCCGGAGTACCTGGACGCGATCGCCACCAGCGGTTCGGACGTGCGCGTGCTGGCCGGCAAGGTGCCCAGCCTGAACATCGAATCGTCCAACGGCCGCGTGTTCCCGCGCTTCTACATCCGCGGCTACGGCAACACCGACTACACCACCTATGCCTCGCAGCCGGTCTCGTTGATCTACGACGACGTGGTGCTGGAGAACGCCTTCCTGAAGGGCTTCCCGATGTTCGACCTGGCGGGCGTGGAGGTGCTGCGCGGCCCGCAGGGCACGCTGTTCGGGCGCAACACCCCGGCCGGCGTGGTCAAGTTCAACTCGGTCAGGCCGACCATCGGTGCCAGCGACGGCTATGCCGGACTGTCCTACGGCAGCTACGGCACCATGACCCTGGAAAGCGGCCTGAGCATCCCGATCAACGAGCAGTGGGCGGCGCGCCTGTCGGTGCTCGGCCAGCACCGCGACGACTGGGTCGACAACACCTACAACGGCAGTTCGCTGGAAGGCTACATGGACTCGGCGGCGCGGCTGCAGGTGCTGTTCCAGCCCGGCGATGACTTCAGCGCGCTGTTCAACGCCCACGCGCGCCGCCTCGACGGTACCGCCAGGCTGTTCCGCGCCAACATCTTCGAGGCCGGCAGCAACCAGCTGGTCGACGGCTTCGACCCGAAGAAGGTCTTCAACGACGGCCACAACGACCAGGAGCTGCGCACCTACGGCGGCAGCGCCAACCTGAGCTGGGACTTCGGCGAGCTGGCGCTGCATTCGATCACCGGCTACGAGGGCATCTCCACCTACTACAGCCGTGGCGACATCGACGGCGGCGTGGCCGGGGTGGGGCCCGGCACGATCCCGTACTCGTCCGAGACCGCCGGCGGCATCAAGTCGCTCGACCAGTGGACCCAGGAGCTGCGGCTGGAATCGCAGTACGACGGCCCGCTGAACTGGCAGGCCGGCCTGTTCTTCTTCCACGACAAGGTGCAGGGCGAGAGCTTCTCCTACAGCACCCCGGCCAGCCGCAGCCGCAGCGATTGGTACTTCTACGGGCTGACCGAGCAGAAGAACACGTCATGGGCCGGCTTCGGTTCGGTCAACTGGCAGGTCAGCGACCGTTTCAACGTGCGCGCCGGCCTGCGCTACACCTACGACAAGAAGACCTTCGACACCCTGGCCTGGGACAGCAAGGACAGCGTCGGCAACGTGACCTCGAACCTGGCGGCGCTCACCTATCCGGAAGGCAGGAAGATCGACGACTCGCAAATCAGCGGCGACGTCAGCGCCACCTATGCGCTGAGCCCGGACGTCAACCTGTACGCGCGCTATGCCCGCGGCTTCCGCGCCGGCAGCTTCTCCACGCCGTCGGAGTTCTCGCCGACGCTGACCAGCGTCGATCCGGAGAAGGTCGATTCCTACGAGCTCGGCATCAAGGCCGAGCTGTGGGATCGCCGCGCCCGGGTCGACTTCGACGTGTACTGGATGGACATCAAGGACCAGCAGCTGACCGCGGTCGGCGGCACCTCCAACGTGGTGCAGCTGATCAACGCCAGGAAGAGCGAGGCCTACGGTGCCGAGTTCAACTTCGAGGCGCTGCTGAGCGAGAACCTGCGCTTCACCCTCAACGGCAGCTACAACCACACCGAGCTCAAGGACCGCGACCTGTCGACGTCGACCTGCGGATCGGGGCTGTGCACCGTCACCGATCCGATCAACGCCGACGGCTACGCGATGCTGTACGGCAACCCGCTGCCGCAGGCCGCCAAGTGGATCGGCAACGCCACCCTGCGCTACGGCATCCCGGTCGGCGACGACGGCGAGGTGTTCTTCTACACCGACTGGTCCTATCGCAGCGAGGTCAACCTGTTCCTGTACGAGTCCAGGGAGTTCATCGGCCAGCCGCTGTTCGAGGGCGGCGCCAAGATCGGCTACAACTGGGCCGGCGGCGCCTACGAGGCCTCGGTGTTCTGCCGCAACTGCACCAACCAGATCCGAGCCACCGGTGCGATCGACTTCAACAACCTCACCGGCTTCATCAACGACCCGCGCATCGTCGGCGTGCAGTTCCGCGCCAACTTCTGACGCCGGTCGGGGGCAGGGAGGGCGTGCCTGCCATGCGCTGATCCTTCCCCCGTTCTCGGGGGAGAGAAGGTGCGTTCCCGCTTTGGGGGACGCATCTCTCCCCGCGAAGGCGCTGCCTGCAAGCGGCCCGGATTTCCGTTCCTCCACTTGCGGGAGCCCCCTCTTCCCTTCTCCCGCAGGCGGGCTGGGCACCGGGCACCCTCCGGGTGGAAGGTGCCGAAGGAGGATGGGGGCGCTTTCCGCATCGCCATCGGTATCCGCGGTTTGCCGACCAGGCACATGCCCTATCGGCCGGAGTTCGTGATGTGCGGTAGGACGTCGGTCTGTGGCGGCAGGTACTCCCGGAACCCGGTCCGTTACCGCCATGCCGGCTTTCCACGGCAAGCGACCCCTGCACACGCTTTCACTCTCACGGATAATCCCCGGCATTCCGCCGTGAGTGGCCCTACGACCTGAGGTCGAGTACATGCGTATCCGCGCAAGAGCGCTGTCGCTGGCAGCAGCATTGCTGGCGGCGGTACTGCCGCTGCACTCCGTCGCCCAGCCGGCCGACGGACAGAAGATCGTCGTCTCCACCGACATCGGCGACGACATCGACGACGCCTTCGCCCTGGGCCTGCTGCTCTCCAGTCCCGAATTCGAGGTGCTGGGCATCGCCTCCACCTGGGGTGACACCGCGTTGCGCGCCCGGCTGCTGCAGCGCCTGCTGGCGAACACCGGCCATGCCGGCATACCGCTGGCGATGGGCGTGCCGACACGCTCGGAGATTCCCTTCAGCCAGTCGCGCTGGGCCGGGCAGGGGAAGGCGGTCGACGGCCTGCCGGAGGCGGCCGACTTCATCCTCGCGCAGGCACGGCGCCACCCGGGGCAGGTCACGCTGCTGGCGCTGGGGCCGCTGACCGACGTGGCACGCGCGATCGAGCGCGATCCGCAGGCCTTCCGCCAGCTGCGGCAGGTGGTACTGATGGGCGGCTCCCTGCGCGCCGGCTACGGCAAGTCCGACTACCGGCCGCCGAACCCGCCCGCGCCGGAGTACAACATCCTTTCCGACATCGCCGCCGCGCGGAAGCTGTTTGCCTCCGGCGTGCCGATCGTGATGCTGCCGCTGGATGCCACCCAGGTCGGCCTGGAAGAGCCGCAGCGGGTGGCGCTGTTCGCCCACGGCAGCGCGATGACCGACGCGCTGGCGCAGCTCTACTACCAATGGCGCGATACCGACCAGCCCTGGGCCAGCGCCACGCCGACCGTTTTCGACGTGGTGCCCGTGGCCTGGCTGCTGGCGCCATCGTTGTGCCCGCTGCAGCCGGTCCGGATCGAAGTGGACGACCAAGGCTATACGCGTGAAACCCCGGGACAACCCAATGCGCGGGCCTGCCTGAAGCTTGACAAGCCGGCGCTGGTCGATTTCTACATGCGCCGGTTGCTGCGCTGAACGGGGACGGGCTTCTCCATGGCAGGAACGGCGCGTAGCCCGGGTAAGTGCAGCGCATCCGGGGGACAGGAGGGGGGGGCCTAGGCCTTGCCCGGGCCAGGTGGTCCTACGATGACATGGGGCGGGCGCTGGCCCGTCGCACGGCTTGCGTGCAACCGGCCCGCATGCCCCCAGCCTTGATCCAATCCGAACCTCGATCGTCCCTTGCGTGCGGTTGGTGCGTGACCTCGTCACCTCAACGGTCGCGGCAGACTCCGCTGCGGTGGGCCAAGGTCCACCCTATGCCCTGAATGCTACGCGGCAGGGTCTTGCGAGCTAAAAGCTGCCTTCGCCCGCGCCAGCTCGCGATACCGCGCATCCAGCTCCGCCACCGCAGCGTCCAGATGTGACGGGTGGCCATCGTTGACCACCACGTCGTCCGCCAGCGCCAGTCGTGTCGAGCGCTGCGCCTGCGCCGCGATCATGCGCTCGGCCAGCTCGGCGCTGATGCCGTCGCGCAGCACCAGCCGGGCGTGCTGTGCAGCCTCGGGCGCATCCACCACCAGGACGCGGTCGATCCACGGATACACCTGTCGTCCGCCGGCCTCGGCCAGCAGCGGGATCGCCGCGATGGCGTAGGGGCTACCGGCTGCCGCGCAGGCCTCGCGCAGAAGGGCGCGTATCGCCGGATGGGTGATCGCCTCCAACTGCCGCCGCGCCTCGTCGTCGGCAAACACGATCTCGCGCAGCGCACGCCGTTCCAGCGTGCCATCGGCCTGCAGCACCCGTGGCCCGAACACCTCGGCGATCCGCTCCAGCGCCGGGCCGGGCTCGACCACCCGGCGCGCGGCCAGGTCGGCGTCGGCCACGCCGATACCCAAGGCCTCGAAGCGGCGGCTGACCTCGCTCTTGCCCGAGGCCACGCCGCCGGTCAGGCCGATGATGAAATCGCTCATGGTGAAAGCATCAGTGACAATCCTCTTCGCGTTGGTGCCGGACAGCCAGGAGGGTCACCGTGTCCCCGTTCTCGATCTCGAACAGAGCGACATAGCCGGAGGCACCATGTCCTATGACCAGTTCGCGCAGGAACGGATCACCCTGACCGGCCTTGCGGCAGCTGAAAGGAGAGAACGCCAGTAGTTCCAGGGCATGCCGAATGGCGGCCAGCGCATCCAAGGCAGCGGCGATGCCCGAACGTTCGAGCAGGAAATCGAAGAGCCTGAGCAGATCGTCTTCGGCTTCTTCCGTGAAGCGGACACGATAGCTCATTCGTCGGCCTGTTCCTTGGCGATGCGAATCCGGGCTTCGAGCTTTTCCAGCACCTGGGACACGTCTGCATAACGTCCATGCCGTCGTGCCGATGCCCTGGAGGCCAGTCCACGGGCAACGAATTCGGCCTGCAATCGCCTGTGGGCGATTTCGCTACGGATGGATTGCTCCACGAAGCCGGACAGGCTTTCGCCCTCTTCGAGCACCTGTTCGGCTGAACGCCGGAGCTCAGGGTTCACCCTTACGGGAGGAAAGGTCGCGCTCTTCATGCAGCCACCATTGCGTTGCATATGTGATGCAATGGTGGTGCCTGTGGAGAAGCGTTGCAAGGGGGGCCCAGGGGGACGGCAGCCTCCTATCGCAGCCCGGCAATCCGCATGTAGCCACCGATCAGCTGCTCGCCCCAGAAGAACACGATCCAGCCGGCGACGGCCAGGTACGGGCCGAACGGAATCGGCGTGGCACGGTCGCGGCCCTTGGCCGCCAGCCAGATCGAGCCCAGGATCGCGCCTACCAGCGAGGAGATCAGGATGATCGGCAGCACCCCGTGCCAGCCGCACCAGGCGCCCAGCGCCGCCAGCAGCTTGAAGTCGCCGTGGCCCATGCCTTCCTTGCCGGTGATCTGCTTGAACAGCCACCACACCGACCACAGCACCACGTAGCCCAGCGCGGCGCCGATCAGCGCCTGCTTGGCCGGCATGTACAGGCTGTCCATCGAGCCGAGCAGGCCCAGCCACATCAGCGGCAGGGTCAACTGGTCGGGCAGCAGCCGCGTTCGCAGGTCGATGCCCGCCAGCGCGATCAGGAAGCAGCTGAATACGATCGCGCCGAAGCCCTGCCAGCCGAAGCCGAAGCGCCACACGCTGGCGGTCACCAGCAGTGCGGTCAGCAATTCGACCAGCGGGTACTGGATCGAGATCGGCGCGCCGCAGTGGCGGCACTTGCCGCCCTGGATGACCCAGCTGAGCAGCGGGATGTTCTCGTACCAGGCCAGTTTGTGCTTGCAGTGCGGACAGTGCGAAGGCTCCACCACGATGCCCGGCGGCGCCGGCTCGTACAGGTCCGGCTCCTCTAGGATCTCGCGCGCGTCGCGCTTCCACTGCCACTCCATGCGCCTGGGCAGGCGCAGGATCACCACGTTGAGGAAGCTGCCCAGCAGCAGCCCAAGCCCGGCGGCGGCGGGGTAGCCGAGGCCGGGATGCTGGTCGAGAAATGCCATGCCCTATTAAACCACCGATGCCAGCTTGAAGATCGGCAGGTACATGCCGATGACCATGCCGCCGACGACCACGCCGATGAAGATCATGATCAGCGGCTCCAGCAGGCTGCTCAGCGCATCGACGGCATTGTTGACCTCCAGCTCGTAGTACTCGGCCACCTTGAACAGCATGCCGTCCAGCGCGCCGGCCTCCTCGCCGATGGCGGTCATCTGGATCACCATGTGCGGGAACAGGTTGACCTGCTTCATCGCCATGTTGACCGGGTAGCCCACCGACACGTCGTCGCGCATCCGCAGCACGGATTCCTCGTAGATCTTGTTGCCGGTGGCGCCGGCGACGATGCCCAATGCCTCCACCAGCGGCACGCCGGCCTTGAAGGTCACCGCCAGCGTCCGCGAGAACCGCGCGATCGAGCTGTTGTGCATGATCTGGCCGAGCACCGGAACCTTCAGGATCAGCCGGTCCATTGCATGCTGCATGCGCGGCGAGCGCTTGTAGGCAAAGACGAAGCCGAACAGGCTGCCCGCGACGACGAGCAGCATCAGCCACCACCACGACACCATGAAGCGCGATGCGGCCACGATCATCTGGGTGAAGGCGGGCAGCTCGGCACCGAAGCCCTTGAACACGTCCTCGAACTGCGGCACGACATAGATGAGCAGGATCGAGCTGACGATCAGTGCGACGGCGATCACCATGGCCGGGTAGAACAGCGCCTTCCTGATCTTGCCCTTCAGCGCCTCTATGTTCTCCTTGTAGCTGGCGATGGTCTCCAGCACCGTTTCCAGCACGCCGGCGCCTTCGCCGGCCTTGACCAGGTTGCGGTAAAGCTCGTCGAACTGCACCGGGTGCTGGCTGATGGCCTCGTACAGCGACGAACCGCCCTCGATGTCGGCGCGGACCTGGTTGACCATCTTCTTCATGCGCGGGTTCTTGTGCCCGCTGGCGATGATTTCCAGTGCGCCCACGATCGGCACGCCGGATTTCATCATCGTCGCCATCTGCCGGCTGAAGAACGCGATGTCCTTGGGCGTGACCTTGCTGCCGGCCGAGCCGAACAGCGGCTTGGGCTTGGGCTTGACCACCGTGGGCGTGATGCCCTGCTTGCGCAGCTCCGCGCGCAGGAAGTTGGCGTTGCGGGCGGTCTGCTCGCCCTTCATCTTGATGCCGCGCTTGTCGGTTCCCTCCCAGACGAACGTCTGCAACGGGTTGGCATCGCGGGACGCCGGATTCTTGATCGCGCTACGGGCTACGGACATGCGTTGGGCTCCCCATCCGGCCTCCCCAGGCCGGAGCTGGTCCGCATGGTAGCCGGTTTCCCGGCGGTCACGCATGCGGTTGACCGCCAAGCGGGGCCGCGGTCACGTTTGGTGGATATGCATGTGGAATACGTAGGTCGCCCCGCGCGGCAGACGCGTGCGGTGCCGGGGCTCGCGGAGGCGTCGGGGCATGTCTGAGCCCGGAGGGACCCACAGGGCTGGCCTTGGCCCGCCGTTGCACGGAGTGCAGTGGCACGTCAGCGATGGACTTCAGTCCGCCCTATGTTCTGCCTTCGGTCCTCTCGGATTGCGGAGCGTCGGAGACGTGTCCTCAGCCTGTGGTCTGCCGCTAAGTGACAAAAAGTGACGCAAGACGTCCGCCCGCCAAATCCATGGCAGATGAGGTATCGAAGGCTTCCATTCCCCCGCATTGCTGCCATCATGCTCACTGGGGAGTCTAGGAAAGCGTGCCAACAATCTGGCACGCGACCTGCTTGAACCTTCCTGTAAGTGGCACCGGACCGCGCGTCGCTGGGGCGATTGCTGACCGGGTGGCTTGAGTTTTCCATCAACCTCTAGGGGATGTAGAAATGAAGAAGCAGCAGGGTTTTACGCTGATTGAATTGATGATCGTGGTCGCGATTATTGCCATTTTGGCAGCTATTGCGTTGCCGGCTTATAGTGACTACACGAAAAAAGCTAAGGTGTCGGAGGTGATCTTGGCTGCATCGGCCTCGCGTACCGCTATTTCTGAGTACGTATCTAGCAATGGTGAATTGCCTGATTCAACGTGGGAGCCGGCCAGTGTGGCGACGCAGTATGTTAGTGGCGTGACTTGGGATGGCAGCAAAATCACTGCTACTGCCACAAATATCGCAACTGGAATTGATGGCGAAACTATTACGCTTACGCCGGCCGCTCCGGTTGACGGAGTCATTGCTAGCTGGGGATGTGGTGGCTCGATCCCGGCACAGTTCCGGCCGGGTAGCTGCCAGGCCGCTGCTGGCGCAGTAACGCCCGAGCCGACCGATCCGTAATCTGTAATAACGGGGTCAGATTCACTTACCTGATTCTGCTCTGACCCGCCGTAGCCAACGACAAGCCCGCTTTCCGGCGGGCTTGTCGCTTTCCATTGTGGTACTTGGGGTCTCATGAGCACGGGGCGTGGCCCGGACTTGCGACCGATCTGCGCGAGGGACCAAACAAAAGGGGCCCATAGGGGGCCTTCATACCTGCCGTGCTGCGGCACCGACGATGGCATAGGACACCGACCGCTCCGGTGTAACGATGATGTCCTCTACGGTACCGATCTTCTCCATTTTCTCGTTATAGACGGTCTTGCCGACAACCTGCTTCTTGACGCTCCAGCCGGCTGCGACCGCCTTCAGTTCGGTCACCGACTGCTGGAGCTTGCCACCCTGTGCGAACGCCGCGTGCGAGCCGGATGCCTCGACCAGGGCGGCGAGTACGAGGTTGAGGATCTTTCTCGATAAGACGAACAGGGGATTTCTCCCTGGGGATGGAAAGCGGGGGGGGTCCGTAATTGACTTCGATGCTCTGTTCTGTATGGCCGTAGCATCGTGACTTCGTAGTGGCGACGGCGCCCTTCCGGGGCAGGTGCCTCTGGCGAGGCTACCAAACGAACGGCACTAGGTTGCGGTATCTTTGCTCCGCTCTCTGGGGACGTTCCGCATGAACGCTGTCGCTTCCGCCAACCTGGTTGGCATCACCGGTATTGCCCGCCGCCTGGTGCAGGACGGGGCACTCGACGAGTCCGCGGCCCGGGGGGCCATGGCCGATGCGGCCGCGGCCAGGGTGCCGCTGCCGCAGTGGTTCACCGAGAAGAAGCTGGTCAGCGCGGCGCAGCTGGCGGCGGCCAATGCGATCGAGTTCGGCATGCCGCTGCTGGACGTGTCGGCGTTCGATGCCGGCCAGAACGCAATCCGCCTGGTCAGCGAGGAGCTGCTGCGCAAGCACCAGGTGCTGCCGCTGTTCAAGCGCGGCGGGCGGCTGTTCGTCGGCACCAGCGATCCCACGCGTTCGCTGGACGAGATCAAATTCCATACCAATCTAGCGGTCGAGCCGATCCTGGTGGACGAGGACCAGATCCGGCGCACGCTGGACCTGTGGCTGGCGAGCAGCACGTCGCTGGGCGACAGCCTCGGGGGCGACGACGAGGGGCTGGAGAACCTGGAGACGTCCGCGGGCGACGAGGACGGCGGAACCGATTCCGGCGTGGACGCCAAGGGCGACGACACGCCGGTGGTGAAGTTCGTCAACAAGGTGCTGGTGGATGCGATCCGCAAGGGCGCCTCGGACATCCATTTCGAGCCGTACGAGGACGACTACCGGGTGCGCCTGCGCATCGATGGCCTGCTCAAGCAGGTCGCCAAGGCGCCGGTCAAGCTCAACCAGCGCATCGCCGCACGCCTGAAGGTGATGGCGCAGCTGGACATCGCCGAGAAGAGGGTGCCGCAGGACGGGCGCATCAAGCTCAACCTGTCCAAGTCCAGGCAGATCGACTTCCGCGTGAGCACGCTGCCGACGCTGTTCGGCGAGAAGATCGTGCTGCGCATCCTCGACGGCAGCGCGGCCCGGCTGGGCATCGACAAGCTCGGCTACGAGCCGGACCAGCAGAAGCTGTTCCTCGACGCCATCCACAAGCCCTACGGCATGGTGCTGGTGACGGGCCCCACCGGTTCGGGCAAGACCGTGTCGCTGTACACCGCGCTGGGCATCCTCAACGACGACACGCGCAACATCTCCACGGCCGAGGATCCGGTGGAAATCCGCCTGCCGGGCGTCAACCAGGTGCAGCAGAACGTCAAGCGCGGCATGACCTTCGCCGCGGCGCTGCGCTCGTTCCTGCGACAGGACCCGGACATCATCATGGTCGGCGAGATCCGCGACCTCGAGACCGCCGAGATCGCCATCAAGGCGGCGCAGACCGGCCACATGGTGCTGTCCACGCTGCACACCAACGACGCGCCGCAGACCATCGCGCGACTGATGAACATGGGCATCGCTCCGTACAACATCACCTCGTCGGTGACGCTGGTGATCGCCCAGCGGCTGGCGCGGCGGCTGTGCGGCCGCTGCAAGCGGCCGGTGCACCTGCCCGGGCACGCGCTGCTGGCCGAGGGCTTCACCCAGGCCCAGCTCGATGCCGGCATCGAGCTGTACGAGCCGGTGGGCTGCGACGAATGCACCGAGGGCTACAAGGGCCGCACCGGCATCTACCAGGTGATGCCGATGACCGACGAGATCGCCGAGATCGTGCTGGAGGGCGGCAACGCCCTGCAGATCGCCGAGGCGGCGCGGCGGATCGGCGTGAAGGACCTGCGCCAGTCGGCGCTGATCAAGGCAGCGCACGGTATCACCGGCCTGGCCGAGATCAACCGCGTCACCAAGGATTAGCCGGCCCATGGCTGGGGGGCGTGCCCACGGCCCGCCTGCCACGCCGGTGCACACGCACCGTATCCGGTTCGCTACCGCGGTCGACGGCGCGGTGGCGGACGCGGCGCATTGAGGTTCCATCTGCCCTAATCGATCACCGTCCTCTCACGGTGCAGCGACTAGCGTGCCGCTGTCGGCGGGAGATCCGATTCCGGCCGGCAAACACAGACACGACAAGGAGATGGACGTGAAAAGCATGCTGAAGAAGCTGGCCCCCGTGGCGTTGGCCCTGGCTGCCGCCGGTGCGGTCGGCGCGGCCGGTGCGCAGGTGGCCGGTTCGACCACGGTGGGCGTATCCGTGGAAGAGCTGCGTACGGTCGCGGTGGGCTGGAGTGCCAAGAAGAACATCCTCGGCAAGACGGTCTACAACGAAGCCAAGGAAAAGGTGGGCACCGTCGACGACATCATCGTCACGCCGGACAGCTCGGTGTCCTACGCGATCGTCGGTGCCGGCGGTTTCGTCGGCCTGGGACGCCACAACGTGGCCGTGCCGGTCAGGCAGTTCCGCCTGCAGGGCCAGGACTTCGTGCTGCCGGGCGCGACCAAGGATGCGATCAAGGCATTGCCCGAGTTCCAGTACAGCAAGTAGTGCCAACCGGTACGTATGCAGGAGCCCGCGACCTTCCGGTGCGCGGGCTTTTGTTTGTCGGCATCATGCCGGTAACGGCTACTCCATCCCCAGCTTCTTGAGCTTGTAGCGCAGCGCGCGGAAGGTGATGCCGAGCTTGGCGGCGGTCCGGGTCTTGTTCCAGCGGTTCTCTTCCAGCGCCTTCTGGATCGCGGCGCGCTCCATCTGCTCGATGTAGGAAGGAAGTGCGGTCGATTTCGGATCGATGTCGTGCACCGCTTCCGCGGCCGCGGCGGGTTCTGCGGGCGCGGCCCGGGTCGCCGCGCTCCGCGGCAGGCGCAGGTCGTCGGCGCCGATCTGGTCGTCCTCGGCCAGCGCGAGGGCGCGCTCGAGCACGTTCTCCAGTTCGCGCACGTTGCCGGGAAAGCCGTAGTGTTCCAGGGCGTCCAGCGCCGACGGCGACAGCAGCGGGATCGGCCGTCCCTGGCTGCGTGCCAGCCGTGCCAGGATCGCGGCGGCGAGCCGTGGCAGGTCGCTGCCGCGCTCGCGCAGCGGCGGTACGCGCAGTTCGATGACGTTGATGCGGTAGTAAAGGTCGTGGCGGAAACGGTTGTCCTCGACCAGGTCGGCCAGGTTCTTGTGGGTGGCCGAGAGGATGCGCACGTCCACCGGCACCTCCGTGGCCGCGCCCACCGGGCGCACCGACTTCTCCTGGATCGCGCGCAGCAGCTTCACCTGCATCTGCAGCGGCAGCTCGGCTACCTCGTCCAGGAAAAGGGTGCCGCCGGTGGCCGCCTGGAACAGGCCCGGCTTGTCGGCGTGGGCACCGGTGAAGCTGCCCTTCCTGTGGCCGAAGAACTCGCTTTCCATCAATTCGGAGGGAATGGCCCCGCAGTTCACCGGCACGAACGGCCCGGCGCTGCGCGCGCTCTGCTCGTGGATGGTGCGGGCCACCAGTTCCTTGCCGACGCCGGATTCGCCGAGGATGTACACCGGGGCCTGGCTGCGCGCGACCTTGGCGATCAGGGCGCGCAGCTCGGCCATCGGCTGCGAGTCGCCGAGCAGGCGGCTGGACTGTTCCGGCGGCGGCGGTGGCGGTGCCGGACGCTCGGTGTTGTTGAGTTCCAGCGCGTGGCGTACCAGCCCGCGCAGCACCGCGATGTCCACCGGCTTGCTGACCACATCGAAGGCGCCGGCCTTCAGCGCTTCCACCGCCAGGTCCATGCTGCCGAAGGCGGTGATCATCGCCACCGGGGTGTTGGGGTGGTTGCGGTTGATCTCGCTGATCAGCTCGATGCCGTTGCCGTCGGGCAGGCGCATGTCGGTGATGCACAGGTCGTAGCTGTTGCTCGCCAGCAGTTCGCGCGCCTCGGTGAGATTGGCGGCGGTGTTGATGCGAAGCCCCATCCGTCCCAGGGTCAGCACCAGCAGCTCACGGATGTCGCGCTCGTCATCGACTATGAGGGCTGTGCGATGTTCGTTCATGAGCCGGGAAGATAGCCGAGCCTGAACGATTGTGACAGTTCGCAGGTGACGGTTTGTGACGCCGGACGCCGGTTTTTTCAGTGCGGCCGCAGGCCATTCGGGGCCGGCAGCGTGATGCGGAAGCAGGCGCCGCCGGTGGGTGCGCCGACGTATTCCAGCTGCGCCTGGTTGGCGCGGCAGAGCTCGTGGGCGATGTAGAGTCCCAACCCGGTGCCGTGCTCGGACGTGGTGAAGAACGGGCGAAACAGCTGCGAGGCCACCGCTTCCGGGATGCCGGGGCCGCGGTCGGCCACCTCGAGGACGGGATGCCGTTCGAGCGTGGCCACCCGCAGCCTGACCTGCGCCGGGGTGTCCGGGGTGCGGCCGTACTTGAGCGCGTTGTGCACCAGGGCGGTGAGTATCTGTTGCAGGTGGCGCGGGTCCACCAGTGCCGCCATTTCGTCGGCATCGGCGCTCATCTCCAGGCTGTCGGTCTCGATCGACAGGGTGAGCCGGTACTCGTCCACGAACCGGCGGGCGAAGGCGACCAGTTCCAGGTTCTCGGGATTGGCGCGCTCGCGCCGGGCCAGACCGAGCACGCTCTCGACGATGCCGTTGGTGCGCTGGCACTGTTGGTGGATGATCTGCAGCAGGCGCCGGTCGGTTTCGTCGATGCCCCGCGACTCCTGCAGCAACTGCGCGGCATAGTTGATCGCCGCCAGCGGATTGCGGATCTCGTGCGCCAGGCTAGCCGAGAACCGCCCCAGCGTGGACAGGGTGAGCGATTCGGCGCGCCGCGAGACCACCGTGGCATCGTCCAGGAACACCAGCGTCAGCTCGCCGTCGGCCAGCAGGCGGGCGAAGCGGGGCTGGATATCCGGCTGGCCCGGGGACAGTTGCAGCGGCGTTTTCTCGCCCTCCCAGCCCTTGCGCCAGCGCTGCAGCCGCCGCGCCAGTTGCGGTGCGACGGCGCCCAGTTCGCGGGTTCCGCTGGCGACGGTGCCGCCGTCCTCGCCGAGGATCGCCGTCGCCGCCTCGTTGGCCAGGGTGATGCGGTCGTGGGCGTCGACCACGAGCACGCCGGTACGCATGCGGCGGATGATCAGCTCGTTGATCTCCGACAGGTTGGCGACCTCGGCGCCGCGGCGTTCGGCCAGGGCCTGGTTGGTGCGTGCGCGCACGCCGATCTGGTAGCAGATGTAGGCCACCGCGAGGTAGCTGGTGGCGAACATCGCCAGTTCCGCCAGCGAGCGCACGGTGTCGCCGCCGTCCAGCATCGTCCACAGGTACTCGAGCACGATCGCGATGCCGGCGGTGACCGCGATCGCCATGCCGTAGCGCAGCGCCAGCAGCATCGAGGCCGCCGCGACATTGAACAGCAGCATCATCGCGATGCCGGCGCTGGCGCCGGGCATGGCGTGGGTGGCCAGCACCGCGACCAGGATGTCGGCCGGCACGCTGGACAGGATGATCGGCTTGAGCCAGCGCTCGTTGCGGCCCCACAACAGCAGCAGCGCCGCCAGCACCAGGTAGCCGGCCGCCACCGCGCCGGCCAGCTGCGGGAAACGCGGCTCGCCCACCGTCACCGCCAGCGGGCTGAACACCAGGGCGGCGATGAGCCCGGCTACCAGCACCCGGTACAGGGCGAAGAAATACAGTTCGCGATGCGGGACCGAGCGGATGCGGTGGACGAACGGGACGTTGGCGGGCGACACCGGCTTCCCCGAGGGTGACGAGGCGCAAGTATAAGAGTGCCGTCCCCGCCGCCGCGTCTTCGCATGGGGCGAGGGGCACCGGAAGCCGCGGACGAGGCCAGGGGTGCGGCGACTTGTCGCACTTTGCGGCTTTTGGCGGCGCCGGGCGCAGCCGCGGTGCAATGGACGTCCCGGGAGCGGTGTAGCGGGCCTGCCTGCGTCGCTTTGTCGCTGGCAAGGGGTTTTGCGCCAGGGGGCTGCGTCGGCGACAATGAGTGGCCCGCCCGTGCACCTGGGCAGCCCCCGGACCGGCGGCTGTCTGAAAAACGGAGCGTTCGTTCCCTATTTCCCACGGTGACGCATGAATTTTCACGAATACCAGGCGAAACAGCTTTTTGCCGACTACGGCATCCCGGTTCCGGCCGGACAGGTAGCCTCCACGACCGAGGAAGCCGTCAAGGCGGCCAATGCACTGGGCCAGGGCCCGTGGATGGTCAAGGCGCAGATCCACGCTGGCGGCCGCGGCAAGTCCGGCGGCGTCAAGTTCTGCAAGACCATCGATGACGTGAAGACCGCCGCCGATGCCATGCTCGGCAAGAAGATGGCCACCTACCAGACCGCCGGCGTCGAGCTGCCGATCAACCTGGTGCTGGTGACCGAGGCCAGCGAGATCGCCAAGGAGCTGTACCTGTCCGTCCTGGTCGATCGCGGCACCCGGACCATCACCTTCATCGCCTCGTCCGAGGGCGGCGTGGAGATCGAGAAGGTCGCCGCCGAGACTCCCGACAAGATCCAGACCCTGAACGTGGATTTCGTCGAGGGTTTCCAGGCCTACCAGGGCCGCGAGATCGGCTTCAAGCTCGGCCTGACCGCCAAGCAGGCCAACCAGCTGGCCAAGCTGATGGGCGGGCTGTACAAGCTGTTCAACGAGAAGGACCTGTCGCTGGTGGAGCTGAACCCGCTGGCGATCCTCGGTGACGGCAACCTGGCCGCGCTGGACGGCAAGATCAATTCCGACGACAACGCCGCGTTCCGCCACAAGGACCTGGTCGCCATGCGCGACACCACGCAGGAAGACGCGGCCGAGGTGCTGGCGTCCGAGCACGACCTGAACTACGTGACCATGGACGGCGACATCGGCTGCATGGTCAACGGCGCCGGCCTGGCGATGGCGACCATGGACGTGATCAAGCTCAACGGCGGCGAGCCGGCGAACTTCCTCGACGTCGGCGGCGGCGCCACCAAGGAGCGCGTGACCACCGCGTTCAAGCTGATCCTGTCCTCGGACAAGGTCAAGGCCATCTTCGTCAACATCTTCGGTGGCATCGTCCGCTGCGACATGATCGCCGAGGGCATCGTCGCCGCGGTCAAGGAAGTGGGCGTCAAGGTCCCGGTGGTGGTGCGGTTGGAAGGCACCAACGTCGAGGCCGGCAAGAAGCTGCTGGCCGAGTCCGGCCTGGCCCTCATCCCGGCCGACGACATCAACGACGGTGCCAAGAAGGCCGTCGCCGCCGTCGCCGCCTGAGCCCACACGAAACCTAGGAATCGACAATGTCTGTAATTGTTAACAAGAACACCAAGGTGCTCGTGCAGGGCTTCACCGGCCAGCAGGGCACCTTCCACGCCACCCAGATGATCGAGTACGGCACCCAGGTGGTCGGCGGCGTCACCCCGGGCAAGGGCGGCACCACCCACCTCGAACTGCCGGTGTTCGACACCGTCAGCGATGGCGTCAAGGCCACCGGCGCCGACGCCTCGGTGATCTACGTGCCGCCGCCGTTCGCGGCCGACGCGATCCTGGAAGCCATCGCCGCCGGCATCAAGGTGATCGTGGCCATCACCGAGGGCATCCCGGTGCTGGACATGCTGCGCGTGAAGAACGTGCTCAAGGAGCATCCGGACGTGGTGCTGGTCGGGCCGAACTGCCCGGGCATCATCACCCCGGGCGAGTGCAAGATCGGCATCATGCCGGGCCACATCCACCAGAAGGGCAAGATCGGCATCGTCTCGCGCTCGGGCACGCTGACCTATGAAGCGGTCAAGCAGACCACCGTGGCCGGCCTGGGCCAGTCCACCGTCATCGGCATCGGTGGCGACCCGATCAACGGCCTGAACTTCGTCGACTGCATCAAGCTGTTCAACGAGGATCCGCAGACCGAGGGCATCATCATGGTCGGCGAGATCGGCGGCGACGCCGAGGAGACCGCGGCCGAGTACATCAAGGCCAACGTCAAGAAGCCGGTGGTCGGCTTCATCGCCGGCGCCTCCGCGCCGAAGGGCAAGCGCATGGGCCATGCCGGCGCGATCGCCTCCGGCGGCAAGGGCACGGCCGAGGGCAAGTTCGCCGCGCTGGAAGCGGCTGGCGTCACCACCGTCCGTTCGCCGGGCGACCTGGGTGCGGCCATTGCCGAGCGCTTGAAGAAGTAAGAGCCGACGGCCTTCGGGCGACGGTAACAGAAGGCCGCCTTTGGGCGGCCTTCTTGTTTCAAGGGCTGCCCTCATCCGCCCTTCGGGCACCTTCTCCCGCAAGCGGGAGAAGGGAGCAGAGCAAATGCTGCTCTCGCTCCTGCTCCTGCTCTTGTTCCTGCTCCTGCTCTTGTTCCTGTTCCTGTTCTTGCTCCTGCCTTTGCTTTTGCCCTTGCTTCTGCCAATCCTTCTCCCGCTCGCGGGAGAAGGTGGCGCGTAGCGCCGGATGAGGGCGCTTTTCGCGCAAAGACTGCATTCCCCCACATATCCAAGCAAACTTCGCCGATAGGATATCGCTGCCGTTGGTTGCATTTTTCCCGTGCAGATCGCATGGGAGAAATCGGTGCGCGAAGGACAGAAGCGCGGGTTGGCCCGCAAATTGCGTCGGGACATGACCGAGGCCGAGCGCCAGCTCTGGTATCGCCTCCGTGATCGCCGCCTGCTGGGGTGCAAGTTCCGTCGGCAATGGCCCGTCGGACCCTATGTCGCGGATTTCGCCTGTCTCGAGCATCGATTGATCCTGGAGCTGGATGGCAGTCAGCACCTGAATTCGGCCCACGATGGTGTTCGCGACGAGTTCTTGCGTCGCCAAGGCTTCGCCGTGCTGCGCTTCTGGAATAATGACGTGCTGGCAAAGACCGACGATGTCTGTGATGCCATCCTGCGATGGCTGTCCGACCGATCTTCCATTCTTTCTCCCAGCAGGGAGAACCCGGAAAAAGGCTGATGAAATGTCCAAGCCCCTTCGCATCGCCATGGCCCAGTTCGACTTCCCGGTCGGCGCGGTGGCTCAGAACAGCGACCGGATCATCGAGCTGATCGCGCAGGCGCGCGACGAGCTGGGGGCCGACGTGGTGCTGTTCCCGGAACTGGCGGTCAGCGGCTACCCGCCGGAGGACCTGCTGCTGCGCCCGGGCTTCCTGGCGCACTGCGAGCAGGCCATCGGCCGCATCGCCGCCTCGGTGCAGGGCATCGCCGCGGTGGTCGGCTGGCCGCAGAGTGCCGGCAGCGTGGTCTACAACGCCGCCAGCGTGCTGCGCGACGGCCGCATCGAGACCACCTACCGCAAGCGCGAGCTGCCCAACTACGCCGTGTTCGACGAGCGTCGCTACTTCGACGTCGACCCGGACGGCGGCGCCTGCACCTTCCAGATAGGCGAGGTCACGCTGGGCCTGGTGATCTGCGAGGACCTGTGGTTCTCCGAGCCGCTGGACGACAGCGTGCGCGACGGTGCGCAGCTGGTGCTGGTGCCCAATGCCTCGCCTTACGAGCGCGGCAAGCATGCCCAGCGCGACGCGCTGCTGGCCGAGCGCACCCGCGACAGCGGTGCGGCGATCGCCTACCTCAACGTGGTCGGCGGGCAGGATGCGCTGGTGTTCGACGGCGCATCGGTGGTGGCCGACGGCGACGGCACCGTGCACCCGGCCGCGGCGGCGTTCACCGAGCAGTGGCTGGCGGTGGATTTCGATCCCGAAGGCCGCCGCTTCACCCCGGTGCTGTGGATGGACGACGGCGACGAGAGCATGGACGCGCTGGCCTGGCGCGCGGTGGTGCGCGGGATGCAGGACTACTGCCGCAAGAACGGCTTTTCCAAGGTGCTGCTGGGCCTGTCCGGCGGCATCGACTCGGCGCTGGTGCTGGCCATCGCGGTCGATGCGATGGGCGCGGGCAACGTCACCGCGGTACGGCTGCCATCGCGCTATACCGCGGACCTGTCCAACGACCTGGCCGCCGAGCAGTGCGCGGCGCTGGGCGTGCAACTGGAGACCATCGCCATCGAGCCGGCGTTCGAGGGCTTCCTCAAGGCGCTGGAGCCGGTGTTCGCCGGCACCGAGCCTGACATCACCGAGGAGAACCTGCAGTCGCGCAGCCGTGGCGCCATCCTGATGGCGCTGTCCAACAAGTTCGGCGGGCTGCTGCTGACCACCGGCAACAAGAGCGAGTACGCGGTCGGCTACGCCACCATCTACGGCGACATGTGCGGCGGCTACGCGCCGCTGAAGGACCTGTACAAAACCGAGGTGTTCGGCCTGGCGAAGTGGCGCAACACCGTGGGCGGGGCGCCGGTGATCCCGCCGGCGGTGATCGCGCGGCCGCCCTCGGCCGAACTGCGTCCCGACCAGACCGACCAGGACTCGCTGCCGGCCTACGACGTGCTCGACGGCATCCTGTACCGCTACGTCGACCAGGAGCAGTCGCGCGAGGAGATCGTCGCCGCCGGCTATGCGGCCGAGGTGGTCGACAAGGTGCTGCGGCTGGTGCGCATCAACGAGTGGAAGCGCCACCAGGCCGCGCCGGGGCCCAAGGTGTCGCGGCGCGCATTCGGCCGCGAGCGGCGCTATCCGATCACCAACGGCTATCGCGGGGAATAGGGACGGGCCGGGGCGGCTTGGTGGGCCCTGTTTCCCCTGCTTCGACGCTGCCGATTCGTCCCGGATCTGCACAGGCAAGCTCCCTACTCCCGCCTGCGGGGGAAGGGGGCAGCCCCCATCCGCCCTTCGGGCACCTTCCCCCGCAAGCGGGAGAAGGGGAAATCGGCAAGAAAAAGGGGCCTTGCGGCCCCTTTTTCCATGCTTGTCAGTCAGCTCACTTGCGGTCGATCACCGCGTTGCGCTGCCCGGTCGCGGCCGATTTCTCGCCGGCGAATGGGTTGAGCTTGCGGATCGCCCACGGGTACTTGGGCCAGTTGCCGGCCAGCCACGGATGCTGCGGCTGGTTGAGCTCCAGCACGCGGCGGGCATCGTCGGCCAGCGTCTGGTTGCCCAGGCGGGTGTACGCCTCGGCCAGTACCGCCACCGCGTCGTACTGGAAGGCGCTCTGCGGGTAGGTTTCCAGGATGTAGTTGGCGCGGCTGGCGGCCGACACCCAGGCGCCGCGGCGCATGTAGTACAGGGCGTTGTCCAGCTCGGCCTGGGCGAAGATGTCGCGCAGGGCGAGCATGCGCTGGCGCGCGTCGGCGGCGTAGCGGCTGTTGGGGTAGCGGTCGGCGACGATGTTGAAGTCACTGTAGGCCTGCTGCGGGGTGGACAGGTCGCGGCGGCTGGGATCCAGCGACCACACCCGGCGCAGGAACACGGTGTCGCGGTTGGAATTCGACAGCCCGCGCAGGTAGTACAGGTAGGCGATGTTGCGGTGGGTCGGGTAGGTGCGGATGAAGCGGTCGATGCTGGAGATCGCATCGTCGTGCTTGCCGGCCTTGTACTGGGCGTAGGCGGTCTCGATCATCGCCTGCTCGGTGTACGGGCCGTAGGGATATTGCGCGATCAGCCGCCTGTAGCTGGTCTCGGCGCCGGACCAGTTGCCCTTCTCCATCAGGCCGTGGGCCCGCTCGTAGATCTGCTCGACCGGCATGCCCTCTTCGGGGTTCTTGCCCTTGGTGCCGCGGTGGCAGCCGGTGGCGACGAACGCGATGACCAGCATCAGCGCGATCAGGCGGAGGGGCGAAAAGCTTGGGGCAGGGCGTCGGATCATGGGGGTAGGGCGGGACGCGTCAGGAAATCGAAAGGTCGATGATAGCCTAGTGGCCTGTCCCGCGACTGACTTGACCGTCGCCCGGGCCCCGTATCCGTCCACGCAGTGCCTTCCATGTCCGACCCGAATCCCGAATTTTCCCGCCAGGCGGCGGTCCCCGACAGCGCCGCCGGCCGCCGTTTCGACGCGGTGCTGGCCGAGCTGTTTCCCGAATTCTCGCGCTCGCGCCTGGCCGAATGGATCAAGTCCGGGCAGGTGCTGCTGGACGGCGTCCAGGTGCGCCCGCGCGACCCGGTGCGCGGTGGCGAGGTTGTCAGCCTGCGGGCGGTGCAGCAGACCCAGACCCATGCGCAGCCGCAGGACATTCCGCTGGACGTGCTGTACGAGGACGAGCACCTGTTCGTGATCGACAAGCCGGCCGGGCTGGTGGTGCATCCCGGCGCGGGCAATCCGGACGGCACCCTGGTCAATGCGTTGCTGCACCGCGACCCGGCGCTGGCCGCGCTGCCGCGCGCCGGCATCGTCCATCGCCTGGACAAGGACACCAGCGGGGTGATGGTGGTGGCGCGCACGCTGCCGGCGCAGACCGCGCTGGTGGAGCAGCTGGCCGCGCGCGACGTGCACCGGCAGTACCTGGCGGTGGTGGTCGGGGCGCTGGTGTCCGGCGGTACCGCCGACGCGCCGATCGACCGCCATCCGCGCGACCGGCTGAAGATGGCCGTGCGCGAGGACGGCCGCGATGCGGTCACCCATTACCGCCTGCGCGAGCGCTTCCGCGCCCATACCGCGCTGGAATGCCGGCTCGAGACCGGCCGTACCCACCAGATCCGCGTGCACATGGCCCATCTGAAGCATCCCATCGTCGGCGATCCCGTCTATGGCGGCGCGCTGAAGCTGCCCAAGGGCGCCACCGAGGCGCTGGTCGCCGCGCTGCGCGGCTTCCGCCGGCAGGCGCTGCACGCCGAGACGCTGCAGTTCGCGCACCCGGTAACCGGCGAACCGGTGAGCGCCAGCGCGCCGGTGCCGCAGGACATGCTGCAGCTGCTGGCGGCCTTGCGCGAGGATTCGCGGCTGGCAGCCGAGCGCGAACGGCGCTGAGCGGGGAGGGGCGGCGATGATGCCGATGACTGGCTATCGATCCGATACCGGAGTTTTCCGGGGCCGCGGCGAGGGATTTCCGCGCCTTGCGGTCCGGGAAAGCGCCGATCGCCGCTCCTGCGCCGGCGCGAGCCCATGGACGTTGCCGTGTCCGGTCCGAACACCGCCGGATGGGGCAGCCATGACCGGTCATGACCGGCCGTTCGGCTGTGGTGAAGCATTTCGGCTGCCGGAAGGTACTTCCCGCGTTCGCGCGGATGACGAGGGGCGGCGAGCAAGCGTGCTGCCGCATCCGATATCGAACGTCGCTCATGCTTGCCCGCCAGGTCACGTTCCGCTGCAACGGTCGGTAGGAGCGACTTCAGTCGCGATGGGGATTGGCGGTAAGGCTTCATCGCGACTGAAGTCGCTCCTACAGGGCGAGGGCCGGGTTTCGCAGGGGGCCGTTGGCCACCGCGGCGGCGTCCTGCCGATCGCGATGGTTCCCGATGTGCAGCAACGACGCCCGGACGTCGACGCGGCGGACGGCAGTGTGCCGGCGTGGACGACTACGCCGCGTCGGGTGCAGCCCGGAAACGGTCGGCGATGAACGAGATCGTGCTGCAGGCCGACTGGCCGGCGCCGCCGCAGGTGCGTGCCTTCACCACGCTGCGCCACGGTCTGGGCGCCTCCGAACCGCCGTTCGATACGTTCAACCTCGGCAACCGCAGTACGCCCGAAGGCGACGATCCGGCGCGGGTGCAGCGCAACCGCGAGCTGCTGGCCGAGCGCATGGCGCTGCCGGGTCCGCCGCACTGGCTGCGGCAGGTGCACGCGACCGATGTGCTGCGTTTCGACACCGCGCCTGTCGCCAGCGGCATCGAGTCGGAACCGGTGGCCGATGCCGCGGTGACCTCGGTGCCCGGCGTGGTCCTGGCGATCCTGACCGCCGATTGCCTGCCGGTGGTGCTGGCCGCTGCCGACGGCAGCGAAGTCGCCGCCGCGCATGCCGGCTGGCGCGGACTTGCCGATGGCGTGCTGGAGCGCACGGTGCAGGCGATGCGCACCGCGCCGTCGCGGCTGCGGGCGTGGCTGGGGCCGGCGGCCGGGCCGCAGGCCTACGAGATCGGCGAGGAGGTGTTCGAGGCCTTCGTCGGCCGCGAGGCCGCCGCCGCCGGCGCTTTCGCGGCCACCCGGCCGGGACACTGGCGGGTGGACCTGTATGCACTGGCGCGCAGGCGGCTGGCCACGGCGGGCATCGCGGCGGAGCGGGTGCACGGCGGTGGCCTGTGCACGATCTCGGACCCGCAGCGCTTCTATTCGCATCGTCGCGACCGCCGCAGCGGGCGCATGGCGACGCTGGCATGGATCGCTCCCTGAGAGTGCGCCGGCGGCCTGGCCAGAGTGCCGCCGGTACTAAGTCGTCCTCGAAGCAAACGGCCGGCAAGCATCGCAACGATGCCGAATCCCGCTGGGCTCCCGCTGCCTCGCCGCCGCTCTCTCCCATCCGGGCTGCCCACTGCCGGTGATCGTCGCCGTGCGCATGCCCGTGCAAGCGCAGGCACGGAGCCTTTCCTGTCCAGCCCGGTAGGCCCCCGCCTGGGCGGGAGCCCCGATGCAGGGCGTTTCCGCTCCCTGCCTGCAGCGTCCGCTGTGCGGGCATGGCAGGGCTGCCTCGGGTCGGCCGTCCTCGCTCGCTGACGCGGCGGCGGGGCCGCGTCAGCGTCCGGCCGGTCAGGCGGCGATGTCGTCGTCGTCGATCTGCAGGTAGACCAGGGTCTGGTTGAGCACCTGGTAGGCGATCTCGCCGAAGGTGACCGGTCCGACCAGTTGGCCCGTGCGCTTGCCCTCCAGTTCCGAGTACAGGAAGTTGAGGATGCAGTTGCAGCTGAACACGGGATTGGACGCGACCTGGGGAAGCCGTCGCGAGAATTCCTCCACGTAGTCGGCGACCGGTGCCGCCAGCCGGTACTCGACGCCGTGGAAGACGGGCGCATACAGCTTCACCCGGCCCTTCGCGGCATCGATCGACTGGATGCCGACGTTGATCATCTCGCCGTTGTAGTCCGCCACCAGCGGTAGCCGGGGATCGGCCTGCCTGGCGGCGAGGTACTCGGAGAACGTCCGCGGCCGGCCGTTGACCAGGCACTGGCCGATCTCGAAGCCGTCCTCCGGGAACGTCAGCACGTCGCCATCGTCCTGGCGGAAACAGTTGACGATGCCGATCGAGGCCCGGCTGCTGCCGGCCAGCGTGGCATGCAGGGCCACGCAGCCTCCGTCGTAGCGCTTGCCGCTGGTGCCGTCGTAGACCCTGGGCAGGGTCCGGCCCAGTTCGGCCAGGTCGACGCCGGCGACCCAGCCGGCGATGTGCTTGAGGTAGAGGCCCGGGTAGTCCGGCGAATCCTGGGCGTAGCGGACGTGGGCCTGGCTGCCGTTGGGCAGGATCAGCAGGCTGAAGCCATGGTCGGGCGAGTCGTCGACGATCCGGGCCAGGTCGGCCACGTCGTACCAGTGGATGCGCACGCCGGTGACCGAGCGCGGCAGTTCGGTGACGAAGACCAGATCGCGGCTGTGGACGCCTCCGCGCTGGTCCATGAAGTAGGGGATCGTCCCGCCGATCCAGTTGCCGCGCGGCAGGCTGTCCAGCAGCGATTCGTCTCCTGCCAGGTACAGCGTGGCGCCGGCACGGATCTTCTCCGCGACTTGTTCGGGTGTGGTCAGCATCGGTGTTCTCCCTCAGAAGTAGGCCAGCAGTTCGTCTTTGTAGAGGTTCTCGTACTTGCAGAAGAAAGCATGGGCTTCGTCGATGCAGGCCTGCAGCGTCTGCGCGGAAGGATCGGCTTTCACCTTGCGTGCGCACTGGCCCAGCATCATGTTGCCGGCGAATACGCGAAACGTGGGCTTGATGTCGCCACGTACGAGGGCGGCCCACTTGGGATTGTTCTTGCTCGGAATCATCGCTGTTCCTCCCGCGGATTGACTGAAGAATCCCCCTCTCCCGGGCTATCGGCGGGTGTCGTGCCGGGTTGAGGCGGCCAGGCACGGAATGGCGCGATCGAGGGGGCGGCTTTTCGTCGCGGCGGTGCGCACGCGGCAGGGTTTGTTCGCGAGCGGAGGCGAGGTTGCGCCCGTGCGGCGGGTGCCGGGCACCGGGCGGCGAATGCCCTGTGCTGTTGGGAGAGGCCGGCTTTCGAGAGGGAGCCAGGCCTGGCCCGCGGCATACGGGCGCTGGCTCCTGACGCTGGCCGGCTCGCCGGATCGCCTCGCTGCGGGAGGCCGCTGCTGGCTGGATTTCGCACAGACACGAAAAAGCCGACGCTCGGAGCGAGCGTCGGCTTTGCAAGCGGATGCCACGATGTGCCGCATGGCCGGCGCCTCGAGGCGCCGGCGGCGAGGGACTACAGCGCCTGCAGCTCCGGGTTGACGTTGCGGCTGGCCGGCCGGTCCGGCTTGGCGGCCGGATCCTGGGCCGGGGTGGCATGCGTGTCGGGCACTTCCAGGTACGGCAGGTTCAGGGCCTGGCTGGTCATGCCGCGGATCTCGTTGGTCAGTTCCGGGCTGTCGTTGATCTTGCGCCCGTAGGACGGGACGATCTGCTTCAGGCGTTCCTGCCAGCCGCCGGCCATCTGCTGGGGGAAGGCCTTGGCCAGCAACTCGAGCATGATCGGCGGCGAGGTGGAGGCGCCGGGGGAGGCGCCCAGCAGCGCGGCGATGGTCTTGTCCTGGTCGGTCACGATCTCGGTGCCGAACTGCAGCACGGCGCCCTTCTCCGGATCGCGCTTGATCACCTGCACGCGCTGGCCGGCCGTCACCAGCTTCCAGTCCTCGGGCTTGGCGTTGGGGTAGTACTTGAGCAGTTCCGCCTGGCGGTCCTTGTCGGTGAGCCGGGCCTGCTGCATGAGGTACTTCACCAGGTCCAGGTTCTCCGCGCCCACGCCCAGCATGCCGAGCAGGTTGTTGTGGTTGACCGAGGAGAACAGGTCGAACCAGGAGCCTTCCTTCAGGAACTTGGTGCTGTACAGCGCGAACGGCCCGAACAGCACCACCGGCTTGCCGTCGAGCTTGCGCGCATCCAGGTGCGGCACCGACATCGGCGGCGCGCCGACCTCGGCCATGCCGTAGGCCTTGACGTCGTGGCGGTCGGCGATGGCCGGCGACTCGAACGCCAGGAACTGGCCGCCGACCGGGAAGCCTGCGTAGTTCTTCGATTCCGGGATGCCGGACAGCTGCAGGATCTTCAGTGCGGCGCCGCCGGCGCCGATGAAAACGAACCTGGACTTGACGGTGCGTTCCTTGCCGCTGTTCAGGTCCTTGACGGTGACGTTCCAGGTCTTGTCGCCGTTCTGGCGCAGCGCGGTGACCTCGTGCTGCAGCTGCAGGTGGAAGTTGGGATTGCGCTGCAGGCCCTTGGTCAGCTCGTTGGTGATCACGCCGAAGTTGACGTCGGTGCCCAGCGGCATGTAGGTCGCGGCGACCTTCTGGGCGGGATCGCGGCCTTCCATCAGCAGCGGAGCCCACTGGCGGATCTGCGCCGGGTCGGTGGAGAACTGCATGCCGTAGAACAGCGGGTTCTGGACCAGCGCGTCGTGGCGCTTGCGCAGGTACTCGATGCGGTCATCGCCCCACACGAAGCTCATGTGCGGGGTGGGGTTGATGAAGGCCGACGGCGTGGGCAGGCGGCCTTCCTTCACCTGGTGCGCCCAGAACTGGCGCGAGACCTCGAACTGCTCGGCGATGCCGACCGCGCGCTTGGTCTCGATCGAGCCGTCCGGCAGTTCCGGGGTGTAGTTCAACTCGGCGAAGGCCGAATGCCCGGTGCCGGCGTTGTTCCAGCCATTGGAGCTTTCCAGGGCCACGCCATCGAGGCGTTCGAACAGTTCCACCCGCCAGTCCGGCTGCAGTTCCTGCAGGTAGGTGGCGAGCGTGACGCTCATGATGCCGCCGCCGACGAGCACGGCGTCCACCGGCGTGTCGTTCTCGGCGGCGGGGACCGAACGCTCGTGGAGCGGCCAGTAGAGGAACAGGGCCAGTGCGACAATCAGCAGCACGGCAAGGCCGGCCACGGCCTTGAGGAGTTTCTTCATGACGATTCCAGATCGGGGTGGGGGCGTATGCGGGCGTACGGACGCCTCGTCTGGCTACGTACACGGACTTCGCTTGGCATACGCGACGCATTCTAACCGAGGCCGGTCCGCTGCGCGGCCGCAGCGCCGCGGCGTTCCCCGGGGCCTGTCGATGGTTCCGATTGAAGGCATCAATCGGGCACGGATGCGCGGCGGTGCCGTGGCGAGGATCCGGCCGCGGGAGCGACCCTGCATGGAGCAGTCGCCTGTTCCCCCCGGCTACGGGAGGGCATGAGCAGGGGCTCAGGCCTCTTCCAGCGCCTGCAGGTAGCTGCGCCGCCAGTAGGAGATGTCGTAGCGGCGCAGTTGTTCCATCATCACCCGCCAGCGCTCGATGCGCTTGGGCAGGGACATGGTGGCGGCGGTGGCGATGGCGTCGGCCACGCCGTCCAGGTCGTACGGGTTGACCAGCAGCGCGCCGTGCAACTCGTCGGCGGCGCCGGCGAACAGCGACAGCACCAGCACGCCGGGGTTCTCCGGGTCCTGCGAGGCCACGTATTCCTTGGCCACCAGGTTCATGCCGTCGCGCAGCGGCGTGACCAGCCCGACCGAGGCGCTGCGGTAGAAGCCGGTGAGGGTGGAATGGGCGAAGTTCTGGTTGACGTAGCGCAGCGGCGTCCAGTCCGGTTCGGCATGGCCGCCGTTGATGTGGCCGGCGATCTGTTCGAGCTGGTTGCGCAGGTGGCGGTACTCGTTGACGTCGCCGCGCGAGACCGGCGCGATCTGCAGGTAGGTCAGGCTGCCGCGCTGGTCGGGATGGCGCTCGAGGTAGCGCTCGAAGCCGAGGAAGCGCTCGGGCAGTCCCTTGGAGTAGTCCAGGCGGTCCACGCCGATGGCGAGCTGGCGCCCGCGCAGGCTCTGCCGCAGGTCGCGCACCGCAATCTTGGAGGAGGACTGGCGCGACTGCCGCTCGATCAGCTCGGTGTCGATGCCGATCGGGAACGCGGCGGTGCGCACGCGCGGGCCGCCTGGCACTTCCACCGTGTTCGGGTCGACGATCCGGCCGCCGCCGAACAGGCGCACGTAGGCCTGGAAGCGGTCCACGTCGCGCTGGGTCTGGAAGCCGACCAGGTCGTAGGCGTACATGCTGGAGAACAGCCGCACATGGTCCGGCAGCGCCTGCATCAGGTCGGCCGAGGGCATCGGCACGTGCAGGAAGAAGCCGATCTTGCCGCCGAAGCCGCGTTCGCGCAGCAGCGAGCCGAGCGGGATCAGGTGGTAGTCGTGGATCCAGACGGTGTCGTTCTCGCGCAGCATCGGCGCCAGCTTCTCGGCGAACAACGCGTTGACCCGGCGGTAGCCCTCGCGGGTGGCGCGGTCGTAGTCCACCAGGTCCAGGCGGAAGTGCAGCAGCGGCCACAGCGTGCGGTTGGAGAAGCCGTTGTAGTAGCCGTCCAGGTCGTGCTTGGTCAGGTCCATGGTGACGAAGCGGATGTCGCCGTCCACCTGTTCGTGCAGGCGTCCGCTGTCCTCGCCGCGCGCGGTCTTGCCGCTCCAGCCGAACCACAGCCCGCCGCGCTCCTTGAGCGCGGCCAGCAGTCCCACCGCCAGGCCACCGGCACGGCTTTCGCCGGGCAGCGCGACGCGGTTGGATACCACCACCAGCCGGCTCATGAGGCCTCCTTCCAACTACGCGACAGCCGCATCGCAGCGATGATAAGCCCCACGTGTGAATACGTCTGCGGGAAGTTGCCCCAGGGCTCGCCGCCCTCGCCGAAGGCCATGTCCTCCGACAGCAGGCCCAGGTGGTTGCGGCGGGCGAGGATGCGCTCGAACAGCTCGCGCGCCTCGTCCATGCGCCCGATCGCGGCCAGCGCGTCGATGTACCAGAACGTGCAGATGGTGAAGCTGGTCTCCGGCGTGCCGAAGTCGTCCGGGGCGATGTAGCGGTACAGCGCATCGCCGTGCTTGAGCACCTTGCCGATGGCCTCGACGGTGCCGATGAAGCGCGGGTCTTCCGGCGCCACGAAGCCCAGGTCCGCCAGCAGCAGCAGCGAAGCATCCAGGCGCTTGCCGCCGAAGGTATCGGTGAAGTGGCCCAGTTCCTCGCTCCAGGCCGCGTCGATGATGCGCTGGTGGATGCTGTCGGCGCGCTCGCGCCAGTAGCCGGTGCGCTCGTGCAGGCCGAGCCTGTCGGCGATCTTGGACAGGCGGTCGCAGGCGGCCCAGCACATCACTGCGGTGTAGGTGTGCACCTCGGCGCGGCCGCGGAACTCCCACAGCCCGGCGTCGGGCACGTCGAACAGCGCGTAGGCGCGCTCGCCCGACGGTTCCAGCCGGCGGAAGGTGGCGGCATCGCCCTGGTCCTTCAAACGCTGGTCGAAGAACAGCTGGGTGGAGGCCAGCACCACGCTGCCGTAGACGTCGTGCTGCTTCTGGATCCAGGCCAGGTTGCCGCGCCGCACCGGGCCCATGCCGCGGTAGCCGGCCAGGGACTCGACCTCGTCCTCGTGCAGCTGTTCCTCGAAGTTGATGCCGTACAGCGGCTGCAGGGTGCCGTCGCTGGTGGCGATGTTGAAGATGTAGCCGATGAACTGCTCCATCGTGCGGGTGGCGCCGAGGCGGTTGAGCGCGCGCACCACGAAGGCGGCGTCGCGCAGCCAGCAGTAGCGGTAGTCCCAGTTGCGCGGGGTGTCCGGCGCCTCGGGGATGGAGGTGGTCATCGCCGCGATGATCGCGCCGCTGTCCTCGTACTGGCACAGCTTCAGGGTGATGGCGCTGCGGATCACCGCGTCCTGCCAGTCCAGGCGGATGGACAGGTAGCGCACCCACTCGCGCCAGTAGTCCTCGGTGCGGTCCTGCGCGTAGTGCACGTATTCGGAGATGATGCGCTGCAGCGATTCGTCCACGCCCAGCACCAGGTGCACCGGGTGGCCGAGCACGAACGCGGTGCCCTCGCGCACGAACCGCACCGGAACGTCGGTGGTCAGGCGCAGGGTGAAGTCCGGCAGCATCCAGCGGATGTGGTTGCTGCCCCAGGTGGACTCGGGCACGTTGGCGCCCCAGTCGCTCAGCGGCCGCGCACGCACGCGGATGCGCGGGCTGCCGGCCAGCGGGGTGACCTTGCGGATGATGCTGACCGGCCGGTAGAAGCGCCCGTTCTCGCGCCAGCGCGGGGCGAAGTCGATCACCTCGATCGCGCCGCCGTGGGCGTCGCGCAGCACCGTGCGCAGGATCGCGGTGTTGGTGACGTAGTGCTGCTCGCTGGCGGCGAAGTCCTCCAGCTCGATGCCGAAGTCGCCGCCCTCGTGCTCGCGCGGGGACAGCAGCGCGCAGAACGCCGGATCGCCGTCGAAGGCCGGCATGCAGCTCCAGACCACGCGGGCCTGCCTGTCCACCAGCGCGCCGAAGCTGCCGTTGCCGATGACGCCGAGTTCGAGGTTGGCTTCGCTCATTGGGGGTGAGGTTCCTTGTGTGGAAAGCATGTCGTCGCCGCCGGGAAACGCGGCGTGAAAGCAACCCGGCCTGCTGGGGGAAGGGGACGTGCGCGCGTCATCGTCAGCCTGGGATGCCGGCGTTTTGGCGCAGCCAGGCATGGGCAGCGGCGATGTCCGGCAATGCATAGCGCGCCGCGGTCGGGCGGCGGGTGCCGACCAGCACGCTCCAGCCGCCCAGCCGGTTGGCGGCGGCGAAGCCGAACTCGTCGGTGAGGTCGTCGCCGACGAACACCGGCACGCGGCCGTGGAACGCGGGCTCGCCCATCAGCAGTTCCAGCGCCACGCCCTTGTCGCGGCCCAGTTGCACGAATTCCACCACGTGGTCGCCGGGCTGCAGCCGGTAGCCCGGCAGCTCCGCCAGCTGCGCTTCGGCGAATGCCAGCACCTGCTGCGCCGCCTGCGGTGCGTTGCGCCAGTGCAGGGCCAGGCCGATGCCCTCCTTGTCCTCCACCAGCACGCCGGGCAGCGTGGCGGCCAGATGCTTGGCCGCTTGGTGCAGGCGATGCAGGGAAGCGGAGGCGTCGGCCGGGGCCTGTCCGGTACCGGCGGTGCCGCGCAGCTGGTGGCCGTGCAGGCCGGCGGCGGGTAGCCGCAGCGGTGCGAACAGCGCGTCGAGCTGCGCCAGCGGACGGCCGCTGACCAGGGCCAGCGCGCCGTGCAGGCGCTCGCTGAGGTGGGAGACCGAATCGCGCACCTGCGGCAGCAGGTGCACCCGCTCGGGGCGGTCGGCGAAGTCGATCAGGGTGCCGTCCACATCCAGGAACAGGGCGTTGCCCGGTTCCAGCGACGGCGGCGATGTCGGGGGTGGGGAAGCTTCTGCCATTGCCCCGATTGTGCCCCAAACCGGCGTGAGGTACAGGTCATGGAATGGGTGAAGCGGACCTGTCCCCGGATCAGTTCGGGCGGAGGAGGGGCTTCTCGTTCCCATGCAGGCGCACTGTTGTCCGCGGAATGTTGTCCTGCCCTGTCAGCGGGGGCTTGCGGAAACGCCGTTGCAACATACCTGGCGACGACGAGACCTGGATCGTAGCGCCGGTATCCGCGCACTTGACGTCCCCGCGGCCGTCTCTTGCTCACAAGATCAGGAACAGGCAGTTCCCTTCTCCCGTTTGCGGGGGAAGGTGGCGCGCAGCGCCGGATGGGGGGAGCTTTTGCTTTCCCATGCTCCAAACAGCCCCCATCCGCCCTTCGGGCACCTTCCCCCGCAAGCGGGAGAAGGAGGGATCCTGGAATCTTGAGATGTGGTGAAGAGACAGGTCCGCGCGAGGACGACGGCTTCGGTTTTCCCCGAGTATGCGGTGCGGCGGGCCGAGGTCCTGCCTCACCTGTCGTTCAGAACGTGTAGCGCACCCGGCCGTACCAGTAGGCGCCGTTGCTGCCGATCGGCGAGAGCACGTCGTAGGGCAGGTTGCCGTAGTAGTAGATGTCCTCGTTGGACTTGTCCGGGTAGTTGTCGGTGACGTTCTGCCCGCCGATCGCCACGCTCCACTGCGCAGTCAGGCGGTACTCCGCTTCCAGGTCCAGCTGCCATTCGGCGCCATAGGTCTGGCGCGGGACGTAGCCGTCGCCGAAGTCGAACACGCGGGTGGCGCTGCCGTAGCGGCTCAGCCGCGAGGACAGCGTCCAGCGCTCGTCGTTCCAGGTGGCGGCCAGGCCGGCACGGGTGCGCGGGGTGGCGTCGGTGAGGGTGTTGCTCTCCTCCACGCCGAACAGCACGTAGTCCGGATCCAGCGCCAGCAGTGCCGACGGCGTGGCCACCACATTCTTCAGCTCGGTCTTGGCGTAGGCCCAGGTGCCGGTGACCAGGATGTCGCCGCCGGCCACCCAGCCGCGCCAGTTGGCGACCAGTTCGGCGCCGCGGGTGCGGGTGTCGGCGGCGTTGACGAAGAAGCTGGCGCTCTGCACCCCGGCCACGCCGAAGCTGTCCTGCACGAAGCCGGTCAGGGCGTCGCCGGTGATGTCCTCGGACAGTGCGATGCGGTCGTCGATGTCGATCTGGAACAGGTCCAGCGACAGGTCGAAGTGGTCGCCGATGCGGCTGGTGAAGCCCAGGCTGTAGTTGAGCGACTTCTCCGGCTTGAGATCGGTGGCGCCGAGCGCGCGCGCGATCGGGTTGTTGACCGACAGCAGCCGTCCCTGCACCAGCTGGCCGGAGGCGTCGTAGCCGGTGGAGGTGGCCTCGTAGCCGATCTGGCTCAGCGACGGGGCGTGGAAGTTGTTGGATACCGCGCCGCGCAGCGCGAACGCCGGGGAGAACTGGTAGCGCGCGGCGAGCTTGCCGGTCCACTGGCTGCCGAAGTCCTGGTAGTGCTCGTAGCGCGCGGCGATGTCGGTGGAGAACTTTTCGCCGAACTGGCTGGCCACGCTGGCATAGGCGCTGGCGACGTTGCGCGACAGGTCGGCCTCGTCCTGCGGGGTCAGCCCGCCGCCGGCCTGCGAGCCGGTGGGACGGTCGGTGTAGGGGCCTGCGGCGTAGCTGGCCGGGTCGCCGGCGTGGGTGCGGTACTGCTCGCGGCGGAACTCCGCGCCGGTGCCCAGGGTGTGGCTGGCGCCGGCGGCCTCGAACACCCGGCTCAGGTCCAGGTTGGCCACGCCCTGGTCGAAGGCGTAGTCGCCGGTCTTGAAGCGGGTGGGGCTGGACGGGCCGAGCGAGGCGTTGAGCGAATCCTTCAGCCGGTAGGTGAAGTCGTTGCGGCCGTAGTCCAGGCTGGCGTCGTAGGCCCACTGCCCCCATTGCCCGCGCGCGCCCGCCACCGCCTGCACGTCGCGGTTCTCGCCCAGCGACACCGGGCGGTAGCCGTCCGGGTAGACCTCGGGCCAGTTGGCCTCGCCGTCGGGATAGCGGAAGTAGTTGGCGCCCTCGGTATCGCGCTGGTTGTAGGTGCCGAAGAAGTAGAACTCGCTGGTGGCGCCGAACGGCAGCTTGCCGTTGATCCAGGCGTTGAGGTCCTTGGACGCGCCGTCGCCGAGCGCGTAGTTGCGCCGGCCCTGCAGCGCCAGGTTGGCCGGCGTCTGCTCCCATGACGGGATCTGGTCGTAGCCGGCGCGGTTGGTGGCCTCGCGGTTCTTCAGCTCGAAGCCGACGCGCAGGAAGCCGCCCTCGTCGCCGAGCGCGGTGCCGACCTTGCCGGACAGGTAGCTGGTCTGGCCGTCGGTGAGTTCGCGGTGGATCGGCTCCAGGTCGGTGTGGTGGGCGCCGAAGCTGGCTTCCCAGGCGCCGCCCTCCGGCGCGTCGTCGAGGATCACGTTGATCACCCCGGCCACCGCGTCCGAGCCGTACTGCGCGCCGGCGCCGTCGCGCAGCACCTCGATGCGCTTGATCGCGCTGACCGGGATGGCGTTGAAGTCCACCGGCGTGGTGCCCTTGCCGATCTTGCTGTCGGTGTTGACCAGGGCCGAGGTGTGGCGGCGCTTGCCGTTGACCAGCACCAGCACCTGGTCCGGCGACAGCCCGCGCAGCTGCGCGGCGCGCACGTGGTCGGCGCCGCCGGAATTGGACTGGCGCGGGAAGTTGAACGAGGGCAGCAGCGCCTGCAGCGCGCCGCCCAGCTCGCCGTTGACCACGCCGGCCTTGCGGATGTCGTCGGCGGTGAGCACGTCCACCGGCGAGGTCGACTCGAGCACGGTGCGGTCGCTGGCGCGGGTGCCGGTGACGATCACCGTGTCCAGCGTGGCGGTGTCGGCAGCGGCCGTGGCCTGCTGGGCGAAGGCCGGGGCCGCCAGCGCCAGGGCGACGGCGCTGGCAAGGGCGGCGGGAAGCGGATGGTGCATCGGATTCTCTCCTGCGGTGACGGCGGCCCGGCGGCGGCATGCGTCCGTGCGTGGCGGGCCAAGGGGTTCGGATGAAATCGGCTATATTCATCCGGATAGAGCGATATATTATCCGGCCGTTAAGCCGAGGGCGAGCCGAAAGTCGAATGCGGCCGCCATGACTCCATCACCGACGCTCATGTGGCCGCACCTGGGCAGACCCGAGGAAACCTATCGATGACGATGATCCGCACCGCGTTGCTGGCCGCGAGCCTGGCGCTGGCCTCCTGTGCCAGCGTGGCGCCCCCTGCCGCCTCCGGCGCCCCCACGGCTGCGCTGCAGGGCGATGCCGCGCGTCCGGCGCAGGCCGGCGGCTGGGTGCGCAGCGAGCTGTACTTCGGCGTGGGCGAGGAAAGCGGCCCGGCCGCCCGCCCGCAGACCGAGAGGATCGGCGAGGCGCAATGGCGCGCGTTCCTCGACAAGGAGGTCACGCCGCGCTTTCCCGATGGCCTGACCGTGTTGGACGCCTACGGCCAGTGGCTGTTCCGCGGTGCCGCCGAGCCCAACCGGCTGGCGACCAAGGTGCTGGTGATCCTGCACGAGGACACGCCGCAGCGGCGCAACGACATCGAGGCGATCCGGCTGGCGTGGAAGCAGGCCACCGGCCACCAATCGGTGTTGTGGTCGCGGCAGCCGGTCGAGGTGTCGTTCTGAGGCGATGGACTCGACCCGCATGTGGCGAGAATCTTTTGCCCTCCCTGCCATGGAGTTCCCCGAGTGAACACGTCCGTCGCCGCACCGACCTTCGACATCCGCGAGGACGACCTGTCCGGCGCGCCGACACGCGAACTGCTGGCCTACCACCTGCAGCAGATGCATGCCAATTCGCCGGCGGGCAGCGTGTACGCGCTGGACCTGTCGGGACTGCGGCAGCCGGGCGTGACGGTGTGGACGGCCTGGCGCGACGGGGAGCCGGTCGCGGTCGGCGCGCTGAAGATGCTCGGCGGCCACGACGCCGAGCTCAAGTCCATGCGCACCCATCCGCGCCATCTGCGCCAGGGGGCCGCGGCGGCGATGCTGGAGCACATCATCGCGGCGGCACGGAGCCGCGGGGTGAGGCGGCTCAGCCTGGAAACCGGCAGCGGGCCGTCGTTCGAGCCGGCGCTGGCGCTGTATCGCCGCCGCGGCTTCCGCAACGGACCGGCGTTCTCGGATTACACGGCCAGCGAATTCAACCAGTTCCTGCACCTGGCGCTCGACTGAGCGGCCGCACGGTGCCGTGCGGGATGCCCTGCGTGTCGTAGGCATCGACCCGCAGCAGGCCGTAGCCGGCCTGATGTCCACGACGGATTGTTCGCGTGGCAACCCTGCATGGCCGGCCTGCGGCAGACTTCCGGAACCCTGGGCAATCGACGTTGTCCCAATAGGCTGACGACATCGAAAGACAGGAGTGGCGAATGACGCAGCGGCAGACGCTCTGGCCGTGGATCCTCGGCATCGTGCTGGTGGCCGGATTGGGATGGTGGCTGTTCTGGCCCCGGCAGCAGGCCGGGCAGGTAGCCGAGGAAGCACCGGCCACGGGAGCCGCACTCGCACCCGCGGCGGGTGCGCCGGCCGACCCCGCGGCGAACGGGGAGCCGGCGATCCAGCACCCGGTATCCAGCGACGACGCGGCGGCACCGGCATTGCCGGCCCTGGCCGACAGCGATGCAGCGGCGTGGGAGGCGCTTTCCGGGCTGGCCGACGGCGACGATGCGCTCGCCCTGCTGATCCGCGACCATCTCGTCCAGCGCCTGGTGGTCATGGTGGACAACCTGACCCAGCCGCGCATCGCCACGCGCGCGCTGGCGGTGACGCCGGTGCCTGGGACGCTGGGCGTGGACGCGTCCGAGGCCGGAACGACGCTGGCGGCGGCGAATGCGCAGCGCTACGCACCCTACGTGCAGGCATTCACGCGGATCGATGCCGGGCGCGCGGCGGCAACCTATGCGCACTTCTATCCGCTGTTCCAGCAGGCCTACGCCGAGCTGGGCACGCAGGGCTACTTCAACGACCGCCTGGTGCAGGTGATCGACCACTTGCTGCAGGCACCGGAGCCGGCGCAGCCGCCGGCCCTGCAGCTCAACGACAGCGGCAAGTACCGCTTCGTCGATCCGGCGCTGGAATCGCTGTCGGTGGGGCAGAAGGCGCTGGTCCGCCTGGGGCCGGAGCAGGAGGCCGCGGTGAAGGCGCAGCTGCGCCGGCTGCGCGCGGCGCTGGCGCGGACTTGAGAGCTGGTGGAGATATCCGGGTGCGAGCTGCGCCTTGAGGGAGAAATCAGCAATAGCCAGCCGTCCCTTCTCCCGCAAGCGGGAGAAGGGAACGGCGCTCGCTCATCCGGAATTGCCGCGGAGTCTCCCTTCTCCCGTTCACGGGAGAAGGTGGCGCGCAGCGCCGGATGAGGGTGCTTTTGCTGTGGCTTTCCCATGCCTGGACCAGCCCCCATCCGCCCTTCGGGCTCCTTCCCCCGCAAGCGGGAGAAGGGAACGGCGCTCGCTCATCCGGAATCGCCGCGGAGTCTCCCTTCTCCCGTTCACGGGAGAAGGTGGCGCGCAGCGCCGGATGAGGGGGCTTTTGTTGTTGCTTCCCGATGCTCCGAACAGCCCCCATCCGCCCTTCGGGCACCTTCCCCCGCAAGCGGGAGAAGGGAACGGCGCTCGCTCATCCGGAATCGCCGCGGAGTCTCCCTTCTCCCGTTCATGGGAGAAGGTGGCGCGCAGCGCCGGATGAGGGTGCTTTTGCTGTTGCTTACCGATGCTCCAAGCAGCCCCCATCCGCCCTTCGGGCTCCTTCCCCCGCAAGCGGGAGAAGGGGGAGCCCGGGCCGATTGCGGCAATGTCCAGGGGCCTCCGCTTGCCTGGAGTTCTGCCGGGCAGCAGCGCGCGTACGCGGGAATGACGTCTGGAGAAAGAGCGCGACGGCTTCCGGCGTCGTGCAAGCCTGCGTACGTACGTACGCACGTGGCCTTGCAATGCCGCCACGCCTACGGTGCGGCCGGGGCAGGGGCGCGCTGCAGCCAGCGATTGATCTCCTCGATGTCGGTCTCGGCGAGCACGCCGGCGGCCTGCCTGAGCAGCAACTGGTCCATCACGAACTGGTGGCGCAGCGATGAATACTGGCTCTGGGTGTTGGCCAGCTGGCCGATGGCCACCACCAGGTTGGTCAGGCTCTGGGTGCCGATCTCGTAGCCCATCTGCATCGCCCGCACCGAGTCGCTGGCGGCGGACATCGCCAGCCGCGCCGCCTCGACCTGCGCCACGCCCTGTTCCAAGGCCTTGTAGTAGGTGCGCACCTCGTACTCGGCCTGGCGACGGCTGCCTTCCAGCGCGCCGGCGGCCTGGTCGCGCTGCGCCAGCGCCTGGCGTACCTGCGCATGCACCCGCCCGCCGCTGTAGAGCGGGAAGCTCAGGGTCAGGCCGACCGCCGCCTCGTCGCGGCCGTAGCTGGGATCGCTGGCGGCGCGGGTGTACCACTGGCCGGTCCTGCCGTAGCTGAAACTGGCGGCCAACGTGGGCAGGTGGCCGCCGCGTGCCGCGGTCACCGCGTGCTCGGCCGCGCGCAGGGTTTGCGCGTCTGCGCCGATGGCCGGGCTGCGCTGTGCGGCCTGGGCGACCCAGGCGTCGGCGTCGGCCGGTACCGGCATCTGCATCGGGAAGTCCTCGCGCAGCACCGCCAGCGTGCCCGGCGGGCGGCCTACGATCCTTGCCAGCGCCTGGCGGCTGCTCTCCAGCGCGTTCTCCACCGCGATGCGCTGGGCCTTGATGCTGAGCCAGTAGGCCTTGGCCTGGTTCATGTCGACTTCGGCCGACAGTCCCTGCTCGTAGCGGACGCTGGTCTGCTCGTACTGGCGCCGGTAGGCGTCCTCGTAGGCGTCGTAGGTCCTGAGCTGGTCCTGCGCCACGAGCACGTCGAAGTAGGCCTGCGCCAGGCGCATGAACAGGTCCAGGCGGGCGCCGCGCAGGTCTTCCTCGCCGGCGGCGGCCTCGGCCTTGGCCTGCCTCAGCGTGGCCAGGTCGGACAGGTTGAACAGCGTCTGGGTCACGCTGCCGCCGAGCTGGCGTTCGCGCAGATGGCCCGCGTGGTCGTCCAGGGTGCCGCCGCGGGTATCGACGAGCTGCTGCTGCAGCGTGGCCTGCGGCAGCAGCGCGGAGCGTCCGATCGGCACGTTCTGGTCGGTGGCGCGCTTGCCGGCGTCGGCCTGGGCCAGGGTCGGGTCCTCGGCGACGGCCAGCCGCAGCAGGTCCATCAGGTCTTCGGCGCGTGCCGGAGCCGCATACAGGGCGCAGGCGAGCGCGAGGTGGGCAAGCAGCAGGGAGGTCTTCATGGCGTCCTGTACGGCGGAGGATGCGCTGCAGGACGCAGGTACCGTGCCAGCGGCCGGCAGGCGACGTCCCGCTTGCGTGCGGGACGGCCGCGGCCGCATGCCGGTCGGCCCTGTAGCCCCGGGGAGATCGCCTTGGAGCAGGCGGGCGAGGATGCGTTGAAGGGGGCGTGGGCCAGGCACCACGGGGCTTTGCGCGACATTGGGGGCTGCATCCTGCTGCCGGTGGAAGGGCGGCGTCGATCGCCGTCATCCGGCACCGGCCGGGCCCTGGCACAAGGAAACCGGCCGAACCGAGTCGCGATTCCCGTCCGTTTCCGGATGTCCGATGTCCGCAAGCGGACGTCCATCCGGCCGGACACGGACAGTGCGTGGCGCGAAACCCAGCAATGGCGGGCGTCGGCATCGCGTCGGACAACTGGCACGCTCCGTGCTCAAACCCCGGCATGGATATCGCCAAGCCCTCCGCCGTCCCCTTCTGGAAGCGCCGCCGCGTGCGCTGGGCCATCGCCGCCGCATCGCTGGCCGTGCTGGCCGCGATAGCCGCGTTCGGCCTGGGCAGGGCCGCGCCAAGCGTGGCCCGCAACGAACTGTGGATCGAGCGCGTGCAGCGCGGCGACATGAAGCGCGAGATCCGCGCCAGCGGCACGCTGGTGCCCAGCGACATCCGCTGGATCGTCGCCGGCGCCACCGCCAGCGTGCAGCGCGTGGCGGCGCAGGCGGGCGAGCAGGTGCAGGCCGATACCCTGGTCCTGGAGCTGGTCAACCCGGAACTGCAGGCCAACCTGCAGAAGGCGCAGGCCAGCCTGGCCGGCGCCGAGGCGGACATGGCCGCGACGCGCACCTCGCTGGCCTCGCAGCTGCTGGACCAGCAGGCGCTGCGGGCGCAGGCGCAAAGCGAGCTGGAACTGGCCAGGATCAAGGCCCAGGCCTACCAGCGCGCGCACGATGGCGGCGCGATCTCCGGCATCGACCTGCGGCAGAGCCAGATCGCCGAGCGGCAGAACGGCGAGCGCGCCCGCATCGAGGGCGAGCGGGTGGCGGCGTTCGGACAGAACATGGCCGCGCAACTGCGCGCCGCCGGCGCCCGCCGCGACGAGGCCGCCAGCGCGCTCGACATCGCCCGTCGCCAGGTGGCCGCGCTGCAGGTGCGTGCCGGCATCGACGGCATCCTGCAGCAGGTGGACGTGGAGCCGGGGCAGCAGGTCGAGGCCGGCGCCAAGCTGGCACGGGTGGCGCGTCCGGATGCGCTGATCGCACGCCTGCAGGTGCCCGAGGTGCTGGCCAAGGACCTGGCGCTGCAGCTGCCGGTCAGCGTGGACACCCGCAACGGGGTCGTGCCGGGGCACCTGGTGCGGGTCGATCCGGCGGTGCGCGACGGCAGCGTGGTGGTCGATGTCGCCTTCGACGCGGCGCTGCCGGCCGGCGCGCGCCCGGACCTCAGCGTCGACGGACGCATCCTGCTGGGCACGTTGAAGGACGTGGTCAGCATCGGCCGCCCGTCCCTGGCCGCGCCGGACGGCAGCGGGACGCTGTTCGTGCTGCGTTCCGGCGAAGCCACCGCGCGCCGCGTGCAGGTGCGCTATGGCGGCGCTTCCAGCGACCGCATCGAAGTGCGCGCCGGGCTGGCGCCGGGCGATGAGGTCGTGCTTTCCGACACCAACCGCTGGAACGGCTACGACCGCCTGCGGCTACGCTGACATTTGACCATGGAGACTTCACCGATGCAGGACACCGAGGCTTCCCCGCTGATCCGGCTGGACGGACTGGGCAAGATCTTCCACACCGACGAGGTGGAGACCCACGCGCTGTCGGACATCGCGCTGGACATCGCGCGCGGCGACTTCGTCGCCATCACCGGGCCGTCCGGCTGCGGCAAGTCCACGCTGCTGTCGATCCTGGGCCTGCTCGACGCGCCCAGCGGCGGCAGCTACCGGCTCGACGGGCGCAACGTCGCCGAACTCGACGCGCGCGCCCGCGCCCGGGTGCGCAACGGCGAGATCGGCTTCATCTTCCAGGCCTTCAACCTGATCGCCGACCTCACCGTGGAGGAGAACGTGGCGCTGCCGCTGACCTACCGCGACGACTACGACCGCGGCGTCGCGCGCCAGCGCGTGCGCGAGGTGCTGGAACTGGTCGGCATGAACCACCGCGCCCGCCACTACCCCGGCCAGCTCTCCGGCGGCCAGCAGCAGCGCGTGGCGGTGGCGCGCGCGCTGGCCGGCGACCCGGCGATCCTGCTCGCCGACGAGCCCACCGGCAACCTCGACAGCCACAACGGCGAGGCGGTGATGCAACTGCTCGAACAGCTGCACGCCGGCGGCGCCACGCTGTGCATGGTCACCCACGACACCGCCTTCGCCCGCCGCGCCGCGCGCATCGTGCACATGCTCGACGGCCGCATCGTCGACGAGGACAGCTTCGAGCGGCTGCGGCACGAGCGCGACATGCCGCTGCCGGTGCTGCCGGCATGAGCCGGGCGCGGATATGGATCGACGAGGCCGGCCAGGCCTGGCGCGGACTGCTGCGGAGGCCGGGCTACCTGCTGCTGGCGGCGCTGACCCTGGCGCTGGGCGTGGCGACCTCGACCACGGTGTTCGCGCTGATCGACCAGGCGCTGCTCAAGCCGCTGCCGTTCCCGCAGGCCGAGCGGCTGGTGACGCTGGGGATGCAGATGGACGACGTGGAGGGGCTGGCGGGGCGGAATGCCGGTGCTCCGGGCTACTACCCACCCACCAAGCGCATGCGCAGCCTGGCCGCGTCGGGCATGTCGCTGGGCTTCACCCGCAACAGCAACATCGCCCGCGGCGACGTCGCCGAGGTGGTCCCAAGCCTGTCCGCCGACCGCGGCTTCCTGCAGACGCTGGGCGTGCAGCCGCTGCTGGGACGCAACTTCAGCGAGGAGGAGGATCGGCCCGACGGGCCGCAGGCGGCGATCCTGGGTTACGAGCTGTGGCGGCAGCGCCTCGGCGGCGATCCGGAGATCGTCGGCAAGACCCTGCTGGTCGAAGGCAGGACGGTGCCGATCGTCGGCGTGCTGCCGAGCACCTTCGTCTGGCCGGACCGCTTCGACCTGATGCTGCCCTTGCAGCCCGATCCGGGCAGCACGTCCACCGCGACCAACCAGCACATCGTCGGCCGTCTCGCAGCGGATGCCTCGTTGGCGGGGGCGACGGCCGAGGCCGATGCGGCGATGCGGCGGGTGGCCGCGGGCCAGATGACCACCGATCGCGAGCGCGGTTTCCTGCAACGGATGCGCTTCACCGCGCTGCCGCTGCACGACAGCATCTTCGCCAGCCGCTCCGGCAGGGCGCTGTGGATGTTCCTGGCGGCGGCCTTGTGCGTGCTGGCGATCGCGGCATTCAACCTCGGCAATCTGATGCTGTTGCGCGCGCTGACGCGCGACCATGACACCGCGGTGCGCGCGGCTATGGGAGCGCCGGCCGCGCGGCTGGCGCTGCCGGCGTTCGCCGAGGCCCTGTTGGTGGGCGTCCTCGGTGCGCTGGGGGGCGTCGTGCTGAGCTGGATCGGCCTGCGCCTGCTGGGCAGTTGGGTGCCGCTCGAATGGCTGCGTGGACAGCCGCCGGCGCTGAGTGCGTCGGCAATCGGGTTCGCAAGCATGGCCGGCGTGGCGGTGGCGCTGACGGGGGCGATGCTCGGCGCATGGCGCGGGCGCCGCCGTGCGGCGCTGGCAGATATCGGCCGGGAGGGACAGAGCGGGTTGGGGCGCGGCGGTGGACAATTGGCGCGCGGCCTGATCGTGGTGCAGGTCGCGGCGGCAGCGATGCTGCTGCTGTGCGCATCGCTGTTCGCGCACAGCCTGCACAGGCTCTCGCAGGTGCCGATGGGGTTCGAGAGCCGGTCCATCGTCACCTTCACCCTTTCGCCGGTACGCGGCGCGGTGGGCGACATCGCCGAGGTGAGCCGGCAGGCGCGCGGCGTGCTCCAGGCGCTGGAGCGCGAGTCCGGCGCGGCACTGGCCGGGGCGTCCACCAACCTGCCCACCGCCTCGCAGTTCAACAACTACATGGAGTTTCCCGACGGCCGCGGCAGCGGCGTCCAGTACCGGCCGGTGAGTGCAGGCTTCCTTGACGTGTTCGGCATTCCCCTGCTGGCCGGACGTGGCTTCGACGCGACGCTGGATCGTGTCGGCAGCGAGTCGGTCGGCGTGGTCAGCCAGGCTTTCGCCCGCGAGTACCTTGGCGGCGATGCGCTCGGCAAGATCGTGCGCGTGGCCGAGGGCGAGAACGCCTTCGTGCCGGTGCGGGTGGTCGGCGTGGTCGGCGACGTGCGCCAGTACGGCCCGGCAGAACCCGCGCCGCCGGTGCTCTATGTCGCGCTTGGGCAGCTTAGTCCGCAGTTGTGGGGCATGCTGCGCGAATACATGCCATTGCAGTATGCGGTGCAGGTCCGTCCCGGCATGGAAACCGCACTGATGCGGCGTCTGCCCGAGCTGGTCCGCCAGGTTTCGCCCGGCCAGCCGATCACCGACGTCCAGACCATGCAGGCCGTGGTCGCCTCCACCACCCGCGACCAGAAGCTCAACCTGCTGCTGGTGGGCGTGTTCTCGGCGCTGGCGCTGCTGCTGGCGGCGGTCGGGCTGTACGCGGTGATGGCGGTATCGGTGGCGGCGCGGCGGCACGAGTTCGGCGTGCGCGCGGCGCTGGGCGCGCCGCCGGCGCGGCTGCTGCGGCAGGTGCTGGGCGAGAGCGCGCGGCAGCTGGCGCTGGGGCTGGCGATCGGCCTGGCGGTGGCGCTGGCATCGGCGCGGCTGCTGCAGCGCTTCCTGTTCGGCGTGGATGCCGCCGATCCGCTGGCGATCGCGGTGGTGGTGGCGGTGCTGGCCGCCTCCGGCCTGCTGGCCACGCTGGTACCGGCGCTGCGCGCCGCGCGGGTACATCCGATGCAGGCGCTGCGGATGGAATGAGCGCATCGATGCCGACATGGCCTGCACGTGTCCGTCCGGTAGATGTTTGCGCCATCCTCGAAGAAATCGAACGTGCACTATCAGTGCCGGGTAGGTGAGCCGATGTCGATCGATGAAGTCAACGAATTGCGCAGGCACAATCGCCTGCTCAAAGCAGGGCTGGCCATAGCCTGTCTCGTGGCGGTCGTGGTCCTGCTGTCAGGGGCGAAGGTGCCGAAGGGCCGGGCGGTTTTCTTGGAGATCGACGTCGGGCGGATCAACGTCGTCGCCGATGACGGCTCCAGGTCCATGGTGCTGGCCGCGCGCGGCCGCACAGCCGATGCCATCGTCAATGGCAATTCGCTTCCCGGCGAGCAGCCGAGAATGCCGGGCATCGTTTTCTACAACGGCGTTGGCGACGAAGTGGGTGGGCTGATCTACGACGGCAAGCTCGACGCCAGTGGCAAGCCTGGCGGCGGCGTGCATTTCTCGATGGAGCGGTTCGGCGGCGACCCGCAACTGGCCGTGCACCATTACCAGGACAACGGTTTCATGGAGACCGGCCTGTCGGTCTACGACCGTGGGTTCTTTCGTGACTATGACGATCGGTACCGGCAGTATCAGCACGCGCCGGAAGGCCCGCAGAAGGCCGTGCTGCCACAGCGCTGGAAGGACGCCGGCGGCCGCCAGACCCAGTGGCTGTTCGTGGGCCGCACCCGTGGCGATGCTTCGGCGCTGGTCCTGGCGGATGCGGGCGGCAAGCCGCGCATCATGATGACGGTGACGCGCGAGGGAGTTCCAGCGCTGCAGTTCCTGGACAACCAGGACAACGTCATGCAGAGCCTGCCCGAAGGCGGAGCAAGCCTGGTAGATGCATCATGAAGCCCGGGTCGGCCGGGCTGGCAGACCGTTAGACTCGCGGGCATGAAAACGTCCGTGCAGACCGTTTTGCGCATCCTCGTCGTCGACGACCAGGCCGACGTGCGCGAGGCGCTGCGCCTGCTGCTCAAGAGTGCCGGTTACGGCATGGTCGGCGCGGAGTCGCCGGAGGTGGCGCTCGGCTGCCTGCGCGGGGATACCTTCGCCGCGGTCATCGTCGACATGAACTACCGCGCCGACACCACCTCCGGCGGCGAGGGGCTGGCGTTGATCGAGGCGATCGCCGCGCAGTGGCCGGGGTTGCCGGTGGTCGCGATGACCGCTTGGGCCAGCGTCGGCCTGGCGGTGGAGGCGATGCGCCGCGGCGCGGCCGACTTCATCGAGAAGCCCTGGCAGAACGAGCGCGTGCTTGCCGTGTTGCAGGCGCGCATCGAGCTGGACCGCCGCGGCCGCGACCTGGCGCACCTGGCGGCGGCGCAGGCGCTGGCGCTGGAGCAGGGCGAGGGCGGCTTCATCGCCGTCTCCGCGCCAATGCGCGCGCTGGTGGAGGACCTGGCGCGCATCGCCGACAGCGATGCCGGGCTCCTGCTGCTCGGCGAGAACGGCACCGGCAAGAGCCTGATCGCCCGGCATGTGCACCGCTGGTCGGCGCGGCGCGACAAGCCGTTCGTCAAGGTCGATGTCGGCGGGCTGCCGCCGAGCCTGTTCGAGGCCGAGCTGTTCGGCCACGTGCGCGGCGCCTTCACCGATGCGCGCCAGGACCGCGCCGGGCGTTTCGAGGTGGCCGACGGCGGCACCCTGTTCCTGGACGAGATCGGCAACCTGCCGCTGGAGCAGCAGCCCAAGCTGCTGCGCACGCTGGAAAGCGGCGAGTTCGAGCGGGTCGGTGCCTCGCGTACCCAGCGCGTGGACGTGCGCGTGGTCGCCGCGACCAATGCCGACCTGGCGGCCGAGGTCGCCGCCGGCCGCTTCCGCCAGGACCTGCTGTACCGCCTCAACACCTTCGTCGCGCGGGTGCCGCCGCTGCGCGAGCGCGACGAGGACATCCTGCCGCTGGCGCACCACTACCTGGCCCAGGCCGGCCAGCGCTACCGGCGCCCGGCGCTCACGCTGGCCGCCGATGCCGAGGCGGCGCTGCGCGCCTATGCCTGGCCCGGCAACGTGCGCGAGCTGGCGCACGTGATGGAGCGCGCCGCGCTGCTGACGCGCGCCGAGCGGGTCGGTGCCGGGGACCTGCGCCTGCACGATGGCATGCCGCGCCCGGCCCCGGCATTCGACCGGCTCACCCTGGACGAGGCCGAGGCACTGCTGCTGCGGCAGGCCCTGGCCCGCAATCGCGGCCACCTGCAGCGCACCGCCGACCAACTCGGCCTCACCCGCCAGAGCCTGTACCGGCGCCTGGAAAAACACGGCATCCGCAGCGATGAATCCGCGCACGTGGATGTGCGGCCGATCGCCAGGGACTCGCAGCGATGAGCCAGTGGGGCGGGGGCCTGCCACTGCGCCAGGCGCTGCCGCTGCTGCCGGCGTTGGTCGCGCTGGCACTGGTGCTGCTCGCCGGCACGCCGCGGCCGGCGGCGGCCGGCGTCCTGTTCGTGCTGGTGCTCGGGCTGACCGCGGTGGCGTTGCGCCATGCGCGGCGCCACGACCGCGGCCACCTGCATACCCTGGGCAACCTGCTCGATGCCCTGCGCGAAGGCGATCTCGCCGTGCGCAGCGCGGTGCGCGACGATGCCATGGCGCCGTTGGCGGCGCGCTTCAACGCGCTGGCCTCGCACCTGCAGGACGAGCAGCGCGCCCAGCAGGAAAGCCTGCAGTTGCTCGGCAAGACCCTGGCCGCACTGGACGGGGCGGTGTTCGCCTTCGAGCAGGACGGGCGCCTGCGCCTGGTCAATCCGGCCGGCGAGCGCCTGCTGGCGCGGCCGGCGACGCAACTGCTGGGGCGCAGCGCCGGCGAGCTGGGGCTTGCGTCGTTGTTCGAGCTGCCCGACGGCAGCATCCAGGCGCATGCGTTCGCCGGCCGCCACGGGCGCTGGCAGGTCGGCCATGCCGCGCTGCGCAGCCGCAGCCAGGCCGGCCGGCTGCTGGTGCTTCAGCCGATGGAACGGGCCCTGCGCGAGGAGGAGGCCCAGGCCTTCCGGCGCCTGCTGAGGGTACTCGGCCACGAGATCAACAACTCGCTGGCGCCGATCGCCTCGATGGCCGACACCCTGGGCCGGCTGCTGCCGGCGGCGGGCACGGCCGTCGACGACGAGCGGCTGCAGGACCTGGGCGACGGCCTGCGCCTGATCGAGCAGCGCAGCGCGGCGCTGCAGCGTTTCATCGGCGGCTACGCGCGGCTGGCGCGGTTGCCGGCGCCGCAGCCGCGGCCGGTCGCGCTGGCGCCGCTGTGCCGCGATGCGGTGCGGCTGTTCGAGCCGGCGCGGGTACAGGTCACCACCGCCGTGGACGTCGAGGTCCGCGCCGATGCGGACCAACTCGGGCAGGTGCTCATCAACCTGCTGCGCAACGGACTGGAGGCCGGCGGCGACGCGCCGGTGGAGCTGGGCTGGAGCGAGCGCGATGGTCGGGTGACGATCGAGATCGGCGACCGCGGCCCGGGCCTGCCGGACAGCGGCAACCTGTTCGTGCCGTTCTTCACCACCAAGCCGGGAGGCGCAGGCATCGGCCTGGTGCTGTCGCGGCAGATCGTGGAGGCGCAGGGCGGCAGTCTCGAACTGCTGGCGCGCGAGGACGGACCGGGCGTGCGGGCGCGGATCGTGCTGCCGGCGGCGTGAGCCGGCGGAGCGGGCCATAGTGGCCTGTCCGCCAAGATCTGGTCGTCCCCGCGAAGGCGCACTACCGTCCAGAGAAAACTCGGGATCGGACGGCTGCCAGCTGAAACCGAGTGACTCACGTTCGAAGAGTTGGACTCGTCGTCCCCGCGAAAGCGGGGACCCAGCGACTCCCGCGATGAAATCAATCAGCTACGGAATCTCCCGTTAGCTCCACCTTGGGTCCCCTCCTGACAGCCATGCGGCTGTGGAAAGCCGCGGGGAAGACGAGTGCCCGGATGCCGTCGCTACGATCCAGGCTCCGTCTTCGCCAAGCGGCGTCGCATCAGCGTTGCCGCAAGCCGTCGCCGACGAAGCGGGAAGACTTCTCCGGACGCTAGTGCGCCTTCGCGGGGACGACGAACATCAAGCCACTGCGGGAGGTGTGAACACGCGCCTCACCTGGCCTGGACACGCTGCTTACCCGCCGGCGCCTAGCCTGCGGTGCATTGCACAACGGGAATCCACCATGGCCAAGCGCGTTGCCGAGATCGTCGTCGAAACCCTGCAGGCCGCGGGCGTCAAGCACTGCTACGGCATCGTCGGCGATACCCTGAACCACGTCACCGACGCCATCCACAAGAGCGAGATCGAGTGGGTCCACGTGCGCCACGAGGAGGTGGCCGCCTTCGCCGCCGGCGCCGATTCGCTGATCGGCGGCAACCTCACCGCCTGCGCCGGGTCCTGCGGGCCGGGCGGGCTGCACTTCATCAACGGCGTATTCGAGAGCAACCGCAACCGCGCGCCGATGGTGCTGATCGCCAGCCAGGTGGTGACGCCGGAGCTGGGCATGGAGTTCCCGCAGGAGGTGGACTTCAAGGCGGTGTACTCCAGCTGCAGCGTGTTCTGCGAGCAGGTGTACAGCCCCGAGCAGGCGCGTCGCGTGGTGGCGCTGGCCTGCCAGGCGGCCATCAGCCGCCGCGGCGTGGCGGTGGTGATCCTGCCGGCGGACATCAGCCGCGCCGAGGTCAAGCACGACGTGCCGTTCTCGGTGCACTACGCGCAGCCGGTGCTGCGTCCGTCCGATGCCGAACTGCAGCGCATCGCCGAGCTGCTGGGCAAGGCCGGCAAGATCGGCATCTACGCCGGCGCCGGTTGCGAGCACGCGCACGACCTGCTGGTGCAACTGGCGGCCAGGCTCAAGGCGCCGGTGGCGCACACCTCGCGCGCCAAGGATTTCGTCGAGCACGACAACCCGTACAACATGGGCATGACCGGGATCTTCGGCATCGAGTCCGGCTTCCACACGCTGATGGCCTGCGACACGCTGCTGCTGCTCGGCGCGGACTTCGCCTGGGGCCAGTACTACCCGGACAAGGCGACGATCATCCAGGTCGATCGCGACGGCAGCCATCTGGGCCGCCGCCATCCGGTCGAGCTGGGCGTGGTCGGCGACATCGTGCCGACGCTGCAGGCGCTGCTGCCGCTGCTGGCCGGGCGCGAGGACACCACGTTCCTCGACGAATGCATCAAGCACCGCGACAAGGCGATGGAAAAGCGCGCCAAGGAGGAACAGCCCGGCGAGGGCGAGCTGATCCACCCGCAGCACCTGACCGCGCTGCTCGACCGCCACGCCGCCGACGATGCGCTGTTCACCGCCGACGGCGGTTCGCCGATGGTGTGGGTGCTGCGCCACATCCATAGCAACGGCCGCCGCCGCACCCTCACCAGCCTGCTGCACGGCACGATGGCCAACGCGATGCCGCAGGCGCTGGGATTGCAGAAGGCGTTCCCCGGCCGGCAGGTGATCTCGCTGTCCGGCGACGGCGGCCTGGCGATGCTGCTGGGCGACCTGCTGACCGCGGTGCAGGAGAAGCTGCCGATCAAGGTGGTGGTGTTCAACAACAGCTCGCTGAATTTCGTCGAGCTGGAGCAGAAGGTCGAGGGCCTGCTGGACAACTACACCGACCTGCTCAACCCGGACTTCGGCCGCCTGGCCGAGGTGATCGGCTTCCACGGCCGCACGGTCACCCGCTCGGAGGAGCTGGAGGCGGCGGTGCGTGACTTCCTGGCCCAGCCGGGCCCGGCGCTGCTCGACGTGCACACCAGCCCGACCGAACTGGTGATGCCGCCGGAGGTGGAGTTCTCGCAGGTGGCCGGCACCGCGCTGTACGCGGCCAAGGCACTGCTCGGCGGCCGCGCCGGCGACGTCAAGGACCTGCTGGTGGACAACTTCCTGAAGAAGTGATCCTGGCGGGTGCGGGAATGCATGGAAGCGAGCTGCAGGAGCTACTGTAGGAGCGACTTCAGTCGCGATGACGCTTCACCGGGAAGTCCCCATCGCGCCTGAAGTCGCTCCTGCGGTTACAGGCGCCGCAGTTGCAGGTGCCATTGCGCTGCCGTGATCGATTCGATCTCGGGCGCCTGCACACGCGGGCATGCGGCGCCGGGGCAGGGATGGATAGGCAGCGGCATCTGGCCGGCCTAACATCGGCCTCTCCCCCGCTCACTCCTCGCGCATGCCTATCCCGTCCGCTGCCCCGTCACGCCCGCGCTGGTTCGTCGCCGGCGATCTCAACGGCTTCTTCGGCCTGGTCGTCGACAACCTGTCGATCCTCGGCTTCATCGCCATGGCGCTGGTGGGGATGTTCCAGTTCCCCGCCGATGTCGTGTTCGGGCGCATGTTCCCCGGCACCGCGCTGGGCGTGCTGGTCGGCAACCTGCTGTACACCCTGATGGCGCGGCGGCTGGCCGCGCGCACGGGGCGCGAGGACGTCACCGCGATGCCGCTGGGGCTGGACGCGCCCACCAGCATCGGCATGGCGCTGCTGGTGCTGGGCCCGGCGTTCCTCGCGTTCAAGGCACAGGGGCTGGAGCCGCACGCGGCGGCGCTGGCGACCTGGAAGCTGGGCATGGCCTCGCTGGTGGTGATGGGCGTGCTCAAGCTGGTGCTGTCGTTCTTCGGCGAGGCGGTGACGCGGGCGCTGCCGCGCGCCGCGCTGCTGGGCTCGATCGCCGGCATCGCGCTGGTGCTGATGGGTTTCCTGCCGCTGGTGGAGGCGCTGCGCTCGCCGGTCGTCGGCCTGGTCACGCTGGGCCTGCTGCTGTACGTGCTGATCGCCAAGGGCCGGCTGCCGGTGAAGCTGCCGGCGGTGCTGGTGGTGTTCGTGGTCGGCACCGCGCTGTACTACGGCCTGGGCCTGCTGGGCCTGGGCGCGCCGGGCTTCGCGCTGCCGGCGTGGACGCCGCCGCAGGTGGTGGTGCCGTGGCCGAGCCTGGGCTTCGTCGAAGGGCTGCCGGCCACCGTGCCGTACCTGCCGCTGCTGCTGCCGTTCGGGCTGCTGATGGTGGTCGGCGGCATCAACGTCAGCGAAAGCGCGCGCGCGGCCGGCGACGACTACCGCACCCGCGACATCCTGCTGGTGGAGGCCTTCGCCACGCTGGTGGCCGGCGTCTGCGGCGGCGTCGCCCAGACCACGCCGTACATCGGCCAGCCCGCCTACAAGCACATGGGTGCGCGCAGCGGCTACACGCTGCTGACCGGGCTGTTCGTCGGCATCGGCGGCATGCTCGGGGTGATCTCCGGGCTGGTGCAGTGGCTGCCGCTGGCGGTGCTGGCGCCGATCATCGTCTACGTCGCCATCGACATCACCACCCAGGCGTTCCAGGCCACGCCCAGGCAGCATGCCGGAGCGATGGTGCTGGGGTTCCTGCCATCGGTGGCCTACCTGCTGGCGATCAAGGCGCCGGGCTGGATCGCGCCGGACAGGCTGGCGCAGATGACCACCGCGCTCGACGGCCATGGCCTGCCGGAGCTGGCGGTGATCTTCGCCCTGGGCAACGGCTTCATCATCACCGCGATGCTGTGGATTGCCGCGGTGGCGGCGATGATCGACGGCCGCCTGCGGCGCGCCGCGGGGTTCCTGCTGGTGGCTGCCGGGCTGACCCTGTTCGGCCTGGTCCACTCGGTCGATCCGCGCGGCGGCATCTATCTGCCCTGGCAGCTCGAGGGCCTGCCGCGGATCATCAGCTGGCAGTTCGCCGGCGGCTACCTGGCGCTGGCGGCGTTGATGGGGCTGCTGTCGCTGCAACGCACGCCGGCATCTGGCGACGTTCCCTCGACGGGAGAGCGGACATGACGCATGACGGCATCGGGATGGCGCCGCGCCGTCTGCACATGCTGTGGGTGTTAGCGCTGTGGCTGCTGGCCGGCGGAATCGCGCAGGCCGCCTCGCCGGTGCGCGCGCCGTGGTGGACGGACCTGCCGCAGATGCAGACCACGCAGGTGTACGGGCAGACCATCCGCTATTACGACGTCGGCGAGGGGCCGACGCTGGTGCTGCTGCACGGGCTGGGCAGCAGCGCCGGGTTCGACTGGGGCACGGTGATCCCGGAACTGGCCAGGCACTACCGGGTGCTGGCGCCGGACCAGCTCGGCTTCGGCGCGTCGGCCAAGCCGCTGATCAACTACGGCCCGGCTACCTGGGTGGACATGCTCGGCGCGTTCCTGCGCGAGCGCGGCGTGACCCGCTTCGACCTGGCCGGCGAGTCGCTGGGCGGCTGGATCGCCGGGCTGTACGCGGTGCGTGCGGGGCAGGCGGGATACCCGCTGCCGCAGCGGCTGGTGCTGGTCGATGCCGCCGGCCATCCGTCGATGAAGCCGGTGACGGGCCAGGCCGGCCGCGACGCGGTGCTGCCGGTGCTGTCGCGCGATTCGGTGCGCGAAGGGCTGTCGCGGTTCGTCTTCCACGATCCGGGCATCGTCACCGCCGAGGTGGCCGAGCAGGCCTTCCGCGCACGCCTGGCCGAGGGCGCGCAGTGCACCCAGGACAGCTTCTGGAAGAACCTGGGCGGGGACGATACGGTGTTCCTCGACCGCCCGGCGCTGGCCGGGCTGGAGCTGCCGGTGCTGGTCTTTTGGGGCGCGCAGGACCGGCTGGTGCCGCTGGCCAACGGCCGCGATTTCGCCGAATGGATCCCCGGGGCACGGCTGGCGCTGGTCGACGATGCCGGCCATGCGCCGGCCATCGAGCAGCCGCAGGCGTTCCTGCAGGTGTTGCTGCCGTTCCTGCAGGCAGACCCGTCGGCTGGCGATGCCGTGCGGTGACCTGATCGGCGGCAACTGTCAGCCCTGCCGCACTCCTACCCGTCGTCCCCGCGAAGGCGGGGGCCCAGTGCCTTACCGCGGCACCGGCTCAAGTCGCCGGGTCCCCGCCTTCGCGGGGACGACGGAGAACTGACGGTTATCGCTGATCAGGTGCGGTGATGGCGCCGTCACGCCGCCTGCGCCGGTCCCCGGCTAGGCTGGGCGGCGTTGGAAGGGCTGTCTTGGCCTGTTTCCTCGTCTCAGTTGGCCTTGAAACAAGCCGGGGCGCGCCCATCTGAAAGGCAGACCCGCCGGCCGTCGCCGGACTTTGATTCGAGGATTCAACCCATGCGGATGGACAAGCTCACCTCGCGTTTCCAGCAGGCGCTGGCCGACGCGCAGTCGCTGGCCGTGGGCCGCGACAACAACATCATCGAGCCGGTGCACGTGTTCTCGGCGCTGATCGACCAGTCCGGCGGCAGCACCAAGCCGCTGCTGACGCAGGCCGGCATCAACGTTCCCGTCCTGCGCGACCGCCTCAACGAGGCCCTGGACGCGCTGCCCAAGGTGTCCGGCCAGGACGGCAACCTGTCCATCGGCAACGACCTCAACCGCCTGCTCAACCTCACCGACAAGCTCGCCCAGCAGCATGGCGATGCCTTCATCGCCAGCGAGTGGTTCGTGCTGGCCGCGGTCGACGATGGCGGCCCGCTCGGCCTGGCGCTGCGCGCCGCCGGCGCCAACAAGCAGAAACTGGAAGCGGCCATCGAGAAGGTACGGGGAGGCGAGAGCGTGCAGTCGGAGAATGCGGAAGACCAGCGCCAGGCGCTGGAGAAGTTCACCATCGACCTCACCGCGCGCGCCGAGAGCGGCAAGCTCGACCCGGTGATCGGCCGCGACGAGGAGATCCGCCGCACCGTGCAGGTGCTGCAGCGCCGGACCAAGAACAACCCGGTGCTGATCGGCGAGCCCGGCGTGGGCAAGACCGCGATCGTCGAGGGCCTGGCCCAGCGCATCGTCAAGGGCGAGGTGCCGGAAGGGCTGCGCGGCAAGCGCGTGCTGGCGCTGGACATGGGCGCGCTGATCGCCGGCGCCAAGTTCCGCGGCGAGTTCGAGGAGCGGCTTAAGGGCGTGCTCAACGACCTGGCCAAGAACGAGGGCCAGATCATCCTGTTCATCGACGAGCTGCACACCATGGTCGGCGCAGGCAAGGCCGACGGCGCGATGGACGCCGGCAACATGCTCAAGCCGGCGCTGGCGCGCGGCGAGCTGCACTGCATCGGCGCCACCACCCTGGACGAGTACCGCAAGTACATCGAGAAGGACGCCGCGCTGGAGCGCCGCTTCCAGAAGGTGTTCGTCGGCGAGCCGACGGTGGAGGACACCATCGCCATCCTGCGCGGGCTGAAGGAGCGCTACGCGGTGCACCACGGCGTGGAGATCACCGACCCGGCGATCGTCGCCGCGGCCACGCTGTCCAACCGCTACATCGCCGACCGCCAGCTGCCGGACAAGGCCATCGACCTGATGGACGAAGCCGCCAGCCGCATCCGCATGGAGATCGACTCCAAGCCGGAGGAGCTGGACCGCCTGGAGCGCAGGCTGATCCAGCTCAAGATCCAGCGCGAGATGCTCAAGAAGGAGAAGGACGAGGCCTCCAGGCAGCGGCTTGCGGACCTGGAGAGCGACATCGACAAGCTCGAGCGCGAGTTTTCCGATCTCGACGAGGTGTGGAAGTCGGAGAAGGCCGCGCTGCAGGGCACCACCAAGATCAAGGAGCAGATCGAGCAGGCCCGGGTCGAGCTGGAGGCGGCGCAGCGCCGCCAGGACTTCGCCAAGATGAGCGAGATCCAGTACGGCGTGCTGCCGACGCTGGAGAAGCAGCTGGCCGCCGCCAACGAGGTCGAGCACAAGGAGTTCAAGCTGGTGCAGGACCGCGTCACCGCCGAGGAGATCGCCGAGGTGGTCTCGCGCTGGACCGGCATCCCGGTCAACCGCATGCTCGAGGGCGAGCGCGACAAGCTGCTGCGCATGGAGGACGTGCTGCACGAGCGCGTGGTCGGCCAGGAAGAGGCGATCCGCGTGGTCTCCGACGCGGTGCGGCGCTCGCGCGCCGGCCTGTCCGATCCCAACCGCCCGAGCGGCTCGTTCCTGTTCCTCGGCCCGACCGGCGTGGGCAAGACCGAACTGTGCAAGGCGCTGGCCGAGTTCCTGTTCGACAGCTCCGACGCGATGATCCGCATCGACATGAGCGAGTTCATGGAGAAGCACTCGGTGGCCCGGCTGATCGGTGCGCCTCCGGGCTACGTCGGCTACGAGGAGGGCGGCTACATCACCGAGGCGGTGCGCCGCCGGCCGTACTCGCTGATCCTGCTCGACGAGGTCGAGAAGGCGCATCCGGACGTGTTCAACATCCTGCTGCAGGTGCTCGACGACGGCCGCCTGACCGACGGCCAGGGGCGCACGGTGGACTTCCGCAACACCGTCATCGTGATGACCTCCAACCTCGGCTCGCACCAGATCCAGGAGATGGGGGGAGATGACTCTCCAGAGGCCTACACCCAGATGAAGGCCGCGGTGATGGGCGTGGTGCAGGCGCACTTCCGCCCGGAGTTCATCAACCGCCTGGACGACATCGTCGTGTTCCACCCGCTGGACAAGGTGCAGATCAAGGAGATCGCCAGGATCCAGATGCACGGGCTGGAGCAGCGCCTGGCCGAGCGCGGGCTGAAGATCGAGGTGTCCGACAAGGCGTTCGAACTGCTGGGCAACGTCGGCTTCGACCCGGTCTACGGCGCGCGCCCGCTGCGCCGCGCGATCCAGTCGCAGCTGGAGAACCCGCTGGCGCAGAAGCTGCTGGCCGGCGAGTTCCTCAGCGGCGATACCGTCAAGGTGGATGCGCAGGGCGGGCAGCTGGTGTTCGACAAGGGTTGAGCCGGCAATCCCGGTGCCGGAAACCGAAAGAGGCCCGCCATGGCGGGCCTCTTTTCTGGGCTCTTCTAGGCTCTCCCCTTCTCCCGTTCACGGGAGAAGGTGGCGCGCAGCGCCGGATGAGGGGGCTTTTGCTTTTGCTTTCCCATGCTCCAGGCAGCCCCCCATCTGCCCTTCGGGCACCTTCCCCCGCAAGCGGGAGAAGGGAACAGCGCTCGCTCACCCGGAATCGCCGCGGAGTTCCCTTCTCCCGTTCACGGGAGAAGGTGGCGCGCAGCGCCGGATGAGGGCGCTTTTGCCGTTGCTTTCCCATGCTCCAGGCAGCCCCATCCGCCCTCCGGGCACCTTCCCCCGCAAGCGGGAGAAGGGAACGGCGCTCGCTCATCCGGAATCGCCGCGGGGCTTCCCTTCTCCCGTTCACGGGAGAAGGTGGCGCGCAGCGCCGGATGAGGGGGCTTTTGCTTTTGCTTTCCCATGCTCCAGGCAGTCCCCCATCTGCCCTTCGGGCACCTTCCCCCGCAAACGGGAGAAGGGAACAGCGCTCGCTCACCCGGAATCACTGCGGGGGCTTACCTTCTCCCGTTCACGGGAGAAGGTGGCGCGCAGCGCCGGATGAGGGCGCTTTTGCTGTGTCTTCCCCATGCTCCAGGCAGCCCCCATCCGCCCTCCGGGCACCTTCCCCCGCAAGCGGGAGAAGGGAACAGCGCTCGCTCATCCGGAATCACTGCGGGGGCTTCCCTTCTCCCGTTCACGGGAGAAGGTGGCGCGCAGCGCCGGATGAGGGCGCTTTTGCTGTGTCTTCCCCATGCTCCAGGCAGCCCCCCATCCGCCCTCCGGGCACCTTCCCCCGCAAGCGGGGGAAGGGAGCTTGCCTGGCCTCCGCTCCGGCGGCTCAGGCCTCGTCCAGGCTGTGCCGGTCCTTGAGGAAGGCCTCGATCTTCTCCAGCGACTTGCCGCGCGTCTCCGGCACGCACAGCAACACGAAGGCCAGCGATACGACGTTGATGCCGGCGAGGATGAAGAAGGTGATGTAGCCCAGCTCGGTCAGCATCATCGGGAACAGGAACGAGACGATCGAGTTGAACACCCACTGGATCGACACCGCCAGGCCGGTGACCAGGCCGCGCACGTGCAGCGGGAACAGCTCGGACATCAGCAGCCAGTACACCGGTGCGATCAGCATCTGCATGAAGAACAGGAAGAACAGGATGCAGGCCAGCGCCGCATAGCTCTGCAGCGGCGAGACCGGCACGTACAGCAGCACCGCGCCCAGCGCCAGCTGCGCCACGATGACCGCGCCCAGGCCGGTCAGCAGCATCGGGCGGCGGCCATGGCGGCCGATCAGCCAGATGCCGACCAGGGTGGCGATCACCGCGACAACGCCGTTGCCGATGGTGGCGGTGATCGCGGCATTGGTGCCCAGGCCGGTGGACTGGAGGATGATCGGCGTGAAGTACATGAAGGCGTTGATGCCGGTGAACTGGATCATGAAGCCCAGCCCGATGCCGATCGCCAGCACGATCCGGATCCAGCGCTCGGCGGCGATGTCGCGCCAGCGCGCCTGGTGCGCTTCCTGCTCGCGCTCGCCGGTGATCTCGTCCAGCTCCTTCTCCACCTGCGCGTCGCTGCTGCGGATGCGCTGCAGCACCGCGCGGGCCTCGTCGATGCGGCCGCGCGCGGCCAGCCAGCGCGGCGAGCCGGGGATGAACAGCAGCCCCAGCCACAGCAGCGCCGCCGGCACCGCGGCGAGGGCGAGCATCACCCGCCACACCTCGGCCTCGTCGGACAGGTGGGCGAGCACGGCATTGGAGATGTAGGCGATGCACTGCCCGCTCACGATCATCAGCTCGCTCTGGCTGACCAGTCGCGCGCGGCGCCCGGGCGGCGCCATCTCGGCGATGAACACCGGCACGATCGCCGAAGCGCCGCCCACGGCCAGGCCGAGCACGAAGCGCATCAGCACCATGATTTCCACGTTGGGCGCCAGCGCGGTGCCGATCGCGCCGAGGAAGAAGATGATGGCCACCAGCTTCAGAGAGTCGCGGCGTCCGCGCGATTCGCTGAAGTGGCCGCTGAAGAAGGAGCCGAAGGCTGCGCCGAACACCAGCGAGGAGGCGACCAGGCCCTCGGTCAGCGGCGTGAGCGAGAGTCCACCCTGCTCCTGGGGCAAGGTCATGAAGGGCAGCGCGCCGGAGATCACGCCGGTGTCGTAGCCGAACGCCAGCGCGCCCATCGTTGCGATGACGGTGATCAGGCGGACGAACCGGCTCTCGGAAGTGGAGCCCGACTTCGTCGGCTGGGAGGGGGGGGGTGCGGGAATGGCTTGATCGGTTGTCGGCATGACTCTCGGGAGGGAAGGCGGGGGGAGGTGCCACGTTCGGGCAAACGGCGGTGGGAGTGCAGGCCGCGAGGGCCGACGCAGGCATGGAAACCACTGCCGTGGGCGGCAAGCAATGTGTGTTGAATGCCCTTGCCGGCATGCTGCGATGCAAAAATAACCCTACACGAGCTGGCCGGCCACGTCGAGGAAGCGACCGGTGGTCGCAGCTGCGCGGGCCGCTGCGGGGCAGCGGCCGAGGCCACGAACTGTTAACATCTGCGCCCCCTGAGGTGACCGCCGGCTGGCCGGCGGTTTGAACGGGAATACGGTGCGCGGGCCCGGCGCGCGGACGGCTTCTGCCGCCCACGCTGCCAGGCCGGCAATGCCGGAGCTGCCCCCGCAACGGTGGGCGAGACAACATCCCGCACGCAACGCCACTGTGCTTCGGCATGGGAAGGCGCGGGATGGGAAGGCCTGCTCAGGCCTTCGCTCGCGAGCCCGGAGACCGGCCACAGGGCCAATGACCGGCACGCGGTGGGCGTGGCAATGGCCACCTGCCGCATGTCGGCCCGGTGCCCGTCGCCTGTTCCCGCCTGCCTTCTTCCACCGCATCCGCGCGGGCAGGCGCGGTTCCAGGAGTTGCAGTCCGAATGTCCTTCCCCCATGTTCCGCTGCGCGGCGCCGTGCTGGCCGCCGCGCTGTCGCCATCGCTTGCCGCGCCGGCGCTGGCCGCCGAGGCCGTCGACCTGGACCAGGTCGTGGTCACCGCCACCCGCACCGCGCAGACCCAGGACCAGGCGCTGGCGCCGGTCACCGTGATCGACCGCGCGCAGATCGAGCGCCGCCAGGTGGCGTCGCTGCCGGACCTGCTGCGCGGCGAGGCCGGCGTGTCGCTGGCCAACAACGGTGGTCCCGGCAAGGCGACCTCGCTGTTCCTGCGCGGCACCGAGTCCGACCACGTGCTGGTGCTGGTGGACGGCGTGCGGATCGGCTCGGCCACCTCCGGCGGCGCGGCGCTGCAGGACATCCCGGTCGAGCAGATCGAGCGCATCGAGATCGTGCGCGGGCCGTTCTCCAGCCTGTACGGCTCGGAGGCGATCGGCGGCGTGATCCAGGTGTTCACCCGCCGCCCGCAGGGGCCGTTCGTGCCGACCCTGGGCATCGCCGCCGGCAACGACGGCACACGCCGCTACAGCGCCGGCGTGGCCGGCCGCAGCCCGGGAGACCTGGGCGAGCGCGGCGGCTGGTACTCGGTCAATGCCGCGCACGAGCAGACCGACGGCATCAACGCCTACCTCAACACCGCCAACAGCGCCTACGACCCGGACCGCGACGGCTACCGCAACGACTCGCTGAGCGTGCAGGGCGGCTGGCGCTTCAACCGCCAGTGGGATGCGGACGTGCAGGCGCTACGCGCGCAGAGCCGCAACGAGTACGACGGCGGCAGCAGCGGCGGCGATCTTGGCAAGGGCGTGCAGCAGGTGGCCGGCGGCCGCGTGCGCTATGCGCCGACCGACGCGCTCAAGTTCACCGCCAGCGTCGGCGCCAGTTCTGACCTGAGCGACGTCTACTACCGCGGCGCCTATCTCTCCACGTTCGATACGCGCCGCCGCCTCGGCTCGCTACAGGCCGACATCGATGCCGGCCCGGGACTGCTGAGCGTCGGCTTCGACTGGCAGCGCGACGAGATCGCCAGCAGCGAGGTCTACGATCAGGACCGCCGCATCAACCGCGGTGGCTTCGCGCAGTGGCAGCAGGCGTTCGGCGCGCACTCGCTGCAGGCCAGCGTGCGCCGCGACGACAACAGCCAGTTCGGCGGCAAGAATACCGGCAGCGTGCTGTGGGGCTGGGACTTCGCCGAGCACCTGCGCCTGACCGCCAGCTACGGCACCGCGTTCAAGGCGCCGACCTACAACGAGCTGTACTACCCGGCCTACGGCAACCCGCTGCTGGGGCCGGAGACCTCGCGCAGTGTCGAGCTGGGGCTGCGCGGCGAGTACGGCTGGGGCGACTGGTCGCTCAATGCGTTCCAGACCCGCGTCGACGACCTGATCGCCTACGATTCGTCGCTGGTGGACGCCGCGCATCCGTTCGGCCAGCCCAACAACATCGACCAGGCGCGCATCCGCGGCGTCGAGGCCGGCTACGACACCACGCTGGCCGGCTGGATGCTGCGCACCCGCCTGACCTGGCTGGATCCACGTGCCGACGGCGACAGCAACCACGGCAACTGGCTGCCGCGCCGTGCCCGCCAGAGCGGGCGCATCGATGCCGACCGCGACTTCGTCGGCTTCAGCGTCGGCGCCAGCATGTACGCAGCCGGCGCACGCTACGACAACCTGGCCAACACCGTGCGCCTGGCCGGCTATGCGCTGCTGGACCTGCGGGTGGGCTACAAGGTCGCCCGCGACTGGAGCCTCGGCCTGAGCGTGGACAACGTGTTCGACCGCGGCTACGAGACCGCGCGCTGGTACGCGCAGCCCGGCCGCGGCTACCGGCTGACGCTGCGCTACCATCCGCTTTAGTGCGAGTCCCTCGCAAGAGCCCGCACATCCGTGTGCGGGGATTCAAGCAGGCGAGTCCCTCGCAAGAGCCCGCGCATCCATGTGCGGGGGTTCAAGCAGGCGAGTCCCTCGCAAGAGCCCGCACATCCGTGTGCGGGGATTCAACAGGAGATTGCTCCGATGAAACCGCTGTCCCGCTCCGCCGAAACCGCATTGTTCGTCACCCTGATGGTGGCGATGGTGGCCACGCGCTTCCACCACGAGGGCAACCTCGTGCACCAGCACCTGCCGGATGCCTCGATGGCGGCGTTCTTCCTCGGCGGCCTGTACCTGCGCAGCCACTGGCGCTTCGCGGTGTTGCTGGCGCTGGCGGTCGCGGTGGACTGGGCGGCGATCGAACTGGCCGGCGTCAGCGATTTCTGCGTCACCGCGGCCTATGCGGCGCTGCCGCTGGCCTACGGCGTGCTGTGGTACGCCGGCCGCCTTTACGGCGGGCGGCTGAGTGCCGGCGCCGGCTCGCTGGCCGCGGCGTGGGGACTGGGCATCGCCGCCGCGGCGCTGTCGTTCCTGATCTCCAACGGCGCCTTCTACTGGCTGGGCGGACGCTATCCCGATCCGAACCTCGCCCAGTACCTGGCCCGCGCCTGGCAGTGGGGCCCGCTGTTCGTGCGCACCACCGCCTGCTACCTGGCGGCGGCGTTCGTGCTCCATTATCTGGTCGTGCGGATCGGTACCGTGCGCCGCGTCGCCGCCGGCTGACCGGCGGACAACCTCCAGGAGCAGACATGTCCGGCATCCCCGCGATATCCGACCACCACCGCCCGCTGCCGCTGCAAGGCCGCGCGCAGTGGACGGTCGCCCTGCTGCTGGCGGCGCTGATGATCTGCACGCGCGGCCAGCACTTCGCCTCGGTGGACGCGCTGCCGAGCGCGTCGTGGGCGGTGTTCTTCCTGGCCGGCGCACTGCTGCGGCCGCTGTGGGCGCTGCCGGCGTTGTTGCTGCTGTCCTCGCTGCTGGACTTCGGCAGCCTGGCCGCAGGCACCATCGGCGACTGGTGCCTGTCGCCGGCGTACTGGGCGCTGGCCTTCGCCTACACGGCGCTGTGGCTGGGCGGGCGCTTCTACGCGCGCCGGCTGCACGATGGCGGCTGGCGCAGCGTGCCGCGGCTGGCACTGGCGCTGGTGGCGGCCGCCAGCGTGGCTTACCTGCTGTCCAAGGGCGGTTTCTACTTCTTCTCCGGACGCTATCCCGATGCCGAGCTGGCCGGGTTCCTCGCCCGTGTCCCGCACTACTACCCGCGGGCCCTGGGCACGCTGGCCGGCTACGCCGGCGCCGGCCTGCTGCTGGCCGCGCTGTGGCAGCGGCTGGCCGCGCGCCAGCCGCGCAGGGCGGCGGCGTGAATCGCGCCACGGAGATGGCGGCATGAGCAGGTTCGAGCGCGACGACGCCTACTACCGCGAACGCGCGCAGCGGCAGAAGGAACTGGTTGACCGGCGCATCGCCCGCGCCACGATCGACCGCGGCGTGCTGCTGGTCAACACCGGCAACGGCAAGGGCAAGAGTTCCTCCGGCTTCGGCATGCTGGCGCGCTCGCTCGGGCACGGCCTGCGCTGCGGCGTGGTGCAGTTCATCAAGGGCAGCTACGCCACCGGAGAGGAAGCGTTCTTCCGCCGCTTTCCCGATCAGCTCGACTACCACGTGATGGGCGAGGGCTTCACCTGGGAGACCCAGGACCGCTCGCGCGACATCGCCGCGGCGATGGCGGCGTGGGAGGTGGCGCGGCGGATGCTGTCGGACCCGGACTACGATTTCGTGCTGCTGGACGAGCTCAACATCGCCCTGGTCAAGGAGTACGTCCCGCTCGCCGACGTGCTGGCCGCACTGGCCGCGCGCCCGCCGCGCCAGCACGTGGTGATCACCGGCCGCGGTGCCCCGGACGCGCTCGTCGAGGCGGCCGACACCGTCACCGACATGCGCGTGGTCAAGCACGCCTTCAAGGCCGGGATCATGGCGCAGAAGGGCATCGAGCTTTAGGACGTGAGCACCGTCGCGCACTGCCCGGCCCTGCTGGTCTCGGCACCGGCCTCGGGCCAGGGCAAGAGCAGCGTGACCGCCGCGATCGCGCGCTGGCACCGGCGCCAGGGCCGGCGCGTGCGGGTGTTCAAGACCGGGCCGGACTTCCTCGACCCCATGCTGCACGCCCGCGCCAGCGGCGCGCCGGTCTACCAGCTGGACCTGTGGATGACCGGCGAGGACGACATCCGCCGCCGCCTGCACGCGGCTGCGTGCGAGGCCGAGCTGATCCTGGTCGAAGGCGTGATGGGGCTGTTCGACGGCGCACCGTCCAGCGCCGACCTGGCGCAGCGCTTCGGCATCCCGGTGCTGGCGGTGATCGACGGCAGCGCGATGGCGCAGACCTTCGGTGCGCTGGGGGCGGGACTGGCGCGCTATCGCGACGGCCTGCCGATGTACGGCGTGGCCGCCAACCGCATCGGCGGCGCACACCATGCGCGGCTGCTGCGCGAGAGCCTGCCGCCCTGGCTGGCGTGGATGGGAGCGTTGCCGCGCGACGCTGCACTGGCGTTGCCCGAGCGCTACCTCGGGCTGGTCGCCGCCGCCGAGGTCGGCGATCTCGATGCGCGGTTGGACGCGCTGGCCGACGCCTGGGGCGAGCACGCCAGCACCGCGCTGCCGCCGCCGCTGGCCTTCGCCGCGCCCGCACCGGCGTCGCCGCCGCACGGCCTGCGGGGCACGCGCATCGCGGTCGCGCGCGATGCCGCGTTCTGCTTCCTGTATCCGGCCAATCTCGACCTGTTGCGGCAGGCCGGGGCGCGGCTGGAGTTCTTCTCGCCGCTGGCCGGCGAGCCGCTGCCGCAGTGCGATGCGGCCTGGCTGCCCGGCGGCTACCCGGAACTGCACCTGGACGCGCTGTCGCAGCGGCACGATCTGTTCGCCTCGCTGCGCACCCATTGCCAGGCCGGCAAGCCGCTGCTGGCCGAATGCGGCGGCATGCTGTTGCTGCTGGAACGGCTCACCGGCAAGGACGGCGCTTCCGCGCCGCTGGCCGGACTGCTGCCGGGCACGGCCACGCTGCAGAATCGTCCGGCGGCGCTGGGCCTGCAGGAAGTGGCGCTGCCGGAAGGCGTGCTGCGCGGCCACACCTTCCACTACGCGCGCGCGGCGCTGCAGCTGCAGCCGCTGGCGGTGGCGCGCAACCCGAACGGCGGGCCGAGCGCGGAGGCGGTGTACCGGCGGGGCAGGTCGACCGCCAGCTTCGTGCACTTCTACTTCCCGTCCAATCCGCAGGCGGCGGTGGCGCTGTTCCGGCCATGAAGCCCGACCATCCCCGTAGGAGCGACTTCAGTCGCGATGGGGCTTTCGCGGTAAAGCCCATCGCGACTGAAGTCGCTCCTACGGCAGCGTTGCAGCCATGACGACGGTGTTGCTGGTCGCCGTCGCCGCGGTGCTGCTCGACCTGCTGCTGGGCGAGCCGCGCCGCGCGCATCCGCTGGTGCTGTTCGGGCGCTGGGCGCAACGGATCGAGGCGCGGCTGTACCGCGACCGCCGCCGCGCCGGCGTGGCGGCATGGTGCGCGGCGGTGCTGCCGTGGACGCTGCTGGCGGCGCTGCTGCAGGCCGGGTTGTGGTGGCTGTCGCCTTGGCTGGCGGCCGCGTTCTCGGCGCTGGCGCTGTACCTGGCGCTGGGCCTGCGCAGCCTGGGCGAGCACGCGCTGCCGGTGGCGCTGGCGCTGGAACGCGACGACCTGCCCGCCGCCCGTGCCGCGGTGTCGCGCATCGTCAGCCGCGACACCGCGCGGCTGGATCGCACCCAGGTGGCGACGGCGGCCACCGAGTCGGTGCTGGAGAACGGCAGCGACGCGGTGTTCGCCGCACTGTTCTGGGCGGCGCTGCTGGGCGCGCCGGGCGCGGTGCTGTACCGGTTGTCGAACACGCTGGACGCGATGTGGGGCTATCGCACCCCGCGCTACCGCCATTTCGGCTGGGCGGCGGCGCGCATCGACGACGTGCTCAACTGGCTGCCGGCGCGGCTGTGTGCGCTGACCTACGCGGTGCTGGGCGATACCGCCGCCGCGCTGCGCTGCTGGCGCCTGCAGGGGCGCGGCTGGAAGAGCCCGAACGCCGGTCCGGTGATGGCCGCCGGCGCCGGCGCGCTGCGGCTGCGGCTTGGCGGCGCGGCGCCCTACCACGGGCAATGGCAGATGCGTCCGCCGCTGGGCGAGGGGGAGTTGCCTCGGGCCGGAAGCATCCGCCGCGCATTGCGGCTGGTGCGCGGCGGGGTGCTGCTGTGGCTGACGGTGGGCGCGGCGATGCTGGCGCCATTGCCGTTCTTGCCGTCCTGATTGCCCCAAGGGCGCATCCCGCGCCAGCGTCGAGCCGTGGCCGATGCGTTCCCGGCACCGATGACTAGCGCCAACTGTCGGTTCCCGTATCGAAACCGGCCGTCGTCCCCGCGAAGGCGGGACCCAGTGCCTTGCCGCGGTACAGGCTCGGGTCGCGGGGTCCCCGCCTTCGCGGCGACGACGACTGGAAGGCTGCGCAAATGCACGACGGCCGGCACTGGACACTAATCAGCTGCCGGGAACGCCCCAGCCTTGGCTCTACCCACGACACGCCGGCCGCAGCCTCAGTGGCTCTTGAGGCAGTCGCCCAGGAAACTCTTGCGCTCGTCGCCCTTCTTGCCGGCGGCCTGCGCATTGCAGTCCTTCATGCGCTGCTGCGACGCATTGGCGGAGCTCTTGCCGCCGGCGCTGCCGCCGCTCAGGCAGGATTTCTGCGCGCTCTTGTAGGCATCGCCGGTCTTGCCCTTGTTCTGCGCCGAGCACTTGCTCATCAGCTCCTGCTGCGGGGTCTTCTGCGCGGCGGCGGCGAGCAGCGGGCTGGCGGCCAGGACGGCGAGGATCGATGCAAGGGCGAAACGGTGCTGGGACATGGGGCGGCTCCTCGAGGTGGATGCGCCATGTTGCCGCCGCCGGCGCTGCGGATCATGGCGGCGATGACATGGATGACACATTCCGGCCCGCCGCCTGCCGATGGAACCGCTCCGCTCGCGCGGCGTATCCTTCCCCGCTTGGACACGGTGGATTGCGGCGGACGATGACAGGCAGGGCGCGACATGCTTGAGCACGGCGGGCGCCTGCTGCGCGCGGCGCGCCAGTACGGCATCGAGCCCGGGCGCTGGCTGGACCTGTCCACCGGCGTCAGCCCGTTCCCGTGGCCGCTGCCGGCCATCCCGCCGCAGGCCTGGCAGCGTCTGCCCGAGGACGACGATGGCCTGGTAGAGGCCGCCTGCGCCTACTACGGTGCGCCGGGACTGCTGCCGGTGGCCGGTTCGCAGGCCGCGATCCAGGCGCTGCCGCGGTTGCGCGCGCGCAGCCGGGTCGGGGTGATCGCGCCGGGCTATGCCGAGCATGCGCATGCCTGGCGCACTGCCGGGCACGAGGTCGATGTGCTGCCGTCCGTCGAACTGCTGGCGCGTGCGCAGGCATTCGACGTGCTGGTGCTGATCCATCCGAACAATCCCGGCGGCGACCGCTTCGGCAGCGACGAACTGCTGGCGCTGCATGCGCGGCTGGCCGCGCGCGGGGGCTGGCTGGTGGTCGACGAGGCCTTCATGGATGCGACGCCGCAGGCGAGCCTGTGCGCGCATGCCGACCGTGCCGGACTGGTGGTGCTGCGTTCGGTCGGCAAGTTCTTCGGCATGGCCGGCGCGCGTGCCGGCTTCGTCGCCGCGGCCGCGCCGCTGCTCGAGGCGCTGCGCGAACGCCTGGGGCCCTGGACGCTGGCCGGGCCGACGCGCTGGGCGCTGCGGCAGGCGCTGGCCGACCGCGACTGGCAGCGGCAGGCGATCCCGCGCCTGCGCACCGCCTCGGCCGCGCTCGCCGGCGTGCTGCGGCGGCACGGCATCGTGCCCAGCGCCGGCACCGACTTCTTCCAGTGGTGCCGGCGCGAGGATGCGGCCGCGCTGCACCACGCGCTGGCGCGCCGCGGCATCCTGGTGCGGCTGTTCGCCGAGCCGGCCAGCCTGCGCTTCGGCCTGCCGCCCGACGACGCGGGACTGGCGCGCCTGGACGCCGCGCTGGCCGAGCTGGGTGCGCTTGATCCGGCAGGAGCGCCCGTAGGAGCGACTGTAGGAGCGACTTCAGTCGCGATGGGGCTTTCCCGGGAAAGCTCCATCGCGACTGAAGTCGCTCCTACAGTCGCCCCTGCGAGGGCGCGCGCCGGGCACGCCGCGGTACTGATGGTCCAGGGCTGCACCTCCGATGCCGGCAAGAGCACGCTGGTCGCCGCACTGTGCCGCTGGCTGCACCGGCGCGGAGTGGCGGTGGCGCCGTTCAAGCCGCAGAACATGGCGCTGAACTCGGCCGTCACCGTGGACGGCGGCGAGATAGGCCGCGCCCAGGCGGTGCAGGCGCAGGCCTGCGGGCTGGCCCCGCACACCGATTTCAACCCGGTGCTGCTCAAGCCCAACAGCGACACCGGTGCGCAGGTGATCGTGCATGGCCGCGCCGTCGCCAATCTCGACGCGGCCGGCTACCACGACTACAAGCGCACCGCGCGCGAGGCGGTGCTGGCCTCGCACGCGCGCCTGGCCGAACGCTTCGACACGCTGCTGGTGGAAGGCGCCGGCAGCCCTGCCGAGATCAACCTGCGCGCCAACGACATCGCCAACATGGGTTACGCCGAGGCGGTGGACTGCCCGGTGATCCTGGTCGCCGACATCGACCGCGGCGGCGTGTTCGCGCACCTGGTGGGCACGCTGGCGCTGCTGTCGGAAAGCGAGCGCGCACGCGTGGCCGGCTTCGTCATCAACCGCTTCCGCGGCGACCAGGCACTGCTGCAGCCGGGCCTGGACTGGCTCGAGAAGGAGACCGGCAAGCCGGTGCTGGGGGTGCTGCCGTACCTGCACGGCCTGCAGCTGGAAGCCGAGGACGCGCTGCCGCGCATGCGCCAGGACAAGCCGCGGGCACGGCTGCAGGTGGCGGTGCCGGCGCTGCCGCGCATCAGCAACCACACCGATTTCGACGCGCTGGCCGCGCACCCGCAGGTGCAGCTGCGCTTCGTCGGCCCCGGCGAGGACATCCCGGCCTGCGACCTGGTCGTGCTGCCGGGCAGCAAGTCCACCCGCGCCGACCTGCACTGGCTGCGCGCGCAGGGCTGGGATGCGGCGATCGCCCGCCACCTGCGCTACGGCGGCAGGCTGCTCGGCATCTGTGGTGGGCTGCAGATGCTCGGCCGCGCCGTGCACGATCCCCACGGCATCGAAGGCGCGCCCGGCAGCAGCGCCGGCCTGGGCTGGCTGGAACTGGAGACCACGCTGGAGCCGCACAAGCAGCTGCGCCGCGTGCAGGGCCGGCTCGCGCTCGGCGACGCGCCTGCGCACGGCTACGAGATCCATTGCGGCGTCAGCACCGGGCCCGCGCTGCGGAGGCCGCTGCTGCAGCTGGACGACGGCCGCGGCGATGGCGCGGTCTCGGCCGACGGGCAGGTGCTGGGCACCTACCTGCACGGCGTATTCGACGCGCCGCAGGCGCTGTCGGCACTGCTGGCCTGGGCCGGGCTGGAGCAGGCCGAGCCGCTGGACCTGCACGCGCTGCGCGAGGCCACGCTGGAGCGGCTGGCCGATGCGGTGGAAGCGCACCTGGATACCGCCGCGCTGGCGCGGCTGACCGCGACCGACCCGGCCCGCCCGGAGCGCGCGGAAGGAGAGCCGGCATGCGCGAGCTGATCCTCGGCGGCGCCCGCTCCGGCAAGAGCGCGCTGGCCGAACGCATCGCCGCGGCCACTGCCGGCGAGGTGGTCTACATCGCCACCGCGCAGGCCTTCGACGGTGAGATGGCCGCACGCATCGCCCACCACCGCGCCCGGCGACCATCGCACTGGCAGTGCGTGGAGGAGCCGCTGGCGCTGGCCGCCACCCTGCGCGCGCAGGCCGGGGACGGCCGCTGCCTGCTGGTGGACTGCCTGACGCTGTGGCTGAGCAACCTGCTCGGCAGCGGCGACGAGGCGTTGCTGGCACGCGAGCGCGGGGCACTGCTGGACGTGCTGCCGCGGCTGCCCGGCCACATCGTGCTGGTGAGCAACGAGGTCGGGCAGGGCGTGGTGCCGATGGGCGAGCTGGCGCGCCGCTTCGTCGACGAGGCGGGCCGCCTGCACCAGGCGCTGGCGGCGCGCTGCGAGCGCGTGGCGTTCGTGGTCGCCGGCCTGCCGATGATTCTGAAAGGAGATCCCCTGTGAGTGTTGTGGACATCGAATGGATCCATGCCGGTTGCGCCATCGCCGATGCGGCCGCGCGCGAGGCGGCGCTGGCGCGGCAGCTGCAGCTGACCAAGCCGCCGGGTTCGCTGGGCCGGCTGGAGGCGCTGGCGGTGCAGCTGGCGGCGTGGCAGCGCAGCGAGCGCCCGCGGCTGGACACGGTATGGATCGCGGTCTACGCCGGCGACCACGGCGTCGCCGCCGAGGGCGTGTCGGCGTTCCCGCAGGCGGTCACCGGCGAGATGGTGCGCAACTTCGCCCATGGCGGCGCGGCGATCGCGGTGCTGGCGCGCGAACTCGGCGCCACGCTGGAGGTGGTCAACCTCGGCACCGTCAACGATCCGGGCGAGGTGCCCGGGGTGCGGCGCGCGCTCATCGCCGCCTCCACCGCCAACTTCTGCCAGGCCCCGGCGATGACGCCGGCGCAGCTCGCCGCCGCGCTGGCGGCCGGCGCCGACAGCATCGCGCAGGCGCGTGCGGCCGGTGCGCAGTTGTTCATCGGCGGCGAGATGGGCATCGCCAACACCACCGTTGCCGCGGCGCTGGCCTGCGCGCTGCTGCGGCGCTCGCCGCAGGAACTGGCCGGGCCCGGTACCGGGCTGGACGCGGCGGGGGTGGCGCGCAAGGCCGCGGTGGTCGCGCGCGCACTGGCGCTGCATGCCGATGCCGACGGCGCGCTGGAGCAGCTGCGGCGGCTGGGCGGGTTCGAGATCGCGGCGATGTCCGGCGCCTGCATCGCCGCCGCGCAGGCGGGCATCCCGGTGCTGGTGGACGGCTTCATCGCCACCACCGCGGCGCTGGCGGCGGTGCGCATCAATCCCGGGGTGCGCGACTGGCTGCTGTTTGCGCATCGCTCGCACGAGCGCGGCCACGCCGCGGTGCTGGAGGCGCTGCAGGCCGAGCCGCTGCTCGACCTGGGCCTGTGCCTGGGCGAGGCCAGCGGCGCGGCGGTGGCGGTGCCGCTGCTGCGCCTGGCCTGCGCGCTGCACGGCGGCATGGCCACGTTCGGCGAAGCGGGGGTGTCGCAGGGGTGAAAAGGGGGGAATCGGGATTGGGGATTGGGTGGGTCATGGCAACGGCGTTGCCGTGGAAAGGGTATCGCCGCCATCGTCCAGTTCGTCCGACCCCGCCGTTCCGATTCCCGATTCTCCATTCCCGATTCCCCGCTTCAACCGGCACGCCGCCTCCCGGCCAACCGGACGCCCTATGAGGCTTTACCGATGACAATGCCATTGCCGACCCACCCATTCCCGATTCCCGATTCCCCATTCCCGACCTCGATCGACCTGCTGCGCCACGGCGACACCGGCCAGCGCAGCTACCGCGGGCAACTGGACGACCCGCTCAGCGAGCTCGGCTGGCGCCAGCTGCGCCTGGCCACGGCGGCGGGGCATTGGGACGCGGTGGTGTCCTCCACGCTGCAGCGCTGCGCGCGCTTTTCCGCCGAGCTGGCCGCCCAGCGCGGGCTGCCGCTGCGGCTGGATGCGCGCCTGCGCGAATACCACTTCGGCGACTGGCAGGGCGTGCCGATCGAGGACATCGCCCGCGACGACGGCGATGCGCTCGGCCGCTTCTGGGCCGACCCGGAGGCCTTCCCGCCACCGGGCGCGGAGCCGTTGGCCGCATTCGGCCAGCGGCTGTGCGCGGCGCTGGACGACATCGCCGCCGAGCACGCGGACAGCGGCCGGCGCGTGCTGGTGGTGACCCATGGCGGCGCGATCCGCCTGATCCGCTGCCGCGCCGAGGCGCGTCCGTTCGCCGACATGGCCTCGATCGAGGTGGCGCACGCCTCGCTGCATCCGCTGCGCTGGCCGCCGGCCGTGGCCGGCGCATGATCGACGGCCTGCTCGCGGCGCTGGGGTTCCTGACCCGGATTCCGGTGCCCGCGCGGGTGTTCGCGCAGCCCGGGGTGCAGGCGCGCTCGCTGGCCTGGTACCCGCTGGTGGGGTTTCTGCTCGGCGTGCTGCTGTGCGCCGCGGCCTGGCTGCTGCGCGGCGCGCCGCCGCTGCTGGCGGCCGCGGTGCTGGTGGCGCTGTGGACGTGGCTGACCGGGGGCCTGCACCTGGACGGCCTGGCCGACAGTGCCGACGCCTGGGTCGGCGGCATGGGCGACCGCGCGCGCACCCTGGAGATCATGAAGGACCCGCGCAGCGGCCCGGCCGGGGTGAGCGCGCTGGTGCTGGTGCTGCTGCTGAAGTTCGCCGCGCTGGCCAGCCTGCCGGCCGCAGGCTGGCCGCTGCTGTGGCTGGCGCCGCTGCTGGCGCGGACCGCGCTCTCCGCGGCGTTCGTGTCGATGCCGTACGTGCGTGCCGGCGGCATCGGCAGCGGCCTGGCCGCGGCGGCGCGCAGGCCCTGCCTGGCGGCGATCGTGCTGGCCGTCCTGCTGGCGTCCTGCGCCGGCTGGGCCGGGATTGCGGCGCTGCTGGCCGCCGCGCTGGTGTTCGCGGCGTGGCGGCGCGCCTGCCTGCGGCGGCTGCAGGGGATGACCGGCGACACCTGCGGCGCGCTGGCCGAGCTGACCGAGGCCGCGGTGCTGGTGGCGCTGGCGCTTTCGGCGCAATCGCCGTCGTAGGAGCGACTTCAGTCGCGATGCGGCTTTACCGGTAAAGCTCCATCGCGACTGAAGTCGCTCCTACTGACGATAGCTTGGCGCTGCTGCCCTACAGCGTGGGGATCGGCTTGTCCATCGTGCGATAGGGCGGGGTGGACATCACCATCTCGGCCAGCGAGTAGGCCAGTTCGCGCTCGGCCATCACCGCGCCGTCGGCGCCGTGTTCCAGCAGGTGCCGGACCTCGGCGTCGCTGTGCGCGCGCGCCAGCAGGGTCAGCGACGGGTTCAGCGCGCGCAGCTTGGCCAGCGCCTCGCCGGCCTCCAGCGGCTGCGGGATCGCCAGCACCGCGATCTTGGCGCGCTCCGGATGGGCCTCGGCCAGCACCTTGTCGGCCGCCGCGCTGCCGCGGATGGCGGGGATGCCCAGGGCATGCGCCTTGGCCACGTGCTCGCGGTTGTCGTCGATCGCCAGCACCGGGACCCCGCGCTCGCGCAGCACCCGCGCCAGCTCCTGGCCGACGCGGCCGTAGCCGATCACGATGGCGTGGCCATGCAGGTCCAGCGAGGGGCCGGGCGGCAGCTCCGGCTCGGCCTTGGCCGGCACCAGGATCGGGTGCTTGGCCTGCCAGCGGTCCAGCCAGGAGAACAGGAACGGGTTGGCGATGATCGACATCAGCGCGCCGGCCAGCACCAGGTCGCGGCCGGTCTCGGGCAGGATCGCCAGGCTCACGCCCAGCCCGGCCAGGATGAAGGAGAACTCGCCGATCTGCGCCAGGCTGACGGAGATGGTCAGCGCGGTGGAGGTGGGATGGCCGAACGCGCGCACGATGAAGTACGCCGCCACCGACTTGCCCACGGTGATCGTCAGGAAGGTCGCCAGCACCAGCAGCGGGTGCTGCAGCAGGATGTGCGGGTCGAACAGCATGCCGACCGAGACGAAGAACAGCACCGCGAACGCGTCGCGCAGCGGCAGTGAGTCGTTGGCGGCCTTGTGGCTGAGCTCGGAGCGGTTGAGCAGCATGCCGGCGAAGAACGCGCCCAGCGCGAACGACACGCCGAACAGCAGCGCCGAGCCGAACGCCACGCCCAGCGCGATGGCCAGCACCGACAGCGTGAACAGCTCGCGCGAGCCGGTCGCGGCCACCTTCTCCAGCGTCCACGGGATGACCCGCGCGCCGACCACCAGCATCACCGCCACGAACGCGGCCACCTTCAGCAGGGTCCAGCCCAGCGCCTTGAGGATGGTCGCCGAGCCGCCGTCGGCCGCCGCCGCCGCGCCGGTGTCGCCGAGGATGTCGGCCAGTGCCGGCAGCAGCACCAGCGCCACCACCATCACCAGGTCCTCGACGATCAGCCAGCCGATGGCGATCTTGCCGCGCTTGGTCTCAAGCAGGCGGCGTTCCTCCAGCGCGCGCAGCAGCACCACCGTGCTGGCCACCGACAGCGCCAGGCCGAACACCAGCCCGTTGATCGGCGACCAGCCCATGCTCCAGGCCAGGCCCCAGCCGAGCAGGGTGGCGACCGCGATCTGGGCGATGGCGCCGGGGATCGCGATCCACTTCACTTCCATCAGGTCTTCGAGCGAGAAGTGCAGCCCGACGCCGAACATGAGCAGCATCACGCCCAGCTCCGACAGCTGGTTGGCCAGGTCCTGGTCGGCGACGAAGCCCGGGGTGAACGGACCCACGAACACGCCCGCCAGCAGGTAGCCCACCAGAGGCGAGACTTTCAGCTTGTTGGCCAGCGTACCGAGCACGAAGGCGATCGCCAGGCCGACGGCGATGATGTCGATGAGGCTGGTGTCGTGATGCATCCGGATCCCAAGCGCTGGCAAGTGCCCGAGTTTCGCCGATTGGCCGGTTTATGCGCAAACCGGCGTCGTCTTTTCGCGCTGCGGGCGGGCATCGGTGCGCTTGGCTTGCGTGTGCGGGCCGGCGCGGCGCGGCCTGTGCGCTCGCGTGCGGGCGCCGCCCGGGCCGCGATCGAAAGGCGTGTCGGACGCGGCCTGGGGCATCCCGCGCCGGGCGCGGAACGAACCCGCGGCGATCCCGGCGCAACCGGGACCGCCGCGGGCGACGCTCAGCGGCCGGTCACCACGTGTAGTTGACGCGCCCGTAGACGTAGGCGCCGTTGAAGCCGAACGGCGAGTAGTTGCTGTACGGGAACACGCCGCTGGTGGAGTTGAGGTAGATGTTCTTGTCCGGATAGGTGTCGAACACGTTGTCGGCGCCCAGCGTCAGCGTCCACTGCTCGCTCGGCTTGTAGCTGGCCGAGACGTCCACGATCCACTTGGCGTCGAAGGTCTGGTCGCGGGTGGGGTCGGTCGCGTTGCGCACCGTGAAGTCGCCGTAGCGGGTCGCGGTCAGGCCCAGGTCCCAGTGCTCGGCGGTCCACTTCCCGCCCAGCACCGCCTTGTCCTTCGGGAAGCTGTCCTCCAGCCGGCCGATCTCGTCGCGGGCCACCAGCGAGGTGGTGATGCCCAGGTCCGTGAGCGCGCTGGGCGAATCGTCCAGCTTCTGGATCTCGGTCTTGCTGTAGCCGTAGCTGGCACTGAGGTTCAGCGAGCTGGCGGCGAACGGGATGGTGTAGGTGCCGACCACGTCGACGCCGCGGGTGCGGGTGTCGGCCGCGTTGGTGAAATAGCGGAACGAGCTGACGTTGTCGATGCCCAGCGACGACAGCAGCGCATTGGCCGCCGCGTTGGTGGCCACGTTGGAGGACAGCAGGATGCGGTCGTCGATCTCGATCTGGTAGGCGTCCACCGTCAGCGAGAACTGGCTGGTGGGCTGCAGCACCAGGCCCAGGCTGTAGTTGGTGGAGGTCTCGGCCTTGAGCGGCTTGGAACCGAGCGCCTGGGCGGCGGCGCTGGAGGCCGGGAAGGTGCCGCTCTGGTAGAACACGCCGTCGCTGATGATGCTGGAGATGGCCTGGAAGCTCTGCTGGGCCAGCGAGGGGGCGCGGAAGCCGTTGGACACGGTGGCGCGCAACGCCACCGCGTCGGTGAACGCATAGCGCAGCGACAGCTTGCCGGAGGTCTTGCTGCCGAAGTCCGAGTAGTCCTCGTAGCGGCCGGTCAGGCCGGCGGAGAACTTGTCGGTCAGGTCGGCCTCCAGGCCGGCGTAGACGGCGTAGTTGTGGCGGTCGGCGTGGACGGCGTTGGCCGGGGTGAAGCCCGGGAAGCCCTGCGCGCCGCTGCCCAGGTAGGAACCTTCGGCGCCCGGCGACTGGTTCCACTTCTCCTGGCGGTATTCGGCGCCGAAGGCGAAGGTCACCGGATAGGCCAGGCCCCAGTCCAGCGGCTGGGTGAAGTCGGCGTTGAGCGCGTTCTGGGTGTACTCCAGCGCGCCGTCGTAGAAGCGGGTCGGGCTGTCGCTGCCCAGTGTGTAGTTGATCGTGTTGCGGGTGTTGTAGTCGATCTTGTTGTAGCCGTAGTTGTAGCTCACGTCCCAGGTGAAGCCGCCGTCGGTGGCCCCCTTCAGGCCCGCCAGCAGGGTGCGGTCCTTGGAGTACTGGTTGATCACCGGAACGTAGCCATCCGGGTAGAACTGCGCCAGCAGGGCCGTCTGGTTGCTGTGGTTCCTGGAGCGATAGAACGCGAACGAGTCGATGTCGCGGTTGCTGGCCAGCGCCGTGGCATAGCCGGTGACCGCGTCGGAGAACTGGAACTCGCCGTTGGCCGAGACCGATTCGGCCTGGACCCTGGGGTCGCCGATGACGAAGGCCTTCTCCCCGACCGCCGGGTAGTTGCCGGTATTGGGCGTGGTACCGGCATAGGGGCCGGAGCGGTTGGTCTCGTCCTGCTTGTCGATCTGGCCGGCCACGTGCAGCGTGCCGCGCCCGTCGCCGAAGCTCACGCCGGTGTCGCCGGAGAGCTGGTACTGCGAGCCGTCGCCGGCGGAGTACTTGCCGTAGTTCACGCCCAGGCTGCCGCCCTGGCCCGCGCCCTTGAGCACGATGTTGATCACGCCGGCGATGGCATCGGAGCCGTACTGCGCCGAGGCGCCGTCGCGCAGCACCTCCACGCGCTCGATGGCGGCGATCGGGATGGTGTTCAGGTCCACCGCCGAGGAGCCGCGGCCGATGCTGCCGTTGAGGTTGATGGCGGCCGAGGAGTGGTAGCGCTTGCCGTTGACCAGGACCAGCACCTGGTCCGGCGACAGCCCGCGCAGCTGCGCCGGGCGCACGCCGCTGGTGCCGTCCACCAGCGCCGGGCGCGGGAAGTTGAGCGAGGGAAGCACGCGCGAGAGGGCGGTGGCCAGCTCGGTGGAACCGGTGGACCGCAGCGCCTGCGGGGTGACGATGTCGATCGGCGACTGCGACTCGGCCACCGTGCGGTCGCTGACGCGGGTGCCGGTGACGATGATGGTGTCGAGCGTGCTGGGAGCCGGCGCGGCATTGGACTGCGCCAGGGCGGAGAAGGGAAGGCCGAGTGCGACGGCAACGGCGGCGGCTAGCGTGGACTTGCGATTCATCGACTTGCGACTCCGGGTATGGGCGATGCGGTGCAGCGGCGCTGCGTCCCGCGGTTCGGGGGACGGCAGGGTTGCGGGAAGCGCATCTCGAATTAACTCTTTCTTAATTGGTGTGTCAAAACAGGTTTCGCCTGAAAACGGTCGCCACGGGGCAGGCACAGATCGCTGGATGGCCGCGGGCGACTGCAGGAGCGACCCGTAGGAGCGACTTCAGTCGCGATGAGGCTTTACCGGTAGAGCCCGATCGCGACTGAAGTCGCTCCTACAGCGTTTCGCGGTGTTCCCGCAGTGTTTCGACGGGGGAGCAGACATGGGGGACGGCGGCTATGGAGTGTCAAGTATTCGTTAACGCTAGAATGGCGTCGCAGGAATGCTGCTCATCTGCTCATTCCTTTTGGTTATTTACGAGTCCTCCCCGGATGATTTCCCTGCGTAACTTCGCCCTGCGCCGCGGCGAGCGGCTGCTGCTGTCCAATGTCGACCTCACCCTGCATGCCGGCTATCGCGTCGGCGTCGTCGGGCGCAACGGCGCCGGCAAGTCCAGCCTGTTCGCCGCCGTGCGCGGCGAACTGGAGGCAGACAAGGGCGATGTCGAACTGCCGGGCCGGATCCGCATCGCCAGCGTGTCGCAGGAAACGCCGTCGCTGCCGGATCCGGCGATCGATTTCGTGCTGGGCGGCGACGAGGTGGTGGCCGCGGTGCTGCGCGAGGAGGCCGAGGCCAGCGCGCGCGAGGACTGGGAGGCGGTGGCGGCCGCGCACCAGCGGCTGGCCGAGATCGACGGCTACGACGCCGAGGCCCGCGCCGGCAAGCTGCTGCACGGGCTGGGTTTCCCGGCCGCCACGCACTCGCGCGCGGTGTCGGCGTTCTCCGGCGGGTGGCGCGTGCGCCTGAACCTGGCGCGGGCGCTGATGATGCCCTCGGACCTGCTGCTGCTCGACGAGCCGACCAACCACCTGGACATGGACGCGGTGCTGTGGCTGGAGCAATGGCTGCTCAGGTACCCGGGCACGCTGCTGCTGATCAGCCACGACCGCGAGTTCCTCGACAACGTCGCCACCCACACCCTGCACCTGCACGGCGGCACCGCCAAGCTGTACGTGGGCGGCTATACCGACTTCGAGCGCCAGCGCACCGAGCAGCTGCGCCAGCAGCAGATCGCGCACGAGAAGGAACAGGCCGAGCGCGCCCACCTGCAGAGCTTCATCGACCGCTTCAAGGCCAAGGCCAGCAAGGCCAAGCAGGCGCAGAGCCGGATGAAGCGGCTGGAGAAGCTGGCCGGTACCGAGGCGGTGCGCGCCGAGCGCGAGTTCCGCATCGAGTTCGCGCCGCCGGCGCGGCTGCCGCATTCGCTGATCCGGCTGGAGCATGTCGAGTGCGGCTATGCCGTAGAGTCGCGGGATTCGGGATTGGGGATAGGGGATTCGCAACAGCACGCGCCTCCGAATCCCGAATCTCCAATCCCGAATCCCGTCGTTGTGCTCCACGACGTGGGGTTCGGCCTGGAGGCCGGCGACCGCATCGGCCTGCTCGGCCCCAACGGCGCCGGCAAGACCACGCTGGTGAAGACCCTGGTCGGGGAGCTGGCGCCGCTGGCCGGCGAGCGCAGCGCGCATCCGGACCTGCGCATCGGCTACTTCGCCCAGCACACGGTCGAGTCCCTGCACGAGGGGCAGTCGCCGATCGACCACTTCCGCGACATCTCCCCGGATGCGTCCAACCAGTCGTTCCGCGACTTCCTCGGCAAGTGGAACTTCCCCGGCGACCGCGCCTTCGAGCCGGTGGACGGCTTCTCCGGAGGCGAGCGCGCGCGCCTGGCGCTGGCACTGATCGCCTGGCAGCAGCCCAACGTGCTGCTGCTCGACGAGCCCACCAACCACCTCGACCTGGAGATGCGCGAGGCGCTGGCCGAGGCGCTGAGCGATTTCGACGGCGCCATCGTCATGGTCAGCCACGACCGCCACCTGATCGGCCTGGTCTGCGACACCTACTGGCGCGTGGCCGATGGCGTGGTCGAGCCGTTCGACGGCGACCTGGACGAGTACGCGGCATGGCTGCGCTCGCGCCCGGCCGCGCAGGGCACCAAGCAGAAGATGGCCGAGGCCGCGCCGGTTCCGCCGCCGCCGGTCAAGCCGCTGCCCACGAAGAAGCCGCCGAATCCGCACAAGCTGGCGCAGGCCGAGCAGCGGGTGGGCGAACTGGAGTCGGCCCTGGCCGAGCTGGACCGGCAGCTGTCCGATCCGGCGCACTACGCCGATGCGGAGAAGATGGCCGCCCTCGGCCGCGCGCGCGAGTCCACCGCACAGGACCTGGAACGGGCCGAGCAGGCCTGGCTGGAACTGGCCGAAGGCGCCTGAACCGGCGCTGCCGGCGGGCGCCCGCGTCACCGGACCCGGCGCCGGCGCCGGCCGCGCTATCCTTGCGCGCAGTTTCCGTCCCCAGGAGTCGCCCAGCATGGAAGTCCGTCACCGCGCCGGCCGCATCGTCGCCGCCCTGTTGATCGCCATCGGCCTGGCCGCTGCCGGCTGGTTCGCCGCCAGCGGCATGGCGCACCTGCGCACCGCCGATCGCTACGTCACCGTCAAGGGCTCGGCCGAGCGCATCGTCGATGCCGACCTGGTGGTATGGCCGCTGTCGCAGACGGTGGGCGGCGACGACCTGGCCGCGGTGCAGGCGCAGCTCGATGCCAACAGCGCCACCGTGCGCACGTTCCTCACCGGCGCCGGCTTCGGCGAGGACGAGGTGGTGGTGTCGCCGCCGCGGCTGGAGGATCGCTGGGCCTATTCCTACGGCGACAACCGCCCGCCGGAGCGCTACCGCTATTCCAATACCGTCACCCTGCGCACCGCCAAGGTCGCCGAGGCGATGTCGGCGCTGCGCCGCAGCGGCGAGATCGTCGCCAAGGGCGTGATGCTCAACAGCAGCGACGACGGCGGCCCCACGTTCGAGTTCACCAAGCTCAACGACATCAAGCCCGAACTGATCGCCGAGGCCACCGCCAACGCGCGCAAGTCGGCCGAGCAGTTCGCCAAGGATTCCGGCGCCCGCCTGGGCGGCATCCGCAGCGCCAACCAGGGCGTGGTCTCGATCAGCGACCGCGACCGCGGCAGCCCGCAGGTCAAGACGGTGCGGGTGGTGACGACCGTGGAGTACTTCCTCAGGGACTGAGCGGACGCGGCGTCGCCCCGCGTGGCGTGATCGAAGACGGTCCGCGGGGCAACGATGGAAGCGCTGGGACGCGGAGAACGCCGCGGATGCCGTAGCCCGAAGGAAGCGGATTGGGGCGGTACCCCGACGGGATGGCCGCATTGAAATCGTGTCTACCGTCCCCACCTTGCGCTCCGTCAGTTTCCCAGCCCCTCACTCCCCATGCCCATCTACGCGTTCAAATGCACTGCCTGCGGCCACAGCTTCGACCGCCTGCAAAAGATGTCCGCCCCCGATCCCGAAGTGTGCCCGGCCTGCAGCGCCCATGCCGTGAAGCGGCAAGTCACCGCACCGGCCTTCCGTCTGGCCGGCAGCGGCTGGTACGAGACCGACTTCAAGTCGGCCGGCGAGAAGAAGCACAACCTGGCCGAGAGCGGAACTTCGGGCGAGGCGAAGCCGGCGGAGACGGCAGCACCCGCCAAGACCGACAACGCCGCGAACGCCCCCGCGGCGGAAAAGGCCGCGGGCTAGACCGCCGCCCGGCGCAGGTCGCCGCGGAGCCGGCTTGATCGTGCCATGCCGCATTGCTAGCTTGGCGGCATGAAGACATGCGCGTTCCCCCTGCTCGTCGCGGCCTTTGCCTTTCCCGTCTCTGCCGCGCGGGCCACCGCGCAGACGCAGCCGGCCGATCGCTTCATGGCTGCGATCGCCGCACATTGCGGCCAGGCCTTCGCCGGCCGCATCGTCGCCAACGAACCGGCCACCGCCGCGCCCGATCCGTTCGAGGGCAAGCCGCTGGTGATGCACGTGCGCGGCTGCGATGCGCCCGAGCGGGAGCTGCGCGTGCCCTTCCATGTGGGCGAGGACCATTCGCGGACCTGGGTGCTGACCCGTACCGGCGGCGGCCTGCGCCTCAAGCACGATCACCGGCACGCCGACGGCAGCGAGGACGTGCTGACCCGGTACGGCGGCGACAGCAGCGCAGCGGGCACCGCGCTGCGCCAGGAGTTCCCGGTCGATGCCGAATCCATCGCATTGTTCCGGCGCGAGGGCTCCAGCGCCTCGCTGAGCAATACCTGGGCGATGGAGGTCGAGCCGCGCAAGCGCTTGCTGTACGAACTGAGCCGCCCGGACGGACGCCTGTTCCAGGTGGAGTTCGACCTGTCGCGGCCGGTGCCGCTGCCGCCGGCGCCCTGGGGCGCGTCGGACTGAGGGCCGTCAGGAGGTCGATCCGCGCAGGAGCACCCGTAGGAGCGACTGTAGGAGCGACTTCAGTCGCGATCGGGCTCTACCGGTAAGGCCCCATCGCGACTGAAGTCGCTCCTACGGTCGCTCCCACAGCCGTTTCCAGCGAACCTGTCCCCCGTCAGCGCGCGCCGAACCTGGCCCGGCAGCCGTCGTTGACCCACAGGTCGGTGCCGCGGACGCCCCAGGTGCGGCCTTCCTCGCAGCGGGTCTTGGACAGTTGCTGGGCCACGTAGGGGCGCCCCTGGCGGCGGTCCCAGGCACAGGTGCGCAGGCGGTTGTTGTCGCTGGAGCAGGTCACCGAGTAGCCGCTGTTGCCGGGACGTCCGGGGCCCCAGCCATTGCCGCGGGAGCCGTTGCCGCGGGCCTCGGCGAACTCGCCGCGGCAGCCGTTGCGGACGTGGATCTCGCCCTGGCGCGAGTACCAGGTGCGGCCTTCCACGCATTGCGTGCTCGACAGCTGGCGCACCAGCCGGGCACTGCGCCAGGGGGTGGGACAACTGCGCTCGCGGCGGTCGTTGCTCTCGCAGCGGACGGTGCTGCCCGGGCCGGGGCCATCCCAGCCGCGCGCCGGCTGCGCGTGGGCCGACAGGCCCGCTGCCGCCGCGCCGAGCGCCAGCAGGACGAGGAGGGAAAGGCGGGGTCTGGCCATGGAGGGTCTTCCTGTGATCGGGGATGGCGTCATTTGGCCCGGCGGAAAATTAAGAAAGGATGAGTGGGCGCGATTTGCCCCCATCCGCCGCTCGCCGCAGAATATCCGGCTTCCCGGCGCCACCCGCGTCGGACACCCTGCGGAGCTTTACCCCATGCGTACCCACTACTGCGGCCTGGTCGACGAGACCCTGATCGGGCAAACCGTCACCCTGGCCGGCTGGACCGACGTCGCCCGCAACCTGGGAGGCGTGTGCTTCATCGACCTGCGCGACCACGAGGGCATCGTCCAGGTGACGGTGGAACCCTCCAACGCCGAGGTGTTCGCGGTGGCCGCCAGCCTGGGCTACGAGGACGTGCTGCAGGTCGAGGGCGTGGTGCGTGCGCGCGAGTCGGTCAACGACAAGCTGCGCAGCGGCAAGGTCGAGGTGATCGCCACCCGCATCAGCGTGCTCAACAAGGCCGCGCCGCTGCCGTTCCACGCCCACGAGAACCCCACCGAGGAAACCCGCCTGCGCTACCGCTACCTGGACCTGCGCCGGCCGCAGATGCAGCGCATGCAGCGCACCCGCATCAAGCTGGTGCAGGCGCTGCGCCGCTACCTGGACGAGCGTGGCTTCCAGGACATCGAGACGCCGATCCTGACCAAGGCCACGCCGGAGGGCGCGCGCGACTTCCTGGTGCCGGCGCGCATGCACGAGGGCGAGTTCTACGCGCTGCCGCAGAGCCCGCAGCTGTTCAAGCAGATCCTGATGATCGCCGGCTTCGACCGCTACTACCAGATCGCGCGCTGCTTCCGCGACGAGGCGCTGCGCGCGGACCGCCAGCTGGAGTTCACCCAGCTGGACATGGAGTTCGCCTTCGTCGAGGAGCGCGACATCCAGGATGCGGTGGAAGGGATGATCCGCCACGTGTTCAAGCAGGTGGTGGACGTCGAGCTGGACGCGCAGTTCCCGCGCATGACCTGGGCCGAGGCGATGCGCCGCTACGGTTCGGACAAGCCGGACCTGCGCATCGACCTGGAGCTGGTCGACGTCGCCGAGCAGGTGCGCGGCAGCGAGTTCAAGGTGTTCACCGACGCCGCGGCCGACCCGGAAGGGCGCGTGGCGGCGCTGCGCATCCCCGGCGGTGCCAGCCTGTCGCGCAAGCACATCGACGACTACGCCGCGCATGCGGCCAAGTTCGGCGCCAAGGGCCTGGCCTACGTCAAGCTGGGCGAGAACGGCGAGGTCAGCTCGCCGATCGCCAAGTTCTTCCACGAGGACGCCTTCGCCGCGCTGCTCGGGCAGGTCGGCGCCGGCAACGGCGACATCGTGTTCTTCGGCGCCGGCAAGTACAACACCGTGTCTGACTTCATGGGTGCGCTGCGGCTGAAGGCCGGCCGCGAGTTCGGCCGGGTCGCCGAGGGCTGGCGGCCGCTGTGGGTCACCGACTTCCCGATGTTCGAGTGGGACGAGGCCGAGCAGCGCTACGTGGCCCTGCACCATCCCTTCACCGCGCCGGCGGTGAACGACATCGCGCAGCTGCGCGAGCACGCCAGGACCGCGGTGTCGCGCGGCTACGACATGGTGCTCAACGGCAACGAGATCGGCGGCGGCTCGATCCGCATCCACCGGCCGGAGATGCAGAGCGCGGTGTTCGAGCTGCTCGGCATCGGCGCCGAGGAGGCGCGCGCCAAGTTCGGCTTCCTGCTCGACGCGCTCAACTACGGCGCCCCGCCGCACGGCGGCATCGCCTTCGGCATCGACCGCATCGCCGCGCTGATGGCCGGCACCGAGTCGATCCGCGACGTCATCCCGTTCCCCAAGACCACCGGTGCGCAGTGCCTGATGACCGGCGCGCCGTCGCCGATCCCGGACGCGCAGCTGGCCGAGGTGCACGTGCAGGTGCGCCCCAAGAAGCCGGAATGATCCCGGCCGGCCGACCTGGCGACACGTCGATGGCATCGAAGCCGGTCCCGCGCGACACGTCCGACCTTCCCCAGGTTGCGGGGGAAGGAAACGGGGCGGGGGCGGGCGGATGCCGCTGAACATCCGCCGCGCCGGTCCGGCCGACGCCGAGGCGCTCTCGGCATTGGCCGCGCAGACTTTCACCGAGACCTTCGGGCACCTGTACCCGGACCAGGACCTGCGCGACTTCCTTGCCGAGAGCTACGCGGTTGAGCGCTCGCGCATCGTGCTGGCGCATCCGGACTACGCGATCTGGCTGCTGGAGGACGACGGCGTGGCGGTCGGCCATGCCGCCGCCGGTCCCTGCGGCCTGCCGCACCCGCAGGTACGGCACGGCGACGGCGAGCTGAAGCGGCTGTACCTGCTGGGCAGCCACCAGAACGCGGGCCTGGGCAGCCGCCTGTTCGACACCGCGCTGCAGTGGCTGCTGCGCGAGGGGCCGCGCACGCTGTGGATCGGCGTGTGGTCGCAGAACTTCGGCGCCCAGCGCTTCTATGCCCGCCACGGCTTCGAGAAGGTCGGCAGCTACGAGTTCCCGGTCGGCCGCGTGCGCGACCTGGAGTTCATCCTGCGCCGCGGGCCGCAGCCGGAGCGCTGATCCGCGGGTGCCTGCAGTGCGGCGGCCGGTCGGGCGTGGCTACGCAGCCGCGGACGTGCAGCGACCCGGCAATGCCGGCGTGCAGTGACCCGCAGGAGCCATGTAGGAGCGACTTCAGTCGCGAAGGGACTCTACCGGTAAAGCCCCGTCGCGACTGAAGTCGCTCCTACATCGCTCCTACATCGCTCCTGCATTGCTCCTGCATTGCTCCTGCGGGGGCATGAGCCGCTTCCGGGACACCCTGGCCGCGACCGACGCTGACGCCGAAATTACCATCGTGTCAGTTTTGACCGGAGCGGCGTGGCGTCAGGCCAGTATTGCCGGGTGCGGGCGCGGCCGTGGTCGCGTCCGCCGGCAATCCGGCCCGGGCGGTGCTGTCGCCGCATAGCCGACCCGGCCGGCGAGCCTTCCGTCCCCCGCCGGAGCCGTTCGCATGTGGATCGTCCAGTACGCCCTGTCGCGCCGCTACACCATCGGCGTACTCGCCATCGTGATCCTGCTGTTCGGGCTGCAGTCGGCGCGGCGCATGCCCACCGACATCCTGCCCGAGGTCGGCATCCCCTCGGTCAACCTGATCTGGACCTACGCCGGCCTGCCGGCGTCGGAGATGGCGGCCAAGCTGACCTCGTTCTCCGAGACCTCGGTGCTCAACAACGTCGACGACCTCAAGGAGGTGCGCTCGGAAACCCTGAACGGCATCGGCATCGTGCGCGTGGACTTCCAGCCGGGGGTCAACCTGGAGCGCGCCCTGGCGCAGATGACCGCGGTCTCGCAGACCATCCTGCGGCGCATGCCGCCGGGCACCTCGCCGCCGCTGGTGGTGCGCAACAACGTCTCCAGCACGCCGGTGCTGCAGCTGGTGCTGTCGTCGGACTCGATGAGCGGGGCGCAGCTGTACGACTACGCGCGGCTGCAGCTGCGCTCGCAGATCCAGTCGATCCCGGGCGTGCGCATGACCCTGCCGTACGGCGGCGCGGCGCGGCAGGTCATGGTCGACCTCGACCCGCAGGCGCTGCAGACCCACAGACTGACCCCGCAGGACGTGACCGGCGCGCTGGAACGCGGCAGCCCGACGCTGCCGTCGGGCAACATCCGCGAGGGCACGCGCGAGATGCAGGTCGCGCTGGAGACCAGCCCGGAGAGCGCGGCCGGCTTCCTCGACCTGCCGATCGCCAGCCGCGGCGGCAACGTCGTCTACGTGCGCGACGTGGCCAGCGTGCGCGACGGCGGCGCGCTGCAGACCAACATCGCGCGCATGGACGGCGCCAACGCGGTATCGGTGGCGCTGATCAAGATGGGCGGCGCCTCGGCGGTGGAGATCGTGCGCCAGGCGCGCGAGCGGCTGCCGGAAATCCTTGCCTCGGCGCCACCGGGCACGCGCATCGAGCCGATCTTCGACCAGTCGCTGTTCGTCGACAACGCGATCGCCTCGATCCGCCACGAGGCGATCCTGGTCGGGCTGCTGGTGGCGGCGGTGGTGCTGGTGTTCGTCGGTTCCTGGCGCTCCAGCCTGATCGTGCTGTCGGCGATCCCGCTGGCGCTGCTGGCCTCGGTGACCGCGCTGTACCTGCTCGGCTACACCTTCAACGTGATGACCCTGGGCGGGCTGGCGCTGGCGATCGGCATCCTGGTCGACAACGCGGTGGTGGACGTGGAGAACACCAACCGCCACATCGCCCTGGGCAAGGACGTGCGCAGCGCGATCCTGGACAGCGCCAGCGAGGTGGTGTTCCCCGAGTTCGTCTCCACCGTGTCGATCTGCATCGTGCTCACCCCGATCCTGCTGATGACCGGGCTGTCGGCATGGGTGTTCACGCCGCTGGCGCTGGCGGTGATCTTCGCGATGATGGCCTCGTTCCTGCTCTCGCGCACGCTGATACCGGTGCTGTGCTACCTGCTGCTGCCGGCCGACATCCGCAGCCGCCGGCAGCCGCGCCGCGGTGCCGAGCGCGCGCTGCTGGTGCTGCACCACCGCTTCGACCACGCCCTGGTGCGGCTGCGCGGACGCCACCACGCGCTGCTGCTGCGGCTCGGCCACCATGGCGGCGTGCTGGCGGCCGCGGCGCTGCTGCTGCTGGCGCTCGGCACCGGCGCCGGGCTGATGCTCGGGCGCGAGTACTTCCCTCAGGTCGATGCCGGGCAGTTGCGGCTGCAGGTGCGGATGCCGCCGGGCACCCGGCTGGAGGAAACGGCGCAGCGGCTGGCGCAGATCCAGCGCGAGATCCGCGACATCGTCCCCGCCGCCGAGCTGCAGACCGTGTACGAGCAGATCGGCATCCCCGACGCGGTCAACCTGGCCTGGGTGGACAGCGCGGTGGTCGGTTCGTTCGAGGCCGAGCTGATGCTGCAGCTGCGCGCGCCGCACGCGCCCAGCGCCGGCTACCTGAAGGCGATCCGCGAGCGCATCGCCGAGCGCTTCCCCGAGGTGCGCCTGTTCGAGCGCCCGCCCGATGCCACCGGCCGCACCCTGGCCGGCGCGGCGATGGGCGCGCTGGAAGTGCGTTTCAATGGCCGCGACGCCGCCGGCAACCTGGCGCTGGCGCGCGAGCTGGTGCCGCGGCTGCAGCAGGTGCGCGGCGCCACCGACGTGATGGTGCGGCAGGTGCTGGACCTGCCCGAGTACCACATCGCCATCGACCGCAGCCGCGCCGCCCAGCTTGGCATCAGCGCCGAGGACGCCAGTCGCGCGGTGCTGGCGGTGCTCGGCTCGGCCGGCACGGTGACGCCGGTGTACTGGGTCGACCAGGCCGCCGCCACCTCCTACACGGTGCAGCTGCAGGTGCTGCCGGCGGACCTGGAAAGCATCGACGAACTGCTCAACACCCCACTGCGGGTGGGCACGGACGGCACCGTGCTGCTGCGCAGCGTCGCCAGCGTGGTTCCGCGCACGGTCCCGGCCAGCATCGGCCGGGTGATGCTGGCGCCGACCGTCAGCGTCGTCGCCAACGTCCAGGAGCGCGACCTCGGCGGCGTCTACGCCGACCTGCAGCGGATCACCGACGAGATGGGCGGGCGCCTCAAGCCCGGCAACCGCATCGAGATCGTCGGCCAGGCCGGGGAGATGCGCAGCGCCTACGGCGAACTGGCCGCCGGCCTGCTGACCGCGGCGGTGCTGGTGTTCCTGGTGCTGGTGGTCAACTTCCAGTCCTGGATCCAGCCGCTGGTGGCGATGTCCGGGCTGCCGCTGGCGATCGCCGGGGCGGCGGTGGCGCTGTTCGTCACCGGCACCCCGCTGAGCGTGCCGGCGCTGATGGGGGTGATGATGGTGATCGGCGTGTCCACCGCCAACAGCGTGCTGGTGACCAGCTTCGCGCGCAACCTGATCGCTGACGGCCACGATCCCGAGCAGGCCGCCTACGAGGCCGCGGCGGTGCGGCTGCGGCCGGTGCTGATGACCGCCAGCGCGATGGTGCTGGGCATCGTGCCGATGGCGCTCGGGCTGGGCGAGGGCGGCGAGCAGAACGCGCCGCTCGGCCGCGCGGTGATCGGCGGGCTGATGTTCGGCACCCCGGCCACGCTGCTGCTGGTGCCCTCGATCCTGGCCGTGCTCGGCCGCCACCACAACCGCCGCCTCGCCGCGGCCGCAACCGCCGACGGCCAGGCCGACGGCGAAGGAGTCGTCCGATGAATGCCATGGGTCCAGTGGCGCGGCAGCGCCCGAATGCCGGCCAGGCCGCCGACGTGCACCACCGCGTCGCGGAGCGTGCCGGGAAGGCCGGTCCTGACGGCGGGCCACGCCTTGCGCTGCATGCCGATGGCCGGGCGCATGCCCGGCATTCGGGCGCCGTCGCGGCACGGGCTGTCCGTTCCTTTCCGGCCGCCGCCGCGGTGCCGTTGCTGTGCCTGCTGCTCGCCGGCTGCGGCGAGGGGAAGGGCCAGGGCGCCGCGGCCGCGCAGGTGCCCGAGGTCGCGCTGGCGCAGGCGCGTGCGGCCGAACCCGAGCAGGCGATGGTGCTGCCGGCGCGCGCCCAGCCCGGGCAGACCGCGCAGGTGTTCGCGCGTGCCACCGGGCTGGTCGGCGAACGCCTGGCCGACCTCGGCGACCCCGTCCGTGCCGGCCAGGTGCTGGCCGTCATCGATGCGCCGGAGATCGACCAGGCGGTGCGCGAGGCGCAGGCCCAGGTCGCCCGGGCCGAGGCCGACCTGGCGCTGGCGCGCGGCAACCATTACCGCGCCGAGGCGATGCTGCGCGAGCAACTGGTCTCGCGCGAGGACTACAGCAACCGGCTGGGCGTGCGCGACGCCGCGCAGGCGGCGCTGGAGGCGGCGCGTGCGCAACTGGCCAGTGCGCGCGAGCGCCGGGACTTCAGCCGCGTGCGCGCCCCGTTCGACGGCGTGGTGAGCGTGCGCAACGTCGAGCGCGGCGACCGCGTGGTCGGCGATGCCGCCGCGGCCCTGGTGCCGATGTTCCGCATCGACGCGCTCGACCCGCTGCGCATCGCAGTGGACGTGCCGCAGAGCGCGGTGCTGCAGGTGCGGCCGGGCATGCGTGCGCAGGTGGCGTTCGCCGAACTGCCGGGCGAACAGTTCGATGCGGAGGTGGTGCGCAGCGCGCAGCGCATCTCCGAGGACGCCGGCGGCATGCGGGTGGAACTGCGCCTGCCCAACCCGGGCGGGCGCATCCCGGCCGGGATGGTCGGCCAGGTGCGCCTGAGCGTGCCGCGCGCGGCGCCGGCGGCGGTGCTGCCGCTGGCGGCGGTGGTCCAGGACGGTGCCGTGACGCGGGTGGGGCGGGTGGAGGAGGGCGGCGTGCTGCGCTACGTCGAGGTGACGCCGGGGCGCCAGCTGGGCAACGAGATCGAGGTGCTGTCCGGCGTGGCCGCCGGCGACGAGGTGGTGCTGGCGCCGAACGCGCTGCTGGCCGACGGCGCCCGGGTGCGGGTGCGGCCGCCGGCGCAGTGAGCGTGCGCGAGGACGGGCGGGCCGGCGCCGCAGCGCGTCGTCGTGCCCGATGGACTCGCGCCGCTTGCAGGTCGACTGGCGGCCGGAGGTGCCTTTCCGTAGCCTGCGCCTCGTTGTCCGTCCCGCCGTCGAGGAATCGTCATGGTGCGGCTGTCCAAGGTTCTGCTCCTGCACGGCATCTGGAATCCCGCCTGGTGGATGTGGCCACTGGCGTGGCATTTGCGCGCGGCAGGATTCGATGCCCGGCTGTTCGGCTACCGCGGCGCCTTGCAGGGGCCGGAAGCCGCGGTGGCATCGCTGGCGCGGCACATCGGAGCGCAGGACGGGCGGCCGCTGGCGCTGGTCGGGCATAGCCTGGGCGGGATGGTGGCGTTGGAGACGGCACGCCGGTACCCGGAGTTGCCGATCGGGCGCATCGTCTGCCTCGGCAGTCCACTGTGCGGCAGCGGCGTCGCGCGCCGGGTGGCCGGGCTGCGCTGGTGTGCCTGGGCACTGGGGCACGGCCGCACGCTCCTGCTCGATGGCGTTGCACCGTGGGCCGGAGGCATACCGGTCGGCATGATCGCCGGAGCCAGGCCGATGGGCCTGGGGCGGCTGTTCGTGGAAATGGCGGAGTCGGACGGCACCGTCGCCGTCGCCGAGACCCGGCTGGACGGGCTGGCCGACCATTGCGTGGTGCCGGCCAGCCACAGCGGGCTGGTGTTCTCGCCGGAGGCGGCGCGGCAGGCGCTGGCGTTCCTGCGCGAGGGCCGCTTCCGCGCCAATTGACCCCGGTCAACGGCCCGCGGCGGGGATCGGGTAAAATCAGCCGCTTGTCATTCAAGCAGCATCCAGGAAACAGCCATGGGTAGAGGTCCGTCGATCGAGGCACGCAAGAACGCCTCCGATGCCAAGCGCGGCAAGGTGTTCACCAAGATCATCCGCGAGATCGGCGTCGCCGCGCGCGCCGGCGGCGGCGACCCGGGCAACAACCCGCGGCTGCGCGTGGCGATCGACAAGGGCCTGTCGTCCAACATGACCAAGGACGTGATCGAGCGCGCGATCAAGAAGGCCACCGGCGAGCTGGAAGGCGTGGAGTACGAGGAAGTGCGCTATGAGGGCTACGCCCCCGGCGGCGTGGCGGTGATCGTGGACTGCCTGACCGACAACCGCGTGCGCACCGTGGCCGACGTCCGCCACGCCTTCAGCAAGTGCGGCGGCAACATGGGCACCGAGGGCTCGGTCGCGTTCATGTTCAAGCGCCTGGGCGTGCTCAGCTACGCGCCGGGCGCCGACGAGGACAAGGTCACCGAGGCGGCGATCGAGGCCGGTGCCGACGACGTGGTGGTCTACCCCGAGGACGGCGCGATCGACGTGGTCACCGCGCCGGAGTCGTTCGTCGCGGTCAAGGACGCGATGGCGGCGGCCGGGCTGGCCCCCGACCACGCCGAGGTCACCTTCCGCGCCGACAACGACATCGCCGTCGACGGCGACACCGCGCAGCAGGTGCGCAAGCTGCTGGACCTGCTGGACGACCTGGACGACGTCCAGGACGTGTATTCCAACGTCGATCAGGCATCCCTGGGGAGCGCCTGATGGCGCCCCGGGATTCGGGATCGGGGAATCGCCGAGGCGGCCCGTCCGCGTCGGCGTACGCTCTTCACTGATCTCCAATCCCGAATCCCCAATCCCGGTCCTCCCATGACCCGCATCCTCGGCATCGATCCCGGTTCGCAGCGCACCGGCGTGGGCATCATCGACATCGACGATGCCGGGCGCACCCGCCATGTCCATCACGTGCCGCTGGTGCTGCTGGGCGCGGAGGACTTCGCCCGGCGGCTGAAGCTGCTGGCGCAGGGGCTGAACGCACTGATCGAGGAGTACCGGCCCGACGAGGTGGCGATCGAGCAGGTGTTCATGGGCAAGAGCGCGATCTCCGCGCTCAAGCTCGGCCAGGCCCGCGGCGCGGCGATCTGCGCCGTGGTGATGCAGGACCTGCCGGTGCACGAGTACGCCGCCAAGGAGATCAAGCTGGCGGTGGTCGGCAAGGGCGGGGCGGACAAGGTCCAGGTCCAGCACATGGTCGGGGTCATGCTCAACCTGCAGGGCAAGTTGCAGGCCGACGCCGCCGATGCGCTGGCGGTGGCCATCACCCACGCCCACGTGCGCGCGACCGCGCGCCGCCTGGGAGTGGATACCAGACAGGCTTGGAGCCGGAAATGAACGAAGCAGCGATTCGGGATTCGGGATTCGGGATTGGCACGGCAACGGCAACAGCCGCGCGATCCCGCTTCGACGAATCCCCAATCCCCAGTCCCCAATCCCGGCGCCTCCAAGGAGGCGCCCCATGATCGGCCGCCTGCGCGGCATCCTGGCCTACAAGCAGCCGCCGTGGCTGGTGATCGACGTCGGCGGCGTCGGCTACGAGCTGGAGACGCCGATGAGCACCTTCTACGACCTGCCCGACCTGGGCCGCGAGGTCACCCTGTTCACCCACTACGCGCAGAAGGAGGACAGCGTGTCGCTGTACGGCTTCCTGCGCGAGGGCGAGCGCAGGCTGTTCCGCGACGTGCAGCGGGTGTCCGGCATCGGCGCCAAGATCGCGCTGGCGGTGCTGTCGGGGGTGAGCGTGGACGAGTTCGCACGGCTGGTGCAGACCGGCGACGTCGCCGCGCTGACCCGCATCCCCGGCATCGGCAAGAAGACCGCCGAGCGCATGGTGGTGGAACTGCGCGACCGCGCCGACCAGTTCGGCGGCGGCGGGGCGCCGATCAGCAGCCAGCTCGGCAACGACCCGGTGTCCGAGGCGTCGGTGGCGCTGCAGCAGCTGGGCTACAAGCCGGCCGAGGCGGCGCGCATGGCGCGCGACGCCGGCGGCGAGGGCGACGATGTCGCCACGGTCATCCGCAAGGCCCTGCAGGCCGCGCTGCGCTGAGTCCGCGCGCCCTCTTCACGGGCCGCGGCTATAACCTGAGCATCCCATGTCATCCCCCACCCCTCCCGCTTCCCCGGCCACCGGCCACGCCGCCCATGGCAGCCGCCTGGCACTGGTCATCGGCGCCATCGGCGTGGTGTTCGGCGATATCGGCACCAGCCCGCTGTACACCATCAAGGAGGCGTTCTCGCCGCACTACGGCCTGGCCAGCGACCACGACACCGTGCTGGGCGTGCTGTCGCTGGCGTTCTGGGCGCTGATGATCGTGGTCACGCTCAAGTACGTGACCATCATCATGCGCGCCGACAACGAGGGCGAGGGCGGCATCATGGCGCTGATGGCGCTGGCCCAGCGCACCCTGCGCAACGGCTCGCGCTCGGCCTACGTGGTGGGGATGCTGGGTATCTTCGGCGCCTCGCTGTTCTTCGGCGACGGCGTGATCACCCCGGCGATCTCGGTGATGAGCGCGGTCGAGGGCCTGGAGATCGCCGCGCCGGGCCTGCATGCGTTCGTGGTGCCGATCACCGTGGTGGTGCTGGTGCTGGTGTTCATGGCCCAGCGCTTCGGCACCGCCAAGGTCGGCAAGGTGTTCGGGCCGATCACCACGGTGTGGTTCCTGTCGCTGGCGGCGGTGGGGATCTGGAACGTCGTCGATGCGCCCGAGGTGCTCAAGGCGTTCAACCCGTGGTGGGGCATGCGATTCTTCCTCGACCACGGCTGGCACGGCATCTTCATCCTCGGCGCGGTGGTGCTGGCGGTGACCGGCGGCGAGGCGCTGTACGCCGACATGGGCCATTTCGGCGCCCAGCCGATCCGCCATGCCTGGTACTTCTTCGTGCTGCCGTGCCTGGTGCTGAACTACCTGGGGCAGGGCGCGCTGGTGCTCAACCACCCGACCTCGGTGAAGAACCCCTTCTTCGAGGCGGTGCCGCAGTGGGCGCTGTACCCGATGATCGTGCTGGCCACGCTGGCGGCGGTGATCGCCTCGCAGGCGGTGATCACCGGCGCGTTCTCGGTGGCGCGCCAGGCCATGCAGCTGGGCTACATCCCGCGCATGCTGGTCAAGCACACCTCGCACGACACCATCGGCCAGATCTACGTGCCGGGCATCAACTGGTTGCTGGCGGTGCTGGTGATCGCGCTGGTGCTGGTGTTCCGCAGCTCGGCCAACCTGGCCGTGGCCTACGGCATCTCGGTGTCGCTGACGATGCTGATCGACACCCTGCTGCTGGTGCTGGTGGCGCGCGCGCTGTGGCCGAAGTGGCGGCGCTGGGTGCTGCCGCTGTGCGTGGTGTTCTTCCTGATCGAGCTGGCCTTCGTCGTCGCCAACGGCGCCAAGATCCTGCAGGGAGCGTGGTTCCCGCTGGTGCTGGGCGTGGTGGTGTTCACGATGATGCGGACCTGGCGCCGCGGCCGCCAGCTGCTGCGCGAGGAGATCCGCAAGGACGGCATCCGCATCGACAGCTTCCTGCCCGGGCTGATGCTGGCGCCGCCGGTGCGGGTGCCCGGCACGGCGGTGTTCCTGACCGCCGACCCGATGGTGGTGCCGCACGCGCTGATGCACAACCTCAAGCACAACAAGGTGCTGCACGAGCGCAACGTGTTCCTCAACGTGGAAACCCTGCAGGTGCCGTACGCCAGCAGCAGGCAGCGGCTGAAGATCGAGTCCATCGGCGACGACTTCTACCGGGTGATCGTGCGCTTCGGCTTCATGGAGACCCCGGACGTGCCGCTGGCGCTGACCCGCTCCTGCGACCAGGGCGGCGTCATCTTCGATCCGATGGACACCACCTATTTCGCCAGCCGCGAGACCGTGGTGGCCAGTGCCAACCGCGGCATGCCGGTGTGGCGCGACAAGCTGTTCGCGCTCATGCACCGCAACGCGGCGCCGGCCACCGGCTTCTTCCGCATCCCGGGCAATCGCCTGGTGGAACTGGGAGCGCAGGTGGAGATCTGATGGCGCATGATCACGTCTCACCTGTCCAGGCTCGATCCTGCTAGCCTTTTGCGGCCTTCCACCCCATACCACGCATGACCAGCGAACGGATCATCGGCAGCACTGTCACCCGCGAGGACGAAGCCGTCGAGGCCAGCATCCGGCCCAAGCGGCTGGACGACTACCTCGGCCAGCAGCCGGTGCGCGAGCAGTTGTCGATCTACATCGAGGCCGCCAAGGCCCGCGGCGACGCGCTCGACCACGTGCTGATCTTCGGCCCGCCCGGACTGGGCAAGACCACCCTCAGCCACGTCATCGCCAACGAGCTGGGGGTGAACCTGCGCGTCACCTCCGGCCCGGTGATCGAGAAGGCCGGCGACCTGGCGGCGCTGCTGACCAACCTGCAGCCGCACGACGTGCTGTTCGTGGACGAGATCCACCGCCTGTCGCCGGTGGTCGAGGAGGTCCTGTACCCGGCCATGGAGGACTTCCAGATCGACATCATGATCGGCGAGGGCCCGGCCGCGCGCTCGATCAAGATCGACCTGCCGCCGTTCACCCTGATTGGCGCCACCACCCGCGCCGGCCTGCTGACCGCGCCGCTGCGCGACCGTTTCGGCATCGTCCAGCGGCTGGAGTTCTACTCGCCCGAGGAACTGACCCGGATCGTGCGCCGCTCGGCGACGATCCTGGGCATCGACTGCAGCGGCGACGGCGCCGGCGAGATCGCCCGCCGTGCGCGCGGCACCCCGCGCATCGCCAACCGGCTGCTGCGGCGGGTGCGCGACTACGCCCAGGTCAGGGCCGGCGGCCACATCGACAGCGCGGTGGCGCAGGCGGCCATGCAGATGCTCAAGGTCGATCCGGAGGGCTTCGACGAACTCGACCGGCGCATGCTGCGCACCATCGTCGACCATTTCGACGGCGGCCCGGTCGGGGTCGAGTCGCTGGCCGCCTCGCTGTCTGAGGAGCGCGGCACGCTCGAGGACGTGGTCGAGCCCTTCCTGATCCAGCAGGGCTTCCTGATACGCACCGCGCGCGGACGCATGGCCACCCGCAAGGCCTACCTGCACCTGGGGTTGACGCCCAGGGTGCGGGAATCGGGATTGGGGATCGGGGATTCGGAGAGCCTGTTCTGATGCCGCTGCCATGCCATTGACGACCCAATCCCCAACCCCCAACCCGCAACCCCGCCTATTCAGTTGGCCGACACGCGTCTACTGGGAAGATACCGACGCTGGCGGCGTGGTCTACCACGCGCGCTACGTGGCCTTCATGGAGCGTGCGCGCACCGAGTGGATGCGGTCGCTGGGGTACGGCCAGGAGCGCATGCGCCTGGAGCACGACCTGGTATTCGCGGTGCGTTCGATGCGCCTGGATTTCCTCAAGCCGGCGCGGCTGGACGATGCCCTGGACGTGACCGTCGCGCTTGCGCGGTGCAAGCGTGCCAGCCTGGTGTTCGCCCAGTCGGTGCGCCGCGAAGGTGAACTGCTGCTTGCCGCCGAGGTGAAAGTGGCGGCGCTTTCGGCGCACAATTTCCGGCCGCGCGCCATGGACGACGCGTTGCACGACAAGCTCCAAGCCCTTGAAACAACCGATTCCGATTACTGAGGAAACCAACGGATGATCGCAATGCTCCTGGCCCTGCAGGACACGGTGGTGGAAGCGCTGCCGCAGGAAGTCACCAGCGCCGCCGCGCAGACCGCGAGCACGGCCGTTTCCCATGGCGGCATCAACTACCTGGACCTGATCGTGCGCGCCAGCCTGCCGGTCAAGCTGATCGTGCTGCTGCTGCTGGTCGGCTCGTTCATCAGCTGGGTGATCATTTTCCGCAAGGCGCGGGTGTTCAAGCAGGCCAACCGCGAGGCCGACGAGTTCGAGAACCGCTTCTGGTCCGGCGCCGACCTGGGCAAGCTCTACGCCGCCGCGGCCGACCGCAACCGCGTGGTGACCGGGCTGGAGGCCATCTTCGAGGCCGGCTTCCGCGAGTTCACCCGGCTGCGCGACCGCCGCCGCGTCGATGCCGACGCCCAGCTCGAGGGCGCCCAGCGCGCCATGCGCGCCACCTACAACCGCGAGGTGGGGCAGCTTGAGCGCAACATCGAGCTGCTGGCCAACATCGGTTCCAACGCCCCGTACGTGGGCCTGGTCGGCACCGTGTTCGGCATCATGGTGACCATGCACGACATGGTCAGCAGCGGCGAGCAGGCCGGCATCGCCTCGGTGGCGCCGGGCATCTCCGAGGCGCTGTTCGCCACCGCCATCGGCCTGTTCGTGGCGATCCCGGCGACCTGGGCGTTCAACCGCTTCACCAACCGGGTCGAACGCCTGGCGATGCGCTACGAGACCTTCGCTGACGAGTTCAGCTCGATCCTGCAGCGCCAGAGCGGCGGCGAGGATTGATGCGAATCCTTCGCAAGAGCCCGCACATCCATGTGCGGGAATCCAACAGGAAGCTCGTGTGATGATCTCCACCATTTCCCATCGCAAGCGCCGCAAGCTCAAGTCCGAGATCAACGTCGTGCCGTACATCGACGTGATGCTGGTGCTGCTGATCATCTTCATGGTCACCGCGCCGCTGCTGACCCTGAGCATCGACGTGGAGCTGCCCAACTCCCGCGCCAAGGCGCTGGAAAGCCGGCAGGATCCGATCGTGGTGACGGTGAGCGCCGACGGCCTGCTTGCGCTCAAGCTGCCCGATGCCAAGTCGCCGCAGGCGATGGACCGCGACCAGCTCGAGCAGCGCCTGGCGGCCATCGTGACCCAGGACAAGGACGCCCGCGTCATCGTCGCCGCCGACCGCCAGGTGCCGTACCAGAAGGTGATGGACGCGCTGGACGCGCTGAAGGCGGCCAAGGTCGAGAAGGTCGGCCTGATTTCCGACGCAGGTGGCAATGCACGCTGACGCGCTGCCGCTGCAACTGCGCCAGGACGAGGGCTGGGGCCGGCCGTTCGCCCTGGCCCTGCTGGTGCACCTGCTGGTGCTGGCGGTGTTCGTCGGCGCCTGGCTGTGGTCGCCGCAGCGGCATGTCGAGCCGGCCGCCGGCGATCCGACCATCGAGGCCAGCATGGACGTGTCGGCGTCGGAGGCGCGCGCCGCGCGCCGCGCCCTGAGCCAGACCCCGGAAGCGGCCGAGCCGGTCGCCGCGCCGGAACCGGAGCCGCTGCCCGAGCCGGCTCCCGAGGACACCGTGCCGCCGCCGCAGCCGATCCCCGAGCCGAACCCGCAGGACGCACCCACGCCGCGGCAGGCGCAGGCCCAGGAGCGCGTGGCCCAGCCCGATACCGTCGAGCAGGAGCGCGTCAGCGCCATGGCGCTTTCCCAGGAGAAGGCCCGCCAGGAGCAGGAGGCCAAGCGCCGCCAGGAACAGATCGACCTGACCGAGCGCAAGCGGCAGGAGGAGGCCGAGCAGAAGCAGCGTCTGGCCAGGCAGCAGGAAGAAGAGCAGAAGAAGATCGCCGAACAGAAGGCGCAGGCGGCCGAGCAGGCCGAGCGCGAGAAGAAGCTGGCCGACATCCGCAAGCGGCGCGAGCAGGCCGAGCGCGACGCGCGCCTGGCCGAGCAGAAGCTGCGCCAGCTGGCCGATGCGCGCGCCAGCCAGGCCTCGGCCGCGGCGGCCGCGGCCGCCGGCAGCGGCTCGGCGGCGCAGGCCTCGCCGGGGCAGGGCGGCACCAGCACCGACCTGTCGGCCAAGTACGCCGCGGCGATCCAGCAGGCGGTACTGGGGCAATGGGTGCGGCCCGACTCGGTGCCGCTGGGCCAGCGCTGCACCATCAACATCCGCCAGCTCCCGGGCGGGCAGGTGGTCGATGCCACCGTCTCGCCCAACTGCCCGTACGACGAGGCGGGCCGGCGCTCCATCGAGGCGGCGGTACTGCGGGCCCAGCCGCTGCCGTACCGGGGCTTCGAATCGGTGTTCCAGCGCAATCTGACCTTCCACTTCACCGCGCAGGATCGCTGAGACAGCCGATTTCCCGGTAGAAAACCTCCGTTGGGATTTATTTCACGCTGCCTTCGTTCACGATTGCGAAAATATTCACCTGCCGGTTGCTATCCCTTGCCGCACCTTCCCATTCGAGTCACCAGGCCACCCATGAAGAAACCACGCTGGCTAGCCGTACTTGCCGCCCTGTTGCTGCCCTTTGCCGCGCTGGCACAGCAGCAGGGGCTGGAAATCGACATCGTCGGCGGCAACGCCTCCGCCACGCCGATCACCGTCGTGCCGATGCCCTACCAGGGCTCGGGTTCGCCGCCGGCGACCGACGTGGCGTCGGTGGTGCGCGCCGACCTGGACCGCTCCGGCCAGTTCCGCAGCCTGCCCGAGGCGCAGATCGTCGAGCGCCCGACCCGTGGCAGCGAGGTCCAGTACCCGACCTGGCGCGCGCTCAAGCAGGACTACCTGGTCGTCGGCCGCGTGCTCGATGCCGGCGAGGGCGCCTACCGCGTCGAGTACGAACTGTTCGACGTGGCCAAGGGCGAGCGCCTGCTGGGCCTGGCGATGACCGCCCGCTCCAGCGCGATGCGCGACGTCGCCCACCAGATGGCCGATGCCATCTACGAAAAGATCACCGGCGTGCGCGGCGCGTTCTGGACCCGCATCGCCTACGTCACCGCCAGCGGCAGCGGCGGCAACATGCGCTATGCGCTGATGGTGGCCGATTCGGACGGCTACAACCCGCAGACCATCGTCCGCTCCGCCGAGCCGTTGCTGTCGCCGAACTGGAGCCCGGACGGCAAGAAGCTGGCCTACGTGAGCTTCGAGCGCGGCAACTCCTCGATCTACGTGCAGGACATCTCCACCGGCGCGCGCGAGCTGGTCGCCAGCTTCCGCGGCATCAACAGCGCCCCGGCGTTCTCGCCCGACGGCCGCAAGCTGGCGATGGCGCTCTCGCGCAGCGGCAATCCCGAGCTGTACGTGATGGACCTGGGCAGCAAGCAGCTGAGCCAGATCACCAACCACTTCGGCATCGACACCGAGCCGGTGTGGAGCCCGGACGGTTCCTCGATCTACTTCACCTCCGATCGCGGCGGCCGCCCGCAGATCTACCAGGTGTCGGCCGGCGGCGGCAGCGCCAACCGCGTGACCTTCCAGGGCAACTACAACGCCAAGGCCACCGTGTCCTACGACGGCAAGAAGATCGCCGTCGCGCAGGGCTCCGGCAACAGCTATAAGATCGCGATGATGGACAGCAGCCTCGGTTCTCCGCGCTGGAGCACGCTGTCCACCGGCTCGCTCGACGAATCCCCCAGCTTCGCCCCGAATGCCAGCATGATCCTGTACGCGGCCCGCGAAGGCGGCCGTGGCGTGCTGTACGCCGTGTCCGCCGACGGACGCGTGCGCCAGCGCCTCGTACTGGCCGATGGCGATGTGAGAGAACCGGCCTGGTCCCCCTACCGGACTGCGCGTTAATTAATGTTAATATTTCGATGCGTCACACCCACCATTGGCCTAGGAGCCACAAAGGTATCGCCATGAACAAGTCCACCCGAGTCTTGCTTGTTTCCCTGATGTCTGTCGCCGTTCTGGCTGGTTGCTCGAAGAAGGTGAAGGAAACTCCTCCGCCGGCTACCGATACCCCTGCCACCACGGCTCCGACCGCCCCCACCACTTCCGGCCTGTACGGTCCGGGCGATCTGGACACCGACGCCTGCCTGCGCCAGCGCGTGGTCTACTTCGATTTCGACCAGGATTCCGTGAAGCCGGAGTTCCAGGCGATCGTGGCCTGCCACGCCAAGTACCTGCGTGACCGTCCGTCCTCGCGCATCACCCTGCAGGGCAACACCGACGAGCGCGGCAGCCGTGCGTACAACCAGGCCCTGGGCGAGCGTCGCGGCAATGCCGTGTCGTCCGCGCTGCAGGCCAACGGTGGTTCGGCCAGCCAGCTGACCGTGGTCAGCTACGGTGAGGAGCGTCCGGTCTGCACCGAGTCCAGCGAAAGCTGCTGGTCGCAGAACCGTCGCGCCGAGATCGTCTACACGGCGCAGTAATCGATGCGCTTTCGATTGACATCGATGTTCGTTGCGGCGGCCCTCGTGGCCGCCGCACCGGCATACGCGCAACGCCAGAGCCTGGCCGACCGCGTGGCCGCGCTGGAAGCCCAGGCCAACAACACGCAGGCCAACATGGAACTGCTCGGCCAGATCCAGCAGCTGCGCAACCAGGTCCAGTCCCTGCAGGGGACGATCGAGGAGCTGCAGCACCAGAACGAGCAACTCAAGCAGCAGGGCCGCGACCAGTATCTCGATCTGGACGGGCGCCTGAACCGGCTCGAGGGCGGGCAGATGCCAGCCTTGCCACCTGCCGATGGCTCCGCTCCCGCAGCGGCGGCCCCCCCGAAATCCACGAACGCGGCCGCCTCTGCCGAGCGGCCGCCTTCCGTACATGGCGATGCCGGCACCCTGGCCGTCGCCGCCGACGAGCGTACCGCCTATAACGTCGCCTTCGATGCCCTGAAGAAGGGCAACTACGACGATTCGGCGCGCCTGTTCCAGAGTTTCCTGCAGCTCTATCCCGAGGGCGCCTATGCGCCCAACGCCCTGTACTGGCTGGGCGAGAGCTATTACGCCACCCGCAACTTCCAGCTGGCCGAAGCGCAGTTCCGCGACCTCCTGGCCCGCTACCCGACCCACGACAAGGCCGCCGGCGGCCTGTTGAAGCTGGGCCTGTCGCAGTACGGCGAAGGCGATGCCGCCCAGGCCGAGCAGACCCTGCAGCAGGTCATCAGCCAGTATCCGAACAGCGATGCCGCACGCACCGCCCAGGATCGCCTGCAGGCGATCAAGATCGGCCAGCTGCACTGATCTTCCGCGCCGGACCGCCTTGGATGCGGGGCGCATACTTCCCGCATGAGCACCGCTGCCGTCCCCAGTGAAATCGTCCAGTCGCCGCTGCCGCGGCTGAAGATCACCGAGATCTTCCTGTCCCTGCAGGGCGAGGCCGAGACCGCGGGCTGGCCGACCGTGTTCGTGCGCCTGACCGGCTGCCCGCTGCGCTGCCGCTACTGCGATACCGAATACGCCTTCCACGGCGGGCAGTGGCACGACATCGACGATATCGTGGCCGAGGTGCTGGGCCATGGCGTGCGCCACGTCTGCGTGACCGGCGGCGAGCCGCTGGCGCAGAAGCGCTGCCTGCTGCTGCTGCGGCAGCTGTGCGATGCCGGCCTCGACGTGTCGCTGGAGACCTCCGGTGCGCTGGACGTGTCCGCTGTCGATCCGCGGGTCTCGCGGGTGGTGGACATCAAGACGCCGGGCTCGGGCGAGGTGCATCGCAACCGCTGGGAGAACCTGCCGCTGCTGACTGCGCGCGACCAGATCAAGTTCGTCCTGTGCGGACGGCAGGACTACGAGTGGGCGCGCGAGCTGGTGCAGGCGCAAGGGCTGGCCGAACGCTGCACGGTGTGGTTCTCGCCGAGCAAGAGCGAGGTGTCGCCGCGTGAGCTGGCGGACTGGATCGTCCAGGACCGCCTGCCGGTACGTTTCCAGATGCAGCTGCACAAGCTGCTGTGGAACGATGAGCCGGGACGATGACTGAGGGGCCGGGATTGGGGGATTGGGGATTGGGGATTCGCAGAAGCGTCCCCGCCCCGGAGTCCCCGCACGATCTTGAGCTTCCAGCCTGGAAAGCAAGGCCCGCCGCGATGCCGTAGCTTCTGACGAATCCCGAATCTCGAATCCCGAATCTCCATTCCCATGAAAAAAGCAGTCGTCCTCCTGTCCGGTGGCATGGATTCCGCCGTCGTCGTCGCCATGGCCCGCGAGCAGGGCTTCGCGGTGCATGCGCTGAGCGTGCGCTACGGCCAGCGCCACACCTCCGAGCTGGATGCGGCCGAGCGCGTTGCGCGCGCGCTGGGTGCGGCCGAGCACAAGGTGGTGAACGTGGACCTGCGCAGCATCGGCGGCTCGGCCCTGACCTCGGACGAGATCGCGGTTCCCGAAGCCGGCGGCGGCGGCATCCCGGCCACGTACGTTCCGGCGCGCAACACCATCATGCTGTCGGTGGCGCTGGGCTGGGCCGAGGTGCTGGGCGCCAACGACATCTTCTGCGGCGTCAACGCGGTGGACTATTCCGGCTACCCGGACTGCCGGCCGGAGTTCGTCGCCGCATTCGAGCGGCTGGCCAACCTGGCCACCAAGGCCGGCGTGGAAGGGGCGGGGCTGCGCGTGCACGCGCCACTGCAGTACCTGAGCAAGGCCGACATCGCCGGCGAAGGCGTGCGCCTGGGCGTGGATTTCTCGCTGACGGTCTCGTGCTACAGCGCCGACGAGCAGGGCCGCGCCTGCGGTCACTGCGACGCCTGCCAACTGCGCGCGGCCGGATTCGCCGCCGCCGGCGTGCCCGACCCGACACGCTACGCGTGATTTCTCCTTGCCGGGCTGCTGGGTTAGAATGATCGGCCCGGCATCGCAGCCGGGTCTTTAGCTTGTGGGCCGTTAGCTCAGTTGGTAGAGCAGAAGACTTTTAATCTTTTGGTCGATGGTTCGAGTCCATCACGGCCCACCAATAACCACCGGCGCGACCCGAATCGGGGCGGCCGTGGACGAAAGCCCCGCCGCCGCGCGGGGCTTGTGCCATCTGGGACGCGGTCAAGCTTCGCTCAGCCAGGCGGGCGCTATAGTCGATGTTCCTGCTACTGAGGAGCTTGGCATGAAGATTCGTACCGCGCTGATGGCAACCGTGATAGCCCTTTGCATGACTGCCTGCCTGCCGCCTCCGCGTGACGGCGGACGCGACGGTGGGCGTGACCATCGGGGGCAGCACGACCGCGACGACCGGGGGCCTGGCGGAAACCGCGACGACTACCGCGACAGGCGTCCCGACGGCCAGTAAGAGGTTCGGCCCTCGCAATAGCGGTCCAGCGGTTCAGCGACTGGCAGCCCATGCACGTGCTAGCCTGCTGGCTCGAAGGGGAGTAGCTCCCTTGTGCTGTCGCCGTCATTACGGGCCTGTCCCCGGTGCAGCAGCGGGCGGTTTGATCGCCCGCGAGCAAGACCTTCGCCGCTGCTGCGGCGAGGGTATGCCTGTTGTCTTCTGTGCGTATCCGGCCGTGGCTCTGATAATGGAACCACCAAGGAGTGCTGCATGCTGTGTCCCGCCTGTAAAGACGTGAACCTGTCCATGGCCGATCGCCAGGGCATCGAGATCGACTATTGCCCGAAGTGCCGCGGAGTCTGGCTGGACCGCGGCGAGCTCGACCGGATCATCGAGCGGACCGACCAGGGATCGGCTGCGGCGCCCAGGCCGGCAGCCGCCGCATCGCCGCCGCCGGTCCCGGAGCGTCTGTACGAGGACCATCGCCCGTACAAGCAGGGTGACCACTACCACGACGGTTACCGGAAGAAGCGCAAGAAGTCGCTCCTGGGTGAAATCTTCGATTTCTGAGCCCGCCATGGATCTCTGGCCTGTAGCTGCTGCAGGCCGGCGAATCGCCGCGATCTGGCCCCGCAGGGCGAATTTGGGTCCGCTTGTCTGCTGTTAATGCTAAGCCTCAAGCATTTCTGCCGGCCGCTCCTGGGTAGACACGAGAACAAGGGTTAAATCCGCGACTTTCCTCCTGTTGTATATACAGTTGTGGTGTATATACAATGCTGGCTCAGGACGGAAATACAGATGGAACTGAAGATCTCGCCCAGGATCCTGACAAAGCTCAGGGATCAGCACCGCGTCACACAACAGGAAGTGGCAGAGTGTTTCGCCAATAGATGGGGCAAGTTCTTCACTGACAGCCGCCATGACCATCAGACCAACCCGCCGACCTACTGGTTCGTCTCAGAGACAGATCAAGGGAGGATGCTGAAGGTCATCTTCGTCCGCCACCCGGAATTCTTCGCTATCAAGTCGGCCTACGATCCTGAGGACGGCTCCGACGCGCTCTACGAGCGCCTTATGAAAGAGGTGAAATGATGATTACCGCTGACGTCAAGGACACCAACGAGGCTGCATGGGACGAGGGAACTCTCGGACTGTCCGCCGAACATGCGGTGCCGGCGCCGGCCGAGTTGGAGCAGGAAGTGGATGAAGCTCTCGCCCTCCAACTGATCTCTATCCGGTTGCCGAGGAAGCTGATAGACGATCTAAAGCTGATCGCCCAAAAGGAAGGCATTGGCTACCAGCCCATGATCCGTCGCGTGCTGCTTCGCTTTGCCCACGCGGAGTTCCGCTCGATGGCGCGTGACAATCTGGTGTCCGAACTCAACAGTTGCGACGATGGCGACAGGGTCGCTGCTGTTGGTTGATCCGTATTGCCGCAAGGTTAACGTAAAGAAGCCCCGCTGTAGCGGGGCTTCTGCTGTTTGATTGCCTTGCGGGAGGTCTGGTTTGGGCTGCACCGGTCACCAGGCAAGAGGCTCACTTCATGCTTTCTGGATAGCTGCTTTCCGGATAGCCCGTACCTACCAGCCGAACGGCGGATGGCCGCCCCAGCCGGGACCAGGCCCGTAGAAGCCCGGGCCGTCGCTGCGGCCGACGCTGATGCTGATGCCGATCTGGTGCGGCTTGCCGTCGTCGTCGTAGTAGGTCTTGCACGAATTCAGGTTCGCGCCCTGCCAGTTGCTGTTGCCGCCGCGCTTGGAATAGCCGATGCCGGTGGTGACGCTGCCGTGGAGCTTGCCCTGGCACACGTCCTCGGCGGTGATCGACGGTTGCGCCGCTTCGGCCGAGGCGACCTTGCCGCTCTTGTCGCCGTAGAACGTGCCCGGCGGATCCTGGCTGTAGGTGGGGTCGGACCGGTACTGGATCGGCGCCTGCGGCACGCTCAGGTCCAGCGCGGCGGCGCTGGCTTCCGTGGCCGAGGGCTGCGCCGCCGCGTCCGTGGACTGCGCCGAGGCGGCGCCGGCGCCGAGCAACAAGGACAGCAGCAGAAGACGGGGATTCATCGGATGGCTCCTCGGAGACGTTGCATGCCGGTTCATGGGGCTCAAGCTAGCAATGCCTGATTGAATGCGCGCTGTCGTTTTCCCGGATTTTTCTGACGCGGCCGACATGGATTGCAACATAGTCAGCCCTGCTCGCGCACGATCTGCACCAGTTGCTCGCCGTAGCGGGCCAGTTTGCTGCCGCCGATGCCGCCGACCCGCGCCAGCTGGTCGATGCTGGCCGGCCGCTGCTCGGCGATGTTGCGCAGCGTGCTGTCGTGGAAGATGACGAAGGCCGGCACGTTCTGCTCGCGCGCCAGGCCTGCGCGCAGTTCGCGCAGCGCATTGAACAGCTCCAGGTCCTGCGGCTGCACCGACAGCCCGCTGCGCTGGCCGCCGCGCTCGCGCTCGCGGCTGCGCGGGCTTTCCTTGCGCATCATGACCTGGCGCTGGCCCTTGAGCACCTCGCGGCTGCCGTCGGTCAGGCGCAGTCCGCCGTAGGCCTCCGCATCGACCTGAAGCAGCCCGCTGGCGACCAGCTGGCGGAACACGCTGCGCCAGGTGCGGGCATCCAGGTCGGTGCCGATGCCGTAGGTGCTGAGCTTGTCGTGGCCGAACTGGCGGATCTTCTCGCTGTCGCTGCCGCGCAGGATGTCGATCAGGTGGCTGACGCCGAAGCGCTGGCCGCTGCGGTAGACGCAGCTCATGGCCTTCTGCGCAGCTACCGTGGCATCCCAGGACGCGGCCGGGGTGAGGCAGTTGTCGCAGTTGCCGCAGGGCCGGGGGTAGGTCTCGCCGAAGCCGGCCAGCAGCACCTGGCGGCGGCACTGCATCGACTCGCAGTAGCCGAGCAGGTGGTCGAGCTTGCCGCGCTCCAGGCGCTTGCGTTCCTCGCCGGCCTCGCCCTGCTCGATCATCTGCTTGAGCAGCACCACGTCGCCCAGGCCGTAGCACAGCCAGGCCTCGGCCGGCTCGCCATCGCGGCCGGCGCGTCCGGTCTCCTGGTAGTAGCCCTCCAGCGACTTGGGCAGGTCGACGTGGGCGACGAAGCGCACGTCCGGCTTGTCGATGCCCATGCCGAAGGCGATCGTGGCCACCATCACGATGCCGTCCTCGCGCAGGAAGCGGCGCTGGTTGTCGGCGCGCACCTGCGCCGGCAGGCCGGCGTGGTAGGGCAGGGCGTTGAAGCCCTGCGCGGCGAGCTGTTCGGCGGTCTCCTCGACCTTGCGCCGCGACATGGCGTAGACGATGCCGGCCTCGCCGCGGTGGCGCGACAGGAAATCCAGCAGCTGGCGGCGGCCGTTGTCCTTCTGCACCACGGTGTAGCGGATGTTGGGGCGGTCGAAGGAGCTGACGAAGTGGCGCGCCTGGGCCAGGCCGAGGCGTTCGGCGATCTCGCGCTGGGTGGGCGGGTCGGCGGTGGCGGTCAGGGCGATGCGCGGCACCTGCGGCCAGCGTTCCTGCAGCACCGTCAGCTGGCGGTACTCGGGACGGAAGTCGTGGCCCCATTGCGAGACGCAGTGGGCCTCGTCGATGGCGAACAGGGCGATGCGGCTGCGGTCCAGCAGCGACAGGAAGCGCGGTGTCAGCAGCCGCTCGGGGGCGACGTAGAGCAGTTCCAGCTCGCCCGCCAGCAGCTCGCGCTCGACCCGCATCGCGGTCTCGCCGTCGAGGCTGGAGTTGAGGAACTCGGCACGCACGCCGAGCTGGCGCAGCGCCTCGACCTGGTCCTGCATCAGCGCGATCAGCGGCGAGACGACGATGCCGGTGCCTTCGCGCAGCAGCGATGGCACCTGGTAGCACAGCGACTTGCCGCCGCCGGTGGGCATCAGCACCAGGGCGTCGTTGCCCGCGGCGACGTGCTCGACGATGTCCTGCTGCGGGCCGCGGAAGTCGTCGTAGCCGAAGACGCGCTTCAGCAGTTCATGAGCGGGGGAATGCATCGGCCTAGGATACCGCGCCGTCGACGCGTTCCCGTCCGTCATGGCAGTGGCGCGCCATAGGGGAACAGCGAATGCGGGGGTGGGACATCCTCGATGGCCGATCTAGAGTCGGATGGATTTGGCCGGCATGCGACGACTGAGAGTGCCTGGGTGGCCAGAGCCGGCCATTGGATCCTGAAAAAGGCTTCCACTTTGCGAGGCTGCAGAACTGGAAGGTCTGAACGGCGGCCCTGGATAGGGGCCGCCATGATGTTTCAGACGAAGAGCCCCCTTGGATCAAGGGGGCGCGCCGACAGGCGCGGGGTTGTGGCAGGCGAGTGAGCAGGGGCCCAAGGTTGCGCCGCAGGCGCAACCTTGGGTAGACCCCGCAGGGGCGAAGCCCGGAGGGTTTACTGCAACAGCGAGCGCAGCATCCAGGCGTACTTCTCGTGGGTCTGCAGGCGCTGGGTCATCAGGTCCTCGGTGGGGGCGTCGTCGGCATCGTCGGCGGTGTCGAGCACGCTGCGCGCGGTGCGGCATACCGCTTCGTTGCCGGCCACCAGTTGGCGTACCATCTCGCGCCAGTCCGCGCTGTCGCTCAGGCCGGGCTCCTCGGGAATCGAGGTCAGCGTGATGAATTCCTGGTACGAGCCCGGCGCATTGAAGCCCAGGGCGCGGATGCGCTCGGCGACGTCGTCCAGCGCGCCCCACTGCTCGGTGTACTGCTCCTCGAACATGGTGTGCAGCGAGTTGAACATCGAGCCGGTCACGTTCCAGTGGAAGTTGTGGGTCTTCAGATACAGGGTGAAGGCGTCGGCCAGGTAGTGCGACAGGCCCTCGGCGATCTTCTTGCGATCGGCGGTCTTGATCCCGATATCGATGTTGGGTGCGGACAGGGCGGCGGCCAGATCCTTGGCCGGGGTGGTGGTCTTCTTGCTGGTGGTCTTGCGCTTGGCCATCGCGGGTTCCTCTCGTAGTGAAGATCAGGCGTCCACAATAGACGCGATATACGGTGTATTGAAGTTCAATTTTTACGGTCTAATGATTGATGTCGTCTATTGAAGTGGATCAAGACGCGAAACTGCGTGAACAACGGCAGGCGATCGACGGCGCGATGAGCCGCGATCGCGGCCGCCTGATCGGCCTATGGTCGCGCTGGCGGGCCCAGCCGGGCAATGCCCAATCGAGCGCAGCCTTCGCCGGGGCGCTGCAGGCGTCCGTGCGGCAGCGCCAGGCGCGGTTGCAGAGCCAGCCGGCGATCACGCTGGACGAGTCGCTGCCGATCGCGCGCGAGGCCGAGCGCATCGCCGCGCTGATCCGCGACCACCAGGTGGTGGTGATCGCCGGCGAGACCGGCTCGGGCAAGACCACGCAGCTGCCCAAGCTGTGCCTGGCGGCCGGCCGCGGCACCGCCGGGATGATCGGCTGCACCCAGCCGCGCCGCATCGCCGCGCGCGCGGTGGCCGCGCGGGTGGCCGAGGAGCTGCATTCGCCGCTGGGCAGCGTGGTCGGCTACCAGGTGCGCTTCACCGACAAGGTCGGCGAGGACAGCCGCATCAAGTTCATGACCGACGGCATCCTGCTGGCCGAGATCGCCAGCGACCGCTGGCTGTCGCGCTACGACACGATCATCGTCGACGAGGCGCACGAGCGCAGCCTGAACATCGACTTCCTGCTGGGCTACCTCAAGCAGCTGCTGCGCAAGCGCTCCGACCTGAAGCTGATCGTGACCTCGGCCACCATCGACACCGAGCGCTTCGCCCGCCATTTCGACGGCGCGCCGGTGATCGACGTGGAAGGCCGCACCTGGCCGGTGGAGGTGCGCTACCGGCCGCTGGAAGAGCCGGGATCGGAGATTCGGGATTCGGGATTCGAAACGGCGGGGCGCGGCGAGCGTTCGGCTGCTCGCGCTTCTGCCAATCCCCAATCCCGAATCCCCAATCCCGGCCTCACTGTCAACGACGCCATCGTCGCCGCGGTGGACGAGATCACCCGCGAGGACGCACGCGGCGACGTGCTGGTGTTCCTGCCGGGCGAGCGCGAGATCCGCGATGCCCACCTCGCGCTGGAGCGACGCAAGTACCGCGCCACCGAGGTGCTGCCGCTGTACGCGCGGATGTCGGCCAAGGACCAGGACCGGGTGTTCAACCCGGGGCCGCAGCGGCGCATCGTGCTGGCGACCAATGTCGCCGAGACCTCGCTGACGGTGCCGCGCATCCGCTACGTGGTCGATCCCGGCTACGCCCGGGTCAAGCGCTACAGTCCGCGGCAGAAGCTGGACCGGCTGCATATCGAGCCGATCAGCCAGGCCAGCGCCAACCAGCGCAAGGGCCGTTGCGGGCGCATCGCCGAGGGCGTGTGCTACCGGCTGTACGCGGAGGCCGATTTCCAGGCGCGCCCGGAGTTCACCGACCCCGAGATCCGGCGCTCGTCGCTGGCCGGGGTGATCCTGCGCATGCTGCAGCTCGGGTTGGGCCGGATCGAGGATTTCCCCTTCATCGAGCCGCCGGACGAGCGCGCGGTGGCCGACGGCTGGCAGCAACTGGTGGAGCTGGGCGCGGTCGGCGAGCCGGACCGCCACGGCCTGCGCAAGCTCACCGAGACCGGCCGGCGCATGGCGCGGCTGCCGGTGGACGTGAAGCTGGCGCGGATGCTGGTGGCGGCGCAGCAGCACGGCTGCCTGCGGCCGATGCTGGTGATCGCCTCGTTCCTGGGCATCCAGGACCCGCGCGAACGGCCGCCGGAGGCGCGCGAGGCGGCCGACAACGCCCATGCCAGGTTCGCCGACGCGCGCTCGGAGTTCGTCGGCATCCTGCGCCTGTGGGACGGCTACCGCCAGGCGCACGAGGACCTGACCCAATCGAAGCTGCGCGACTGGTGCGGGCGGAATTTCCTCGGCTTCCTGCGCATGCGCGAGTGGCGCGAGCTGCACCGCCAGCTGCGGCTGCTGTGCGAGGAACTGGGCTGGAGCGAGGAGGCGCAGGCGGCGTCGCTGGAGCCGCTGCTGGCCGCTGCACCGGCACAGCCGGCCGCTGGCGAGGCCAAGGCGCGGCTGACCCGCGGCCAGTTGCACCGCGCCGCGCGGCTGGCGCGGGAGGGAAAGACGGGTTCGCTTGCTCCGGGAAATGGCGACAAGCCGGTCGGTGGCTCGATTGCCACTGGCAATGGTCGAGCCGCCGTCCGCGAAGGCGAAGCCGATTCCGAGCAATCCCCGCGCATCGGCGAGCGCGTGCGTGCCGCCGCCTACCAGGCGCTGCATCGAGCGCTGATCGCCGGCCTGCCGACGCAACTCGGCCACCGCACCGACAAGGGCGATTTCCAGGCCCCGCGGCAGCGCCGCTTCCTGCCGTTTCCCGGCTCGGCACTGGCGAAGAAACCGCCGCCGTGGGTGCTCGCCGCCACGCTGCTGGACACGCAGAAGGTCTGGGGCCTGACCCTGGCCGCGATCGAGCCGGACTGGGCCATCGCCGAGCTGCCGCACCTGCTGGCGCGCAAGCACTTCGACCCGCATTGGTCGCGCGCGCAGGGGCAGGTGGTCGCGTCCGAGCAGATCAGCCTGTTCGGCCTGGTGCTGGCGCCGAAGAAGCCGGTGCGCTACGGCGCCATCGACCCGGCCGGTGCGCACGACATCTTCGTGCGGCAGGCGCTGGTCACCGGCGAGATCGACACCCGCGCCGGTTTCCTCGCCGACAACCTCAAGGTGCTGGAGCAGGCGCGCGAGGAGGAGGCCAAGCTGCGCCGCGCCGGCATCGTCGCCGACGAGGACTGGCAGGCGCGCTGGTACCTGGACCGGATCCCGCCGCAGATCCATTCGTCAGCCGGGCTGGACGCATGGTGGAAGACGCTGGCCGAGGACAAGCGCCGCGTGCTGCGCTGGTCGTTGGCCGACCTGCTGCCCGGCGAGGGCAGCGGGGCCGACCGCTATCCCAAGTACCTGCCGCTGGGCGATGCGCGGCTGGCGCTGCACTACCGTTTCGAGCCGGGTGCGGACGACGACGGGGTGACGCTGGAGGTGCCGCTGCACCTGCTCGGCGCGCTGGACCCGGCGCGGCTGTCGTGGCTGGCGCCGGGCTTCGTCGCCGAGAAGGCGTCCGAGCTGATCCGCACGCTGCCCAAGGCGCAGCGGCGCAACTACGTGCCGGCGCCGGACTTCGGCCGCGCGTTCTTCGAGGCGTTCGCGCAGCCCGGGGCCGACGACATCCGCGGCGAGCTGGCGCGGTTCCTGTCGCGCGCCACCGGCGCGCAGGTGGCGGCCACCGACTTCGACGAGGCCGCGCTCGAGCCGCACCTGCGCATGAACCTGCGCCTGCGCGACGGGCAGGGCAAGGTGCTGGCCGAATCGCGCGACCTCGATGCGCTGCGCGAGCGCTTCGGCGAGCGCGCCGGGCAGGCATTCGCGGTGCGCGCCGGGCGCGAACTGGCGGCCGAGGGGCTGCGCGACTTCCCCGCCGCGGCCATCCCCGCGCAGGTACCGGGCGAGGCCGGCGTGCCGGCGTATCCGGCGCTGGTGGATACCGCGTCCGAAAGCGGGGGCGATACCGCCGCGTTGCGCATCTTCGCCGACCGCACCGAGGCGGCCGAGGCGCATCCGCGCGGTGTGCGCCGGCTGCTGGAGATCGCACTGGCCGACCGCATCAAGCAGGCGCGCAAGCAGTTGCCGGTGTCGCCCAAGACCGGGCTGCTGTACGCGGCGATCGAATCGCAGGAACGCCTGCGCGGCGACCTGGTCGACGCCGCGCTCAACGCGGTGCTGGCCGAGGGTCTGGACGGCATCCGCGAGCGCGCCGCGTTCGAGCAGCGCCGCGAGGCCGCCGGCAAGGCGCTGTTCGGCGAGGCGATGGCGCGGCTGCAGCTGGCCGAGAAGATCATGGCCGGCGTGGCAGAGGTGAAGCCGGCGCTGGACGCCCCGCTGATGGGCTGGGCGCGCGGCAACCTCGACGACATGCTGGCGCAGCTGGCGGCGCTGGTGCATCCGGGCTTCCTGCGCGAGACCCCGGCCGAGGCGCTGTCGCAGTTCCCGCGCTATCTCAAGGCGATGATCCTGCGCGCCGAGCGTGCCAAGCGCGACCCGCCGCGCGACCAGGCGCGGATGCTGGAGCTGCGGCCGTTCATCGAAGCGCTGGAGGAGGCCGCCGCCCAGGGGCTGCAGCAGCGCCCGCAGTGGCAGGCGCTGCGCTGGGACCTGGAGGAACTGCGGGTGTCGCTGTTCGCGCAGGAACTGGGCTTCAAGTCCGGCATCTCGGCCAAGAAGCTGGCGCAGCGGGTGGCGGCGCTGCGGGCGCAGGCAAGCTAGAGCGTGGGCGGCAGAAGCCGTCCGGGTTGCGAGCCCGCCGATGCGGTCCGCCTTCGTGCCGCTTCTCGGCCCGTAGCGCGGCTACAGGCCGGCGAATCGCCGCAAGACCTGCCTCGCACAGCGAACTTCGACCCAGCTTCGCCGTGGTGAAGCGCTTCGCCTCGAACGTTTCTGCCGCCCACGCTCCTTGGCCCCGTCAGGCGCTCGCGGCCCGGCCGGGACGGCGGTAGAGGAACGCCGGTGCGGGCGCGGCGGCCTCGGCCTCGGCCAGCGCCTGGATGCGCGCATGCGCCGGCGAGCGGCTGCAGACCGGGTCGGTGGCGCCCGCATCGCCGGCCAGCGCCAGCGCCTGGCAGCGGCAGCCGCCCCAGTCCACCTCCTTCAGCGCGCAGCTGCGGCACGGTTCGGGCATCCAAGCGGTGCCGCGGTAGCGCGCGAATGCCTCGCTGTGCAGCCAGATGTCCTCGAGCCGGCGTTCGCGCACGTTGTCGAAGCGCATGCCGGGAATGGTGTCGGCGGCATGGCAGGGCATGGCCTCGCCGCGCGGGCCGATGTTGATGAAGCGCTGGCCCCAGCCGCCCATGCACGCCTTGGGGCGGTCGCCGTAGTAGTCGGGAATGACGTAGTCGATCGCCAGCACGCCCCGCAGGCGCTCGCGCGCGGCCTCGACCTCGGCGGTGGCCGTGTGGACCTGCGCGCGGCTGGGCATCAGCGCGGCACGGTTGCGCAGCCCCCAGCCGTAGTACTGGGTGTGTGCCACTTCCAGGCGCCGCGCCTGCATCTCCAGGGCCAGTTCGATCATCGCCGGGATGCGTTCGATGTTGTGGCGATGAACCACGGCGTTGAGCGTCAGCGGCAGTTGCCGCTGGCGCATCCAGCCGGCGAATCGCAGCTTCTTCTCGTGGCTGCGGCGGTAGCCGGAGAACAGGTCGGCGCTCTCGGCGCGCGCGTCCTGCATGCTGAGCTGGACGTGGTCCAGCCCGGCGTCGATGAGCCGGTCCAGTCCGGCCTCGTCGAGGGCCACGCCGGAGGTGATCAGGTTGCTGTACAGGCCTTGCGCGCGGGCGTGGGCGACCAGTTCGGGCAGGTCCCTGCGCAGGGTCGGCTCGCCGCCGGAGAAATGCACCTGCAGTACGCCCAGCGCCGCGGCCTGGGCGATCACGTCCTTCCAGGTCGCGGCATCCAGTTCCTCGGCGATGCCCGCCAGCTGCAACGGGTTGGAGCAGTACGGGCAGGCCAGCGGACAGCGATGGGTGAGTTCGAGCAGGATCGAAAGCGGCGCGTCCGGCGGCGGCGCCGGGGCGTTCATGGCGCCAGCAGCCGCTTGTCGAGCAACTGTTGCAGCAGCTCGGCCACGTCCGGGCGGATCTGTGCGGCGGGAGCGTCGAACTCGCCGGCCAGTTCGTCGACGATGCGTTCCAGTGTGCGGCTGCCGTCGCAGCGCGAGAGCACCGCGTAGGCCACCTCGTCCAGCTCGATCACCCGCTCCGGGGCCAGCAGGACCCATTGCCCGCGGTGGCGATCGCGGTGCAGGCGCACGCCGGGCAGCAGCGCCGGGCGGGTGAAGCCGGGCGTGCTCACGCCGCGGCCCGCGCGTCGTCGGGGACGAAGGCGTCGGGCCAGCGGACCGAGGGATCGGCGACGTAGGCCAGGTGCAGCGCGTCGAGCTGCGACCACAGCACGCCGCACTTGAAGTGCAGCGCGGCCAGCACCTGCTGCTGCTTCTCCACGCTGTCGGCGTGCCGCTTGACGTAATCCAGGGCGAAGTCCGAATCGCGCGGCGCCTCGCTCAGGCGGTGGTCGAAGTAGGCCAGCGCATCGCGCGAGACGAAGTCGTAGTGGCGCAGCATGCCGGAGACGCGGTTGGAGATGATCTGCGGCGAGAACAGCTCGGTCAGCGACGAGGCGATGGCCTCCAGCAGGCTGCGCTCGCTCACGAAGTGCAGGTAGGCATTCACCGCGAAGCGCGTGGCCGGCAGCTGGCCGCGCCCGGACAGGACCAGTTCGCGGTCCAGGCCCAGCGCATCGGTCAGGTGCAGCCAGCGGGCGATGCCGCCTTCGCCCTCGCCGTTGCCGTCGTGGTCGACGATGCGCTGGCGCCAGATCCGGCGCAGCGCCGGATCGTGCATGCGCGCCATGATCGCCGCATCCTTGAGCGGGATGCTGCGCTGGTACTCGAAGCGGTTCAGCGCCCAGGCCTGGATCTGGCCGCGGGTCAGGCGGCCGTCGCGCATCAGCCGGTGGTAGGGATGCTGGTCGTGGTACAGGCGCGTGCCGATGGCGCGCAGCTCGGCCTCGAGCTGGGCGGGGGAAAGCAGGTCGGTCAAAGCTGAATCTCCATGCCGTCGTACGCCACTTCCCAGCCGTGGCCGCGCACCTGGGCGCACTCGGGCGAACTGGCGTCGAGGATCGGATTGGTGGTGTTGATGTGGATGAAGACCTTGCGGGCGACATCCAGGCCGGCGAAGGCGGCGAGGGTGCCGTCGGGATCGGCGATGCTCATGTGGCCCATGCGCTTGCCGGTCTTGCTGCCGACCCCGGCGGCGAGCATCTCGTCGTCGCGCCACAGGGTGCCGTCGAAGAACACCAGCCCGGCACCGCGCAGGCGCGCGCGCAGGGCGTCGGTCATCGCCGCGCAGCCGGGCAGGTAGTGGAAGCGATGGCGGCCGTCGTCGATGCACAGCCCCAGCGTCTCCTCGGCCGAGCCAGCCAGGTCGCCGCCGCTGCGGCCTTCCATGAACAGCGGTACCTTGCCGGGCACGCTGTAGGGCGTGACGCGCAGGCCGAACAGTTCCAGCGGCTGCTCCAGGCCGATGGCGCGGCGCTGCACGAAGGCCGGGTCGAGCGCGTCGAACACCGGGTTCTGCGCCAGCACGTCGAGCACCCGCGCACTGGCGTACAGATCGAAGCGCTGGCGCTCGCGCATCGACAGCAGGCCGGCGATGTGGTCGATCTCGCCGCTGGTCAGCAGCACCGCACCGATCGGGCTGTGCCGCAGGCCCTCGCCGGGCCACAGCGCCGGGGTGGCGAGCACCTGCTGGCGGAAGTCGGGCGAGGCGTTGACCAGCAGCCAGTGGCGGTCGTCGCCGCTGACGGCGATGCTGGCCTGGGTGCGGCGTGCGGCGCCGGGCAGCTGTTGCCAGGCGCGCTGGCTGGCGGGGGTATGGCAGTTCCACTGCGGGTGGCCGCCGCCGGCGGCGGCGCCCAGGACGATGATGCGCATCTGGATAGTGTTCGATCGGGACGCCGCCGGCATGCGGCGGCGGCCCGCGTGGACTCAGCGTCCGAAGCCGCCGGAGGCGTAGGAATTGATCTCCGCGCCCAGGCAGATCTCGCGGATCACCGGCTTGGTCCAGCTCTTCATGTCGGGGTGTCTCCCGTTGGTTGGGGGCGGGTAGCTTACTCCGCGGCCCGCAGCACGGGAATTGCGCGGTGGCGCGCCGTTCACTTCACCCGCCGCACCTTGGCCTTGGTGTTGTATTTGCCGACCTGCAGGTACCACACGCCCATCAGTCCGGGAGCGATCTTCACCTCCGGATCGGACAGGCGCACGCCGGACAGGCTGGCCGCTTCGGTCTGTTCCCATTCCTGGCCATTGGCCAGCACGTAGCGCTTGCCCTTGGCGAAGCCGTCGAAGCCGCCGACCAGGGTGCTCTCGATCGGTTCCTTGGTGCCGAAGTCGAAGAAGCCGCGGTTCTTGACGATCACCTCCTGGCGGCCTTCCTCCTTCGCCCGCTCCACCGCATCGGCGGTCTCGCTGGCCACCTTGCCGTGCAGCCAGTCGTTGAGCGCGGCCAGTTCCTGCGCGCTGAGCTTGTCCAGGCCGGCGGCCTTGAACTCGGCCGGCGTCATCTGCTGCTGCAGGTCGCCGGATACCGCGCGCTGTGCGATGCCCGGCGCGGCGAAACAGGTCGAAAGGACGATGGCGGCGGCGAGCCGGAGCATGCGCGGCGATGACATGGCGATTGTTTCCCGGGACGAAGGAGGGCTAGTGTATTCGCATCCCTTGTCCGAACGCGCTTTGCTGGAACCGCCTTGACCGCCGTCCCGCCCGACAGCCTGGAAGCCCTGCTTCGACGTCCCGCGCTGGCGACGCTGGCACCGCCGCTGCGCGAGGCGCTGGCGCAGGCCTGGGCCCAGCCCGATACCCGCCGCGACATCGCACTGCCGTGGCCGGTGCTGGCCGACACGCTGGATTCGCTGGCGCTGCTGGCGGCCGACGAGACCGCGCTGACCGCCGCGCTGTTGTTCGACCTGCCGGGCCTGCGCGAGCTGCGCGGGCGACTGCCGCTGGGATCGGACAAGCGCGTCAAGGCGCTGGAAGGGCTGCTCGAGGGCCAGGACGCGGCCGAGCAGGTGTGGGCGCTGCACGCCGGGCGCGAGGCCGGGCGCAACAGCGAGGGCCTGCGGCGGCTGCTGCTGTCGATCATCCACGACCTGCGGGTGGTGCCGATCCTGCTGTCGCGGCAGCTGGCCAAGATGCGCGCGGCGACCGCGCTGCCCGGGGACGAGCGCCGCGCCCTGGCCCAGCTCACCCGCGACATCCATGCGCCGCTGGCCAACCGCCTGGGCATCTGGCAGCTGAAGTGGGAGCTGGAGGACCTGGCGTTCCGCTACCTGGAACCGGACACCTACCGCCACATCGCCCGCGAACTGGACGAGTCGCGGGTGGCGCGCGAGCGCTACATCGAGTCGGTCAAGCACGACCTGTCGCGGGCGCTGGCCGAGCACGGCCTGCGCGCCGAGGTCAGCGGCCGTCCGAAGCACATCTACAGCATCTGGCGGAAGATGCAGAAGAAGCGGCTGTCCTTCGACCAGCTCTACGACGTGCGCGCGGTGCGGGTGATGGTGGACGACGTCGCCGCCTGCTACGCGGCGCTGGGCGTGGTGCATGCGCTGTGGGCGCCGGTGCCGAGCGAGTTCGACGACTACATCGCCCGGCCCAAGGCCAACGACTACCGCTCGCTGCACACCGCCGTGGTCGGCCCGGAGGGGCGCACGGTGGAGATCCAGATCCGCACCCACGAGATGCACGCCCAGGCCGAGCTCGGCGTCGCCGCGCACTGGCGCTACAAGGAGGGGGGCAAGGGCGCGGAGAAGGCGTTCGACCGCAAGATCACCTGGATGCGCCAGCTGCTGGAGCAATCGCAGGACGGCGAGCAGGGCGAACTGGCCGGCGCGCTCGATGCCGAGCTGGTCGAGGACCGGGTCTATGCGCTCACTCCCAAGGGCGAGGTCATCGACCTGCCGCGCGGCGCCACCCCGCTGGATTTCGCCTACCACGTGCACACCATGGTCGGGCACCGCTGCCGCGGCGCCAAGGTCGATGGCCGCATCGTGCCCCTGAGCTACCAGCTGCGCAGCGGCGACCGCGTGGAGATCCTCACCGGCAAGGAGGCCGAACCGCGTCGCGACTGGCTGCTGCCGGCCAACGGCTACCTTGCCAGCGGACGTTCGCGCGACAAGGTGCGGGCGTGGTTCCACAAGCTCGACCGCGCGCGCAACGTCCAGGCCGGCAAGGAGCTGCTGGAGCGCGAACTCAAGCGCCTGGGGCTGGCGCAGGCCGACCTGGCGCCGATGGCGCGCCGCTTCCATGCCGACAGCATCGACGACCTCTACATCCAGGTGGCGCTGGGCGACACCGGCCCCAGCCAGGTCAGCCGCGCGCTGCTGGAGGCCGAGCGCGCCGCGGCCGCGCCGCCGGTACCCGCCACGCCGCGGCCCACCGCGCGCCGCGACGACATCGGCAAGTCCAAGTTCACCGTGCAGGGCGTGGGCAACCTGCTGGTGCAGCTGGCGCGCTGCTGCCACCCGGTGGCGGGCGAGCCGATCGTCGGCTATCTCACCCGCAGCCGCGGCGTCACCGTGCATCGCTGCGACTGCGCCGCCTTCATGCGGCTGGCGGCGGTCAACCCGCAGCGCGTGCTGCCGGTGGAGTGGGGGCAGGCCGAAGGCGGCTACGAGGTGGACGTGGTGGTGCGCGGCATCGACCGGCGCTGGCTGCTAAAGGACATCACCAACCTGATCGCGCAGGAGGACGCGCACGTGCTGGAGATCAACAGCGACAACGTGCGCGACAGCGGTCGCGCGCAGTTCCGGCTGCGGCTGAAGGTCAGCGACTACGGCCAGCTGTCCAACCTGCTGGGCAAGCTCGATGCGTTGCCGGGCGTGGACCACGCGCGTCGGCTGGGGTGAAGACGGGGGAAGACCGCCAGCGGCGGCCCCATAAGGCCAACGGACGCCCGGGCGATGGCGATTCCCGCAGGCATCTGGCCTGTCCGTGACGCGCGCTGTCTGCTTCCGTGATCCGATCGGCGGAAAGACGGCCGGCTACGCTGCTAGCCTGGAACGGCAAGGCGTGGCGACATTCGTGCCGCCGGTGTCTGCCAGGATGCCTCGCGACGTTTCGTGGACGATGGCGGCTCCATGCAGCATGGATGAGGAAACGGCGATGAAACGGATGTTGAAGGCAGGTGTTTCCATGGCGATTTTTTCCCTGATGCTTTTCGCGGGTGCTGCCGCGGCGGTACCGACCGCCCCATGCACGAGCGAAAATACTGGCCAGACGGTCCAGGAGGGCAACCGGCTTTACCAGTGTCTCGGGGGAACCTGGGAGGTTGTCGGGGTCTGCGGGAGTCGTGGTTGCGTGTGGTACTAGCCGTCCCGGTTCGAGGGGCGCTTCCGGCCCCTCGAACCATCAGGCTGCAAAGCTCCAGGTCAAGCTTCGTCGAGGACCACCGCCGCCGGTTCGCAGTACCGGGCCGGCGCCGCCGCCGGGATCGCCCGGTTGCGGCATTCTTGCTTTCCCGCTCTCTGAACGAGGTTGCGCCGTGACGCCGGTTTTCTCGCCGGCGACGCTAAGCTTGGCCGGTGCAACCGCCGGATCGCCCCGATAGCTCCCCTTCGCAACGCGCGCATGGCCGCGACGGCGCGCATGTCCGCGAGGTGCCGGCGTGGCGCGACCGCGTGGTCTGGCGCTGGATGTTGCTCGTGCTGCTGGCGCTCGCCGGGCTGGCCGCGGTGTTCCGGCAGCCGCTGGCGGACTGGCTGTGGCCGGATACGCGTATCCAGCAACTGCTCGACCGCGGCCAGGCGGCGCTGAAGGCCGGCAGGCTCAGCGCGGACGATGGTACCGGTGCGCGCCAGCTGTACGAGGCGGCGCTCGCGCTGGACGGCGACCGCAGCCAGGCACGCCAGGGGCTGGCATCGACCGGGCAGGCCGCACTGGCGCGCGCGCGCGCGGAACTGGCTGCAGGCGAGTACGCGCGTGCGAGCGAGTCGCTGCAACTCGCGCGCGAGCTGCAGGTGCCGCAGGCGCAGGTGACCGAGATCGCCGTCCAGCTGCGCCAGCGCCGGTCCCGCCATGCCGGCGTCGACGACCTGCTGCGGCAGGCCGCGCAGGCGCATGCCGAGGGCCGGCTGGACGGCACGCCGGACAGCGCGCTGCCGCTGTACCGGGAGGTGCTGAGCTACGAGCCCGGGCGCACCGCGGCGCTCGAAGGGCGCGAGGACGCCCTGTCCGACCTGCTGCAGCAGGCCGGCACGGCGCTGTCGCGCGGCCGCCTGGCCGAGGCGGCCGACATCATCGGCCGTGCTCGCGGCTACGATGCCGGCCACTACGACCTGCCCGCGCAGGAGGCCGCGCTCAACGCGGCGATCGAGCAGCGGCGCAGGCGCGCCGATGGCGACCTGCGCCGCCAGCGGCTGGCGCGGGCGGGCGAGGGCTATCGCGAGATCCTCGCGGCCGTTCCCACCGACGTGCAGGCCAGACAGGGCCTGGAGCGCACCGCCGCCGCCTATGCCGGCATGGCCGTGCGCAGCTCGGCCGACTTCCGCTTCGCCGAGGCCGAGCGCGCACTGGAAGCGGCTGCCGCCCTGGCGGCCGATTCGCCGGTGCTGGCCGAGGCCCGGCAGAGCGTGGACAAGAGCCGGCGCGCGCAGCAGTCGATGGAATCGAAGCTGTCGCCAGCGGTACGCGAGCGCAGGCTGCGGCAACGGCTGGCCGAACTGGACGCGGCGGGCGCCCGCGGCGACTGGCTGACGCCTCCCGGAGCCAGTGCCTACGACGCGCTGCGTGCGGCCCAGGCGCTGGCGCCGGCCGATGCGCGCGTGCGCCGCGCCGCGGCCCGCATCGTCCCGGAGACCGAGCGCTGCTTCGAACGCGAACTGAGCGGCAATCGCGTCCGCGCCGCGGGCGCCTGCCTGGACGCCTGGCATTCGCTGGCGCCGCAATCGTCGGGACTCGCGGCGGCCCGCCGCCGGCTGGCGCAGCGCTGGATCGCCGTGGGCAGCGAGCGCCTGCGCGCCGAGGACGTGGCCTTTGCCCGCCAGGCGCTGGAGGAAGCGGGCCGGCTGGATCCGTCGATGTCCGAGCTGGCCGAGTTCCGCCAGCGGGTTGCAGCGGCGACGCTGCGTGCGCAACCGTGAGGGTTGGCCCCAACGAATGCATGGGACAGTGGTCGGCAATGATCGACCGATCGTCCCAGCCCATCCGGGCGGGGTGAGGCGGCACGGATTGGTGGGGCAGCGTCCGGATAACTCCCGTGATGGCTCCGGTTGAAGGGACCGGATGGCGATACGAGGCCATTTTCCGGCCCCGGGAGATGGTTTCGATTGTGACGGGCCGCATGAATCCCGAGGCGGGGACGGTGCTACTTTTGCCGGGCAAGGCGGTGCGGCAGTACGCCGCCGCTTGCTGCAACGGCCTTGCCGCCAAATCGGCGAGACAGTGGAAACGCAATGGACGGCGGTTTACTTCTGGATGGGGTATTCCATGAAAAGAATGGCAAAAGCAGGCTCTGCATTGTTCCTTCTTTCGCTGCTGGCCGTGGCTGGAGCGGCGTGGGCGTTCCCGAGCATTCCCTGCACTGCGGAGAACGAGGGGCAGGAAGTGCGGGATGGAAACGCGATCTATCAGTGCTTCGACGGGATATGGTTGCGCGTTGCCGTGTGCACCGACCGTGGCTGTATCTACATCTGAGCTTGAATTCCGGGGCGGACTCCGCCCCGGAACCTCGCCAGATTCTCCGTCCGCGCAGGACCATGTGGATTGCCCGGCCGGCTATGCCCGAGGACGCGCTTCCCCTCTCCGCCGGCGTTGCTTCGTTACCGTCGGCACGCGGAAGTCATTCAAGGAATACGCGCCTCACGGTGTCCTTGGCGGCATCCATCGAGAAATGCTCGGCGACGTTGCGCAAGCCGTTGTCGGCCAGCCGCTGCCATAGCGCCTGATCCAGGTAGAGGCGGGCCACTGCATCGGCGAAGGCCTGCGCCTCGTCGGCCACCAGCACGTCCTCGCCATCGTGCAGGTACATGCCTTCCACCGCACACGAGGTGGCCACCACCGGCTGGCCGTGAGCCATGCTCAGGTTGATCTTTCCCTTGACGCCGGCGCCGAAGCGCAGCGGCGCCACCGCAACGCGCACTCCATCCATCCACGGCTGCAGTTCGGGTACATGACCGTGCAGTTCCACTGCCGGCTGCGCTGCGGCGAGGGCGTGGACGTCCTCCGCCACGCCGGCGCCAATGCAATGGAAGCGGACCTGCGGCAGTTGCGGCAGCAGCCGCGGCAGGACCTCGGCGATGAACCATTTCACTGCATCGACGTTGGGCGGATGGCCGAACCCGCCGACAAACACCAGGTCGCGCCGCTGCGACCACGGCAGGCCGGGACCGGCGACTTCGTGCAGGTTGGAGAGCAGCGCGGTACGGACCTGCGGCGCGTCCTGCCGCAACTGGTGCTGCTCGGCCTCGCTGACCAGCAGGGTGACGTCCATCGCCTGCATCACCGCCAGTTCGCGCGAACGTGTGCGTTCGGCGCCACGTAGCAGGGCGGCATCGCCGGCCACCTCGGCGCCGCGGCGCTCGCGCAGGTAGTGCAGGTCAACGGTATCGAAAACCAGCCTTGCCTGCGGCGCATAGCGTCGCAGCAGCGGCAGGCATTCGCCGGCGACGTGGTGGCGCACTGCCACGACAACGGCGAATCGCTTGCCATGCTCGGCCAGCCAGCTGCCGATGCCTCCCAGGTACGGGGCATACCAGACCTCGACGCCCAGCCGCTGCAACGCTTCGGTGTGCCGGCCGCCATGCTCGCGGCCGGTGGGGACGAACACCACGTGTGCGCCTTCGGCCAACAGCAGGCGGATCAGGTTGAACTGGCGCAGCGAGGCCGAGTCGCGATCCACCTGCGGCACCGCTTCGTCCAGGATCAGGATCTGCCGCTGGCGGCGATGCGGCAATCCCGGGCCCACGACCTCGTCGAGGGTCGGCTGCCGTGCCAGCGCCTGCGACCACTTGTCGGCGAAAACGCTGGAATTGCGCACCTGGTAGGCCTTCAGTCCGCTGCCGGTATCGGTGCCGTGGCTGGTACCCTCGTCGTGGACGACGCGGCTGGCCGGCTGCACCAGCACCCGGTGGCCGGCATCGCGCACGGCGAAGGAAAGGTCGGTGTCTTCGTAGTAGGCCGGTGCATAGCGGCGATCGAACCCGCCCAGTTGCGCGAACAATGCGCGCGGGATCGCCAGCGCCGCGCCGGAGCAGTAGTCGGCTTCGCGCAGATAGGCGTAGCGCGGATCCTCGGGCGACTCGAAGCGGCCGTAGCTCCAGGCGCTGCCGTCGGCGAACACCAGCGCGCCCGATTCCTGCAGATGCCCGTCGGGATAGAGCAGTTGCGCGCCCACCAGCCCGGCATCGGGATGCGTATCGAAGGTCGCCAGCAGCGCATCCAGCCAGCCCGGCTGAGGCACCGTGTCGTTGTTGAGGAAAACCAGGTAGCGGCCGCGCGCCAGCGCCGCACCGTCGTTGCAGGCGGCGATGAAGCCGCCGTTCTGCTGCCGGCGGTGATAGTGCAGGCCTTCGATCTGCTTCATCCAGGCGGCGGTCTGGTCGGTGCTGCCGTCGTCGATCACCAGTACCTCGCATGCCGTCGCCGGGGGATGTGTCGACAGCGCGCGCAGGCACGCCAGCGTATGCCTGCACTGGTCGTAGACCGGGATCACGATCGAGGCCACGGGCGTGAGGCTGGCCGGCACCGCGAACGCGGCGAACTCCGCTTCGTCCGGGAACCACAGCGGCTGCCCGCGCATGGCCGGCAGCCTGCCGGTCCGCACCCGCACCCTTTGCCAGGTGGCGCGCCAGCCGCGTGCGCGCAGGCTCGACAGGCCGCGGCGGATCAGGCCCGACACGCGTTGCAGCAGGTAGCGCGCATCGGCCAGGGACATCGACATCGGGTTGCAACTCCTTACATGGAATCCTTCGCAGAAGCCCGCACATCCGTGCGCGGGGATTCGAATTGCGCCAATCCTGTCGCGCCAGCCAGCCAGCCAGCCAGTCAGCCAGTCAGCCCGCGCGCCAGCCCGCCCGTCCCTGTGCGGCAATTTAACGGGAAACGCGGCGGGCCCGCGCCACCGACAGGGCTGCGCTAGACTCGCCGGAATTTACATTCTCGCATTCCCGTGCCCCGACGCTACGACTACGACCCCGAAGAACTTGACGACGAGGATGACATCGAGGACCCAGGCTCGCGCTGGCAGAACCGGCTGATCACCTGGGGCCTGGCCGTCGTTGCGCTGGGCCTGGGCTTCCTGATCCCCTACACCCTGTACCTGAACCAGCAGGTCACCCGGCACTTCGGCGAGCTGCGCTGGCAGATCCCCACGCGCGTGTACGCGCGGCCGCTGGTGCTGGAGCCGGGCAAGGCGCTGGACGCGGCCACGCTCAAGACCGAGCTGGACGCGGCGTCCTACCGCGACGACGGCCAGGGCAAGGCGCCAGGTACCTATGCGCAGGAGGGCGGGCGCTTCGCCATCGCCAGCCGCGGCTACATCGACGTGGACGGCAAGGTGCCGGCGCGGCAGGTGGAGGTGGCGCTGTCCGGCGGCCGCGTCGCTTCGCTGCGCGAGGCCGGTACCCGCAAGGCGCTCAAGGCGGTGCGGCTGGATCCGGCGCGCATCGCCACGCTGTACGGGCAGAAGCAGGAGGAGCGCCGGCTGGTGCGCATCGACGAGACCCCCGACCTGCTGGTGACCGGCCTGCAGGCGGTGGAGGACCGCGACTTCGCCTATCACCACGGCATCGACCTGAGCGGCATCGCCCGCGCGGTGTGGGTGATGGTCAAGTCCGGCGGGCAGACCCGCCAGGGCGCCAGCACGCTGACCCAGCAGCTGGCGCGCAGCGGCCTGCTGGGCATCGGCCGCGAGCAGACGCTGACGCGCAAGTTCAACGAGGTGCTGTACGCGCTGATCATGGAGGCGCGCTACGACAAGCGCACGATCCTGGAGGCCTACCTCAACCAGGTCTACCTGGGCCAGCGCGGCAGCCAGGCGATCCACGGCGTGTCCTCTGGCGCGGAGTTCTGGTTCGGTCGCGACCTGGACTCGCTGACCACCGAGCAGGTGGCGCTGCTGATCGGGCTGGTGAAGGGGCCCTCGTACTACGATCCGCGGCGCAACCCGGAGCGGGCCACGGCTCGCCGCGATTTCGTGCTCGGCAGGCTGCACGACAACAAGCTGATCGACGATGCCGAGTACCGGCGCGCGCTGGCCGCGCCGCTGGGCGTACCGGCCAATCCGGGCCTGGTGGCGGCCAACCGCTTCCCCGCCTACATCGACCTGGTGCGCCGGCAGCTGGCCCACGACTACCCGGAAAGCGCGCTGCAGGGCGCCGGGCTGAGCGTGCTGACCGGCATGTCGCCTGCGGCGCAGGCCTATGCCGAAGGCGCGGTGACGCGCACCGTCAAGTCGCTGGAAGGGCGCAAGCGCCCGCCGCTGCAGGCCGGCCTGGTGCTCACCGACGTTCACAACGGCGACGTGCTGGCGGTGGTCGGCAGCCGCGACGTGGCGCAGCCCGGGTTCAACCGCGCGGTCGAGGCGCAGCGTCCGGTGGGGTCGCTGCTCAAGCCGTTCGTCTACCTGCTGGCGCTGGCGCAGCCGGATCGCTGGTCGCTGGCCAGCTGGGTCGACGACTCGCCGGTGACGGTGCAGCTCAGCCGCGGCCGCAACTGGTCGCCGGGCAATTCCGACAACCGCAGCCACGGCACCGTGCGGCTGGTCGATGCGCTGGCGCATTCGTACAACCAGGCCACGGTGCGGCTGGGCATGCAGGTAGGGCCCGAGCGCATCGCCCAGCTGGTCCACGTGCTGGCGGGCATCAAGGCCGATCCGAACCCGGCACTGATCCTGGGATCGACCGACCAGAGCCCGTACGCGATGGCGCAGCTGTACCAGTTCCTGGCCTCCGGCGGCGAGATCCAGCCGCTGCATGCGGTGCGCGGCGTGCTCGCCCCGGACGGCAAGCTGCTCAAGCGCTACGACAAGACCCCGGCCGCGGCGCAGGAGGGCGATTCGATCGCCGCCAACCTGATCGGCATCGGCCTGCAGCAGGTGGTGACCGGCGGCACCGGCCGCCAGCTGCTGTCCGACGGCCTGGGCCGGCTGTCGCCGGCAGGCAAGACCGGCACCAGCAACGACGGCCGCGACAGCTGGTACGCCGGCTACACCGGCGACCACCTGGCGGTGGTGTGGATGGGCAACGACCAGAACGAGCAGACCGGCCTGTACGGCGCCACCGGCGCGATGCGGGTATGGTCGGGCATCTTCTCGCGGCTGCCGAGCGCGCCGCTGAAGGTCAACGGCAAGGGCCTGGACTGGCAATGGGTGGGCGCCAGCGGCTCTGCCAGCACCGACCCCGGATGCCCCGGCGCGCGCCAGTTCCCGTTCGTGGTCGGGTATGCGCCGGCCTATGCGCCGTGCGCGGCGACCCAGCCGCAGCCGGACGGCGAACAGAACGAAGGCGGCGGCTGGCGCAGCTGGTTCGGTCTCGACCGGCCGCAGCAGCAGCCCGCACCCGCCACGCCCGCAGACTCCCCCGCAGAGTGATTCCCGCCATGTCCAGTAACCTGCGCCGGTTGCCCCGCCTGCTGGCCGCCATCCTGCCGCCGCTGCTGCTGTCGGCATGCGTGAGCGCGCCGCCTCCCACGGCATCCGTGCCGGTGGACACCACCACGCCGGCGCAGCGCCTGGCCGCGGTCGATGCCGCCGCAGGCGCCGACGATACCGAGCTGTCGGTGGCGCCGTTGCGCGACCCGCAGGTGGAGGACCTGCGCGAGCAGGCCGACGCGCAGCGGCGCAGCGGCGACCTGGCCGGCGCGGTCCGGGCATTGGACCAGGCCCTGCAGCTGGCGCCGGAGAATCCGTCGCTGCTGCAGGAGCGCGCCGAGATCGCGCTGCTGGCCGCCGACTACGCCGGTGCGGAGACCTACGCCCTGCGCGCGGTGGAACTGGGCTCCAAGACCGGGCCGCTGTGCCGCCGCCACTGGTCGACCATCGAGCAGTCGCGCCTGGCGCGCGGGCAGGCGGAAAACGCGGCGTCGGCCCACGCGCAGATCGCCGGCTGCACGGTGCCCGGGATCAAGCGCTACTGAGGAGAGGGCCGGCCCGCGGCTGTCGAGATGCCCCGTGAGGCGGGACCCCGACGCGGCCCGCCTACGCGAATCTGCCCCTCGAGCAGGCCACCCGGCCGCCGCCGGCAGGCCGCGCAGCGCCTGCTGCAACGGCCTGCGGCTTCCGCAAGCGCTCCGCCGGCGAGGCTCAGAAGTCGAGCGAGTAGCCCACGGTGACGGTGCGCCCGCGGCCGGCGAAGTAGCGCAGCGGTTCCACCAGCGCCGACTGCGAGTAGTAGGTGATGTAGTCCTTGTCGAACAGGTTGGACACGCCCAGCCGCAGGCTGCCGCGGGGCAGCCGGTAGCTGGCCGTCGCGTCCACCAGGGTATAGCCGCTGAAGCGCTTGGCCGCCTCGTCGAAGGACTGGCTGAAGGCGTGCTGGGCCTGGACGAAGGTGGACAGTCGCGGCGTCCAGTCCGCCGACCAGGTGGCGATCAGGCGGTTCGGCGCCACGTTCAGGCCGTCCAGGCGCGCGTCGAGGCTGCCGTCGTTGTCGCTGTCGTAGCGCCCGCGCGTATACGCGTACGACAGGCGCACGCGATGCGCCTCGTCGATGCGGTAGGCGACGGCGGCGTCCACGCCCTGCACGCGGGTCTTCTCGCGGCTCATCATGAAGGCGCCATCGACCGACACCACCCGGGTGCCGAGGTCGGAGTTGGACTGGAAGTAGCTCAGGTCGATGTCGAACGCGCCACGGCGGATGCGGGTGCCCGCCTCGACGCTCTTGGTCAGGATCGGCTCCAGGTCGCCGAGGCTGGCCACGGTGGCGCCCGGGACATTGATGGCGCGCAGCACGCGGCCCACGTCCGGCATGCCGAAGCCCTCGGAGTAGCTGGCGAAGAACGTCACGTCGCGCACCGGCTCGTACACCAGGCCGACGTTGTAAAGGGTCTGGTTGAAATCCAGCTTGCCGCCTTCCACGTCCACCCGGTTGTAGCGCCACAGGGTCTGGTAGCTGTCGATCTCCAGTTCGGCCTCCTCGCGGCGCACGCCGGCATGCAGGGTCAGTTCCGGCAGCAGCTTGTACTCGCCCTGCAGGAACAGCGACACGTTGCGGTAGTCCGACTCCGGCACGTAGGTGCGGCCGGTGCCGTGGAGGTCCTGTTTGCCGCTGTCGGCCAGCAGGTCGAAGCCGCCGGTCAGCTTCAGGCGCGAGTCGAGCAGGTCGTCCTTGGTCAGGCTGAGCTTGCTGCCCCACTTGGAGGCGACCGAGCGCGACTGGTCGTACAGCGTGCCCACCGGCGCGATCAGCGGGTCCTGGAAGGTGCTGGAGTCGTCGGCGCCGAACAGGCCCTCGAACTCCTGGTTGAACACCATCGCGCTCAGCTGCATGCCGGCCAGGTCGTCGTGGGTGTAGGCCAGGCTGGAGGTCCACACGTCGTTGTGCGGCGCGGTGCCTGCGGGAGTGCCGCGGACCGAGGTGGTGGGGATGCCCAGGGCGCGGTCGCCGGCGATGCCGATGTAGTCGTTGTCGTTGCGGATGCGGTAGCGGTTGACGCTGGCGACCAGGCGCTGGGCGTCGTCGATCTGATAGCCGAGCTTGGCGAGCACGTCGTAGCCGCGCGAGTCCATCAGGTCGCCCTGGGTGTTGTCGGCGCCGATCGGCCGGCCCTTGCCGTCCACGTACAGGCCCTGGTCGCTGTAGCTGGCCGAGAACAGGTAGTCGAACCGGTCCGAGCGGCCATCGACGCGGTAGCGGGTCTCGTAGCTGGCGGTCTCGGCGCGGGTCTCGTCGGTCGGCAGCGTGGCCTGCACGTCGATGTGCTGGTTGAGCGAGCCGTCCTGCGGGCGCCGGGTGATGATGTTGATGGTGCCGCCGGTGGCACCGAGCCCGTTGATCGCGCTCGCGCCCTGGATGACCTCGATGCGCTCGACCATGCCGAAGTCGATGGTGTGCGCCTCGCGCCCGGTCGGCCGGATCGGGTTGGACTGCGGCACGCCGTCGATCAGGATCAGCGGCGAGCGCCCGCGCAGGGTCTCGCCGCTGCCGTTCATCTTGCCGCGGCTGGGGGTGTAGGACGGGATCAGGTTGGCCAGGACATCCGAGGAGTTGCTCGAGATCGTCAACTGCTGCTGGATCTGCTGCCTGTCGATGATCAACACCGTCTGCGGCGATTCGGCCACGGTCATGTTGGCGCGCGAGGCCGAGACGACGACGGTGTCCAGGGTGCCGGGTTCGTCCTGTTGCGCATGTGCCGGCGCGGAAACGGACAGGGACAGGCAGACGGCGGCGGCGAGCGGCGTGGACACCGCCCCGCGGAGGTATGGAGTCATGAAGTTGGAGGCCCTGAAACGTGCGGCTGGCGGAGACCGGGGTCGGTGGCAGGCGGCACGAAAAGTGGAGAGAGATAAATGCAAGTGGTTCTCGATAGCATAGCCAAAGACACCCACGCGTGGAACCGCCGGGCGTCATGCAGGAGCCGTGGAACGCGACGCGAAAAGCGGCGGCGGCGCCTGTCCAGGGCCCGTGCCGCGGGCGGGGCGCAGCCGGGCCGGCCTGCAGGCCGCGGGTACCGTTGCCGGTGATCGGCAACGGCGGCTCTGCGATACTGGGCCGGCGCACATGCGGCGGCAGTCACTGCCGGTCCTGGCAAGGGCTTGGGAGGCCTTGGTTCCCGGAGTCGCGCTTTCCCGATCCTCCGATGCCGTATCCCCCATTCCCATGTCCTTACTCGCCCAAGCCAGCCTCGAAGCCCTCAGCGAGGACGGCGCGCTCGCGCGCCAGCTCGATGCATTCCGGTCGCGGCCGGCGCAGCTGCGGCTGGCCGCGGCCATCGCCGAGGCCTTCGACCATCGCGACGTGTTGCTGGCCGAGGCCGGCACCGGCACCGGCAAGACCTACGCCTACCTGGTACCGGCGCTGCTGTCGGGCCTGAAGACCATCGTCTCCACCGGCACCCGCGCGCTGCAGGACCAGCTCTACCACCGCGACCTGCCGCGCGTGCGCGCCGCGCTCGGCATCGGCCTGCGCAGTGCGCTGCTCAAGGGGCGCGCCAACTACCTGTGCCGCTACCGCCTGCAGCAGGCGCGCGGCGAACCGCAGCGCCTGAACGCCGGCTTCGGCGGGCACGAGCTGGTCGCGCAGTTCCAGCGCATCGTCGCCTGGAGCGGGCGCACCCAGTTCGGCGACATGGCCGAGCTGGAGTCGCTGCCGGACGATTCGCCGCTGCTGCCGATGGTCACTTCCACCGTGGACAACTGCCTGGGCAGCGACTGCCCGTTCTGGGACGAGTGCTTCGTGGTGCAGGCGCGCCAGCGCGCGCAGGCGGCCGACCTGGTGGTGGTGAACCATCACCTGCTGCTGGCCGACCTGGCGCTCAAGCAGGAGGGCTTCGGCGAGATCCTGCCGGGCGCGCAGGCGTTCGTGATCGACGAGGCGCACCAGTTGCCGGAACTGGCGGCCAACTTCTTCGGCGAAGGCTTCGGCATGCGGCCGTGGCAGGAACTGGCGCGCGATTGCCTGGCCGAGAGCCGCAGCGTCGCCGGCGCCCAGGCAAGCCTGCAGCAGCCGGTGCAGGCGCTGGAAGCGTCGCTGCGCGACCTGCGCGCGGCGCTCGAGGGCCTGCCGGCACGCGGCACCCAATGGCGCGCGCTGGCCAGGCCCGAGGTGCGCGACGGTTTCGATGCCCTGATGACGGCGCTGGCCAACCTGGGCGAGATCCTGGTCCCGCTGGGCGAGGCCTCGGCCGGGCTGCAGGCGTGCGCGGCGCGGGCACTGGAGGCGCGGGGCCGGCTGGCGCGCTGGCTGGGCGAGGACCAGCCGGTGGCCGACTTCGACCAGGAGGCGCCGCCGCCGTCGTCGGACGTGCTGTGGTACGAGCTGACGCCGCGCGGCTTCCGCTGCCAGCGCACGCCGCTGGACGTGTCCGCGCCGCTGCGCCAGCACCGCGAGCAATCGCGCGCGGCCTGGGTGTTCACCTCGGCCACGCTGGCAGTGGACGGCGACTTCGAGCACATCGCCAGGCGGCTGGGGCTGGACGATCCGCCGACGCTGATGCAGCCCAGCCCGTTCGACTGGAGCCGCCAGGCGCTGTGCTACCTGCCGCCGGACATGCCCGACCCGAACGCGCGCGGCTACGGCACCGCGCTGATCGCGGCGCTGTTCCCGGTGCTGCAGGCATCGCAGGGCAGGGCGTTCGTGCTGTTCGCCTCGCACCGCGCGCTGCGCGAGGCCGCCGAGGCGCTGCGCGACGCGCCGTGGCCGCTGTTCGTGCAGGGGCAGGCGCCGCGCGCGAGCCTGCTGCAGCGCTTCCGCGACTCCGGCAACGGCGTGCTGCTGGGCAGCGCCAGCTTCCGCGAGGGCGTGGACGTGGTCGGCGATGCGCTGAGCGTGGTGGTGATCGACAAGCTGCCGTTCGCCGCCCCCGACGAGCCGGTGTACGAGGCGCGGCTGGAGGCGATCCGCCGCGACGGCGGCAACCCGTTCCGCGACGAGCAGCTGCCGCAGGCGGTGATCGCGCTCAAGCAGGGCGTGGGCCGGCTGATCCGCAGCGAGAGCGACCGCGGGGTGCTGGTGCTGTGCGATCCGCGCCTGACCCGCCGCGGCTACGGCCGGGTGTTCCTGGATTCGCTGCCGCCGTTCGCCCTTACCCGCGACATCGCCGACGTGCAGGCGTTCTTCGGTCATCCCGGCGATGCGGGCGCCGCTGCCGCAAACAGCGGACAATGACGCGTTTCCGAGATCCCGCTGGACCCGCAATGAGACTGCTCGCCATCGAAACCGCCACCGAAGCCTGTTCCGTCGCCGTGCAGGTCGATGGGCAGGTGCTCGAGCGCTTCGAGATCGCCCCGCGCCGCCATGCCGAGCTGGTGCTGCCGTGGGCCGGGGAACTGCTGGCCGAGGCCGGCATCTCCCGTTCCCGGCTCGATGCCATCGCCGTCGGCCGTGGGCCGGGTGCCTTCACCGGCGTGCGCCTGGCCATCGCCCTGGCGCAGGGCATGGCGCTGGCGCTGGACGTGCCGCTGCTGCCGGTGTCCACGCTGGCGGTGCTGGCGCTGCGCGCGCCGCCGTCGGCCACGCACATCCTCGCCAGCATCGACGCGCGCATGGGCGAGGTCTATGCCGGCGCGTTCGTGCGCACCGGCGCCGGGCTGGCACCGCTGTCGGCGGAAACCGTGTCGGCGCCGCAGGCGGTGGAACTGCCGGACATGGCCGCTCGCTGGCATGGCGTCGGCACCGGCTTCGCCGCGGCGGAGCGGGCCCTGGCCACGCGATTGCAGGGCCGTCTCGAAGGCGTGGACGCGCAGGCGCTGCCGCACGCGGCCGACCTGCTGGCGCTGGCGGCGCCGGCCTTCGCCCGCGGCGAGGGCGTGGCCCCGGAACTGGCCGAGCCGGCCTACCTGCGCAACAACGTCGCCCTGACCCTGGAACAGCAGCAGGCTGCGCGCGACAAGGCAGGTCCGCGCGACGGTTCGTCCACCCCTGGCAAGCGCGGGCAGGCGCGGTGAACAGGCTCATCGGCTCGACATCGGGGATCGTCCTTGCGCTGGTGTGTCCGCTGGCGTGGGGCAGTGTGTTCAGCGGCACGCTGGGCAGGTCGGCGATCGTGGTGGAACTGCCCGATGGCCACGATGCCGGGGAGCAGGCACGCTATTTCTATCGCCGCCACGGTCTGGATATCGACCTGGAGGCCGGGCAGGCTCCGGCCGGCACGCTCGTCTTCGGCGAGATCGCGGACTGGCGCTCCGATGCCGACAGCCGGCCACGCTGGGAGCTGCGGCCTCGGGCCGGAGGGGGGTATCAAGGCTGGTGGCAGGGCGCGGATGGGCGGCGCCTGCCGATCGTCCTGGCGCCCGTGGCGCCATCGCAGCTTCCCGCGCCTGCCGATCCGGCACTGGAGGCATTGCGTCTGGAGCAGCCCTATGTCTTCCTGCGGCTGTCGACGTTGCCGCTGCGCAAAGGCCGGCTGGAGGTCCGTGGCGGCTACCGCCTGCAATGGTGGGACGAGCCGCGCACCGGGGTGAGCCTGTTCCAGGTCGAATCCGGCTACGCACCGGCGCTGCAGCTCAGGATCAACCAGGCATTGCGCCGGCACCAGTGGGACGAGGTCGAGTCGGGCATGGAGTGCCTGTCCGGGAACGGCGCTTCCGGCGGCGAATGGGATTCGACCACGACCTTGCACCGGATCGATGCCAAGGTGATCAGCGCAAGCCTCTTTGCCTCGTACTACTGCGGCGGCGCCCATCCCGACTTCGGCGATTCCCCGGTCAACCTGGATGCGCGCAGCGGCGGGGAGCTGTCGCTGGAAGACGTGCTGTGGCTGGGACAAGGCACCCCGCCGCGGCGCGAGAGCGCAAGCGAAGCCGAGCGCGATGCCTGGATGGACTACCGGACCCGGGTCTTCGCCCCCTGGGTGGCCGCGCGGATGGCGCGGCTGTACCCGGACGAGGTCAAGGACGACGGCGAGGACGGCTGCGACTACACCGATCAGGACTCCTGGGACTTCCCCAGCTGGCATGTGACCGAAAAAGGGCTGTACCTGGGAGCGACGTTCTACCGTGCCGCGCGCAACTGCGACGGTCCGGACTGGTCCGTGCTGCCTTGGCGCGTGGTGCGCGAGCATCCGGGCAAGGTCGATCTCGCTCCCTGAGCCACGCCCTCAGCGATCGTCGTGCAGCTCGCCGCCGGGCAGGAACACCCAGGTGCGGGTGACCTGCAGGATGTCGATGTCGTCGTCGGTCCGGGGCAGCGGCGGGAACGGCTGCGCCAGCTGCACGATCCGCAGCGCACTGGAATCGAGCAGCGGCGTGCCCGACGAGCGCAGGATGCGCGCGCTTTCCACGCTGCCGTCGCGGCGCACGCCGACGCTTATCACCACCTGGCCGCCGAGCCGGCGCCGGCGCGCCTCGTCGGGATAGTTGAGGTTGCCCACCCGTTCGGCGCGGTCGACCCAGCCGCGCAGGTAGTTGGCGTAGGCGTACTCGCGGGTGCTGGCGGAGACGAACTTGCGGTTCGGGCGCTTGGCGTACTGCTCCGAGCGCAGGTGCACCTCGGCCGCCAATCGCGCCATCTCCGCATCGCGCTGCTCGCGGGCGGCATCGGGCGGGAGCTGGGACGGATCGACCCGGGGCTGCGGCCGCGCCTGCGGAAGGGCGTCCTCGCCGCGCGGGCTGGAGATCACGCGCGCCTGCGGCGCCGGCGCCGCCGCGGCGGTCTGCGCGCGCAGCTGTTCCGGCGCCAGGCCCTGCCGCGGCTGCGGCACCACGCCGGGCTGGCTGTCGCGCGGGCGCTGGGCCTTGTCGTGGTCGCCGCCGCCGCTCTGGTTGGCCTGCGCCAGGAAGTCGGCCTGCTTCGGCGTGAGCGGCGTGCTGGTCTGGCTGAAGATCACGTCCAGCGTCGGCACCAGCGGCGCCTGTCCCTTGATCGCGAAGCCCACGCCCAGGATCAGCAGCCCGTGCACGATGACCGACAGCACCAGCGTCGCGATCAGCCGCTGGTCCTCGTCCACGCGCGGCGCGGCGGGCGCGGCCGCGCTCATCGGGCCGGGCCGGCCTCGATCGCGTCGAACAGCAGGCCGGCGATGTTGATGCCGAACTGCGCGTCGAGCTCGCGCGCGCAGGTCGGGCTGGTGACGTTGACCTCGGTGAGGTAGTCGCCGATCACGTCCAGGCCGACGAAGCGCATGCCGCGCCGCTTCATCTCCGGGCCGACCTGGGCGGCGATCCAGCGGTCGCGCTCGGACAGCGGCCGGCCTTCGCCGCGGCCGCCGGCGGCCAGGTTGCCGCGGAACTCGTCGCCCTGCGGGATGCGCGCCAGGCAGTAGTCCACCGGGGTGCCGTCGATCAGCAGGATGCGCTTGTCGCCGGCGCTGATGTCGGGGATGAAGCGCTGCGCCAGCGCCAGCTTGCGGCCACCGTCGGTCAGCGTCTCCAGGATCACGTTGAGGTTGGGATCGCTGGCGCCGCTGCGGAAGATCGAGCGCCCGCCCATGCCGTCCAGCGGCTTGAGCACCGCCTGCCCGTGCTCGTGCACGAAGGCCTTCAGCGAGCGGGCGTCGCGGCTGACCAGGGTCGGCGGGCAGCATTGCGGGAACAGCAGCGCGGCCAGCTTCTCGTTGAAGTCGCGCAGGCCCTGCGGGTCGTTGACCACCTGTGCGCCGGCGTTCTGCGCCACGGTGAGGATATGGGTGTCGTAGAGGAACTCGCCGTCGAACGGCGGGTCCTTGCGCATCAGCACCACCTGGCCGGGGCCGAACGCCAGTTCGACGAACTCGCCCAGGGTGAACCAGCCGGCCTTGTCGTCGCGCACCTGCAGCGGCGCGGCGGTGGCCACGGCGGTGCCCGCACGCAGCGCCAGCCCCCCCGGCCGCACGTAGTGCAGGCGGTGCCCGCGCCGCTGCGCTTCCAGCAGCATGGCGAAGGTGGTGTCCTTGGCGATCTTGATCTCGGCGATGGGATCCATCACCACGACGACGTCGAGCGGTGCGGTCTGTGACGGCATGGTCTGTACCTGTGGGGCTGGCGGCGATGTTAGCCGCTGGGCAGGCTTTCTCCCAGCCGCGTGCCCGGGACGCAGTGTGTGCCGGTCCGCGGGCAGCCGTTGCGGACCGGCAGGCAGGTGGGTCCGAGTGCCGCAGGCCGGCCGCTCGCGCAGAAGCGGGAGCCCGTTCGCGCTCATGTGCCGTCCCGCCCGCCCGGGCCGCAGGCGCTTGACAGCTGGCAACGATTTTGAGGTATACATGCACCTTCGTAGCGGCGCCGGAACGGATGGCGCGCCGCGCGCCCGGGGAAAACTGAATGGCTGAAGACATGGCTGCAAGCGGGGAGCTTGCAGGACTCAAGGTGATGGTCATCGACGACTCGAAGACCATCCGGCGCACGGCCGAGACGTTGCTCAAGCGCGAGGGCTGCGAGGTCGTCACCGCGACCGACGGCTTCGAGGCGCTGGCCAAGATCGCCGACCAGCATCCGCAGATCATCTTCGTCGACATCATGATGCCGCGGCTGGATGGCTACCAGACCTGCGCGCTGATCAAGGGCAACCGCAGCTTCAAGTCGACGCCGGTGATCATGCTGTCCTCCAAGGACGGCCTGTTCGACAAGGCGCGCGGTCGCATCGTCGGCTCCGAGCAGTACCTGACCAAACCATTCACCCGCGAAGAACTGCTGGACGCAATCCGTACCTACGTCAACGCCTGACCAGGGGGTAAGGCAAACATGGCTCGTATCCTGTTGATCGAGGACTCGCCGACTGATCGGGCGGTGTTCACCCAATGGTTGCAAAAGGCGGGCCACGAGGTGGTCGCCGTGGACAACGCCGAGGACGGGCTGGAGATCGCCCGCACCGGCGCGCCGGCGCTGATCCTGATGGACGTGGTGCTGCCGGGCATGAGCGGCTTCCAGGCCACCCGCGCGCTGTCGCGCGACGCTTCCACCCGCGCCATTCCCGTGCTGATCGTCAGCACCAAGGGCATGGAGACCGACAAGGCCTGGGGCCTGCGCCAGGGCGCGACCGACTACGTCGTCAAGCCCCCGCGCGAGGACGAACTGATGGCCCGCATCCACGCGCTGGTGGCCTGATGCGCTCGCCGTTCGACATCCTCGAAGGCTACCAGCAGCGCAGCCTGGCACATGCGGTGCAGCTGCCGGCGCGGCAGTTCGCCGCGGATGTGTGGCGCGGCGTCGGCTATCGCGTCGGCAGTCGCCACCTGGTGTCCGACTTCCGCGAGGTGGTGGAGATCGTGCCGATGCCGCCGGTCACCCCGGTGCCGTGCGCGCAGCCGTGGCTGCTGGGCGTGGGCAACCTGCGCGGCAACCTGTTCCCGGTGGTCGACCTGAAGCACTTCCTGGAAGGCAAGCGCACCGCCCTGCAGGAAGGCCAGCGCGTGCTGATCATGCGCCAGAGCGGCGGCGACGTCGCCCTGACCATCGACGAGATGTACGGCCAGCGCAGCTTCGAACTGTCGCAGGCGGTGGCGCCCGATGCGCTGGCGCAGGGCCGCTACGCGCACTTCATCGATCGCGCCTTCCGCGGCGAGGCCTTCGACTGGGGCGTGTTCTCCCTGTCGCTGCTGTCGCGCACCCCCGAGTTCCGCCACGCCGCTGCCTGAGCGGCCTGCAACGTATTGAGGTTCAACGATGAGTACTGCTTCGGACGCCCCCAAGGCCAGCAAGCTCGGCAGCGTGGGAACCCGCTTCTGGCTCGGCCTGCTGGCGCTTTCGCTGATCGTCTTCGCCGCCAATACCGGCGTCGCCACCTGGCAGGGCAGCCGCCTGGCCGGCGCCAGCACCGGCGCGGCCGAACTGCAGGTGCTGTCGCAGCAGCTGGCCAACCAGGGCCGCGAGGCGGTCGCCGGCAACGCCGCGGCCTTCACCGCGTTCAAGGCCACGCGCAGCCGGATCGATGCCACGGTCAACGACCTCGGCGCGCGTTTCGGCGACGAGGCCGGCGTCTCCGCCGCGGTGTCGCGGCTGGCCGCCACCTGGGCGCCGCTGAGCAAGAGCGCCGCGCAGGTGGTGGCGAGCGAGCCGGCGGTGCTGGCGCTGGCCGGCAATGCCGACCGCTTCGCCGGCAGCGTGCCGCAGCTGCAGGCGCAGCTCAACGAGGTGGTGCGCGCGATGAGCGCAGGTGGCGCACCGGCATCGCAGATCTACAGCGCGCTGCAGCAGGTGGTGGTGGCCGGCACAATGGCCCGGCGCGTGACCGAGATCCGCGCCGGCGGCACCGGCGCGGTGGCCGCCGGCGATGCGCTGGCGCGCGACTCGGTGGTGTTCAACCAGGTGCTGGAGGGGCTGCGCAGCGGCAATGAGGAACTGGGCATCGCCGCGGTGCGCAACGCCGGCGCACTGGCCGCGCTGGAACAGTCGCACGAGCAGTGGGCGGCGATGAAGCAGGACGTGGACGCGATCCTGGCCAGTTCGCGCAACCTGTTCGCGGCGCAGTCGGCGGCGGCGGCGTTGACCGCCGGTTCGGGCACGATGCTCGACGACAGCCGCAGGCTGTTCGCCGCGTTCTCCGCGTTCGGTTCCACCCGCGACACCCGCCTGTTCCCAAACTTCTGGCTGGGCGTGGTATCGGGCGTGCTGGCGCTGCTGTCGATCATCGGCTTCGTCTGGAGCACGGTGCGCGGTCGCGCCCGCGAGCAGGAACTGCGCTACCAGACCCAGGTGGAGTTCAACAGCCGCAACCAGCAGGCGATCATGCGGCTGCTGGACGAGATCAGCTCGCTCGGCGAGGGCGACCTCACGGTGAAGGCCTCGGTGACCGAGGACATGACCGGCGCCATCGCCGACGCCATCAACTACGCGGTGGACGAGCTGCGCCACCTGGTGACCACCATCAACGACACCTCGGCCAAGGTCGCCGCCTCGACCGACCAGACCCAGGCCACGGCGATGCAGCTGGCCGAGGCGGCCGGTCACCAGGCCAGCGAGATCAACTCCGCTTCCGAACGCATCAACGAGATCGCGGCGAGCATCGAGCAGGTCTCGCGCAACTCCACCGAATCGGCGGAAGTGGCGCAGCGCTCGGTGGTCATCGCCGCCGAGGGCGCCGGCGTGGTGCGCGAGACCATCCAGGGCATGGACCAGATCCGCGACCAGATCCAGGAAACCTCCAAGCGCATCAAGCGCCTGGGCGAGTCCTCGCAGGAGATCGGCTCGATCGTGGAACTGATCAACGACATTTCCGAGCAGACCAACATCCTGGCGCTCAATGCCGCGGTGCAGGCGGCGTCGGCGGGCGAGGCCGGCCGCGGCTTCGCGGTGGTGGCCGACGAAGTGCAGCGGCTGGCCGAGCGCACCTCCGGCGCGACCCGGCGCATCGAGGGCCTGGTGCAGGCGATCCAGGCCGACACCAACGAGGCGGTGACCTCCATGGAGCAGACCACCTCCGAGGTGGTCTCCGGCGCGCGCCTGGCCGAGGACGCCGGCACCGCGCTGACCGAGATCGAGCGCGTGTCCAACGCGTTGAACAACCTCATCAAGAACATCTCGATCGCCGCCAACCAGCAGTCGGCGGCGGCGACCGACATCACCTACACCATGGGCGTGATCCGCCAGATCACCGGGCAGACCTCGCAGGGCGCCGGCCAGACCGCGGAATCGATCGGCCGCCTGGCGCAGCTGGCGGCGGACCTGCGGCGCTCGGTCGCCGACTTCAAGCTCCCGGCCTGATGAGCGCGGCGCAACGGGAAAGGACGCAGCGGATGACGCATCGCCAGACGTCAGTGCAGAACATTCCGCTCCCGGCGACGGACGGAGCTGCCACGAGCGGAGAAATGCCATGAGCGCGTTGCGCGATGCAATCAGCCATGCCGCCCTGGGCTGGGTGAAGCCCGAGCTGGACGAGACCCTGCGCCTGGCGCGCAGCGAGATCGAGTACTTCGTCGACGAATCCGGCGACGGCAGCCACATGCGCCTGTGCGCCGGCTACCTGCACCAGGTGCAGGGCACGCTGCGGATGGTGGAACTGCAGGCGCCGGCGATGGTGGCCGAGGAACTGGAACTGCTGGCGCTGGCGCTGCACGACGGCCAGCCGGCCCGGCGCGACGAGGCCTGCGCCACGCTGATGCGCGGCACGGTGCTGCTGCCCGACTACCTGGAGCGGCTGCAGGACGGCCACCGCGACATCCCGATCGTGCTGCTGCCGCTGCTCAACGAGATCCGCGCCGCGCGCGGCGTGCCCGGCCTCGACGAGAGCGTGCTGTTCGCCTTCGACCCGGCTGCGGCCAGCGCCACCGAGGCCGAGCTGGACCACGCCCGCGGCAGCCTCAGCGGGCGCAACCGCGAACTGCTCGACACCGTGGGCACGGCGGTCAAGGAAGAACTGCTGCGGGTCAAGGACGCGCTCGACCTGCACCTGCGCACCGGCGGCGACGTCGCCGGCCTGCAGCCGCAGGTGCAGGAGCTGGGCAACGTCGCCGATACCCTGGGCATGATGGGGCTGGGCGGAGCGCGCGAGGTGGTGGTGCAGCAGCGCGATGCGCTGCAGGACATCGTCGATGGCAGGCGCCAGGCCGACGAGGGCCTGCTGCTGGACATCGCCGGCGCGCTGCTCTACGTGGATGCCTCGCTGGACGACCAGGTCTCGCGCCTTGGCCCGGGGGCCGGCGTCGAGGACGACATCGGCAGCGGCGAGCTGCGCCGCACGCTGGACGTGCTCGTGCAGGAGGCGATCGCCAACTTCGCCGCCGCGCGCGAGCATTTCGTCGCCTTCATCGAGACCAACTGGGACCACGCCCGCCTGGCCGCGGTGCCCGGCCTGCTGGGCGAGGTCGGCGGCGCCTTGCAGATGCTGCAGCTGCCGGAGCCGGCGGCCTTCATGGAAGGCGTGCGCCGCTACGTGGCGGTCGAGCTGATCGGCAGGCAGCGCGTCCCCAGCGGCCGCCAGCTCGACACCCTGGCCGATGCGATGGCCAGCCTGGAGTACTACCTGGAAGCGCTGCGCGAGCGCCGCCCCGGGCGCGAGGAGATCCTCGACATCACCCGTTCCAGCCTGGAAGCGCTGCGCTACTGGCCGCTGCCGGACGAGCCGCAGGATGCCGCGGTGGCCGCTGCGGAGCCGGAAGCATCGCCCGAGGCGGATGCCGACGCGGCTGCATCCGAGCCCGGCGCATGGACGCCCGATGCCGGCGGCCCCGGGCAGCCGGAGCAGGACGAACAGGACGAACAGGACGAGCCGGCCGCGACGCAGGCGGATTCCGCGATCGCCGCCGAGGCGCCGGACGCGGCGCCGGTCGAGCCGGAACCGATCGTGGTGGAGGCATGGCGGCTGCAGGTGGACGACGCCGAGCCGCCGACCCTGGCCCCGGTTTCGTTCGATCCGGTCGCCGCCGAGACCGGGCAGCCGTTCGATTACCACGCCCCCGCGATCACGCCTTTCCGCGTGGAAGGCGTGGGCATCGTGGAATTCGATTCCAGCGCCTCCGTGCCGGTGTCGTCCGATGCCTTCGATCCGGTCGCCGCCGAGGCGCCGCCGGTGGCGGACGATGCGCTGCCCGGGTACAGCTTCGACATCTCGCTGACCTATCCGGCGCCGCCCCCGGCGGAGGCCGCGACGGCCGCTGCAGGCGATGCCGACAAGCTTGCGCAGCCGCGGCAGGACGTGCCCGACGCCGAACCGCCTGCGCAGGCGCCCGGCACCGCCGTGCCGCCGCCGCCCAGCGGGGACGGCGCCGCGGTGCCGTACGTGCAGACCAGCGCGGGCGTGCACGAGACGGTCCCCGCCCGCATCGAACTGGACGAAGCCTCCGAGGCGTTCATCGCCGAGCTGGACGCGGCGGCGGCGGACTTCGATCCGCAGGCCGCGACCGCGGCCGCGATGGACACCGCCGCCGCGGCCGGGACGCAGGAGCCAGTTGCCGCGCCCGCCAATGCCGCCGGACCGGCCACTGCGCCGCATGGCGGATTCGAGGACGGCGGCGGCGACATCGACGAGGAAATCCGCGAGGTCTTCCTGGAGGAGTTCGCCGAGGAGATCGACAACCTGGCGCAGCTGCTGCCGCTGTGGCGCGCAGCGCCGGCGGACATGGAAAGGCTGCGGCCGGTGCGGCGCATCTTCCACACCCTCAAGGGCAGCGGCCGCCTCGTCGGCGCGCGCGTGCTGGGCGAGTTCAGCTGGAAGATCGAGAGCATGCTCAACCGCGTGCTCGACGGCAGCCGGCCGCCGAGCGCGGCGGTGCTGGCCATGGTCGAGCAGGCCCGCCAGGTGCTGCCGGAGTTCGACGCGGCGCTGCACGGCACGCATGCCGTGCAGGCCGACCTGGCGGCCATCGAGACGGTGGCCGAGCGCCTCGCCGCCGGCGAGGACGCCTGGTACACGGCGGCCGCGGCGACGCCCGAGCCGGCGCTGCCGAGCGGTACGCCGGCGTCGGTGGACGGCGTGCTGCGCGAGATCCTGGAGGCCGAGGTCGCCACCCACCTGGAAACGGTGAATGCCTGGCTGGCCGCTGCCCAGTTGCAGCCGCAGGCCGCCACCGAGGCACTGCTGCGCGCCATCCACACCATGAACGGCGCGTTCGCGATGACCGACGTGCCGGAGATCACCGGCGTCACCTCGCCGGCGGAAACCTACGTCAAGCGTTCCCTGGCCGCGCAGGTCGTGCCGACGGCCGAGGGCGTGCGCGCCCTTGCCGATACCCGCGATGCCGTTGCCGGCACCATCGCCGCGCTGCAGTCGCCGTCGCCGGTCGTGCCCTCGTTCGCCGATCTCTCGGCCCGGTTGTCGGCGCTGGTGGCGATGCTGCCGGAGGCCTCGTGGCCGCCGCAGCTCGAGGACGAAAGCGAGGAACCGGAGGCCGTCGCCGAGGCGGTCGAGCTCAGCAGCGCCGACGATCTGTCCGGTTACCTGGATGCGGCCCATGGCGATGCCGCGGTCGGGGCGGACGCGTCCGCCGAAGCGGACTCGCAGGAGCCGCAGGCCCCGGCGCCGGATGGCGAGGATGCGGGCGGGGTCGAGCCGGTCGTGGCCGCGGACCACGTCGCCGCTGCCGGCGAAGCCGATGCGGATGCCATCGAGTGGGCGGTCGCCGCTGAGGACGGCACGACCGAGCCCGAAGCCGAGGCCGAAGCCGAGCCCGAAGCCGAAGCCGAAGCCGAAGCCGAAGCCGAAGCCGGGGAGCCTGCACCATCCGAAGGAATCGGCTCCGCTCCCGGCGCCGCTGACGCCGTCTCCGGCTCCGTCCCGGCTGGGGACGGAACGGAACTCGCGACGGAACCCGCAGACGAAGGGTTCTCCGGTTACGAGGACGAGTTGTCCATCGACCCGGCGGATGCGATGCAGAACGTGGATGCCTTCGCATCCGGCTCCGGGACCGCCACTGCCGGCGAGCCTGGGCAGAGGGTGGACGCCGACGCTGCCGTCACGGCAGACGTCGATGGCGCGCAGGCACAGGACGAGCCGCTGCCGTTCGAGCCGGACGCCGAAGCCGAAGCGTCCGGCCCCGAAGCCGATGCCGGGGACACGCAGGCCGACGCCGAGGAAGACACGCTGGAGAGCCTGGCCGACAGGATCTCCGCGGACCTGGACGAGGAGCCCAGGCCGCCGCAGCCGCCCGCCGCCGGCGAGGCATGGCTGCTGGAGACGCTGCGGCGCGACATGCCGGCCGCCGGCCGCCCGCGGCCGGATGCTTCCGCCGCCGACGAGGCGACCGGAGCGGACATCGTCGATGACCTGCCGCCGGCAACGCAGACCATCGAGGCCACGGACGAAGCGCCGGCCACCGTCGCCGAGGATGCGCCGCTCGACTTCGACGAACTCGATCGCGAACTGGTCGATATCTTCGTCGAGGAAGGCAAGGACCTGCTCGACCACTGCGACCGCCTGCTGAGCGACCTGCGCCAGAACCCGCGCGAGCGCGAACTGCTGGCCGGGCTGCAGCGCGACCTGCACACGCTCAAGGGCGGCGCGCGCATGGCCGGCATCGACGCCATCGGCGATCTCGGCCACAGCATCGAGTCGTTGCTGGAAGTGCTGGCCGACAGTCGTGTCGAACTGGGCCGCGGCGACCTGCAGCTGCTCGAGCGCGGGTTCGACCGGCTGCACCACCTGCTCACGCGTACCGGCGTCCATCGCGCGGCGGCGATGCCGCGCGACCTGGTGGACGCCTTCGCCCTGCGCGCGCAGGGCGGCCGTCCGGTCCTGGACGAGGCGCCGCTGCAGACGATGATCGACGAGACGGTGGCCCCCGCCGCCGTGCCGGCCGAGGCCGAGCCACTGCCGCTGGCGGTGGGCGAACTGTCGCCGCCGTTGCCGCCTGAGCCGGGGGCGAACGACGACGAGCAGGTGCACGGACCGCATCAGGAACAGGTGCGCGTGCGCGCCGACCTGCTCGACAACCTGGTCAACTACGCCGGCGAAGTGGCGATCTACCGTTCGCGCCTGGAGCAGCAGCTGGGCGCGTTCCGCGGCGCCATGGCCGAGCTCGACCGCACCAACGCGCGCCTGCGCGACCAGCTGCGGCGCCTGGACCTGGAGACCGAGGCGCAGATCGTGGCGCGCTACCAGCGCGAGCAGGACAACAATGCGCAGGCCTTCGATCCGCTGGAGCTGGACCGCTTCTCCACCCTGCAGCAGCTCAGCCGCGCGCTCAACGAGTCCGCGGCCGACCTGGGCGGCCTGCAGGGCGTGCTGGACGACCTGGCGCGCCAGTACGACACCCTGCTGCAGCAGCAGTCGCGCGTCAGCTCGGAGCTGCAGGACGGGCTGATGCGCGCGCGCATGGTGCCGTTCGACGGCCTGGTGCCGCGCCTGCGCCGCGTGGTGCGGCAGTCCGCGGCCGACACCGGCAAGCAGGTGCAGCTCGTTCTCGACGGCACCCACGGCGAGCTCGACCGCAACGTGCTCGACCGCATGGTCGCGCCGCTGGAGCACATGCTGCGCAATGCCGTGGCCCATGGCCTGGAGACGCCGCCGCAGCGCCGCGCCGCAGGCAAGCCGGAGGAGGGCACCATCGCCATCCGCCTGCGCCGCGAAGGTTCGGAAATCGTGCTGGAAGTGGCCGACGATGGCGTCGGCCTGGACCGCGAGGCGATCCGCCGCCGCGCCGAACAGCGCGGGCTGGTCGAGGCCGGCGCGCAGCCGGGCGATCGCGAGCTGGACGCGCTGATCTTCGCCTCCGGCTTCACCACCAGCGACCACGTCAGCCAGCTCGCCGGGCGCGGCGTCGGCATGGACGTGGTGCGCAGCGAGGTGCGCCAGCTCGGCGGCTCGGTGGACATCCACTCTGTCACCGGCCAGGGCGTCACCTTCGTGCTGCGCCTGCCGCAGACGCTGGCGGTCACCCAGGCGGTGTTCGTGCGCATCGGCGACACCCAGTTCGCGGTGCCGGTTGCCTCGGTCAGCGGCATCGGCCGCATCGGCCGCAGCCGCTTCGAGTCGGGCGAGGGCGGCTACCACTACGGCGGCGAGGAATACGCCCTGTACAACCTCGGCGCGCTGGTCGGCAAGGGCGCGGCCAGCGCCGAGGGCCAGCCGCAGGTGCCGCTGCTGCTGGTGCGCGCCGGCGACCTGCGCGCCGCGGTTGCGATCGACCAGGTGCTCGGCAACCGCGAGATCGTGGTCAAGCCGGTCGGCCTGCAGATCGCCTCAGTGCCCGGCATCTATGGCGCCACCATCACCGGCGACGGCAGCGTGGTGGTCATCCTCGACGTCGCGCCGCTGGTACGCCGCTGGCTGCTGCAGCCGCAGGCGCCGGTGGTCGAGACCCGCCATGCCGAGCAGCGGCAGGCGCCGCTGGTGATGGTGGTGGACGATTCGCTGACCATGCGCAAGGTCACCGGCCGCGTGCTGGAGCGGCACAACCTGCAGGTGGCGACCGCGCGCGACGGCGTCGAGGCGCTGGAGCTGCTGGCCGAGCGCGTGCCCGACCTGATGCTGCTGGACATCGAGATGCCGCGCATGGACGGCTACGAGCTGGCCACGCAGATGCGTGCCGATCCCCGCTACAAGGACATTCCCATCGTGATGATCACCTCGCGCAGCGGCGACAAGCACCGCCAGCGCGCCTTCGAGATCGGCGTCCAGCGCTACCTGGGCAAGCCGTACCAGGAGCTGGACCTGATGCGCAACGTGTACGACCTGCTGGGGATCGCCCGTGTCCGCGAATGACGGCGGTTCCCCGCTGCAGGTCGCGCTGCTGGCGCGCGAGGGGCGTGCGCGCGAGCGCATGCGCGATGCCCTGGTGCGGGCCGGCGCGCACCTGGTTCTGGAGGACGACCCGCAGGCGCTGGACGGGCAGGCGCTGGCCGCCGCCGCACCGATGGCGGTGCTGGTGGCGCTGGAACCGGCCATCGAGGACGCGCTGGAACGGCTGCAGCCGTCATTGAGCGCAGCGGGGCTGACGGTGGTCTTCGACGAGGCCGAGCTGGCCGCCCGCCGCGAGGGCTGGGAAGCGCAGCGCTGGGCGCGGCACCTGCTGGCCAAGCTGCGCGGCAGCGGCAACGTGCTGCCGCCGGGTGCCGAGGACGATGCGGCATCGGTCCCGCCGGCACCGGGCCTGGCTTCCACGCCGCTGCACGCGCATGCGCCGGTCACGTCCGCCATCCATGCCGGGGAAGCGCCCGGTGCCGCCGTGCGGTTCCCCGCCGACGAAACGCAGGTTCCTGCCGCGGCACTGGCCGATTCCAGCACCTGGACGCTGGTCGATGCCGACGACGCCGCGCCGGTGGTGCGTGCGGCCGGGCCCGCGGCGCCCGACGTGGCGCCGGCGGGGTTGTCGCTGCTGGAGATCGAGGCCGCTGGGCCGCGGCCCGGCGGCGCGGTGCTGCTGCTGGCCGGCATCGGCGGGCCGGACGCGGTGCGCCGGCTGCTGGCCGCGCTGCCCGCCGATTTCTCCAGGCCGGTGCTGGTGCAGCTGCGCCTGGACGGCGGCCAGTACGGCAACCTGGCACGGCAGATCGCGCGCGTATCGGCGCTGCCGGTGATGCTGGCCGAGGCCGGCCAGGCCGTGGCGGCGGCGCAGGCGTACGTGCTGCCCGACGACATCGGCCTGCAGGCCAGCGACGGCGGGCTGCGCTTCGTGCCCGACCGCGCCGCGCACCCGCTGCTGGCCGCATTGCCGCCGGCCGAGAGCGCGGTGCTGGTGCTCAGTGGCGCCGACGTCGACCAGACCGGCGACGTGCTGGCCTTCGCCGCGCAGGGCGGCTGGGTGGCCGGGCAGGGCGGCGAAGGCTGCTACGACGCCAGTGCGGCCGCGTGCGTGACCGGGCAGGGCCTGCCCGGCGGCGAGCCGGCGCAGCTGGCCCTGTCGCTGGCGCGGCGCTGGGGCGCCTGAGCCTGTCCACCACCTACCGATCCGGGAACATTGCATGAGCTACGCCAGCAACGACGAAATCCGCGGAGTCCTGATCCAGTCGGGCAGCGAGCGCGTGCTGCTGCCCAACGCGACCGTCGCCGAGGTGATGTCGCGGGTGCCGGTCGAGCCGGTGGCCGGCGCCCCCGCCTGGCTGGCCGGCGAGATCGCCTGGCATGGCTGGAAGGTGCCGCTGATCGCGTTCGCCCGTTTCACCGGGCTGGGCCAGGAACTGGTGGCCGCCAGCAACAAGGTGATCGTGCTCAAGGCGCTGGGCGGGAACCCGGAACTGCCGTACTTCGCGCTGCTGACCCAGTCGTTCCCGCAACTGGTGTCGATCCCGCGCGACGGCCTGCTGGCCGATGCCTCGGAGGAGACGCTGCCGCCGGGCGTGCACATGCGCGTGCTGCTGGGCGAGCAGAGCGCGCTGCTGCCGGACCTGGACGTGCTGGAAGCGGCGCTGCGCGAACAGTTGCCGACCGCCGTCGGCTGAGATCCCGCCCCCGTCGATTTCCTGCTTTCCGCAGGAACACCCCGTAGGAGCGACGTAGGAGCGACTTCAGTCGCGATGGGGCTTCACCGATAAAGCCCCATCAGCCCCATCGCTACTGAAGTCGCCCCTACAGGGGCTGCCGCGAGCGCGCGGCCTGCAGCGGATAGCGGCGATTGCGAGGGCGTCGCGGCCTGGCCGGGCTACAGGTCGCCGAACCGAGCCTGCAGCGCCGCGATCGCGGCCAGTCCCGCGGTCTCGGTGCGCAGCACGCGCGGGCCCAGCTGCAGGCCGCTGAAGCCGGCCGCGGCGAGGGTGTCGCGGTCGCGCGGCGACCAGCCGCCCTCCGGGCCGATGGCCACCACCACGTCCATCGTCGCCGACACCTGCAGCGTCGGCAGCCGGTGTTCGCCGTGCGGGTCGAGGGTGAGCCTGAGCGCCCCGGCGTCCAGCAGGCCGGCGGCCTCGGCCAGCGGTTGCGGTGCCTGCACTGCCGGCACGCGCGCGCGGCCGGACTGGCCGCAGGCCGAGGCGATCACCTCCTGCCAGTGCGCCAGCCGCTTGGCGCCGCGCTCGGCATCGAGCCGGACCTCGGTGCGCTCGGCCAGCACCGGCACGAAACCGGCCACACCCAGCTCGGTCGCCTTCTGCAGGATCAGGTCCATCTTCTCGCCGCGGGCGATGCCCTGCAGCAGCACGATGCGCAGCGGCGATTCGTTGTGCAGTTCGCGCCGGCCGGTGAGGCGCACCCGCACTTCGCGCTTGCCGACGCTGGTGAGCTGCGCGTCGTAGTCGCAGCCGTCGCCGTTGAACAGCACGCAGGCGTCGCCTTCGCGCAGGCGCAGCACCCGCGTCAGGTGGTGCGCGGCGTCGTCGGGCAGGGAAAGCTCGGCGCCGGCCTGCAGCGGCTGCTCGACGTGGCAGCGGGTCAGGCGCATGCCACCGCCTCGTCGATCGCGGCCAGGGTGGTCTCGGCCAGCAATGCCAGCTGGTCGGCGTCGATGCAGTACGGCGGCATCCAGTACAGCACGTCGCCGAGCGGGCGCAGCACCACGCCGCGCTGCAGTGCGGCGCGGTAGGCGCGCAGGCCGATGCGGGCGCCGGCGGGGAACGGGGTGCTCCTGTCGCCGTCGCGGGTCAGTTCGAACGCCACCACCATGCCGGCCTGGCGCACGTCGGCGACATGGCGGTGGTCGGCGAACGGGGCCGACAGCGCGCGCAGGGACTGGGCGGTGACGCGGTTGCGCTCGATCACGTCGTCGCTGGCGAAGATGTCCAGCGAGGCCAGCGCCGCCGCGCAGGCCAGCGGATTGCCGGTGTAGCTGTGCGAATGCAGGAAGGCGCGCTCGCGCGAGTCGTCCAGGAACGCATCGTAGATGTCCTGCGTGGCCAGCACCGCCGCCAGTGGCAGGAAACCGCCGGTCAGCCCCTTGGACACGCACATCAGGTCGGGCATCGTGCCGGCCTGCTCGAACGCGAACATCGTGCCGGTGCGGCCGAAGCCGGTGGCGATCTCGTCGGCGATCAGCAGCACGCCGTGGGCGTCGCACAGCTCGCGGGCGCGGCGCAGGTACAGCGGATCGTGCATGCGCATGCCGCCGGCGCACTGCAGCCGCGGCTCCAGGATCAGCGCGCAGACCTCGCCGGGGTGGCGTTCCAGCAGCGCGGCCAGGCCGGCGGCGGCCTGCTCGGCGCGCTCGGCCGGCGACTGTCCCGGCTCGGCCAGCCAGGCGTCGGGCGAGGGCGCGAACAGCGCTTCCTTCAGCAGTGGCGCATAGACCTGGCGGTAGAGGGGAATGTCGCCGACCGACAGCGCCCCGATGGTCTCGCCGTGGTAGCCGTTCTCCAGCGCCACGAAGCGGGTGCGGCCGTGCTCGCCGCGGTTGTGGAACCAGTGGAAGGCCATCTTCAGCGCCGCCTCGACCCCGGCCGAGCCGTTGTCGGCGTAGAACACCTTGGCCAGCGGCGCGCGTCCCGGCTCGCGCGGGGCGATGTCCAGCAGCCGCTCGGCCAGCCTGACCGCGGGCTCGTGGCTGAAGCCGGCCAGCATCACCTGTTCCAGCCGGCCCGCCTGGGCGGCGACGGCCGCGGCGATGCGCGGCTCGGCGTGGCCGAACAGGTTGGTCCACCAGCTGCTTACCGCATCCAGGTAGTGGCGGCCGTCGTGGCCGACCAGCCAGGCGCCGCGGCCGTGGCTGATCGGTACCAGCGGCAGCGTGCCCGGGTGTTCGCGCATCTGCGTGCACGGGTGCCACAGCACCGACAGGTCGCGTTGCCGCCACGATTCGGCAGACTCCGCGGCGGTCCGGTCTGCTAGGATTTCGGCTTCATGGAGACGTTCTTGCATCAGCACATTGTATCGGCCGCGCCCGGCAGCGTCGGGACCCGGCCGTGAGCCACCGCCTGCCGATCATCCATGCCGTGCGCGAGCGCAGCGGCGATTCGCCGGACCGCAGGCTGGAGGAACTGGACCTGGAGTTCGCCAACGGCGAGCGGCGCCTGTACTACCGCCAGCGCGGCACCGGCCGCGGCGCGGTGGTGGTGGTGCCGATGCTCGACGCGCAGACGGTGCTGCTGGTGCGCGAGTACGCCGCCGGCGTCGAGCGCTACGAGCTGGGCCTGGTGAAGGGCCGCATCGACGGCGAGGAGACCCCGGCGCAGGCGGCCGACCGCGAACTCAAGGAAGAGGCCGGCTACGGCGCCCGCCGCCTGGACGTGCTGCGCGCGATGACGCTGGCGCCCACCTACATGAGCCACCAGTCGTGGCTGGTGGTGGCCCGCGACCTCTACCCGGAGAAGCTGCCGGGCGACGAGCCGGAGGAACTGGAAGTGGTGCCGTGGAAGCTCTCCGAACTCGACCGGCTGATGCTGCGCGAGGATTTCTCCGAGGGCCGCTCGCTGGCCGCGCTGTTCATCGCCCGCGAGTGGCTGGAGCGGCAGGGGTGATCCGCCTGACCACCGACCTGCGCGAAACCGTCATCGCCATCGCCCAGCAGGCCGGCGCCGCGATCATGCGGGTGTACGGCACCGATTTCGAGGTCGACCACAAGGCCGACGACAGCCCGGTCACCGGCGCCGACCTGGCGGCCAACCGGGTCATCGTCGATGCCCTGGCGCGGTTGACGCCGGACGTGCCGGTGCTGTCGGAGGAATCGGCCGCGGTGCCGTGGGACGTGCGCCGGCACTGGGCCAGCTACTGGCTGGTCGACCCGCTCGACGGCACCCGCGAGTTCGTCAAGCGCAACGGCGAGTTCAGCGTCAACATCGCCCTGATCCACCAGGGCGCGCCGGTGTTCGGCGTGGTCCAGGCGCCGGTGGACGGACGCATCTGGCACGCGGTCAAGGGCGAGCAGGCCTACCGCCGCGAGGGCTACCGCGACGTCGCGCTGCGCACCCGGGTGCCGGCCGCCGCGCCGCTGCGGGTGGCGGCCAGCCGTTCCTGGCGCGATGCGCGCACCGACGCGCTGCTGGCGCGCATGGGCGAGATCGAGCGGGTGCCGCAGGGCTCGTCGCTGAAGTTCTGCCGCATCGCCGAGGGCGAGATCGACGTCTACCCGCGTTTCGGCCACACCTGCGAGTGGGACACCGCCGCCGGCCAGTGCGTGCTGCATGCCGCCGGCGGCGCGCTGCTGTCCGCGGCGAGCGGCAAGCCGTTCCGCTACAACCGCCGCGAGACGCTGATCAACGGCGACTTCATCGCCCTGGGCGACCCGGCGCTGCCCTGGCGCGACTGGCTGCCGGCGTAGTGCCGGGCTGGTGCATCGGCCGAGCGCTTCCGCGTAGAGCGGAGCTTTGCTCGGCTGGGCTCAGCCGGGAAAGCCTCAGCCGGGCCCCGAAAAGGGATGCAGGCACAAGCCCGGCTCTACAATGCCGGTCTTCGATTCCGGAGCGAGTGCGTGGACCAGCCGAGCAACCCGAGCAACCCCGACCGCGGCGACATCGCCGAACTGCTGCGGATCATGGCGCGCCTGCGCGACCGCGAGCACGGCTGCCCGTGGGACATCGAGCAGGATTTCGCCAGCATCGCGCCGTACACGATCGAGGAGGCCTACGAGGTCGCCGACGCGATCGACCGCAACGACCTGCAGGACCTCAAGGGCGAACTCGGCGACCTGCTGCTGCAGGTGGTGTTCCATGCGCAGATGGCCAGCGAGCAGGGCGCCTTCGCCTTCGCCGACGTGGTGGCGTCGATCTGCGAGAAGATGGTGCGGCGGCATCCGCACGTGTTCGCACAGGTGCAGGCCGACGACGCCGAGACGGTCGGCCGCAACTGGGAGGCGATCAAGCGGGACGAGCGCGCCTCGGCCGGCGAGACCGACGCCTCGGCGCTGGCCGGCATCACCCGCGGCCTGCCGGAGTGGCAGCGCGCGACCAAGCTGCAGTCGCGCGCGGCGCGCGTCGGCTTCGACTGGCCGGGTCCGGCGCCGGTGCTGGAGAAGCTGGGCGAGGAGCTCGCCGAGGTGCGGGCGGAGTTCGCACGCGGCGACGTCGCCGGCAACCACGCGCGGCTGCAGGACGAGATCGGCGACGTGCTGTTCGTCTGCGCCAACCTGGCGCGCCATGCCAAGGTCGACGTCGGCGCCGCGCTGCGCCATGCCAACCTGAAGTTCGAACGCCGCTTCCGTGCGATGGAGGCGCTGGCGCGCGCGGACGGCACCACGCTGGCGGAGCTTTCGCTGGACCGGCAGGAGGCCTGCTGGCAGCGGGTCAAGCGGCAGGAGCGCGAGACCCCTGACCCGTAGCAGCCGGGGCGTGCTCCGCTCCCTCCCTTTCGCCGAAGGCGAAGGGGAGGGTTGGGGAGGGGTGCTTTGGGGCTTTGCCGCGAGCATTGCATCAGCTCTCGATTGCGGGGGTGTCAGCGACGCGTTGCCAACCAGGAAGATCAAAGCCCAAGCAACGGCACCCCTCCCCAACCCTCCCCTGCGCCGCGCGCAAGGGAGGGGGCGGCATCTCAGCGCTGTTCCGGCAGCGCGACCGCCTCGCCTTCGACACAGGCCACCAGCCGCTCGCCTGGCTGCAGCACCGGCGCCACGCCGGCGGTGAACTGCGAGAACGCCGGCAGCACGGTCGCCTGCGCACGCAGCCAGAACGCCGGCCAGCGGCGGCGCAGGCCGGGCAGTGCCACCTGCGGGTGCAGGTGGCCGCACAGCACGTGCAGCCGAGGGTGCGGCGCCGGGTCGTGGCGCAGCGCGAACGGGCCGTCCTCGACCTGCTCGCCGGCCACCTCGATGCCCAGCGCGGCGCCGGCCAGGGCGCGGTCGTGGTTGCCGCGGATCGCCATCACCGCCAGCGCCGGATGGCGTTCGCGCCAGGCGCACCAGCGCCGTTGCCAGTCGGCGCGCGGCGCCGGGCCGTGCAGGATGTCGCCGAGCATCCACAGCGAGTCGCAGCGGTATGCCTGCAGCAGCGCATCGAGCCGCTGCAGGTCGTGCCCGGTGCCGCCGGTGGGCAGGGCGATGCCGGCGCGGCGGAACGCGTCGCCCTTGCCCAGGTGCAGGTCGGCGATCAGCAGCATGCGCCGCCGCGGCCGGTACAGCGCGCGATCGCCGAGCAGCAGCACGTGCTCGCCGGCCAGTTCGAGTTCCACCTCATTGCCCATGGCGCTGCTCCAGCTGCGCCGCCGCGCGCAGCACCCGCGCCTTCCAGTCCTCGGTGCTGAGCTGGCCGCGGCGGCGTTCGGCCCACAGCGGGAACGACAACGGGGTCAGGCCGCGCGGCGCGTGCAGGCGCAGTTCGCGGCCGGCACAGTCCTGCAGCGTCGCCGCCAGCCGGCTGAATTCCAGCTGGCCTTCTAGCACCTCGCGCTCGGCCTGCGCCAGCAGCAGGTGGCCGGGATCATGGCGTTCCAGCACGTCGTACAGCAGGCCGCTGGAGGCCTGCAGCTGGCGCATGCTGCGGGCGGCGCGGCCGGGCAGGGACGGCGGCAGCAGGCCGGCGATGCGGGCGATCTCGCGGAACTGGCGGCGCGCCAGCTCGCCCAGGTTGAGGCTTTCGCGCAGGTCCTGCAGCAGCTCCCCGGGGGCGAGCAGTTCGCGCAGCAGCCCGGCATCCAGCGCCGCGTCGGCGGCCGGCGTCAGCACCAGGCCGTAGTCGTTGGCGGAGAAATCGAAGCTGTTGCGCTGCCTGCGTCCCCAGCGCAGCGACAGCAGCGCGGCCAGGCCCTCGTGCACCTGGCGCCCGGCGAACGGGTACAGGAACAGGTGGCGGCCATCGCGGGTACGGATCGATTCGGCCAGCAGCCGCCCCGGAGCCGGCAGCGACGACAGCCGCTGCTGCAGGTCAAGCAGCGGCGCCAGCGTGCGCATCTCCGGCGCATCGCCCGGCGCGGCGAACACCGCCTCGACCTCGTGGGCGAGTTCGGACGACAGCGGCATGCGCCCGCCCATCCACTTCGGCACGCTGCCGTCGCCGCCCTTGGCCAGCCGCACGTAGGCGGTCATGTCCTGCAGCCGCACCAGCTCCAGCTGGCGCCCGGCGAACTGGAAGCGGTCGCCGCGGCGCAGCCGGCCGACGAACTGCTCCTCCACCGCGCCCAGCGGGCCGCCGCGCAGGAAGCGCACCGCCACGCTGCCGTCGCCGACGATGGTGCCGATGGACAGGCGGTGGCGCAGCGCCACGCGGCGTTCGCGCACCACGTGGCGGCCGTTCTCGTCGCGCTCGACCTTGCGGAAGTCCGGGTAGTGCGACAGCGCCCGGCCGCCCTGCACGATGAAGTCGAGCACCGCCTGCCAGGTGGCGTCGTCGAGCGCGGCGAAGGCGTCGGTGCCGCGGATCTCGGCAAGCAGCGCGCCGGCGTCGAAGCCGCCGCCCAGCGCGCAGCTCACGCAGTGCTGCGCCAGCACGTCCAGCGACAGCCGCGGCGGCACGCGCGACTCGATGCGGCCGGCGGCCACGGCGCGGCGCGCGGCGGCGTACTCGACCAGTTCCAGCGCGTGCGACGGCACGCAGACGATGTGCCCGGCCTGGCCGGGACGATGGCGCGCACGGCCGGCGCGCTGCAGCAGCCGCGACACCCCCTTGGGGCTGCCGACCTGCAGCACCTGGTCCACCGCCGGGAAGTCCACGCCCAGGTCCAAGCTGGAGGTGGCGACCACGCAGCGCACGCTGCCGTGGCGCAGTCCGTCCTCGGCCGCGGTGCGCAGCGCCGGGTCAAGCGAACCGTGGTGCAGCGCCAGCGTGTGCGGCTCCTCCGGCCACACCGACGCCAGCGCCTGGTGCCACAGCTCGGCCTGCGAGCGGGTGTTGGTGAACAGCACGCTGGTGCGCACCGCCAGCAGCTTCTCCAGCACCCGCGGCAACTGCGCCAGGCCGAGGTGGCCGGCCCAGGGAAAGCGTTCGCCGCCAGCCGGGCGCAGCGTCTCCAGCGTCAGCGTGCGCGGCTTCACCCCGGCGACGATGGCCGCGTCGGGCTGCTGCGGCAGCAGCACGTCGCGCGCCTGCGCCAGGTTGCCCAGCGTGGCCGACAGCCCCCAGGTACGCAGCCCGGGCGCCAGCGCGCGCAGCCGGGCCAGGCACAGCTGCAGCAGTACGCCGCGCTTGTTGCCGAGCAGTTCGTGCCATTCGTCGACGATCACGCAGCGCAGGCCCGCCAGCCGCGGCGCGGTATCCGGATAGGACAGCAGCAGGGCCAGCGATTCGGGGGTGATGACCAATGCGTCGAGCTTGCCGTCGCGCGCCAGGCGCTTGTCGCGCGCGCTGGCGTCGCCGGTGCGCAGGCCGATCTGCCAGTCCAGGCCCAGCGCCTCGGCCGGCGCGCGCAGCGCGCGCAGGGTATCGGCGGCGAGCGCCCGCAGCGGGGTGACCCACAGCACCTGCAGTTGCCGCGGCGGGCTGCGCCGCCTGCGTGCCGGCGTCGGCGCCGAGTCCCGTGCCGGGGTGGCGGCCAGCGCCTGCAGCAGCGGGCCGCCGAACGCCGCCAGGGTCTTGCCGCTGCCGGTCGGCGTATGCAGCAGCCCGGATTCGCCGTCCAGGTAGCGGCGCCACATCTGCCGCTGGAACGGCAGCGGCTTCCAGCCCTGCGCGGCGAACCAGGCCCGCAGCGCCGCCATCGCGGCGCGCTCGCCGCGCCCAGGCTTCATCGCGCCAGCGCCTGCAGCGCCGCCAGCGTGTCCGCCTCGGCCGCCGGCTTGTCGTGGCGCCAGCGCAGGATGCGCGGGAAGCGCACGGCGATGCCGGACTTGTGCCGCGTGCTGCGGTTCACCGCCTCGAAGCCGAGCTCGAACACCTGCAGCGGCGCGACCGCGCGCACCGGGCCGAAGCGCTCGCGGGTGTTGGCGCGGATCCAGCGGTCCAGTTTCAGGATCTCGGCATCGTCCAGCCCGGAATAGGCCTTGGCCACCGGCACCAGCGCATCGCCGTCCCACACGCCGAAGGTGTAGTCGGTGTACAGCGTGCTGCGGCGGCCGTGGCCGGATTGCGCGTACAGCAGCACCGCATCGATGGTCAGCGGATCGATCTTCCACTTCCACCAGTCGCCACGGCGGCGCCCGGCCTGGTAGGGCGAGGTCGCGCGCTTGAGCATCAATCCTTCCACGCCGCGCTCGCGCGAACCTTCGCGCAGTTGCGCGGCGGCGTCCCAGTCGGCGGCATCGAGCAGCGGCGAGGCCTGGATGCGCGCATCGCCCAGGGTGTCCAGCACGTCGTCCAGCTGCGCGCGGCGCTGCCGCAGCGGCTGCTGGCGCAGGTCCGCGCCGGCCAGTTCCAGCAGGTCGTAGGCCATCACCCGCGCCGGGGTGGCGGCCAGCGTCTTCGCGCCGGGCTTGCGGCGCTGGATACGCGTCTGCAGCGCGGTGAACGGCAAGGGAGCGGGTTCGCCTTTTTGCCAGACCAGCAGTTCGCCGTCGAGCACCGTGCCTTCGGGAAGATGCATCGCCGCCTGCTCGATTTCCGGGAAGCGGCCGTCGAGCCGCTCCTCGCCGCGCGACCACAGCGCCACGCCGTCGCCGCGGCGGATCAGCTGCACGCGGATGCCGTCCCATTTCCATTCCAGCAGCCAGTCGCCGCTCTCGCCCAGCGTGGCGGCCGCCGCTTCCAGTGGCGAGGCGAGGAAGAACGGGTAGGGCTGCTGGCGGTCGCCCGGCAGCTCGCCGGCGCTGAGCAGCGCCGGCAGCAGCGCCGGCGACGGCGTCCACTCGCCGAGCATGCGCTGGGCGATGCGCGCGATGTCGATGCCGGACAGTTCGGCCAGCGCCTGCTGCACCAGCCGCTGCGACACGCCCACCCGCAGCGCGCCGGTCAGCAGCTTGTTGAACAGCAGGCGCTCGTCGAAGGCCAGCGAGCGCCAGGCCGCGACGATCGCCGCGCGCCGTTCCTCCTCCGGGCGGTTGGCCAGCGGCAGCAGCCGCCCCTCGATCCATTCGGCCAGCGCCAGGTCGGCAGCCGCTGTGGGCGGGTCGTCCAGCAGCAGCGCCAGGGTCTCGGCGAGGTCGCCGACCTGGTCGTAGCTCTCGTCCACCAGCCAGTCCGGCAGTCCCGCGGTCTCGGCCAGCCAGCGCCGCAGCTCGCCGCTGGCGCCGATGCGGCGCCTGGCCCCGGCGATCTTGCCGCCGCACAGCAGGTACAGCGCCCACGCCGCGTCGTGCGCGGGCGCGTCGCGGAAATAGCGCAGCAGCGCCGCGCGCTTGTCCAGCGTGGCGGTGCTGCGGTCCAGCTCGCGGTAGAGCGCGGCGAAGCGCTTCATGCGCGCTTCCCCTCGCGTGCGGGGAACCGCAGTGGCCGGCGCTTCATCGCAGACGGTGCAGGCATGTCATTCCTCCGCGCCGAATTCGGTGCCCAGGGACTCGGCCGCCACGCCCTGTTCGCGCAGCAGCCGGACCAGCGCATGGGTGTCGCCATGGGTGGCGATCACCCGCCGCGCGCCGGTCTCGGCGATGGTGCGCAGCAGCCCCGGCCAGTCGGCGTGGTCGGAGATGACGAAGCCGCGGTCGTAGTTGCGCCGGCGGCGATTGCCGCGGATTCGCATCCAGCCCGAGGCGAAACCCTGCTGGGCGTGGCGGAAGCGGCGCAGCCACGGGCTGCCGGCTGCCGACGGTGGCGCCAGCACCAGCTGACCGGCGAAGTCGGCGCCGCGCGCCTGCCCGGCTACCGGAACGGTGTCCAGCATCGCCACGCCGGCCTGGCGGTAGACCTCCACGCCCGCGGCGATCGCCCCGTGCAGCAGCGCCGGCTGCGTCTCCAGCGGCAGCAGCTCGGCCAGCAGCCGCTGCGCCTTGCCCAGCGCATAGCAGAACAGCACCGCCGCCTCGCCGCGCTGACCGCACTCGCGCCGCCACTGCACGATCTCGGCGGCGACCGCGGCGGTGTCGGGCCAGCGGTGGACCGGCAGGCCGAAGGTGGATTCGGTGATGAACGTGTCGCAGCGCACCACCTCGAACGGCGCGCAGGTCGGGTCGGCCTGGCGCTTGTAGTCGCCCGAGACCACCCAGACCTCGCCATCGACCTCGATCCGTACCTGCGCCGAGCCCAGCACGTGCCCGGCCGGGTGCAGCGACACGCGCGCGCCGCCGAGCGCGAACGCCTCGCCGTAGTCGTGCGCGTGGTAGCGCTGCTCGCCCAGGCGCCAGCGCAGGATCGGCAGGCCGGGCGTGCTGCAGTGGTACTCGCCCATGCCGGTGCGCGCATGGTCGCCGTGGCCGTGGGTGATCAGCGCGCGCGGCACCGGCTGCCAGGGGTCGATGTGGAAATCGCCGGCCGGGCAGTACAGCCCCTCCGGACGCAGCACCACCAGGTCGCGGTCCTGTGGATCGGTCATGCCGCCATCGTGACCGGCCCGGCGTGCAGGAGATGAGAATCGCCCGGCACCTGCCGGGAGCATTCAAGCGCGGCGCCACCCGACGGGTATCGCTGCCCATGCTCCTGGGCTTGCCCGGGCCGCGCGCCGGCCGGATTGGTGGAGAATCGGACCCACGATCCGGGAGGAGGAACGTAATGCACGACACATTGCCCGCCGCCGAGGCGCCGCCGTTCGAAACCCACCAGGTGGCCAACCAGCCGCCGCCGTTCGAGGAGCGCGACCTGTGGCGCGACGACGCCGTGCTGCGCGAGGCGGTCGTGCGCGAGGGCGCGCAGGCCTTCGTGCCGCAACTCGCCGGCTACGGCGCGCTGGCCGGCGGCGAGCTGTACCGCATCGGCTTCGACGCCAACCGCGACCGGCCGCGCCTGCGCAGCCACGACCGCCATGGCCACCGCATCGACACGGTCGAGTTCCATCCGGCCTACCACCGGCTGCTGCAGGCGGCCAAGCAGCACGGCGTGGCCGGGCTGTCGTGGCAGTCGCCGCAGCCCGGCGCGCACGTGGCCCGGGCCGCGCTGAGCTACCTGCACCATCAGGTCGAGGCCGGCACCAGTTGCCCGCTGACCATGACCCACGCCGCGGTGGCGGTGCTGCGCCAGCACCCGGCGCTGCGCGAGTGGGCAGACAAGGCCGCCGCCGCGCACTACGACCCGCGCGACGTGCCCGTCGCCGCCAAGGCCGGCATCACCCTGGGCATGGGCATGACCGAGAAGCAGGGCGGCTCGGACGTGCGCAGCAACGCCACCATCGCCTCGCCGGATGGCGGCGACGGCTACCGCCTGGTCGGCCACAAGTGGTTCTTCTCGGCGCCGATGTCCGACGGCTTCCTGGTGCTGGCGCAGGCGCCGGGCGGGCTGAGCTGCTTCCTGCTGCCGCGGCGCCTGCCCGATGGCGACAAGAATGCCTTCCGGCTGATGCGGCTCAAGGACAAGCTCGGCGACTGGTCCAACGCCTCCAGCGAGGTCGAGTTCTGCGGCGCCTGGGCGCAACGCGTCGGCGAGGAAGGGCGCGGCGTGGCCACCATCATCGAGATGGTGATGATGACCCGGCTGGACTGCATGCTCGGCGCCGCCGCGCAGATGCGCATGGCGCTGGCGCAGGCGCTGCACCACGCCCGCCATCGCGCCGCCTTCGGCCGGCTGCTGTCCGAGCAGCCGCTGATGCGCAACGTGCTGGCGGACCTGGCGATCGAGTCGGAGGCGGCCACCGCGCTCGCGCTGCGGGTGGCGCGAGCGGTCGATGCCGCCGGCCGCGACCAGGGCGAGGCGGCGTTCGCGCGCATCGCCACCGCGCTGGGCAAGTACTGGCTGTGCAAGCGCGCGCCGGCGTTCGTCAACGAGGCGCAGGAATGCCTGGGCGGCGCCGGCTACGTCGAGGAATCGATGCTGCCGCGGCTGTACCGGCAGGCGCCGCTCAACTCGATCTGGGAGGGCAGCGGCAACATCCAGTGCCTGGACGTGCTGCGCGCGCTGGCACGCGAACCGCGCACGCTGCAGGCCGTGAACGACGAACTGGCGGCCGCTGCCGGCCTGCATCCGTCGCTGGACGGTGCGCTGTCGCAGATCCGGCGCCAGCTCGCGGACGAGCCGCAGCCGGCCGCCGCCCGGCTCGTCACCGAACGCCTGGCGCTGGCGCTGCAGGCGGCATTGCTGTTGCGCAGCGGCAGTCCCGCGGCCGAGGCGTTCGTGCGCAGCCGCCTCGGCGGCGAGCACGGATCGGCGCTGGGGACGCTGCCGCCGGAGCTGGTGGACGCCCGGCTGCTGGAGCGCGCCTTGCCCGGTTGAAGCCGCGGCGGGCCGGTGTGGGAGGAGCCGGCCCGTCGCAGGCGGGACGCCCGTAGCAGCGACCTGCAGGAGCGACTGTAGGAGCGACTTCAGTCGCGATGAGGCTTCACCGATAAAGCCCCATCGCGACTGAAGTCGCTCCTACCTGGGTGGTCGAGTTCGTGCGCAAGCCGGATACGGAACGGGCCGGCCGATCCCTCGGCCGGCCCGTCATGGGCCTCGGCTGCGCCGTCGCCTCAGGGCTGCTTTTCCTCGGCCCGGCGCTCGGCCCGGTCGGCGGTCTCGCGGGTCTTGTCGGCCGCCGACTCGGCGGCGTCGGCCGTGGCGTCGCTGGCATTGGCGGCGGCGCGCCGGGTGGCCGCGTCGGCGTCATCGGCTGCGCGGCTCAGGTGCTCGCGCGTGTCGTGTGCCGCTTCGCGGGTGGCGGCCGCTGCCTTGTCCGCCGCCTCGCGGGTCGCGTCGGCAGCCTTGTCGGCGGCTTCGCGGGTGGCCGCGGCGGCGCTGTCGGCGGCCTGCGCCGCGTCGCGCTTGGCACGTTCGGCTTCCGGTCCCTTGCAGGCGGCAACGGCAAGCACCATGCCGCCGATCAGCAGGGCGAGTGGCATCTTCTTCATGAAACGCTCCTTGGAGTGTCGGAATCGACACCGGCAGCGTAGGCGCGGGTGCATGCAGCCGGCGTCAACGCCGCAGCAGATCGCAGGAACGATACAGAAATAACTGTAGGAGCGACTTCAGTCGCGAGGGGCTTTCCTGGTAAAGCCTCATCGCGACTGAAGTCGCTCCTACAGTCAGTCATTCCCCCAGGAGTTTCTGCGACGGCATGAGTCTCCTGCGCAGCCAAAGAAAAAGCCGCTGGCGAACCAGCGGCTTTTCCAGACTTGCTGAAAGCGGAGAAGTTATTACTTCTTGGCTTCTTCGGCAGCGTCCTTGGCCTGCTCGGCGGTGCCTTCGGCAGCCTTGGCAGCGTCGGCAGCCTGGTCGGCAGCGGCATCGGTCGAAGCGCCGGCAGCAGCAGACGAAGCGTCGGCGGCGGTGTCGGCAGCAGTGGCGGCGGTGTCGGCAGCGGCCTGGGCAGCGTCGGCGGTCTCGGCGCCGGCAGCAGCGGCCTGGTCGGCAGCGGCCTGGGCGTCGGTGGCGGCCTGGTCAGCGGAAGCAGCGGCGTCCTGGGCCTGCTCCTGCTTCGAGCACGCAGCCAGGGCCAGACCCAGAGCCAGTGCGATCAGCAGCTTGTTGATGCTCATTGTGATCAATCCTCGTCGTTAGTTAGGCAACGCGCAATTGCGCGCCGGCAACATGATGACAAGCCCAAGTCGGGTGTCAAGCATATGCGCATTCATATTTGTGTAATGGCCGTTAATTCCAATCAAATCAATTCGATGGCGATGGCTGTCGCTTCGCCGCCACCGATGCACAGAGAGGCCACTCCACGCTTGCCGCCGCGCTTGCGCAGGGCATTGAGCAGGGTCACCACCAGGCGCGCGCCGGAAGCGCCGATGGGATGTCCCAGCGCACAGGCGCCGCCGTTCACGTTGAGCCTGTCGTGGGCGATGCCGAGATCGCGCATGGGCACCATGGCCACGACCGCGAACGCCTCGTTGACCTCGAACAGGTCCACCTCGCCGACGCTCCAGCCGACCTGCCGCAGCAGCTTGTCGATCGCTCCCACCGGTGCGGTGGTGAACCACTCCGGCGCCTGCGAGAACGTGGCATGGCCGACGATGCGGGCCAACGGCTGCACGCCGAGGCGCGAGGCCTCGTCGCCGCTCAGCAGCACGGCGGCGGCGGCGCCGTCGGAGATGCTGGAGGCGCTGGCCGCGGTGATGGTACCGTCCTTGGCGAAGGCCGGCCTGAGCGTGGGGATCTTGCCGATGTCCGACCGGCCGGGCTGCTCGTCGCTGGCGTACTCGAGCTCGCCCTTGCGGGTGGCGACCTTGACCGGGACGATCTCGCCGTCGAACGCGCCGCTGGCCTGTGCGGCCTGCGCGCGCCTGACCGACTCGATGGCGTAGGCGTCCTGTTCCTCGCGGCTGAAGCCGTACTTGCGCACCGCCTGCTCGCCGAACACGCCCATCGCCTGGCCATCGTAGGGATTGGTCAGGCCGTCCCAGGCCATGTGGTCCACCACCTCGAAACTGCCGTAGCGGTTGCCGGTGCGCGAATGCGGAATCAGGTGCGGGGCATTGCTCATCGACTCCATGCCGCCGGCGACCACCACGCCGGCCGAGCCGGCCTTGATCAGGTCGTGGCCGAGCATGATCGCCTTCATGCCCGAGCCGCAGACCTTGTTGATGGTGGTGGCGCCGGTGGACGCCGGGATGCCGGCGGCCAGCGCCGCCTGGCGTGCCGGTGCCTGGCCGAGATTGGCCGGCAGCACGCAGCCCATGATCACTTCCGATACGGCGTCCGCGTCGACACCGGCCTGCCGCAGCGCCGCGCCGATCGCCGCCGCGCCGAGGGTCGGCGTGGGCACGCCGCTGAACTGGCCGAGGAAGGAGCCGATGGCGGTGCGCATGGCGCCTGCGATGACGATGTCTGACATGGGCATTACCGGGGTAACGAGTGATCCCGGATTATCGGCGCGCCGATGGCGGGCCGCCAATCGGACTTTAGGCCGAGGTCGTGGCGGCGTGGCATCGATACGCCGCCACCGCCCACGGCGCCGATCTGCCGCGGCACCGGCATCGGCCGCGCTCGCGGGCTCGGCGCGGGAACCCGGAAAGCGCGCAGGCGGCCATCGGGCCGCCTGCGTGGATGCAACGGATGTCGGCGCACCGCGGCGATCAGTCCTGGAAATACATGCCTGTGGCGAGCAAGGACAGTGGAGCGGGGTGATGCATCGCGGGTTTCCCCTGTTGCGGGGTGAAAAGGGCTGTTCCGGCAGCCTCGGTTCTGGCGCGATGCGGGGTCGTGTAGCGGAAGCTACGGAGCCTTGCAGGGGGTCAATGCCGTCCGTGCGGGACGGCCTGGGGGTCGGCGAGAGACAGGGGGAGGGGGCGCGAAGACTCAACGCTCCCCGCGCAGTTTTCCCATGAAACGCGGCTGGCTGCGTCCGAGCGGCAGCTTCAGCTTGCCGATGGCGTCGATGCGCGCCTGGGCGATGCGGTCGGCGGCCTGCTGCGGCGCGATGGCCTCGTGCTCGGCCAGGTCGAAGATGCGGCCCAGCGTGTGGTAGATGCTGCGGATCAGCCGCATCGCGCGCTCGCGGTTGTAGCCGTCGATCTCCAGCGACACGTTCATCACCCCGCCGGCGTTGACCGCGTAATCGGGCGCGTACAGGATGCCGCGCCGCTGCAGTTCCTCGCCGATCTGCGGCGTGGCCAGCTGGTTGTTGGCGGTGCCGCATACGACCTTGGCCTTCAGCCTGGGCAGCGTCTGCTCGTTGAGCGTGCCTTCCAGTGCGCAGGGGGCGAAGACATCGGCGGCGACCTCGTAGATCTCGTCCGGCTTGACCGCCTCGGCGCCGTACTCGCTGACCGCGCGTTCCACCAGCGCCGCATCCAGGTCGGTGACGAACAGCTTGGCGCCGCGCTCCTTGAGCAGCTTCACCAGTTCCATGCCGATGTGGCCCAGACCCTGCACGGCGATGCTGGCCTTGCCCACTTCCTCGTGGCCGAACTGGCGGTTGAGCGAGGCCATCAGCGCCTGCAGCGCGCCGTAGGCGGTGAACGGCGCCGGATCGCCGGAGCCGCCGTGGATCTGGTGGACGCCGGTGACGCAGCCGCTCTCCAGGTAGATCTGCTCCATGTCGTTGACGTCGGTGCCCACGTCCTCGGCGGTGATGTAGCGCCCGCCCAGCGACTCGACGTAGCGGCCGAAGGCGCGGAACAGCACCTCGGTCTTGTCGACCTTGGGGTCGCCGATGATCACCGCCTTGCCGCCGCCGACGTTGAGTCCGGCCAGGGCGTTCTTGTAGGTCATGGTCCGGCTCAGGCGCAGCGCATCGAGCAGTGCCGCCTCGGTGCTGCCGTACGGGCGCATGCGCACCCCGCCCAGTGCCGGACCCAGCACGGTGCTGTGCAGGGCGATGATGGCGCGCAGCCCGGCATCGGGGCTGTAGCAGAAGACGACCTGTTCGTGGCCGGAGGTTTCGAGGGTTTCGAAAAGCATCGGTGGGGCTCCGCTCGTGTCGCTGGCGCCGGGCGCCATGACCAGGGACCTTGCCTGGTGGGGGGAAACAAAAAACAAAAAAGCGACGTATCCGGAGCTAGTCCTGGGCGTCGCGAGGGCGCCCATTCTAATCAATCCGCCTCCTCGCTGCAGCCGGCGAAGGCAAGGCGGCCGACGCCTGCCGGAACGCCGATCGCACATCGCGGCCAGGGCATTGATTTCAACGGAAATCAATTGATTTGGCGGCTGTTCGGGGCAGGGCAGGGCGAGGGCGCCGTTCAGATAGGGGGGCGCCAGCGATGGGGCGGATTGCCGCACTGCGCTGATTGGACGCGGGCCGGTCCCGGCCGTCCGGCCTCCCTGCGCGGCGCCGGACCGGTTCACGCAGGCCGCACGGGCGCTTGCGTAGTTTCCTCGGCACGCCTGCCGCGTCGATCCTCGCCAACCGCGTCCGGCAGGTACTTCTTTCAGAACATCGGTTGCAGAAGCAGGCCCGACCGGCCAAAGGAATTCACATGATCAAGTGGGCCATCATTTTCGCCATCATCGGCTTGCTGGCCGGGGCGCTGGGTTTCACCGGCGCAGCCGGTGCCGCGATGGGCATCGCCAAGTTCCTGTTCTGGGCCGGCATCATCATCGCCGTGGTCCTGTTCGTGCTGGGCATGACGATCGCCAAGAAGGTGACCTGAGGCGCTGCTGTGCGCGGGCTCTTCCTTCCCACGCTTGCGGTGCCGGGCACCCTTGCAGGGAAGCTGCTCGCGTATGGATATGACTGCGCCAGCTGAAGCACCTGCTTCAGCTTTTCCTGCTCCCTTCTGCGACGTGCCGTGCTCGCGAGGCAGGATGCCAGGGCGCACGGCAGAGCCGGCCGGAAGTGCGCGCCGCAGGGACGGCACGCACTGGGCGGGTTAGGAGGCGGGCGAAGATTCGCCCGTACCTTCACTCCAGCCCTTTCCCGATGGGAGGAAGGCGTGGATATCCCGCGCTTGGGGTCCGTGCTGGTCGGAAGGCGTCAAGGCCGCGGCCCGGTATCGGCGACGGCCGCCGGGGTCCGTCAGTAGCCGCCGAAGCTGCCGGCCGGCCCAGGGAATACCACCGGGCTCTCGGTCCCGTCCCGGGCCACCGCGGCCACGCCGAAGAAGTAGTTGTCGATGACCACGTTCTTCAGCGTGAACGCATCGACGTTGCCGACATCGATGCTGCGGCTCCACTGCGGTTCGGTGGTCAGGCGCCAATAGATCCTGTAGCCGGCCAGCTCGGGGGCCTGCGCGGTGGGAGGGCGCTGCCAGCGCAGCGTGGTGTCGGCGGTCACCGCGCCCTCGATGCCGACCGCGGCCGGCGGCGGCGGGGCCCAGGCCATGCCGGCCAGGCTGACCGCGTTGAGCGCGGTCAGCCTGGCGGCGTAGGCGAAGTCCACGCCGTCCAGGGTGTCGCCGTAGACGCGGCCGTTCTCGCTGCGCAGGTCCTGGTGCTGGCGGTCGTAGTTCTCGTTGGTTTCCATCACCCGCACCGCCGGGAAGCCGGCGTCGTTGAACGGGCGGTGGTGGCCGCCGCGGCCGAAGCGGTCCAGCCGGTAGACCATCATCACGTCGAGATTGGGTACGTAGCCGGCCATGCGCGCGATGTAGCGGGCGAGGTTGCGCGAGGGCGAGTCGACCTCGCCGCCGGTGAAGCGGCGCTGGCGTGCCTCCTCGGCGGTCTCGGTGGCGCGCAGGCCGTCGGAGAACACGCGGGCGCTGGCGTTGTCGGTGACGCCGTTGATGCCAGCGATATTGCCGATCATGTCGTTGTTGAGCACCGCCTCGATGCGCCAGCCTTCCTGTTTGGCCCGCTCGGCCAGGATCTTGCCGCCGAACAGGCCCTGTTCCTCGCCCGAGAGCGCGGCATAGACGATCGAGCCCGGGAAGCGGTAGCGGGTCAGCACGCGCGCCGCCTCCAGCGTGCCGGCCACGCCGGAGGCGTTGTCGTTGGCGCCGGGCGCGTCGGCGGTAGCGTTCATCACGTCGCTCACGCGCGAATCGATGTCGCCGCTCATGATCACGTAGCGGTTCGGATCGGCGCTGCCGCGCTGGATGGCGACCACGTTGACGATCTCCACCGGATCGGGAATGCGCTTCTCGCCGGAAACGGTACCGCTGACGTAGCGCACCTCCAGGCAGCCGCCGCACTGGCGCGAGATGCGCTCGAACTCGTCGTGTATCCAGCGCGTGGCCGCGCCGATGCCGCGCGTGGGCGAGGACGTGTCCGAGAGCGTGTGGCGGGTGCCGAAGGACACCAGCTTGCGCACGTCGGCCTCGATGCGCGCGGCCGATGGCGCGGTGCCGATGGCATACAGGCGGGCATCGGCCGGGACGGGCGATACCGGCGACTGCGCAACGGCCGCGGCCGGCAGCAGGCAGAGCAGGACGGGCAGGATTCGACGCATGGCAGGTCCCCGGGAAGTCGGACCGCGATTATGCCGTGACCGCGGATGCGCGCTACCGGCATGCGGCGGCGCGACGGATGCCGGGCCGTCCGGGTGCGGAGGAGCGGACGGCCCAGGCCTCGCGGCCGCGGTGCGGCGGGTGCAGGCGGCAACCTCCGCGAGGCGAGGGACTGCCCGTGCCCGGACGCCGCGCCGCTACTGCGGTGCCGGCGTGGCGTGAAGCGCCACGTTGAGCTGGTCCACCACCACGGCCCAGTCGGCGTCGTCGATGCGCTCCTCGCGCAACAGCTGCGCCTGTGCCGGCGTCCAGAACGGGGCCTCCTCCAGGCGTACGTCGCCCGGCAACGGCGAGTGGCGGGCGATGAAGGCGCGGATGCTGGTTTCGTCGGCGGGCAGGCCGAGCTGGGAGAACAGTTCGGAGAACGGATGGATGGACTCTTCCATGGGAGCGAAAGCCATGCGGGACGGGCGGCCAGCATAGTCCAGGGCGGTGTGGCGGCGTGTATGCGGCCGGTCGCCGCGAAGCATGAACGCGAGGCCGCGGCGCTGCTTGCAAGCGCCGCGGATGACCGCATTATCTGCACTGGATCAACGTGTTTTCCGGAGGACGTCATGGCGACCGGTTGGGCCGGCGACGGCGCGGTGCAGGAGCAGATCGATGCCACCGTGGACGACGCCATCAAGCGCGCGCGCAGCCAACTGCGGCAAGGGCCGAGCCTGAGCCATTGCGAGCAATGCGATGCGCCCATTCCCGAGGCGCGGCGCAAGGCCGTGCCCGGCGTCCACCTGTGCGTGGAATGCCAGGCGATCCAGGATCGCGAGCAGCACGAGTTCAGCGGCTACAACCGCCGCGGCAGCAAGGACAGCCAACTGCGCTGAGGCTCAGCCGGCCGGGCCGGTCTCGATGCGCGCGGCGGCGACGCCGGCGGGCAGCGCGCCGGAGGGCCAGCGCCGCACCGTGCGCTGGAAGAACAGGTTGTTCGGAATCTGCAGCACCGTGCCCTCGTGGCCGTCGTGGATCTCCTGCAAGGTGGTGTAGATCAGGTTGACGTCGATCACCCGGCCCTTGAGTCCCGGCTTCTCGCCGTTCTCCAGCAGCTCGATGTGGTCGTGCAGGCGGAACGGCCGCGTGGTCAGGATCAGCATCGTGCAGAAGATGTTGGACAGCACGCTCCAGGCGGCGAAGAACGCCACCGCGCCGACCGCGGCGAAACCGGTGAAGGCGGTCCACAGCACGGTGCCGGAGACGCCGAAGCGGTCCAGCACCAGCATCAGCGCGGTACCGAAGATCAACACGCCGGCCAGGCGGCGCGCGGCGACCAGCAGTTCCGGCGGCAGCGCATAGCGTTCGCCGAGCCGGCGCAGCAGCCGGCGCGCCAGCATGCGCAGCAGCCACGCGGCCAGCACGATCAGCGCGACCTGTACGGCGATCACGATCACCTCCAGCCATTCGTGGGTCCAGGAGGGAAGGTGGTCGTGCAGCAGTCCGGTACCGAGTCGCTTCATGTGTCGGGTGGGAATCCGTGGGTGGAATGCCGGTGGCGGGGCCTCATTCTATTGGCGCCGTGGCCATGCCGTCATGCCTCGCGCCTGCACGACCGGTGCCGCGAAGGCGGAGGCGAGGACGGCGGCATGTGCGCGCCAGGCGCCGTGCCTGTGCCTTCCTGCTCCCGCCGAGGCGAGCCGTGCGCGGCAGGCGCCGCCAGGCGCGCTCAGTCCTCGAGCCGCTTCGCCATCGTGTCGCGCATGACGAATTTCTGGATCTTGCCGGTGATGGTCATCGGGAACTCCTGCACGAACTCCACGTAGCGCGGGACCTTGTAGTAGGCGATGCTGCCGCGGCAGTAGTCGCGCAGTTCCTCGGCGCTGCAGGCGCTGCCCTCGGCCAGCCGCACCCAGGCGCACACTTCCTCGCCGAACTTCGCGTCCGGCACGCCGAACACCTGCACGTCGGCCACCGCCGGGTGGGTATGCAGGAATTCCTCGATCTCGCGCGGGTAGATGTTCTCGCCGCCGCGGATCAGCATGTCCTTGAGCCGGCCGACGATGCGGCAGTAGCCGTCCTCGTCGAGCGTGGCCAGGTCGCCGGTGTGCATCCAGCCGTCGGCATCGAGCGCCTCGCTGGTGCGCGCCGGGTCGTTCCAGTAGCCCTTCATCACCGAGTAGCCGCGCGTGTGCAGTTCGCCGGTGACGCCGCGCGGGACGGGGTGGCCGTCGCCGTCGACGATGCGTACCTCCACGTGCGGATGGATGCGGCCGACCGAATCGACGCGGCGGTCGAGCGGGTCGTCCGGCGTGGTCTGGAAGCTGACCGGGCTGGTCTCGGTCATGCCGTAGGCGATGGTGACCTGCGCCATGTGCATCTGCCCGACGACCTTCTTCATCACCTGCACCGGGCACGGCGAGCCGGCCATGATGCCGGTGCGCAGCGAGGACAGGTCGAACTCGCCGAAGCGCGGGTGCTCGAGCATGGCGATGAACATCGTCGGCACGCCGTGCAGCGCGGTGCAGCGCTCGTCCTGCACGGCCTGCAGCGTGGCCAGCGCGTCGAATCCTTCGCCCGGGACCACCATGCAGCTGCCGTGGGTCACGCAGGCCAGGTTGCCCAGCACCATGCCGAAGCAGTGGTAGAACGGCACCGGGATGCACAGCCGGTCGTGTTCGTGCAGGCGCATGCACTCGCCGATGAAGAAGCCGTTGTTGACGATGTTGCGATGGCTCAGGGTGGCGCCCTTGGGCGAGCCGGTGGTGCCGGAGGTGAACTGGATGTTGATCGCGTCGTCCGGCTGCAGCGTCGCCTGCAGCGCATGCACGCGCGCCAGTGCCTGCGGATCGTCGCAGGCGGCGATGCGGTCGAAGTCCAGGGTGCCGGGCACGGCCGCGACGTCGCCAAGCACGATCACCTGGCGCAGCTCCGGCAGCCGCGGTGCGTGCAGGTCGCCCGGAGTGCTGCCGTCCAGCTCCGGCGCAAGCTCGCGCAGGATGGCCGGGTAGTCCGAGCTCTTGAAGCGCCGCGCCAGCACCAGTGCACGGCAGCCGGACTGCCTCAGCGAGTACTCCAGTTCGTGGCTGCGGTAGGCCGGGTTGATGTTGACCAGGATCAGCCCCGCGCGCGCGGTGGCGAACTGCATCAGCACCCACTCGCAGCGGTTCAGCGACCAGATGCCGATGCGCTCGCCCGGTTCCAGGCCCAGCGCGAGCAGGCCGGCGGCCAGGCGGGTGACCGCCTCGTCCAGCTGCGCATAGTCCATGCGCACGCCCTGCGCCGGCGCCACCAGCGCGGGCTGCTTCGGCCAGCGGCCGGCGATGCGCGCGAGCAGCGCGCCGACGGTGTCTTCCAGCAAGGGCGGCTGCGTATCGCCGATGACATGGCTGGGAGCGGAGGCTTGGCGGGTCATGATGACGGTTCGGCCGCAAATCGGCGGGGGCAAGAGGATACGACGCGATGCGATCGCTGTCCGTCCAGCGCTATATGTTGCTGCGCTTGTGCTGCTTGCGAGCAAAACCCGGTTCCGTCCAGTTTGTTCATCACGACAGGAATCGGCAGCTCCCTTCTCCCGCTTGCGGGGGAAGGTGGCGCGCAGCGCCGGATGGGGGGCTTTTGCTGTTGCTTGCCTATGCTCCAGGCAGCCCCCATCCGCCCTTCGGGCAGCTTCCCCCGCACGCGGGAGAAGGATGTTCCGGAGTTTCGAAACGAAAAACGGCCGCCGCGCAGGCCTGCGCGGCGGCCGTGGGAAGGTGTGCCTGCATCCTGCGATGCGGGCAGCGGACGATCAGTTGTCGCCGTCCTTGTTCTCTTCCTGGTGCTTGAGGGCACGGGTGTTGCCGAGCACCTCGATGCGGCCGCCGGCCTTGCGGAAGGCGGCAAGGTCGGCCGCGATGCGCTCGCTGCTGAGCGCCTGCGAGGGCGAGTTGCGCGAGGACTTGGCGGTGAACGAAGACTTGGTTGCGGTGCGAGCCATGGATGTTTTCCTCCTTCGATGAAACGGCTGGAAGCGATGGATCGTTGCCGGAATGCTCCGGCCGGCGCACGGGTGCGGTACTGGCATGCCTTGTCCCGGCGAATCCCGGAAAGCGGGCGCACGGGTTACCAGCGCCGGTCTGGCGCCTGCTGTCTGTGTCGGGGGGACAGACGGCGTGGGCAGCGGATGCCGCCCGGTTGAGGGCAACGCCGCGAGGCGGCGGTTGCAGCGGAGAGATCGCGCGTTGCTCGGGTCGCGATACGGAAAGGCGTGCTCCGCATGCTACACGGGCGGGTGTAGACAATCGTTAAGAGGGCCGGGGCCCGGGGAGGAATCCCTGCCGAATCAGTCGCTTGCCTGCGCCGCTGCCAGCGCCAGGCCCTGCACCACGCCGAACGACGGGTCGCCGTGGACCACCCGTGCGCCGGGAAAGGCCGCGCCGGCGATCTGCCGGATATAGCCGGCGCGCGACATGCCGCCGGTGAGAAACACCGCCTCCGGCTCGTGGCCGATATCGGCACGGACCTGCGCCAGCAGCGCGGCCAGCTCGTCCAGGTAGCCGGAAGCGGCCGCCTGCAATGCCGGCGCGTCCACCTGCACGTGCAGGCCGCGTTCGATGCAGTCCAGCGGCGCGAGGTGCTCGGGCCGGTCGCTCAAGGCGATCTTGGCCGTCTCCACGGCGCGATACAGGCGCGCGGTGTTGCCGGTGTCCTGCAGTGCCCGCAGGCGGCGATCGAACGGTGTCGGCACCTCGTCGTAGCGGTGGCTGCGGAAGTCGCGCTGGCGGGTCATGTCCTGCACGGTGGCCGCCTCGACGTAGTGGTGCGCCGGCACGCGGGTGCTGCCGCGGCCGAACAGCGGCATGAACGCGGCCAGGCTCAGCGCCAGGTCGATGTCGGTGCCGCCGCGGGCGATGCCCCAGGCGCGATGGATCGACGGCGGCTGCGGCCCGCCGACGCTGGCATGGGCGACGTCGGTGGTGCCGCCGCCGATGTCCACGATCACCGCCTCGTGGCGGCTGTCGCTGACGGCGTGGTAGTGCATCGCCGCCGCCGCCGGTTCCTCCAGGAAATCGACCGCGTCGAAGCCCGCGGCGATCGCCGCCGACTGCAGGATCTCCAGCGCCTGTGCGTTGCCGGCCTCGCCGATCGAGCTGCGGAACTGCACCGGGCGGCCGAGCGTGGCGCTGCGCACGCGGGTGCCCAGCTGCGCCGAGGCGGTGAGGCGGATGTGTTCGAGGATGTGGGTGGCGATGCCGGTGATGGTCTGGCGCGCGCGCGGATGCAGGTTGTAGCCGAGCATCGACTTGGGGCTCTGCACCAGGTTGCCTTCGTCCTCGGCGAAGTAGGCATCCAGCGCGGCCTCGCCGTAGACGGCGTTGTGCAGCAGCGCGGCGGAACTGCGCGGCTGCCGCACCTGTTCCTCCATCCACTGCCGGCGCACGACGCGGATGGCGTCGCGGCGCAGCTGCTCGCGCGTGCGCGGCCGGCCGGCGGCGACGGCCGCGCGGCGCGCCGATTCGGCCAGTTCCTCGACCTGGTGCTCCAGCGCCGGGGTGAGCTCGAAGTCGGCCGGGTCACGCATCACTCCGGGGAAGTACACGGTGGTGCGGAACTGGGCCTGGTCGCCGAAGCGCACGCGCACCATCTCGCCGTCGACGATGGCGGCGGCGGCCGAGTTGCTGGTGCCGAAGTCGATACCGAGGCGCATGGCGGCAGGAGGCGGTGCGAGGGGCCGCGCACTGTGCGGCAAGCCGGCCGATGCCGCAACCGCGGCGGTGCCGGAGCGACGATGCCTGCCACAGACGCCGCACGGCCGGCGGCGGCGTCCGCCAGCCGCGCAGCCCGGGTAGGCGCAGCGCCCCCGGGTCATCGCCATCCCGGGCGCGCTGCGCTCTTACCCCTACGGGTACCGCTGCGGCCCGGAAGGCGCCGTTGGCGTCAGCCTGGCTGGCCTTCGACCAGTTCCTGCTCGCTCGCCTCGCGCACGTCGGCCACTTCGACCGCGAAATGCAGGGTCTGGCCGGCGAGGGGGTGGTTGGCGTCGATGGTGACCTGCTCGGCGCCGACCTCGGTCACCGTCACCAGCAGCGGACCGCCCTGCGCGTTGGCCTGGAACTGCGCACCTACGGCGACGTCGGTGCCGGCCGGGAACGCGGTGCGCGGCACCTGCTGGACCAGTTGCTCGTGGCGCGGGCCGTAGCCCTGCTCGGGCGGCACGTCGGCCTGCAGGGTGTCGCCGCTGCGCTTGCCGGCAAGCGCCTTTTCCAGGCCGGGCACGATGTTGCCGGCGCCATGCAGGTAGCTCAGCGGCGTCTGCGGCGAGGAGCGGTCGATGACCTGTCCTTCGTCGTTGCTCAGGGTGTAGTGGATCGTGGCGACACGGCCATCCATGATCTCCATGGGGAAACCTCTCGATTCGATGGGAAGGGAATGCGCCGGCTGATTCACGGCACCAGTGCGGTGTTGCGCCTCTACCGTAGAGGCTGGCCGCGGACGGCGCAACCCGGGTGCTGAACCGCGCATGGACGCATGCCGGTGCCGCAGTCGCTCATCCTTCGCCGCGGCTGGAGATCTCGCGTTCGCGCGCCTGCCAGGTCTGCTCGGTCTGCGGCTTGATGAACAGGGCCACCAGGTCCGGGCGCTGCTGCCGCGCCTGCGACTCGATGCGGCGCACGCACTGCTCGATCTGCGGGGTGGTGCAGGCGTCCTCGAACTCGGCGCTGAGCGCGGCGACCACCTGGTTGGGCCCCATCTGCATGGTCAGCACGCCATTGGCGTTGCGCACATCGGGATCGGCCGCGGCGATGTCCAGCAGCGAGCGCGCGAAATGCGGGCTGGCCAGTTCGCCGATCAGCAGGCCCTTGGTCTCGCGCGCCAGCAGGAACGCGGTGGCGGCCAGCACGCAGCCGATGCCGATCGAGGCCACGCCGTCGAGCTCGGGGATGTCCAGCCACTGCGCGGCCAGCAGGCCGAAAAGGGCGATGAACAGGCCGAGCAGGGCGGCGCTGTCCTCCAGCAGCACGGTGAAGGTGGTGGGGTCCTTGCTCTGGCGGAACGCCTGGAAATAGCCCATGTCGCCCTTGCCGGCGCGGAACTCGCGCAGCGCCACCAGCCACGAGAAACCTTCGAACAGGATCGACACGCCCAGCACCACGTAGGCGACGGTGTGGTTGCGGGAAGGCTCCGGTTCCAGGATGTGGCGCACGCCTTCGTAGATCGACACGCCCGCGCCCATCGCGAACACCAGCAGCGCGACGATGAAGCTCCAGAAGTACAGTTCGCGGCCGTGTCCCAGCGGATGGTCGGCATCGGCCGGGCGCTCGGCGCGCTTCATGCCGTACAGCAGCAGGATCTCGTTGGTGGTATCCACCAGCGAGTGCACGCCCTCGCTGAGCATGGCCGAGCTGCCGGAGATGCCGGCGGCGACGAACTTGGCCATGGCGATGGCGAAATTGCCGGCCAGCGCGGCATAGACGACGAGGCGGGAACCGGTCGGCCTGGACAAGGCTTCACCTGTGGACATGGGGGACGGGCCGCACTATCGCGCCGGCATCGTGGGGGGCGCGTGATCCTGCCCGGCCGGGCGGCGGCGGTTACAATGGCCGGCCTTTTTCCGACCCATGCCCATGTCCGCCATCCCCGCCTGCCCGCAGTGCACTCTGGAAAACACCTACGTCGACGCCGGCCAGTGGATCTGCGCGGATTGCGGGTTCGAGTGGAGCGCCGAGGAAGCGGCGACCGACGAGCAGGGCCAGAGCGTGCGCGACAGCAACGGCAACCTGCTTGCCAGCGGCGATACCGTGGTCGTGATCAAGGACCTGAAGGTCAAGGGATCGTCGATCCCGCTCAAGCAGGGCTCGGTGATCCGCAACATCCGCCTGGTCGATGGCGATGCCGAGCACATCGAGGGCAACTCGGACAAGATCAAGGGCCTGGTGCTGAAGACCTGCTTCCTGCGCAAGGCCTGATGGCGCGGATGCCGCGCCGGCTGCCTGCTGCCGGCTGAAAGCGGTGCGTCGTGCAGCTTCAACGCGATGCTGCATTGCACAATAATGGGTCGCTCTCTCCGTCGGAAAGCGCCATGGCAACGCAAGGCAACACGCTGGCAGGGCAGGTCGGCCGCCGCGAGTACGTGCTGATCCTGTTTGCGCTGGCCATGGGCGGGTTCGCCATCGGCACCAGCGAGTTCGCCACCATGGGACTGATGCCGAACATCGCGCGCGGCCTCTCCATCAGCGAACCCCAGGTCGGGCACCTGATCAGCGCCTATGCGCTGGGCGTGGTGATCGGCGCGCCGGTGCTGGCCATCCTCGGCGCGCGCCTGCGGCGCAAGCCGATGGCGGTGTCGCTGATGGCGTTCTACGCGCTGGGCAACCTCGCCAGCGCGCTGGCGCCCAACTACGCGGTGGCGCTGGTGTGCCGCTTCGTCGCCGGCCTGCCGCACGGGGCCTACTTCGGCGTGGCCGCGCTGGTGGCCGCGTCCGTCAGCCGTCCCGACCAGCGCGGCGCGGCGGTGAGCCGGGTGATGATGGGCCTGGCGCTGGCGGTGCTGCTGGGCAACCCGCTGGCCAGCTGGCTGGGCGAGGTGTGGGGCTGGCGCTCGGTCTACCTGCTGGTGACGCTGGTCGCCGCGGCCACGGTGGTCCTGGTGGCCTTGCTGCTGCCGGGCGATCGCTGCGAGCCGCCCCATGAGCCGCTGCGCGAGATCCGCGCGTTCAACCGTTCGCAGGTGTGGCTGGCGCTGGGCATCGGCTCGGTGGGATTCGCCGGCATGTTTTGCGTCTTCAGCTACCTGGTGCCGACGCTGACCGAGGTTACCGGCGCGGGCGTGGGCTGGGTGCCTGTGGCGCTGGGCGCGTTCGGTGTCGGCAGCATCCTCGGCACGCTGTTCGGCGGCTGGCTGTACGACCGCATCGGCTTCCGCTCGGTGTTCTGGGTGCTGCTGTGGTCCACGATGGTGCTGCTGCTTTTCCCGCTGTCGGCCGGCTCGCTGTGGAGCCTGCTGCCGGCGGTGGTGGCGCTGGGCACCATGGGCGCGCTGGGGCCTGCGCTGCAGATGCGGCTGATGGACGTCAGTTCGGACGCGCAGACGCTGGCGGCCGCCTCGCACCACGCCGCGTTCAATGTCGCCAACGCCCTGGGTCCGTGGCTGGGCGGGCTGGCGATCACCGCCGGCATGGGCTGGACCTCGACCGGCTACGTGGGCGCGGCCACCGCGGTCGCGGGACTGCTGGTGTACGCGTGGGCGCGCCAGGACGAATCGCGCCTGCGCAGGCTGGCGGCGCAGGCCGACTGACGGCGCGGCTTGCAAGGTGACGCTGGCGATGCGTGCGTGCGGGCGGGCGGGCGGGCGTGGCCCCAGGCTGCCGGCCCGGAGCGAGGTAGGTACCGGATCGAAGAGGCACGCGCCGGCCGGCGGTCCAGGCGCGGAACGGGTGCCGGCCCGGGGTTTTTCCGATACCGGCGTATCGGTCCGGGGCCACTTCCTGCGAGGCGGACCACCTCCGTTTTCTCCACAGGGGATGTGGATGAGCGGCGGACAAAGATGTGGATGACCGGCGCGATCGCCCGTGCCGCAAGCCGCCTGGTCGGAGTGATGAAATTTTCACCGGGTCGCGCAGGCGCCGCGCGAATGAACCTGCATTCATCGGCGCCATGACCACGTGAGCATGGCGGCGCCCGGGCTCACGGCTGTTTTATGGCAGGGCGTTCAAGGTGGTTGCCACGTTCAAGCCGGATCCGCCGGCAACTACCCAAGGAGATGTCCACATGAATACCAAGAGCAAGTCCGCCGACGCACTGAACGACCTCATCGAGATTTCGCGCGATGGCCAGAAGTTCTACCAGGAAGCCGCCGGCAAGGTGAAGGACGCCGAGCTTTCGAGCCTGTTCACCCGCATCGCCGGGGTCAAGTCCGACCTGGTGGCCCACCTCAGCGCGGTGGTGGCCTCGCTGGGCGAGAAGCCGGCCGAGCACGGCACGATGGTCGGCTCCATGCAGCAGTTCTACGGCAAGGTGCGCGCAACGCTGGGCGACACCCAGTACGGCTACGTGGCCGAGCTCGAGGAGTCCGAGGATCGTCTGCTCAAGGCCTTCGACGAAGTCGTCGCCGATGCCGACCTGCCGGTGGCCGCGCGCGATGCGGCGACGCGCCTGCTGCCCGACGTGCGCGCCTGCCACGACATCATGCGCAAGCGCAAGCATGCGATGAAGAACGCGGCCTGATTCTTCCCGCGCAGAAGATCCATGCATCGCGCCCGGCGGTTTCCGCCGGGCGCGATGCTTTTGCGGCCTCGGGAATCCGGACGGCGCCGGCAGCGCCTATCCTGTAGCGATGGAATCGCAACTCTCATTGGGCTTCGGCGAGGCAAGGCCGGCCGAACGCCTGTTCTTCGCACTGATGCCCGACGCCGCCGCGATCGAGGCCATCGGCACCGAACTGGACGCACTGCGTCGCAGCGAGCCGCTTTCGGCCAGGCCGCTGCTGCCGCAGCGCCTGCACGTCACCCTGCATCACCTCGGCGATTTCGCCGGCATCCCGCCATCGGTGCTGGAAGGGGCACACCGGGCGGCCGCGCAGGTCGACGTGGGCGCATTCGATGTCCGCTTCGACCGGGTGGGCAGCTTCGGCGGGCGTCCGCGGCGGCACCCGCTGGTGCTGCGCGGTGGCGGTGCCGAGGCTGCGCCTGCGGCTGGCGCGGACAACGTGTCGTTGTTCGCGCTGCAGCGCGAACTCGGCCTGCGGCTGGCGCGCGCCGGGTTGGGCCACGACGACGCGTTCGTCCCGCACCTGACGCTGATGTACGACGCGCTGCAGCTGCCGGATCGCCCGGTGGCGCCGGTGTGCTGGCGGGTGCGCGATTTCGTGCTGATCCGCAGCTTCCTCGGGCAGACGCGCTACCAGTTCGAAGGCCGCTGGCCGCTGTGCTGAGCCGGCATTGCCGCGATGCGGTGGCGGCGCGTAGCCTGTGGCCATGGACGCCTCGCCGCCGCTGCCGCCTGCCCCCGTCGAGTTGCCGCCGCAGCAGTGGCAGGCGATCCGCGACGCCTATGCCACGCCGCCGCGCGTCTATCACCACTTCGGCCACGTGCAGGCGCTGCTGCGGCACTTCGGCGAGGTCGCGCAGGGGCCGGGCTGGAACCGGCCGCGCGAGGTCTGGCTGGCCATGCTGTACCACGATGCGATCTACCAGGCCGGGCGGCCGGACAACGAGGCGCGTTCGGCGCAGCTGGCGCGCCGGCATATCGAGCAGTGGCTGCCCGATGCCGGCGTGGATGCCGCGCGCGTGGTGCAGCTGATCGAGCTGACCGCGCGCCATGGCGCGCTGCAGCCGGCCGACGTGGATGCCGAGGCCGCGCTGTTCCTGGATTGCGACATGGCGATCCTGGCCGCGCCGGCGCCGGTGTTCGACGCGTACGACCGCGGCATCGCCCGCGAGTATGCCGGGCACGTCCCGGCGCTGCTGTTCCGCATCAACCGCCGGCGCTTCCTGCGTGGCCTGCTGGATGCGCCGCGGATCTTCCTGAGCGACTGGTTCCACCAGCGCTGCGATGCCGCCGCGCGCGCCAACCTGCGCCGGGTCGCAGGCTAGGGCAACTGCAGGGGCAACTGTCTTTTCGGACGCCGACGATTTTCCATTCAGGGTCTTGGGGGCGGGCCTCGGCCCACCGCAGCGGAGTCCGCCGTGACCGCTGCGGTGATGGCGTCACCGACCGGCAGCATGCGGGCAACGATCGAGACCCCGGCGGCGTGACCGGCGCGCAGAGCGCCAGGGCCCACCCGCTGCTCGCGTAGGAGCGACTTCAGTCGCGAACGGGCTCTGCCTGTAAAGCCCGAGACTGATGGCCCCGAAGCCACGTAGAGCTACTCCTGCAGCCATACGTCATCCGGCCACCGCATCCGCTAGCATCGACGCATGAATTCCGCCGATCTCGACGATCCCGCCGACCCGATGCCGCAGCCGCCGCAGGAGCCGGCGCCCAACGAATGCTGCGGCAGCGGCTGTCCGCTGTGCGTACTGGACCTGTATGCCGAGGAACTGGCGCGCTACCGCACGCAACTGGCGGCGTGGAAGCTGCGCCATCCGGGGTATGCGACGGGCCAATCCACGTAGCGGTTGCCAGGTCCGCCCGGCCATCGCCTCACCGGCCCGGCAACGCTGGGCGCCGGCGGTGATCCGGATTATCTTTGTGCGCTGTTTTCGGCGCGGATTCACATGATGCGAGTGCGGTGGAGGATGCGGTTGGCGGCGGCGATGGTACTGGCGCTGGCCGCCGGCGGCGCGGCGGCGGCCGCGGGCGCGGTGACGGAGGTCAGCCACGGGCGCTTCGAGCGCGTGCGGGTGCTCATGCCCGAAGCCGGGCCGGGACGCGTGGTGATCTGGTTCGCCGGCGATGCCGCGCGCGCCAGCGAACGCCGGGCGCAGATCGAGGCGCTGCGTGCCGATGGCGCGATGGTCGCGCTGGTCGACAGCGCCCGCCTGCGGCAGGTGCTGGCCAGGGACGGCGGCGCCTGCGCGTTCTCCGCCGGCGACGTGGAGAACTTCTCCCGCTACCTGCAGGCGTTCCAGCATGTGCCCACCTACCGGCTGCCGCTGCTGGCCGGCGACGGCGACGGCGCCGCGCTGGCCTACGCGGTGGCGGCGCAGGCGCCGGACCATGTGTTCGCCGGCTTGCTGACCGAAGGGCTGTGCCCGTCCGCGGCACCGGGCGGCATGATCTGCGGCAAGGGCGTGGCGAGCGCCGGCGGCGCGCTGCAGCCGGCATCGCTGCCGCTGCCGTGGCTGGCGGCCACCGCTCCGGCCGGACCGGCCTGTGGCGTGGCGGAACAGGCCGGATTCATCGCCAAGGTGCCGCAGGCGCGCACCCTCAAGCGCGGCGCGCACGGCAGCCTGGTGCCGGCGCTGGTGGCCGCGGCACGCTCGCTGGGCGAACAGAAGGGCGTGAGCCTGCCGCCGCCTCCGGCCGCCCTGGACGACCTGCCGCTGGTGGAGACCGCGGCGGCGCCCGGCGACAACCCGGACACCTTCGCCATCTTCGTCTCCGGCGACGGCGGCTGGGCCGGGCTGGACAAGAACGTCGCCGGTGCCCTGGCGCAGGCGGGCATCCCGGTGGTCGGGCTGGATTCGCTGCGCTACTTCTGGACCGAGCGCACGCCGGCCTCGTTCGCGCAGGACCTGGACCGCATCGCGCGCTACTACGGCAGCCGCTGGAAGCGCAGCCGGGTGGTGCTGATCGGTTTCTCGCAAGGTGCCGACGTGTTGCCGGCGGCGATCAACCAGCTGCCGGCGGCAACACGGCGGCAACTGGCGATGACCGCGCTGCTGTCGCCGGCCGCCACCGCCGACTATGAATTCCACGTCAGCAACTGGCTCGGCGACGACGGCGAGGGCCTGCCGGTGGCGCCGGAGATGGCGCGGCTGCCGGCGGCGACCACGCTGTGCATCTACGGCGAGGACGACGACGATGCGCTGTGCCCGAAGCTGCCGCCGGGCCAGGCGCAGGTGCTGGCACTGCCCGGCGACCACCATTTCAAGGGCGACTACGGCACGCTCGCGCGGAGCATCCTGGAACGGCTGCAGGCCGGCGGGCGCTGACCCCGGCCGCGATCGCGCGCAGGTGAGCCGGTACCGGGGCGCGACGATGCGTCCATTGCCGTCGTGGGCGCCTTGCGTTGACTCTGACACCGTGTCATGGGCTTGAATCGGGGCACGCAAGATCGGACGGACGTGCAGATGGACCCGGGAAAGCTGTTGCAGATCGGCCTGTTCTCCAAACTGTCGCAGCTGAGCGTGCGGATGCTGCGGCACTACCAGCAGCATGGCCTGCTGGTCCCGGCGCACGTCGATCCGTTTACCGGCTACAGGTACTACCGCACCGGACAGTTGCACGAGGCCGAGCGGATCCGGCAGCTGCGCGACGCCGGGTTCGTCGTCACCCGCATTGCCGCCGCGCTGGCGGCGATGGACGACCCGCCGCGGCTGTCCGCGCTGCTGGACCTGCAGCGCGAGCGGCTCGATGCGCAGTCGCGGCAGCTGCAGCTGCGCCAGTCCGCGCTGGAACGCCTGATCCATTCCATGAGGGAAATCGCCATGCACTTCGATGTCCGCCAGACCCTCCTGCCCGCCATGACCGTCGCCGCGCTGCGCCACACGGTCGCCACCTACGCCAGCGAGGGCGAGCTGTGGCAGCGCCTGATGCCGCTCGTCGCCCGGTCCGGTGCCGAGCCGGCCGCCGCCGGCATGGCCGGCGCCACCTTCCACGACGAGGAGTACCGGGAAGCGGACGTGGACGTCGAGGTGTGGCTGCAGGTCGCCGCTCCCTTCGCCGCGGCCGCGCCGCTGCAGTGCCGCTCGCTTGCGCAGCAGCGGGTGGTGACCGCCACCCTTGCCGGGGGATACGAGCGGATGGGCCAGGCGACCGCCGCGATCGGCACCTATATCGCCGAGAACGGCCTGACCACCGGGCCGATGTTCAACATCTACCGGGTGAGCCCGGCGCAGGACCCCGACCCCGCGAACTGGGTGACGGACGTGTGCTTCCCGATAGTTGACGCGGACTGACGGGGGCGAGCGGCCGAGGGAATCCGTTTCCCCGTGCTCGTGGGCGCCGTGCATCCGGCGCCGCACGATCGCACGGCTGCTCTGGGTCCGCCCTGTGCCCGCCGACGCGGATCGCATCGGCCCTCATCGGGCGGGCCTCGGCCCGCCGCCCGCGCTGCTAGCCCGGCTCGCGACGGCGCGGCTCCAGCGAGATCAGCCGGGTGACGTCCAGCAGCGCCGCCGGCAGGTGCATGCCGCCGGGGGCGGCGAGGTAGCGCGCACGCCAGTTCGGCGCGAACTTGGCCTTGAAGCGGCGCAGGCCGCTGAACCCGTAGAAGCGTTCGCCATGGCGCGCCACCAGGTTGGCGAAGCGGTTCCAGCGCCCGGCCAGGCGGTGCTGGGCCAGGCCGGACAGCGGCGCCATGCCCAGCGAGAAGCGGGTATAGCCCTGTTCGCGCCCCCACAGGAACATCGCCACGAACAGGTAGTCCATGGTGCCCTTGGGCGCGTCGTCGGCGTGGCGCATCAGGTCCACCGACAGTTCGTGGCCGGCCGGCGCGGTCCACAGGTTGGCGAAGGCGACGATGCGGCCCTCGTGCTCGACCACCGCGATCGGGAAGCGGCGCAGGTACACCGGGTCGAAGCTGCCCAGCGAGAATCCCTTTTCCTCGCCGGCCTTCTCGTCCAGCCACTGCCGCGAGATCTGCGTCAGCGCCGGCATTGCCGCTTCCACCTGCGCCGGCTCCAGGATGCGGAACTCCAGGCCGCTGCGCTTGCCCTTGTTGAAGGCCTGGCGCAGGTCGGCGCGCGCGCTGCCTTCCAGGCTGAAATCCTGCAGCGACACCATCGCCTCCTCGCCCAGCTTGACCAGGCTCAGCCCCAGGTCGAGGTAGGTCTGCCAGTAGGCCTCGCCGACCTGGTAGAACACCGGCCGCAGCCCGAGCCGGTCGGCTTCCTCGCGGAAGCGCCAGATCAGCTGGCGCGCGGTGTCCGGGGGACCCACCGGGTCGCCCATGGCGATGAGCGAGCCGCCGTGGCGCTGCATCATCACGAAGCCGGTGTTGGCTTCGTCGCGCAGCAGCGCCTTGTCGCCGGTGAATGCCAGGCAGGCCTGCGAATCGGTGGCCGCGGCCAGTACCGGCGCCAGCGTGTCCAGCTCGGCCTCGCTGGCCGGCGGCAGCGGCCGGCGGGTGCTGCGCAGCAGCCGTGCCAGCCCGAACACGACCACCGCCACGGCGACGATCAGCAGCGCCCGCAGCGCCCGCGGCGCATTGGCCGAGGAGGCGAACTCCCACCAAAGCTCGTTGCTGTACTCGACATGGCTGTAGACGAAGAACAGCAGCCATACCGTGGCCACCAGCACCAGCCCCAGGTTGCCCAGCCAGCGCCACGACCAGGCCTCGTCGAGCAGGGCGCTCTCGCGGTAGAACTCGTGGCGCGAGAGCCACAGCGCCGCGGCCATCAGCAGCGTGCACAGCGCCACCGAGTAGTGGCTGCCGCGCAGCAGCGACAACGGCGCCAGCGCGATGCAGCACACCATTGCGATCACCCAGGCCGAGCTGCTGCGCCGCTGCAGGCCCTGGCCGATCAACAGCAGCAGCACCCCACCCAGGCTGACCAGCAGGTGCGAGGTCTCGATCAGCGGCAGCGGCGCCACCGTCTGCCGCCGGCGCGGGGTGGGCAGGGTGCCGTCGATCACCAGCGCCGCCCCCACCGCGAACACCGCCAGCGCGATGATCTGCGGCAGCCAGGGACGCAGCGCCGACCAGGTCGCATGCAAGGTCGCCGCGCCGGCACGCACCGGCCGCCGCAGGCCGCCGGCGGCGGCCAGCACGGTGGAGATCAGCAGCGGCACCAGGTAGTAGGTGACCCGGTACACCAGCGCGGCCGCCAGCAGCGCCGCCGGCGCGATGCCCGGCAGCAGCTTGAGCATGCTCCACTCGAACACGCCCAGTCCCGCCGGCACGGTGGACACCAGGCCGGCCAGCACCGCCACCAGCCACAGGCCGACGAAGCCGACGTAGCCGGTGCCCGCGAGCGGCGGCAGCAGCACGTAGAACGCCGCGCTGGCCAGCCCCAGTTCGACCACGCTCAATGCGGTCACGCCGAGCACGGTGCGCCAGTCCGGCAGCCACAGCGCATGCCGGCCGATGCCGACGCTGCGCCCCTTGCCGCCGACCAGCACCAGCATCAGCGCATAGCCGGCGATCGCCGCGACGCCGGCCGCACGCACGGCGTCCACGCCGATCGGCAGCACCCGCGCGGCGGCATCCGGCTCGAAGACCAGGGCCAGGCCGAGCAGCACCCACGCGCCGAAGACGAAGCCCAGCGTGCTCATCAACACCACCTGGCCGATCTCGGCCAGGCTCAGGCCGGCGCTGCCGTAGCCGCGCAGCCGCACCGCGCCGCCGGTGAGCGCGGCAAAGCCCAGGGTCTGGCCGGCCGCGTGCGCCAGGAACGCGGTGATGCCCACCCGCGCCGGATGCACCTGCTTGCCGCTGCGCCTGAGTCCGATGGCGTCGAAGCCGATCAGGCAGGCATAGCTGCACAGCCCCAGCAGCAGCGCCAGCGCGACCTGGCCGGCGGAGATCAGCTGGAAGGCGTGGTGGATCTGCCGGTAGCCGTGTTCGCTGAATTCATTCGACAGCGCCCGCAGCGCCAGCGCCAGGATCGCCAGGCTGATCAGGATGGGCAGGGCGCGGCGCCAGGCCGGGGCGGGTGGGGGATTGGAAGCGACGGTGTCGGTCATGGGCAAGGATAGGCCGGAGGCCTGGGGACGGCCGTGCAGGCGTGCACGTGGATCGGCCATTGCATCCGGCGGTGGCGACGGGCCGGGGAAACCGGCATGCCGGGCCATCCCGGCGGCGCGCATCATAGCCCGGGCGCGATGGCGTCGGCGTGGAGGCGGCGCGCATTGCCGCCGGCGGCTGCAGCGGCGGCCGATTCAGGCGACAATCGCAGCGATTTCAATCTGGAAAACATGACCATGGATCGCTACGAAACCGGCCCCCGCATGTCGGAAATGACCGTCCACCACGGCGTGGCCTATCTCTCCGGCCAGGTGGCCGAGGACGCAAGTGCCGACATCGCCGGCCAGACCGAGCAGGTGCTGCACGAGATCGACCGGCTGCTGGCGCTGGCCGCCACCGACAAGAGCAAGATCCTGCGTGCGGAGATCTACCTGGCCGACATGGGCGATTTCCAGACCATGAACGAGATCTGGGAGAAGTGGGTCTCGCCGATGCACACCCCGGCGCGCGCCACCATCCAGGCGATGCTCGCCAATCCCGAATGGAAGATCGAGATCGTCGTCACCGCGGCGGTCTGATGCGATGGGCCGGGCAACCGGTCCATACCCGGGCGCAGGCGTGCCGCGGCGTCTCGCGAACCTGGCCATCGCACGCCTCGTCCGCGGGGGCACGATCCCGCGCGGCGGGCCGTGGATCCGTCCCGTGTGAGCCAGCCGGACCGGCGGACTAGAGTCCGCCGCACCTACGCCATCCGATCTCGCGCGGCGGGCCCGCGGTAGCTCGCGGCCCCTCCGACTCCGACGCGCATGAATTCTGCCGCAGCGCGCGTCGGCCGCACGGGGCCGGCCTACGATGCCGGGCGGATCTCGATGCAATCCACCGGGCACGCCGGCACGCACAGTTCGCAGCCAGTGCACAGCGGCGCGATGACCGTATGCATGTACTTGGCGCCGCCGACGATGGCATCGACCGGACAGGCCTGGATGCACTTGGTGCAGCCGATGCAGTCGGCCTCGACGATCCACGCGACCTGCGGCGGCTTGTGCGCGCCGCGGCTGCGGTCGTAGGGTCGCGGCGGCACCCCCAGCACGTGCGCCAGCGCGCGTGCGCCGGCATCGCCGCCGGGCGGGCAATGGTCCACCCCGGCCTCGCCGCGTGCCATCGCCTCGGCGTACGGGCGGCAGCCATCGAAGCCGCACTGGCCGCATTGGGTCTGCGGCAGCAGCCGGTCCAGGCGTTCGATCAGGTCGGTGGGGTCGTTGTCGGGCATGCGTGGCGTCGGCTGCGCGGTTGGGGAGGCGGAAACCGCGGTCATCGCCCCGGCCTGCGGATCGTGTGGCAACCGCGTCCTGTAGGAGCGACTTCAGTCGCGATGGAGCTTTACCGGTAGGGCCCTCGCGACTGAAGTCGCTCCTACAGCGCGCCTGCGGAATCGGCGTGCGGGCCGGAGGAGCCCGGCAGCGCGCATTATCGCCGAGTGGCGCCCTTGGGGGGGGCTCAGGCCACGCGCCTGCCGCGGTACCAGCGCTCGTGCGCCAGCGCCAGCATCGGCCGGTCCTCGCTGCTGTCGCCGTAGGCATGGACGCGCTCGTAGCGTCCCAGGTCGTAGCGTTCGCGTACCAGGCGTGCCTTGTGCGGCCCGCAGTCGATCGCGGCATAGCGGCCACTGAAGGTACCGTCTCGGTGCTCGAGCCGGTTGCAGATCAGCCCCAGCCCTTGCCGGGCGCACCACGGTTGCAGGTACAGGTCGATCGAGGCCGAGACCAGCGCCACCTCGTGCCCCTGTGCCCGGTGCCATTGCAGACGCTGCATCATCTTCGGATCCAGCAGGCCCGGCAGCACCTGCTCGGCGTAGTCGCGGGCCTGCGCGGCGATCTGCTCGACCGCGCGCCCACCGAAAACCACCCGCGTCACCCGTGCCCGGATCGCCCTGGCCGACAGCACGCCGGCGCGGTAGCCGAGCAGCCACGGACCCACCGTCCACCGCGCCCGTGCCAACTGCGCCGGCGTGGCGACCTGGCGCAGGAATCGCGAGTAGGTGTCGCAGGTGGTCAGCGTGTTGTCGAAGTCGAACAGGGCCAGTTGCATGGGAGTGCCGGGATTGGGGATTGGCAAAGTGTCGCGATACCGGATTCGCTCTCGGGCACCCGGCCAAGGCGCATGCCCGGCCTCCTTTCCAATCCCGAATCCCCTATCCCGGCCGTCAACGCACCGGCATGCCGGGTTGCGCGCTCGCATCGGCATCCAGCAGCGCCAGCGCGCCGGCATCGAAGCCGGCCGACAGGATCATGCCTTCGCTGATGCCGAAGCGCATCTTGCGCGGGGCCAGGTTGGCGATGAACACCACGTTGCGGCCGACCAGCTTCTCCGGCTCGCCGTAGCTGGCGCGGATGCCGGAGAAGATCTGGCGCTTGCCCAACTCGCCGGCGTCCAGCTCGAAGCGCAGCAGCTTGTCCGAGCCCTCGACGAACTCGCACGCCAGCACCTTGCCGATGCGCAGGTCGAGCTTGGCGAAGTCGTCGATGCCGATGAAGCCGGGATCGGGAGTGGGGGATTGGGGATTGGCGGAAGCCTTAGGCTCGGGCTTGGCCTGCGCAGTCTTTTCTGCGGCAGGGGCGGCGGCGAGGGTGTCCTTGGAAGCGTCGGTCATGGCGTCGATCAGTTTGGGGTCGATACGGGTGAACAGGGCGGTGTAGGGCTGGATCACGTGCGCGGTCAGCGGCCGCGCCAGCGCCTGCCAGCCGTCCACCGGCGCGGACAGGAAGGCCTCGGCTTCGGCGCTGGTGCGCGGGATCACAGGCTTGAGCGCGGCGGCGAGCACGCGGAACAGGTTCAGGCCCTGGGTGCACACAGCCTGCAGCTGCGCATCGGCGCCTTCCTGCTTGGCGATCACCCACGGCTTGTGCTCGTCAATGTACTTGTTGGCCTCGTCGGCCAGCGCCATGGTCTGGCGGATCGCGCTGGCCGGGTCGTTGCGCTCGTAGGCCTCGCGGATCGGCGCCAGCGCGGCGGCGAAACGCTCGTACATGGCCTTGTCCGGCAGCTCGGCGGCCAGCTCGCCGTCGAAGCGCTTGCCGATGAAGCCGGCGCAGCGGCTGGCCAGGTTGACGAACTTGCCCACCAGGTCGGCGTTGACGCGGGCGATGAAGTCGCCCAGGTTCAGGTCCAGGTCGTCGACGCCGCCGGAGGACTTGGCGGCGAAGTAGTAGCGCAGCGCTTCCGGCTCCAGGCCCACGTCCAGGTAGGTGCGCGCCATCACGAAGGTTCCGCGCGACTTGGACATCTTGGCCCCGTCCACGGTCAGGTAGCCGTTGACGTGCAGCGCGGTCGGTGCGCGGTGGCCGGTGCCGTGCAGCACGGCCGGCCAGAACAGGCCGTGGAAGTTGACGATGTCCTTGCCGATGAAGTGGTGCAGCTCGGCCTGCGAATCCGGGACCAGGTAGCTGTCGAAGTCCTCTCCGGTCTGCGCGCACAGGTTCTTGAAGCTGGACAGGTAGCCGATCGGCGCGTCCAGCCAGACGTAGAAGTACTTGCCGGGCTGGCCGGGGATCTCGAAGCCGAAGTAGGGCGCGTCGCGCGAGATGTCCCAGGCGCGCAGGCCGCCGTCGGCGTCCAGCCATTCCATCAGCTTGGCCTTCACGCCGGGCAGGGCCACGTCGCCGGCCAGCCACTGGCGCAGGAAACCTTCGAAGTGGCCGACCTCGAAGAAGAAGTGCTCCGAGTCGCGGATCTCCGGCGTGGCGCCGGAGATCACCGAGCGCGGCTGCTCCAGGTCGGTCGGCGCGTAGGTGGCGCCGCAGACCTCGCAGTTGTCGCCGTACTGGTCGGGCGCGCCGCAGTTGGGGCAGATGCCCTTGATGTAGCGGTCCGGCAGGAACATGCCCTTGGCCGGGTCGTAGAACTGCGCGACCGAGCGCCGGCTGATGTGCCCGGCCGCGGCCAGCTTCTCGTAGAACGCGCAGGTCAGCTCGCGGTTGGTCGGCGAGTTGGTCGAGTCGTAGTTGTCGAAGGCCACGCCGAAGGCGGCGAAGTCGCGCTCGTGGGCGGCCTTGACGTTGGCGATGAAGTCTTCCGGCGTCACCCCGGCCTTCTCGGCGGCCAGCATGATCGGGGTGCCGTGGGTGTCGTCGGCGCAGACGAACCAGGTCCTGTCGCCGCGCAGGCGCCGCGCCCGCACCCAGATGTCGGCCTGGATGTAGCCGACCAGGTGGCCCAGGTGCAGCGGGCCGTTGGCGTAGGGCAGGGCGGTGGTGACGAGCGCGGTGCGGGACATGGCGGAAGCAGCTTTGCAGGGGACCGGCGATTATCGCACGCGCTCCGCGGCGTAGCCTGGCGGCCCCGGCGTCGAACCGCATTTCCCTTCTCCCGCTTGCGGGGGAAGGTGGCGCGCAGCGCCGGATGAGGGGGCTTCCGTTCCGCCTTTCCCATGCTCCAGGCAGCCCCCATCCGCCCTTCGGGCACCTTCCCCCGCAAGCGGGAGAAGGGGAGCCCGTCGTTGTCGCCTTCGGGGCTGCGCGCTACTCGCGCACCCAGGTCTGGGTGCGGCCCAGCGCCTCGATGCCCAGGTAGCCGCGCATCTCCAGCTTGCGGCCGCCGTCGATCACGGTGACCTTGGCCTTGTAGGTCTTGCCCTTGGCCGGGTCGAGGATGCTGCCGCCGCTCCACTGCCTGCCGTCCTGCTTCAGGCCCCAGAGGATGGTCATGCCCTTGATCGGCTTGCCCTTGTTGGCGCCTTCGCACTTGTCGCACAGCGGGTCCGGGCCCTTGTCCGACTGCAGGATCTCCACCACCTTGCCGGTCAGGGTGCCGTTGGCGGCCTGCTCGATCTGGACGATGGACTTGGGCTTGCCGGTGGTGTCGTCGATGGTCTGCCAGCGGCCGACCGGCGAGGAATCGGCGGCCTGCGCGGCCAGCGAGGCCAGCGCCAGCGGCAGGGCCAGCAGCAGGGCGTTGAATGATTTGCGCATGTTCCCCTCCCAGGGATTCGAGGTGACCGGCCCGGGGGCCGGGTGCTCCGGACTGTATACCCATTCGCAGGGGTATGGAATCGGCCCCGGCCGCGGCTGGCGGCTATTGCAGCGTCACCCGTTTGCGGTTGTCGCCGGAGACCCGGTCGATCAGCTTGTTGTAGGGATCGAAGCCTGCTTCGTAGGGCGCCTGGTCCACCGTCACGACGATGCGCGGGGCCTCGCCGGTGATGTGGTGGCGCCGCAGGTACAGCACCTTCTCGTCGCGCTCCTTGCCCGTGGGGCCGGGCGCGAACACGCCCACCTCGATCCAGTCGTCCATCTTCCCGGCGCTCTCCTTGCCCTGGCCGTCGGCGTAGCGCTTGGCCGCGTGCAAGTCCAGCACGACGTCGTACTTGCCATCGCCGCGGCGGGTCGCGGTGGCCGCCAGCACGCGGTTGTCGTAGAAGGCGATCTTCTCGAACAGGTCGGTGATCAGCGCCTGCTGGTCCGGCCGCGCCTCGGCGCGGATGTAGTCCAGCAGCTCGGCCGAGGTGGTGTACGGCGGGTGCTGGTAGGCCTTGTCGCGCAGGAACTTCTGCAGCGCCCGGTTCAGCGCGGCTTCGCCGATCTCCTCGCGCAGCCGGTAGAACACCAGCGAGCCCTTCTGGTAGTGGATGTACTGCTGGTTTTCCACCCGGTACAGCGGCAGCTCCTCGATCTGCTCGCCGCCGCGCCCGCCCAGGTAGCGGTCCAGCTCGGTCTTCAGGAACTGGCGCATCTGCGCGCGGCCGTATTCGTGTTCCATCACCATCAGCGCCGAGTACTGCGCCAGCGATTCGGACAGCATGGTCGCGCCCTGCACGTTGGCGCCGATCACCTGGTGCGCCCACCACTGGTGCGCGACCTCGTGCGCGGTCACGTAGAACACGTAGTCCACGTCGTCCTTGTCGCGCAGGTCGGCGATGAAGCCGACCGACTCGGAGTAGGGGATGGTGTTGGCGAAGCTCTGGGCGAACGACTGGTAGCCGGGGAACTCGATGATCCGCACCTGCCGGTGCTGGTACGGGGTGAAGTTGGCCTCGTAGTAGGCCAGCGACTTCTGCACCGAGGCGATCATGCGATCGACGTTGTACGGATGCTTGGGGTCGTAGTAGACCTCGATCGGGATGTCCTTGTAGCGGGCCTTCTTCACCTCCCAGCGCGCCGACAGGTAGGCGTAGAAGTCCAGCATCGGCCGGTCCATCGCGTAGGCGAAGCAGCGTCGGCCGTCACGCTCGAACTCGCGCTGCAGGTAGCCAGGCGCCAGTGCGATCTGGTCGGGCGCGGTGCAGATGGTGGTCTCGAAGTCGATCCAGTCCGCGTCGTCGCCGATGTAGGTATTGGCGCGTGCGGCCTGGTCTTCGAGTTTCGGCATGCGGCTGGGTTCGCCCAGCCCGCGCTTGCGGCGGTCGTTGCGGTTGTCGATCTGCAGGCGCTCGTCATAGCCGAACGAGGGGAACATGCGGTTGTTGAAGAAGCTGCCGTTCCCCACGATCCGCGTCTGCGCCACGGTGTTGGTGATGCCGGTGGGACGGTAGTCCAGGCGGAAGCCGAACTCGCGCTCCTCGCCCGGTTGCAACGGCCGCTCCAGGCGATAGATGCGTACGCCCAGCGGCGCATCGTGGTGCACCAGCTTCGCGCCGCCCAGCTCGATCGCGGCCAGCGCCTTGTCGTCCTCCATAAGCACGTGCACGTCGGCGATCGGCGACGGATGGGGATTGCGCACCCGGTAGTGGCCGTCCACGCGCAGGGTCCGGGTTTCCGGGTGCAAGTCGATGTCGACCGACACGGCCAGGATGCGCGGCTGCGGCAGGCCCTTGTACTTGCGGTACTCGCGCTCGTAGCGCGCCTGCAGGTCCAGCTGCTGCTCCGGCGAGCGAAAGTCGTTGCGAATGTTGGTGTTCCAGAACAGCCAGCCGCCGGTCGCGGCGAACGCCACCACCGCCGCCGCCAGCGCGACGCCCAGGCGCCCGTGCAGGCGCTGGCCGGCCAGGCGCAGCCGCTGGCGCCAGCCGCTGTCCACGCCGCGCCCCCAGAATGCCGCCGACAACAACAGCAGTGCCAGCAGGAACATTCCCCAGTAACCCTGGAACCACAGCTGCCCGGCCAGGAAATGGCCGTAGCCGTTCATGTCCGAATAGGGCGCGATCGGCCAGCTGCCGAAGTTGTACAGGTTGTGGGTGTAGTCGAGCAGGCCCAGCACCGATTGCCCGATCAGTACCAGCACCAGCAGCGCGTAGCCGACGAACTTGTTGTTGCTCAGCACCTGCAGCACCAGTGCCATGCCGCCCATCAGGATGTAGACGACCGAGTCCAGTGCCAGCGTCTGCAGGTACAGCAGCGGCTCCAGGCGGGTGTAGCCCTTGGACAACTGGATCGCCACCGAGGCCAGTGCGCCGGCCAGCTGGAAGCTGGCGATCACCAGCACCAGGGCCAGGAACTTGCCCAGCAGCGGCACCCAGTTCGGCACCGGTGTGGCATCGGTGATGCCGTCGATCCTCGCGCCACGCTCCTTCCACACCAGCTCGCCGGCATAGAACAGCACGATGATGATCAGCAGGAAGCTGTAGCTGCCCTGCAGCGCGGCGAGCATCTGCGAGGTCACCGGCCAGATGCTGGTGCCGTACAGGCTCTGCCGGAACAGCGCCGAGGGAACGAAGTTGGCGATGCCCAGCAACAGCAGCACCAGGAACGGCAGGCTGCGGAACACCCCGGCGGTGTCGAAGCGGACCTGGTGCAGCAACTGCCGCCATGCGGTGGCGGCGGTGAAGCGCGGAGCGACCGCGGGCATGGCTGCCGGCCGCTCGGCCGAGGTGGGCGCTACGGCGTCGATGCCGGCGCTCGGCTTGCGCCGCTGCCAGAAGCGCCGGCCGCTGCCGCTGCGCTCGGTGCGGAACAGGGCGAAGGTGGCGGCGAACAGGATGGCCGTCATCGCCAGCCACAGCGCGCGGTTGGCCAGGATGTAGCCGCCGATGGCGGGGATGCCGGTGTTGCGTTCCTCGGCGGACCAGTAGCGGATCGTGCGTGCCAGCGCGCGTCCACCCATCGGTTCGAGCAGCGTCGCCAGCCAGATGTTGTCGATGTCCCTGAGCATCGCCGCGCTCACGCCATACAGCACGAAGAACACGATCACGCCGATGTAGACCCACAGGATGCTGCGCGAGGTCACCGCCAGCAGCGAAAGCAGCGCGGTGGTGAACAGCAGGTTCGGCACCACCATCACCGCGAACGACCACAGGTACGGCCGCAGCGTCGCCGGACCCAGCCGCGCCGCATCGATCCATGGCATGAACTGGGCGACGAAGATGCCGGCGGCGATCACCAGGTACATCACCAGGCAGGCCAGCAGCGCGGCGCCGATGCGGCCGAGCAGGTAGTCGCGCCGCCGCACCGGGCTTGAGAACACCAGCGCGTCGGTGCCCAGCTCGAAGTCGCGCAGCAGCGCAGTGCTGACGAACAGCGTGGTCACCAGCAGTCCGAGCAGGGTGAACATCGCCATGAAGGTGATGACCACGCTCGGCGCGTTGCGGTGGACGTTGCCGATGCTGCCGCCCAACTGCACCGAGTCGCTGGCGGCGGCGCCGAAGCCGAGCAGCGCGAACAGCAGCGCCAGCAGCCAGAACAGCGGCGAGCGCAATTGTTCACGCAGCTCGAAGCGCAGGAACTCGAGGATCATCCGTGCGCTCCGTCAGGCGGCCCGCGCCTGCTGGCGCAGGCGCTGGAAGTACACGTCCTCCAGGTCCGGGACGACCTGCTCGAAGCCTTCTTCCGGCCGCTCGGCGGCAAACACGTGGATGACCGGGGCGCCGGCCACCAGCCGCGTGGACAGCACGGTGAAGCGCTGCTCGTAGCCAGGCAGCGCGGCCTTGCTCACCTGTTTGCGCCAGATCTGCTGGCCGAGCGCGGCGATGGCATCGCCTGGCCTGCCGGTCAGCAGTACCTGGCCCTTGTTCATGATCGCCATCGCCGGGCACAGGTCGGTCACGTCCTCGACGATGTGGGTGGACAGGATCACCGCCACGTTCTCGCCGATCTCGGCCAGCAGGTTGAGGAAGCGATTGCGCTCCTCCGGGTCCAGGCCGGCGGTGGGCTCGTCCACGATCACCAGCTTCGGGTCGCCGAGCAGCGCCTGGGCGATGCCGAAGCGCTGGCGCATGCCGCCGGAATAGGTGCCCAGCCGGCGCTTGCGCGCATCCCACAGGTTGACCTGTTGCAGCAGGCCATCGACCACCTCGCGCCGCTGTGCCTTGTGGGTCAGCCCCTTGAGGATGGCGAAGTGCTCCAGCAGGTCGGCGGCGCTGACCTTCGGGTAGACGCCGAAATCCTGCGGCAGGTAGCCGAGCTGGCGGCGCACCGCGTCCTTGTCACGCAGCACGTCGATGCGCGCGCCATCGGCGGCGCTCAACGTGGCGCTGCCCGAGTCGGCCTGTTGCAGCGTCGCCAGCGTCCGCATCAGCGACGACTTGCCGGCGCCATTGGGGCCGAGCAGACCGAACATGCCGCGGGGGATGTCCAGGCTGACGCCGTCGAGTGCCTTCACGCCGTTGGCGTAGGTCTTGGAAAGCCCGCGTATCTCCAGCATGGCCCTGCATCCCCTGGTGACGATGGATCGATCCTTGCAGATGAATGGGGGTGGGGATATCCCCCGGAAGTCATCATGTCGATCGCCATGCCGCCATGCCGCCATGCGCCGGCGCAATCGATGCCCGGCGGACCTTGCCACCTCTGCATCAGGCTTCGCCGAGCAGGCCGGCTATCCCGGGAGTGATCGACGTGCCAGCCAGGCATCGGCCGCGACGGCGGCGGCCTGGCTCTGGAAGCGATCGGCTTCCCGGGGGGACGGCAGGCCTGGCCGCTGCCTGCCGGGGGGGCCGGATCAGCCCTTCTTCGCGGCGATCCAGCGTTCGATCTTCTCCTGCAGGATGTCCAGCGGTACCGAGCCGTCCTTGAGAACCTCGGCATGGAATTCGCGGATGTCGAATGCGGCGCCCAGTTCGGCCTGGGCCTGCTGCCGCAGCTGCATGATCTTCAGCTCGCCGACCTTGTAGGCCAGCGCCTGGCCGGGAATGGCCATGTAGCGCTCGGCCTCGGCCACCGCGTCGGTCTGGCTGGAGGCGGAGTTGTGCAGCATGTAGTCGATCACCTGCTGGCGGGTCCAGCCCTTGCTGTGCAGCCCGGTGTCCACCACCAGCCGGATCGCGCGCCACAGCTCGTTCTGCAGGTAGCCGAAGTAGCTGTACGGGTCCTCGTACAGTCCCAGTTCCTTGCCCAGCGACTCGGCATACAGCCCCCAGCCCTCGATGAACGCGGTCTCGCCGCCGAAGCGGCGGAACTTGGGCAGCCCCTCCAGCTCCTGCTGCAGGCCGAGCTGGAAGTGGTGGCCGGGAATGGCCTCGTGCAGGTACAGGTCCTCCGCGTCCCAGGTCTTGCGGCTGGGCAGGTCGTAGGTGTTGACGTAGAAGATGCCCGGGCGCGAGCCGTCCCCGCTGGGGCGCATGTACGAGCCGCCGGCGGCCGACTGCGCACGGTACGGCTCGACCGGGCGGATCTCGAACGGCGCCTTGGGCACCAGCGAGAACAGCCGCGGCACGCTGGCGTTCACCTTCGACTCCAGTCCGCGGTAGCGCGCCAGCAGCGCCTCCTCGTTGGCGAAGGTGAAGCGCTTGTCGGTCTGCATGAACTTGAAGAACTTCTGCATCGAACCGCGGAACTTCACCTGCTGCATGACCTGCTCGATCTGGCCGTGGATGCGCGCCACCTCGTCCAGGCCGATCTGGTGGATCTGCGCCGGGGTCATGTCCGAGGTGGTGCTCTGGCGGACGTTGTAGGCGTACCAGGCCGCACCGTCGGGCAGGGCGGCCATGCCGTCGCTGTTGCGCGTGGCCGGCAGGTACTGAGTGGCGATGAAGCCGCGCAGGGCGCGATAGGCCGGCATGATCCGGTACTCGATCATGCGCTTGTACTCGGCGCTGATGCGCGCCTTGTCCTCGGCGGAGAAGTCGGCCGGCATGTTGCGGATCGGTGTCCAGAACAGTGTCTCTTCGGCGTTCGGCTTGATGATCGCGTCCAGCTGCGGCAGCACCTTCTCCATCAGCACGCGCGGCTGCACCACGCCGGCGGCCATGCCTTGGCGCATGTTGGCGATGGCCTGGTCGAACAGCGGCGGGATGCCGAGCGAGCGCCGCGACCAGTTGTCGTAGTCCTGCACGGTGCGGAACGGCTGCGCGCCGGTGCCCGAGCCCAGCATCACCGCGATGCTGGCGATGTTGTAGAACTGGTTGACCGGCATCATCCAGCTGGGGAACTTCTCCGCCTGCAGCGCGCTGTTGGCGTCGCGCACGAAGATCTCGTAGCTGAGCAGGTCCTGCCCGCTCAGGCCGTCGGCACCGATGGCCTGGACCTTGCCCAGCCACTCGACGGTGAAGTCGTGCGACTGCTGGCGGAACGCGGCCGACAGGAAGTTGGGCAACTGGTCGTTGTAGCGGTCGTCGCCCTGGAAGGTGGCCTGCAGCGGGTTGAGCCTGAGCGAGGCCTCCCAGTAGGCGTCGTACAGGCGGTTGAGCTGGGCGGCCTTGTCCTGCTTCACCGGCGCCGCCGCCGGCCTGGGCCTGGCCTTCGCCCGCGCCTGCGTGGCGGCCGGGCGCTGCGCCTGCTTCTTCGCGGCCTCGGCGGGCGGGGCCGCGGACAGCGACAGCAAGGCGGCAATGGCAAGCGGCAACAGGCGCAAGGCATGGGACGGCATCGGTTACTCCGGAAACGAACAAGCCGGTGAGCTTGCCCGATCCGGCCGCCCGCGGCCACCCATGGCGACCATGGACAGGCGATGCAATTCATGCAACGGGGAAGAACCTGGGCCGCGCGCCGCGGTAGGCTTGGCCGATGCCGCCTTCCCCGTCTCCCCTGGCCGCCGCCGCGCCCGCCGGACATGGCCGGCAGCGGTTCCGGCGCGACGCCGCGCTGCCGTTCGTCGAGATGCGCCAGGTGGCCGGCGCCCGTTCGCTGTGCTACGCGCCGCATACGCACGAGCAACTGTCCGTCGGCGCCTCGTCACAACACAAGTCTTGCATGGCGGACTTCGACCGGCTTCGCCGTCGTGAGGCGTTTTGCCAGCCTCGCCGTGGTGACGTGTCTTCGCCTGCCGCTAGGCCGCGGCTTCCTCGCGCAGCTGCCGTGCACGTGCCTGGCCCAGGTAGGCGGTGATGCCGCGCCGCATCAGGTACAGCAGCGGGATCAGCGCGATCGCGCACAGCATCTTGTAGACGTAGTTGACGCTGCTCACCGCCATGAACAACGAGGTCGGCCACTGCTGCGGGCCGAGCACGAAGGCGATCCAGATCACCACGAAGCTGTCCACCAGCTGCGACACCGCGGTCGAGCCGGTGGCGCGCAGCCATACGTGCTTCTCGCCGGTGGCGAGGCGGATGCGGTGGAACACGGCCACGTCGATCAGCTGGCCGACCAGGAACGCCACCAGCGAGCCGCCGATGGTCCACAGGCCCTGGCCGAACACCGCCGCGAACGCGGCCTGGTAGTCCGGCACGCCCTGTGCCTGCGCCGCATCCACCCACCAGCCGGCCGGCACCAGGTGGATCGCCGCGTAGGCAAACACGAAGCCGTAGCCGATCAGCGCCACCGCCAGCCAGGAGATGAACTGCACCCCGCGGCGGCCGAAGAACTCGTTGATGGTATCGGTCAGCACGAACACCAGCGGCCACAGCAGGGTGCCGGCGGTGAAGCTGAGCGAGCCGGTCTGGCCGAACAGGTTCCAGTTCAGCGGCGCGATGCCGAGGGTGTCCTCCAGCGCGAAGATCTTGACGCCGATGAACTCGGCCAGCACCGCGTTGGCGCAGAAGAACGCCGCCAGCGCGATGAACAGCCTTACCGCGCGGTCGTCGAGCGTGCGTGCGGCCGCGGTCATGGCCTCAGCGGTCGACGCCACGGGGCGCCGTTTCGTGTTCGCCCGTGCGCTCGCCGGCGCGGGTGAAGGGCACCGTCTCGGGCGATACCGCGCCGCCGGAGATGATGAAGCTCATTGCCTGGTCCACGGTCCAGTCGGTGGGGGTGAGCATCTCCACCGGCACGATCTCCAGGTAGCCGGAGGTCGGGTTGGGCGTGGTCGGCACGTACACCGCGGCCAGCTCGCGGCCGCTGCCGTGTTCCTTGATGACGCGGGTCACCAGCCCCACCGACTTCATGTCCCGGTGCGGGAAGTCGATCAGCACCACGCGCTGGGTGCTGCCCGGCTGGGTCTGCAGGATGTCCAGCAGCTTGCGCACGCTCTCGTAGACGATGTTGGCCAGCGGGATGCGGCGCATGATCGCCTCGAACCAGCGCAGCAGGCGCTGGCCGATTACCTTGCGGCTCATGATGCCCACCGCCAGCACCACCAGCAGGGTGGCGATCATGGCGATGGTGTTCTGCACCCACAGCGCCTTGATCCAGCCCAGGTAGTGCGGGAACGAGGCGGCGATGCGCTCGGACAGCGGCACCACGATCGGGCTGCTGATGCCCGACAGCAGCACGAACACGAACTTGACCACCACCCAGGTCAGCCACAGCGGCAGCAGCGTCAGCAGGCCGGTCAGGAACAGGCGTTGCAGCGAGGGACGGGCGGGGGGGAGGGAGGGCGAGGCAGCGGATTCGGGGGGCGACATGCGCGCATTGTAGGACAGCCGTTGGCCGGCAATGCGGCTGCGGCTAATCTGTGCGGGATCGCGGCATCGGATGCCGGCAGGGGGAAGGGATATGCGGGTGGTGCGTGGGTTCCTGGTCGGAGCGACGGTCCTGCTGCTTGCCGTGGTCGGCCTGTATGCCGTTTCGGCGCTGTGGCCGGTCGCTGCCGAGCGCCGCGCGGCGCTGGCCGTGCTCGACCGTCCGCAGCCGACGCCGGGGCGCAACGCCTTCGCCGCGCTGTACCTGCTGAACCACGACGTTCCGGAGTCGGAGTGGGACGGGCTGGTCGCCGCCGACGTGGCGCGCTACCGCGCGCTGCAACCGCCCGGCATCGATGCCTTCGCCTTCGAGCCGGTGGCCGACCCGCGCTGGCCGCGGCTGTCCGTCGCCGCCCCGCCGCCCCAGGCCAGTTGCGACTGGCGCAAGGACGACTGCCTGGCGCAGGTGCGGGCGCATCGCGACGCCTTTGCGCAATGGCTCGCCGCGGAGGCGGCGGTGGCCGGCAGGGCAGCCGCGATCGCGGGATACGGCCATTACCGCAATCCGTTCCCGATGGGCATCGGCACGCCTTTCCCGGCATTGCAGGGCGTGCGCCTGCCCTTGTTCGGGGCGGCGCTGGCGTTCGTCGATGGCCGCCACCAGGAGGCGATGACCGGCGTGTGCTCACAGATCGCCGGGTGGCGGCCGCTGCTGTCCCAGAGCGACAACCTGCTGGTCAGCATGTTCGCTGCATACCAGCTCGCCTCCGGGGCGCGCCTGCTGGGCCGGATGGCGGCGGAACTGCCGCGGCAGCAGGCTGTGCCGCAGTCCTGCGCCGCGGCCCTGCAGCCGCTGCAGGTAGACGAGATCCGCCTGTGCGAACCCATGCGCGGTGAGGCCCGGCTGGTCCGCGCAGGCCTGGAGACGATGACTAGGGATCCCGATCCCGATCTCTGGACCGCCCTTTTCTACGACGCCGAGCGGACCCGCGCGATCAATGCCCCGCTGATGGCATGGCCCTGCGGCGAGCCGGCCGGGCAGGCGATCGCCGCCGACGTCCGGGTGGTCCCGCCATTGCAGGCCACTTCGCTGCTGCGCCTGGAATGCGCGAGCAATGCCATAGGCTGCATCCTGTCGTCGATTGCCGCACCGGCCCATGGCACTTACCAGGCGCGGGCGCAGGACGTGGCCGCGCAGTTGCGGCTGACCGGCGCGGCCCTTTGGCTGCGCGAGAACGCGGACAGCGTGGGCGAGGTGCCGGCGGCACTGGCCAGGCTGCCGGATGCGCTGCGCAGCCCGGCGCGGGTGCCCGCCGTCAGCGGCGATGGCCGCCATCTGCAGGTTCCCGCGCTCGATCAGCGGGAGACGGCGACCCTGCAAGCGGCGCTGCCCGACCACCTGCGCCGCTGAGCCGGCGTTTGCGGCGGTATGGCCTGTAGGAGCGACTTCGCGATGGGGCTTTCCCGGTAGAGCCCCATCGCGACTGAAGTCGCTCCTACAGTCGCTCCTACAGTCGCTCCTACAGTCGCTTGTGTCTTTCCAGCCGTTAGATTTGGAGGCGAGAGCGGAGTGCGGCAGCCCGTTCAGTCGCAGTGCCTGAGCACGTGTAGGAGTCAGGGGCGCCGCACTCCCTGCTCCCATCGCAGCCCG
>NZ_JAJOZS010000019.1 GCF_021168555.1 Stenotrophomonas sp. MMGLT7 | reverse complement strand
AATCACCAGGCGGGACTGTAGGAGCGACTTCAGTCGCGATGGGGCTCTACCGGTAAGGCCCCATCGCGACTGAAGTCGCTCCTACCGTGCCGTCAGGGGTGCTGCTGGGGTTGCAGGGTTTCGGCGAAGTCGCGCAGCAGCCGCGTCACCTCGTCGGGCTGGCCGAGGAACGGCGCATGGCCGGCGCCGGCCAGGGCGACGGACTGCGACGCCGGTGTCAGCGCGGCGGCGTCGTGCATGCCGGCCGGCGGCACCAGCCGGTCGCGCTGGCCGGCGATCCACAGGCTGGGCTTGCGCAGTGCCGCCAATGCGCGGCGCAGGTCGCTGCGCTCGAGCAGGTGCAGGCCCTGCTGCAGTGCCTGCGGCGACGGCTCGCCGCGCGCGACCAGCATCTCGCGCAGCGCAAGCAGCTCGCTGCGGGCATGCGCCGAGCCGAGCGTGTCCAGCGCCAGGAAGCGCTCCAGGGTGCCGCGATAGTCGCTGGCCAGGTCCTGGCGGAACTGCTCGAACACCTGCGGCTCGACCGCGTGCGGCCAGTCGCCGGCGCGCACGAAGCGCGGGGTCGCGGCGATCATCGCCAGTGCGTGCACCTGCGGCAGGGTGGCGGCGCCGTGCAGCGCGAACAGCCCGCCCAGCGACCACCCGAGCCAGATTCCCGGCGGCGTGGCCGCGGCGATCTCGCCGACCACGAAGGGCAGCGCCAGCGGGGTGTCGTCGTCGCGGCTGTGGCCGTGGCCGGGCAGGTCGACGATGTGCAGCTGGAAATGCCGCGAGAGCCGTTCGGCCAGCGGCGCGAACACGCCGCCGTTGAGCGCCCAGCCGTGGATCAGGACCAGGGCCGGGCCCTGGCCGGTTACTTCGATATGCATGAGGGGACGGGAATCGGGAAGGAAAAGGGGGCCGCCCGGCCATGCAGCGCTTGCAGGCAGGCGGCTTCGATGGAAAAGGCGTCGCCGCCGCGGTGGGCGCCGGCGACGCGCGCGTGATCCGGGCGGGAGGCAACGGGCTTCGGACTGCGTACCGCTGCCCGCGGATGTTTCGCCGATGGGGTCGCGGATGACCGGCCCGGACAATCCTCGAAGACCACGCCCGATCCTCCGCCAGCCTAGCCCGCGGCCGTCGCGACGGCGGCCGCGGCCACCGCATCGCGCGCGCGCGCCAGCGCGTCGAGCAGCCCCGCCACCTGCTCGGCGGTGTGCAGCGCCGACAGGGTGACGCGCAGCCGGGCCTTGCCCTCGGGCACGGTGGGCGGGCGGATCGCGCCGACCAGGTAGCCGTCCTGTTCCAGTGCCGCCGACATCGCCATCACCGCCGCCTCGTCGCCGCCGAGCAGCGGCTGGATCGGGGTCTCCGAGGCCATCAGCGCCAGTCCGCGGCGGTGCGCGCCCTCGCGGAAGGCGGCGATCGACTCGACCAGGCGCTCGCGGCGCCACTGGTCGCGACGCGCCAGCTTCACCGCGGCCAGCGCGGCGGCGGCCTGCGCCGGCGGCATCGCGGTGGTGTAGATGTACGGGCGCGCGGTCTCGGCCAGGTGGCGGACCAGCCGCTCCTCGCCGACCACCAGCGCGCCGTGGCCGCCGAGCGCCTTGCCCAGCGTCACCAGTTGCAGCGGCACCTCGGCCACGCCCAGCCCGGCATCGGCGACGCTGCCGCGGCCCTGCGGGCCGAGCACGCCGACGCCGTGGGCGTCGTCCACGTACATCAGCGCCTGCTGCATGCGCGCCACCAGCGTCAGCGAGCGCAGCGGGGCGAGGTCGCCGTCCATGCTGAACACGCCGTCGGTGGCCAGCATCGCCGCGCCTTCGGGTGCGTGGGCGAGCTGGCGCCTCGCGCCCTCGGCGTCCAGGTGCGGGTAGCGGCGCAGCCGCGCGCCGGCCAGGCGGGTGGCGTCGAGCAGGCTGGCGTGGTTGAGCCGGTCCTGCACGCACACGTCGCCTTCCTCGCCCAGCAGGGCCTGCTGCACCGCCAGGTTGGCGAGGAAGCCACTGCCGAACAGCAGCGCGGACGGATAGCCGAGCCAGTCGGCCACTTCGCGCTCCAACGCCTCGTGCAGCGCGTGGTGGCCGCAGACCAGGTGCGAGGCGCCGGCGCCGGCGCCCTCGCGCGCGGCCGCATCCTGCAGCGCCGCCACCACCTCGAACTGCTGCGACAGGCCCAGGTAGTCGTTGGAGCAGAAGCCGGTCAGCCAGCGGCCATCGAGCTGCAGGCGCACGCCGTCGCGGCGGCCGACGCTGCGGCGCACGCGGATGCGGCCCTGCGCGCTGCGCAGCTCGCGCTGGGCCTGGAGGCGGTCATGCAGGTCGGGTCTGGCCATGGGCGTGCGGGGCTGGGGGCGGGCAGGGAGGGTCGGCGAACCTAGGAGCGTGGGCGGCAGAAATATTCGAGGCGAAGCGCTTCACCGCGGCGAAGCTGGTCGAAGCTGCGCTGTGCGGGGCCGGTTTTGTGAAGCTTCGCCGGCCTGTAGCCGCGCTACGGGCCAGGAAGCGGCGCAGACATACCCGTATGGAGCAGGGACCGCAGCAGCGGGCTTCGCAGCCCGGACGGCTTCCGCCGCCCAGGCGCCTAGCGTAGCGCGGCGCCGCGGCCGCGGCGCAGGCGGCCGATCGCCGCGGCCACGACCGCGGCCACGACGGATGGTCAGGCGGCCCGGCCGCAGGCCGGCGCGGTGATGTCGGCGTGCACGGTGCCGGCATGGTCGTGGTCTTCGGCATCCACGCTCACCTGCATCGGCTGCAGCCCCAGGCGCGCGAACAGCGCCAGGTCGCGTTCGGTATCCGGGTTGCCGGTGGTCAGCAGCTTCTCGCCGTAGAAGATCGAGTTGGCGCCGGCCAGGAAGCACAGCGCCTGCAGTTCGTCGCTCATCGACTCGCGCCCGGCCGACAGCCGCACCATTGAGGCCGGCATGGCGATGCGCGCCACCGCGATCATGCGCACGAACTCGAACGGATCCAGCTCGGCGGCGCCGTGCAGCGGCGTGCCGGCCACCTGCACCAGCCGGTTGATCGGCACCGAGTCCGGATGTGCCGGCAGGTTGGCCAGCGCCAGCAGCAGGCCGACACGGTGCGCGCGGGTCTCGCCCATGCCGACGATGCCGCCGCAGCAGGTCTTCAGCCCGGCATCGCGCACGCGCTCGAGCGTGTCCAGCCGGTCCTGGTACTGGCGGGTGTGGATGATCGAGTCGTAGTAGTCCGGCGCGGTGTCGAGGTTGTGGTTGTAATAGTCCAGCCCCGCTTCCTTGAGCGCGTGCGCCTGGCCGTCGTCGAGCATGCCCAGGGTGGCGCAGGTCTCCAGCCCCAGCGCCTTCACCTCGCGGATCATCGCCGCCACCTTGGGGATGTCGCGGTCCTTGGGCGAGCGCCAGGCCGCGCCCATGCAGAAGCGCGAAGCGCCGGCGGCCTTGGCCTGGCGCGCCCTGGCCACCACCGCCTCGGTGTCCATCAGCTTCTGCGCGCCGACGCCGGTGTCGTAGCGCTGCGCCTGCGGGCAGTAGGCGCAGTCCTCCGGGCAGCCGCCGGTCTTGACCGAGAGCAGGGTGGAGACCTGCACCTGCGCCGGGTCGAAATGCTCGCGGTGCACGCTGGCGGCGCGGTGCAGCAGCTCGGGGAAGGGCAGGTCGAACAGCGCGTGCAGTTCCTGCGCTTGCCAGTCGTGGCGGATGACAGCGGACATCGGGGTTTCCTGACGGTGATCGGCTGGGAAGCGCGGCAGTCTGGTGAGGCATGCGCTTGCTGTCAACCTTGGGTGATTGATGGAAGTTTACGGATGGGTCGCCGATATCGGGCGCTGGCTGCTGCCGCCGCGCTGTGCCGTATGCGACGAGCCGGGCGCGGACGGCTGCGACCTGTGCCGCCGCTGCCGCGAGGCCCTGCCCTGGAACGGCGTCGCCTGCAGCGCCTGCGCGATCCCGCTGCCCGGACGCGATGCCGCGGGCGCGCCGCTGTGCGGCAGTTGCCTGCAACGGCGGCCGCCGCTGGAGCGGGTGTCGGCCGCTTTCGCCTATGCCGCGCCGGTGGCGGGGCTGCTGCTGCGCTTCAAGTTCCACCAGGACCTGGCCGCCGGCCGCGTGCTGGCGACGCTGATGGCCGCCCACTGTGCCGCCCTGCCGCGGCCGCAGGCGCTGGTGCCGGTACCGCTGCATCGTGCGCGGCTGCGCCAGCGCGGCTACGACCAGGCGCTGGAACTGGCGCGGCCGATCGCCGCCGCGTTGTCGCTGCCGCGCTGCGATGCGCTGCGCCGGATACGGCCGACCGCGGCGCAGTCGCGGCTGGATGCGCCCGGCCGCCGGCGCAACCTGCGCGGGGCCTTCGGCGTGGCCGGCCCGGTACCGGCGCACGTGGCCCTGGTGGACGACGTGATGACCACTGGCGCGACGCTGCAGGCGGCGGCGCTGGCGCTGCGCCGTGCCGGCGCGACGCGGGTGGACGCGTGGGTGTGCGCGCGGGTGCCGTGATGCCGGGACCAGCAGGGGCCAGTGGGCGAAATTCCGGGATGTCTCCCTTCTCCCGCTTGCGGGGGAAGGTGCCCGAAGGGCGGAAGGGGCGCTCCCGCCGCGGCTTTTCCATGCTCCGGCCGGCGCCTCGGTCATTACATAAGCATTCCTGCGGCCGTTGGCTTGACGGCATGAACACGCAAGCCGGGCAATGCTGCCCGGACAGGATTCGCTTCTATCGCATCAAGGAGAACGTCATGAACGCAGGGATATTCGCAGGACTCGGCCGCAGTTGGTGGGTGCTGCTGCTGTACGGGCTGGTCACCACCTTTTTCGGTGTGTTCGCGCTGCTGCGGCCGTTCCAGGCGATCTTCGCGCTGGCGTGGGCGTTCGGCATCGTCGCGCTGGTGGAAGGCGTGATCAGCCTGATCGCCCTGTTCGACAAGAACGTGCAGGTTTCCAAGGGCTGGCTGGCGCTGTATGCGCTGGCCTCGATCGTGTTCGGCGTGCTGGCGGTGATCAACCCGGTGGCCACCGCCGGCGTGCTGCTGGTGCTGCTGGCGGCCTGGCTGGTCGTGGCCGGCATCTTCCGCATCGTGTTCGCCATCCGCGTGCGCAAGGAGATCACCGGCGAGTGGCTGATCGCGCTCAGCGGCGTGCTGGCGATCGTGCTCGGGGTGCTGTTCGCGGTGTATCCGGCCGCCGGCCTGCTGACCGCGGCGATCTGGATCGGCGTGGTCGCGCTGATCTATGGCGTGCTGCAGATCGTCGCCAGCTTCAGGCTGCGCAGCCTGCTCAAGGGCGTCTGACCGCCCCCGCTCCGGCGCGCTGCCGCCCCAGGGCCGCAGCGCGCCGAGCATTCGGCTACGGCATCACCGGCGGCACGTAGGTCAGGGTCATCCCCAGCAGCCACAGCAGGCCCAGCACCAGCGGGATGTGCACCAGCAGCTGGATGAAGGTGAAGCCGACGATGTCGCGCGCCTTCAGTCCCAGCACGCCCAGCAGCGGCAGCATCCAGAACGGGTTGATCAGGTTCGGCAGCGCCTCGGCCGCGTTGTAGACCTGCACCGCCCAGCCCAGGTGCGCGTGCAGTTCGTTGGCCGCCTGCATCACGTACGGCGCTTCCACCAGCCACTTGCCGCCGCCGGACGGCACGAAGAAGCCCAGCACCGCCGAGTACACGCCCATCACCAGGGCGAAGGTGTCGGTGGTGGCCACCTGCACGAACAGTTCCGACAGCCGGTGCGCCAGCGTCTGCCCGCCGTGGCCGGTGGCGTGGGTGAGCACCATGGCGATGCCGCCGTACAGCGGGAACTGGATCAGCACGCCGGTGGTGCTGGGCACCGCCTTGGCCACGGCGTTGAGGAAGCTGCGCGGGCGCCAGTGCAGCAGCAGGCCCAGCGACAGGAACAGGAAGTTGTAGGTGTTGAGGTTGGCGATGGCGGTGACCACCGGCTTGCTGGCGAACTCGCCGAACAGCCAGCCGAACGCCAGCAGCGACAGCAGCACGGTCAGCAGCGGGCTGTATTCGAGCCATTCGCCCGGTCGCGTGCGCGGCTGCAGCGGCGGCGTCTCGGCCTGGGCGGCGGCCTGCCCGAAGTCGCGCGCGGTGCGCGCCGAGGCCCCGGTCGGCGCGGTCAGCCATGCCACCAGCAGCGAGACGAGGATCAGGATCGCGGTCAGCACGATCGACTGCCACAGGAAGATCGTCTCGGTGAACGGCAGCACGCCGGTGATCTCCACCAGCCCCGGCGGCATGCTGGCCGGGTTGGCCTGCAGCTGCGCGGCCGAGGAGCTCAGGCCCATCGCCCACACCGCGCCCAGGCCGAGGTAGGCCGAGGCGCCGGCGGCACGGTAGTCCATGCCCAGGTCCTCGCGCCGTGCCAGCGCCCGCACCAGCAGCCCGCCGAACACCAGCGAGAAGCCCCAGCTCAGCAGCGAGGCCAGCATGCTGACCAGGCCCACGTAGACCACCGCGCCACGGCCGCTGCGGGGCACCCGCGCCAGCAGGTCGATGAAGCGCGACACCACCGGCGCGGTGGCCACCGCGTAGCCGCCGATGACCACGAACGCCATCTGCATGGTGAACGGGATCAGGCTCCAGAAGCCGTCGCCGAAGGCATCGGCGGTGGCCGTGGGGCTTGCGCCGAAACCCATCGCCGCCGCCGCGACGATGACCACCCCGAGGACCGCGAAGACGTAGGCGTCGGGGAACCATCTCTCGGCCCAGGCGGCGCTGCGCAGCGCCGCGCGTGCCATCCAGCCGTTCTGCGCCGGCGTCGTCGAGTCCATCGTGGCGTTGCCCCCTTGCGATTGCGAGCGAGTGATTCTGCGGTCGGGGGTCATCAGCGTCTGCTGTACCTTTGTATTAGGACGCAATGGCCGTTTCTTGATCGGGCCGGTTGCAATCTCGGCAGCGCAATCGCGGCGCCGGTGGACACGGCGTCAGCGCGTCATCACTGCCGCCGCGAGCCCGGCGAACACCGCCATGCCCACCCAGTTGTTGTGCAGGAAGGCGCGGAAGCACGGCCCGCGCTCGCGCCGGCGCGCGAGCATGAACTCGTAGGCCACCAGCACCGCCGCCACCGCCAGCCCCAGCCAGTACCACGGCCCCAGCTGCGCGCGCGCGCCCACCAGCGCCAGGGCGAGGAACATCAGCCCGTACAGCACGCCCTGCGCCACCAGGTCCATGTCGCCGAACAGGATGGCGGTGGAGCGGGAGCCCATCTTCAGGTCGTCCTCGCGATCGACCATGGCGTACCAGGTGTCGTAGGCGGTGGACCACAGGATGTTGGCCGCGTACAGCAGCCACGCCAGCGGCGGGACCGTGCCCTGCACGGCGGCGAAGGCCATCGGGATGCTCCAGCCGAACGCCATCCCCAGGTACACCTGCGGCAGGTAGGTGTGGCGCTTGAGATAGGGGTAGCTGGCGGCCAGGAACAGGCCGACGAAGCTCAGGGCGATGGTCAGCCGGTTCATCGTCAGCACCAGCGCGAAGGCGACGAGCATCAGCGCGGCGAACAGCCACAGCGCCTCGCGCCCGGACAGCGCGCCGCTGGCCAGCGGGCGGTCGCGGGTGCGCTCCACGTGCGGGTCCAGCCAGCGGTCGGCGTAGTCGTTGATCACGCAGCCGGCCGAGCGGGTCAGCCACACCCCGGCGCTGAACACCAGCAGCGTCCACAGCGGCGGCAGCCCGTCGGCGGCCAGCCACAGCGCCCACCAGGTGGGCCACAGCAGCAGCAGCGTGCCGATCGGGCGATCGGCGCGCATCAGCTTCCAGTACAGCCGCCAGCGGCCGGGCGGCTCGGCGGCGCGTGTTTCGTAGCGTTCCTGGTCCATGCGTGAAAGGTTAGCAGCCCGCCGCCGCCGCGCGCGCCGGCGCGGCGATCGGACCGGGGGCAGACCGCGACGGCGTTTTGCCGTTAGAATGCGCGTCCGATGCGCCTGTAGCTCAGCCGGATAGAGTAGTGGCTTCCGAAGCCATTGGTCGGGGGTTCGAATCCCTCCAGGCGCACCAGCTTCCCTGCAGGGAAGACCCAAGGAAGGCCGGAACGCCGAGATCGAGGCTTCCGGCTTTTTTGCTGTCCATGGCAACGAGAATCTCGCACCGGCGGACAGGAACGCTGAGCGGCGGCTTCGTCCGATGCGCTGCGGCCCGCGCATCCTGCATCGGCGGGCATGCTCCCGGCCGTCCTCATGATCCATGATCCACGCGGCCCGCTGGCCCGGCGGGCGAAGCGCGTCTCGGGTCGCGCGCCGTGACCACGCCTTGCTCCATCAGGAGGGCCCCGGTACCCGCCTTGCCCCGCCCGGACACGGCCCCGCGATCGGCTCGTCGCACGACGTCCATGGCCTGTGCCGGCGCTCGGATCGGCGGCTCGCTTTTGCCCTGGCATCGGTGTACATATGTACACCATGAGCGACCTTCCTTCCCCGCGCGCGGCGATCCTGGCCTTCGTGCGCGAGCGCATCGCCCGCGGCGCGGCGCCCAGCCTGGCCGAGATCGCCGCCGAGTTCGGCTTCGCCTCGCGCAATTCCGCGCACAAGCACGTGCAGGCGCTGGCCGAGGCCGGGCTGGTCGAGCTTCGTCCCGGGCAGAAGCGCGGCATCCGCCTGCCCGGCAGCGGGCAGGAGCCGCCGCTGATGCTGCCGGTGCTGGGGCGGGTGGCCGCCGGCCGCCCGATCGGTGCCGACATCGGCCTGGACCGCCAGCTGTGGCTGGACCGCGGCCTGTTCTCGCTGCGCCCGGACTACCTGCTGCAGGTGCAGGGCGACTCGATGGTCGACGACGGCATCCTCGACGGCGACCTGGTCGGCGTGCACCGCAGCGGCGATGCCCGCGACGGCCAGATCGTGGTGGCGCGGCTGGACGAGGAGATCACCATCAAGCGGCTCGAGCGCGGGCGCGACGGCATCCGCCTGCTGCCGCGCAACCCGGCGCATGCGCCGATCGTGGTGCCGGCCGATGCCGACTTCGCCATCGAAGGGCTCTACTGCGGCCTGATCCGCCAGGGCTGACGATGGCCGGAGTCTCGCTATCGCGCCCACGCCCGCGTGTCGGCACTGCACTTGCCCCCGACCCGCATCGCCGCGTTGCCGACCTTGCCAGGACGGCCAGTCCTGGCGGCGGCCGGCGCCTTGCGCAGCAGGCCGATGGCGGCGCGCAGGACCGACCGTGAGCATGGGCGCGATACCGGCCCTGGACGAGCTGCTGGCGGCGCGCACGGTCTGGCGCGCCGGACGCGGCGGTACGCATGCCGACGGCGGCGAGCCGACCGGCCATGCCGCGCTCGACGCGGCGCTGCCGGACGGCGGCTGGCCGCGCAAGGCGCTGACCGAGCTGCTGCTGCCGGCCGACGGCGTCGGCGAGATCGCCCTGCTGCTGCCCGCGCTGGCGCGGATGACCGCCGGCGGCGGCCGCGTGGTGCTGGTGGCGCCGCCGTACATCCCGTATGCGCCGGCCTGGCAGGCCGGCGGGGTGGAGCTGGCGGCGATGGAGGTGATCCAGGCCGAGCCGCTCGATGCGCTGTGGGCATTCGAGCAGTGCCTGCGCAGCGGCTGCTGCGCCGCCGTGCTCGGCTGGCCGCAGACCGCCGATGCGCGCGTGCTGCGCCGGCTGCAGGTGGCGGCCGACAGCGGCGACTGCTGCGGCTTCGCCCTGCGCGACCGCCGCCACGCGGTCAATGCCTCGCCGGCCGCGCTGCGGCTGGAATACCTGGCCGAGCAGGATGCGTGGCGGGTGCACAAGTGCCGCGGCGGGCAGCTGCCGTCGCGGCCGCTGCGGCTGGCGCGGTGAGGCGCGGCGATGCTCTGGGCCTGCATCGTGCTGCCGCAGCTGGCGCTGGACGCGGTCCTGCGCCGCCTGCCCGATCCGTCCGCGCCGCTGGCGCTGGTGGAAGGGCCGGCGCAGCTGCGCCGCCTGCATGCGGTCAATGACGCGGCGGCGCAGGCGGGACTGCGGCCGGGCATGCGCCTGTCGGCCGCGCACGCGCTGCTGGCCGGCCTGCGCACTGTCGAGCACCAGCCGCAGGCCGAGGCGCACTGGCAGCACTTCCTGGCGGCCTGGGCCTACCGCCACAGTTCGCTGGTCAGCGCGCAGTGGCCGCGCGCCATCGTGTTGGAGGTGCAGGCCAGCTTCCGCCTGTTCGGGCCGTGGCCGCGCTTCGAGCGGCGCCTGCGCGAGGAACTGGCGCTGCTGGGGTTCGGCCATCGCCTCGCGCTGGCGCCGACGCCGCGCGCCGCGCGCGTGCTCGCCGGGCTGAAGGACGGGCTGGCGGTGACCCAGCCGGCGGCGCTGCGCGCGCTGCTGGATGCGGTGCCGGTGCGCCGCGCCGCGCTGCCCGACGATGCCGGCGAGCGCCTGCAGCGGATGGGCATCGCTACCCTGGGCGCATTGCGCGCGCTGCCCGGCGACGGCGTGCGCCGCCGCTTCGGCGCCGGCCTGGCCGAGCACCTGCGCCGGCTCTACGGCGAGGCCGACGACCCGCTGCCGTGCTATTCGCCGCCGGACCGCTTCGATGCGCGGCTGGAGATGGACTACGAGGTGGAGACGCACACCGCGCTGCTGTTCCCGCTGCGGCGGCTGATCGGCGACCTGTGCACCTGCCTGTCGATCCGCGACGGCGGCGTGCAGCGCTTCCTGCTGCGGCTGGAGCACGAGCAGGGCCATACCGACATCGAGGTCGGGCTGCTGGCGGCCGAGCGTTCGCCGGCGATGCTGTTCGAACTGGCGCGCAACCGCCTGGAGCGGGCGCAGATCCCGCGCGCGGTGACCGGGCTGCGGCTGCTGGCGCGGCAGCTGCCGCCGTTCGTGCCGGCCAGTCGCGACCTGTTCGATGCGCGCCCGCAGCAGGCGCTGGACTGGCCGCAGCTGCGCGAGCGGCTGCGCGCACGCCTGGGCGACGAGGCGGTGTACCGGGTGCAGCCGGCCGCCGACCCGCGCCCGGAACGCGCCTGGCGCCGCAGCGTCGGCGACGCGCTGGACCCGGCGCAGGCCCCGCCGCGGCCGCCGCGCCCGGCCTGGCTGCTGCCGCAGCCGGTGCCGCTGCGCGATCGCCGGCTGCGCATCGTCTCCGGCCCGGAGCGGCTGGAGAGCGGCTGGTGGGACGGCGAGGAGGCGCGCCGCGACTACTACGTGGTGGAGACCGCGCACGGCCAGCGCGCCTGGGCGTTCGTGCCGCCGGGCGAGCGCGAGGGCTGGATGCTGCACGGGTGGTTCGCATGAGCTGGGACGATGTGCCCGACGGCGTGGACCGCGACACCCCCGGCGGCCGTGCGCCGCGCTCCTGGGGCGTCAGGGCGCGGCTGCAGGCCGCGGCCAACGACGCGGTCGTCCACGAGGCCGCCGCCGGCGACGGATGGCCGGCCTACGCCGAGCTGCACTGCCTGTCCGACTTCTCGTTCCTGCGCGGTGCCTCCAGCGCCGAGGCGCTGTTCGCGCGCGCCCGCGCTTGCGGCTACGAGGCGCTGGCGATCACCGACGAATGCTCGCTGGCCGGCATCGTGCGCGCCTGGGAGGCGGCGCAGGCGACCGGGCTGAAGCTGGTCGTCGGCAGCGAGTTCGCCCTGGCCGACGGCCCGCGGCTGGTGCTGCTGGTCGAGGATGCCGCCGGCTACGGCCGGCTGTGCGCGCTGATCACCACCGCCCGCCGCGCCGCGGCCAAGGGCCGCTACCGGCTGCTCCGCGCCGACCTGGAGGCGCAGTTGCGCGGGCAGGCCGCCGGCCTGTTCGCGCTGTGGCTGCCGGCGGCCGAGCCGGACGAGGGCGAGGGCCGCTGGCTGAAGGGGCTGTTCGGCGAGCGCGCCTTTCTGGCGGTGGAGCTGCACCGCGAATGCGACGATGCCGCGCGCCTGTCGGCGTTGCTGGCGCTGGCCGGCCGGCTGCAACTGGCGCCGCTGGCCAGCGGCGACGTGCACATGGCCACGCGCCGCGAGCGCATCGTGCAGGACACGCTCGCCGCCATCCGCCACGGCGTGCCGCTGGCCGAGGCCGGCGCGCAGCTGTTCCGCAACGGCGAGCGCCACCTGCGCATGCGCCGCGCGCTGGGCAACATCTACCCGGCGCCGCTGCTGCAGGCCGCGGTGGATCTGGCGCGGCGCTGCCGCTTCGATCTCAAGCACGACCTGCACTACGCCTACCCGGTGGAACTGGTGCCCGACGGCCACACCCCGACCAGCTGGCTGCGCGTGCTGGTCGAGGCGGGCATCGCCCGCCGCTGGCCCGGCGCGCCGCCGCCGAAGGTGCGCGCCGACATCGAGCACGAGCTGGCGCTGATCGCCGAGCTGAAGTACGAGGCGTTCTTCCTCACCGTGCACGACGTGGTGGCGTTCGCCCGCTCGCGCGGCATCCTCTGCCAGGGGCGCGGCTCCTCGGCCAACTCGGCGGTGTGCTACGCGCTGGGTATCACCGCGGTGGACCCGGGCGAGAACCGGCTGCTGATCGCGCGCTTCCTGTCCAAGGCGCGCGACGAGCCGCCGGACATCGACGTCGATTTCGAGCACGAGCGGCGCGAGGAGGTGCTGCAGTACGTCTACGCCAAGTACGGCCGCGGCCGCGCCGCGCTGGCGGCCACGGTCATCCGCTACCGCGGCAAGAGCGCGGTGCGCGACGTGGCCAAGGCCTTCGGCCTGCCGCCGGACCAGATCGCGCTGCTGGCCAACTGCTACGGCTGGGGCAACGGCGACACGCCGATGCAGCAGCGCATCGCCGAGGCTGGCTTCGACCTGGACAACCCGCTGATCGCGCGGGTGCTGGCGATCACCGCGCGGCTGGTCGACCACCCGCGCCACCTGTCCCAGCACGTGGGCGGCTTCGTCATCTCCGACGCGCCGCTGTCCACCGTGGTGCCGGTGGAGAACGCGGCCATGGCCGAGCGCACCATCATCCAGTGGGACAAGGACGACCTGGAGACGATGGGCCTGCTCAAGGTCGATTGCCTGGCGCTGGGCATGCTGACCTGCATCCGCAAGGCGCTGGACCTGGTGCGCACGCACCGCGGCCGCGACTTCGACCTGGCCGGCATCCCGGCCGAGGACCCGGCGACCTACGCGATGATCCAGCGCGCCGACACCGTGGGCGTGTTCCAGATCGAATCGCGCGCGCAGATGGCGATGCTGCCGCGGCTGAAGCCGGCGACCTTCTACGACCTGGTGATCGAGGTGGCGATCGTGCGCCCCGGGCCGATCCAGGGCGACATGGTGCATCCCTACCTGCGCCGGCGGCAGGGCCAGGAACCGGTGAGCTATCCCTCCGACGGGGTGAAGGCGATCCTCGGCAAGACCCTGGGCATCCCGCTGTTCCAGGAGCAGGTGATGGAGCTGGTGATGCATGCCGGCTACAAGCCCGACGAAGCCGATGCGCTGCGCCGTTCGATGGCGGCCTGGCGCCGCGGCGGCGACATGGAGCCGCACCGCAAGCGGATCCGCGAACTGATGGAGGGCAAGGGCTATGCCTCGGCCTTCATCGACCAGATCTTCGAGCAGATCAAAGGGTTCGGCTCCTACGGCTTCCCGCAGAGCCATGCCGCCTCCTTCGCCAAGCTGGTCTACGCCAGCTGCTGGCTCAAGCGCCACGAGCCGGCGGCGTTCTACTGCGGCCTGCTCAACGCGCAGCCGATGGGGTTCTACTCGGCCAGCCAGATCGTGCAGGACGCGCGCCGCGGCAACGGCGCGCGGGCGGCGGTCGAGGTGCTGCCGGTGGACGTGATGCACAGCCACTGGGACAACGCCCTGGTGGGCGGGCGGCGCTGGCGCAGCGATGATGAGCCGGGCGCGCAGCCGGCCATCCGCCTGGGCCTGCGCCAGGTCGCGGGCCTGTCCGAGGCGGCGGCCGCGGCGGTGGTGCAGGCGCGCGCGCAGGCGCCGTTCGCCAGCGTGGCCGACCTGTGCCTGCGCGCCGGGCTGGACGGCAAGGCGCGCAGCGCGCTGGCCGAGGCGGGCGCGCTGCAGGCGCTGGCCGGCAACCGCAACGCCGCGCGCTGGGCGGTGGCCGGCGTCGAGCCGCGCCGGCCGCTGCTGCAGGGCAGCCCGCGCGAGGCCGAGGCGGTACTGCCGGCGCCGCGCGTCGGCCAGGAGATCCTCGCCGACTACCGCAGCACCGGGCTGACCCTGCAGCGGCATCCGATGGCGCTGCTTCGCCCGCAGATGCGCAAACGCCGCATCCTCGGCCTGCGCGAACTGCGCACGCGCCACCACGGCTGCGGCGTGCACGTCGCCGGGCTGGTCACCCAGCGCCAGCGCCCGGGCACCGCCAAGGGCACGGTCTTCGTCACCCTGGAGGACGAGCACGGCATGATCAACGTGATCGTCTGGCCGCAGCTGACGCTGCGGTGCCGGCGCGCGCTGCTGGAGTCGCGGCTGCTGGCGGTGCGCGGCCGCTGGGAGCGCGTGGATGGCGTCGAGCACCTGGTCGCCGGCGACCTATACGACCTGAGCGAACTGCTGGGCGAGCTGCAGGTGGAGTCGCGGGATTTCCATTGAGCCGGTCCGGCCCGGGGACCCGGTCGCCGGCAGGCGTCTTTTCTCGGTCCGGATGAAGGCGTCCCAGCTTGCGTGTTCCCCGGCCCGCACGCTGGAACGCCGGACGTGCCACGCCGCGCGCGAGGCGAGGTGCACTGCTTGCAGAGGCGGGATGGCCGTAGAGCCGAGCTTGCTCGGCTGGGGCTTTCCCGGCACGGCCCCGGCCGAGCCCGCGAAAAGGGGATGCGCGCACAAGCTCGGCTCTGCGAGGAGCAGGGTGGGGCATCGGGATTCCCGACAGGTCCCGCCCGGCTCGGAGACGGGACCTTGCCTGCCGCCACGATCAGTCCGCGGCCGCCAGGCTGTCGACCGGGGCGGTCGCATCGAACGGACCGATCGAGATGCCCCACAGCACGTGCCGGTTGGCAGGGAGATCGCCATAGCCGCCCAGGCCTTCCCGGCCGTAGTGCTGGTCCAGCGCGGTGGTGGTCGGATTGATCCAGATGCGCACCGTCGGCGCCTCGGCACCGCCGCGGCGCGGGCCGATGGCGTCGATGAACGAGGTCACCAGGCCGTGCGGCATCACGTAGTGCGAGTACGACTGGAACGCGCGTGGATTCTGCGCCGGATCCAGCGCGAACGGCGCACCGATGGGACCGTTGAGGTCGGTGGGGTTGCCCAGCACCAGCCCGCTGCCGCCGTTGAGCGGCAGGAAATCGCTGCGGATGCCGTTGCCGACGAAGCCCATCACGCCATCGGGCCCGTCCACGCCGGCCGCGTAGGTCGAGCGATGGGTGATGGTGAACAGGTAGTACTTGCCGTTCTTGAGATAGATCTGCGGGCGCTCGGTCTGGTCGGTGACGCAGTTGGCCGACAGGATCGGCGGCAGGAACTTCCATTGCGTCAGCGCGGCGTTGGTGGCCACCGCCAGGCCGACGTTGGCCATCTGGAACGTCGCGCCCGAATCCATCACCTGCTCCAGGTCCTCGCGGTAGGGATCGTCGGCGGCGTAGCCCAGGTCGGCCTCGGTGCAGGCGCGCGCGCCGCGCGTCACCGCGGTGTTGCCCTCGAACACCATGTACACCTTGCCCGGATGGGCAGGGTCGGTGAACGGGAACGGGTCGCGGAAGTTGTAGAACGGGTTCTGCGCGCCGGTCTGGTAGTACACCCCGTCCGGCTGCAGCAGCGCGCGGTGCTGGTCGAAGCCGCTGAACCACACGCGCTGGCCGTTGCTGTGCAGGCGGCCGTCGGTGCGGGCGATGATCGCCACCGCAGGGGTGATGTCCTGCCCCTGGGGCGTGCGGTTGAAGGCCATCGCGGTGTAGTACAGGCTCACGCCGCCCTGGTTGTTGATCAGCCGCGCCGAACCGGACCACTCCGCGTTCTGGGTCAGCGGGGTATCGCCGAAGATCTGCACGCTGGAGCCATCGGGGAACAGGTGGCCGCCATAGGTCCAGCCGCCGTTGGCCGGGCGCAGCCATGCCGGGATCCCCGCACGCCGGTAGAAGTAGCCGATGCGCGCGTTGGTGTGGCGGTCGTCGAACAGGTAGCCGGCGTTCGGGTCGGCGGTCAGGGTGAAGATGACCTCCCAGCCGTTGAAGCTGATCTGGTCGGCCTTCATGTCGGCCAGCGGCCAGGTGTCCCACACCCACACGTTCGGATCGGTCTGCGGGAAGTCGGCGCGGATGTCCGGCATCGTCAGCCAGGGCGGCATCGAGTTCTGCCCGGGCGCCACCGTGGGGTCGGACATCGCCTCGATCTGGCGCGCGTCGGCACGGGTCCAGCGCGAGGTGAACGCGGCCTCCGGGTGGTAGGCCTGCTGGCTGTGCGGCGTCGGTGCGGGGAATCCATCCTGCGCCGATGCGACGCAGGCGAGGCCGGCTATCGTGAAGCCCGATATCCATTTGCAGACATTGTGTGGATATCCATTCTGGTATCTAAGGGACGTTCTCTCCATGACGCACCTCCGGGTGGGATGGGCGCGCCGCTCGCTGCACGGCGCGAACCAGTGCTAGCACCGGCTGCAATTGCCTGGCAAGCGGAGATTTGTTAACGAAAACAAGAGGTAAACGTCTTCACGCAGCCGTAATTGGCGGGCCCCGGAAGGTTCAGGCTCGATGAAATTAATGGGCGCGCGGAATTAATGTTCCGTATTTTCGTTAGCGGCCGATGAAAACGAGGTATTGCGCCGTGAATCAGGCTTTGACCCGGATGCTGTTGATTTGTGCGGTGCAGGCCTCGGCTGGCGCATGCTCGGCGGCCGGCGATGCGCCGACCGCCGATGCCGGCGGCACCCCGCAATGGCGTCCGCTGCTGCACTACACCCCGCAGCGCAACTGGATGAACGACCCGAACGGCCTGGTGTACTTCCAGGGCCGCTACCACCTGTTCTACCAGTACAACCCCCACGGCAACGACTGGGGCAACATGTCCTGGGGGCATGCCAGCAGCGCCGACCTGCTGCACTGGCAGGAACACGCCGTGGCCATGCCCGCGACCGCCACCGAAGAGATCTTCTCCGGGTCGATCGTGGTCGACCGGGACAATACCTCCGGACTGGGTTCGGCCGACGCCCCGGCGCTGGTGGCGCTGTACACCAGCGCCTACAAGGCCGGCTCCGGACACGAGGCGGGCATCCAGGCGCAATCGCTGGCCTACAGCACCGACGGCGGCGCCAGCTGGCACGCATACGCCCGCAACCCGGTGCTGACGCTGCAGCCGGAGTCGCGCAACTTCCGCGACCCCAAGGTGAGCTGGTACGCCGCGGGCGGCTACTGGCTGATGACCACCGTGGTGGCCGACGCGCAGGTGGTGAAGATCTACCGTTCGAGGAACCTGATCGACTGGGAATTCCTCAGCGATTTCGGCCCGCTCGGCATCCGGAAGCCGGGCATGCTGTGGGAGATGCCGGACCTGTTCCCGCTGCCGCTGGACGGCGACCCCGGCAACGTGAAGTGGGTGATGATCGTCAACGTCAATCCGTGGTCGATCGCCGGCGGCAGCGGCGCGCAGTACTTCGTCGGCCGCTTCGACGGCACCGTCTTCACCGCCGAGAACGTGCCGCCGCCGGACTCGGATCCGTCGCGCTACCTGTGGCTGGACCACGGCGCGGACTTCTACGCTGCGGGCACGTTCGCCCACGTCCCCGACGGCAGGACCGTGGCCATCGCCTGGATGGGCAACTGGGACTACGCCGCGCAGGTGCCGACCGCGCCGTGGCGGGGTGCGATGACGCTGCCGCGCCAGCTCGCGCTCAAGACCATCGACGGCACGCCGCGGCTGGTCCACGCGCCAGTGGACGAGTACGCGCGCCGGGTACAGCGTGGACACGGGGAAAGCTTCGGCACGGTGACGGTGGAGGCGGCGTCCGAGGACCTGGGCCCTCGCGCACGCGGCACCGTGCAGGACATCGCGCTGGCGATCCGCCCCGGCGCGGCGCGGCGCGCCGGCCTGGTGGTACGCGGCTCGGCCGATGGCACGGTGGGCACGCGGATCTTCTACGACACCGCCGAAGGCACGCTGACCGTGGACCGCGCCCGATCCGGCGACACCGGCTTCTCGCCGGCCTTCAGCAAGCAGCACGTCGTGTACCTGCCGCTGGAGGAGGGCACGCTGCGGCTGCGCGTGGTGGTGGACCGCGGTTCGGTGGAAGTCTTCGCCGGCGGCGGCCGTGCCGTGGTCACCGACCTGATCTTCCCGGCCCTGGACGACGACCGCGTCGCCGTCTTCGCCGAGCAGGGCGCAGCGAGCTTCGAGGACATCCGCATCACTTCGCTGCAGGGGGAGCCCGGGTCCTAGGTGTGTAGTCCCAACTTGTAGTGGTGCATCATCCCTAAGTCGTCAAGAGAAGGATGCCCTGTGGGAAGTGTTCTTCACGGTAGCGCCCGTACGACGCCGTGTATTCGAGCCGAGTTCCAAGCGTCGCAAGAAAACACCCGGGCCCTTGCCGCCCGCTACGGAAATCCGAAGACCGTAGCCAAATGGAGGAGGCGGACCACAACAGTCGATGCCTCAATGGGACTCACGGTGTGCCCAAGAGTACGGGGCTGCCACCGGCCAAGGAGGCCATCGTGGTGGCATTCCGTCAGAAGACATTGCTGCCGCTCGACGATTTGCTGGGGTGCCTGAAGGACACCATCCCCATCTCAGTCGCAGCGCCCTCCATCGCTGCCTCCAGCGGCATGGGATGGTCCACACTGCGGCAGTAGGCCACCGTGGTGGGAGAACCACCACCCGATAAGTACACGGCCAAGGCCCACAAACTGTCGATGGACTTAGCGGGCGTATGCCGCCATTTCCTTGATGACTGTCGATGTCAGGGTGGACACCAAGACTACCGCACGCAGTCTGTGCGCCAACCTCTCGACGTTGGCTTGGAAAGCAGGAGTCAGAGCAGAACCCCTCTCTTCATAACTCGGCTCCAACCTCCGTTTTTGCCATGGCCGCACGGGTATCCGCCACGGGCGGGCGGCCGAATAGCCGCCCGTATTCGCGGGTGAACTGGGGCACGCTCTGGTAGCCGACGGCGTAGGCAGCACTGCTGGCGTTGCTGCCCTGCGATTGCATCAGCCGGCGCGCTTCGAGCAGGCGCAGGTGTTTCTGGAACTGCAACGGCGACAGCGAGGTGATGGCCTTGAAATGCTGGTGGAAGGACGAGACGCTCATGCCGGCTTCGGCGACTCAAGCCGCAAGCGCCCGCAGCCGCGCCAGCGATCCGCTCACGATCTCGCGGTAGCTGCGTCGCTCGGATTCGCCGACCCATTGCGCGAACGCGATCCGGAACACGGCGATGCCTACTTCCGCGACGAGACTCGCGTCCGGTTCGCCGACGCCGCGTTCGCGCAGCGCCTGCGCGAGCGCGGCCGACAGCGTGGCCATCTTGATCAACTCGCGCTCGCGCAGCTCCGCGTTGGCTGCAATCACCGTGCTGCGCAGGCGCGCGTAGGGGCGGTGTTCGTCGTCGAAGAAGTCGCCGGCGCGGACCAGGGCGGTGGCGACCGCCTCCACCGCCGACGCCTCGGCCGGGGCCTGGGCCAGCGCGTCGACCATCGTCCGCTGCAGCCGTTCGGAACCGTTGAACAGGACTTCGCGCTTGTCGCTGAAATAGCGGAAGAACGTGCGCGCGGTCAGCCCCGCACGCTCGGCGATGGCGGCCACGGTGGTCTGCTCGTAGCCGATCTCCGCGAACAGTTCGAGCGCCGCGGCGCGGAAGCGGCTTTCGGCATCGGGCTTCCAGCGAGCCATGCGTTTCCTTTGGTGTTGACACTGAGTGACATCATAGGCGTATAGTGAAGTCACTCGATGACATAACTGGAGCAGTCATGCGCATTCTCGTCACCGGCGCCTCGGGCTGGATCGGCTCGGCCAGCGTCAAGGAACTCATTGCCGCCGGGCACCACGTGCTCGGCCTGGCCCGCAGCGACGCGTCCGCCGAGCGGATCGTCGCGCTGGGCGCCGAGGCGGTGCGCGGCAGCCTGGACGATCCGGCCAGCCTGCGCAGTGCCGCGGCGCAGGCCGAGGGCGTCGTGCATCTGGGCTACAACCACGACTTCTCGCAGATGGCCGCCGCGGCGCAGACCGACCGCGCCGCCATCGAGGCGTTCGCCGACGTGCTGCAGGGCACGGGCGGCCCGCTGCTGATCGCCGGCGGCACCCTCGGGCTGGCGGCCGGGCGCGTGGGCACCGAGCAGGACATGCCGGGCGCGCAGAGCCATCCGCGCAACGCCAACGCGGCCTACACGCTGGGCCTGGCCGAGCGCGGCATCCGCTCGATGGTGGTGCGTTTCGCGCCGACGGTGCACGGCGCCGGCGGCGACCACGGCTTCGTCGCGGTGCTGGCGCGCATCGCGCGCGAGAAGGGCGTCTCGGGCTACATCGGCGAGGGCCGCAACCGCTGGCCGGCGGTGCATCGTCTCGACGCCGGCAAGCTGGTGCAGCTGGCCATCGACACCGCGACGCCGGGCAGCGTGCTGCACGCGGTGGCCGAAGAGGGCATCGCCACGCGCGACATCGCGGCCGCGCTGGGCCGCTTCCTCGACGTGCCGGTGGAATCGATCCCGCCCGAACGCGCGCAGCTGCACTTCGGCTGGCTGGGCATGTTCTTCGCCGCCGACGCGCCGGCCTCCAGCGCACGCACGCGTGCGCTGCTGGGCTGGGAGCCGCGGCAGGCGACGCTACTGGAGGACATCGCCGCGGGCCACTATCCCGGCACCTGAGTCCGCAGTGGTCGGCCGTGCAGGGGGCAGGGGGCGAAGCGGGCCATCCCGGCCCTCAACTGCCCGATGTCCGAGGGGCACTCGTTCCGCTCCCCGTTTCGCCCGGCGGGCTTACCGGTACGGCCCCGGTCCGCGCCAGACCGGCTCGCCGCGCCGGTAGACCTCCATCATGTTGATGACCTCGCGGGCATCGCCGATGGCCTGCAGTTCCGGCGAGTCCGGCGGCAGCAGGCGGCAGCTGCCGGAGCCGCGGTCCAGTGCGATCTGCAGCGGGCAGACCATGCGGTACTGGGTGCCGGGCAGGATGATGGCGATCTCCTCCATGCCCTGCTCCTTCCATGCGCGCAGCTGGGTCTGGCTGCGCAGGTCGTAGTAGACCTGGTAGCCGCCCACTTCCATGCTGGGCTCGCCGGATCTGCGGTCGTTGCGGTAGCCCTGGCTGATGGTGGAGGTGTCGGCCAGGCCGTCGTCCGCGGCGCCGATGTCTTGCTCGATCATGCCCGGTGGCCGGCCGGTCCAGGTCTCGGGGCGGCGCGGGGCGGGTGCGGGCGGCTGTGGCGTGCTCGGGCGTTGCTGGGGCCGGGTGGGGCGCGGCGGCGTCACGCGGTCGGGCCTCGGCGCCGCGTCGGGCGGCAGCGGGTTCTTGGCCTGCTCGACCAGCGTGGACTGCACGGGCGAGGCCGCGGGTGTTGGCGGCGGACTCGGCGGCGCGGGCTGCTCGGGCTGGGACGTCTCGCCGATGAAATCCACCTTCATCCTGCCGCCGCTGGCGGTGCCCTGCGGCGTGCTGATGGTGGGCTTGGAGGCGAACAGCAGGGCGAACACCATCAGCAGGTGCAGCAGCAGGCTGATCAGCGCGGCGAGCCACGGCTCCAGGCGTTCGATCGTGGGCTCGGCCGTGTACACCCAGTCCTGGACGTGGACGTGCAGCAGCTGCAGCACATCGCCCTGCACGCGGTACACGAGCAGGTACGGCGTCTGGCCGACCATCCATTCCCGCGTCCCCGGCACCCGGCCCTGTCGACCCAGCCCGGGCTGATCGCCCAGCTTGCGTGTCGCCTGCAGGACCCGCCGGGCCATCGCCGCGGCCGCGGCCGTATTGAGGGTGTGGTAGCGATCCTGGGCGTGTTCGAACTGGTGGGCGGCCGCGACGGTCCACTCACGCCGCAACATCGATGCCCCATCTGGCGAACATCGCCTTCACCCGCTCCGGGCCGGCGAATGCGCCCCCGTCCGCGGCCTCAATCCCTTCCCGGACCGCTTCGCGGAACCGGGCATCGTCGACGACGCGTGCCACGTCGTCCCAGCCGGCGGCCTCGGGCAGCGCGTCGATCAGCGTGTGCGCTTCTTGCTTGATGGGGGGCATGGCACGGCTTCGTGGATCACTGCCCTCAAGTCTAGCGGGTATGGCACCGGCTTCAGTTAACCCGCTCGTCGTCGAGGGGCGGCCGTACCTGCTCCCGATCGTCCATGCGCCGTGCCCGCGAAAGCGGCGCGGCTGCCCTGCAAGTCGCCCGGTTCCCGCCTTCGCGCGGACGAGGCAGGGTTCGATGCGGACTGGCGTTCGACGCCGGTCAGGTCGTCTGGAATCGCTCGTGTCCTGCAGCGCCGGCAGGCGCCGCGCGTTCGCGCAGCGGCACCCGGCGGCAGGCGCATCCGGCTTGCCGCGGCAACGAAGCCGGCAGCGGCCTCATGACGGGTTTCCGACCGCCGTGGCGCATTCGTCCACCAGGCGCAGGGAGATCCCGTGCCGTTCGAACCATTGCGCCAGCTTCTGCGCATGGGGGTTGCCGGGCGTCGGCACCGGCTTCACGGGGTGGACGATCTCGCGGAACATCAGCAGCTGCAGCGACTGCAGCAACAGCCCCGGTTGTCCCGCCAGGGCCGGCAGTCGCGCCAGCTCGGCGAAGGAGGCCGGGCCTGCCGCCAGCCGCTGCAGCAGCGGGGCGAGGATTTCCGCCGGTCCCTCGATGTTTCCGATCGGCGTGGCGAACGAGAACGGCCCCTGCGTCGGTGCACCGGGCAGCAGCTTGAACACGATCGCGTCCAGCTGCGCCAGGCGTGCTTCCCGGCCCAGGGGCCGGGGCTCGCGCTGGAACAGGTCCATGCGCTGGTGGCTGTTGCGGGCCATGTCCTTGACCGTCTCGGCCAGGGCGGGCGCGGCGATCCGGTTGACCACGCCCTGCAGCCTGCCGGGGATGGAAAGCTGGGGATCGAGGTTGTTGAATACGTCGGCGCTGCCCAGGTAGCTCAGGCCGGCCGCGCCCACCTGCCGGTGCACCTCCACCGAATGCTGCGGATGCCAGTGGTCGGTGAGGAATTCGTGCGCCAGGTGGCTCGGGTCCAGCTCGCCCAGCTTGCGCAGCCGCGCCAGCACCGCCGGCTTGTCGACGAACAGGCCCGCCTCGCCGAGCTGGCGCAACAGCTCCAGCCCGGTCCGCGCCTGCTGGGCCGACGTGCCCGGGACGTGATGGGAGAACACGTTGAGGAAGTGCTGCACCGCCAGCATGTCGGTGGAGCCGGGATGGCACATGTAGTGCAGGTAGAAGAGCCCGCCGGGCTTCAGGCTGGCGGCCACGCAGGCCAGCAGGCTGGCCCGGTGCGCCGGCGCGATCCACGACCACACGCCGTGCGTGGCGATGAAATCGAACTGTGTGCGGTTGCTGCTGGAAAAATCCGCGAAGCCGGAATGGACGAACTCGATGTTCTCCAGGCCGCCGGCACGTGCCGCATCGCGGGCGGTCTGCAGGTGCGCCGGGTTGAAATCGACGCCGACGAAACGCGCGTCCGGGTGGCTGGCGGCGGCCACCAGCAGGTTGATGCCGATCCCGCAGCCCAGTTCGCAGAAGGTGAACGGCAGGGCCGGGTCGGGCGCGGCAAGGCCCAGCAGGCGCGCCACGGAGGTGAGCCATAGCGGCTGCATCTCCTTGTAGAAGAATGCAGGGTAGCTGACGTCGGTGGTGTAGCCGTCGGTCCTGTTGGTGGCCATGCGTTACCCGGCGCGCGACGCGTCGTGGCCCGGCGGGCAGGCGCCCGCCGGACCGCGTACGCGCCGGCTGTCAGAAGTCCAGGCTGATCGACGCACTGTAGCGGCGGCCGTCCAGCACGTAGGCAAAGCCGTCCTCGGGCGTGACCGTCTTGTTGGCCACGTTGTACAGCCCCAGCTTGAGCCTGAGCTTGTCCGAAGCGGCATAGACCATGCCCACGTCGAAGAAGGTGTAGGCCGGATACTTGACGTCGTTGGTGCCGGAACCGCTGGCCGCCACGGAACGCCCGGAGGTCTTGCCGCGATAGTTGCCCTGTGCCCACAGCCCCAGCTTGTCGGTGGTCTGCCAGTCCAGCAGGGCGTTGAACATGTGCTCGGGAATGTCGTTGAGCGGGCTGCCCTTGTAGGTGCCGGAGGTCTGCTCGGTCTCGGCATAGGTGTAGCTGTGCCGGTAGGTCAGGGTGTCCAGGATCTTCCAGTCCAGGGTGAACTCCAGGCCCTTCAGCTTGGCGGTGTCGATGTTCTCGTAGGAGGTGTAGCCGTACTGGTGGGCCGGGTACGTCACGCCCTTGTAGACGCACTCCACGTTCTGCAGGCAGACGCGGCCGGTGCGCAGGATCTTGTCCTCGAAGTCGGTCTTGTACACCGTCAGGCTGCCGGAAATGCCGCCCGGGTCGTTGGTGTAGCTCAGCCCGACCTCATAGTTCAGGGTGGTTTCCGGCTTGAGCGCCGGGTTGCCGATGATCACGCCGCCCATCGAGGTGCTGCCGAAATCGGTCGCGGCCATGCGCAGGCTGGGGGTCTTGTAGCCGGAGGTGACGCCGCCCTTGATGGTCAGGCTGTCGGTCATGTTGTAGACCGCATAGACCTTCGGGCTGAACTGGCTGCCGAAGTCGTCGCTGTCGTCGTAGCGGCCGCTGAGCAGCAGCGAGAGGGCGTCGGTCAGGTGCCAGTTGTCCTCGGCGAACACCGAGTACTGCGAGCGCTCCATCTTGACGACGTCGGTGGGGACCACGATCCCGGGCAGGTTGATGCCGTTGGTGGCGCCGTCCTCGAGCTTTTCCTTCTTGTAGGTGGCGCCGGCGACCAGCGTGTGCCTGTCCAGGAACCAGGTCGCCTGCGTGTTGGCGTTGAAGGTATCGAAGTCGATGCCGTTGCCGGTGGTGGCGTTCACCCGGGTCGGATTCTCCGAGGTGTCGTAGTCCAGGTAGGTGCTCCACGACAGCTGGTCGTAGCGGCCGTCGTGGGTGACGAAGTAGTTGTCGCGCAGCGACTTGCTGTAGGTGGCCTCCTCGTCGATGGCCAGGCTCCTGCCGGGGCTGTGCCAGCGCTCCTGCGTGGTGCGGCCGCCGCCGAAGGTGAAGGAATTGCTGTCGTCGAGCTTCCAGCTGATCTTGGCGCCGAGGTTCTTGCGCTTGAACTCGGGATCGGCCGCGGCGCTGTCCCCGCCGCCGACGAAATCGGCCTCGTCCTGGTTGCGGAACGCCCCGGTGAGCTGCATCGACAGCACGTCCTCCACCATCGGCAGGTTCAATGCCATGCTGGTCTGGAAGCCGTCGTTGGTGACTTCGTTGCCGGGGCCGGACTTGATGTATTCCGACGTGATGCTGCCGCCGATCTCGTTCACCACCTTCTTGGTGATGATGTTGATCACGCCGCCCATCGCGTCCGAACCGTACAGCGACGATGCCGGGCCGCGGATCACCTCGACGCGCTCGATGGATTCCAGCGGCGGCAGGAAGTTGATCGGGGTGCCGGCCTGGGCGCCGTTGAGGCCGAACGCCTGGTTGTCCTGCATCGGCCTGCCGTCGATCAGGAACAGGGTGTAGTCCGCGCTCATGCCGCGGATCATGATCGACTGCTCGACGCCGCCGCCCTGGACGTGGACGCCCGGCACGTTCTTGAGCACGTCGGTGATGTCGGTATAGGACTTCTTCTTGATCTCCTCGGCGGAGATCACGGTGATGGTCGCCGGCGCTTCCTTGATGTTCTGTTCGTAGCCGGCGGCGGTGACGGTCACGGTATCCAGCGTGGTGGCGGACCTGTCGCCGCGGTCCTGGGCAAGGGCCGGGACGGACAGGGTCAGCGCGATGGCCGAAGCCAGCAGGCTGGAGGCAGGGACGCGACGGGAATAGGGGGTTGCGCTGGACACGTAATGTCTCCGGAGTGTGTGAGGAAGCTAGGCACTCTGGCGACGGCTGGAGTACGTGACGGGTTGCTGGATTGGGATGCTCGCTGGCGATGCCCGGGCGAGCGCCGGCTGGCTGACTCGGTCATAAATGTTAATACGAATCTTTATCGGTAACAACACGGCAAATTAATGAAAGGCCGGCCAAGCTTGCCGATTGCCTCCCGGCCGCAGCTCTACAGGTAAGCGATCGCCGCGCGCGGTACCTGGCCCCGTGCCACATATGTCATGGTGGCCATGATCCATCCGGGACCAGGGGTTCCCGCCGTCCACCAGGAGAACACTGCATGCATCCACGCATCCCGATCGCCTTCGCCCTGCTGGGCCTGGCCGCTTCCGCATCCGCGATCGACCTGAAGGGGTTGAAGGATTCCCTGGGCAACGGCTCGCAGGCGACCGGCCAGTCCGGCAGCCAGGGCGCCGGGCTGGGGGCGCTGGGCGGGCTGTCGCTGCCCGCCATCAGCGGCGACAGCGCCGGCAACGCGGCCGGCGTGCTCGAGTACTGCGTCAAGCGCAAGTACCTGTCCGGCGACGCGGTGGCCTCGGTCAAGGACAAGCTGCTGTCCAGGTATGGCGTGGGCGGCACCGGCGAGGCGCAGCAGGACACCGGCTACCAGAGCGGCCTGCAAGGCGTGCTGCAGGGCGGGGACGGCAAGTCCTTCAACCTGGATTCGGTGTCCGGCAAGGTCAAGGACAAGGCCTGCGACTACGTGCTCGAGCACGCGTCCTCGCTGGTGTGACCCGGCCGCCGCGGCGCGCGTGGCATGCAGACGACAAGACCGATCCGGCGCCCTGCCGGATTCGATGAATCCCGGTAACGAAGAGCCCCGGCGCCTGCGCGGCCGTGCCGGCCGGGCTCAGGAGGTGCTGGCCGCCGGGTCCAGCTCCGTTGCCGGTGCGCCGGCGAGTGACTGGCGCAGTCCGACCAGGCCGAGCAGGCCTTCGTCGCGGCCCTGCCCGGCCGGCAGCGAGCGCACCCGCGCCAACGAGGCATCCAGGTCCCGGCGCAGGGTCTCGGCGATCGGCAGCCTGCTCGCCTGCGCGGCCTGTTGCCGGTAGTGCGCCGAGACCTGTTCGAGCAAGCGGTCGATCACCGTGCCGTTGGCGGCCGGCAGCAGGCGGCGGGCACGGCGCAACTCCATCACGTTCAGGCCGACGCGGATCTCGTCGAGCAGGTCCACGGCGGCCAGGCCGCTGCTGGCCGACACCGCGGCCATGCGCGGGGCCAGCTGGCCGAGCAGGTCGAGCATGCGCGCGGTGAACAGTTCGCGGTCCTGCAGGCCGTGCCCGGCGGCGGCCTCGGCGATCACCGTCCACGCCCGCCGCACCAGCCGGCGCGCGCTCCATTCCGCGCCCACCGAGCGGAACAGCCGGGTCATGACGATGGCGAAGCCGACGCCGATCACGATCGACACGCTGGAATTGAGGAAGGACTGGACGTCGCCGTTGTAGGTGTTGCGCAGGTTGAGCAGGGTGGCCAGGTTGACCGTCATCGGCAGCGCGAACGGCATCGTCTTGGGATCGTAGACCAGCCGTCCCAGCAGCAGGAAGGCCGGTGCCAGCACCAGCACCAGCGAGCCGAAATCGTGCACCGCCGGCAGCACGCCGAATTCGTAGAAGGCCACCAGCACCAGCGAGACCAGCGTGGACGCGAACATCCGCAGCATGCTCGGCACCGGGTCGTCCTGGGCGGCGAAGAACGCGGACACCACCGCGCCGAGCATCGCCCCGTATGCGCCGCCCGGCCAGCCGATGCCGATCCACAGCACGCAGTAGCAGAACAGGCTGGCGCCGGCGCTGAGCGCGGCAAAGCCGATCATCGGGAAATCGACGTGGCGCTCGCGCAGCACGTTCATGCGGCCCAGGTCGATGCGGAAGAAGTTGCGCGGACGGCTGCCCGAATGCCCCTGGGCGATGGCGTGCTGCAGCGTGCGGCAGTCGCTCCACAGCTCGACCAGCTCGTCCAGGCGCAGCAGCAGGCTGTTGGCCAGCAGGGTGTCGATGTCCGAGGAGGGCTCCGGGCGCAGGGCGCGCAGGCGCGCCCGCAGCTGCGCGACCGCGGCCGCATCGGGCGCGTCCTTGTGCCCGATCCAGTCGGCGATGTCCTGCAGCAGCTGGCCCTGCCCGGCGTGGTCGGCCCGGTGCGCACGCAGGTTGCCCAGGCGGTCGCCGATCCAGCCCAGCACCGGCAGCAGCGCCAGCATGCGCATGCGCAGTTCCTGCATCTGCACGTGCGCCTCGGCATGGCGCGGATCGTCGTAGCGGGCCATGGTGATCAGCGCGTCGAACTGGGCCAGGTCGGCGGCCAGCAGCGAGCGCCGCGAGGTGTTGCCGTCCTGGCCCTTGCGGCCCACCAGCACCTGCTGCGCCCACAGTGCGGCATCGTCCATCCAGCTGCCGATGCGGCTGTTGATCGCCGGCTTGGCCGAGGCCGGGAACACCAGCGAGGCCACGATCACCGCGCACAGCGAGCCGAGGATGATCTCCTCGCTGCGCGCCACCGCGATGTCGAAGATCTGGTCGGGCGTGGCGACGGCCTGGAAGCCGATGAACGCGGCGGTGTAGCTGGCCAGCATGAAGGTGTAGCCGGACGGCCCGCGGTGCAGCAGCGCGACGAACAGGCAGCCGCTGAGCCAGATCGCCAGCATCGCGCTCATCAGCAGCGGGGTCTGCACGTAGTTCATCGCGAACACCACCGCCGCGGCCGCCAGCAGCGTGCCGAGGATGCGGTAGATGCCGCGCGCGCGGGTCATGCCCAGCACCGGCTGCGAGACCACGTACACGGTGGCCATGGCCCAGTACGGGCGCGACAGGTTGCCGAGCAGGCTGATGCCCAGCGTGGCCACCGCGGCCACGTACAGCTTGGCCGAGAACAGCCAGGCGCGCTTGTCGGTCAGCAGCATCGCGGTGCTCCTGCGCTCACGGCGTGGCCGCGGCCTGCTGCCAGCCGCCGCCCAGGGCGAGGAACAGCTTCACCTGGTCCTGCGAGACCTGGGCCTGCGCCGCAGCCACCTGCGCGTCCGAGCCGGCCTGGGTGCGGTCCGCGTCCAGGCTGGCCAGGTACGGCGCGCGGCCGCCCTGGTACAGGCGCCGGTTCTGCTCGGCGGCCAGTTGCGCGGCATCGCGCGAGGCACGCAGCGCCTGCAGCCGCTGCAGGTCCTGGGCGTAGCCGTCGAGCACGGTCTGGGTCTCGCGCAGCGCGTCGAGCACGGTCTGGTCGAAGTGGGCCAGCGCCGCCTGCGCCCCGGCCTCGCTGGCGTGTACGCGGGCGCGGGCACCGGCGGACGGGATCGACCAGGAGATCAGCGGGCCGACCGACCATTGTTGGGTCGCCGGCTGGCCGAAGTCCTCGAGCAGGCCGGCGGCGCCGGCCGAGGCACCGAGGCGGATGTCCGGGTACAGCTCGGCGGTGGCCACGCCGATGCGGGCGGTGGCGGCCGCCAGCGTGCGTTCGGCCGCGCGCACGTCGGGCCGGCGCGCCAGCAGCGCGCGGCCGTCGCCGAGCGGGATCGGCCGGCTCGGCTGCGGTGCCTGGGCGCAGTCGTCCACCCCCTCGGGCAACTGCCCCGGGGTGTTGCCCAGCAGCGCCGCCAGCGAGTACTCGGCCGCGCGCTTGTGCGCCTGCAGCGGCGGCAGCGCCGCTTGCAGCGCGGCGACCTGGGCCTGCGCCCGGGTCACGTCCACGCGCGTGCCGCGGCCGGCGTCGAACAGGCGTTGGGCGACCTGCTGGCCATGCTGCTGCAGCTCCACCGAATGCCGGGCGATGGCCAGCTCGTGGTTTGCGTTGCAGATCTCCAGGTAGCTGCCGGCCACCTGCGCGGCCACGCTCACCCGGGCCAGGTCCAGTGCCGCCTGGGTCGCCTGCGCGTCGGCGCGGGCGGCCTCGCTGGCCCGGCGCAGCTTGCCGAACAGGTCGAAGTCGTAGGAGATCTTCAGCCCGCCACTGCCGAGGTTGAATACCGGCAGCTTCTCGCTGAGCAGGAACGATTCGGCCGAGACCTGCGCGCGCTGCGCTTCGGCCTCGACCTCGTAGTCGAAGCCGCCGGCGTCCATCGCCTGCTCGTACACCGCGGTGGCGCGTTCCAGGTTGGCGCTGGCCGCGCGCAGGCCGGCGTTGGCGCCCAGGGCCTGCTCGACCAGGCGGTCGAGCAGCGGGTCCTGGTACAGCGACCACCAGCGCTCGGGCAGCGGCTGGCCGGGCGCGACCTCGGCGTTGCCGGTGTCGAGGAAGGCGCCCTGGGCCTCGCTGCGATTGGCCGCCGCCGCGTCCGGCAGCCGGTAGTCCGGGCCGACCGTGGCGCAGGCGCTCAGCGCGCCCAGTGCCAGCACCAGCGCGATTCGCGGAAGGCGGGCGGTCATGGCCGCGCCGCCTGGTCCGCGTCGCCGCGGGTGTCGCCGGCGCCGTCGTCGCGGATGCTGACCGTGGCGGTGCGCCCGGCGATCAGGCGCACGTCGGCGGGCATCGTGTCGATGGCGATGCGCACCGGGATGCGCTGGGCCAGCCGCACCCAGTCGAAGGCCGGGGTCACGTTCGGCAGCAGGCTGTCGCCGTTGCTGCGGTAGCGGTCCTCGATGCCGGCGGCGATGCTGGCCACGTGGCCCTGCAGCGGGCGGTCGTCGCCCATCAGGTGGATCTCCACGCGCTGGCCGGGGCGCACGCGGCGCAGGCGGGTCTCCTCGAAGTAGCCGTCCACCCGGTACGAGCCGGCGTCGAGCACGGCGGTGACCGGCTTGCCGGCGGTCACGTAGTCGCCATTGCGCACGATGCGGTCGGTGAGAGTGCCGTCGGCCGGGCTCAGCACCACGGTGCGCTGCAGGTTGAGCGCGGCCAGGTCCACCGCCGCCTGCGCGGTCTGCACCGCCGAGCGCGCCGCCTGCAGCGTGGACTCGGCGGCCTGCAGCCTGGCGCGGCGCACCTCGGCGTCCTCGGCCGCCACCAGGTCCTGCAGGCTGCGGTCGCGGGCGATCTCCCGGCGCAGCTGCGCCGCCGAGGATTCGGCCTCGGCCACGGCGGCGCGGCGCTCGGCCAGCGCCGCCTGCGCCTGCTCCAGGGCGATGCGGTAGCGCGCCGGATCGACCACGAACAGCGGCTGGCCGCGCTTGACCGGCTCGTTGTCGTGGGCCTTCACCTCGGTGACCAGGCCGGAGACGTCAGCCGCCACCTGCACCACGTCTGCGTTGATGTGGGCGTCGCGCGTCCACGGCGCATCCATGTAGTAATGCCAGAGATGGCTCAGCACGAACGCGGCGGCGATGACCGCGAGCAGGGTCAGGGCGACCGGCAGGGCATGGCGGGCGAGGCGGTTCATGCGCGCAGCTCCTGCATCAATGCGAACAGGCCGCCCAGCAGCAGCACGTAGACCGCCAGGTTGAACAGCGGCGGGTGCCACACGTGGCGGTAGGCGCCCGCGCGCGACAACAGCAGTTGCAGTCCGCTCATCAGCAGGTAGGCGATGAGCATCAGCAGCAGCAGGGTGGGGATGAAGACCCCGTAGAGGTTGAATTCTCCGAACATGGCGATGGCTTTGGCTGGGGTGGGGCGAGTGCCTGCCGGTTCGCGGCCGGTGGCCGCGGGTGGGAGGCACCCGTAACGGGAGACGGGCCGCCATGGCGGCCCGTCGCCGGACTGGGAGCGCGGTGGATCAGGGGAGCCGGGACACAGCCTCCGCGAGCATCTGGTAGACCCGCAGCACCGCCTCGATGTCCTTGTCCGGCAAGCCGGACAGCACTTCGGCGCGCAGCGCGATCAATTCCTGTTCCAGCTGCACGAACAGCGCCTGGCCCTTGTCGGTCAGCCACAGCAGGTTCGCGCGGCGGTCGCTGGCGTCGCATTCGCGGCGGATCAATTCGCTGGTGGCCAGCTTGTCGAGCAGGCGTACCAGCGAGGGGCCTTCCATGCCCAGCTGCTGGGCAAGCGCCACCTGGCGGATGCCGCCGCCGGAGCGGCCGATCATCAGCAGCGGGCCGACGCAGCCGCTGCTGATGCCGTAGCCGGCCAGGCGCGCGCCGGCCAGGCGCTGCCATTGCCGCGCCGCCGGGAACAGCCCGGAGGTGAGGTTGAGCAGGCGGGTCTGTGGCTGATCCATCATTTAGTTAGGTTACTACTAATTTCCTGGCTAAGCAATTAGCGGAAAGGGAGCGAGTACCATGCAGCCCCCTGTACGGGTCCGTTTTCCGCGAACATGAGCCAGCACGATTCCTCCAACTCCCCCGTCACCCAGGCCCAGGCCGAAGATGCCGTGCGCACGCTGCTGCGCTGGGCCGGCGAGGACCCGGCGCGCGAGGGCCTGCTCGACACCCCGCGGCGCGTGGCCGAGGCCTACGGCGACTGGTTCAGCGGCTACCGCGAGGATCCGCGCGAGTACCTGGAGCGCACCTTCGAGGAGGTGGCCGGCTACGACGAGCTGATCGTGCTGCGCGACATCGAGTACGAAAGCCACTGCGAGCACCACATGGCGCCGATCCTGGGCAAGGTCCACGTCGGCTACCTGCCCGACGGCAAGGTGGTCGGCATCAGCAAGCTGGCGCGGGTGGTGGAGGCCTACGCGCGCCGCTTCCAGGTGCAGGAGAAGATGACCGCGCAGATCGCCCAGTGCATCCAGGACGTGCTGCAGCCGCTGGGCGTAGGCGTGGTGGTCGAGGGCGCGCACGAGTGCATGACCACCCGCGGCATCCACAAGCGCGGGGTCAGCATGGTGACCTCCAAGATGCTCGGCAGCTTCCGCCAGGACGCGCGCACCCGCCACGAGTTCCTGCGCTTCATCGAGGCCGGCAACCACCGCCGCTGAAGCGCGCTTCGCCTATGAAGCACCGCGCCCGCATCGCCCGCTACCGCCTGCTGCGCGAGCAGCCGCTGTGGAAGCTGCTGGCCGCCGACCAGGCACCCGAGGTGGCGGGCCTGCTGCACACGCTGCTGCTGGAGGGCGAGCGGCGGCTGCCGGCGGCGGTGCTGCACGCGCGCCTGCAGCAGATGCTCGACGAGCTCAACGCCGACCAGCTGCTGCGCGAGCTGCCGCGCACCGCCCAGGCCTACGTCGCCCACTGGCTGGCGCAGGGCTGGCTGGAGCGGCGCCTGCCCGAGGGCGCGGCGCAGGAGGAATACGAGCTGTCCACCCAGGCCACGCAGGCGATCCGCTTCGTCAACGGCCTGGAGCAGGCGCGCAGCGCGGCCACCGAGAGCCGCCTGGCGCTGGTGATCCAGCAGCTGTCGCAGCTGGCCGCGCTGACCGAGTCCGATCCCGACGCGCGGCTGTCGGCGCTGCGCGACGAGCGCGACCGCATCGATGCCGAGATCGCCCGCGTGGCCGCCGGCAGGGTCGCCGCGCTGGACGGCAAGCGCGCGCTGGAACGCGCCCGCCAGGTGATCGCCCTGGCCGACGAGCTGACCGAGGACTTCCGCCGCGTGCGCGACGACTTCGAGCGGCTGAACCGCGAGTTCCGCGAGCGCATCATCGACGACGAGGGCGAGCGCGGCGAGGTGCTGGCGCGGCTGTTCGCCGGCGTGGACGTGATCGGCGACAGCGACGCCGGGCGCAGCTTCCAGGCGTTCTGGGCGCTGCTCAACGACGCCGAGCAGAGCGCGCAGCTCGACGCCGCGCTGGAGACGGTGCTGGCGCGCGGCTTCGCCCGCCGGCTCGACCGCCGCGAGCGCGGCTTCCTGCGCGGGCTCACCGCCACCATGCTCGAGCGCGGCGGCCAGGTCCACGACGTGCTGCAGCACTTCGCCCGCAGCCTGCGCGGCTTCGTGCAGAGCCGCGGCTACCTGGAGCAGCGCCGGCTCAACCAGCTGCTCAAGCAGGCCCAGGCCGAGGCGCTGCAGCTGCGCGACCGGTTGCCGGCGCAGCGCGGCATCGGCCGCGAGCTGATGCTCAGCACCAGCCGGCTGCGCTCGCTGTCGCAGTGGCGGCTGCACGATCCGCGCCAGCAGCGGGTGGACGGCGGCATCGTCCGCAACGATACCGCGGCGATCTCGCTGGACAGCGTCGGCGAGCTGGTGGCGGCCTCGGAGATCGACTTCCGCGGCCTGCGCCGCGACCTGTACGAACTGCTCGAGGCGCAGCCGCGGCTGTCCATCGCCCAGGCGCTGCAGCAGCGCGCCGCACCGCAGGGCCTGGGCAGCGTGATCGGCTACCTGTCGCTGGGCACCCGCCACGGCATCGTCGCCGCCGACGAATACGAACTGGCGCAGTGGCGCGGCGGCGACGGCCAGCTGCGCCGCGCGCGTATCCCGCTGGTCTGGTTCACCCAGGAGAAACGCGATGAACTTGCCTGAATGGAGCGGACCCGGGCACGAGCGCGATCCGTCGCCTGCATTCGACGAACCGGAATTCGACGCCGGCCTCGCCTCGGATGACGATGCATCCATCGATGCGGCCACCGCCCTGTTTCCCGGCGACAGCGGCCGCCTGCCGGTCGAGGCGCGGCGCGCGCTGTGCCAGCTGCTGGCCGGCCCCAGCATCGACGCCCAGCGCCACGGCCGCCTGTGGCCGGCGCTGCTGCGCAGCGAGGCGGCGATCCGCAGCGCCTTGTCCGAGCTGTTCCTGGAGCTGGTGCTCGACCGCGAGGCCGGCATCGCCTTCACCCGCCAGGCCGACACCGGCGAACTGGAGACGCCGGTGCTGCTGCGCACCGCGCCGCTGACCTTCATCGACTCGGTGCTGCTGCTGTACCTGCGCCAGCAACTGGCCGAGGCCGACGCCCGCGGCCTGCGCGCGGTGGTCGAGGAAGCGCAGCTGACCGAGGCGCTGGCGGTGTACGAGAAGAACCTGTCCACCGACCGCGCCGGCTTCGTGCGCCGCGTCGCCGCCGCGGTGCAGAAGATGAAGGACAACCACGTCCTCTCCCGCCTGCGCGGCGAGGACGAGCGCTACGAGGTCTCGCCGGCGCTCAAGCTGCTGTTCTCGGCCGAGGACGTGGCCGCGCTGGCACAGGTCTACCGCCAGCTGCGCGAGCAGGACGAGGGCGGGGATGAAGCGGAGGCCGCGCCATGAAACCCGAATCAGTCGTCCCCCCCGCACGCCTGTCTCTTCACCGCGAGAAAGCAACAGGCAACTCCCTTCTCCCGCTTGCGGGGGAAGGTGGCGCGCAGCGCCGGATGGGGGGCTTTTGCTGTTGCTGTCGTTTTCCCATGCTCCAGGCAGCCCCCATCCGCCCTTCGGGCACCTTCCCCCGCAAGTGGGAGAAGGGGATCCGGGGAACTTCAGATGTGCTGAAGAAACAGGCCTGCCCAGGGACGACGGCTGCATACCTGCCGATGCCCGCAGTACCCCCCATCCCCCGCAACCACCGACGTCCAGTCCCGCGCCCGCACCCTCCCGCATGAAACCCACCCGCGCCACCGCCAAGTCCACCGCCCTGTTCGCCGACGAACTGCCGGACCCGCGCGCGCGGCAGATGCGCATGCGCCGGCTGCAGGTGCACAACTGGGGCACCTTCTCCGGCCTGACCGAGGTGCCGATCGCCGCGCGCGGCTTCCTGTTCGTCGGCCGTTCCGGCTCGGGCAAGTCCACCCTGCTCGACGCCATGTCGGCACTGCTGGTGCCGCCCAGCCTGGTCGACTTCAACGCCGCCGCGCGCGAGGCCGAGCGCAGCGGCCGCGACCGCAACCTGGTGTCCTACGTGCGCGGTGCCTGGGCCGACCAGCACGACAGCGAATCGGGCGAGATCGCCACCCAGTACCTGCGCAAGGGCGCCACCTGGAGCGCCCTGGTGCTGGAGTACCGCAGCGACGAGGGCCGCGTGGTCAGCCTGGTGCGGCTGTTCTGGATCGCCGGCAGCGGCACCGTCGCCGCCGACGTGCGCAAGCACTACATGGTCGCCGAGCGCAACTTCGACATCGCCACCGAGCTGTCCGGCTTCGACCTGGACCTGCGCAAGCTCAAGCAGCGCCTGGGCGAGGGCGTGCAGCACTTCGACAGCTTCGCCGGCTATGCCGAGCGCTTCCGCCACCTGCTCGGCATCGGCAACGAGATGGCGCTGCGGCTGCTGCACAAGACCCAGTCGGCCAAGAACCTGGGCGATCTGAACGCCTTCCTGCGCGGCTTCATGCTCGACGAGCCGAAGACCTTCGATGCCGCCGAGCGGCTGGTGGCCGATTTCGCCGAGCTCGACGGCGCCCACCAGGCGGTGGTCACCGCGCGGCGCCAGGTGGAGACGCTGTTGCCCGCGCGCGGCTACCACGCCGAGCTGGTGGCGCTGTGGCGCCAGCGCGGCGAGCTGCAGGAGCTGCGGCTGGGCCTGGACGGCTACCGCGAGCAGCTTCGGCTGCAGCTGCTCGACGCACGCCTGCGCGAGATCGATACCGAGGACCGCGGCCTGGCCGGCGAGGAAGGCCAGCGCCGCAACCACCTGGACAACCACGAAGCCCGGCTGGCCGAACTGGAACGCGCGCGCCGCGAGCAGGGCGGCGAGCGCATCGACGAACTGGAGCGCGAACGCGCCCGCGTCGAGACCGAGCGCGATCGCCGCCTCGCCAAGCGCGCGCAGGCCGAGCAGGCCGCGCGCCAGCTCGGCCTGGTACTGGCCGACAACGCCCACGGCTTCGCCGCGCAGGTGGAGCAGGCGCAGCGGCTGCTCGAGGACGGCCAGCGCGCTGCCGCCGAGCGCGACGAGGCCATCGCCGAGCGCATGGCCGGCAGGCGCGAGGACGAGAAGCGCTTCGCCGAGGTGCGCGCCGAGATCGAGGCGCTGCAGCGCAACCCGTCCAGCATCCCGGCACCGCTGCAGGCACTGCGCGCGCGCATCGCCGCCGAGACCGGCGTGGCCGCGGCGGCGTTGCCGTTCGTCGGCGAACTGCTGCAGGTGCGCGACGGCGAGCAGGCCTGGCGTGGCGCCATCGAACGCGTGCTGCACGGCTTCGCGCAGGCGCTGCTGGTGGACGAGCGCCACTACGCCGAGGTCGCCGACTGGGTCAACCGCAGCCACCTGGGCATGCGCCTGGTCTACTACCGCGTGCGCCGCAACGACGACGCCCTGGCCATGCGCCAAGCCTCGCCGCGTTCGCTGCCGCACAAGCTCGAACTGCGCGAGCACGCCTTCGCCGGCTGGCTGCGCCGCGAGCTGGCGCGGCGCTTCGACTACGAGTGCGTGGACAGCGCCAAGGCGTTGCGCAGCGCCGAGCGCGGCATCACCCGCGAGGGCCAGGTCAAGCACCCGGGCGAACGCTACGAGAAGGACGACCGCCACGCCATCGGCGACCGCAAGCGCTGGCTGCTGGGCTTCGACAACCGCGACAAGCTGGCGCTGTACGAGCGCGAGGGCATCGAGCTGGCGCAGCGCATCGCCGGCTGCGACGCCGACATCGCCGCGCTGCGCGCCGCCCGCGAGCAGGACGGCGCGCGGCGCCTGGCCGGCAACACCCTGGCCAACCTGGACTGGGACGAGATCGACGTATCCGCGCGCCTGCAGCGGCTGGACGACATCGCCGCCGCCTTGCGCCAGCTGCGCGACGGCGACGCCAACCTGCGCCAGCTCGGCGAGGCGATCGAGCGCGCCCGCGCCGACGTCGAGCAGGCCCGGCGCACCTACGAGGACGTGCGCCGCGAGCGCGGCATCCTCGCCCGCGACCGCGAGCGCCTGGAACGGCAGCGCGAGGGCTGCGCCGATGCCGCCGACCGCGCGATCACCCCGCTGCAGGCGCAGGGCCTGGGCGAACGCCTGGCGGCGCTGGGCCCGCTCGGCCTGGACAACCTGGAGGCGCATTTCCGCGAGGTCACCCGGACCATCACCGAGCAACTGTCCGAGACCCAGGCCGAGCACAACCGGCTCGAACAGCTGCTGCTCGGCTGCTTCCGCCGCTACTGCCAGCAGTGGCCGCAGGACAGCGGCGACTTCACCGTCAGCCTGCCGGCGGCCGACGACTTCCTCGCCCGCCTGGAACGGCTGGAGCGCGATGGCCTGCCGCAGCACGAGGCGCGCTTCTTCGAACTGCTGCAGAGCCAGAGCAAGAACAACCTGCTGGCGCTGCAGCGCCATACCGCCGAGGCGCGCAAGTCCATCGCCCAGCGCCTGGACGAGGTCAACGCCAGCCTCGAGCAGGTGCCGTTCAACCGCGGCACCGTGCTCAGCATCGAGTTGTCCGACCGCCGCCTGCCGGAGGTGGTGGAGTTCCACCAGCACCTGCGCGACGTGCTCGGCCACCACCAGACCGAACAGCGCGACGTCGCCGAGGCGCAGTTCGCGGTGCTGCGCGAGCTGGTGCGCCGGCTCGGCTCGCAGGAGGGCGAGGACCGCCGCTGGCGCGAATTGGTGCTGGACGTGCGCCTGCACGTGGAGTTCGTCGGCGTCGAACTCGACGCCGCCAGCGGCGAACAGGTCGAGATCTACCGCAGCGGTGCCGGCAAGTCCGGCGGCCAGCGGCAGAAGCTGGCCACCACCTGCCTGGCCGCGGCCCTGCGCTACCAGCTCGGCGGCGAGGACGGCGAACTGCCGCAGTACTGCGCGGTGGTGCTGGACGAGGCCTTCGACAAGGCCGACAACGAGTTCACCGCGCTGGCGATGAACATCTTCGAGAACTTCGGCTTCCAGATGGTGGTGGCCACCCCGCTCAAGTCGGTGATGACGCTGGAGCCGTTCATCGGCGGCGCCTGCTTCGTCGAGATCAGCGGCCGCCACGACTCGGGCGTGCTGATGATCGAGTACGACGAGCAAGGCCGGCGGCTCAAGCTGCCCGAGCGCAGCCGGCCGGCCACGCGGGACTGATCGCGATGGCCGCCGCCGCGCCGATGCTGCTGCCGGACGATGCATTGGCGGTACTGCGCGGCATCTGGCGGCGTCGGCGCGGCGACTGGCTGCTCGGCGGCGGCGAGTGGCCGCTGCCGATTCCTCTCAGGCCGCCCACCCAGGAGCAGGCCGAGCAGGCATGGACACGCTTCGGCCAGTGGCTGCGCGCCTGGCAGGACGAGGCGCGGCCGGGGACGGTGCAGCCGCGCACCCTGCGCTGGTCGCGGCTCGGCGAGCAGCGCCTGCCGCAGAACTGGCAGCTGCCCGATGCCGATACCGTGGCCGATCTGCTCGGCGAAGGCGCACGCTGGCGCCAGGCCTGCCGGCGCAGCGGCGAACTGCGGCGGCGCTGGCCCGAGGCCGTCGCGCTGCATGCGCGGTTGCCGCGCCATTTCGACCTGCTCGCCGACCTGCCCGAGGACGATCATTTGCGCCTGATGGCGGTGCTGGACTGGCTGCAGCGGCATCCCCGCAGCGACCTGTTCCTGCGCCAGCTGCCGATCGCCGGCATCGACAGCAAGTGGATCGAGCCGCGCCGGCAGGTGCTGGCCGACTGGCTGGCGGCCCTGCGCGGACTGCCGCCGGGCAGCGGTTTCGAGCGCCTCTCCGGCCTGCGCCGCGCCCCCGGGCGCTTGCGCCTGCGCCTGCTCGACCCGGCGCTGCGCGCCGCCGTCGGCGGGCTGGAGGACATCTCCGCGCCGATCGGGCAACTCGCGGCGCTGCGCCTGCCGGCACGCCGGGTGGTGATGGTGGAGAACCTGGAGACCGGCCTGGCGTTCGACGACCTGCCGGGTACGGTGTTGCTGATGGCGCGCGGCTACGCGGTGGACTGCATCGAACGCATCGGCTGGCTGCGCGAGCTGCCGCTGCTGTACTGGGGCGACCTGGACACGCACGGCCTGGTTATCCTCCACCGCCTGCGCCAGTACGCCCCGCGGGCGCGCACCGTGCTCATGGACGAGGCCACCTTGCTGCGCTACCGCGCACTGTGCGGCAGCGAACCGCGCCAGCACCGCGCGCAGCGTCTGTCGGGGCTGAATGCCGAAGAACAGCACCTGTACGATGCGCTCAAACGGCACCGTTTCGGCCTGAACCTGCGGTTGGAACAGGAGAGAATCGCCTGGGACGATGCCTGGCCGCGGATCCAGACGGCAGTGATCGCTGCCGGGTAGCGCGATGGCCGATCGTGTGAGGTCGATGCAGCACACCGATATCCTTCACCCGAGGAACGGCGCGACATGGGCCCGCCGCGGCGGCGACAATACCCCGATGAAGCCACGTCCGACCGATCCCTGCCCCTGCGGCCTGCCGCGCGACTACGCCCGCTGCTGCGGCCGCTACCACGCCGGCGAGCCGGCGCCCGATGCCGAGGCGCTGATGCGTTCGCGCTACAGCGCCTACGTGCGCCACGACGCCGACTACCTGCTGGCCAGCTGGCATCCCTCCACCCGCCCGGCCGAACTGAGCCTGGACGATGCGCCCGGCGGCCGCACGGTGTGGCTGGGGCTGGACGTGCAGCAGGCATCGCAGACCGGTGCCGATGCCGCCGAGGTGGTGTTCGTCGCGCGCTACCGCATCGGCGGCGGCCGCGCCGTGCGCATGGTCGAGCACAGCCGCTTCGTCCGCGAGGACGGGCGCTGGTACTACCTCGACGCACGCTGAGCATCGCCGGCCGGTATCGCCGGCGGGCGACGCCCGCGGCCGGGTGCTCTAACATCGGAGGCGGCGAACCCTCGCCGGAATGCTGAGAAACGTCCATGCAAAGCCCGGATGCCCCACAGGTCGTGCTGCCGCAGCTCATGGTGGTGCTGTGGCCCATCGCGATGGTGCTGGTGCCGGCATTGCTGGTGGCGCTGGCGGCCTGGCTGCTCTGGCGCCGGCGTGCGCGGGAGGGGGAACGGGGCGCCGTCGCGGAGCGGCTCAGGCAGCTGTCCGAACTGCGCGACCAGGGCCTGATCGACGCCGACGAGTACGCGTCGCGGCGGGCCGAGATCGTCGATGCGGGATAGGGCGCACGCAGCTGCGCGCCGATGGCGGCCCTGGCTGTTGCCGCTGCTCGCGTGCGCGATGCCGGCGCTGGCGCAGGACGCCGGTTTCGAGCGCTGCCTGTCCGGGCTGCGCCAGGCCGCCGCGGCGCAGGGCGTGACCGCCGACGGTTTCCAGCGCTTCACCGCAGGCCTGCAGCCGGATCCCGGGGTGCTGCCGCTGCTCGACGCCCAGCCGGAGTTCACCACCCCGATCTGGGACTACCTGGCCGCGCTGGTCGACGAGGAGCGCGTGGCCGACGGCCGCGCCATGCTCGCCCGTCACCGCGAACTGCTGCAGCGCGTCGCCTCGGAGTACGGCGTGGATCCGGCCACCGTGGTCGCGGTATGGGGCGTGGAGAGCGACTACGGCCGCGTGTTCGGCAAGCGCCCGCTGCTGACCTCGCTGGCCACGCTCTCGTGCGCCGGCCGCCGCCAGCCGTTCTTCCGCGGCGAGTTCATCGCCCTGCTCAAGCTGCTGCAGTCCGGCGACGTGCAGGCCGACGGCCTTACCGGCTCCTGGGCCGGCGCGTTCGGCCATACCCAGTTCATGCCCTCGACCTACGCCCGCATCGCCGTGGATGGCGACGGCGACGGCCGTCGCGACCTGGTCGCCAGCATTCCCGACGCGCTCGCCTCCACCGCCAACTACCTCAAGCGCGCCGGCTGGCGCAGCGGCCAGCCGTGGGGCGTGGAGGTGAAACTGCCGGCCGGTTTCGATCCGGCGCTGGCCGGGCGCACGCAGCGCCGGCCGCTGTCCGAATGGAACGCGCGCGGCGTGCGCCAGCTGGACGGCAGCCCGGTCGCGCCGTCGTCGCTGCCGGCGGATGCCGCCGCCGCACTGCTGCTCCCGGCCGGCGCCTCCGGCCCGGCGCTGCTGGTGTTCCGCAACTACGACGCCATCTACGCCTACAACGCCGCCGAGAGCTACGCGCTGGCGATCGCCACCCTGTCCGACCGCCTGCGCGGCGGCGGCGGGCTGGCCACGCCGTGGCCCACCGACGATCCCGGCCTCGGCCGCGCCGAGCGCCGCGAACTGCAGACCCTGCTGCTCGCCCGCGGCTACGACATCGGCCAGGCCGACGGCCTCATCGGCAGCGCCAGCCGCCGCGCGATCCAGGCCGAGCAGCAGCGCCTGGGCCTGCAGCCGGCCGACGGCCGCGCCGGCCGCCGCATCCTCCAGGCCCTGCGCGATGCGCCGGCCACTACGCCACCGGCGCTTCCTGTGCCCACGCGCTTCAAGCTGCCCGGCAACCATCCCGCGCTTCTCCAGTCCACCGTTCCACGGAACAGCAAGATGCCCGACATCGAAGGCCTGGCCACAGGCGATTTCCACGGTTTCCCCTCGCTGCTGGTCAGCACGCCGTACTCCACCGCCGCCATCAGCCTGTTCGGCGGCCAGCTGCTGTCGTTCGTGCCGGCCGGCGGCGAGGACGTGCTGTGGCTGTCGCCATTGGCCAAGCAGCCGCCCACGCCGATCCGCGGCGGCACCCCCGTGTGCTGGCCCTACTTCGGCCGCCAGGGACAGGGCGAGGATGTCCCCGCGCACGGCTTCGTGCGCACGCTGCCGTGGCGCCTGCTCGATGCGCGGCGCGATGGCGACGGCACCGTCACCCTAGTGCTGGCGCCGCCGCCGCTCGACCAGATCGCGCTGTCGCTGCGCATGACCGTGCGCATCGGCCGCACCCTCGAACAGCGGCTGGAAACCCGCAACGAGGGCGCCACCGAAGTCACCTTCACCCAGGCATTGCACAACTACTTCCGGGTCGGCGACGCCCTGCAGGCCAGCGCCACCGGCCTGGACGGGCTCGACTACCTGGACAAGTTCGAGAACTACGCCAGCGCCCATCGCCAAAATGGCGACTGGAGCCTGCGCGACCCGCGCGATCCCGGCCGCAGCGACCGCATCTACACCGCGGCCGGCGGCGACTACACGCTCGTCGACCCGGTGCTCGGCCGCCGCATCCGCATCGTCACCGAGGGCAGCCGATCGCTGGTGGCCTGGAACCCGGGCGAGCAGGGCGGCCGCGGCATGGCCGACGTCGGCGACGGCTGGCGTCACTACGTTTGCCTGGAAGCGGCCAACGCCGGGCCCGACGTGGTGGTGCTCGCACCCGGCAAGACGCATGTGCTCAGGCAGAGCTTCGAGGTCCTGCCGCTGCGCTGATCCAATTTTGGCGAGCACCGTAGGGCATCTTGCTGGCAATGCCTGGAATGCGGTTGTCGCTGCGCAGGCACACCATATTCCGAGGAACGCAGGCCGAACAGACGTCAGCCGAAGCGGCGGTGCTTACGCTCGGGAAGCTTCAGTTCGTCGTCCCCGCGTAGGCGGGGACCCAGTGCCTTTCGTCCGGGTTGTGGCAAGGCCGCAGGACTCCCGCATGTGCGTGAACGGCGAGACGGGGTCCACGTGGCCCGAAAATCTCTAGCGCCGCTGCCGCCAGATCAGCAGCGTCAGCGAACCGGCCAGCAGGCCCCAGAACGCCGAACCGACCCCGCCCAGCGTCAGCCCCGAGGCGGTCACCAGGAACGCGATCAGCGCCGGCTCGCGCTCGCGTTCCTCCTTCAGCGCCGTCGCCAGGCTGTTGCCGATCGTGCCCAGCAGCGCGATGCCGGCGATCGCCATCACCAGCTCGCGCGGGAACGCCGCGAACACCGCCGCCACCGTCGCCCCGAACAGCCCCACCACCAGGTAGAACCCCCCGGCACTGACCGCGGCCACGTAGCGCCGCGCCGGGTCCTCGCTGGCCTCGCGGCCCATGCAGATCGCCGCGGTGATCGCCGCCAGGTTCAGCGCATAGGCGCCGAACGGCGCCAGCAGCGTGTTCACCACGCCGATCCAGCCGATCGTCGGCGACACCGGCGTGTCGTAGCCGCTGGCGCGGATCACCGCCACGCCCGGCAGGTTCTGCGAGGCCATCGTCACCAGGAACAGCGGCAGCGCGATGCCGAACAGCGCCTGCCACGACAGCGTCGGCGTCACCCACACCGGCGCGGCCAGCCGCAGGTTCACGCCCTCGAAGTGCATCAGCCCCCTGCCCGCGGCGATGGCGATGCCCACCGCCAGCGTCGCGATCACCGCATAGCGCGGCAGCAGCCGGCGGCAGCCCAGGTAGGTCGCGAACATCGCTAGCGCCATGCCCAGCTGCGTCTGCATCGACACGAACACGTCCAGCCCGAAGCGCAGCAGCACGCCGGCCAGCATGCCCGAGGCCAGCGATACCGGAATGCGCCGTATCGCCTTCTCGAAGATGCCGGAGAAGCCGGCCAGCGCGCCGAGCACGGCCGCCAGCACGAACGCACCGATCGCATCGGACAGCGCAATGCCGGCGCTGCCGCTGCCGATCAGCATCGCCGCGCCCGGCGTCGACCACGCCGTCACCACCGGCACCCGGTAGCGCAGCGACAACCCGATGCAGGTCACCCCCATGCCGATGCCCAGCGCCCACATCCACGAGCCGATCTGCGCCTGCGAAGCGCCCATCGTCCGGGCCGCCTCGAACACGATCACCGCAGAACTGGCAAAGCCCACCAGCACCGTGACGAAGCCCGCGATCACCGCGGGCAGCGAGAAGTCGTGCAGCAGCGAAGGGCGCGCAGGAGAAGCAGACATGGATGTCCTCGTGTGGGAGTCGCGTCCGGCATTCTCGCCGAACCCAGGCGCGCGTCGCGCCCGCTGCCCCTTGGTTGGACCGGCGTCGGGTCACCCGCGCATCGGTGTCCGCGCCGCATGAGCGGGGCGAACGCGGCGTGGCGTGCGCACGCCGATTGCAGGGGCAAATGAGGCCGCCGTGAAAAAAGTGTTGACGTATTCAGCCAAGGGTATAGACTGCGCGGCCTCGCCAACGAGCTGCGCGCCGCAAGGCACCGCGACGGAGCTGGCAAGCGTCACCACCCAGTTGATCGGGTATTGACGGGCAGGAAAAGCCGGCTATAATGGGCGGCTCGCTTCGACGGAAGGCCTACGGGTTGTACGGCGAAGGGATTTTGGAAATACCTCGAAACGAGGTGTTGACGAAACGGAAAAGTCCGCTATTATGGGCGGCTCGCTTCGA
>NZ_JAJOZS010000018.1 GCF_021168555.1 Stenotrophomonas sp. MMGLT7 | reverse complement strand
TCGGAATGGATGCGACACTTCCCTCCGATCCGCGTTGCATCTATGTGGGGGGCGACTTCGAGGCTCGGTATGCACGGGTAGATACGAGCATGCAGGTCGAGACGCAAGTGGCATAGAGATAGTGCAATTCCTAGTCTTGCTGGCGGAACTAGCCGCAGCAGTGCGGGCAGATGCACTCGCAAGTTACGCCTACTGCAGACACGGGCAGCGGGCAGCGGGCAGCGGGCAGGGCAGCAAAGCGGCGATCGCGGCAGCAGCTCAATGTGGTCAGCGCCAACGCGGCGGTGGAACTGGCGGCGGGCAAGACGGTGCACCTGGCCACCGCCGGCGGCGCCAGCGTGACGATCGAGGGCGGCAACATCACTTTCGCCTGCCCGGGCAACATCCGCGTGCATGCGGCCAAGAAGTCCTTCGTCGGGCCGGCGCAGCAGAGCTATAACCTGCCGGTGTTCCCGCAGGCCGTCTGCAAGGAATGCCTGCTGCTAGCGGCCAAACGCGCCTCTCCTTTTACGCCTAAGGGGTAGCGCGATGGCGATCGTATTTCCGGACAGAACGTGGGGCGGTCCGGCCGAGGGGGCAAGCCGCTACCTGTTGCTGGACGGGGCGCAATGCCATGCTCCAGCACAGGTGCTCGACCGTCTTACCGCAAGCGCCATCCGCCTGTTCGATGGTGTACTGGCCGACGGATCGGCCGATGCGTCGGTCTACTTGGTGGCGTTACCGGCCGAACTCAATATGCGCAAGGTGTTGGCACGGATAGCATCTCAAGCCGATTCGCTGGGGGCGGCCACGTTCTTGGATTCACCGCTGTCGCTTTCTGAGTTGGTCCAGCGCTTGATGCGCAGGCTGGATGCACGGTTGCCGAACGGCAAGGAATTCCTTGCACGCTTCTATGACGGACGTGTGCTGCCGCTGCTGGCAGCGGTGATGCAGGATTCGCAGTAACAGCGGTTCTTGTCGCTGGGTCTGGAATGGCACTATGTGGGGCCCGACCACAGTTGGCGGACGCTGCCGTTGACAGTTCCTGCGTATGATCCCTACGTGCCGCCGCTGGAACTGAATTCGGAGCAGCGGCGCAGGCTCATTGACGACAGCTACCCCTACACACTGATCGACCACTTCCAACTGACGGACCAGGAACTGCTCGATCGCATTCCCGGGCCGGACCAGTACAGATTCTTTCGCGCCTGCGTCGCCCTGGCTGAACGTTACGGCATCCGCGATGGTGGCCGGATTCTGATGATCTGCACCTGGGCACTGCTGAGCGGGGAGGATTTCCATGAGCAGCCTGAGTGGAGCAAGCGGCTGGAGGACTTCGCGGCCGGCCGTCGCACCGCCCGCCAGATCGGTGAAGATGCCTATCCCATGGTAGAGGACTGGCAAGAATGAGCGCCGGACAGGAATATGGGCGCAGATGGATGGCAATGATGACCTGCGGGATCGTCCTGCTGGCCTTGGGCATCGTGTTGGTTGGCTGTGCCCGTGCAATGGCTAGCGGTAAGGGCACGTCCAGGTATCTACTGGAAAGTTTGAGTAACGAGCGATGCGAGTAGGTTCTTGTTGAGCGGATGGCTGGGACACCCGTCGGGACAATCACATAATGAGAATCAGGCAATGGATGGTATGAAGTCGGCGTTTGTTGCAGTAGGCATAATTCTACTGGTGGTCATGATGGCAGTGGCTGGTTGCGCGGTGGCCAAGGGCCGTGACAAGTCCAATTACCTGACATTGTTCGCGTACAACTACACGGATCGCTATATTCTGGATATCACTGTGGATGGTATGTGGATGGGGGGGGGCAGATGCTTACACCAATGGCGGGAGCGCAATGGGGCCGAAACCACCTCGAGACCTCAGTAAGCGGCACAACGTGACTGTAAAATGGCGCGTCTCGGGGCTTTACGACATGAAAAGCGATCAATATAAGCGCATGCCTGTAGTGGAAAGAAGCGAAGTGATCTCTCTGAAGTATCCCTATCCGCCGGACCCAAACATGCTTTTGTTGCATTTCTATCCGGACGGTCATGTCGAGGCGGAACTGGTGGGGAAGCAGCAGAATCATTGGGAGATGCGCAGGCTACCCATCCCGGAAGGACACAAGGATCATGGACGAAACTAGGGACCCCACCGAAATTCCGGGTCAGGTCGATCTGGAGCCGGGCTCTCCCGATCCGGTCGTCGATGCTGATCCCTCTGCACGCATCGCGCGATTGGCGCGTGGGACGCGGTCGTTAAGTGCTGCGGAACGTGACCGGCGTCAGATGGCGTTGATGTGCACGATGCCGGGTCCGGAGGAAGCCACTACCGGATGTACCCAGGTTCTGCATCTGGCGGTGTTCTTCGATGGGACGGGCAACAACCGCGACGAGGAAATGGCCAAGCCCGAAGAAAGGCGTGCCTTGTCCAATACTGCACGCCTGTTCTACGCACATCAGAAAGATACTCCGCAAATTGTGCGGAATTATCTGGCCGGCGTCGGCACGCCCTGTCGGGAAGTGGGCGACGAGGGTGGCACCCTGGGTTTGGCGATAGGCAAGGGTGGTGGCGAACGCGTGGCCTATGCGCTGGAGCAGTTGGACGCACTGATCGACAAGCAGCCGCCAAGCATGAAGATCCTCATCGTCAACGTGTCGGTGTTCGGATTCTCGCGCGGCGCGGCGCAGGCACGTGCCTTCGCACGCGACCTTGCCGAGCGCTGTGAGCATCAGGCGGACGGAGGTTGGCATTACCGCGACATCCCGATACGGATCGGCTTCATGGGCGTGTTCGATACGGTGTGCTCGGTGTGGTCGAGCATGGCCGGGGCACTGATCAATCGCAACGATGGGCATGGCGAGTGGGCGCATGACGTCAAGCTGCCAACCATGGTGGAGCAGTGTGTGCACATGACTGCCGCGCACGAGTTGCGGGGGCAGTTCCCACTCGATTCCACCCGCGACGACGCGATTTACCCGCCCAATACCCTGGAGGTCTGGTACCCCGGCGTCCACTCGGATGTGGGCGGCGGCTACGATCCAAAGCATCAAGGCCGCAAGAACAGCATCGCCCGCTTCGCTCTGAACGAGATGTACGACATGGCCCGCGCTGGAGGCGTGCTGTTGCAGTCCATCGAGTCGTTGGATCCACTGATCCAGGATGAATTCGACAAAGACGACCCAGAACTGCGTGCTGCCTACAACGGCTACTTGCAGGCGGTGCGGCTCAAGCGCGGGCGCATGGAAGACGTGCAAGCCGCGCATATGGAGCTACTGCACCGCTGGCTCAGGCTGCGTGTGGAGCGCGGTGACGATCTGGATTCGATGCAGCGCCTGGCCGCACGCCAGCAGGCGCTGGAGGCAGAGCTCACGACCCTGCATCGCCGGCGTCGGCAACTGGAAGGGCCGCGCACTGGCGATGCTTTCCCCGCACCTGTCGGGGAAGCGGACAGGGCCGAGTGGAACGAGGTTTGGGCGCAGATCGAGGTGAAGGACGAGGAGCTCTCAGAAGTGAAGAAGCAGCGCAAGGGCCTGGGCCGCGAAACCAGCGCACTGGAGCGCGGCATGACTCGGCTTCGGCGCAAGCGGGCGGCCCGTGGGAAGCTGACATTGAGCGAGCGCACCATGCTTGAAGCTTGGGACGATGCACGGCCGCTACCGGAATCCGTGGCGGCCTTCTTCGACGATTATGGCCACGATTCGGTTTCGCACTGGTTCATGGGCGACCTGACCGCGTGGCGCACGCTCTACTTCGGCGCTACCAAGTACAAGCCGGAGCAGGCCAACGCTTCTGCTGATACCCGCTTGGAAAGCTCGCTGGCAGAGGCCGGGCGATAGGCGCGTCTGGTGCCGGTACGCGGATGGTCGGCTACGTTGACGGGCGCCTGCGTTCTGGAGCGAGTGGAAGGGCCGATATGTGTCGGTGCTGATTGATAGAACGATTTCGCCTGCTCGGGCAACATCCGCGTGCATGCGGCCAGGAAATCGTTCGTCGGGCCGGCCAGTCTTGGCTACGGGTTACCTCTGTTTCCCGAGTCAGTATGCGTCGAGTACATGCTCAAGGCTGCACGTAGCGGAGCGCCCTTCGCGGCGTTGCAATGAGGTACTTCGCCATGGCTACCGTCGCTTTTGCCAGCGATCACTTTACCGCCCAGCAACTGGACACGCTTGCCGCATCGATCTGCGGCGCATCGCAGGCACCTGCTTGGGCATTGGCCGACTCGGTCGCCGAGCCATATATGACCGTGGAATTGCAGGTGCTGGGACAGTCGGTGGTGGACGAGGACCACCCGTACAGGTCGGCGTTCGCTTCGGACGAGGAAGCGCTGCAACTTTGGGACGCGATCATCGAGTCGCTGCGGCCGCGTCCGGGAGCGGCGTCTCCAGGACAGTGAACGAGACGGCATCAGCTAGGTGAGTTCCTATGACTGCCATTCATTTTCCGGTCACCGCGTCGGGTCCGGGGACGTTCCATAAAGGTAGCGAAACCCTGCGTCTACCGAATGGCCTGTCATCCCCCGCCGGCGCGGCCTGCTCTCCCCAGCAGACCGCGCCATCCCATCCCCCGTTGTGTGCGCTATTGCGGCGCGGCGAAGCGCGAGGCCGCCAGGCGGATGCTCCACACCAGTTCCACCATCGCCAGGTTGTTGAGCAAGGGCTCGCGTCCCAGGATCAGCCAGTAGCCGGCGCCATCCACCCAGAACGGCACGAACGACCAGTCCGGCAACAGCAGCTGCGGTTCGCTGAAGAAGGAGACATAACGCTGCGCGCCGTTCCAGCCGCGCTGCGACTGGCGTTGGGCGAAGCCGGAGAAGTCCGCCGCCGCCACCGCGAGGGTCTCGGCTTCCTCCGGCGACAGTCCGGCCTGGCCCAGGCAGAAGCCGCCGTCCGAAGCCAGGGCGGCGCGGCGCTCGCCCGACAGCGGCGCGATCACGTGCTGGGCAAAGTCGTCGAGGCGGATCTCCGGGCCCGGCACCGGCCGCCGCAGCAACTGCAGCCATTGCTGGTCGCGCGCCTCGCCCAGCAGGTGCGAGGTGTCGCCGCCGACCTGCTCGCGCCACTGCGGCAGCGACAGCGAACCGTTGGTGCTCAGCAGCAGCTGCAGCGCGCGCTGCATGCGGTCCGGCTCGGCACTGGCGAAGGCATGCAGCACGCCGAACGGCGTGGGCATCAGCCAGGTGTCTTCCTGTTCGCTCATGGTCGTGGACCTGTCGGGGTTTGCGGGTCGCGCGCAGCAGTGCGCGTGCATGCGCCCAGCAGGTCGCGTTGTTCGAGCCAGCTGGCGGTGCGCGACCAGCGATCGTCCAGCGCCAGTTCCTCGCGCCGCAGTTCGCGGGCGGCGAGCATGAAGGCCAGCTTGTCCTGGCAGTTGATGCAGTGGTCGAGGAATTCGCTTTCCACCCGCGCGGCCAGGGTCGGGTCGCCCTCGCACAGCGCCTGCACCACCTCGCGCGCGAGCCGGCGCGAATGGTCCGGATTGGCGCGGCGCACGCGTGCAGGCACGTCGGCCGAAGGATGGGCGAGCACGCTCCAGCGCGTGGCCAGCGGAGTGACGAGCGGCAGCGGATAGCCCTGGCTGTTGCGGGCGAAGGCCTCGGCCACGTGCGGATTGAGCCGGCTCTCGGTCATCTGCAGCGCCGCCACCCGCAGCGCTCGCTCGCTGCGCGGAAGACTGACGTACAGGTCGGCCAGCGCGCCCTGCACCGGTTCGCTGTCGGCCATCTGCAGCGCCGCGTGCAGGCGCGCCATGTGCGCGCCCGCGTCCTGTGGCGACAGCAGCAGCCTGCGCGCATGCGCGCGCAGCTCGAGGTGGGCCTGCCGTTGTGCGGCGGAGAGGGTCATGTCGGCGCTCAATCCAGCAGGGTGTCCATCAGGTCGATCATGAACTCGGCGTCCTCGGCGGACATGGCCTCGAATCCCTGGGACAGTCCCAGCGCGTCCAGCACCACCTGGTCGCCGGCATCGCCGTTGTGGCCCACGGCGAGCAGTGCCTCGCGCAGCGCCGGCAGCGTGTCGGCCATGCGCGGGTGCGCCAGCAGCACGTGGCTGATGTCGCACAGGGCGCTCTCCACCAGCGGCTTGAGCTGCTCGCGGGTCAGCCGCGACAGTTCGTGCCAGGCGTCGGCCAGCAGGAAGCCGGCGTCGGCCTGCTGCTGGATCAGCAGCCGGGCCACCGCCTGGAAGCTGCTGGCCTGCACCCATTCGATGTTCGTTTCGTCCAGGTCGGCCGGTTCCAGCAGGCGCAGGCCGATCAGCTTGACGTCGCGGTTGTCGGTCAGCGCGATGCGGCTGCCGGGCCCGAGGTCCTCGACCTTCTCCAGCGGCGATGCGGCGGCGGTGGCGATCACCATCTCGTCGGGGCGGCCGATCGGCCGCGCGAAGGGGATGTAGCCCTCGTTGCGGATCAGCGTGCTGGCGTCGAACGGATTGGCGTAGATCAGGTCGGCCTTGCCGGCGGCCAGCAGGCGTGCCTGCTCGGCGGCATCGCCGGGCATCAGCAGGTGCAGGCCGATTCCCGAGCGGCGCTGCAGCAGGGTGCTGAGCATGTACCAGCCGGAGAAGCGCCCTGGGGCGAAATCCGGGGCGACGAGGAAGTCCACGGTCATGGCGCCGCCCTCCCGCCGCCGCCCGGCTCCTGCTGCAGCCATTGCCGGTACAGCGGGATCAGCGCCTCGATCTTCTGCCGCGAGGGCTTGCGCCGCACCGAGGTGTAGCCGACCACCTGGCCGTCGCGCACGTTGGCGATGACGGTGGCGTAGACCCAGTAGTAGGCGCCGTCGCGGCGCAGGTTCTTGACGTAGCCGTTCCACTTGCCGCCGGCCTGCACCGTGTCCCACAGGCCCTTGAAGGCGACTCGGGGCATGTCCGGGTGGCGAAGGATGTAGTGCGGCGCGCCGATCAGCGCCTCGCGCGGCCAGCCGCTGAGTTCGACGAAGGCGGCGTTGGCATGGGTGATCACGCCTTCCAGGTCGGTGCGCGAGACGATCAGGCGCCCGTCGGGATAGGGCACTTCACGATCGCACCAGTGCACGATGCGGCTGCTGCCGTCGTGGTAGCGCAGCCGCGTGCTGCGATGCGGCTCCTGCGGTTCGGTCATGTCGGGCAGGGGCATGCGCGTGTGTCCTCTAGAGGATCTGCGAGAGCGCCTGGGCCGCGCGCTTGATGTCCAGGAACACCAGGCCGAGCTTGGCGCTGGGCTTGGCCAGCACGGTGAGCACGGCCTCGCTGCCGGCCGCGCTCATGATCACGTAGCCGCGCTCGCCCTGGACCAGCACGCGTTCCAGCTGGCCGCGGCCGAGTTCGCCGGCTGTACGCTCGCCCAGCGAGAGCAGGGCGGCCGACATCGCGCCGATGCGGTCCTCGTCCATGCCCTGCGGCATGGCCGAGGCGATCATCAGGCCGTCGATGGAGATCAGTGCCGAGGCCTCGACGTCGGCGGTGGACGCGTTGAGTCCTTCAAGGGCCTGTTGCAGCTGTTGCGTGCGCATGTCGTCTTCCGGTTGAGTGCATGCGAGGCCATGCAACACCCATTGGAATGCTTTTGCCGGAATATTCCCTTGATCTGAATCAAGCATGCCCGGCCGCGGCGTCCGCCCATGCGGCCCGGCACGGTCACCAGCGCAGGTCGGCCCAGACCAGGTGGTGGTCGCTGCCATCGGCGATGGCAGCCTCCGGCTGCGCTGCTGCCGGCCAGAACACGCCGCCGCCGGCATACCCAAAACCGACCGAGGGCAGCACGTAATCCAGCCGCAAGGTGCCCGAGCGCGGACCGAAGTCGCCGGTCGCCTGCGCGGCCGCGCCGCGGCGGACGATGCCGCGCTCGGCATAGGCCAGGCCGGCCTGCTCGGCGCCGTCGCTGCGCGGCGTTGGATGGCGCAGTACCCGCGGATGTTCGAGCAGTTCGACGATGGCCTCGTGGCGACCGTCGCCATCGGCGGGATCGTTGTTGAGATCGCCCAGGATCACGAAGCGGGCATCGCCGGCCAGTCCGCCGCAGCGTCCCTGGTCGTCGCACAGCCAGGGCTTGTCGCCCGCGCCGAGATACTCGCGCCACAACCTGATCTCGTCGTGGTTGCGCGCCAGGTTGCGCCGTTCCGGTCCGTCGAAGACCGGCGGCGTCGGGTGCGAGGCCAGTACGTGCACGGTGCCGCCCGGGGTGCGCACCGGCACGTCCCAGTGCGACTTGGAGGACAGCCGCAACTGCCGCCAGACCGGATCGGGGTGGAACGGCTGGCCGCTGGCCGGATCGAGCGGGCGCAGCGCCCCCGGCATCGCGCTCCACTTCAGCAGCTGGAAGGTGCGCACGGCGGCGCTGTCGATGGGATGGCGCGACAGCACCAGCATGCCGTACTGGCCCGGATGCAGGCCGTAGCCCCAGGCGTCGCCGCCGCGCCTGCGGCGGGCGGCCTCGTCTTCGTCGGCGGCAGGCGAGGGCGGCGATACCTCGCCATCGTTGTCCAGGTCCAGGCCGCTCGGCACGCCGGTGTTGACCGGCGCCAGGTAGCGGTAGGGATAGTGCAGCGGCTCGCCGCCGCCGGGCTGGGCCGTCTCCAGGTAGCGTCGCTGGAACAGGTCGGCGGCCAGGTGCGCCGGGTCGTAGTCGAACTCGTTGAGCAGCACGACGTCCGGGCGTACCCGCTGCAGCACCGCGGCGATCTTGCGCGCATGCGCACTGTCGCCCTGCAGTTCGCGGATCAGCCCGCCGTCGTGCTGCGAGTACAGCGACGTGTTGTAGGTCGCGATGCGCAGCGTGGCGACGGCGGGGACGGCGGCGTGCGCGGCGGCGAGGGTGCAGGCCATGGCCAGCAGGAGAGCGGCCAGTACGATGAGTCGGATCATCGCCGCATGATGCCACCGGCGTCGTTGCGGCATGAAGACCGCGGACTCAGCGCAGCGCGTCGACCGCGCCCCAGCTCTCGCCGAAGTCGCGCCAGTAGCGGCCGTCGAAGGCCTGCAGCGGATGGAAGCGGCGCTTGTAGTCCATCTTGTCGTGGCCGCGGATCCAGTAGCCCAGGTACAGGTAGGCATGGCGGTCGCGGCGGGCCCATTCGATCTGCCGCAGGATCGCCAGCGTGCCCAGCCCGCGCTGCGCCGCGTCCGGCTCGTAGAAGGTGTACACCGCCGACAGCGCATCCTCGGTGACGTCGGTCACCGCCACCGCCAGCAGGCGGCCGCGGCGTCCGGCCGGCGCCGGCTCGCGCAGTTCCAGGAAGCGCCCGTGCGACCAACTGCCGATCAGGAACTGGTCGAACTCCTGCGCACCGTGGCCATCCATGCCGCCGCCCTGGTGGCGGCTGCGCAGGTAGCGGCGGTAGAGCTCGAACTGTTCCTCGCTGCGTTCGGCGGCGACGATGCGGCCGACGACGTCGGCGTTGCGTGCGGCGCAGCGGCGCTGGCTGCGGTCGGGAACGAAGTCGTGCGCCGGGATGCGCACCGGCACGCAGGCGCGGCAGAGCGGGCAGCTGGGGCGGTAGACCAGGTCGCCGGAGCGGCGGAAGCCCCATCCCAGCGCCAGCGGATACACCGTGCCCAGGCGCGGATCGTTGGGATCCAGCACCAGGTCGCGTGCCGGCCGCTCCGGCCAGTAGCCACAGGGGTGCTCGCCGGTCTGGAACAGCCGCAGGTCGTCGGAGCTGGCGCCGTGGATGGCCATGGCCGGCAGCATAGCGCCAGCGCGTCGCAATGTTCGCGACTGTCCGCCGGATGAACACGGCAACCGACCGGTCAACCGTGTCCGCCGCGGCCCGTTGACCTCACCATTGGCACGGCCGCAGCAGGCTGCCGCTGCCAACGGCACCCGCGTCGCTGTACGCGGAACTTCGGGTTTCACCGTCATACGGAGCAGATTCCATGACCCATCGCACCCCCCTGATCGCCCTGGCCGTACTGGCTGCGCTCTCCACCGGCGCGTTCGCCGCCACCCCGGCCGTCAAGCCCGACCCGCAGCGGCATGGCCTGGCCTCGCTGGACAAGAACAACGACGGCTTCGTCGACCGCAGCGAAGCGGCCGCCAGCCCGCGCCTGGCCGCCGCCTTCGATACGCTGGACAAGAACAAGGACGGCAAGCTCTCGCGCGAGGAACTGCGCGAGGCCCGGCAAGGGCGTCGCGGCCCGGGCGCGCACAAGCCCGGCGGGCACGAGGGTGGCTTCGCCCGGCTCGATGCCAACAAGGACGGCCGCGTCAGCCGCGAGGAGGCCAAGGCCGATGCGAAGTTCGCCGAGCGCTTCGACAGCATGGACGTCAACAAGGACGGCTTCGTCGACAAGGCCGATTTCCAGGCCCGCGCACAGCAGCATCGCGACCGCTGGTTCGCCGAGGCCGATACCGACAAGGACGGCAAGCTGAGCAAGGCCGAGTTCGACGCGGCCTCGGCCAAGCGCCCGGCCTTCGGCCCGCACCGGCCGAAGCCGCCCAAGGCCCCGGCGGCGCAGCCGGCCGGCTGAGCCAGCCGCGTCGGCCGAAGCACCACAGGCGCCGATCGACATGCCGCCCCGGGGTTTCCCGGGGCGGCTTTTTCGTGGGCGCCAGGCCTTGCCGGCGGATCACGCCCCGGCCCGGCGCACGGCCCAGCTGCCGCCTGCGACGGCGGCAATGGCCAGCACCAGCGCGAACAGCGTCGCGCCCGTCGCCAGCCCGACGGCATCGACCAGATACCCGGTCGCCACCGGCAGCAGGCCGGCGGGGATGTAGCCGCCGATGTTGAGCACGGCATTGGCTTGCGCGCGGTGGCTGTCCGGCACGTGCAGGCCGATCAGGCTCAGTCCGCCGAGCTGGCCCAGTCCCTGGCCGACACCGGCGAGCAGCGCCGAAGCGATCAGCGCCGGGACCAGCGAGGCGTGCAGGGCCAGCGCCAGGCTCGCCATTGCCAGCACGGTGGCGGCGGTGCTGGCGGCGAAGATGCGGGCGACCGGCCACTGCCGCACCGCGAACTGCACCCCGACCGCGGCGAAGAACATCGCGCAGGCCATGCCGCCGGCGAGCAGCGGGCTGCGCACCTCGAGCAGCCGCGCCAGCAGCGACGGCCCCAGCGCCAGCACGAACGAGGTGGCGGTGATGCCGGGGCCGAAGGTGGCGATGCCGCACAGCACGTGCCGGCGGTTGGCGGCGGGCACCTGCGGCAGGCGCAGGCGAAGCGGTCGCGCTGCCGATGGACGCCGGGCCGGCAACCGCAGTGCCACGCCGAGGGCGCTGAGCAGGACCAGCGCCTCGACGGCGAAGATCGGCAGTACCGGCCGCGCCAGTGCCTGTGCCAGTCCGCCCGCCAGCAGCGGTCCCAGGCCCGCGCCCAGCACCATCGCGATGGACGCCAGCAGCGCCGCCCGCCGCTTGTGCTGCACGCCGCCGGCATCGACCACCGCCGCCATCCCGGCCGAGACGATCACGCCCACGGCCACGCCGGCCAGCAGCCGGCCCGCGGCGAGCATGCCGATCGACGAGGCACCGGCGAACAGGCCGCAGGCGACCAATGCAGCCAGCAGCCCGGGCAGCAGCAGCGGTCGCCGCCCGTAGTGGTCCGACAACTGGCCGGCCACCAGCAGCGTGCCCAGCAACCCGGCGATGTACAGCGCGAAGATCACGGTCAGCATGCCGGAGGAAAACCCCATCTGCTCCTGCCAGTGCACGTAGAGCGGGGTGGCCGAATTCGACAGCATGAAGACCGCGGTGACCATCCACGCGGCCGCCCACATGCCGGCCGTGGAGGCGGCTTGCGTCGCCTGGGCGCCGCTGGACCTGGGGGAAATCGGCATGACGGCGTTCCTGTACGAGATTTTTCGAACTATAGCCTAGTTCGATGAAACTCGTACAAGTGCTATAGTCGCTCCGCCATGAGGACGAAACCCATCGGCGCCTCGCCCGGAGAACCGGCCGATGCGCCCGCCCGGCTGCCGCCGCCGCTGGCGGAACCGGCTGTCGAAGAGCTGCGGCTGGAGACCATCCTGGGTGCCCTGGCCGATCCCCTGCGCCTGACCATCGTGCACAAGCTGATGCGCGAGTCGGATGCCTACGACCACCCCTGCGGCTGGTTCGGCTTCGACCGGCCCAAGTCGTCGCTGACCCACCACTTCAAGGCGCTGCGCGAAGCCGGGGTGATCCGCCAGCGGCAGTACGGCCTCGAACGGCGCAGCCGCCTGCGCCGCGAGGACCTGGACGCGCGCTTCCCGGGATTGCTGGCGCTGGTGGAGAACTGGCGGCCGCCCGCCGCTGGCCGCAAGCGCACGGCCTAGGTACCGGGCATCGCGAGCGCCCGGACGATCACGAACGCGGCGAGCGCCGGCGCCGCCGGGTCCGGGGCGCTGACACGCAAGCCGTCCGGTCCGGGCGTTCCCTCGCCACCCGCTAGCGCGGGCCTGGCTTCTCGCTCGCCATGGCGCGGCCTGCCTGCAGCGCCAGCAGGCGGCGGCGCAGCGCGGGATCGTGCGCGTACAGGTACAGGCCATGGATCGCGCGTGTCATCAGCACGTTGATCGCGTTGAGCATGATGCGCCGCTTCACCGCCTCGGGATCGGCGAGCTGCGCCTTGCCCTGGAAGGCGGCGCCGTCCTCGTACCTGGACGGGTCGAGCACGATCTCCCCGCGCTGCTCGTCCCATGCCAGCGAAGGCCCGAGGATCAGGCCGACGTAGTTCAGGTCGAATCCCTGGATCGTATAGACCGAGCCGACCTCGTCGATGGTGTCCTCGCGCTCGGCCCACGGCAGCCGCTCGTCCGGCTTGGAGCGGTCCCAGCGCAGCCGGAAGCGGCCTTCCTCGATGAAATGGTCGCGGCCATCCAGCTTGTAGGGGTAGTCGTAGGTCGAGAGCATGCGCGACAGGCCGCAGCGTGCGTTCCTGTCCCGGACCGCGTCGTACATCGCCTGCGCGTCGTCGAATACCTTCAGTTCGAAAGCGTCGCCGCCGGCTGCGGCGCGCGGCAGCGGCAGCAGCCGGCCGCGGCCGAAGGCCTCGATCCAGCGCCGCACCGCCGCATCGGCGCGCATCCTGAACTGGCGGCGCAGCACATGCACCTCGTGCGGCCAGCGGGCGATCAGCGCATCCAGGTCGCCCGGGTTCCACAGGCTCTTGAACTTGAGCACCTGGCCGGCGTCGAACACCAGCACCACGATGCGCGCCAGCCGCACGATCTCCTCCAGCTGGTTGTCCTGCACGAAGCGGTTGTAGCGGTCGCTGCGGGTCAGCAGCAGGTGCGCCTCGTCGACCAGCACGATGTCGGCCGTCCTGCCGCTGCCGTGCATGCGGTTGATGAAGCTCGTCGGCCGTTCGTAGTCCTTCTTGCGCAGGCTGGGCTGGCCGTCGGCGGCGTTGCGGTAGGCCTTGATCATCTCGGCGTGGTTGACGAGAAGATAGTTCGCGCTGCCGTACAGCGGGCCGTGCGGCTGGGTGCGGGCGGCCGCCTGCAGGTCGCGGAAGATCGAGTTCAGCAGCACGCTCTTGCCGGTCCCGGCGTCGCCCTGGATGACCAGCAGCGCATGCCGGTCGTCGGCATGCGCGCGGATGAAGCCTTGCACCGCGCGCTCGAGTGCGCGCTGCTCGGCGGACAGGGTCTTTTCCGGCGACAGCTTGAAGCTGGCCTGGTTGGTTGCGGACATGCTCGGGGGAAGGCAGGAACTCGTCGGGGATCTGTGGCCGCCGCCGGCTCTACTTGCGCGGGGATTGCCCGGCGAACCGCCGCGGTGCACGCGATAGTCTACCCCTCCGTGCCTGGCCGCCTGCGCCCGATGCCCCGTTCACGATCTCGGGACGGATGCAGCAGATGCCGATCGCTCGCTATGGCTCGGGAATGACAAGCAGCGCCAGTCACCGGTAGGAGCGACTTCAGTCGCGATGGGGCGCTACCGGCAAAGCCCCATCGCGACTGAAGTCGCTCCTACGGGAGATCGTGGAGATCGTGGACGGGTTCTCAGCCGGGCGCGTGCAACGCGGGCAGAACGGCGGCGAGCACCGCGGCGTTGCTGATCACGATGGCGGCCGGGCCGAACGTAAGGTGGTAGCCGAGCTGGCGCCGCAGCGCGGTGCGCGGGTCGCGCAGGCGGTCGCGCTCGAGCAGCGGCTTCATCACCCGGCGCAGCGGCACGATCATCTCGTAGTTGACGATCGCCATGGTCACGGCCATTGCCGCAAGCGCGGGCCAGTGGCTGTCGCACAGCCACAGCGTGGCGACGATGGCGCCCACGCCGATGAACGAGCGGCGCATGTAGCGGTGGTAGCTGGCGGTCAGCCGGCGCCGTTCGGCCTCGTTCTCGGTGTAGCGGAACAGCACCATGCGGCACAGGTAGTAGGCCAGCATGCCGCCGCCGATGCCGCCGAGCAGTCCGCCCAGCGCACCCGCGGCGCCCGTACCGGCGCCGAGCTTGCCGGCAATGCCGCCGGCGAGGCTGCCGCCGGCCATGCCCAGTCCGGTGGCGGCGGCCGGTTTGCTGAAGATGCCCGCCGCGGTGGTGACGACGACCGCGAAGCCGGCGCCGGGTGCGGAACTGCGCGCGAACTCGCCGAAGCGCCGCAGCAGCTCCTCGCGCACGCTGCCGCGTGCCCGCGACAGGCGCTTGCGCACGGCCGCGTCGCTCAGCCCCAGCAGCGCGGCCACCTGCTGCGAGCTCTGGCCTTCGCGGTAGTACAGCAGCAGCGTCTCGCGGCTGTCCTCGGGCAGGGCCGAGATGATCTCGGCGGCGGCGGCTTCTTCCTCGACCTGGAGCAGCTGGTCGGCGGGCGAGGGCGAGGGATCGGCGGCCATGCCGATGGCGATCTCCGCCGCCTCGCCGCTCAGCGGCCGGCCACGCTGCGCGCGCAGCCAATCGCGCGCCAGGTTGCGGGTGATCTGCCGCAGCCAGGGCAGGAAGCTGGCCGTGTTGTTGAGCCGGCCGAGCTGCTGCCAGGCCTTGAGGAAGGCGTCCTGGGCGATGTCCTCGCTGGCGTGCACGTCGCGGGTGATCGCCAGTGCGATCGCGGTGACCGTGTTCTGGCAGGCGGCGACGATCCGGCCGTAGGCCTGCGTGCAGCCGCCGCTGGCGGCCGGCAGTTCGCGTTGCAGCATCAGTTCGAGGGTGTCTGCCTTCATCGCCGGCTCCATTGCGGGATGCCTCCATGACGCAACCCGGCGCCGGATGTGACCGCTCAGCGCTGCGGCTGCACCGGCTGGATGCGCACGCGCGAGTCGTCCTGCGGTTCCTGCGCGGGAGCCTGCTGCGCCGGGGCCACCTCCGGTGGGGGGGGCGGCGGACGCAGCCCGCGATGGCGCAGCACGATGAACAGCGCCACCGCGCCGATCACCAGCAGCAGGGCGATGCGGATGCGCCAGGCCCAGGCGGAGCCGCGCGTCGCCGCCGTGCCGTCGCGGAAGCTGTATTCGGCCTCGGGCAGGTCGCGGCGGGTGGTGTCGAGCAGGCGGGCCTGGCGCAGCAGCTCGCGCGCGCGCGGCTGGTCGTCGGCACGCACGATCCACACCGTCGGCTGCTTGCGCGCGTCCACCGGGTCGAGGTAGCTGAACTGGCCGCTGCGGCGGCCGCGGTAGGAGCGGCCGTTGCTGATATGCACCTCGATGCCGGCATCGCGCAGCAACTGCGCCACGCCTTCCACCGTCTCCACCCGCTGGCTGCTGAATATCTGCCGCATGTCAGGGCATTCCATCGATTCCCGAGCAGGCCGCGCCGTTCCTGCGCGTGCCCGGGGCTGGCGAGAGGGAGGACGTGGACCTGCGTCCACGCCCTGGCGATGACGCGGCCCCGGGCGCGCGCAGGAGCGGCCCTTCGGGTCGGGCCTGCAGCGCTGCCATCCGGCGCCGCGTGGCCTGATCCCCGCTTTCGCGGGCGCAGGGCTCCGACGGCCCCCCAGGCGCTGCGCCACGCAACACCGGCCGACGGCCCTGCAGGCGCAACGCGACCAGTCCGAGAGTCGATGGCATGCGCTAGTCCTTCGCCGGCACGGCGGCGGCGCTTGCGCGGTCGTGGACCACGCGGATCAGGCCTTCCTGCGCGGTGCTGGCGATCAGCCGGCCGTCGCGGCTGAAGAACTGCCCGCGCGCCAGTCCGCGCGAATCCTGCGCGCTCGGGCTGTCGAGCGAATACAGCATCCATTCGTCCACCCGGAACGGGCGGTGGAACCACAGCGCATGGTCGAGCGAGGCCATCTGCACGTTGGGCGTGTAGTAGCTGATGCCGTGCGGGAAGGTGGCCGTGCCCAGCAGGTGGAAATCCGAGGCGTAGGCCAGCAGCGCCTGGTGCAGTTCGGGCGCATCGCCGACCGCTTCGTTCAGGCGCAGCCATATCTGGTGGAACGGCGGGCGACGCGGCGGCTGAAGCTCGTCGCGCGGATGCACGTGGCGGAACTCGAACGGGCCGCCGCGCTGCAGCCAGCGCTGCACCTTGGTCGGCAGTTTGGCCAGCACTTGCGGCGCCACCGCCGGGGAGGGGGCGATCTCCTCCGGCTGCGGCACCTGCGGCATCTTCGCCTGGTGCTCGGCGCCGCTCTCCTGTTCCTGGAACGAGGCCGCGCAGAAGAAGATCACCTTGCCGTGCTGGATCGCGGTGACCCGGCGCACCGAGAAGCTGCCGCCGTCGCGGGTGCGGTCGACGTCGTAGACGATGGGATGGTCGATGTCGCCGGCGCGCAGGAAGTAGGCATGCAGCGAATGCACGTGGCGGCCGTTGTCCACCGTCGTCTGCGCCGCCGACAGCGCCTGCCCCAGCACCTGTCCGCCGAACACGTACTTGGTGCCGATGTCGCGGCTCTGGCCGCGGAACAGGTTGTCCTCCAGCCGCTCCAGGGTGAGCAGGTCGACGAGTTCGGATACGGGTTCGGCGCTGACGGACAAGGACTGGACCAGGGGAACGGGAGCCGGCGATTATAGCGGCCACTCCGCCGCGCCCCCGGGGCGGCGCTGAACGCTGGCCTTGCGTTCGCGGCGACACGGCAGGCGATGCCCGGTCGCGCATATGGCGGGGCCGAGCCGCCCGGCGAGCAATGGCTATTTCGCCCGCTCCGGCCATTGGCCTATGGTGGAGCGCCGTTGCTGCCGAGCGCTGCCATGAAACCTGTCGCGTTGCTGTCCTGTGTCTTACTGGCCTCGCTCGCGGCCTGTGCGCCGCAACAGGCGCCGCCTCCCGCCGCCGCGCCGGCGGACGCGTCCGCGCCCATCGATCCGGCCTACCTGGCCTCGATCGAACAATGGCGCGGCGAGCGCGAGCGGAAACTGCGCGACCCGCAGGGCTGGCTCAGCTTCGCCGGCTCGGGCCAGGTCGCCGCCGGCGCGCACAGTGTCGGCAGTGCCGCCGGCAACGACATCGTCGTAGCCAAGGGGCCGGCGAAGTGGGGCGTGCTGCGGCTCGGCGCCGACGGCGGGCTGCGCTTCGACGCGGCGCCGGGTAGCGGCGTGACGGCGGACGGCCGTTCCTTCGATTCAGTGCCGCTGCTGACGCAGCTCGACGAGGGCGGCCCGACCCGGATCGAGGCCGGGCCGCAGTGGTTCTACGTGGTCAAGACCGGCGACATCCATGGCTGGCGCTTCCGCGATCCGCAGTCGCCGGCATTGCAGGCTTTTGCCGGCGTGCCCCACTTCCCGGTGGACCCGTCGTGGCGCATCGAGGCGGACTGGCATCCCTATCCCGAGCCGGTACCGATCGAACTGCTGACCAGCAACGGCACGCTGGAGCCGGCGAAGGTGCCGGGGCAGGCCGAGTTCGAGCGCGACGGCCGGCGCTACACGCTGCGGCCGATCCTGCAGGAGGGCGACGACGCCCTGTTCTTCATCATCGCCGACCGTACCAGCGGCCGCGAGACCTATGGCGGCGCCCGCTTCCTGTACGCCCCGCCGCCGCGCGACGGCCGGCTCGTGCTGGACTTCAACCAGGCGCAGAACCCGCCGTGCGCGCTGAACGGCCATGTCGTATGCCCGACCGCTCCGCCGGAAAACCGGCTGGACCTGCGCATCGCCGCCGGCGAGAAGACCTATCCGCTGGCGCACTGATGCGCCTGCGCGCGGGTGCCCGCCGGTGCGTCGCAATTGCTTCCAGGGGCGCCGTGCCTTTGGCAGCGCCGGGATTGCAGCCCGGACTCGGATCCCGAGGCGTTGCAGCCGGGCTCGATGATTCCCGGACAGCCGTGGGGTGGACCCCGGTCCACCCTCCCGGGGCCTGCCCAGGCCAGCGGCGTGACGGCGTGCCGTCGGCCCGGGGGAGGGCGAAGCGCGACCATGGCTCGATCTTTCGTGGCGCGCGGCTGCGCCATGGCGGTGCGAATACCTGGTGGCGGGGCCGAGGCCCGCCCCATGTGCGGACCGGGCCTACTTCTTCAGTCTCTCGACCAGCGCGTGCAGGGCCTGCTGGGTGTCGGCGGCGTACCAGTCGTCGACGAAGCGGTCCAGGCCGATCAGCCCCGGCTGCAGGGCCTGGGCCACCCCGGCGCGGGCGATGGCGCGGGTCCGCAGCATGGGCTGGCGCGGCAGCTTCAGCAGCGCCTGCAGCCAGGCGACGGCGCGCGGCACCACCAGTTCGCCATCGACCAGTTCGTCCACCAGACCGATCTCCCGCGCGCGCTCGGCCGGCACCATCGCTCCGGACACCAGCAGGCGTTCGGCGCGATGCGCGCCGACCACGCGCCGCAGCAGGCGCTGGATGCCTTCCGGCGCGACCAGCCCGACCTGGACTTCGTTCAGGCCGATGGCGAACGGCGAGGCCGGGTCGGGGCTGCGCGCCATGATCCGGTAGTCGCAGCACAGCGCCAGCACGCAGCCGCCGGCCGGGGCGTGGCCGGTCAGCCCCGCCACCACCGGCACGCGGCTGTCGCCCAGCGCGCGCGCCACGCCGAAGAAGGCGTTCCAGCTGTCGAGCAGGCGGGCGCGGTCGACGCCATGGGAGAGCAGGTGCGGCACGTCCAGCCCGGCCGAGAAGATGCGCTCGCTGCCCGACAGCACCACGCCGTGGACGTCGTCGGTCATGGCCTGGTCCAGCGCGGCGGCCAGGGCACGGCACAATTCGTCGTCGAGCGCGTTGACGGGCGGCCGCGCCAGACGGATCTCGCGGATCGGGCCATGGTCCTGGATCTGCACGGATGCGCTCATTCACTGCCTCCCGGATGTGGCTGGCTATCATAGCCGGCATGGACCTGCGCCCCTTCCGGATGGCTGTCCTGACCCTGGTTGCCCTCGCGGCGCCGGCCCTGTGCGCGTCGTCGGTCGGGCCCGCCGGATGCCTGCGGCTGGAAGCCGGCTGGGCGCGCGCGATGCCGGCGATGTCGATGGCGGCGGGCTACGGCGTGCTGCGCAACCGGTGCCGGTACCCGGTCGTGGTGGTGGCCGCACGCAGTCCCGACTTCGGCGAGGTGACGCTGCACGAGAGCACGCAGAAGGACGGCATCAGCCGCATGCGCGAGATCGGCAGGTTGCCACTTGCGGCCGGCGGCGAGGCGGTCTTTCGCCCCGGCGGCCTGCATCTGATGCTGATGCGGGCCACGGGCGGCTTGACCGAGGGCGCACGGCTGCGCCTGTCGTTCGAACTGGAGGATGGCAGCCAGGCACCGGCGGAGTTGAGGGTCGCGCGAAGCGCGCCGCAGCCGTAGATCCTGTTGCTGAACTGCTCGCCTTCCCGTCGTGAAAGCGGATTCCCTTCTCCCGCTTGCGGGGGAAGGTGGCGCGCAGCGCCGGATGGGGGTGCTTTTGCTGTTGCTTTCCCATGCTCCAGGCAGCCCCCATCCGCCCTTCGGGCACCTTCCCCCGCAAGCGGGAGAAGGATGGGGAAGGGGATTCACGTGGGACGATAGCCGGCCTCGGTCCCTCAGCTCGACGCGGCGCGGATCGCCTCCGGCAATGCCGCGCTCTTGCCGGTCTGGGTATCCATCCACACCACCACCACGTTGCCGTCCGAGTACAGCACGGCCTCGTCCTTCTGGTCGACGATGCGGTGGCCGATGGTCACCGAGCTGTTGCCCAGGCGCTCGACGAACAGCTCCACCAGGATGTCGTCCGGCCATACCAGCGGGCGGCGGTAGTTGACGTTGGTCGCCGCCACCACCGGGGCGATGCGGTCGCCCATGGACACCCCGGGCACGGTCAGCATCCAGCGCACTCGCGCCTCCTCCAGGTACGACACGTACTTGGCGTTGTTGACGTGGCCCATGCTGTCCATGTCGCGCCAGCGCACGCTGATCGGGATGCGCGCCAGGATCTTGTGCTCGCGGGTCTCGCTCATCGGGAAGCCTTCTTCTTGGCAGGGGTCTTCTTGGCGGCGGCCTTGCCGGCGCTCTTGTTCTTGCGCGGTGGCAAGGCCGAGGGCTTGTTGGCCATCGCCGCCGGCCGCTCGGGGCGCGCGGCGACCGAGGGCAGCATCCTGGCCAGGAACTGGCCGGTGTAGGAGTTCGGGGCGGCCGCCACTTCCTCCGGCGTGCCGGTGACCAGGATGGTGCCGCCGCGGTGGCCGCCCTCCGGACCGAGGTCGACGATCCAGTCGGCGGTCTTGATCACGTCCAGGTTGTGCTCGATCACCACCACCGTGTTGCCCTCGTCGCGCAGCTTGTGCAGCACCGCCAGCAGCGCCTCGATGTCGTGGAAGTGCAGGCCGGTGGTCGGCTCGTCGAGGATGTACAGGGTGCGCCCGGTATCGCGCCGCGACAGCTCCTTGGACAGCTTGACGCGCTGCGCCTCGCCGCCGGACAGGGTGGTCGCGCTCTGGCCGAGCTTGACGTAGCTCAGGCCCACGTCCACCAGCGTCTCCAGCTTGCGGGCGATCGACGGCACCGGCTCGAACAGCTTGAGCGCGTCCTCCACCGTCATCTCCAGCACGTCGCTGATGTTGTGGCCCTTGTAGAGGATCTCCAGCGTCTCGCGGTTGTAGCGCTTGCCGTGGCAGACGTCGCAGGGCACGTACACGTCCGGCAGGAAGTGCATCTCCACCTTGATCAGGCCGTCGCCCTGGCAGGCCTCGCAGCGGCCGCCGCGCACGTTGAAGGAGAAGCGCCCGGGCGAGTAGCCGCGCGCGCGCGCCTCCGGCACCTGCGCGAACAACTCGCGCAGCGGCGTGAACAGACCGGTGTAGGTGGCCGGGTTGGAGCGTGGGGTGCGCCCGATCGGCGACTGGTCGATGTCCACCACCTTGTCGAACAGGTCCAGTCCGTCGATCTCGCGGTACGGCGCCACCGGATGCGAGGCGCCGTTGATCTCGTTGGCGGCAAGGGTGAACAGGGTGTCGTTGACCAGGGTCGACTTGCCCGAGCCGGACACGCCGGTCACGCAGGTCATCAGCCCGGCCGGGATGTCCAGGTCCACGCCCTTGAGGTTGTTGCCGCTCGCGCCGCGCAGGTGCAGCGTCATCTTCGGGTTCGGCTTGTGCCGGCGCGCCGGGATCTCGATGGCGCGCTTGCCCGACAGGTACTGCCCGGTCAGCGAGCGCGGCGCGTCCAGGATGTCCTCCAGCGTGCCCTGGCCGACGATCTCGCCGCCGTGCACGCCGGCGCCGGGGCCGATGTCCAGCACGTAGTCGGCCAGGCGGATCGCGTCCTCGTCGTGCTCGACCACGATCACCGTGTTGCCGAGGTCGCGCAGGCGGGTGAGGGTGCCCAGCAGGCGCTCGTTGTCGCGCTGGTGCAGGCCGATCGACGGCTCGTCGAGCACGTACATCACGCCCACCAGGCCGGCGCCGATCTGGCTGGCCAGGCGGATGCGCTGCGCTTCGCCGCCGGACAGGGTGTCGGCCTTGCGCTCCAGGGTCAGGTAGTCCAGCCCGACGTCGACCAGGAAGCCGAGCCGCTCGCCGATCTCCTTGACGATCTTGGCGGCGATCTCGCCGCGCCAGCCGGGCAGCGAGAGCTGGCGGAAGAACGCCAGCGCGTCGTCCACCGGCAGCACCACCAGCTCGGGCAGCGCGCGGTCGGCGACGAACACGTTGCGCGCGGCCCGGTTCAGGCGCGCGCCGCCGCATTCCGGGCACGGCCGTTCGCTGACGTACTTGGCCAGCTCCTCGCGCACCGCCGGCGACTCGGTCTCGCGGTAGCGGCGCTCGAGGTTGGGGATGATGCCCTCGAAGCGGTGCTTGCGCTGGGTGCGGCCGCCGGCCTCGGTGAAGTAGGTGAAGGTGACCGCTTCCTCGCCGCTGCCGTACAGCACCGCGTGGCGCACGCTCTCCGGCAGCGACTGCCAGGATGCGTCCACGTCGAAGCGGTAGTGCTTGGCCAGCGAGGCGATCAGCTGGAAGTAGTAGGCGTTGCGGCGGTCCCAGCCGCGCACCGCGCCGGCGGCCAGCGACAGCTCCGGGTGCACCACCACCTTGGCCGGATCGAAGTACTCGGCCATGCCCAGGCCGTCGCAGCCGGGGCAGGCGCCGGTGGGGGCGTTGAACGAGAACAGCCGCGGCTCCAGCGCCGGCAGCGAGTAGTCGCACACCGGGCAGCTGTACTTGGAGGAGAACAGCTGCGGCGCGGCCGGGCCGGCGCCGTCCGGCGCCGGGTCCAGCGACTGCACCGAGGCCATGCCGTCGCCGAGCTTGAGCGCGGTCTCGAAGCTCTCGGCCAGCCGCTGCTTGATGTCCTCGCGCGGGCGGAAGCGGTCGATCACCGCCTCGATGGTGTGCTTCTGCCGCAGCGCCAGCGCCGGCACCGCGTCGATCTCGTACAGCTCGCCGTCCACCCGCACGCGCACGAAGCCCTGCGCGCGCAGCTGCTCGAACACCTGCGCGTGCTCGCCCTTGCGGTCGCGGATCACCGGCGCCAGCAGCATGTAGCGCCGCGCCCGGCCTTCCTCGGTGTCGCCCAGCGCCAGCACCTGGTCGACCATCTGGCTGACCGTCTGCGCCTCCAGCGGGTAGCCGTGGTCGGGGCAGCGCGGCTGGCCGACGCGGGCGTACAGCAGGCGCAGGTAGTCGTAGATCTCGGTGATGGTGCCGACGGTGGAGCGCGGGTTGTGCGAGGTCGACTTCTGCTCGATCGAGATCGCCGGCGACAGCCCCTCGATGTGGTCCACGTCCGGCTTTTCCATCACGCTGAGGAACTGCCGCGCATACGCCGACAGCGACTCGACGTAGCGGCGCTGGCCCTCGGCGTAGATGGTGTCGAACGCCAGCGACGACTTGCCCGAGCCGGACAGGCCGGTGATCACGATCAGCTTGTCGCGGGGCAGGTCGAGGTCGAGGTTCTTGAGATTGTGCGTCCGCGCACCGCGGATGCGGATGTATTCCATCGCCATGGGGGATCCGATGTCGGGCCGGCAGGGACGGGTGTCCGTGCCGGCAAGGGGGCGAGCATGCTCAACGTTGGGTCGGCAATCGATCAGCCTACCCAGCTTGTCAGGTGGGGGCAATTGCCGCTTTTGCCAGCCTGCGGGGCGCGGCCGGCGCGGCGCGGTCCGGCCTTGCCCGCCAAGGTTTCCCGTTCATGGGGGCGGCTTGACCGTAACCCGCCGGGGCGACTACAATTCCGCTCCTGTCTGCCCGATCCGGGTACGGCAGGGGCGACCACAATAACTACAGAGGAAGTCTGGTCATGTACGCAGTACTGGTAACCGGCGGTAAGCAATACCGCGTGGCGCAGGGCGAAACGCTCCGCGTCGAGAAGCTCGATGCCGAAGCCGGCAACGAGATCACCTTCGACAACATCCTGTTGCTCGGCGACAGCGATGGCATCAAGCTCGGAGATGCGCTCAAGGGCGCGAGCGTCACCGCCAAGGTCGTGGCCCAGGGCCGCGCCGACAAGGTGCGCATCATCAAGTTCCGCCGCCGCAAGCACCACATGAAGCACCAGGGGCACCGGCAGTACTACACCGAAATCGAGATCACCGGCATCGCCGCCGGCGACAGCAAGTAAGGAGAAGACGTCATGGCACACAAAAAGGCTGGTGGTTCCACCCGTAACGGCCGCGACTCCAATCCGAAGTACCTCGGCGTGAAGATCTTCGGCGGCCAGGCCATCGAGGCCGGCAACATCATCATCCGCCAGCGCGGCACCCAGTTCCATCCGGGTACCGGCGTGGGCCTGGGCCGCGACCACACCCTGTTCGCGCTGGTCGACGGCAAGGTGGAGTTCACCACCAAGGGCCCGAAGAAGCGACGCACCGTCAGCGTGGTCGCCGAGGCCTGATCGCCTCGCGCAGGAACCCGGCTACGGCACGGGATCCGACGCCAAGAGCCCCGCTTCGGCGGGGTTTTTCGTTGGAAGGCCGGGATTCGGGAGTGGAGATTCGGGATTCGCAAAGGCGTGTCCCGGTGTCCTGTCCGACCCTGGCGATGTTGCAAAATGGGATTTGGCGCGGCGATCGGAACGTTGCGCCAATCCCCAATCCCCACTCCCCAATCCCGGCCTTGAACCCATGAAACTCGTAGACGAAGCTGAAATCCAGGTGATCGCCGGCAACGGCGGCAATGGCTGCGTCGGCTTCCGGCGCGAGAAGTTCATTCCGCTCGGCGGCCCGGACGGCGGCGACGGCGGCAATGGCGGCAGCGTCTGGCTGCAGGCCGACGAGAACCTCAACACGCTGGTCGACTTCCGCCACGAGCGCATCTACAAGGCGCAGCGCGGCGAGAACGGCATGGGCCGGCAGATGTACGGCAAGGCCGGCGAGGACCGCGTCATCACCGTGCCGGTGGGGACGGTGGTGATCAACGTCGATACCGACGAGGTGATCGGCGACCTGGTGCGCCATGGCGACCGCCTGCTGGTGGCCAAGGGCGGCAAGGGCGGCCTGGGCAACATGCACTTCAAGAGCTCGGTCAACCGCGCGCCGCGGCAGGCGCTGCCGGGCGAGGAGGGCGAGGAGCGCACGCTCAAGCTGGAGCTCAAGCTGCTGGCCGACGTCGGCCTGCTGGGTTTCCCCAATGCCGGCAAGAGCACCTTCATCCGCGCGGTCTCGGCGGCCACGCCGAAGGTGGCGGACTATCCGTTCACCACCCTGTATCCCAACCTGGGCGTGGTCAGCGTGGAGCCGCACCACAGCTTCGTGATCGCCGACATCCCGGGCCTGATCGAGGGCGCGGCCGACGGCGCCGGCCTGGGCGCGCAGTTCCTGCGCCACCTGCAGCGCACCCGCCTGCTGCTGCACCTGGTGGACATCTCGCCGATGGAAGGCGGGGTCGAGGGCGTGTCGCCGGTCGAGCAGGTGCGCGCGATCGAGCGCGAGCTGGAGCGGCACGATCCCGAGCTGCTGGCCAAGTCGCGCTGGCTGGTGCTCAACAAGGCCGACCTGATGTTCGAGGACGAGGCGCGGCAGGCCGCCGAGGCGATCGTCGCCGAACTGGGCTGGACCGGGCCGTGGTACCTGGTGTCGGCGCTGGGTCGCGAGGGCACCTGGCCGATCATGAAGGACGTGATGGCCTTCTTCGACCGCCAGCGCGAGGAGTCGGAGGAGCAGGACGCGTGAGCGCGGTTGTAGGAGCGACTTCAGTCGCGATGGAGCTCTCCCGGGAAAGCCCGGTCGCGACTGAAGTCGCTCCTGCCGGGTTTCCTCCCGGACTCCGGGCAACAAAAAACCCGGCCGGGGCCGGGTCTTTTCGCGCCGTCGGCGGTCAGGCCGCCAGCGGCAACGCCGGATCAGGCGGCCTTGATGGCCTTGATGCGGGCGGTCAGGCGGCTCTTGTGACGGGCAGCCTTGTTCTTGTGGATCAGGCCGCGCGCGCTGAAGCGATCCAGGATCGGCTGGGCGACGGCGAAGGCGGCTTCGGCGCCGGCTGCGTCGTTGGCGTCCAGCGCCTTGATCACTTTCTTGACAGCGGTGCGCAGCATCGAGCGCTGAGCCGTATTGCGCGCGTTGCGCACGACGGTCTGCTTGGCGCGCTTCTTGGCGGACTTGATATTGGCCACGTTGGTGGTTTCCTGAAAAGCGGTGTGGTGGAAAAAAGCAAGCGCGAAATTATGAAGGTCCCGAATATCCACGTCAAGTCGGTTGTCAAGGGGGGCGGTCGATGAGCTCCCCCCGCATGCTTCGCGGGCTGCTTTCGTTCAGCAGCATGACCATGGTCTCGCGCGTGCTGGGGCTGGTGCGCGACCAGGTGATCTCCACCCATTTCGGCGCCAACGCGGTGACCGACGCCTTCTGGGTGGCGTTCCGGGTGCCGAACTTCCTGCGCCGGCTGTTCGCGGAGGGGTCCTTCGCCACCGCCTTCGTGCCGGTGTTCACCGAGGTGAAGGAGACCCGCTCCCACGCCGAACTGCGCGAGCTGATGTCGCGTGTGTCCGGCACCCTGGGCGGCGCGCTGCTGGTGGTCACCGCGGTGTGCCTGCTGTTCGCGCCGCAGCTGGCCTGGCTGTTCGGCAGCGGCGTCGGCACCGACCCGGCCAAGCAGGGGCTGCTGGTGGATCTGTTCCGGCTCACCTTCCCGTTCCTGCTGTTCGTGTCTCTGACCGCGCTGGCCGGCGGCGCGCTCAACAGCTTCCAGCGGTTCGCGATGCCGGCGCTGACGCCGGTCATCCTCAACCTGTGCATGATCGCCGGCGCCCTGTGGCTGGCGCCGCGGATGCAGGTGCCGATCCTGGCACTGGGCTGGGCGGTGCTGGTGGCCGGCATCCTGCAGCTGTTGTTCCAGTTGCCGGCGCTGCGCGGCATCGACCTGCTGACCCTGCCGCGCTGGGGCTGGCGGCACTCGGGGGTGCGCAAGGTGCTGACGCTGATGGTGCCGACCCTGTTCGGTTCCTCGGTGGCGCAGATCAACCTGCTGCTCGATACGGTGATCGCCGCGCGCCTGAGCGACGGTTCGCAGTCGTGGCTGTCGCTGGCCGACCGCTTCCTGGAACTGCCGCTGGGCGTGTTCGGCGTGGCCCTGGGCACGGTGATCCTGCCGGCGCTGGCGCGCCACCACGTCAAGACCGACAGCGACGGCTTCTCGGCCTCGCTGGACTGGGGCCTGCGCACGACCCTGCTGATCGCGGTGCCGGCCATGCTCGGGCTGCTGCTGCTGGCCGAGCCCTTGATCGCCACGTTCTTCCAGTACCGCGAGTTCACCGCCTTCGACGTGCGCATGACCGCGCTGTCGGTGTACGGGCTGAGCTTCGGCCTGCCGGCGTTCGCCCTGCTCAAGGTGGTGCTGCCGGCGTTCTATTCGCGCCAGGACACGAGCACCCCGGTGCGCGCCGGCGTGGCGGCGCTGGTCGCCAACATGGTGCTGAACTTCGTGTTCCTGGCGGTGCTGTACCAGATCATGGTGCCGGACGCGCTCAAGGCCCAGGGGGTGATGGCCGCGCTCGGCCAGCAGCCCGGCCTGCACCTGGCGCTGGGCATCGCCAGCGCGCTGTCCAGCTACCTCAACCTGCTGCTGCTGTGGCGCTGGCTGGGCCGGACCGGCGTGTACCGGCGCAGGCCGGGCTGGGGCGGCTACCTGCTGCGGCTGGCGCTGGCCTGCGCGGCAATGGTCGCCGTGCTGGCGACCCTGCTGTACTGGCTGCCGGGGTTCACCGGCATGCACAAGTGGCAGCGCGCCGGCTGGCTGGCGGTGCTGGTATGCGGCGGCGGCGGCATGTACGTCGCCGCGCTGCTGGCGCTGGGTTTCCGCCCGCGCGACCTGCGCGGGCATTGATCGGCGATGGCCCGGCTATACTTCACGGCTCCCTATCGCAATGAGCCGGCCCGTGGGCCGGATTCCGGTTTGAATGAGCAGGCTGTTTAGAGACGTCGACGGCGGGGTGCTGTACCCGCACGGGAGCGTGGTCTGCATCGGTGCCTTCGATGGCCTGCACCTGGGCCACCGCGCACTGGTGCGCCATGCCGAATCCCGCGCGCGCGCGCTCGGCGTACCGGCGGTGGCGGTGAGCTTCGAGCCGCTGCCGCGCGAGTTCTTCGCCCCCGATGCGCCGCCGCCGCGGCTGACGCTGGCGCGCGACAAGGTGCTGGGGCTGCGCGCGCTGGGCGTGGACGGCATCGGCCTGCTGCGCTTCGACCGCCGGCTGGCGGCGCTCGCCGCCGAGGATTTCGTGCGCCGGACGCTGGTCGGGCGGCTGTGCGCGCGCGAGGTGTGGATCGGGCCGAAGTTCCGTTTCGGCAATCGCCGCGGCGGCGACCTGGCGCTGCTGCAGGCGCTGGGCGCCGAACTGGGCTTCGTCGCCGGCGAGATCGAGCCGGTACACCTGCACGGCGAGCGCATTTCCAGCACGCGGATCCGCGAACTGCTGCTGGCCGGCGGCTTCGAACATGCCAGCGAGCTGCTGGGGCATCCCTACGCCATCGGCGGGCGGGTGGTGCACGGCAAGCAGCTGGGGCGCACGCTCGGCTTCCCCACCGCCAACCTGCGCTTCCCGCACACGCCGGCGCTGGCGGGCATCTATGCCACCTGGGTGCACGGGGTGTTCAGCGATTCCGGCAGGAGCGTGCCGTGGCCGTCGGTGTCCAGCTTCGGCACCCGGCCGACCGTGGCCGGCGTCGAGCCGCTGCTGGAGGCGCACCTGTTCGACTACCGCGGCGACCTGTACGGTCGTCATATCGAGGTCGAGTTCGTCGCCAAGCTGCGCGACGAGGAGAGGTTCTCCGGGCTGGACGCCCTGACCGAGCAGATGCATCGCGACGCCGAACAGGCGCGTCGCATCCTTTCAGAAAAACGACTGCGAGCCACCGCGTGAGCCAGGACTACAAAGCCACCCTCAACCTGCCGGCGACGGATTTCCCGATGCGCGGCGACCTGCCCAAGCGCGAGCCGGACACGCTGGCGCGCTGGGAGCGCGACGGCCTGTACCGGCAGCTGCGCGAGAACGCCAAGGGCCGGCCGCTGTTCGTGCTGCACGACGGCCCGCCCTACGCCAACGGCGCGATCCACCTGGGCCACGCGGTCAACAAGATCCTCAAGGACATCATCGTCAAGTCGCGCTACCTGGCCGGCTTCGACGCGCCGTACATCCCGGGCTGGGACTGCCACGGCCTGCCGATCGAGATCGCCATCGAGAAGAAGTACGGCAAGGTCGGGGTCAAGCTCGACGCCACCGAGTTCCGGCAGAAGTGCCGCGAGTACGCGACCGCGCAGATCGACCTGCAGCGCCGCGACTTCAAGCGCCTGGGCGTAGTCGGCGACTGGGACAACCCGTACAAGTCGCTGGACTTCCGCTTCGAGGCCAACGAGATGCGCGCGTTGGCCAGGATCGTCGACAACGGCCACCTGGCACGCGGCGTCAAGCCGGTGCATTGGTGCTTCGATTGCGGCTCGGCGCTGGCCGAGGCCGAGATCGAGTACCAGGACAAGGTATCGCCGGCGGTCGACGTGGCCTATGCGGCGCGCGACGGCCAGGCGCTGGCGGCGCTGTTCGGCGCCGGCCTGCCGGCCGGCGTGGAGGTGGCGGTGCCGATCTGGACCACCACGCCGTGGACGCTGCCGGCCTCGCTGGCGGTGTCGCTGGGGCCGGACCTGGACTACGTGCTGGTCGAAGGCCCCGCACGCGACGGCCAGCCGCGCTGGCTGGTGCTGGCCGAGGCGCTGGCGGCCACCGCGCTGGCGCGCTACGGCATCGACGAGGTGGTGGTGCACGGCCGCGCCCCCGGCGCGGCGCTGGACGGCGTGCTGCTGGCGCATCCGTTCTACGATCGCGACATCCCGGTGATCCTGGGCGACCACGTCTCGGCCGAGGACGGCACCGGCGCGGTGCACACCGCACCCGGCCACGGCCAGGAAGACTACGTCGTGGCCCGGCAGTACGGCCTGCTGGAACGCTACAACGCCTCGCAGATCAACCCGGTCGACGGCCGCGGCGTGTACCTGCCGACCACGCCGCCGGCCGGCGACACCGTGCTCGCGGGCCTGCACATCTGGAAGGCCAACGACGTGCTCGTCGAGGTGCTGCGCGGCAACGGCACGCTGCTGGCGTACGCCAGGATCGAGCACAGCTACCCGCACTGCTGGCGGCACAAGACGCCGGTGGCGTTCCGCGCCACCCCGCAGTGGTTCATCTCGATGGACCAGAACCACCTGCGCGCCGATGCGCTGACCGCGATCGAGGGCGTGCGCTGGTACCCGGCCTGGGGCCAGGCGCGCATCGCCGGCATGGTCGAGGGCCGCCCGGACTGGACCATCTCGCGCCAGCGCACCTGGGGCGTGCCGATCGCGCTGTTCATCCACCGCGTCACCGGCGACCTGCACCCGCGCAGCACCGAGCTGATGCGCCAGGTCGCCGACCGCGTGGAGCAGGACGGCATCGACGTGTGGTACTCGCTCGATGCGCGCGAGCTGCTGGGCGAGGAGGCCGAGCAGTACGACAAGGTCACCGACATCCTCGACGTCTGGTTCGACTCGGGCGTCACCCACGAGGCGGTGCTGGCCGACCGTGGCCTGCCCAAGCCGGCCGACCTGTACCTGGAAGGTTCCGACCAGCACCGCGGCTGGTTCCAGTCCTCGCTGCTGACCGGGGTGGCGCTGGACCGCGCCGCGCCGTACCGGCAGTGCCTGACCCACGGCTTCACCGTGGACGAGCATGGCCGCAAGATGTCCAAGTCGCTGGGCAACGGCATCGAGCCACAGGAGATCATGAAGACCCTGGGCGCGGACATCCTGCGCCTGTGGATCGCCTCGGCCGACTACAGCAACGAGATGTCGCTGTCGCAGGAGATCCTCAAGCGCAACGCCGACGCCTACCGCCGCATCCGCAACACCGCGCGCTTCCTGCTCGGCAACCTGCACGGCTTCGACCCGGCGCGCGACCTGCGCCCGCTCGACGACATGGTCGCGCTGGACCGCTGGATCGTGCATCGCGCCTGGGAGCTGCAGGAGAAGATCGCTGGCGCCTACGAGCGCTACGACTTCGCCGAGATCGTGCAGGCGCTGCTGAACTTCTGCAGCGTCGACCTGGGCTCGCTGTACCTGGACGTGACCAAGGACCGCCTGTACACGATGGCCGCCGACTCGCGCGGGCGCCGCTCGGCGCAGAGCGCGATGTACCGCGTGGCCGAGGCGTTCGTGCGCTGGATCGCGCCGGTGCTGAGCTTCACCGCCGACGAGCTGTGGGGCTACCTGCCGGGCGAGCGCGCCGGCAACGTGCTGTTCGCCACCTGGTACGACGGCCTGGCGCCGCTGCCGGCCGACGCGGCGCTGTCGCCGGCCGACTTCGAGCAGTTGCTGGTCCTGCGCGAGCAGGTGGCCAAGGTGCTCGAGCCGATGCGCGCCAACGGCGTGATCGGCGCGGCGCTGGACGCGGAGATCACCGTTGCCGCCGACGCCGCCACCGCGGCGCGCTGGCAGCCGCTGGCCGAGGAGCTGCGCTTCCTGTTCATCAGCGGCGACGTGACGGTGACGCCGGCCAGCACCGACGACATCTTCGTCAGCGCGCAGCCGACCTCCAAGCCAAAGTGCGTGCGCTGCTGGCACCACCGCGACGACGTCGGCACCGACCCGCGCCACCCGGAGCTGTGCGGCCGCTGCGTGAGCAACATCGAGGGGCCGGGCGAGGACCGGCGCTGGTTCTGACCGCGTGTTCCCTTCTCCCGTCGGCGGGAGAAGGTGGCGCGCAGCGCCGGATGAGGGCCGTTCGCGGCGTGTCCGGCGTTCTTTCCTCATCCGCCCTTCGGGCACCTTCTACCCCGGTGGGCACGTAGTCCCTCGAACGGGAGAAGTAACAGCAAGGTGGCTTGGCCATGACCGCAACCCCCAAACCCAACGCACTGATCTGGCTGCTGCTGTCGGCGGCGATCATCGGCCTGGACCAGTGGAGCAAGGCCTGGGTGCTGTCCAGCCTGCCCGAGTACACCCCGGTGCCGGTGATCGACGGCTTCTGGAACTGGTATCGCAGCTACAACACCGGCGCCGCATTCAGCTTCCTCAGCGATGCCGGCGGCTGGCAGCTGTGGTTCTTCACCGCGCTGGCGCTGGGCATCAGCGCGATGCTGGCGTTCTGGCTGGCACGCACCGGCCGCGGCGACTGGCGCGGCGCATTGCCGTACTCGCTGGTGATCGGCGGGGCCATCGGCAACGTCATCGACCGGCTGATGCACGGCCATGTGGTGGACTTCATCCAGTGGTACGTGGGCGACCACTATTGGCCCTCGTTCAACATCGCCGACTCGGCGATCGTCGCCGGGGCCATCGGCATCGCCGTGTTCGGCCTGTTCGACGGCCGCCGCAAGGCCGGCGGCAAGCCCAACGCAGGATGATCCGATCCAGGCCTGCCCCTTGAACTTCACGCCCTTTGCCCGGACCCTCTGAGCCATGGATGTCCTGCTAGCCAATCCGCGCGGCTTCTGCGCCGGCGTCGATCGAGCCATCGAGATCGTCAAGCGTGCCATCGAGACGCTGGGCGCGCCGATCTACGTGCGCCACGAGGTGGTGCACAACCGCTTCGTGGTCGACGACCTCAAGCGCCGCGGCGCGGTGTTCGTCGAGGAACTGGACGAGGTGCCGGACAACGCCACGGTGATCTTCAGCGCCCACGGCGTCTCCAAGGCGGTGCGCGCCGAGGCCGACCGCCGCGGGCTGAAGGTGTTCGACGCCACCTGCCCGCTGGTGACCAAGGTCCACCTGGAAGTGGCGCGGCACTGCCGTGCCGGCCGCGACGTGGTGCTGATCGGCCATGCCGGCCATCCCGAGGTCGAGGGCACCATGGGGCAGTGGAGCCGGCAGGGGGGCGATGGCCACATCTACCTGGTGGAGGACATCGACGACGTCGCCTCGCTGCAGGTATCGCAGCCGGAGAACCTGGCCTACACCACCCAGACCACGCTGTCGGTGGACGACACCCGCGGCATCATCGTCGCGCTGCGGGCGCGGTTCCCGGCCATGCAGGGGCCGAAGAACGACGACATCTGCTATGCCACCCAGAACCGCCAGGATGCGGTGCGCGACCTGGCCCGCGAATGCGACCTGGTGCTGGTGGTGGGCTCGCCCAACAGCTCCAATTCCAACCGCCTGAGCGAACTGGCCAAGCGCGACGGGGTGGAGTCCTACCTGATCGACGGCGCCGACGAGATCGACCCGGCCTGGGTCGCCGGCAAGCGCCGCATCGGCCTGACCGCCGGCGCATCGGCGCCGCAGGTGCTGGTGGACGGCGTGATCGAGCGCCTGCGCGAACTGGGGGCCTCCGGGGTGTCGGAGCTGGCCGGCGAGCCGGAATCGATGGTGTTCGCGCTGCCGAAGGAGCTGCGCCTGCAACTGGTCAATTGACCGCCGCACGGCGGGGCCCTAGAATTCGCGGTTCCGCCGGAGTAGCTCAGTTGGTAGAGCACGTCATTCGTAATGATGGGGTCGTAGGTTCGATTCCTATCTCCGGCACCAGCGACACCCGACGGGCCGGCCATGCAGATGGCCGGCCCGTTTTCATGCCCGGCGCGAGCGGCTGCGGCAATTTGTCGCAGGCTCAATCACGGCGATTTTGCGCCTGATCATTGCTTAATGACTTTCGTTGTTGCTGCGCAACGGCATAAAATTGTCGCGCCAACCATTTCCAGGATCGGGTTCCGGCTTTCGCGGAGCTTGTTGGCTGTGCATTGTCCCCGCACAGCCTCCGGAAGCGGCCAGCATTCCCTCGCCATTGGATCGACCCGATGACTTCGCTGAAACAATTTGGACGCCTGCTTCGTCCAGCCGCCGTGCTGCTGGTGGCCGTGTTCCTCGCGGGCTGCAGTACCGGCATCCTCAATCCCAAGGGGCAGATCGGCCACGACCAGAAGACCCTGCTGATCACCGCGGTGGTGCTGATGCTGCTGGTGGTCATCCCGGTGATCGTGATGACGCTGGCCTTCGCCTGGCACTACCGCGCCTCCAACACCAAGGCCCGCTACGAGCCGAACTGGTCGCACTCCACCGCGATCGAGGTGGTGGTGTGGTCGATCCCGTGCCTGATCATCCTGGTGCTGGCGGTGCTGACCTGGCGTTCCTCGCACGCGCTGGACCCGTACAAGCCGATCGATTCGGATGTGCCGCCGGTCACCATCGAGGCCGTCTCGCTCGACTGGAAGTGGCTGTTCATCTACCCGGAGCAGGGCATCGCCACGGTCAACGAGATCGCCTTCCCGGTCGATACGCCGCTGAACTTCCGCATCACCTCGGACACGGTGATGAACGCGTTCTTCATCCCGCAGCTGGGCACGCAGATCTACTCGATGGCGGGCATGGAGACCAAGCTGCACCTGATCGCCAACGAGCAGGGCGAGTTCCACGGCATTTCGTCCAACTACAGCGGCCACGGCTTCGCCGGCATGAACTTCACCGCCCGCGCGACCACCGACGAGGGATTCGCGCAGTGGGTGGACAAGGTCAAGGCCGAGGGCAAGCCGCTGGACCAGGTCGCTTTCAAGGCGCTGGCCGCCGACCGCAACGAGAAGCGCTATCCGGTGACCTACTACTCCTCGGCGCAGCCGGGGCTGTTCAAGTCGATCATCGCCGCGCACGTGGGCGACAACCACCATTTCGGCATGTCGCACGATCCGCAGGAGCATGCCGCCATGGAGCATGCGGGCGGACAGCATGCCGACATGCAGCACGCCGGCATGGACCATGCCGATAACGACCATGCCGACCACAACGCGGACACCCATGCCGATGCGCCCGCGCACGGCCATGCGGGTCCGGGAGAACACTGATGCTGGGTAAACTCACTATCGAAGCGGTTCCGTACCACGAGCCGATCATCATGGTCACGCTCGCGGCCGCCGGCCTGGTCGGTCTGGTCATCCTGGGGCTGATCACCCGCTACAAGCTGTGGGGCTATCTCTGGAAGGAGTGGTTCACCTCGGTCGATCACAAGAAGATCGGCATCATGTACCTGATCGTGGCGTTCGTGATGCTGCTGCGCGGCTTCGCCGACGCGGTGATGATGCGCGCCCAGCAGGCCATGGCCGCCGGCGGCGCCGAGGGCTACCTGCCGCCGCATCACTACGACCAGATCTTCACCGCCCACGGCGTGATCATGATCTTCTTCGTGGCCATGCCGCTGGTCACCGGCCTGATGAACCTGGTGGTGCCGCTGCAGATCGGCGCCCGCGACGTCGCCTTCCCGTTCGTCAACTCGCTCAGCTTCTGGCTGTTCGTGGCCGGCGTGGGCCTGGTGATGATCTCGCTGGGCGTGGGCGAGTTCGCCCAGACCGGCTGGCTGGCCTATCCGCCGCTGTCCGGCCTGGAATACAGTCCCGGCGTCGGCGTGGACTACTACATCTGGGGCCTGCAGGTCTCCGGCCTGGGCACCACGCTCAGCGGCATCAACTTCCTGGTGACCATCTTCAAGATGCGCGCGCCGGGCATGAACCTGATGCGCATGCCGGTGTTCACCTGGACCGCGCTGGTCACCAACCTGCTGATCGTCGCCAGCTTCCCGGTGCTGACCGCCACGCTGGTGCTGCTGACCCTCGACCGCTACATGGGGACGCACTTCTTCACCAACGACGGCGGCGGCAACGCCATGATGTACGTCAACCTGATCTGGATCTGGGGCCACCCGGAGGTCTACATCCTGATCCTGCCGGCGTTCGGCGTGTTCTCCGAGGTGGTGGCCACGTTCTCGCGCAAGCCGCTGTTCGGCTACACCTCGATGGTGTACGCCACCTGCGCCATCGGCGTGCTGTCCTTCATCGTGTGGCTGCACCACTTCTTCACGATGGGCTCGGGCGCCAACGTCAACGCGTTCTTCGGCATCACCACGATGATCATCTCGGTGCCGACCGGCGTGAAGCTGTTCAACTGGCTGTTCACCATGTACCGCGGCCGCATCGAGTACCGCGTGCCGATCCTGTGGACCATCGGCTTCATGGTCACCTTCACCATCGGCGGCATGACCGGCGTGATGATGGCGGTGCCGGCGGTGGACTTCGTGCTGCACAACAGCCTGTTCCTGATCGCCCACTTCCACAACACCGCCATCGGCGGCGTGGTGTTCGGCATGATGGCCGGCATCAGCTACTGGTTCCCGAAGATGTTCGGCTTCAAGCTCAACGAGAAGCTGGGCAAGGCGGCGTTCTGGTGCTGGCTGATCGGCTTCTACCTGGCGTTCATGCCGCTATACGTGCTCGGCTTCATGGGCATGACCCGGCGCATGCAGAGCTATTCCAACCCCGAGTTCCAGCCGTGGCTGATCGTGGCCGCCGTGGGTGCGGCGGTGATCGCGCTGGGCATCGTCTTCCAGCTGCTGATGTTCATCGTCAGCATCCGCGACCGCAAGAAGAACATGGACCTGACCGGCGACCCGTGGGATGCGCGCACGCTGGAGTGGGAGACCTCCTCGCCACCGGCGTTCTACAACTTCGCGGTGGTGCCGCAGGTCGGCGGCCTGGACCAGTTCTGGCACGACAAGCTGGACGGCAAGGCGTGGAAGCGCCCGGCCAAGTACCAGGACATCCACATGCCGCGCAACACCGGCGCCGGCCTGGTCATCGGTGCCTTCAGCCTGGTATTCGGCTTCGCGATGATCTGGCACATCTGGTGGCTGGCCATCGTCGGCTTCGTCGGCATGATCGCCACGTTCATCGTGCGCACGTTCGACAAGGACACCGACTACTACGTGCCGGCCGCCGAGGTCGAGCGCATTGAGAACGAACGCTTCCGCCACCTTGAGGAAGCGGGGCTGGTGAAAGCAACGGAGCGTACGGCATGAGCAGCGCAACCACCGACACGATGACCGGGGCCGCCCACGCGGCGGCCCATGGCCACGAAGAGCACCACGATCCGGGCGAGAACACCGTCCTCGGGTTCTGGATCTACCTGATGAGCGACTGCCTCATCTTCTCCTGCCTGTTCGCCACCTACGCGGTGCTGTCCAGCTCCACCAACGGCGGGCCCAGCGGGGCCGAGTTGTTCGAGCTGCCGTTCGTGGCCTGGGAAACCGCGCTGCTGCTGCTGTCGAGCCTGACCTTCGGCCTGGGCATGATCGCGGTGCACAAGCACAAGCTGGGCCAGGTCTACGGCTGGCTGGGCGTGACCTTCCTACTCGGCGCCGGCTTCCTGGGCATGGAGATCTACGAGTTCCGCCACCTGATCCACCAGGGCTACGGGCCGGGCCACAGCGCCTTCCTGTCGGCGTTCTTCACCCTGGTCGGCACCCACGGCCTGCACGTGGCCTCCGGCCTGCTGTGGCTGATCGTGATGTTCGTGCAGGTGGCGCAGAACGGCCTGACCCCCACCAACAAGACGCGCCTGGCGTGCCTGAGCCTGTTCTGGCACTTCCTCGACATCATCTGGATCGGCGTGTTCTCCGTCGTCTACCTGTTCGGAGCCCTGTAATGGCCGCACACGACAACCATCAGACCCCCGCCCACGCCGCCGGCGGCGAAGGCCACGGCAGCGTCAAGTCCTACCTGATCGGCTTCGTTCTGGCGGTGGTGCTGACGGTGATCCCGTTCGCCATCGTGATGAGCGGCGGCTTCTCCCGCACCGTGGCCATCGCGGCGATCTCGATCCTGGGCGTGCTGCAGATCCTGGTGCACCTGAAGTTCTTCCTGCACATGGACAACTCGTCCGAGCAGCGCTGGAACGTCTCGGCGTTCGCCTTCACCGTGCTGGTGATCGCGATCATCGTGGCCGGCTCGCTGTGGATCCTCTACAACATGAACCGCCACATGATGTAGGGCTTCGCTGTGGGGCATCGCCCCGCGTATCGACGGCAGGGCCGCCTTCGGGCGGCCTTGTCGTTTCCATGGCAGGCGATCCGCGCCGGCCATGACCTTTGGCATGCGGGGGGGCGCTGCCGCGCGCACTAGCATCGGGGATCGCCCCAAGCCGGACAACCGATGAAGAAACCCGCCGCACTGATGCTGTCGCTGCTCGCCGCACTGTCGTGCGCCCCGCTGGCCGCGCAGACCGCGCCGCCGCAGGACGTGCCGTATCCGGGCGTGCTCAAGGTCGACGTGGACGCCACCGACATCGGCCGCCGCATCTTCCGCGTGCGCACCACCATGCCGGCCACGCCGGGGCCGATGACGCTGCTGTACCCGCAGTGGATCCCCGGCCACCACTCGCCCAGCGGCAGCATCGACAAGGTCGCCGGGCTCACGGTCAGGACCGCTTCCGGGCAGGTCATCCCGTGGATGCGCGATCCGTACGACGTCTACGCCTTCAAGATCGACGTGCCCCAGGGCGCCGGCGAGATCGTCGCCGAGTTCCAGTTCCTGTCCTCGCAGGGCGCAGGGCAGGGCCGGGTGGTGATGACCCCGGAGATGCTCAACCTGCAGTGGAACAGCAACTCGCTGTACCCGGCCGGCTACTACGCCCGCAACATCAAGACCGTGGCCAGCGTGACCCTGCCTCAGGGCTGGGACTACGCCACCGCGCTGGAGACCGAGAGCCGCGTCGGCAACAGGGTCACCTTCAAGCCGATCGACTACGACGACCTGGTCGATTCGCCGATCTTCGCCGGCAAGTACCACAAGCGCATCGAACTGGATGGCGGCAGCCAGCCGGTGCGGCTGAACGTGTTCGCCGACGACGCCCGCTACCTGGAGGCCAGGCCCGAGCAGGTCAAGGCGCACCAGGCGCTGGTGCAGCAGATGGACAGGCTCTACGGCGCGCGCCACTTCGACCACTACGACTTCCTGCTGGCGCTGACCGGCAAGCTCGGCGGCATCGGCCTGGAGCACCATCGTTCCAGCGAGAACAGCGGCGCGGTCGGCTACTTCACCGAATGGGACAAGACCTGGCTGGGACGCGACCTGCTGCCGCACGAGTTCAACCATTCCTGGAACGGCAAGTACCGCCGCGGCGCCGACCTGGCCACGCCGAACTTCAACGTGCCCATGGGCGACAGCCTGCTGTGGCTGTACGAGGGCCAGACCCAGTTCTTCGGCCAGGTGCTGGCCGCGCGCTCGGGGCTGTGGACCCAGGAGCAGGCGCGGGAGATGCTCGCCAACGTCGCCGCCACCTACGATCGCGGCCGTCCCGGTCTGGCCTGGCGCAACCTGCAGGACACCACCAACGACCCGACCATCGCCCAGCGCCGGCCGCTGGCGTTCCGCAACTGGCAGATGAGCGAGGACTACTACTCCGGCGGGCAGATGGTGTGGCTGGAGGTCGACGGCAAGCTGCGCGAGCTCAGCGGCAACAGGCGCTCGATCGACGACTTCGCCAAGGCGTTCTTCGGCATGGGCAACGGCGACTGGGACGTCAACCCGTACACGTTCGAGGACATCGTCGCCACGCTCGACGGCATCGCGCCGTTCGACTGGGCCACCTTCCTGCGCGGCCGCGTCGATGGCCATGGGCCGCTGACCGGCGGGCTGGAGTCGCACGGCTGGAAGCTGGTCTATACCGACACGCCCAGCGAGGCGTTCAAGGCGATCGAGGCCCGCGGCAAGGGCGTCAACCTGACCTATTCGCTGGGCCTGGCCGCCGACGACAAGGGCGTGCTCGGCGACGTGCTGTGGGACGGGCCGGCATTCGACGCCGGGCTGGCACCGGGCATGACCCTGGTCGCGGTCAACGGACGCGAGTACAGCGGCGACGAGCTCAAGCAAGCGGTGAAGGCGGCCAGGGACGGGCAGGCGCCGATCGAATTGCTGGTCAAGAAGTTCGATCGCTACGAGACCGTGCGCATCGCCTATCGCGGCGGCTTGCTGTACCCGCATCTGGAGCGCATCGCCGGCAAGCCGGACCGGCTGGCGGAACTGCTCAAGGCGCGCTGAGCGGGCGCCACGTCGCGGCGTGAGCGCATGAGCCCACGCCAGCGTCGCAGCCTCTGCGATTCGTGTCGGGCTTCATAGGCCCATGGAGACATGGGCAAGGGCGGCGGCCGTACGCGGGTATGCGCATGAGGATGACCTGGTGCTGGCTACCTTGCAGGCTGCCAGCCGGCGCATGCGAGAAGGTGTCTGGCGCAGCCCCTGGCAGGAGCGTTTCGGAAGCCTGGGTTGGCATCTGTACGCGCTGGCAATTTCGCTGTTTCCGATTGCCGTGTTCCTGGCGCTGGCCCACGGACGCAGCCTGCCGGTGGGTATGTTGTTGGCCAGCCAGGTGCTGGCCGTTCTCGGCCTGATGTGTGTGGTTGGGGAGATCGGAGCGGTGATGTTTACATTGGACCGGCGCGAGCGGCACGGTCTTCTGGCCCGGCAGCGCAGGGTCGAGGGGGCCGCGACGCTGTTGCTGCATCGCTTCGGGAGTTCCTACGACTGGCCGCGATTGCAGGCCATGCTGCAGAGCTGGAAGGAGCGCTACGGCGGGCGCCTGCAGTTGCTGCTGGCCCTGGCCGGCGTGGCTTTGGCACTGGTACTGGCTGAAACCACCGCCGATGGTCCTGCGCTTTGCAATGTGCAGGCGCCCAGCGGACTGTTGCTGGGTGCGGTAGGCCATGCTGGTCTGGCCGAGCCGTGCGCCTGGGTCCGGCTGGCGATGTGGGGACTCGTCGGCAGCCTGGCTGGGGCGATGGCCGCGTACCTGCGCCTGAAGCGAGCATTCTTCATGGCCGATGTGCTGGGGGAGATTCTTGCCCGGCAGGGCAAGGGGATAGGCTCATCGGCTGGCTGAGTCGAAGGCAAGGCAGGTAGGTCGATCGACAAGTTGCCGCCCGGGCACGTGCCACGCGTCCAGGACGGCGGCGACTACCGGGGCGCCGCGCTTGTCCGGGTCGTGGTTCTGGCGTGTCGTTTCGCGAGTGCCGTTTCCATCGCGCTCATGTCCATGAATGGCCATTGGATCGACTCGGCCATGTGTCGCCGATGACACACGGCAGCGCCCCGGGATGGGCAGCATGGGCCATCCAACAACGCAGGAGCCGATCATGAAGAGCAAGCGCATCGTTCTCGCGATGGGGGCCGTACTCGTGCTGGCCGGTTCGCTGCCGGCGGCGGCGCAGGACTACTACCCGCCGGACCGGCGCGACCACGACGACCGGCGCGACGACCGCGGTCCGCGTCCCGAGGATCGCCAAGTCCGCGACCGCGACCGCGACGATCGCGGCGGTCCACCGCGCGAGTGGCACCGCGGCGACCGCTTCGACGGTCCGCGCTACATGGTCGACGACTATCGCCGCTACGACCTGCCGCCACCGCCGGACGACCGTCATCGCTGGGTACGCGACGACGCCGGCAATTTCCTGCTGGTCGCCATCGCCAGCGGCGTGATCACCAACCTGCTGTTGAACTCGGGACACCACGGCCGCTGAGCGATCCCGTGCCGGCCTGCCGATGGCGTTCCGGTCGGCGGGCCGGGGTAGCGGCCGCAGCCTCGATGCGGTCGCCGGCCCGACCTTCGCGAGGACGCCGTCCGCTCGATCGTACGCAGGCGAGGCCGGGACCGCGGCCGGCCCTTCGCAGGAGATGAGATCGCGGGCCGCTATCCTGTCGGCCTTTCAACCTGTGCGAGTTAAACGTGGCCAAGGCAAAGATCGCCTACGTCTGCGGCGAATGCGGCGCCGAGTACAGCAAGTGGCAGGGGCAGTGTGGCGAATGCGGGGCATGGAACACGCTCAGCCAGATCGTGCTCGAAAGCCCCTCCGCAGGCCCCGCCGCGGCCTCGCCGGCGTCGCGCCGCAGCGGCTGGGCCGGCAAGCTCGACGCGCCCAGGATCACCGCGCTCAAGGACGTGCAGCACAGCGAGCATGCACGCGTGTCCACCGGCATCGGCGAGTTCGACCGGGTGCTCGGCGGCGGCCTGGTCGAAGGCGCGGTGGTGCTGGTCGGCGGCGATCCCGGCATCGGCAAGTCGACGCTGCTGCTGCAGGCGCTGGCGAAGATGGCCGGTACGCTGCCGGTGCTCTACGTCACCGGCGAGGAATCGCTGGCGCAGGTGGCCGGACGCGCGGTACGGCTGGACCTGCCGCTGGAAGGGCTCGACGCGCTGGCCGAGACCGGCATCGAGAGCATCCTGCAGCACGCCAGCGCGGCGCGGCCCAGGCTGATCGTCGCCGACTCGGTGCAGACGCTGTGGACCGAGACGCTGACCGCCGCCCCCGGTTCGGTCAGCCAGGTGCGCGAGAGCGCGGCCAGGCTGGTGCGTTACGCCAAGGAAACCGGCACCGCGGTGTTCCTGGTCGGCCACGTCACCAAGGAGGGCGGCATCGCCGGCCCGCGCGTGCTCGAGCATATGGTCGACGCGGTCCTGTACTTCGAGGGCGAGAGCGGCAGCCGTTTCCGCGTGCTGCGCGCGTTCAAGAACCGCTTCGGCGCGGTCAACGAACTGGGCGTGTTCGCGATGGGCGAGAAGGGCCTGAAGGAGGTTTCCAACCCTTCGGCGATCTTCCTGTCCGGCGGCAGCGCGCACCAGCCCGGCAGCTGCGTGATGGTCACCCGCGAGGGCACGCGGCCGCTGATGGTCGAGGTGCAGGCGCTGGTCGATTCCTCGCCGCTGTCCAACCCGCGCCGCGTCGCCGTGGGCATGGAGCAGAACCGGCTGGCGATGCTGCTGGCGGTGCTGCACCGCCACGGCGGGGTGATGGTCGGCGACCAGGACGTGTTCGTGAACGTGGTCGGCGGCATCCGCGTGCAGGAGACCGCCGTCGACCTGCCGGTACTGCTGGCGGTGCTGTCCTCGCTGCGCGACCGGCCGCTGGCGGAGAAGACCGTGGCCTTCGGCGAGGTCGGGCTTTCCGGCGAGATCCGGCCGGTGCCCAACGGCGAGGACCGGCTGCGCGAGGCGGCCACGCACGGTTTCAAGCGCGCCATCGTGCCCAAGGCCAACGCGCCCAAGACCGGTACGGTCAAGGGCATGGAAGTGATCGCGGTGGAGCGGCTGGCGCAGGCGCTGGAAGCGGTGGGCTGACGCGCCTGCGCATTCCGGGTCGGGGGCTTGCAGGGTCCCGATATCGCCCCGTTGCCGCAGACGGCGGGGCAACGAGCGGTCCTCCTTCGGTGCGAGGCCCGCGTGCGTATCGGGCCGGCTGCCTTCCCGTCGGCCGCTCCGCATCCGCCCGGCTGCCTCCGCTCACCCGCCGTGCCGGTCCGGTTCCATCGCGTCGCCGGACTGCCCGCCGCGTCCCAGCGACATGCCGCCGCCGCCCATTCCGCCGCCGCCACCTCCGCCTCCACCGCCACCGCCACCCTTGCCGCCTTCGTCGCCGCGCTTGCTGGCGCCGCCGCTGGTGCGCAGGGGGCCCTGGTTGGGAATCGCCAGGCCGGCCGGGATCGGCTCCAGGTCCAGCGCCGCGCGGATGAAGTTCCGCAGCGAGGCGACCAGTGCCGCGGTCTCGACGCGGCGGCCGGCAACCATGTCGCTGGCCGCCTGTGCCGCCAGCTGGACCTGTTCCTCGGTGCCCAGCAGGATCACGTCCGACAGCGCCGCCTCGACCGCGTCGCGGATCCGCCGGCGGCGCTCGGAGGAAGTGGTGACCGGGGTTGCGGCGGCATCCGCGGCGGCATTGCGGAGCAGGTCGCGCAGGTGCGCGGGGTCCACCGCCAGTTCGCCGGTGAACGACCCGCCCAGGGTCTTGTAGGCGGCGATCAGCGTCTTCAGCCGCTCGTTGATCTGGCGGTTCTCGCGCTCGCGGCGGCGCTGCACGGTCTGCATCGCCAGCAGGCGGATGCCCACCGCGATCACCGAGACCAGCACCAGTCCCAGCAGCGTGGACAGCAGGGCCGCCCAGGAGCTGAAGTCGAGCATGTTGCGCATGGGGATACCGTCGGGTGATGGGGAAGAATCAGCGGGCCCAACACTGCCACAACTCGCCGCGAAGGGAAGTGCAGGTGTCCCGTGCGCAGCGTGGCGACGGCGTTGCCGGCAGGGCAGGGGGCTGCGGGAATGCTTCGATCCCGCCAGCGCTGGCCGTCGGTGCCGAGAGGCATCGCGCGTTTGCCGAGGTCGACCGGCTTGCGTATCGTCGATGGACTTCGCTGGAGGTGTTCATGAAAGGATGCATCGTCTCGACACTGCGCCGCCTCGCCGGCACATGCCTGGGCCTGGCCCTGTGCGCGGCGGCGTATGCGCAGGCGCCGGCGGACCTGCTGGCGGTGCCCGGTCCGCTGCAGTTCGGGGGCGAGCGTTTCCACCTGGCCTGGAGCGGCCATCCCTGGCCTGGCTACTACAAGCAGGAGTACGTGCCCGCCGGCCAGCCGGTGGAGCGCTTCCACGCGATGCTGCTGCTCGACCTGGCGCTGGGCGATGCCGACCCCGCGCGGCAACTGCAGGCCAAGGTCCGCGAGCTGGAGCAGCGCAAGGCCTTCGATCCGCACGTGACCTATGAGATACGGCAGCAGGGCAACGACGGCGATGGACTGCTGGATTTCGTGCTCTCTGCGCCCGCCGCCGACGGCAGCGTCATCGTCGAGTGGAACGCCTATCGCTACGTCCGCCGTCCCGACGGCGTGCTGCTGCTGGGCATCAGCCGCCGCGGCTATGGCGACGGCGAGGTCCGGGATCTTGCCGCGGGCCTGCCGCGTGCCCGCCTGCGCGACCTTGCCGCGCTGGCACGGTGGCCGCTGCCGGCAGTGGAGGTGCCGGCGGGCGGCGATTGAAGGCCGGGCGTTGCGGATCGCGTCCGTTCGCGCACCGCCCGCAAGCGGCAAGGACGCCCGCTCAGGCGCCGGCGCGATGGCCGAGCAGCAGCTCGATCACGAACTTGCTGCCGAAGAACGCCAGCAGCAACAGCGCCGCCGCCGCCAGGGTCCCGTGCACGGCCTTGGCGCCGCGCCAGCCATAGCGCCAGCGCCCGAGCAGCAGCGCGCCGAAGACGATCCACGACAGCACGCTGAGCACGGTCTTGTGCACCAGCTTCTGCGCGAACAGGTCCTCCACGAACAGCGCGCCGGTGAGCAGGGTCAGCGTCAGCAGGATGAACCCGGCGCCGATCGTGCGGAACAGCAGCGTCTCCAGTTCGGTCAGCGGCGGCAGCGCGCGCAGCCAGTTGCGGAAATCCCGCCTGCGCAGCGCACGTTCCTGCAGCCACAGCATGCCGGCCAGCAGCGCGGCGATGCCGAGGGTGGCATAGGCCAGCAGCGCCAGCCAGGCATGCAGTTGCAGCCGCCAGTCCAGTTCCGGGCTGTAGGCATGGCCATAGACCTGGTAGGCCAGCAGCAGCATCGCCGCCAGCGGGAAGACGACCACGCCCAGCGCCGCCATGCGCCCGCGCGCGGCCACCAGCAGGGTCAGCGCGGCCATGCCCAGCCCGACCAGCGACAGCGCGGCGAAGAAGTGCATGTCCGCCCCGCCCGGGCTGCGCACCGCCACCAGGACGTGGTAGCCGGCATGCAGCAGCACGGCGGCGAGCGCCGGCCACAGCCAATGGCGGTCGCCGGCGGACTGGCGCTTCACCGCGGCGACCAGCAGCGCGGTGGCGGCCAGGTACAGGACGATGGAGATGAGAACGATTGTCATCGATGGGAGTCTCTCACAACCGCTGGCCTGTGGCGCGGGAGCGGCGCGGCGGCCGGTCCCGGATGCCGCGGCCGGGGGTCATGGGGAGGTGGAGGGCGGACCGCTATAATCCGCTTCCGTCTCCGATAGCGATACCACCGGCATGTTCGAATCCCTCACCCAGCGCCTCTCCGGCACCATCGAGCGCCTGCGCGGGCGCGGCCGCCTGACCGAGGAGAACATCCGCGAGGCCACCCGCGAGGTGCGCATCGCCCTGCTCGAGGCCGACGTCGCCCTGCCGGTGGTGCAGGCGCTGATCGAGCGCATCAAGGTGCGCGCGGTCGGCCAGGAGGTGCTCAAGTCGCTGACCCCGGGCCAGGCGCTGATCAAGGTGGTGCGCGACGAGCTGACCACGGTGATGGGCTCGGCCGCCACCGACCTCAACCTCAACGTGCCGGCGCCGGCGGTGATCCTGATGGCCGGCCTGCAGGGCGCCGGCAAGACCACCACCGTCGGCAAGCTCGCCAAGCACCTGAAGGAGAAGCGCAAGAAGAAGGTGATGGTGGTGTCGGCCGACGTCTACCGCCCGGCCGCGATCGAGCAGCTGCGGACGCTGGCCGAGCAGGTCGGGGTGCTGTTCTTCCCTTCCGATGCCGGGCAGAAGCCGGTGGACATCGTCCGCGCCGCCATCGACGACGCGAAGAAGTCCTTCGCCGACGTGCTGATCGTCGACACCGCCGGCCGCCTCGCCATCGACGAGGCGATGATGGCCGAGATCAAGGCGCTGCACGGCGCGGTCAACCCGGCCGAGACGCTGTTCGTGGTCGACTCGATGACCGGCCAGGACGCGGCCAACACCGCCAAGGCGTTCGGCGAGGCGCTGCCGCTGACCGGCGTGGTGCTGACCAAGACCGACGGCGACGCCCGCGGCGGCGCGGCGCTGTCGGTGCGCTACATCACCGGCCGCCCGATCAAGTTCGTCGGCACCGGCGAGAAGACCGACGGCCTGGACGTGTTCCACCCCGACCGCGTCGCCAGCCGCATCCTCGACATGGGCGACGTGCTGTCGCTGGTGGAGCAGGTCGAGCAGACGGTGGACCAGGAGAAGGCGGCCAAGCTCGCCGCCAAGGTCGCCAAGGGCAAGAAGTTCGACCTCAACGACATGAAGGAACAGCTCGAGCAGATGCAGAACATGGGCGGCATCGGCTCGCTGATGGACAAGCTGCCGGGCCTGGGCCAGATCCCCGACCACCTCAAGCAGCAGGTCGCCGGCGGCAAGGAAGTGCCGCGGATGATCGCCATCATCGGTTCGATGACCAAGAAGGAGCGGCGCAACCCGGCCATCCTCAACGGCTCGCGCCGCGCCCGGATCGCCCGCGGTTCCGGCACCCAGCCCTCGGACGTCAACAAGCTGATGAAGCAGTACCAGCAGATGGAAAAGATGATGGGCAAGCTGGCCGGCGGCGGCATGAAGGGCATGATGCGCAGCATGAAGGGCATGATGGGGGCGATGGGCGGCCGCGGCGGCCTGCCCTTCCGCTGAGCGGGCCTGCTCTTCCCTTCTCCCGCTTGCGGGAGAAGGTGCCCGAAGGGCGGATGAGGGCGAGCGGGCGAGCGGGTGAGCGACAATGCCCGCCGGTGCGCCCCGCGCCGCCATGCATCGTGCCGATGAACGCCGACATCCAGGCCCGCGTTTCCTCCTTCTGCAGCCGCTTCGGCCTGCGCCTGCCGGTCCTGCTCGGGCCGATGGCCGGGGCCTGCCCGGTCCCGCTTTCGGTCGCCGTGGCCGATGCCGGCGGCATGGGTGCGATGGGCGCGGTGCTCTCGGCGCCGGAGGACATCGGGCGCTGGATGGCGCAGTTCCGCGCCGGCAGCGATGGCCCGGCGCAGGTCAACCTGTGGGTTCCCGATCCCCCGCCGGCCCGCGATGCCGCCGCCGAAGCCGCGACCCGCGCCCTCCTGGCGCAATGGGGCCCGCAGGTCCCGGCCGGGGCGGGCGACGCCGGCCCGGCCGACTTCGACGCCCAGTTCGAGGCGCTGCTGCAGGCCCGTCCGGCCGTGGCGTCGTCGATCATGGGGGTGTTCCGTCCGGACCAGGTGCTGCGGCTCAAGCAGGCCGGCATCGCCTGGTTCGCCTGCGCCACGACGCTGGCCGAAGCGCGCGCAGCCGAAAGTGCCGGCGCCGACGCCGTGGTCGCGCAGGGTTTCGAGGCCGGCGGCCACCGCGGCGCGTTCGATGCCGATGCGGCCGAGCGCCAGCTGGTCGGCCTGTTCGCGCTGCTGCCGCGCCTGGCCGATGCCCTCGACATCCCGGTCGTCGCCGCCGGCGGCATCGCCGATGGACGCGGCATCGCCGCCGCGCTTACGCTCGGCGCCAGCGCCGTGCAGGTCGGCACCGGCCTGCTGCGCACGCCCGAGGCCGCGCTGCCTCCGGCCTGGGCCGACGCGCTGGCCGAGGCCGAGCCGGAGGCGACCTGGCCGACCCGGGCCTTCTCCGGCCGGCTCGGCCGCGCCCTGGCCACCGACTACGTGCGCGCGGCTGCCGCGCCGTCGGCGCCACCGCCGCGGCCGTACCCGGTGCAGCGCGGCCTCACCGCGCCGATGCGGCAGCAGGCCGCGCGCGAGAACCGGCTGGCGGCGATGCAGGCCTGGGCCGGGCAGTCGGCGACGCTGGCCCGGGCCGAGCCGGCCGCGGCGCTGCTGCGGGCGTGGTGGGCGCAGGCACAGGAGCTTCTGTGAGCGTGCTGCTCTGCAATGGCCATCCGGCCGATGCGGAGGCACTGGCCGCGGCGGCGCTGGTCAACTACGGCCACTTCACCTCGATGCAGGTCCGCGCCGGCGCGGTGCGCGGTCTGCACCTGCACCTGCAGCGCCTGCGGCAGGGAACGCAGGCGCTGTTCGGCACGGATCTCGACGAGCGCCGGGTACGCGCCGACCTGCGCGCGGCACTGGCGGCATTCGGCGACGACGACGCCTCGCTGCGGGTGACGGTGTTCTCGCGCCGGTTCGACTTCCGCGACCCGCTGCGCGCCGTCGCGCCGGACCTGCTGGTCGCGGCGACGCCGGCCTCGGCGTTGCCGGCGCCGGCGCTGCGGCTGCGCTCGCTGGGCTTCGTGCGCGACAGTCCCGGGCTCAAGCACGTCGGCACCTTCCCGCTGTTCCACTACCGACGGCAGGCGCTGGCCGCCGGTTTCGACGACGCGCTGTTCGTCGATCCGCAGGGCAGCGTGGTCGAGGGGACGGTCTGGAACCTGGGGCTCTGGGATGGACGGCGCGTGATCTGGCCGCAGGGGCCGGCGCTGCGCGGCACCCAGGAACGGCTGCTGCAGGCGGGACTGGACGAGCTCGGCGTGCCGCAGGTCGTCCAGCCGGTCCCGCTGGAATTGCTGGGCGCGAAGGTGGCCGCCTTCGCCTGCAACGCGCGTGGCCAGCAGGTGGTCGACTCGGTCGACGGGCATGCGCTGGCGCGGGCGCCGGAGCTGCCGGCATTGCTGCAGCGGGCACTTGAAACCCAGCCGCTGCAGCCGCTGTGAGCGGCACCGGCGCGGTGTTCGCCATCCTCGTCGTTTAACATGGGCGGGCTCCGGGCGGGGAAGCCCGGAAGGGAAGCCAGGACCGGCATCGCCATGCGCCATCCGGTCCGAGCCAGCGCCGCACCATGCCGCACCGCCGGCCCCAGGGGAACCGAGACATCCATGCTGGACCACACCTCATCGTCATCGCTGGCGGAAGACGCGCCGCCGGCTCCCGAAACCGTGCGCCTGCAGGCGCAGTTCCATGGCCGCGCCGGCGAGTACTTCCGCATCTGGATCGTCAACCTGGTGCTGAGCATCCTCACCCTGGGCATCTACTCGGCGTGGGCCAAGGTGCGCAGCGAGCGCTACTTCTACGGCAATACCCGCGTGGACGGCTCGGCATTCGAGTACCTGGCCGATCCGCTGCGGATCCTGAAGGGGCGCCTGATCGCCTACGCGCTGGTGATCGTGCTGGTGGCGAGCCAGCACTTCCTGCCGTTGCTGTACCTGCTGCTGGCGCTGGCGTTGTTCCTGTGCATGCCGCTGATCGTGTTCCTGAGCCTGCGCTTCCGTGCGCGCTACTCGGCCTGGCGCGGGCTGCGCTTCCGTTTCGTCGGCTCCGCCGGCGAGGCCTACGGGCCGTTCCTCGGCTGGAACATCCTCTCGGCCATCACCGGCTCGCTGCTGTACCCGCTGATGCGCAGGCGCCAGCACCAGTACATGGTCGACGGCCACCGCTTCGGCAGCGCGGCGTTCCGCTTTCACGGCGATGCCAGTGGCTACTACCTTCCCTACCTGATCGCGCTGGGCGCGGGCGTCGCGCTGATGGTGCTGATGGTCGTGGCGATGGTCGGCCTGGTGGTGGGCGCCAAGGTCCTCGGCGCGGAGGCTGGGTCGGCGCAGCAGGTCTTGGGCTCGATGATCGTGGTGCTGATGCTGGCCGTCTACCTGTCCATGTTCGCGCTGATGGCGTTGGTCCACACCCGCTATACCAACCTGCTGTGGAGCAATACCCGGCTGCAGGGAGGGCACCGCTTCGAATGCACGCTGCGGGTGCGCGACATGCTGTGGATCTACGCCAGCAACCTGGTCGCGATCCTGTGCACGCTGGGCCTGGCCACGCCCTGGGCGCGCGTGCGGCTGGCGCACTATCGCGCCCGTCATTTCGCAGTGCTGGCCAGCGGTGGCGTCGGCGGCTTCATGGCCAGTGTCGCGGGCGAGCAGGGCGCGGCCGGTGCCGAGCTGGCCGATGCGCTGGACATCATGGGGGACATCGGCTTTTGAACCCGCAGCAGCTCGCCGGGCGCTGGTACGACGGCCGTTCGAGCCAGGCCCACGAGGTCGTGCTGGAGCACGTGCCCGGAGAGCGCGTGCTGCGGATCGTCGATGTGGCCGGCACGGCCGTGGAGTGGCCGCTGGCCGAGATCGAGATCGACAACCGCCTCGGCGACCTGCCGCGGGTGCTGCGGCGCCGCGGCCACGGCCAGGTCGAATGCGCGGACTCGCCGCTGCTGGCGCAATGGTTCGTACGACCGCGCAGCCGCGTGCAGGCCTGGGCCGACTGGCTGGAGCGCCGGCGCGCGGCGATCGCCGCCGCGGTCGTGGTCGCCGTCGCCTGCGCCGTGCTGGCGCTGAAGGTGGGACTGCCGTGGCTGGCGCTGCAACTGGCCGAGCGCATCCCGCCGGCGATGGAGGCGCAGGTCAGCAATCAGGTGGTGTCGCTGCTCGAACGCATGCAGCTGCAGCCGAGCCGACTTCCGCCCGCGCGGCAGCGGCAGCTGCGCGGGCGCTTCGCCGCGCTGGTCGCCGGCGAGCCGCGGTACCGGCAGATGCGGCTGCGGTTCGCGCGGGCCCCCTCGCTGGGAGCCAATGCCTTCGCCCTGCCGGACGGACGGATCTACCTGACCGATGCGCTGGCGCAGCTTGCCGGGGACGACGACGAACTGCTGGCCGTGCTCGCCCACGAGGCCGGCCATCACGTGCACCGGCACGGGCTGCGCCAGGCCATCGAGAGCTCGGCGGTGGTGGTCGCGGCAGGCGTGGCGTTCGGCGACGTGTCCGGCTCGTCGCTGGCGGTGGCGGTCCCCACGGTGTTGCTGAAGAGCGGCTACTCGCGCGGCCACGAACGCGAGGCCGATGCCTACGCGCTGGAACTGCTGCGCCGGCGCGGGATCGATCCGTCGGCGTTCGCCCGCATCATGCGCCGGCTGCAGGCGCACTCGGGGGCCGGGCAGGGCATCGACGGCTATCTCTCCACCCATCCACCGACGCCGGAGCGGATCCGCGCCGCCGAGGCGGCGGCACGCGGCCCCTGAGCGGCAGGACGGGGCGGGGGCTTTTACCCGGCACCGGCGATGCCCTATACTTGCAGGCTTACCTCGCCATCCTGGCGACTGGGCAACACAGGAATCACTGCAATGGTCAAGATCCGACTGACCCGTGGCGGCGCCAAGAAGCGTCCGTTCTACCACATCATCGTCACCGACGTGCGCAGCGCGCGCGACGGCCGCAACATCGAGCGCGTGGGCTACTACAACCCGGTCGCCCAGGGTGCCGAGCAGCGCGTCGTGCTGGACGTGGCCCGCGTCGACCATTGGGTCGCCAACGGCGCCCAGCTGACCGACAAGGTCCGCAACCTGTACAAGGAAGCGGCCAAGGCCCAGGCCACCGCAGCCTGATCCACAGGGCCGTGCCTGTCGGCGCGGCCCGATTCGCTGGCATGCCGCCGACATGAGCAACGATAGCGGGCGCCGCATCCTGCTGGGCAGGGTGGTCGGCGCCTTCGGCGTACGCGGCGAGCTCAAGCTCGAGTCCTGGACCGAGCCGCGCGCGGCGATCTTCCGCTACCAGCCATGGATCCTGCGCAGCCCCTCCGGCCAGGAAACCGAGCTGTCCGGCGCGCGTGGACGCGACTCCGGCAAGCACCTGGTGGCGAGCTTCCCCGGCGTCGCCGAGCGCGACCAGGTCGAGGCCCTGCGCGGCACCGAGATCTACGTGCCCCGCAGCGCGCTGCCGCCGCCGGCGCCGGACGAGTACTACTGGGTCGACCTGGAAGGGCTGGACGTGCGCACGACCGAGGGCCGGTCCCTCGGCACCGTCTCGCACCTGTTCTCCACCGGTGCCAACGACGTGCTGGTGGTGCGCGGCGATCGCGAGCGGCTGATCCCGTTCGTGCAGCCGGATTTCGTCAAGTCGGTGGATTTCGGCGGCGACGGCATCGTGGTGGACTGGGATCCGGAGTTCTGAGCGCCTGCCCAAGGTCTGGTCTCTGTAGGAGCGACTTCAGTCGCGATGAGGCCTTGCCGGTAGAGCTCCATCGCGACTGAAGTCGCTCCTACGGTCGCTCTGCGCGTGCGTCGAAGAACGCCCGGGATCGACAGAGCGCAAGCCTGCTAGCCTCTCAACGAATTCCGAACGCCTTTCGACAGCCGCAGGCTGTCCATCCCGAATCCCGAATCCCCGAACCGATGCGCATCGACGTCGTCAGCCTGTTTCCCGAGTTCATCGACCAGTGCGCGGCATTCGGCGTGGTCGGGCGGGCGCGCGAGCGCGGCCTGCTGGCGCTGAAAGGGTGGAGCCCGCGCGACTACGCTCAGGGCAACTACCGCCGCGTCGACGACCGCCCGTTCGGCGGCGGGCCCGGCATGGTGATGCTGATCGAGCCATTGCGTGCCTGCCTGGCGGCGGTACGTGCGGCCGACCCGCAGCCGGCGCCGGTGATCTACCTCAGCCCGCAGGGACGGCCGCTGACCCAGGCCAAGGTCCGCGAGCTGGCGGCGCTGCCGCGGCTGGTGTTGCTGTGCGGCCGCTACGAGGGCGTGGACGAGCGCCTGCTGGCGGCCGAGGTGGACGAGGAGATCTCCATCGGCGACTACGTGCTGTCCGGCGGCGAGCTGGGCGCGGCGGTGATCGTCGATGCGGTCACCCGGTTGCAGGAGGGCGCGCTGGGCGATGCCGAGTCGGCCGAGCAGGACAGTTTCGAGGGGCCGGAGGGCCTGCTGGACTGCCCGCACTACAGCCATCCGGCCAGCCACGAGCTGGGCGAGGTGCCCGAGGTGCTGCGCTCGGGCAACCATGCCGCCATCGCGCGCTGGCGGCGGCAGCAGTCGCTGCTGCGTACCTGGCTGCGGCGGCCGGACCTGCTGCACGAGGAGCAGTTGTCCAAGGCCGACCGCGCGCTGCTGGAGCAGGCGCGGCAGGCTCTCTCGGGAGATTCCGCTCCCTAGCGAGTGCGGGGCGGCGCAAGCCGTCCGTCCGTCCGCGCAATCCATGTTCTCGCCGCTTCTTGGCCCGCAAGCGCCCCGGCAGGCCGGCGAATCGTCGAACATCCGGCCTTGCGCTGGCCGGCCCATCGCCGCGAAGGTCTCCGTCGCCCCGCCCCTGGCGCAACGGCACGAACTTCGGCTATCATGCGGGATTCCCATCGGGCCTTGCGGCCGGTTGCGGACTCCTACAACAAACGTGCAGCACAGTCCGGTGACTGCATGAGCCCACGTTGTCGAACGACACGCCCACCCGAACAAGATATCGGTGCAACCATGAGCAAGCTGAACAAGACCATCCTCTCGGACTTCGAATCCGCCCAGATCTCCCGCGAACTGCCGAAGTTCAGCCAGGGTGACACCGTCGTCGTCAACGTGAAGGTGAAGGAAGGCAACCGCGAGCGCGTGCAGGCCTACGAAGGCGTCGTCATCGGCACCAAGAACGCCGGCCTGAACTCCGCCTTCACCGTGCGCAAGATCTCGCACGGCTACGGCGTCGAGCGCGTGTTCCAGACCCACAGCGCCATCATCGACTCGGTCGAGGTGAAGCGCCGCGGCAAGGTCCGCGCCGGCAAGCTGTACTACCTGCGTGGCCTGGAAGGTAAGGCTGCCCGCATCAAGGAAGACCTGGCCGCCGCTGCGCAGGCCAAGGCCGCGCGCCTGGCCGCCAAGGCCGAGTAAGCGACACCGCGACGGCCTCCGGGTCGCTGCGACGGACGGCCGCCTTCGGGCGGCCGTTTGCTTTGTGCGCGGCGACATCGCGACCGTGGCGGCCTGGCGCGGCCTGCGGCACACTGGCGCCGGTTCCCCGATGAGAGAGACGGTCGATGCACCGAGGCCTGGTTTCCGCGATCGTGCTCGGGTCCGCTTCGCTGTGCGGCGGATGCGCCAGCACCGGCTGGGGCGACGACCCGAATGCCGGCATTCCCTACCATTGCCAGCGGCAGGCCTCGGACGCCGCCGCCGGCGTGCTGCCGGACAAGGCCGATGGCGAGGCCCGCCAGCGCCACCGCGATGCCTACGTGAGCCGCGACTGCCAGCGCTACTACGACCGCTCGGTGGAAGTGGAGCTGCTTCCCCGGCGCGGCCCCGGTTCCGGGCGCTGAGCGCAGGCGGCTCGGGGCCGTCAGCCCTGCTTTGCCCGCCGCTGCCGCAGGGGCGGGGCCGGCAGGCGGACTCGCTACTTGCCCGGGTCGGCCACCGGCGACGGCGGCGTGGCCGGCACCTCGGCCGGCACCGCCACCGTTTCCGGCCCGGCCAGCATGTGCGCGCGGCGCCAGCGGCCCCAGCGGTAGTAGGCCATCGACATCAGCATCGCGCACACCGCGCTGGTGGGGAAGCTCCACCACACCGCGTCGGCGCCCAGCGTCGGCTGCAGCATCTCGGCGAACGGGACGCGGATGCCCCACAGCGAGATCGCCAGGATCACCAGCGGCGGGATCACCGCGCCGGTGGAACGGACCACGCCGGAGATCACGAAGGTCACGCCGAAGAACAGGAACGACCACACCGCGATGTGGTTGAGGTGGCGGGCGATCTCCAGCGCCTCGCTGCCGGCGGGCAGGAACAGCGCCAGCGTCCAGCGGTCGAGCAGGATCAGCGGCGCGATCAGCGCGCCGGTCAGCAGGAAGTTGAACAGCACGCCGTAGCCGGCGGTGGCCGACACCCGGTCCCAGCGGTTGGCGCCCACGTTCTGCGCGGCCATCGACGAGCAGGCCGCGCCGATCGCCATCGCCGGCATCTGCACGTAGGTCCACAGCTGCAGGGCGGCGCCGTAGGCGGCGGCGGTGTGGGTGCCGTAGCCGTTGACCATGGTCATCATCGCCAGCATCGCCAGCGAGATCAGCACCATCTGCAGGCCCATCGGCACGCCCTTGACCACCAGCGCGCGCAGGATCTGCAGGTCGGGCCTGAACAGCGCCGCGTCGCGGCGACCCAGCCACAGCACGTGGCGCTTGTGGCGCAGGTAGAGCAGCAGCGCGGCCAGCGACAGCACCTGCGCGAACAGCGTGGCCCAGGCGGCGCCGGCGATGCCCAGCCGCGGCAGCGGGCCGAGGCCGAAGATCAGCAGCGGGTTGAAGCCGATGTCCAGCAGCACCGACAGCATCAGGAAGCGGAACGGGGTGCGCGAGTCGCCGGCACCGCGCAGCGCCGCCGACAGGAACGCGAACGCGTACAGCACCGGCATCGCCAGGAAGATCACCCGCAGGTAGGCCACGGCCAGCGGCAGCGACGCCGCCGGCGTGCCCATGGCCGCCAGCAGCCGGGGGGCCAGCAGCCAGCCGGCCAGGGCGACGACCACCGAGATGCCGATGAAGAAGCTGGCGCTGCTGCCCATCACCCGCCGCGCCCGGGCGATGTCGCCGGCGCCCATGGCCTGGCCGATCAGGATGCTCGAGGCCATGCCGATGCCGAATACCGAACCGAGCAGGAAGAACAGGATGTTGTTGGCGTTGGCCGTGGCGGTCAGCGCCGCCTCGCCCAGGTAGCGCCCGACCCAGACCGCATTGACCGAGCCGTTCAGCGACTGTGCGACGTTGCCGGCGAGAATCGGCAGCGAGAACAGCAGCAGGCTGCGTCCGATCGGTCCTTCGGTCAGGTTTCCTGTGCTGGACTGCATGCGCCGGTCACGTCGTCTGGGGACCGGCACACTACCATTGTGTTGGCGTAGTCCGGGTGTTTCCCGGCAGGGAGATCGCATGAATCCAGTGACCACGGCTTTGCGGGCGGCGGCGATGACGGCGATGTCGGGCGGCTGCGCCTCGACCGATTGGCGCGAGGACGCCGGCCGGCATCCGGCCGACCTGCCCGAGTGCCAGGTCGGCCGCGAACCGGGGCCGCCGCACCCGGCCGGGATGTCCGGGATGTACGATCGCCGCTGCGACCCGGAGATGACCGGGCGCGGCCGGCAGGCACCGATCAAGGCGGATTTCGACAAATGACGGATGGGTTGTTGCAGGCTGCGGTGAGGCTGGACGTGTGGCTGTGGGCCGCGCGTTTCTTCAGGACCCGCAGCCTGGCCAAGCAGGCGATAGAAACCGGCAAGGTCGAGGTGGCCGGGCAGCGGCCCAAGTCGTCGCGCGCGCTGCGCGTCGGCGAGTGGCTGCGGATCGGCCGCGGCGAGGAGACGTTCGAGGTGCGGGTACTGGCGCTGAGCGAGACCCGCGGCCCGGCAGCGGTGGCGCAGGCGCTGTACGAGGAGAGCGAGCAGTCGCGGCAGCAACGCATCCAGCTGCGCGAGCTGCGCGCGGCCGAACGCAACGGCTACCGGCCACCGGAGCACCGCCCGGACAAGCGCGCGCGGCGGCTGATCCGCGCGCTGGGTGACATCGACGCGATGTGACGGGCCGTGGAACTGCGTGAAAAACGGCGTGGAAAACTGCGTGAAAACTGTAGGAGCGACTTCAGTCGCGATCGGGCTTTACTAGGTTAGGTAAGGTCCCATCGCGACTGAAGTCGCTCCTACAAAAAAAGGGAGAAAGACAGGTGCCGGCCTGGCCTGGGGGATTCAGGCCAGGCCGGCACCTTACGTCCGCTCAGGCCAGGTCGAAGCGATCCAGGTTCATCACCTTGGTCCACGCGGCGACGAAGTCCTTGACGAACTTCTCCCTGCCGTCGGCTTCGGCGTAGACCTCGGCCAGGGCGCGCAGCACCGAGTTGGAGCCGAACACCAGGTCGTTGCGGGTGGCGGTGTACTTCGGCTCGCCGGTCCTGCGGTCCTTGCCCTGGAACACCTCGGCCGCATCGTCCACCGGCGCCCACACCGTGGACATGTCCAGCAGGTGGGTGAAGAAGTCGGTGCTCAGCACGCCGACCTGGTCGGTGAACACGCCGTGGCTGGAGCCGTCGTGGTTGGTGCCGAGCACGCGCAGGCCGCCGACCAGGACGGTCAGCTCCGGCGCGGTCAGGGTGAGCTGCTGCGCCTTGTCGATCAGCAGCGCCTCGGTCGGCGCATTCACGCCCGCCTTCTTCCAGTTGCGGAAGCCGTCGGCCAGGCCCTCCAGCCACTGGAAGGATTCGGCCTCGGTCTGCTCCTGCGTGGCATCGACGCGGCCCGGCGCGAACGGCACTTCCACCGCGACGCCGGCGGCCCTGGCTGCCTGCTCGACGCCGACCACGCCGGCCAGCACGATCACGTCGGCCAGCGAGGCCTTGCCCGAGGCCTGCTGGATCTGCTGCAGCCTGGGCAGCGCCTGCAGCGCGAGCCGGTTGGCTTCCCAGTCCTTCTGCGGGGCCAGGGCGATGCGCGCGCCGTTGGCGCCGCCGCGCTTGTCGCCGCCGCGGAAGGTCGAGGCCGAGGCCCAGGCGATCGACACCAGTTGCGACACCGTCAGGCCCGAGTCTGCGATCCTCGCCTTCAGGTCGGCGATGTCGGCGGCGCTCGGCGCATGGACCGGAGCCGGCAGCGGGTCCTGCCAGATCAGGTCTTCCTTCGGCACTTCCGGGCCGAGGTAGCGCGCCTTCGGGCCCATGTCGCGGTGGGTCAGCTTGAACCAGGCGCGGGCGAAGGCCTCGGCGAAGGCCTGCGGGTCGTTGAGGAAGCGCCGCGAGATCTTCTCGAACTCGGGGTCGAAGCGCAGGGTCAGGTCGGTGGTCAGCATCGTCGGCCTGCGCTTGATCGCCGGATCGAACGGGTCCGGGATGATCGCCTCGGCATCCTGGGCCTCCCACTGGATGGCGCCGGCGGGGCTGCGCGTCTGCACCCATTCGAACTTGAACAGGTTCTCGAAGAAGTGGTTGCTCCACTGCGTCGGCGTCTGCGTCCATACCACTTCGAGGCCGGAGGTGATCGCGTCCTTGCCGACGCCGCTGCCATGGCTGCTGCGCCAGCCCAGGCCCTGCTGCTCGAGCGCCGAGGCCTCGGGATCGACGTCGACCGCGTCCGCCGGCCCGGCGCCGTGGGTCTTGCCCAGGGTGTGGCCGCCGGCGATCAGGGCGACGATCTCCTCGTCGTCCATCGCCATGTTGCCGAAGGTGGCACGGATGAACGGGGCGGCGGAGAGCGGGTCGCCGCTGGCCTCCGGACCTTCCGGGTTCACGTAGATCAGGCCCAGTTCGGTCGCGCTGATCGGGCTGCCGGCCAGCGCCTCGGACTTGCGGTGGGCCAGCCAGCTCTTCTCGTCGCCCCAGTTGACGTCGAGGTCCGGCTCCCAGGTGTCCTCGCGCCCGGCGGCGAAGCCGAAGGTGCGGAAGCCCGACGCCTCAAGCGCGATGTTGCCGGCCAGGATGATCAGGTCGGCCCACGAGATCTTCTGTCCATACTTCTGCTTGACCGGCCACAGCAGGCGGCGGGCCTTGTCCAGGCTGACGTTGTCGGGCCACGAGTTCAGCGGGGCGAAGCGCTGCTGGCCGCGACCGCCGCCGCCGCGGCCGTCGACCATGCGATAGGTGCCGGCGCTGTGCCATGCCATGCGGATGAACAGGCCGCCGTAGCTGCCCCAGTCGGCCGGCCACCAGTCCTGGGAGTCGCTCAGCAGCGCCTTGAGGTCGGCCTTCAGCGCGGCATAGTCGAGCTTCTTGAACTCCTGGCGGTAGTCGAATCCGGGATCGAGCGGGTTGGAGCGCTCGGAATGCTGGTTCAGCAGGTCCACGCGCAGCTGTTTCGGCCACCAGTCCCGGTTGCCGGTGCCGCCACCGGCGACGGGATGCATCGGGGCGCTGTGGAACGGGCATTTCGCGGCCGAGGGCGAGGGCGTGTCGACCGGGGCCGGGGTATTGGTTTCGGTTGGCGTGCTCATGGCGGGCTTCTCCTCTAAAGACCCGAACGATATGCGCCGTTGATTAATAAAATCAATTCGAATGAATCTGCCTTATCGATAGACCAGATCTATCGATTGCCTCGAGAGGCAGAGGCTGCCCTCTGCCAAAGCGACCAGTTGGATGAATGAGTGGCCGCGATGGCCGGGGGACGCCTGCTCAGGACTTGCCGAACAGGCCGCCGCCGATCTTCAGCAGGTCGCCGACGCCTAGCTGCCCGTCGCCGTCCTGGTCGAGCACCGAGCCGAGCAGGCCGCCGACGCCCGACTGCGCGACATGCTGCTGTTCCTGGCTCAGGGTCTGGCCCAGTTGCGAGGCATCGGCCTGGCCGTTGCCGAGGAATCGCTTGGCCAGGAAGGCCAGCACGATCGGGGCCAGGATCTGCAGCAGTTGCGAGGCCTTGTCTCCGCCCAGCCCGGTGGCCTGGCCCAACTGGCTGGCCGCCTGCGGCGCCTTGGCACCGAACACGTGGCCGAGGATGCCGGCGCCATCGGTCTGGGCATTGCCGCTGCCACCGCCGAGCACCGAGCCGAGCAGGCCGCCCAGGTCGAAGCCGCCGCCGCCGGCATGGTCGCGCTGCAGTGCGCCCAGCAGCGCCTCGGCGCCCTGCGGCTGCTGTGCGTTGCGCCCGAGTGCGCCCATCAACAGCGGCAGCGCCGCGCCGACGGCGCCCTGCGCCTGCTGTGCATCGATGCCCAGGCTCTGCGCCACCTGCTGCAGTGCGGGGCCTTGCAGTTGCTGCAGGAGGGTCTCGGTAAGGCTGGTCGTGGTCATGTCATGTCCTTTGGGTGAAGGCGGTCGTACCGCCGTGGCCGCTTCAGGCTAGCAGCCCGGGCATTACCGTTGAGTCGTCTCCGCAGCGACAGGAAAGACGGATCGGATCGGCCCCCAGGACCAGCGAAACTAGGGATAGCCTTTCCCGAATCCCGAATCCCGAATCCCGAATCCCGGCCCTCAAAGCAACGACTTCAACCGGTACAGCGCCTCCAGCGCCTGCTTGGGCGTCAGCTCGTCCGGGTCGAGTGCGGCGAGGGCTTCCTGCGCGGCCGAGGCAGCCGGCGCGAACAGGCCGAACTGCTGAGGTGCGTCCAGCGCCCGCGGTGCCATCTGCGAGGCGTGGCTCTCGCCGCCGCGCTGCTCCAGCTCGGCCAGGCGCCGCCGCGCCTGGGCGACGGTGTCGCGCGGCAGGCCGGCCAGCGCCGCCACCTGCAGGCCGAAGCTGCGGTTGGCCGGGCCGTCCTTGACCGCATGCATGAACACCAGGTTCTCGCCATGCTCGACCGCGTCCAGGTGCACGTTGGCGATGCCGCTGGGGCCGCCTTCGACGGTCTCGTCGGCCAGTGCGGTGAGTTCGAAGTAGTGGGTGGCGAACAGCGTGTAGCAGCGGTTGACGTGGGCCAGGTGGCGCGCCACCGCGTCGGCCAGGGCCAGGCCGTCGTAGGTGGAGGTGCCGCGGCCGATCTCGTCCATCAGCACCAGCGACTGCGCGCTGGCATGGTGCAGGATGTAGCTGGTCTCGGCCATCTCGACCATGAAGGTGGACTGGCCCCTGGCCAGGTCGTCGCCGGCGCCGATGCGGGTGAGGATGCGGTCGATCTGGCCGATCACCGCGCGCGCGGCCGGCACGAAGCTGCCGATGTGCGCCAGCAGCACGATAAGTGCGTTCTGGCGCATGTAGGTGCTCTTGCCGCCCATGTTGGGGCCGGTGATCACCAGCATGCGGCGGTCCGGATGCAGGTCCAGGTCGTTGGGCTCGAAAGGCTGTTCGCGCACCGCCTCGACCACCGGGTGGCGGCCGCGCTCGATGCGCAGGCACGGCGCCGTCTCCAGTTCCGGGCGCGACCAGTCCAGCGCCTGCGCGCGTTCGGCGAAGGCGGCCAGCACGTCCAGCTCGCTCAGCGCCGCGGCCGCGCGCTTGAGCGGCTCCAGGCGCGCGCCGAGCGCATCGAGCAGGCCTTCGTACAGCAGCTTCTCGCGCGACAGCGCGCGTTCGCGCGCCGACAGCACCTTGTCCTCGAACGCCTTGAGTTCCTCGGTGATGTAGCGCTCGGCGTTGGTCAGGGTCTGCCGGCGGGTGTAGTGCACCGGCGCGCGGTCGGCCTGGCCCTTGCTGATCTCGATGAAGTAGCCGTGGACGCGGTTGTAGCCGACCTTGAGCGTGGCGATGCCGCTGGCCTCGCGCTCGCGTGCCTCCAGGTCGATCAGGAACTGGTCGGCGTTGGTGGACAGCTGCCGCAGCTCGTCCAGCTCGGCGTCGTAGTCGGCGGCGATCACGCCGCCGTCGGACAGCTTGAGCGGCGGCTGCTCGGCGATGGCCGACAGCAGCAGATGTGCGGTCTCGCCGTGGTCGCCCAGTTCGGCGGCCAATGCCTGCAGCCGCGGCGAGTCGAGCGGGGCGAGGAGGGCGGCGATGTCCGGCAGCAGCGCCAGGCCGTCGCGCAGGGTGGAGAAGTCGCGCGGGCGCGCCGAGCGCAGGGCGATGCGGGTGAGGATGCGCTCGACATCGCCGAGCGCGCGGAAGCGCTCGCGCAGGTCGGCGTCGGCGCCGTGGTCGATCAATGTGCCGACGGCGTGGTGGCGCTGCACCAGCACCTGGCGCAGCCGCAGCGGCCGGTGCAGCCAGCGCCGCAGCAGGCGCCCGCCCATCGGCGTGACGGTGCTGTCGAGCACGCCGAGCAGGGTGTTGCGGGTGTCGCCGTCCACGCGCGTGTCCAGTTCCAGGTGGCGGCGGGTGGCGGCATTCATCGCGATCGCCTCGCCGGCGGTCTCCAGCGCGATCGCGGTCAGGTGCGGCAGGCGCTGCTTCTGCGTCTCCTCGACATAGCCGAGCAGGGCGGCAGCGGCGGCGATGGCGCGCGGCGCATCCTCGATGCCGAAGCCGGACAAATCGTGCACGCCGAAGAACTGCAGCAGCTGGCGGCGGCCGCTGTCGGCATCGAACAGCCACGGCGCGCGGCGGCGGATGCCGTGGCGCTGGTGCAGGAACTCGGGCCAGCCGTCCTCGTCCGGCACCAGCAGTTCGGCCGGCTCCAGTCGCGCCAATTCCGCCTCCAGCGCGTCCTCGCCATCGACCTCGTTGACCAGGAAGCGGCCACCGGCCAGGTCGGCCCAGGCCAGGCCGTAGCCGTGGCGGGTGCGCGACAGCGCCATCAGCAGGGTGTCGCGGCGCTCGTCCAGCAGCGCCTCGTCGGTGACCGTGCCGGGCGTGACGATGCGCACCACCTTGCGCTCCACCAGCCCCTTGGCCAGCGCCGGGTCGCCGATCTGCTCGCAGATCGCCACCGACTCGCCCAGCGCCACCAGCCGCGCCAGGTAGCCCTCGTAGGCATGCACCGGCACCCCGGCCATCGGGATCGGCGCGCCGCCGGAGCTGCCGCGCTGGGTCAGGGTGATGTCGAGCAGCCGCGCGGCCTTGCGCGCATCGTCGTAGAACAGCTCGTAGAAGTCGCCCATGCGGAAGAACAGCAGCAGGTCCGGATGTTCGGACTTGGCTGCGAAGAACTGCTTCATGAGCGGGGTGTGCTCGGGCTGCCCCTTGCGGCTGTCCGCCTTGTCTCTTGATTCGCTCAACTGCGCACCGGATTCCAGGTTGTCGATCATGTCCGCCGAGCTGACGCGGGCGGACGTGCAAACGGTCTGGAATTGTAGTCGACGCGGTCGCGCGCGCCGCAGGCAGGTGGCGATCCCGATGGCATGGCGGCGCTCCGGCGCCACCGGTGCGGCGCGCTCAGTCGCGCGCCAGGTAGCGGCGGGGCGCGCTGGTCTTCATGCCCGGGCGGGCCATCACCACCTGGTCGCGGCCGTTGGCCTTGGCCTCGTACATGGCGGCGTCGGCCCGGCTCATCAGGCGTTCGTAGTCGGGATGGCCGTCGTACATGGCCACGCCGATGCTCGCGGTGATGGCCAGCACCTGCGCATCGGTCACCGGCACCTGGGTGGCGGCGATCTGCTTGCGCAGGGACTCGGCGATGGCCTGGGCGCGCTGTTCGGTGACCGCCACCAGCACGATCACGAACTCCTCGCCGCCCAACCGGAACACATAGTCGCTGCCGCGGGTGAACTGGTTGAGGGTGTTGGCCACGTGCTGCAGCGTGCGGTCGCCGGTCTCGTGGCCGTAGCGGTCGTTGATGCTCTTGAAGTGGTCCAGGTCGAGCAGCAGCACGGCGAAGCTGCCCGATGCCTTGCTCGCCAGTTCGATCTCCCGCCGCAGCACGGTGGGCAGGAAGCGCCGGTTGAGCAGGTTGGTCAGCGAATCCGACCCGGCGTCGAGTTCGCCGACGCGCTCGAACAGCATGTTCAGCAGGTTGCGGATCGCGCTCAGGCGCTCGCGGATCGCATGCAGGGTCGCCAGGCGGCCCTGGCCGGAGCCGCCGGCGCCCGGTTCGACCGCCAGCAGCGCATCGACCTCGCCGATCAGCGCGGTGATGCGCTGGGTCTCGGAGCTGTCGCCGAAGCTGGGGATGCCCTTGTGGGTGTACCACAGGCCGAATTCGGATGTGGACAGGCGCTGGGTGTCGATGTCCGAACCGGTCTGTCCGGCCAGGCTGTAGAGCAGGTTGTTCTCCCAGTCCAGCAGCAGCGCGCGCTGGCGTTCGCGCTCGGTGCTCACGTTCTGCACCAGCGAGAACAGGCGGTAGGCCGCGTCGGTGCGCGCCGAGCGGTCGTGTGCGGTGGTGTAGGCCAGGGTCATGCCTTCCAGCGCGATGTCCATGGCGATGCTGATGCAGGCCATGGCGGAGATGCAGGTCGGCTCGACGGCTCCGCTGCCGGCGATGCGGCGGAACAGCTGCAGCCGCAGCACGCGCACCCCGCGGGTGACCAGGTCCACAGGGATGCCGACGCGCGCGTGCACGCGGCCGATGTGGCGGTTGACGACGATCAGTTCCTGCACCGTGGCCGGCGTCGCGGTCATCAGCGCGCGCAGCCAGTGCTGCAGGGCGGGCTTGAGCTGCTCGCTGACCTGTTCGTTGGACAGGAAGCGGCTGGCGCGGGGATCGTCGAGCAGGACCGCGTAGAACTGGTCCGAAAGCGCCTGCAGCGGCTGCGAGGCGATGTCGGCCATCAACGCCAGGGCGTGTGGCGGCGTGGCCAGGATCTGCTCGCGCCAGGCCGGAGCCAGCTGCTGCGAGTCTTCGTCGGGAAGGGCGTTGGCCGGGGATGTCATAGCCGGGGGAGGGCGCGGGGAAAAATTAACCGCGTATTGTATTTCACCGGCGCGGCCGGTCGTGTCAATGCGATGGCGGTGCCTGCGGTGTAATAGTCTCCGTGCACGAACGTGCCTAAGGTGGCGCAAATCCCGGAGCGGCACATGAGCCACGATCACAACCACCTGCCCAGCGACATCCGCTACGAGAAGCCCCTGTGGTGGGCGCTCGGGCTGACCTCGGCCTTCCTGCTGGCGGAGATCGCCGGCGCCTTCATCACCAACAGCCTGGCGCTGCTGTCCGATGCCGCGCACATGGCCACCGACACGGTCGGGCTGATGATCGCGCTGCTGGCCGTGCGCATGAGCCGGCGCCCCCCCGATGCGCGCCGTTCCTATGGCTACGCGCGCCTGGAAGCGTTGGGGGCGATGGCCAACGGCGCGCTGCTGTTCGCGGTCGGGGCCTACATCCTGTGGGAGGCGGTGGAGCGCTTCCGCCAGCCGCAGCACGTGGCTTCCGGCGGCATGCTGGTCATCGCGGCGATCGGGCTGGCGGTGAACCTGGTCGCCATGCGCCTGCTCAAGGCCGGCAGCGGCGAGAGCCTCAACGTCAAGGGGGCCTACCTTGAGGTATGGAGCGACATGCTCGGTTCGGTGGCGGTGATCATCGGCGCACTGCTGATCCGCTGGACAGGCTGGCAATGGATCGACGCGGCGCTGGCGGTGCTGATCGGCCTGTGGGTGCTGCCGCGCACCTGGGTGCTGCTGCGCGAGGCGATCAACGTGCTGCTCGAAGGCGTGCCCAAGGGCATCGTGCTGGGCGAGGTGCGGCAGGCGCTGTGCGGCCATGCGGGGGTGGTGGACGTGCACGACCTGCACGTGTGGGCGCTGGCCTCCAGCACGCCGGCGCTGACCGCGCACGTGGTCATGGCCGACGGCGTCGACGCCGAACTGCTGCGCCGCGGGCTGGGGGAACTGCTGCACGAGCGCTTCGACATCGATCACGTGACGCTGCAGGTCGAGGCCAGCTACTGCGGTGGCGAGGTGTGCGGGGTAGAAGGCGATGGCCATGGCCACGACCCGTCCGGGCATGATTCGCACGATCACGATCACGGGCCTGATCGGCACGGGCATTACGGGCACACCCATTCCTGAGCGTCTGGCTGTCCACGGCAAGGCCAGCTCCGCAGCCGATCGCAGCGATGCATCCGACGCGCGGGCCGGTGTTCACGGGGCAGGCACGCGGCCGACGCGCGCGATGTTCGGGTTCACCAGGCGTCGGGGGCGTGGTTCCGAGCTACGGGCTGTAAGTTTCCTTCTCCTTGCGGGAGAAGGTGCCCCGAAGGGGCGGATGAGGGTACGGGCGAAGCCTGGTGCAGCCGGGCATTCCGAGGGCTTTGCCCCCTGACCCCAATCTCTGCGGCGCGCCCCGGCCCAGGCCGGCGGCGTGGGCGCTGCCAGGCCATCGGTCATCCCGGGTGCGCTTCGCTTGCCCGGGCTACGGGGCTCCAGGCGTTTCCCCGTCCGACGCCGGCAGGGGCCTACGAAAACGCCACCCGAAGGCGGCGTTTCCGGTCGCGGCATCGCTGCGTCACACCGCCGGTTCGCGCAGTGCCGGTGAATCCCAGCCCGGGCGCGGGGCGAAGCGTTCGCCATGGCGAGCCTGCAGCGCCTTGAGCCTGTCCAGCAGGGCGTCGGCGCCGGTGCTGCGGATGTACTGGATCGGACCGCCGCGGAACGGGGCGAAGCCCGTGCCGAAGATCACTCCGGCATCGAGCAGGTCGGCATCGGCGACCACGCCGTCGTGCAGGCAGGCGACCGCCTCGTTGAGCAGCGGCAGCACCAGGCGGTCCTCCAGGTCGTCCGGCGCCTTGTAGTCGGCGGGCACGTCCGGCTTGACCGGCTTGCCCTCCTGCCACGTGTACAGGCCCTTGCCATCCTTCTTGCCGCGCTTGTCCGGCTCCACCGTCGCCAGCGCCTGCGGGATCTGCAGGCCGAGGAACGGCGCCAGTTCCTTGCCCACGCCGGCGGCCACGTCCAGGCCGACGGTGTCGATCAGCTCGATCGGTCCCATCGGCATGCCGAACTTCACCGCGGCCTTGTCGATCACCGCGCCGGGGACGCCCTCGGCGTAGGCGTTGGCCGCCTCCAGCATGTACGGGAACAGCACGCGGTTGACCAGGAAGCCGGGCGTGCCGGCCACCGGCACCGGCAGCTTGTCCAGCGCCTTGCAGAACGCCGCCAGCCGCTTGCCGGTCTCCGGCGCCAGCTGGTCGTGCTGCACGATCTCCACCAGCGGCATCTGCGCCACCGGGTTGAAGTAGTGCAGGCCGGCGAACTGCGCCGGGCGCTGGATGTGCTCGCGCAGCTCGTCCAGCGGGATCGAGGAGGTGTTGCTGGTGAGCAGCGCGTCGGCCTTGAGCCTGGGCTCGATGGACTGGTACAGCTCGCGCTTGGCGTCCGGGTTCTCGATGATCGCCTCGATCACCAGGTCGGCCTCGGCGATGCCGGCGCCGTCCAGGTCGCCCTTGAGTCGTGCCGCCACCGCCGGGCGCTTGCTCTCGTCCTTGACGCGCTTGGCGAACAGTTCGCCGGCGCGCGCCAGCGCCGGATCGATGAAGCGCTGCTCGCGGTCCTGCAGCGTCACCTCGAAACCCTTGTAGGCCGACCAGGCGGCGATGTCGCCGCCCATCACTCCTGCACCGACCACGTGCACGTGGCGGATGCCGTGATCCTTGCCCCCAAGGCCCTTGAGCCGCTCGGTGAGGAAGAAGATGCGGATCAGGTTGCGCGCGGTCGGCGTGCCGGCCAGCTTGACCACCGCGCGGCGCTCGGCGTCCAGGCGTGCCTGGATGCCGCTGCCGCCGCTGCGCTTCCACACGTCGATCAGCGCGTACGGCGCCGGGTAGTGCTCGCGGCGTGCCTTGCGCGCGACCTGCTTGGCCATCTGCGGCGCCAGGATCTGCCGTGCGATCCAGGTATTGGTGGCCCATGCGGTCGCGCGCTGCTTGAACGGGCGCGTGGTGCCCGACAGCGCCAGCGCGACCGCGGCATCGACCAGCACCGCCGGCGCCACCACCTTGTCCACCAGTCCCAGCGCCCGCGCGGCCGATGCCGACACGGTGCGGCCGGTGAGCATCAGGTCCATCGCCGCCGGCGCACCGATCAGGCGCGGCAGGCGCGCGCTGCCACCCCAACCGGGGAAGATGCCGAGCTTGGTTTCCGGCAGGCCGATGCGGGTGGAGGCGTCGCCGCTGGCCACGCGGTAGCGGCAGGCCAGCGAGATCTCGGTGCCGCCACCCATGCAGAAGCCATGGATCGCGGCCACCGTCGGGCACGGCAGCTCGGCCAGCTTCTGGAACACGGCCTGTCCGCGGCGGATCGCATCGTTGACCGTGCCCTTGCGGTCGTACTCCTGGAATTCCTTCAGGTCGGCGCCGGCGATGAAGCCCGACGGCTTGGCCGAGCGGATCACCACGCCCTTGGGCGGATCGATGGCGATGCGTTCCAGCAGGTCGCCCAGCTCGATCAGCACGTCCTGCGAGAACGCGTTGACCGAGATGCCCTGGCGGTCCAGGCTGAGCACGACGACGCCGTCGTCGCGGATCTCGGGAAGCCAGTGGCTGAATCGAAGCCCATCGAAGCCTGCAAGCATGGGGTGGACCATCCGGTTGTGTATGGACAAGGTCGTTATCATCCAGAGGTTGTTTCCATCCCGTCAAATCCCAATGTTCCGGGCGAGGGACATGATCCGTGACCGCTGGCATGCGCGAGCCTAACGGGGACGCGGTTAACGTTGTGGGGTGGCGGTGCAGGCAAGGCCGCTGAACTTTTTGCCGGAATGGCGGTCACAGTGCCCGACGCGGTTGGGCTGACAGGAGTGCGGCCCGTTATGGCCGATGTCGATACACCTCAGGAGCTGGACCTGGAACTGGTCCGGCGTGTGCAGCGCGGCGAGAGCGCGGCGTTCGATGTCCTGGTGCGCAAGTACCAGCATCGGATCGTGGCGTTGATCGGGCGCTACATCGCCGACTGGAGCGAATGTCAGGACGTGGCCCAGGACACCTTCCTCCGCGCCTACCGCGCGATCGGGAGCTTCCGCGGCGACGCCCAGTTCTATACATGGCTGCACAGGATCGCCGTGAACACCGCCAAGAACCATCTGGTCGCCCACAACCGCCGCCCGCCCACCGACGACATCGACGTGGCCGACGCCGAGCAGTTCGATTCCGGCACCCGCCTGCGCGATACCGACACACCGGAACGTGAACTGATGCGCCAGCAGCTGGAACAAACGGTGATGAAGGCGGTCAATGCATTGCCGGAGGAGCTGCGAGCGGCCATCACCCTGCGCGAGGTGGAGGGCATGAGCTACGAGGACATCGCGCACAGGATGGGGTGCCCCATCGGGACGGTGCGTTCGCGCATCTTCCGTGCACGCGAGGCGATCGATGCCGAGCTGCGGCCCCTGCTGGATACCGAGAGCGCTACCCGTGAAAAGCAACGCGTATGAATAACGAAAAGCCTTTGCCCGGCGTCGCCGGCGACAAGTTCGAGGTCCATTACCGCCAGCAGCTGTCGGCGTTGATCGATGGCGAGCTGTCCACCGACGAGGCGCGCTTCATGCTGCGCCGGCTGCAGCACGATGCCGAACTGTCCGGCTGCCACGAGCGCTGGCTGCTGTGCGGCGACGTGCTGCGCGGCCAGTCCTGCGCGCCGGCACCGCTGGATTTCGCCGGCCGCGTCGCCGCGGCGGTGGCGCACGAACCGCCGCCGGAACGCACCGGCTCGCCTTCGCGTTCTCCCGCGCACGCGCCGCGGCGCTGGCTGCGCTGGGGCGGCGGCACCGCGCTGGCGGCCTCGGTCGCCGCGCTGGCGATGTTCATGAGCCGCGAGCAGCTGCCGGACAATCTTCCGCCTCCCGCCGACGAGTCCGCCGCGGTGGTCGCCACCACGCCTGCACCGGCCCCGACGCCCGCGCCGGTGCCTGTGCAGGCGCCGGCGATGCCGGCCGATCCCGACGGCACCCTCGGCCAGGTGGTCGCGGCCGCGCCGGCGGCGGCGCTGGCGGCCGCGCGCCGCCAGGAAGCCTCGGCACGCCGCACGGTCGCCGCCACGCGCAC
>NZ_JAJOZS010000017.1 GCF_021168555.1 Stenotrophomonas sp. MMGLT7 | reverse complement strand
CGGCACGCCGCACGGTCGCCGCCACGCGCACGCAGCAGGCCGGCCGCGCCGCCGCCGCCGGCCGCCAGCCGGCGCCGCCGCAGCGCGCCGTCGCCAGTGCGACGCCCGTCGACGCCACCGTGGCCGCGCCGGCCGATCCGTTCGGGCATCGCCCGGAGACCCTGCAGGCCCGTCCGTGGCCGCGGTCGGTGGTGGCCCCGGCGGTGGCCGGCGGCGTGTTCAATGCCAGCGTCTCCGCCCAGCCCGGCCGCACCTTCTACCCGTTCGAGCCGCAGATGCCGGTCGAGATCGGCCCGGCCGGCGCGGACGACGACCTGCCGCCGCTGCCGCAGCCCTGATCCCCGCGCCCGGGCGCCAGCATTCGTTCCGGTCGATGCCTTCGGCCGCCCGGAACGCGGCCCCGCACGCATCCCTTCTTCCATCCATTCGCCTGGAGACGTGTCCGCGATGAACCCACGCATCCGCAACTACACCTTTGGCCTGCTGGCGATGACCCTGCCGCTGGCGGCCTGCGCGCAGCAGCCGGAGGCCGCCGCGCCGATCGCCACGCGCAGCGCCACGCCGGCGCCGCAGCTGGTCACCGGCCTGCCCGATTTCACCCAGTTGGTGGAGCAGGTCGGCCCCGGCGTGGTCAACATCGAGGCCGATGTCGCGCCCAAGGCCAGCCAGCGCAGGGGCGTGCCCGACATGGACCAGATGCCGGAGTTCTTCCGGCGCTTCTTCGGGCCTGATTTCCCCGGCCCGGGCGGGCAGGTTCCCGACCCGGACAGCCGCGGCGGCCGTTCGGTGGGTTCGGGCTTCATCATCTCCGCCGATGGCTACGTGCTGACCAACCACCACGTCGTCGACGGCGCCGACAAGGTCAAGGTCAAGCTGGCCGACAACCGCGAGTTCGACGCCAAGGTGGTCGGCAGCGATGCGCAGTACGACGTGGCGCTGCTGAAGATCGACGGCAAGAACCTGCCGACGGTGCGCATCGGCGACTCGCGCACGGTCAAGCCGGGGCAGTGGGCGGTTGCGATCGGTTCGCCGCTGGGGCTGGACCATTCGGTCACCGCCGGCATCGTCAGTGCCACCGGGCGCAGCAATCCCTACGACTCCGACCAGCGCTACGTGCCGTTCATCCAGACCGACGTGGCGATCAACCAGGGCAACTCCGGCGGTCCGCTGCTCAACACCCGCGGCGAGGTGATCGGCATCAACTCGCAGATCTTCTCCATGTCCGGCGGCTACATGGGCATCAGCTTCGCGATCCCGATCGACCTGGCGATGAACGCGGTCGAGCAGATCCGGACCACCGGCAAGGTCAGCCGCGGCCAGCTGGGCGTGCAGGTGGCGCCGATCGATTCGCTCAAGGCCCAGGGCCTGGGCCTGCCCGACAGCCGCGGTGCGCTGGTCAACGACATCGTCGCCGGCAGCGCCGCGGGCAAGGCGGGCGTGGAGGCCGGCGATGTCATCCGCAGCGTCAACGGCACCGCGATCAATGCCGCCAGCGACCTGCCGCCGCTGATCGGTGCGATGGCGCCGGGTACCAAGGTCCGCCTGGGCATCCTGCGCGACGGCAAGCCGCGCGAGGTCACCGTCACCCTGACCGCGCTGGAGGAAGGCGAGAGCCAGCTGGCCGCCGCCAACGACGACGGCGCCGGCCCGGCCGCCCCGCAGGCCGACAGCATCGACCTGCTCGGCCTGCGCGTGGCCGACCTGAGCGCCGCCGAGCGCAGGCAGCTCGGCCTGGAGGCGGGCCAGGGCGTGCGCATCACCGCCGTGGAGAGCGCCTCCGCGCGCGCGACCCAGCCTGCGCTGCGTCCGGGCATGGTGATCCTGCAGGTCGGCCGCGCCAAGGTCGGCAGCGTCGCCGAACTGAACCGGCAGCTGTCCGGGGTCAAGAAGGGCGACGTGGTCATGCTGCTGGTCCGCGCCGGGGCGAACACCAGCTTCGTCGCCATCCGCGCCGGCGAGTAGGCCGCGTGGCCGCCGGCACCCCGTGGATGGTGCCGGCGGCCGGATTTCCCGGCCGGCAGTCGGCCGCGGCCGCGTGCCCCGGGGCCGGCCCGTGCTGCGGGCGTGCCCGGCACGGCGTCCGGGCATGCGATAATCCTACGTTTCCCTGACGACGGCCGCGGCCGCCGCCCACCTCCATGTCATCCGATCCGATGCGGAACATCCGCAACTTCTCCATCATCGCCCACGTCGACCACGGCAAGTCCACGCTCGCCGATCGCATCATCCAGCTGTGCGGCGGCCTGCAGGCGCGCGAGATGGAAGCGCAGGTGCTCGACTCCAATCCGATCGAGCGCGAGCGCGGCATCACCATCAAGGCGCAGTCGGTGTCGCTGCCGTACACGGCCAAGGACGGGCAGACCTACCAGCTCAACTTCATCGACACCCCGGGCCACGTCGACTTTTCCTACGAGGTCAGCCGCTCGCTGGCCGCCTGCGAGGGCGCGCTGCTGGTGGTCGACGCCGCCCAGGGCGTGGAGGCGCAGTCGGTGGCCAACTGCTACACCGCGGTGGAGCAGGGCCTGGAAGTGGTGCCGGTGCTCAACAAGATCGACCTGCCCACCGCCGACGTGGAGCGCGCCAAGGCCGAGATCGAGGCGGTGATCGGCATCGACGCCGAGGACGCGGTGGCGGTCAGCGCCAAGACCGGCCTGAACGTGGAAGCGGTGCTGGAGGCGATCGTGCAGCGCATCCCGCCGCCCAAGCCGCGCGACACCGACAAGCTGCAGGCGCTGATCATCGACTCCTGGTTCGACAACTACCTGGGCGTGGTGTCGCTGGTGCGCATCATGCAGGGCGAGATCAGGCCCGGCAGCAAGATCCTGGTGATGTCCACCGGCCGCACCCACCTGGTCGACAAGGTCGGCGTGTTCACGCCCAAGCGCAAGGAACTGCCGGCGCTGCGTGCCGGCGAGGTGGGCTGGATCAACGCCAGCATCAAGGACGTGCACGGCGCGCCGGTCGGCGACACCCTGACCCTGGCCGCCGACCCGGCGCCGACGCCGCTGCCGGGCTTCCAGGAGATGCAGCCGCGCGTGTTCGCCGGCCTGTTCCCCGTCGATGCCGAGGACTACCCGGACCTGCGCGAGGCGCTGGACAAGCTGCGCCTGAACGACGCCGCGCTGCGCTTCGAGCCGGAGAGCTCGGAAGCCATGGGCTTCGGCTTCCGCTGCGGCTTCCTCGGCATGCTGCACATGGAGATCGTGCAGGAGCGGCTGGAGCGCGAGTACAACCTCAACCTGATCTCCACCGCGCCCACCGTGGTCTACGAGGTGCTCAAGACCGACGGCAGCATCGTGGCCATGGACAACCCGGCCAAGCTGCCGCCGGTGAACCAGGTCGAGGAGATCCGCGAGCCGATCATCCGCGCCAACATCCTCACCCCGCCGGACTACGTGGGCAACGTCATCACCCTGTGCGAGGAGAAGCGCGGCAGCCAGGTCGGCATCCAGTACATGGGCAGCCAGGTGCAGATCAGCTACGAGCTGCCGATGGCCGAGGTGGTGCTGGACTTCTTCGACCGGCTCAAGTCGGTCAGCCGCGGCTACGCCTCGCTGGACTACCACTTCGTGCGCTTCCAGGCCGGTCCGTTCGTGCGCGTGGACACGCTCATCAACGGCGACAAGGTCGATGCGCTGAGCATCATCGTGCACCGCAGCCACGCCGACCGCCGCGGCCGCGAGCTGTGCGAGAAGATGCGCGAGCTGATCCCGCGGCAGATGTTCGACGTCGCCATCCAGGCCGCGATCGGCTCGCAGATCATCTCCCGTTCCACGGTCAAGGCGATGCGCAAGAACGTGCTGGCCAAGTGCTATGGTGGCGACGTTTCGCGCAAGAAGAAGCTGCTGGAGAAGCAGAAGGAAGGCAAGAAGCGCATGAAGCAGGTGGGCCGGGTGGAAATCCCGCAGGAGGCCTTCCTGGCGGTGCTGCAGGTGGACAACAAGTGAGGCGGGATTCGGGAATCGGGATCGGGGATTGGCAAAGGCGCAAGCACAGCCGGTCTTTGCCGCCCGCTCCTGCGAATCCCCAATCCCGAATCTCCAATCCCGTTCCGAAGGAACCCGAATGAAATGGTTTGAAATCGCGCTGGTGGTGTTGACCCTGGCCACCGGCCTGATCTGGCTGCTGGATGCGCTGGTGCTGCGCAAGCGCCGCGCCGCGCGCGCCGGCCTGCTGGATACCGAGCCGGCGGTGGTGGACTACTCGCGCGCCTTCTTCCCGGTGCTGGCGGTGGTGCTGGTGCTGCGCAGCTTCGTCGCCGAGCCGTACAAGATCCCGTCCAGCTCGATGATGCCGAACCTGCTGATCGGCGACTTCATCCTGGTCAACAAGTTCGCCTACGGCATCCGCCTGCCGATCACCAATACCAAGATCATCCCGCTCGGCGAGCCCGAGCGCGGCGACGTGGTGGTGTTCAAGCCGCCGCATGCGCCGGACCAGAACTGGGTCAAGCGCGTGGTCGGCCTGCCCGGCGACCGCATCGGCTTCCATGGCGACACGCTCTACATCAACGGCGAGCCGCTGGAGTACGAGGTCAAGGGCGAGTACATCGGCAAGGGCCGCGGCGCCGAGATGACCGGCACCACGCTGCTCACCGAGGAGCTGCCGGGCCGGCCGCACACGGTGCTGGAATGGGTGGACCGCAACAACCCGGCCGGCCAGGGCGACTGGGTGGTGCCGGCCGGCGAGTACTTCGTGATGGGCGACAATCGCGACAACAGCGAGGACAGCCGCTTCTGGACGCAGACCCACTTCCTGCCCGAGCAGAACCTGCGCGGCAAGGCGTTCCTGATCTGGCTGAACTGCGAGGGCTGGCTGTGCAAGGGAAGTTTCGATCCCTCGCGGATCGGGACGGGTATCCAGTAGTGATGGGCCGGGTCGTCCCGGCGTCTGGGGAGACGCTGATGAATCGCAAGCAGGAAGGCATGACGCTGTTGTCGTTCGTGGTGGTGCTGGCCGTGGTCGGCTTCGCCGTGTACATCGGCATGAAGCTGTTCCCGATGTACCAGGAGTACTACTCGGTGCGTACGGCGATGAAGAGCCTGGCCGGCGAGCCGGGCAGCGCCGACATGGATCCCGCCAGGGCGCAGGACCTGTTCTTCCGCCGCCTGTACATCAGCTACTCCGAGAACGTGAAGCCGCAGAACGTCAAGTTCGAGCGGATCGACGGCGGCTGGAAGATGCGCGTGGCCTACGAGGTGCGGCGCCCGCTGCTGGGCAACCTCGATATCGTCGGCAAGTTCGACAGCACCCAGGAGCTGACGCGGCGCGGTGGCGAATAAGACCTTCCAACGAGGCGACCGGATCGGCCATGCGTTTTCCGATCCGGCCCTGCTGGCGCGGGCGCTGACCCATCGCAGCGCCGGTGCGCCGCACAACGAGCGGCTGGAGTTCCTGGGCGACAGCCTGGTGAACATGTTCATCGCGGAGATGCTGTTCCTGCGCTGGCCCAAGGCCGACGAGGGCACGCTGACCCGGGCGCGCGCCGAGCTGGTGCGCGAGTCCTCGCTGGCGGTGATCGCGCGCGAGCTGCAGCTGGGCGAGCGGCTGACGCTGGGGCCGGGCGAGATGAAGTCCGGCGGCTACCGCCGTGACTCGATCCTGGCCGACACGGTCGAGGCGGTGGTGGCGGCGATCTACCTGGACGCCGGCTTCGAGGCCTGCCGCGCGCGGGTACTGCCGTGGTTCGAGCCGCTGCTGGCGACGCTGCTGCCCTCCGGCAAGCCGGAGAAGGATGCCAAGACCCGTCTGCAGGAGTGGCTGCAGGCGCGCCAGCACACGCTGCCGGTGTACGAACTGGTCTGCGAGAGCGGCGACGACCACGCCAAGCATTTCCGGGTACGCTGCACCCTGGGCGAGCCCGCCGTCACCGCCGAAGGCGAGGGCACCTCGCGGCGCCTGGCCGAACAGCACGCCGCCGCCGCCGTCCTGGCACAACTGGATCCGAAAAAGTGAGCGAAGCGTCCCCTTATCGTTGCGGCAGCGTCGCCGTGATCGGCCGGCCCAACGTCGGCAAGTCCACCCTGACCAACGCCCTGGTCGGCGCCAAGGTCAGCATCGTCTCCAACCGGCCGCAGACCACGCGGCACCGGCTGCTGGGCATCGCCAGCTTCCCGGAAGGCCAGATCGTGCTGGTCGACACGCCCGGGCTGCACCGGGCACAGGCCAAGTTCTCCGCCACGGCGATGAGCCGGGTGATGAACCGCGCCGCGCGCGGCTCGCTGGAAGGCGTGGACGCGGGCCTGCTGGTGATCGAGGCCGGGCGCTGGGACGAGGAGGACACGCTGGCGTTCAACGTGCTCAGCGACGCCGGCGTCCCGGTGGTGCTGGTGGTCAACAAGATCGACCGCCTCAAGGACAAGGCCGCGCTGCTGCCGTTCCTGGCACAGATCAGCGAAGGCCGGCAGTTCGCCGCGGTGCACCCGGTCTCGGCGCTCAAGCGCAAGGGCCTGGAGGCGCTGGTGCGCGACCTGCTGGCGCTGCTGCCCGAAGCCGAGCCGATGTTCGGCGAGGACGAGATCACCGACCGCAGCCAGCGCTTCCTGGCCGGCGAACTGGTACGCGAGCAGCTGATGCGCCAGCTCGGCGAGGAACTGCCGTACGCGACCACCGTGGAGATCGAGCGCTTCGCCGAGGACGGCGCGCTGCTGCGCATCGGCGCGGTGATCTGGGTCGAGCGCGAGGGCCAGAAGGCGATCGTGATCGGCAAGGGCGGCACCCGTCTGAAGGAGATCGGCGCCAAGGCGCGGCTGCAGATGGAACGGCTGTTCGGCGCCAAGGTGTTCCTGGAGACCTGGGTGCGCGTGCGCGAAGGCTGGTCCGACGACGAGGCCGCGCTGAAGGCGTTCGGGTACGAGTGAGGCCGGGATTCGGGATTCGGGATTGGTGATTCGCGAAAGCGGCTCCCGTGGTCCCTTTGCCGTGCGTGGGTCGATCCGATCGCATCGACGGATCGATTGACAGCGCACCGCGGACTGCGATGCTGTCCCGAATCCCGAATCCCGAATCCCGAATCCCGAATCCCGAATCCCGAATCCCGAATCCCGAATCCCGAATCCCGGGGCCCTCCACCCATGCGCATCGACGACGAACCCGCCTTTGTCCTGCATGCGCGCCCCTGGCGCGAGACCAGCCTGCAGGTCGAGGTGCTGACCGAGCAGCATGGACGGGTCGGGCTGCTGGCGCGAGGGGTGCAGGGGCCGAGGAAGCAGGCGCTGCGTGCGGCGCTGCAGCCGTTGCAGTGGATCCGCTTTAGCGCCGTGCAGCGCGGGGAACTGGCGCAGCTGCGGCTGGCCGAGGCGCTGGACGCCGCCCCCCGGCTGGCCGGCGAAGCGATGCTGGCCGGCTTCTACATCAATGAACTGCTGCTGCGGCTGGCGCCGCGCGACGACCCGCTGCCGGAGCTGTACGAGGCCTACGCGCGGGTGCGCGGACGGCTGGCCGGCGGTGGCTCGCTGGCGTGGTCGCTGCGGCTGTTCGAGCGCGACCTGCTGGAGGCGCTGGGCTTCGGTTTCGACCTGCAGCACGACGCGGACGGCGAGCCGATCGACCCGGCGGCCCGCTACCTGCTCGATCCGCAGGACGGCGCCCGGCGCCTGCTGAGTGATCGCGGCGCCGAACAGCGCCGCGGCATGGCGACCGGCAGCGCGTTGCTGGCGCTTGCGCAGGGCGTGGTGCCCACGCAGGAGGACATGGCCAGCCTGCGCCGCAGCATGCGCGGGGTACTGCTGCACCACCTCGGCGGGCGCGGGCTCAAGTCGTGGGAGATGCTGGAGGATCTGGCCCGGCCGCGCTGAAGGCCGTGGAGGTGACGCGGTGGTCTCCTGCGTGGAGGTGACGCGGCGGTCCCTGTAGGAGCGACTTCAGTCGCGATGGGCTTTACCGGTAAGGCCCATCGCGACTGAAGTCGCTCCTACGAGTCCTGCGGTCGGCGTCACGATGGGACGATTCAGCGAGCGCCGCGAATCCGGCACCATGGATGGCCGCTTCAATCGTCCAGCAACGCAGCCGCTGCCTGCGAGAACGCCGCCATCGCCTCGGCCGAATCCGGCGCTTCGTGCAGCACGCGCGCCGCCCGGCCCAGCCGCTCGGCGCCGACGAAGCCGCAACTGGCCCGCAGCCGGTGCAGCTGGCCGCGCATGGCCGCACTGTCGCCCTGCGTGAAGGCGCTGGCGACGGCATCGCGGCTGCCCGGCAGCTCAGCCAGGAACAGGCCGCGCAGAGCGTCCAGGTGCGCGCGCTGGCCGTTGAGCGCCTTCAGCGCCGCCGCCTCGTCCCAGTCCGCCGGGGCTGCGTCAGCGGCCCCGGCGTCGATCTGCGGCAGCCGCCGCCGCACCGCCTGCAGCACCTCCCGTGGCGACAGCGGCTTGACCATCACCTCGGCGAATCCGGCCGACAGCAGCCGCTGCCGGGTCTCGATACTGCCATCGGCGGTATGCGCGATCGCCGCTGGCCGCGGATGGCGCGTGCGCAGCGAATGCAGCAGGTCGATGCCGCTGCCGTCGGGCAGGTTGGCATCGATCAGCCACAGTCCATGGGCGCTGGTGGCCGCCGCCAGCGCCAAAGCCACGGTGTCGGCCGCGTCCACCCGTGCCGGCAGCGATTCCAGTACCGCCAGCAGGAACGCACGGCTGATCGGGTCGTCCTCGACCAGCAGCAGCCGGGGGCCGTCCTGTCCCTGCAATGTCGTCATGGCCTGCCTCCCCGCCGGCCGCAGGCGGGCGGCCGCCGCCGCAGATTGCCGCGCCCGCGTTCGCCGGACAAGAGGCATGGCGGCGAGAACCTCGCTCGCCGCATCTGCGACAATAGCCGGCCCCAAGCCCGCAGCAGCCCTCCGCCACGTGGCCCGATCCAGATCCCGCTTCGACCGTACCCTGTTCCAGGCCTCCATCACCGACCTCAGCCACGACGGCCGCGGCGTCGCCCGCCGCGAGGGCGAGGGCGGCAAGGTCACCTTCGTCAGCGGCGCGCTGCCCGGCGAGACGGTGGTCGCCGAGCCGACCGCGCGCAGCCGCCACTTCGACGAGGCGCGGACGCTGGAAGTGCTGGAGGCCTCGCCGCAGCGGGTCACGCCGCGCTGCCCGCATTTCGGCGTCTGTGCCGGCTGCGTGCTGCAGCACCTGGCCGAGGATCGGCAGATCGTCGCCAAGCAGCGCGTGCTGATGGACAACCTGGAGCGCATCGGCCACGTCGTGCCCGAGGCGGTGCTGCCGCCGCTGGTCGGCGACAGCTGGGGCTACCGTCGCAAGGGCCGCTTCTCGGTGCGGCGGGTCGAGAAGAAGGACAAGACGCTGGTGGGCTTCCGCGAGCAGGACCCGCGCTTCGTCGCCGACCTGTCGGTGTGCTACACGGTGATCCCGCAGGTCGGCGAGCGCATCGCCGAGCTGGCGCAACTGGTCGAAGGTCTGGACGGGCGCCGCGACATCCCGCAGATCGAATTCATCGCCGGCGATCCCGCCGACGAACACAGCGGCGTGGCGCTGACCTTGCGCCACCTGCAGCCGTTGAGCGAGAGCGACCGGCAGGCGCTGGTCGCCTTCGCCCAGCGGCATCGATTTGCCGTGTTCCTGCAGCCCGGCGGCGTGGACAGCGTGCACCCGCTGTGGCCGGTCGTGCCCGATGGAGGCCGCGTGCCGCTGTCGTTCCGGCTGCCGCAGTGGGACGTGGAGCTGGCGTTCCGCCCGCTGGACTTCATCCAGGTCAACGCCAGCCTCAACCAGAAGATGATCGCCCTTGCGCTGCAGCTGCTCGACGCGCGGCCCGAAGACCGCGTGCTCGACCTGTTCTGCGGGCTCGGCAACTTCACCCTGCCGCTGGCGCGCACGGTGCGCGAGGCGGTGGGCGTGGAGGGCGAGGCCGGGCTGGTGGCGCGGGCGAAGGAGAACGCACAGCGCAACGGCCTGGACAACGCGCAGTTCTTCGCCGCCGACCTGACCGCCGACCAGCGCCAGGCGCCATGGATGCGCCAGGGCTTCGACAAGCTGCTGCTGGACCCGCCGCGCTCGGGCGCGATCGACGTGCTGCGGCAACTGCCGCTGAAGAAGTTCGAGCGCATCGTCTACGTCAGCTGCCACCCCGGCTCGCTGGCGCGCGATGCCGGCTTCCTGGTCAACGAGCAGGGCTTCAGGCTGCGCGCGGCCGGGGCGATGGACATGTTCCCGCATACCGCGCACGTGGAGAGCATCGCGGTGTTCGAGAGGCGGTGATTGGGGATTGGGGATTGGCAAAAGCCGGAGCCACGAGCCATGGGGTTATGCTTTTCCCGAATCCCGAATCCCGAATCCCGAATCCCGAATCCCGAATCCCGATGGCTCTTGAAATCGAACGCAAATTCCTCGTCACCGGCGACGGCTGGCGCGCCGCCGCGCACGCGGTGATCCCGATGGCGCAGGGCTACATCAACGACGTCGGCGCCATGGACAGCGGCGCGCAGAAGGCCTCGGTGCGGGTACGGCTGCAGGGCGAGGTGGCGTTCCTCAACATCAAGTCGCGCGAACTGGGGCACACCCGGCAGGAGTTCGAGTACCCGATCCCGGTGGCCGATGCGCGCGCGCTGCTGGCGCTGTGCGTGGGCGGGCTGATCGACAAGCGCCGGCACCTGGTGCGCCATGCCGGCCACCTGTGGGAAGTGGACGAGTTCCTCGGCGACAACGCCGGGCTGGTGGTGGCCGAGATCGAGCTCGGCAGCGCCGACGAGGCCTTCGACAGGCCGGACTGGCTGGGCGCGGAGGTCACCGACGAGTCGCGCTACTACAACCTGGCCCTGGCGGCGCATCCGTACTCGCGATGGAGCGCGGCCGAGCACGGCTGAACGGGCGCCCCCTGCATGCGGCTGCGGCGGCCCCGCCAATGCAGCCGGCCCGCTTTTGGCCTCTGAAGCTTCAGGCCGCATCTGCGACAATGCCGCGGTGCGCCAGGTCGGCGCCTGTTCCGGAGATGGTTCCATGCTCGTGATCGGCGTCGCCGGTACCGAACTCGCCGCGCCCGAGCGCGAATGGCTGCAGCACGACGCAGTGGCCGGGGTGATCCTGTTCAAGCGCAACTTCGCCTCGCGCGCGCAGGTGGCCGAGCTTGCCGCGTCGATCCGCCAGGCCGCGCCGCGTCCGCTGCTGGTCTGCGTGGACCAGGAAGGCGGACGCGTGCAGCGCTTCCGCGACGGCTACAGCGCGCTGCCGCCGCTGCACGACTTCGCCGCGCTGTACGCGCACGATCGCGTGCAGGCGCTGGCATTGGCCGAACAGCACGCCTGGCTGATGGCCAGCGAGATCCGCGCCAGCGGCATAGACCTGAGCTTCGCCCCGGTGGTGGACCTGGCGCGCGGCAACCGCGCCATCGGCGATCGTGCCTTCAGCGACGATCCGCAGGTGGTGGCCGAGTTCACCCGCGCCTACGTGCGCGGCATGCACAGCGTCGGCATGGCGGCCACCCTCAAGCATTTCCCCGGCCATGGCTCGGTGCTGGAGGATACGCACGTCGATGTCGCCATCGATCCGCGCCCGCTCGAGCAGCTGCGCCGCGAGGACCTGGTGCCGTTCGCCGCCGGCATCGACGCCGGCGCCGATGCGGTGATGATGGCGCACGTGCGCTACCCGCAGGTGGCGCCCGAACCGGCCGGTTACTCGCCGGTGTGGATCGAACAGGTCCTGCGCGGCGAGCCCGCCGCCGGCGGCCTTGGCTTCCGCGGCGTGGTGTTCTCCGACGACATCGGCATGGCCGCCTCGTTCGCCGCCGGCGGCGTGGCCGCCCGCGTCGGTGCCCACCTCGATGCCGGTTGCGACGTGGTGCTGGTATGCCATCCGCAACTGGTGGAAGAATCGCTGCAGGCCGTGGAAGGGCGCACGCTCAACACCGCCGCGCTGCTCGGCCTGATCGGCCGCGGCGCGCTCGGCTGGGACGGCCTGCTGGCCGACCAGCGCCACGGCAGCACCCAATCCCGTCTCACAGAAAACTTCGGAAAAACCGCCTGATGCCCAATCTCACCATCCCGCAGGCCCTGGCCAAGGCCGACCTGCTGATCGACCGTCCGGCCATCGACCAGGCCGTGGCCCGCGTGGCCGACGACATCGCCCGCGACTACAAGGACGAGGTGCCGGTCTTCCTGACCATCATGCACGGCGCGCTGCCGTTCGCCGGCCAGCTGGCGCTGGAGCTGGGCCAGCGCGGCCAGGACGTGCAGTTCGACTACCTGCATGCCACCCGCTACCGCGGCGAGACCACCGGCGGCGAGCTGGTGTGGAAGCACCGCCCGGCTACCGCGCTGTACGGGCGCCGCGTGCTGCTGGTGGACGACATCCTCGACGAGGGCTACACCCTGCAGGGCGTGCGCCAGTGGTGCCTGGAGCAGGGCGCCACCGACGTGCGCATCGTGGTGCTGACGGTCAAGCGCCACGACCGCTGCGTGCCGGGCGTGGAAGCGGACTACATCTGCCTGGAAGTGCCCGACCGCTACGTGTTCGGCTTCGGCATGGACGTCAACGAAGGCCTGCGCAGCGTGCCGGCGATCTACGCCTTCAAGGAAGGCGAGCACGCATGAGCGCGGTCTCGCTGGCGGTGATCGGCGGCACCGGCGTCTACCGCCTGGCGCAGTTGCAGGATGTCGAGAGCCACGAGCTGGACACTCGTTTCGGCAAGCCCTCCGGTCCGGTCCGGGTGGGCACGCTGCTGGGGCACCGGGTGGCCTTCCTCGCGCGCCATGGCGAAGGGCATTCGCTGCCGCCGCACCTGGTCAACTACCGCGCCAACCTCGCCGCCCTGCAGCAGATCGGCGCCTCGCGCGTGCTGGCGCTCAACACCGTCGGCGGCATCGGCGAGCGCTACGCGCCGCGCACCCTGGGCTGCCCGGACCAGCTCATCGACTACACCTGGGGACGCGTGTCCACCGTGTGGGAGAGCGATGCCGAGGGAAACGTGGGCAGCGAGGCGCTGCACGTGGACTTCACCCATCCGTACTCGCCGATGTTCCGCAGCAAGGTGATCGCCGCGGCCAAGGTCACCGGCGCGGCGCTGGTCGATGGCGGCTGCTACGGCGTGACCCAGGGCCCGCGGCTGGAAACGGCGGCCGAGATCGCCCGCCTGCGCCGCGACGGCTGCGACCTGGTGGGCATGACCGGCATGCCGGAAGCGGGGCTGGCGCGCGAGCTGGGGCTGGAGTACGCCTGCCTCGCGATCGTGGCCAACTGGGCCGCCGGCTGCGGCGATGCCTCGGAGATCACCATGGCCGAGGTGCTGGCCAACGTGGCGGACGCCTCGGCCGGAATTGCGGAGCTGGTGGGGGAATTGGCCCGAGGGTGATTGTCATTGCTGAACAAGCTTTGCATACTCCGCCAGTACGCCTTGCCGCGTACACCACCCATTAATTGCAAAGGTCTCGCATCACCATGCCGAACGGTACCGTCAAGTGGTTCAACGACGCCAAGGGATTTGGCTTCATCTCACCGGAGGACGGCAGCGCCGATGTTTTTGCGCACTTCTCCGCGATCAACTCCAAGGGCTTCCGCAGCCTGCAGGAAGGCCAGAAGGTCACCTACGACGTGACGCAGGGTCCCAAGGGTGCCCAGGCCTCCAACATCACGCCCGTCGAGTAATCCGCTCGGCAACGGCACTTGAACCCCGCTTCGGCGGGGGTTTTTTGTGTCCTGGCCGCTGGCCGCTGGCCGCTGCCTTCTGTCTGCTGTCTGCTGTCTGCCGTAGGAGCGACTTCAGTCGCGATGGGGCTGTACCGGTACAGCCCCATCGCGACTGAAGTCGCTCCTACGTCACTCCCACGTCGCTCCCACGGGACACTTGCATGGACGCCGGGCCGGCATGTTGCGGCGCCGCATGCCGGCTGCTGCATAATCCAGGTACACGTCCATGGGGGAATAGCGATGTCGACAGGATTTCTCGCGCTGGTGGTGCTGGTGGCCGGCATCATCGTGCTGTTCAAGACCGTGCGGATGGTGCCGCAGGGCTACGAGTGGACGGTGGAACGGTTCGGCCGGTACACCCACACCATGTCGCCCGGGCTGCATTTCCTGATCCCGATCGTCTACGGCGTGGGCCGCAAGGTGAACGTGATGGAGCAGGTGCTGGACGTGCCCAGCCAGGACGTGATCACCAAGGACAATGCCGTGGTCAAGGTCGACGGCGTGGTGTTCTTCCAGGTGCTGGATGCGGCCAAGGCGGCCTACGAGGTGTCCAATCTCGAACAGGCCACCATCGCCCTGGTGCAGACCAACATCCGCACCGTGATCGGCTCGATGGACCTGGATGCATCGCTGAGCCAGCGCGAGACGATCAACGCGCAGCTGCTGAACGTGGTCGACCATGCCACCAACCCGTGGGGCATCAAGGTCAACCGCATCGAGATCCGCGACATCCAGCCGCCGCGCGACCTGATCGACTCGATGGCGCGGCAGATGAAGGCCGAGCGCGAGAAGCGCGCGCAGATCCTCGAGGCCGAGGGCTCGCGCCAGTCCGAGATCCTGCGCGCCGACGGCGAGAAGCAGGCCGCGGTGCTGCAGGCCGAAGGCCGCAAGGAAGCCGCGTTCCGCGATGCCGAGGCGCGCGAGCGCTCGGCCGAGGCGGAGGCCAAGGCCACGCAGATGGTGTCCGAGGCGATCGCCCAGGGCGACGTGCAGGCGATCAACTACTTCATCGCGCAGAAGTACGTGGAGGCGTTCAAGGAACTGGCCACCGCGCCGAACCAGAAGTTCGTGCTGATGCCGATGGAGTCGTCCGGCATCATCGGCTCGATCGCCGGCATCGCCGAGCTGGCCAAGGAAGCGCTCGGCAAGCAGGGCGATGCCCGCACCACGCGCGCGGGCGTGCCGCCGCGGGTGGGGGGCTGAGCGATGCGCTGGGACGTCGGAGTCTGGGGGGCGCTGGCGTTGCTGCTGTTCGCGGCCGAGGCGCTGGCGCCCGGCGCCTTCATGCTGTGGATGGGGTTCGCCGCGACGGTCGTGTTCGTCGTGGTGTGGCTGGTGCCGGACATGCCGGTGCTGCTGCAGGCGGTGATCTTCGTCGTGCTGAGCTTCGTTTCCATTCAGGTCTATCGCAAGTGGTTCCGCAAGCGTGCCCGGCAGAGCGACCGGCCCCTGCTGAACCGTCGCGCCGAGCAGCTGATCGGTCGCGTGGTGATGCTCGACCAGCCGATCCAGGGCGGCCAGGGGCGGGCCAAGATCGACGACGCGTTCTGGGTGGTCAGCGGTCCGGAACTGCCGGCCGGCACCCCGGTGCGCGTGGTCGGCGTCGACGGCATGACGCTGAAGGTGCAGGAGCGGTGAGTTTGGGGCGGGGATGGGGAATTGGGGATTGGTGACGGCAGGAGCGCAACGACGTGCGCCGCTCTTGCAAGTCCCCAATCCCGAATCCCCAATCCCTGCTCCAATGGGATAATGCCGCCTTTCCCCGATGGAAGCGGCCATGACGCAGAAGACGATCCTCAACGACACCCATCGCGCGCTCGGCGCCAAGATGGTCGATTTCGGCGGCTGGGACATGCCCATCCACTACGGCTCGCAGATCGAGGAGCATCACCAGGTGCGTCGCGATGCCGGCATGTTCGACGTCAGCCACATGACGGTGGTCGACCTGCGCGGCGCGCGCGTGCGCGAGTTCCTGCGCCACCTGGTGGCCAACTCGGTGGACAAGCTCAAGGTGCCGGGCAAGGCGCTTTACACCTGCATGCTCAATCCGCAGGGCGGGGTGATCGACGACCTGATCGTCTACTACCTGGGCGAGGAGTTCTTCCGCCTGGTGGTCAACGCCGCCACCCGCGCCAAGGACCTGGCCTGGATCGGCGAGCAGGCCGCCGCGTTCGACGTGCAGGTGGCCGAGCGCCCCGACTTCGCCATGATCGCCGTGCAGGGGCCGAATGCGCGCGCCAGGGTGCTGGGGCTGGTCGACGATGGCGATCGCGCCGCGGTGGAGCAGCTGGGGCGCTTCGCCGCGGTCGAGGCGAAGTCCGTCGCGGGCGTGCCGCTGTTCGTTGCCCGTACCGGCTACACCGGCGAGGACGGCTTCGAGATCGTGCTGCCGCAGGACGAAGCGGTCGCGTTCTGGAACGCGCTGCTGCAGGCCGGCGTCAGCCCGGCCGGACTGGGCGCGCGCGACACGCTGCGGCTCGAGGCCGGCATGAACCTGTACGGCCAGGACATGGACGATGCGGTCTCGCCGTACGAAGCGGCGCTGGCGTGGACCGTGGCGCTGGACGACGGCCGCGACTTCATCGGCAGGCCCGCACTCGAGGCGCAGAAGGCCGGCGGCGCGCCGCGGCAGATGATCGGCGTGGTGATGGACGACAAGGGCGTGCTGCGCCATGGGCAGAAGGTGCTCACCGCGCAGGGCGAGGGCGAGATCCTGTCCGGCACCTTCTCGCCGACGCTGGGCAAGGCCATCGCATTCGCACGCGTCCCGGCCGGCGAACCGGGCCAGGTGCGCGTGGACATCCGCGGCAGGGAAATCCCGCTGCGGGTGGTGAAGTTCCCGTTCGTGCGCGACGGCCAGCCACAGCCGGGCGTGATCGCCTGATGGCGTTGCCGCGTGCCGCGCTTCCGATATCCGCGACGGCTACTTGATCGCGTCGCGGCTCGCTAAACTAGCCACCCGTTCCACCTTCCATCTTCCGGAGCAGACTCATGAGTGAGATCCCTGGCGACCTCAAGTTCCTCAAGTCCCACGAATGGGCGCGCGTCGAAGGCGATGGCCGCGTCACCGTGGGTATTTCCGATCATGCCCAGGGCCTGCTGGGCGACCTGGTCTACGTCGAGTTGCCCACGGTGGGAGATTCGGTCGAGGCCGGCAACGGCGTGGCGGTGGTGGAGTCGGTTAAGGCCGCCTCCGATGTCTACGCGCCGGTCAGCGGCAAGGTGGTCGAGGTCAACGTCTCTCTGGCCGACAAGCCGGAGACCATCAACGAGGACGCCTACGGCGAAGGCTGGCTGTTCGTGCTCGAGCTGGACGATACCGAGCAGCTCAACGATCTGCTGTCGCCGGACGACTACGCCGAGCTGCTGGAGCAGGACGACCATTGATCGCCCGGCAACGGATGGTCATGCGCCGGCCGCCATGTGCGGCCGGTTTTTTTTGCGACGACGGCGGACGACGGATCCTGTTGCTTCGCTCGCGACGATGTCCGCATCCCGGCAGCGGGCTGCTGGTGGACATGCATCGGCTGCGATGCGCCGAAGCTTCCGTCGTGCGGTGTGAGGGTGGCGTCATCGTCTTCGCCGTAGTCGCCTCGATGCGGTACGCGCCGCATGGTGTCTGGCGTGTCGGAACGCGTCTTCTGTCGCGGAGAATCTTGCGCATTTGTACTGATGCGGCGCCGTAAGCGCAGCACGCGGCGAACTTTTTTTCAGGCGCCGGACAGCAAGGCGACAGGATGCGCCCGCACCGTCTTTCGTTGTCCGCGCTGCGATGGTCGACGCGCAGGAGCCGACGGCGTTTGCGAGGAAAGCGCTTAAAACGTGCTGTTTTTTTTATGGAGCGTATCGGCGATGGATACGTTGAACGATGCGTCGGCAATGTCCGTGTATCTGCATGGGCGCTGTGGGCGGCACATGCGCATGCCAACGCGGGAGGATTTTTTCGAAAGGAGTGTTGACAGTAAAAAAAACCGTGATTAGGTTTCGCCCAGCAGACGTTGCTGCCAAAGAGAGTGATCGGAATCGACATCAGAGCGCGAAGCACAACTCGTACGTCCACCAATGAGCCGGCGATGGTGGAGTTGGGTCCGCTTCCCTCCGAGAAAGGCAACGTCATCAGCGACACGGCACCCGTATCGATGAACGATGCGGGTGTTTCTGTATCCGTCACGGCGCGCATGTCGAGCCGGCGGTTCCCACGGCGGAAGCTGCGCCGCGGGCTTGCTTCAACTGGGCGTTTTCAAACCATAGTTCACTGACGAGGAGCCATCCTATGGCCACTAAGAAAGCTGCGAAGAAAAAACCTGCTGCCAAGAAGGCGGTGAAGAAGGCCGCCACGAAACCTGCAAAGAAGGGCACCGTGAAGAAGGCCGCCAAGAAGGTCGCAAAGAAGGTGGCCAAGAAGGTCGCCGGCGCCAAGAAGGCGGTGAAGAAGGTCGCGAAGAAGGTTGCCAAGAAGGTGACGCCGAAGAAGGCCACCAAGAAGGTAGCCAAGAAGACCGCGACCAAGAAGGTAGCCAAGAAGGCCACCAAGAAGTCCCCTGCCAAGAAGGTCGTGAAGAAGGCCGCGAAGAAGGCACCGGCCAAGAAGGTCGCCGCCAAGAAGGCGACCAAGAAGCCGGCAGCCAAGAAGGCCGCCACCAAGAAGACGGTTGCGAAGAAGGCTGCCCCGAAGAAGGCGGCTCCGCGCAAGAAGAAGCCGGCTCCGGTCGCGCTGCCGGCGACGCCCGCACCGCTGATCTGATCGGCTAGTCGTACCTGTCAAGCTCCTTCCCCGATGCCCAGCGGGGAAGGAGCTTTTTTATGGGTGTCGGGTCGGCGGTGCCGGCGCTCGTCCAGGCCATGCCGATACGAAAGAAGGACGGCCCCGGGGCCGTCCTTCTTGGTATCGGGCGTGTCGTATGCGGGTCAGCGTGGCGAAGCCACCGCCTTGCTGGAAGAGGCGCCCTTGCTCTCGCCCGGCGCGGGGCGCTCGGCCATCAGGTTCTCGCTGCCGAAATCGGTATCCACGTCCAGCCAGCGCTGCGTGGGCAGGCCGAGCGCGCGATCGAGGATGGTCGGCAGCAGGCCGGAAGGCAGGCTGCTTTCGCCGTTCCAGAGGATGGCGATGCCCAGGTCGCTTTCCGGCACCAGTGCGATCAGTCCGCGGTATCCCTGGACCGCACCGGCATGGAACACCACCTCGTGCCTGGCATAGTCGAACACGCGCCAGCCGATCGCGTAGCCGGCCGAATCCACGCGCTGGCGGCGCCATCCGCCGCGCATCTCGCCCGGCGTGGAAATCAGCGGTGCGTGCAGGGTGGCGAGCAGCGGCGCCGGCAGCACGTCGGGACGGTGTCCGGTCTGCGCGATCAGCCACTGCGCCATGTCGTTGATGCTGGCATTGACGCCGGCCGCCGGCGCGAGACGGTAGTAGGTCGGCTTGGGGGTGAGCGAGACCCAGCCGTTGCGGCTGCGCACATGCGGGCGCGCCCAGCTCGGGCTGGCCTGGATGCCGGCCAGCCCGAGGCTGGCGTCGTTCATGCCCAGCGGCTTGAGGATGCGGCGCTCGACCGCCTGCTCGTAGAAGCTGCCGGAGGCGGCGAACACCACGTCGCCGATCACGCTGAAGGCAACGTTCTGGTAGGAGTAGCACTGCCCCGGCTGGCACTTCAGCGGCGCCGAGGCGAGCTTCTGGGTCAGGGTGTAGTAGTCGACGTTGGCTTCGACGTCGCGGTCATATGCGTTGGACGGCACGCCCACGCGCTGGCTCACCAGGTCGGCGACGGTGAGCCGCTCGGTAGCGGCCGGATTGGCGAGCTTGAAGCTGGGGACGAAGTCGGTGACCTTGCTGTCCCAGCGCAGGGTGCCGTCGTTGACCAGCAGCCCGGCCATGGTGCCGGCGAAGGCCTTGGACAGCGATGCCAGGCGGAACACCGTATGCGAGTCCACCGGCTGCGGGCGGTTGACGTCGGTGACGCCGTAGCCCTTGGCGCTGAGGATGCGGCCGTTCTGCACGATCGCCAGGGCCAGGCCCGGTACGCGTTCGCCGTAGGTCAGTTGCTCGGCCATCGACTCGAAGGCGGCGACGTTGAAGTCTTCCGGCAGCGGCTTGGTCCGCGACGTGCCCAGCGAAGTGCGATACAGCTGCGGCTGTGCCGGCGACACCGCCCGTGACGGGGAATACGCGAGCGTCTGCGTGTCCGGCGCCGGTGTCTGCGCGGTGGAGGACATCGCCAGGGGAAGCAGTGCCCCCAGCAACCCAGACGCAACCGATGGGAAGCGCCGACGCCCGTTGTTCTGCTTCATGGATTCATGCCCTGATGACACCGCCTTGACCCGATTCTAGCGCCGCATTTCCGGATTGCACAAACAAGAACAAGATGAATGGGCATCTTGTTGATAAACAAGAGAAATCATTGATTTCGTGAATGCGTGTGAAGGGTGTTCCGGGATCGCGTCTGCGCGTCGGGGCGGGGGGCGGCCGTTTGCCGTTCGGCCGTATTTGCCGTGTGCCGGCACTTCCTGCCGAGGTGGACCGCCGTGGCCGCGGCATCGGCCAGTCGCTCGCGAGTAGGGTCGCGCTCTCGCTGCACAGGAGGCGTGAGTACGCGCGTGGATCGGAGCAGCGGACTGCCGTCGGCAGCCAGGTGCGCGCCGCGCGGAAATGCTGGCGATGTTGCAATGCATCGGATACCTTGCGCGCGAGACGGCAGGACAAGCCGCCCTGTTTGGCCCGTTGGCGGACTTGGATCTCGATGAACGCACCTTCTTCCCGCGGCGGCAAGGCCGGCGGATTCCGGCACACGTTCTCCGCGCTCGGCGTGGATTCGCCGGCACTGTGGTGGTCGCTGCTGTACTTCTTCTGCCTGCTGACCGGCTACTACGTGCTGCGTCCGGTACGCGACGCGATGGGTGCCTCCAGCGACGTGCTGGCGGTGTTCCCCGCGGCCCTGGTGCAATGGGCCGGCCGCACCGGCATCTCGCTGGGCGACTTCACCCTGCAGGTGCTGTTCACCGGCACCTTCGTGTGCATGGTGCTGTTGCAGCCGTTGTATGGCGCACTGGTGTCGCGTTTCCCGCGGCGGGTGTTCCTGCCGGTGGTGTACCTGGCCTTCATCGCCTGCCTGCTGGCCTTCTACTGGATGTTCGACCACGACACGCCCGGGCGTGGCGCGGTGTTCTTCATCTGGGTGGCGGTGTTCAACCTGTTTGCCGTGTCGGTGTTCTGGAGCTACATGGCCGACGTGTTCGACAACGACACCGCCAAGCAGGTCTACGGCTACATCGGCGCCGGCGGCACCATCGGCGCGTTGACCGGGCCGTTGATCACCCGCCTGCTGGCCGAGCGGGTGGGCGTGGGCAACCTGTTGCTGGTCTCGGCCTGCTTCCTGGGCGTGTGCCTGCTGTGCATTCTCAAGCTGCGCAGGTTCGCGCTGCGCCGCGAGCAGAGGCAGCTGCAACCCGACGGCGAGCAGGCGATGGGCGGCACCGTGCTGGCCGGCCTGCGGCTGGTATGGAGCGATCCGCTGCTGCGGGCGCTGGCGGTGCTGATGTTCTTCGGCGTCGGCGTCGGCACGCTGCTGTACAACGAGCAGGCGGCCATCGCCCGGCGCTTCTTCGTCGAGGACGAGGCGCGCACCGCCTATTACGCCAATATCGACCTGGCGGTGAACGGACTGGCCATCGTCGTGCAGCTGTTCCTGACGCGCTGGCTGCTGCGCCGTTTCGGTATCGCCCCGCTGTTGCTACTGCCGGCGCTGGCGATCCTGATCGGTTTCTCGCTGCTGGCCGCCTCGCCGTTCCCGCTGCTGGTGGCGGTGGTGCAGGTGATGACCCGCGCGGGCGAGTTCTCGCTGGCCAAGCCGGCGCGCGAGACGCTCTACACCCGGGTCGACCGCGAGTCGCGCTACAAGGCCAAGGCGGTGATCGACACCGTGGTCTACCGCGGTGGCGACCTGACCTTCGTCTGGGTGCACAAGCTGCTGACCGCGCTCGGCTCGCACCTGGTGTTCCTGGCCGGCGTCGGCGTGGCCGCGGGCATGACCTTCGGCGCCTGGCGGGTCATCCAGACCCAGCGCAACCTGCCCGAAAAGGGGCAGGAGCCCGTTGCCGATGGCAGGGCCGCATGAGTCCCTGGCATGAACCGAGGTGCGAACAGGCCGAGGCGGCCCAGCCGGCGTCGACGGGCGTCATCGGATCGCCGGGCGCGGCGCGCATGCCGGTTCTGGCGCCGCCGCGGGATGCGTTCCTTTTTCCAGCTGGCTCCCGGCAGGCACGGGCACGCTCCGGCTGCTCGACGCCGGGATTCTGTGACAAGCTGGCGGCTTTCTTGACGGAAGGCCTCGATGACCGTTCTCGCGATCTCGCTGGTGCTGGTGGTGGCGCTGTTGCACGCGTACTTCCTGGTGCTGGAAATGTTCCTGTGGACGCGTCCGCTGGGCCTGAAGACGTTTCGCAACACCGCCGAAAAGGCCGAGCTCACCCGCGTGCTCGCGGCCAACCAGGGGCTGTACAACGGCTTTCTTGCAGTCGGACTGCTGTGGGGACTGGCAAGCGGACAGTGGCCGGTCGTTACGTTCTTCCTGGCCTGTGTCGTCGTGGCCGGCATCTACGGCGCATGGAGCGTCAACCGGCGCATCTTCTACGTGCAGGCATTGCCGGCACTGGTTGCGTTGGCGGCGGTTGCGTTGCGGTCTTCGTCCTAGTCCCACCGGTGCCGCGAGCCTGCAGTCATGGACGCTGCACCGGTGCGGCGCGATCCGATTTGCGCGCCGTGGGTGCCGACGCTCTCATCCTCCGCGCCTGCCTTGCCTATCCGGGGCGGCGACGATGGCCGGCCCACCCAGGAGCCTGGCCACCTCGGCAGGGCGGCGCACGGGCACCGGCCGATCCGAGGATGACCTTGTCCGTACATGCAGACGGCGGGCCTGAGCCCGCCGTCCGAGTGGCCATGCATGTCGCGCCGGTGCCGCCTATGCCGCCTCGCGGGAGGCATCGGAACGCTTGCGGTCGAAGTAGCTGGCGGCGCGAAGTTCGTCGCTGTCGAAATCGTCGACGCTGATGGTGTCCAGCGTGATCTCGCGCAGTTCCTCCAGCAGCTTGCGTTCCTCTGCGCTGATCACGCCTTCGCGCACCGCCTCGTCCAGCTGCGAGGGGAAGTCCAGTGCCTCGATGCCCTTGCTCTTGAGCGCCTTGAGGAACTTGCGCTCCACCGGCTCGGCCATCACCGCCTTGCCCAGGTAGCTGGCGATGCGGCCGCCCGGGTTGGTCTCGCAGGGCGTCAGGAACACGCCCTCGGCGAGGTGGTCGCGCGCCTCGTTGGGCGTCATCAGCAGCGCCGCGACGCGATGCCCCAGACGGTCGCCGGGAGCCTCGGCACGACGGCCCAGCGGGAAGATCAGCGCCCACATCAGCCAGCCGACCGGACGCACCGGGAAGTTGCGCAGCGCCGCCGACAGGGCCAGCTCGATCTTGTGCACGCTGTCGTGGAAGGCCCACGCCAGCAGCGGCTGGTCGGCGACCGGCGCGCCCTCGTCGTGGTAGCGCTTGAGCATCGCGCTGGCCATGTAGATGTGGCTGAGCACGTCGCCCAGGCGGCCGGACAGCGATTCCTTGAACTTGAGCTTGCCGCCGAGCATCAGCATCGACACGTCGGCCATCAGCGCCAGGTTGGCCGAGTAGCGGTCCAGCTTGCGGAAGTAGCGGCGGGTGTAGGCGTCGCCGGGCGCCGAGCCGATGCGCGCACCGGTGATGCCGAACCAGAACGAGCGCACCGCATTGGAGATGCCGAAGCGGATGTGCCCGAACAGGCTGCGGTCGAACTCGTCGAGTCCGCGCTGCGCATCCGTATCCTGCGCCGCCTTCATCTCCTTCATCACCCATGGATGGCACAGGATCGCGCCCTGGCCGAAGATCAGCAGGCTGCGGGTCATGATGTTGGCGCCCTCGACGGTGATGCCGATCGGCGAGGCCTGCCAGGCGCGGCCGGCGAAGTTGCGCGGGCCGAGGATGATGCCCTTGCCGCCGACCACGTCCATCATGTCGCTGACGACCTCGCGGCCCATCGTCGTGCAGTGGTACTTGGCGATCGCCGATGGCACCGACGGCACGTCGCCGCGGTCCACCGCGGCGGCGGTGGCCTGCGACAGCGCGCTGATCGCGTAGGCCTTGCCGCCGATGCGTGCCAGCGCTTCTTCCACGCCCTCGAAACGGCCGACCGACAGGCCGAACTGCTTGCGGATGCGCGCATAGGCGCCGGTGACGACCGCGCCGGCCTTGGCGCCGCCGCTGGCGGTGGACGGCAGGGTGATCGAGCGACCCACGGCCAGGCACTCGTTGAGCATGTTCCAGCCCTTGCCGGCCCAGTCCGGGCCGCCCACCAGCTGGCTCAACGGGATGAAGACCTCCTTGCCGCGCACCGGGCCGTTCTGGAACGGCGAGTTCAGCGGGAAGTGGCGGCGTCCGACCTCCACGCCCTCGGTCTCGCGCGGCAGCAGCGCCAGGGTGATGCCGATGTCGCGGGTATCGCCGAGCAGGCCGTCCGGGTCGTACATGCGGAACGCCAGGCCGATGATCGTCGCCACCGGCGCCAGGGTGATGTAGCGCTTGTCGAAGGTGAGCTTGACGCCCAGCACCTGCGCGCCGCTCCACTCGCCCTTGCAGACGATGCCGTAGTCGGGGATCGAGGTGGCATCGGAACCGGCGAACGGGCCGGTCAGGCCGAAGCACGGGACTTCCTCGCCAGCGGCCAGGCGCGGCAGGTAGTAGTCCTTCTGTTCCTGGGTGCCGTAGTGCACCAGCAATTCGCCCGGGCCGAGCGAATTGGGCACGCCTACGGTGGAGCTGACCACGCTGGAGATAGAGGCGATCTTCTGGATCACCTTGTGGTGCGCCAGTGCCGAGAAGCCCAGGCCGCCGTATTCCCTGGGGATGATCATGCCGAAGAACCGGTTCTTCTTGATGAACTCCCACAGTTCCGGCGGCAGGTCTGCATGGACGTGGTTGATCTCCCACTCGTTGACCATGCCGCACAGTTCCTCGACCGGGCCATCGAGGAACGCCTGTTCCTCGGCGGTCAGCTGCGGCTTGGGATAGTTCAGCAGCTTGTGCCAGTCCGGATCGCCGGTGAACAGCTCGCCCTCGAAGCCCACCGAGCCGGTCTCCAGCGCGATGCGCTCGGTCTGCGACAGTGGCGGCAGCACCTTGCGGAACACCTTGATCAGCGGCGCGGTCAGCAGCGGCTTGCGGATGGCCGGCAACAGCACCGGCACCGCGATCACGGCGACGATGACCGCAGCGACGATCGAGGCGATGGCGTTGGCGCCCAGCAGCCAGCAGGCGACCAGCAATGTGGCGCTGATGGCGACCCACAGGGCGAGCCGCAGGCGGTGGTAGGCGGCGAAGCCGCCCGCCAGCAGGACGGCAAGGAAGGGAACGACGATGCTCATGGATGTGCTCCGGTGACGTGCTCGGTAACGGCGGACGTTGCGCGGGCGAGCGCCGTGGGCAGTGCGTCCAGGTAGTTCAACACAGTTGCGGTAAATGCGTTGTTGTCGTCGCCGGCGACCATGTGCGTGGCATCCGATAGCTCGACGTGGGTAGCATGCGGGACCAACTGCAGGAATTCGGCGACCGTCTGCGGCGTGACGAGCGTGCTGCGGCCACCGCTGACCAGCAGGACGGGGCAGCCGACCTGGCGTGCGGCCTGGGCGAGGGTGTCCTGGTGGCGTTCGCTGTCGCGTGCAAGTTCGTCGACCAGGCGAGGGTCCCAGTGCCACTGCCAGCGCCCATCGGCGTCCTCGTGCAGCAACGCGCCGAGCCCGTCCGCCGACTTGCGCGGACGATGCGGCAGGTAGGCGGAGATCGCATCGGCGGCGTGTTGCAGCGAATCGAAGCCCTGCGGATGCGCGGTCATGAACCGGAGGATCCGCTCGACCCCGCGCGTATCCCAGCGTGGCGTGATGTCGACCAGCACCATCGCGGCGAACAGCCCGGGCCAGCGCGACTCGGCCAGCAGCCCGAACAAGCCGCCCATCGACGCGGCGACCAGTACGGGCGGGGAGGGCAGCTCGCCGGCCAGGACGATCAGGTCGTCGGTGAACTGCTGGCCGTCGTAGGCGACGTCGGCGGGATTGCGGCTCGAGTCGCCGTGTCCGCGCGCATCGTAGGCGAGCGTGCGGTAGCCGGCGGCGGCCAGCGCGGCCGAGGTTTCCTTCCACGCATGGCGAGTCTGGCCAAAACCATGCGCCAGCAGCACGGTGCCGCGCACTGCTGCTCCCCGTGTCGTCACTGCCAGATGCATTTCCTGCGCATCGGCACTGCTCGATGTCGTGCCTGTTTCGATGGAGGAAGACTTGACCATACCACATGGTATGGACCTGTCTTGATCCATGTCAATACTGGGCAGTATGGTGCAGTGAAGCATTGGCAGACATGGGCATACTGCAACCGACGCTGGCGTATGGTTAAATCCTGCGATGAACGAAGAAACCACATCTGCACCCGCACAGAAACGCAATTCAGCATCGGCACGAAACCACCGCCTGAGCGCCGATGACTGGGCGCAGGCGGCTCTGGACCTGATCGCCGAGCAGGGTGTGGGAGCCGTTGCCGTGGAGCCGCTGGCCAGGCGACTAGGGGTGACCAAGGGCAGTTTCTATTGGCACTTCCCTTCGCGAGACGCCCTGCTGCAGGCCGCCCTGGAGCGCTGGGAGCAGTTCGAGCAGGAGCAGGTGTTCGGCAGCCTGGAGGACGTGGCCGACCCGACCGCCAGGCTGCGCGCGCTGTTCCAGCTGGTCGCCCACGAGGTCAAGCCGCACATCGTGTACAGCGAACTGCTCAAGGCCTTGGACCATCCCACGGTTCGTCCGGTCATCGACCGCGTTTCCCAGAGCCGCCTGGACTATCTGGTTGCCTCATTCCGCCAGGCCGGCCTCAGCTCGACCGACGCCCGGCACCGCGCCCGGCTGGCCTACGCCGCCTATGTCGGCTTCCTGCAGTTGTCGCTGCAGCTGCAGCAACCGAAGCAGGCTCGTGAGGACTTCGAGGCGTATGTGGAGCATGTGATTGCTACGTTGATTCCGGGGTGAGCAGAATCTGGATTCATGGCGTCCGAGTGAGGCGTTGGCAGATGGCTTCGACATCGGCAGCGCTACGGCGTGGATTAAAGAGATCCGTTCGCGCCAATGCTCGGTCTAGGCGCAGGCGCAATGCAGATAGCGCGCCTGGCTTCGTCGCCAGTTGTATGGCTTTGGCTACGTAGCTGGCAGTGTCGGCGCAGACCAGTTCGTGCATCCCTAGATAGCAGTTCAGGCTGGTGCCGGAACGGGACAGAGGCGTGTCGCCAGTCCGGGTTAGAATAGGCAGCCCTGCCGCGAGCGAAGAAACGGCGGTCGCTCCGACCTGATAGCGGAAGGCATCCAAGAACAGGTCGCAACTTGCAGCGCGATCGGCTTGCTCTGCGCGGGGAAGCTTGTCGCCGAAGAGTAGGTGTTCGGGACCGCCGAAGCGGCGCCAGTTATGGAGGAAGCCCACGCGAGCGTATTCGGGAACGCAGATCAGCAGCCATGCGGATGGGGTCTGTTGCAGGATCGAGACCCATGCGCGCATCAGTTCTTCGTCCAGCTTGTAGCTGGTATTGAAACTGGCCAGCAGGGGAACGTCCTTGGGAAGGCCGAAGCGCTTGCGATCCATGCGTCCGGGCGATTGCGGACAACCGGGGAACACGGTCGTGGACAAGTGCAGCACCCTGTCCTCGTAAGGCCAGGGTGCGGAGGCCGGCTGCATCCATTCGTCGAGCAGCAGGCCGTCCAGCCACGGGGCTTGGTGTCCATGGATGAAGCCAAGCCAGCCCAACTGGATCGGCGCGGGGCGCAGTGCCAGTACCTCAGGACGGGCACCTTGGGTATACCCCCCCAAGTCGATCAGAACATTCGGTGCATCGTGCCGGATGAGATCGGCGATCCCTGTGCTCGGCATGCTTTCCAGGTTGCGGAAGTGGTCCATGCCGTCGCGAATCCGGCGAGAGATATCACCTTCATGACTGCGCAGGGAGTACCCGTATACCTCCACGATCGCGCGATCGTGTGCGGCAAAGACGCCCTGGATGAGTTCGCCGACTGGATGCTCCCCGAAATCGGCCGATAGATAGCCGATGCGAAGTCTCCTTAGTGCCGCTGAACAGCTACGGCGGGCCGCACGGCGTGATGCGTGGTTGCTAGCCCGCTGGGCGATCGACGCTGCATGGCGTCGCAACAGGTCGGCTCTGAGGGTGTTGGCCAGCGGCAGGTAGGCTAAAGGAAATGCCTCGGGATGATCATCGGCGGCTAACGCGAAAGAAGATGATGTCAGACGCTGATGTAGCCGCGTCATGGTCCCGGCTTCCTCCTCGAACAGACAGCACATGGCCTCGGCCTGGGCCAGCCTTACCATAACGTTGGCGCGGTCAGGATACATACGCAGCATGCGGCGATAGCCTTCCAGCGCCTCATGCCAGAGGCCGGCACGTTCGCTGCACAGGGCAATGTTGAATATTTCCGCCGGCTGATAGTGCATGGACACACGATAGGCCTGGATGGCCTCTTGCCAGCGCTGCAGTGCCTGCAGCGCTTCGCCAAGGTAGTGCCAAGCTTCTCCCAGGCGCGGGTCCAACTGGACACAACGCCGCAATGCTGGCTCGGCGGCGGCGTGCGCACCTGCAATGACGTCCAGACTCCCCTTGAGTAGCCATGCCATGGCGTGGCCGGGAACCCGCTCCACGAGTGTCGCCGCGATCACCCTAGCCTGTGCGATGCGTCCCGTGGCGCGCAGACACAGCAAAAGTGCCAGGCTGCTGTCGATGGATGCGCGTACGGCTAGTGTGCGCTCGAACCATGTGATGGCTTGTTCCTCGCGTCGCGTCTGCATCAGCAATACGGCATAGTCGTGTTGCAGTTCCGTATCTTGGGGATGCGACGCCAGTGCGTCGAGATAGGCCGTCTCTGCCGCCGCGAAATCCGCGGCTGCGTGCAGGCGGCGAGCGTCGCTGGAACGATCAGGCACGTTCGATCATCATCGTCCTGCCCATGCAGGTTCCAGGGACATGGTCGATGGGCGTGACCGTCACCCTGCGCCCGGTGGAGGCGAAGACTTCGGCCAACTGGTCGAAGTCTTCCTGGGTCAGAATGGCGCGTTGGAGTTGCCGCAGGCGCTCATGTTCGTCCCGAAGCGAGCGTTCGGTGCGATCCAGCGCGGCCATGGCGCCGGCCGGCTCCAAAGACAGGATGTTGCGCAGGTGGCCGGTGACCTTCCTGAGAATGTCCGTCGAGGGATTCTCGTGGACCACATTCATGAATTCTCGCATGGCGGACTCGAATTCGGCGCGTATCGTTGCATCCGCAGAGGGGGGCTGGGACTTCATAGTGTGATGGGCGATCAGTTGCCGTGTGCGGGCAAGCAACTCGCTTTGTCCGAACAGCCAATCCAATCCCCGTAACTGCGGCGACAGCGTAGCGGAAATGATCGAATCGTCGCTGTGCAGTACGAATGCTGCTGCTCCATCGTATCCCATGACCCGCAGCGCCTCACGAATGGCTTGCGCGCGAGGCATGTATTCCAAGGCGTACTGGGATGTAAGCAGATGCACGCTTGCGTCGGCGAATGGTAGCGATAGTGCCGAGGTTCTGGGATGGAAGCGGATGCCTGCATACATCGCCTGGCCGCCGGATATGCAGGCGGGAGGGTCGATGTCGGCGATGTCCACGCCGTGGAGGTCCAAGTCGATGCCACGCCGGCGAGCATTCTGGCTGGCAAGCAGCGGGATCGCACCGTTGCCAGTGCCGATGTCGACCATGCGGTCGCCATCTCCGAGCGCATCGAAGCGCTGTTGCCAGAAGGCTTGCAGTGGCCCGGAATAATTGCCTTGAAACGCTTTGCCGCATGAATGCAGGACACCGGCGCGCCAGAGGCTGGACCACGCATGCGGATCGTCCCGCGGAATTTTGCTTGTGTCTTGGGCTGCTTCTTTCATGGGGAGTGCACCGTCTTCAGCGCTTCCAGCGGGTCCACGCGTTGAGGGCCACAGTGATCCTTGGCTGCTCGCCATCGTAGGCGAGAACTTCGTGAAGGAGGTAGGAGGGAAAACCGATGAGTTGCCCTGCCTTGTGGTTCAGTTGCCAGGAGCCGAGCCGATAGGGTATTTGCATATGGTCATTGGCAGGGTCGCGATACATGTCGCTACCGGTCCGTGGGTCATGGAAGCGGACCGAGCCGCCGAGCGGCGATACCGGCTCTCCTGGGGTCACGCAGTAGATCGCCGACCAACTGGCGTTGGGGTGGTTATGGGCACATTGGAAACCACCCTTGCGGGTTACGTGGAACCAGGAATGCATGTCGAAATCCAGGTTGGACATCTGTTCGGGCGGATACTGATTGATGCCCTGGATGAAGCTCAGCAGCGTTTGATGGATGAAGTCGAACAGCATGCGTACTGGTGTCTCTTTGCGTCGATGTAGGTAGAAGTCGCTCTCGAAGATGCCATGCTGAGTATCGCGTAGCGTGCTGTCGCGATGGATATCGCCTTGGGCTTCCCATTGCAGGAACAGTCGTGCCAAGTCGGCATTCATTCGTTCCGAATCGGGAAACTGGCTTTGCAGTAATGGGACTGCATAAAGGGGATGAATGACGGCGTGGGTATCGGACTGTCCGTTCATTGTGGAATGGGGCCTGTTGGGGGACAACTCCATGATAAAAAAAGGTTCTTCACGGAAGTTCGTGGAACCGCTCGCAGAAGGAACGGTGGATCGGTGAAGATGTTTGTGCGAGCAAACGTCCCAACCGAGAGCCACCGTTCCAATGTCAGATGGTAAATGCTTCCTCCCGTTCTGGGAGGGTTTTGGTGTGGCCGACCTGCAAGTGGGCGACCACCAGATTCAGCGTCGTATCCGCGATATCCCCCTACTGGGCAAGCCGGTCGTCCTGCAGGTGACCCTGCGCCGGGTCCTATGCCCGCAGTGCGGGACGCGAATGGAGCCGGTGGCGTGGTTGGAGCGCCACGCGCGCCTGACCCGACGGCTGGCCGAGGCGGTGTCGGGGATGTGCCAGAAGCTGCCGACTGCTCACGTGGCCAAACTGTTTGAACTGCACTGGAGCACGGTGCGCCTGCTTGATGCCCGACGATTGCAGGCTCAGCTTGAAGCGTTGCCCGCGGCTGAGCCAACCCGGCTGATCATGGACGAGTTCGCGCTCTACAAGGGGCATCGCTACGCGACGGTGGTGCTCGATGCCGACACCCTGCGGGTGCTGTGGATCGGCGAAGGCCGTAGCCGCAAGGCCATCCGGCCGTTCTTCCAGTCCCTGGGGCCGGCCGGTTGCGCCCGGATCCAGGCGGTGGCCATGGACATGAACACGGCCTTCGACCGGGAAGTGGGCGAGTGCTGTCCAAACGCACGAGTGGTATATGACCTGTTCCACGTCATCGCCAAGTACGGCCGTGAAGTGATCAGCCGGGTACGGGTGGATGCGGCCAATCAACTGCGCCATGACAAGCCGGCCCGGCGGGTGGTCAAGCGCGCGCACTGGCTGCTGCTACGCAACCCGGCGAACCTGAAGGACGCCGATCAGGTCCGACTGGCCGAGGTGCTGGAAGCCAACCAGTGCCTGATGACGGTCCACGTGATGAAAGAGCAGCTCAAGGCCCTGTGGAATGCACCCACGGCATGGGCTTGGCGGGACGCTTGGAAGCAATGGCTGCGGCACGCCTATGAGAGCGAGATCCCGGCCTTGATGCACTTCGCCAAATGCCTGCGGCCCTACTGGCGCGGCATCCTCAGCCGGGTGCGCTGGCGCATGCATACCGGCCGGCTCGAAGGCATCAATAACAAGATCAAGGTCATCAAGCGTATGGCCTACGGCTATCGCGATAGCGCCTACTTCTTCCTCAAGATCAAGGCTGCCTTCCCCGGGAATCCGTGAAGAACCTAAAAAAAGCGGCCCGTACAGAGTACGGGCCGCTGGATGCCTAAACGTCCTTCCAGGAATCAGAAGTTCTGTTCGTAGCGCAGGTACGGCGTACGCCCGTTACTGTTGTACAGCGTGTAGTCGTAGAACGGGAAGGCCACGCCGTAAACAATAGGCGGGAACCGATTGCCGATGTTGCGCACGCCCAGCGTGATCTTGGCATTCCACGGAGCCTTGTACTGCAACTGCAGATCGACGGTGGTCCAGGACGGGAAGTAGTTGTCCCGATCCGAGGAGTCGCCACTGCTGCCGATATAATTGGCCGTAGCCGAGATGTCGAAGTCACTCTTGCCCCAGCCGACAGTCAGCGCACCGCGATCTTCCGGACGACCGAACTCACCCTTGCGTTCCAACTCCTCCAGGCCTGCCGGAACCAGCGAGTCCTCCAGGCGATGACTCCAGCTTAATTGCGACAGGAACCGGCCGTAGTCTGTGTCGACGGTGTAGTCGGCTTCGAACTCCAGGCCTCGGATGCGTCGGGTATCGGCATTGACTGTAGTGGCGACAATGTTGCGGATCTCGCCCGGCAAAACGGTGCCGTCCGGAGCGATGATGTCCGGGCCGCGCGTCACCAGTTCCGGATAGTTGCGGATGATGACGCCGTCTGGCAACGTAGTGATCACGTTGTCGAGCTTGACGTCGAAGTAGTCCAAAGCCAGCGACAGGCTATCGATCGGGTTCCACACCACGCCCAGGCCCCAGCTCTTGGATTCTTCTGCATCCAGATTGGGATTGGAGCCCAGCAGGAACTGATACTGGCCGGAGGTGCTAGTTGGATTGACGGGATACGGCTGGTAGGACGTGTCGCCGGTCCGTGCCTGGTATTCCGCCAAAGCCTGAGCCGCCACCTCGTCACCGCCCGGATAGGCTGGATTCAGCGAGGCATCGGCACTGATCGCCAGGTTGCTGGTGGCAGTCGTGCCATACAGGTCGGTCAGGGTCGGTGCACGGAAGCCCTTGCCCCACGAACCGCGGACCAGCAGCGAGTCGACCGGACGGAATTCCAAACCTACATGCGGGGAGAACTTGCTGCCGAAGTCGTTGTAGTCGTCGTAACGACCAGCAACGGTGAGGTTAAGATTGCTTAGCAGCGGCAGCAGGCTCTCGAAGTAGACCGCCTTGTAGGCGCGCTCACCACCAGTATTGGCGCCAGCCGAGCCGAAGATGTTGCCGGCTACGCTCTGTGCGTCATAGTTCACTTCCAGGCGGCTGTCGCGGTACTCGAAGCCGGTCACCACCTGCACGGAACCAGCTGGCAAACTGAACACGTCGTAGAAGTTGATGTGACCGTCGGCGCTGACTTCACGTTGCTCGGCGTTGATCAACACGGTGTGGCCGACCAGTGGGGCAGCGGCGGTGACGCTGGGATCGTTCGGATCAAAGGGGTTGTACTCCCCCGAATCGATCAACTGCTGCAGGATGGCACCGTTGCCGTAGTTCTCGCCAATCGAGTTGCTAACCACGCGACCATGGCCAACGGCCACTTCCCAGTCGGCGCCGCCCAGCCAATCGTTGCTGCCGCGGAAGCCGAAGTTGATTTCACGCAGGCGATCAGTGACGGTGGTGTCACGAGTGCCCAGCGGAGTGAAGCGGTAGTAGAGCGTGCCGTCTTCGCCGAAGGGATTGTACGGGTTGTCCGCGGCTATCGTTGGATAGGTATCCACCGGAGCAGAGGCGTAGACGCCGAAGGACTTCGTCTCCACGCTGGTGGCACGGAAGAACATCTCGATGTCGTTGGTCAGCTGGTAATGGCCGTTGGCCATCAGTGAATCGCGCTCAAGAGAGGCTTCGGAAGCCGAAGTGACGCCGTGGTCGAAGCGATAGACGCCAGGTGCCACTTCGATGTTGTTCGGGTCGACAATGCCCGCGTCTGGATACGACAGCACGCCACGGCCGGTGCTACTGAGGAAGTTCGCCGAGGACGTAAACACACTGGCGCCGTCAGCCCACCAGTCGGCGGGGATCTTATCGCGGATTTCACGATTGTACATGATGCCGCGTTCCTGATGGTCGACGATCACGGTCACGTTGCCGCGATCCGAACTGATGCCCAGTACACCGGAGGCCTGGCGGCCTTCACGCCCGTATTCAGGGTTGTCGTAGGCCAGACTCACTTGCCCACCTTCATAATCCTTGCGCAGGATGATGTTGACCACGCCACCGATGGCGTCCGAGCCGTAGACGGCGCCTGCGCCCTCGCGGAGAACCTCGATGCGCTCCACCGCAGCGGTCGGAATGAAGTTGATGTTCTGTGCGGCGCCATCCAGCCCCGGAGAACTGGTGACCCTGCGACCGTCGATCAGCACCAATGTGTATGCGCTGCCCAGGCCGCGCAAGTTGATTGTTGCGCTGGAGCCGAGGCTTGAGCCGGATTCCTGTACGGTCGAGCCATAGCTGTTGTACACGGCATTACGCAGGAAATCGGCGACCGACAGGTCACCACTGCGCTCCAACTGAACGCGGTCGATGACGGTTACGGGATTTGCGTCCTCGACTTCAGCGCGCTTCAGTCGAGATCCAGTGACCTCAATCCGGTCAAGATTGGTCGGGTCGCTGCCTGCTTCCTGCGCGAATGCGGTTGCGGGGGCAGCAACCGCATGTTGCCTATCTATGCAGCTTCTTTCTGTCTGAGTCGGTGTGTTACCCACACTCTTACCCAAGCGAAAGGATGCTTTCTGTAACCCCTTCGCCGGTTTGTTATGTCCTTAGCCCGTGGTCTATCCAGCTTGAGGAGACATGGCCTGCAGGGCGCTCCCGGTATACGGAGCAGCATTCTTCTGAGCGCGTCTAAGCCAATCAAGGTAGTCGGCCCATTCCTGCATCATCCTGTTCCGCTCGCCGAGATAGCCCGCATGGTTGTAGGCGGCCTTGATCTTGTTGCGCTCGATATGCGCAAGCTGCCGCTCGATCACATCTGAAGACCATCCTTGCTCGTGCAGCAGAGTCGATGCCATCGCACGGAAGCCATGACTCGTCATGTCTTCCTTTTCATAGTCAAGCCGCCTCAGTGCTGCATTGAGGGTGCTTTCCGACATCGGACGCAGCCTGCTACGGATGGAAGGGAAGACGTACCTGCCATCTCCGGTCAGCGGTCGCAAGGCCATCAGCACCTGTAGTGCCTGTCGGGATAGAGGAACCGTGTGTTGAGTCCTCATCTTCATCCGCCACGCAGGTATGCGCCATTGCGAACGAAGGAAGTCGAACTCCTTCCACTCTGCCTTGCGCAGCTCACCGGGGCGCACAAACAACAAGCAAGCCAGCTGCAAGGCACAGCGGGTAACAAATTGCCCCGGATAGGTGTCGATGGCCCGCAAGAGCCCACCAACCCGCTCGGGTTCGGTGATCGCCGCGCGATGACTCACTCTGACTGGGCGCAAGGCGCCGCGCAGATCTCTGGAAGGATCGCTCTTGGCTCGCCCAGTGGCGATTGCATAGCGAAACACCTGGCCGCAAAGCTGTCCGATACGGTGAGCCGTGCTCACGGCAGCACGCGCTTCCACGGCCCTGAGCAGTGCCAGCAACTGCTGTGCAGTGACCTCCTCGACAGGCAATTGACCGATCAGGGGAAAAACATCCTTCTCGAACCACTTCGACAAGGACGAAGCGTATCCCGCGCTCCATCGTGCGGACTTCTGGCAATGCCATTCCCGGGCCACGGCTTCGAACGACGCTCCTTGATGCCTTGATGCCTTCTGGGCCCTGCGCTCCATGCTGGGGTCGACGCCCTGTGAGACGAGTCGACGCGCATCATCCCGGCGTTGGCGTGCAAGCTTCAAAGGCACGTCCGGATAGACGCCCAGCGAAAGCATCTTCTCCTTGCCGCCGATCCTGTAGCGGAAGCGCCACCAACGCCCTCCATTCACGTTCACTAGCAGATGCAGTCCTCCCCCGTCCGACAGCTTGAGCGGCTTGGTCAGTGGACGGGTCTTGCGGATCAGGGTCTCGGTCAGCGGCATGGCGGGTAACTTTTTCCTGCTGTGTGAAGGTACCCGTGAAGCTACCCGCAAGCTGCGCGGGTGCGAATTGCCCGACCGCAATGACCCAAAGCGCCAATCTCAATCTATCTTATTGATTTTAAATGCCTTTTAACGGGGATTGGTGTACACCCAAGTCGTGCTTTGGCCAATGCGCCGCCCTAACGGTCACACGCTGTTGCACGTTCGTTAAGGAATTGCTAAGGTCGAAAACAGCCAGGGTCTTTGGGCGCGATTGCGTTCGCCTTGGCACCTAATGACCGGCGAGAAGCTACGGCCCCTTGTCGGACTGCATTGGTCCACATCGATTGGAGAGAGAGAGTAATGAACTTGAACCGAAATCTGCTCAGCGGCGCTGTGCGCTATGGCCTGGCGGCAGGCGCCGTTGGCCTAGCCGGTATCGTTGCTGCCCCCGCAACACTACCAAGGCTATGTCGCCACTGATGCTCGAGCCTTGTCTGTCCTGGATCTTTCAGATCTTTTGCATATTTACGTTTCAGATTTAGTTCGGCCATGGGTCGGCATTGGATCTGAATCGTAGTTATTCCAACCTGGAGAGAGATAATGAGTAATCGTAAGCATCCGCGTGCTTTGCGGCGGACCGCCTTGGCGGTCCTGCTTGGAGCAGCATTGGCACAGGGGGCCGTGCATGCTCAAAGCACCTCGGGCGATATTGTCGGTACAGCCAGCACTGCTGCTGGGGAAAAAGTAGTCATCAAGAGCCTCAACTCCGGTGTCACTCGCGAAGTCACGGCGGGAGCCGATGGTAGATTCCGCGTTCCTTCGTTACCTACCGGTCAGTACGAGGTATCAGCTGGAGGCCAGACGACTACGGTCACCGTTATCGCCGGACAGTCCAGCACCGCAAATTTCGTCGATGCGACAAGCCTTGAAACCATCACTGTGCGTGGTGGCGCCCTAAGTAGTATTGACCTGAGCAGCACTCAAACTCGCACCACCTTTACGGCTGAGCAGCTGAATACGCTGCCTGTCGCCCGTGACGTCACCAGCGTTTCCCTTCTGACTCCGGGAACCGTTTCCAGTAGTGGATATTTCGGCAATGCTTCGTTTGGTGGTGCATCGGCGGCCGAAAACAGCTATTACATCAATGGATTCAATGTCACCAACCTGTATGACAACCTGTCTTTCAGCGAGGTCCCTTATCAAGCCATTGATCAGCTGGATGTACAAACAGGTGGTTATGGTGCTCGCTACGGCTTCTCCACGGGTGGCGTGACCAGCGTCAACGTCAAGCGCGGCACTAACGAGTGGAAAGGCGGTGCAAGCTGGACATATGCACCAGATGCCCTGCGCGAACAACCTGACAACGTTAAGCTGAACAATGGTGACGTTTTTCGTTCTTACAAGAACAATGAATCCGATTCCAGTGTATACAGCATCTGGGCTGGTGGTCCGTTAATCCAGGACAAGCTCTTCGTATTCGCTTTGGCTTCACTGAGCGACAGTGATTCCACATCCTTCGGTACTCGCACGAGTGGTTACGCGAACTATCCCGCAGCCATGTCGACCACGCGTAGCACGACGGCCTACGATTCCAGTGCGAAGATGCCGTACTACCTGCTTAAGCTGGATTGGTATCTGAATGATAGCAATCATTTGGAATTCACCGGGTTTAGCAACAACCGTCGTACCGAGTACCAAAACTACAATGCGGCATTCGATAGCATCGATGGTGATGCAAGGCCGAACAAGACCGCATTTTCGAACACTGAGGTTCTGAAGAACGGTGGCCATACCGGCATCTTCAAGTGGACTAGCTACCTCACCGACAATCTCACCATGGCCTTGCAGTACGGTGAGATGCACAACAAAAACGAGTACTACAGCGTCAATGCCGCTGGTGTGGTGAACAAGTACGACGGCAATGTATTCGGCGATGGCCCCACCTGCCCGTATGTGCTTGACTACAATCCTGCCAGCCCTACTTATGGAAGCATCATTGGCTGCAGCACGATCGCTACTACTCCTATTTCGAACGGAATGAACCAGCGTGATGCCGGTCGCATTGATTTCGAATGGCAGCTCGGTGATCACAAGGTCTCGTTTGGCTACAGCGACGAAAAGTGGAAGTCGAAGCAAGGCGATGCCCAGTTTGTCTACTACATCAATGGTACGGGTGATGATGTTGATGGAGGTGAGCTTGGCGATCCCAATGCCAACGTCTATGACGTGGTTCGCTACCTGACAGGTGGCTCCATCCAGGTGGACCAAAAGTCCTGGTACATCGAGGACAACTGGAACATCACAGACAACTTTATGTTGTACTTGGGCATTCGCAACGATAGCTTCGAGAACAAGAACGGCAGCGGTGCAACTTTCATCAAACAGGACAATATCTGGCAGCCCCGCGTCGGTTTCACGTGGGATGTCTTGGGTGATGGCAGCAGCAAGATCTATGGCTCAGTAGGCCGCTACTCGCTGCCAATCGCAGCCAATGTTGCCCTGCGCGCGGCATCTGCTTCGTACTTTACGGACACCTATTACACTTATGATGGAACGTTGGACCCGGTAACGAAGGTTCCGACGCCCACTGGTTCCTACGCTGATGGTGCATATGATCAGGTATACAACGGTGAGGACGGCAGCACGCCGGATCCACGTGCAGTAGCTTCTAAGGGACTGAAGCCGTATACCGCCGATGAAGCAATCCTGGGCTATCAGCAGTTGTTGTCTTCGGACAATACGTTCTTGGATGGCTGGACACTGGGCATCAAGGCAACTTATCGCAAGGTTCACAATGCTATCGACGACACTTGCGATACGCGTGCGATCTACAACGTAGCCAGCGCTGCGGGATACGATCTGTCTAATTGGGGAGATGAATGGAACATCGCCTCGGGTCTGCCGGGCTGCTATCTGTTCAATCCCGGACAAGATCTGACCGTGACCATGGATGTTGATGGCAACGGCACTGCAGATACCATCACGGTTCCAGGCAGCGATCTCGGTCCGAAAGCAAAGCGTAACTACAAAGCTGTCACACTCAGTGCCGACAAGAATACTGACAGGTGGTACGTGAGTGCTTCTTACACTTGGTCCAAGCTGGATGGCAACTATGAAGGCCTAATCAAGAGCACTAATGGGCAGGATGACACCGGCACTACTTCGGATTTCGACTTCAAAGAGTTGATGTACGGTGCTGATGGTTATCTATTTAATGATCACCGACACAGCCTCAAACTCTATGGTGGCTATAAGTTTTCCGACGAGTGGGAAGTCGGTCTGAACATTCTGGCACAATCGGGTTCTCCGAAGTCTTGCTTGGGCGGCGGTGTTGGTAGTTATGACACAGAGTACGGCTATGCGGGTGTGTTCCATGTCTGCGACTATGGTGATATCGTCACAGGCTCCGATCGTGCTAGTGACGATGTGCCCAGCAAGGTTGGTTCCGCAGGTCGCACACCTTGGCTTATCACGGTCAGCCCGAATGTCACCTATCGTCCGAGTTGGCTGCCCGGCCTGAGTGCCCAAGTAAGTGTATTCAACCTGTTCAACCAGATTGAAGCCACACAGGTCTATGAGGCTGCATATTCCTATAGCGGCGCGTCTACCCGTGTATACAACAATTACGGACAGCCGAAGTATTTCAGTACCCCGCGCTACGTTCGCTTCCAGCTGCAATACGACTGGTAAGAGAGTTTTACAGCTGCACGAAGAGGGGCCGCCTTTGGGTGGCCCCTTTATTTTTATCGGGTTTTTACTGATTCGCGAGAAGGGAGCTTGACCTGGAGTGATCTGCCCTTGCTGGGCCACACCGGTAATTATTGATAAAATCCGGATTTGAAAGATGCTGCGTTGTCGTGGAGATTGACGCGGTGGTTGGCCGGGAACTGCGCTGGCGCGATATGTACGCAGTGGCTAGGGGGCGGGGCGGGAAAGCTCCCGAGAAGAGGAGTTTTCTCAACTTCGAATTCGATTGTTTCCTCGGGTTCGTGGACGATGGACGGCAGGGTGTCCATAGCGCAGGAAGGCGTCGAGGTCGCTTTGTATTTCAGTGGCGGAGTAAGTGTTACAAAAAAAGCGCCTTGCAAGTGCGTTGGCGTGCCTTCACGCAAATCAGGAACTTCAAAGATCCTGCTCGTACCTGACGTACGGCACCGTTCCCTCGTCCGTGCTGCCATTGTTCGGCGCGAACGGGTTCTTGCCGCGGCTGATCACGTTCTCGGCGCCGACGGTAAGCTGGCCGCTCCAGGGGGTGCGCCAGGTGAGGCCCAGGCCCAGGCCTTCCCAGCGGGATTGGCCGGGGGCATCGACGACGCGGCCGATGATGTTGGCGCTGAAGGAGCCGTAGCCGCCGCCGATGCTGAGGCTCTTGTTGTCCCAGCGGTCGACCACGGCCGGCGCCGCATCGGCGATCGGTACCAGGCGCGCGCGGGCGTAGGTGCCGCCGATCGAGACGAATCCTTCCGCGCCGATGTTCTTCTGGCCGAACACGGTGAGGTCGTTCTGCTCCATCCTCGAGGCCGGCGACTTGACGTTGCTGTTCAGCCAGGCGGGGAGGGTGTCCTGCCCGGTGCCGGCGGACAGCGACACGCTGCCGCCGGGACGATTGAAGCCTACGCCGGCGGAAAGGCGCCGTGCCGAGGGGGCGGTGTCCTCATCGCCGAGGGTCGCCAGCATGCAGTGGCTGGCCAGCCCGCTGATGCTGGTGCCGCGCGAACTGTTGCACAGCAACCCGAGGGAGTCGCCGGTGGACAGGCCGAAGGCGGCGTCCAGCGAGTTGCGGCCGAAGTGCCAGCGTGCGCCGGCCTTCTGCTCGCCGGTCGGCTCCAGGTACAGCAGGGCCTCGACCTTGCCGTCGTTGTTCCATACCGGCAGTACGGTCGAAGAACCGGCCTTGCTCTGCGCGTGCGCGCCCGCCGCCACGCCTAGGGCGATCGCGAGGGCTAAGGAAAGGCGCAGGCACGGGTTCATCGTCGGATTCAGACCGGTAACGCCCCACGGAAGTTCCCGATGGGGACAGGCAGGATGCTAGGTCTTTTATGAATATTTAACAAGCCTTCATTCGCCCAACGTGAAGGCGATGGCTCACTGCAGGTGCTCCGGGGCCGGGTGCGCGGCAGCCGGCTGCGAGAACAGGGCAGGGAGCTCGGACAGCGGGAAGTCGTAGCGCTGGCCGCAGAATTCGCAGCGGACCTCGACCGCACCGGTAGCGGCGGCCGCCGCGCGGGCTTCGTCCTCGCCCAGCGACTGCAGCATGGCGGCCACGCGCTCGCGCGAGCACGAGCAGCCGAACGCCAGCGGACGGCCGCCCAGCACCTGCGGCGATTCTTCATGGAAGAGCCGGTGTACGAGCCGGGAGCCGGGCAGTTCCAGCAGTTCCTTCTCGCCCAGGGTGTCGAACAGGGCGCAGGCGCGGTTCCAGCCGTCTGCATCGCCGCCATCGCCGGGCAGCTTCTGCAGCAGCAGGCCGGTGGCGCGCTGGCCGTCGGCGGCGAGCAGCAGCCGAGTGGGCAACTGCTCGGACTGGCGGAAGTAGTTCTCGAACGCCTCGCCCAGGGTGGTCGAGTCCAGCGCCACCAGGCTCTGGTAGCGCTGGGGTTCGCGCGGGTCCAGGCCCGGGTTCTCGATGGTGATGGCCAGCAGCGCATCCTCGCCCAGCTGCCGCAGGTCGCGCGGCAGGGGGGCTTCGTCGCCGCCCTGCACGATGCCGCGCACGGTGCCGGCGGCCGTGCATTCGGCGAACAGGGTGCGCAGGCCGGGATGGCGGCTGCGGATCTGCACCGAGAGACGGCCGTCGATCTTGGTGTGCCCGGTGAACAGGCTGGCGGCAGCGCAGGCCTCGCCCAGCAGTTCCTGTATCGCGGGCGGGTAGGCGGCGTGAGACAGCAGTCCGGTCCAGGTGTCGTGCAGGTCTACATGGATGCCGCGGACGCCGGCGTCGGGCAGCAGGAAGCGCTGCAGCTGATCGTGGTCTTTCATGCTTGGGCCAGTGAGGAAGGGAACCAAAGCCCGTACGCTGCCGGATAATGGCTGCGGCATACCAGGGCTTTCAGACATGACCGAGATGGGGATGGACGGTGAAATCCACAAGCCGGGGCGGCGCGGCCGGCGCTGGTTGCGCTGGCTGCTTCCGCTGCCGCTGCTGTTCGCGGCGGCGACGCTGCTGCAGGTGGTCGTCCTGCGCTTCGTCGATCCGCCGCTGTCGGCGATGATGATCGGGCGCTATGTCGAGGCGTGGGGCGAGGGCGACTGGGGATTCCGCGTCCACCAGCAGTGGCGTGACCTCGACCGCATCGCTCCGAGCCTGCCGATCTCGATGGTGGCGGCCGAGGACCAGCAGTTTCCCTTCCACCACGGTTTCGACCTGAAGGCGATCGAGACGGCGCAGCGGCACAATGCCCAGGGCGGCCGCCTGCGCGGGGCCAGCACGATCAGCCAGCAGGTCGCCAAGAACGTGTTCCTGTGGCAGGGGCGAAGCTGGCTGCGCAAGGCGCTGGAGGCGTGGTACACGCTGCTGATCGAGCTGGTGTGGCCGAAACAGCGGATCCTTGAGGTCTATGCCAACGTGGCCGAGTTCGGCGACGGCATCTATGGCGCGCAGGCGGCGGCGCGGCAGTTCTGGAACAAGGACGCGTCGCGGTTGACGCCTGGCGAGAGCGCGCTGCTGGCGGCGGTGCTGCCTTCGCCGCGCCGCTACGATGCGCGCCGCCCAGGACCGTACGTGCAGCGCCGCGCGGCATGGATCCAGCGCCAGGCGCGCCAGCTCGGCGGGCCGGCCTACCTGCAGCAGGGGCGCTGACCGATGAGCGAGGTGGATCGCATCCAGCAGCCCGGAGCGGAGCCTCGGTGCGGGGAGCGGCGCCGGCTCACCGTCGTGGTCGCCGCCTGCAACGAGGCCGCCAGCCTGCCCCTGCTGCATCCGCGCATCGTCGATGCGCTCGCGCGGCTGCCGGACATCGAGGCAGGCGTTCTGTATGTCGACGACGGCAGCGTCGACGGCACCTGGGAGGCGATCCGCGCGCTCGCCGGCGGCGATCCCTCGGTGGCCGGCCTGCGGCTGTCGCGCAACTTCGGCAAGGAGGCCGCGCTGACGGCGGGGCTGGACCTGGTCGAGGAGGGGGCGGCGCTGATCCTGGATGCCGACGGCCAGGATCCGCCGGAGCTGATTCCGCAGTTCGTCGAGTACTGGCGGGCCGGCTACGACAACGTCCATGGCACGCGCGTCGCCCGCGAAGGCGATGGCTGGTTCAGGCGCGGCACCGCGGCATTGTTCTACCGGGTCATCGGGCGGCTGTCGAAGACGCCGATTCCCGCCGACACCGGCGATTTCCGCCTGCTGTCGGCGGAGGCGCTGGCGGCGCTGCGGCAGTTGCGCGAGCGGCACCGGTTCATGAAGGGACTGTTCGGCTGGGTGGGATTCCGCCAGCACGCGCTTGCCTACCGGCGCCAGCCGCGGCTGGCCGGTGCCAGCAAGTTCAGCGTGTGGCGGCTGTGGAACTTCGCACTGGAAGGCGTCACCAGTTTCTCGACGGCGCCGCTGCGGGTGGCGACCTACCTGGGGCTGGCCACGGCGCTGCTCGCGTTCGCCTATGCCGCCTGGATCCTGTTCAAGGCCGCGGTGTGGGGCGACCGGGTCGCCGGCTGGCCGACGATGATGGCGGTGATCCTGTTCCTGGGCGGGGTACAGCTGATCGCGCTGGGCATGATCGGCGAGTACCTGGGGCGGCTGTACGTGGAGTCCAAGCAGCGGCCGCTGTACCTCGTTGACACCTGGCAGCCGGCGGCGAAGGTATCCTCCGCGACGCAACCCGGCGCAGGAGGACACGAGCATGTCCACGGTACGGCAGTTGTTGGCGGCAAAGAAGATCACTGATGTCTACGCGGTGGCTCCCGACGCCGCCGTGATCGAGGCCATCCGGTTGATGGCCGAAAAGGGCGTCGGTGCGGTGCTGGTGATGCACGGCCGGCGCTTGGCCGGCATCCTTTCCGAGCGCGACTACGCACGCAAGGTGGTGCTGCGCGAGCGTTCCTCGGCCACCACATGGGTGCGCGAGATCATGACCTCAGAGGTGGTCACGGTGACGCCGGATCACAGTGCGGATAGCTGCATGCGGCTGATGACCGACAATCGCATCCGCCACCTGCCGGTGGTCGAGGCCGGCGAGGTGATCGGGGTGGTCTCGATCGGCGACCTGGTCAAGGCGATCATCGAGGAACAGCAGCAGGAGCTGGATCACCTGCAGCGCTACATCGCCTCGTAGAGGCCGGGTCGCGTGGCCCGGGTAAGCGGGCGGAGCGCACCCGGGAACCGGCGGAGCACGGTGCCCCGGGCATGGAGGTCGGCCTTCGGCCTTGCCCTGCCTGGGGACCGGCCTAGGCCCGGCGTGCGCCAGCCGGGGCACCGCGCGGAACCGGATGCGACGTCACTTGGCGTAGTGGCCGCCGCAGTCGCTGTCCTTGCCCGGCCCGGTCTCGATGGTCGCCAGCAGCGCCGCGGGAGGGGCGATGGTGGCCAGCGCGACGGCGAACGCGCCGCGCACGCCCAGCGCCTTCATGTCCGGGCGGAACGACGGGTCCTTGAAGGTCCCGCCGATGCGCAGCGGCGAGCGCAGGGCCAGGATGCTGCGGTCCTTGGGACGGGGCTTGAGCAGCAGGTCGAGGGTCTCGTCCTTCAGGCTGACCTGGCCCTCGCCGACGATCAGGGTGTCGGTGGTGTCGAAGGCCAGCGCGCGCGTGGTCATCACCCCGTCCTTGACGGCGAAGTCGCCGAACGCGCAGCGCAGCGGGATCTGGCGATCGCCGGTGACCAGGTACTTGAGCGACTCGGCGATATCCAGCCCGGCCAGTTCCATGATCAGGTTGCCGACGTGGCCGCGGCCGATACCCAGGCCAATGTCGCCATTGGCGCTGCCGAGCATGGCGGCGATGGAGTTGCCGTTGCCGCTGATGGCGATGTCGCCGCCGATGCCGCCGGAGGCCTGCTTGGCCAGCTCCGCGTCCGGGAACAGCTGCCCCAGCTGCATGCGCCGCACCGCGATCTGGGCGCGGGTGGCGATGACCTGCTTGCGCGCATCCATGTGGATCACCGAGCGGATGTTGCCGCCGGCCACGCCGAAATCGAGCGGATCGAGCACCAGCAGGCCGTCGTCGAGCTTGAGGTGCGCGTCCATGTTGTCCAGCGGCAGCTTGGGGGCGTCGATGCGCTGCGCCTTCCAGCGTACGTCCGCGTCCATGGAGCGCAGCCGGGACAGGTCGTAGGGATGCTGCGGCAGGATCTTCGCGCTGGCCGCCAGGCGCGCGGCCTCCGCCTTCTGCTCGGCATTGGCGGTCTCGTTCGCGTCCGTGCTGGGCGGCGCGCCGACGAAGCCGGCCAGGTCGTCGAAATCGAGCTTGCGCGATACCAGCTCGGCACGCAGGAGCGGCCGCTTGCCGGCAGTCTCGACGCTGACGTTGCCGGACAGGTCGCTGTCGCCGGCGCGGCCGCTGAACTTGTCGTAGTGCCACAGCGTGTTCTCGCGCCGCAGCCGGCCATCGAACTGGTAGGGCGGCGTGGAGGGGATGGCGATGCCGATCAAGGGATACAGGTCGGCCATGTCCTGGCCGGCCAGGGCCATCTGCAGGTCGAACACGCGGAACTGGAACGGATTGGTCAGCGTGCCGCGCACATGCGCGCGGGTGCCGCCGGCGCTGCCGCGCAGGTCGATGCGGAAAGGGTGTTCGCTCTGGCTCAGTTCCATCGGGGAGGCGGTGCTGCCCTTCAGGGTGAAGGGATTGCCCTTCCAGCGGCCGCTGCCGTCCACGGTGATCGGCGGCGCGGCGTCGCTGTCGGTGCGGGAGTCGGCGCTGTTGACGCTGACGTCGATGTCGGTGCGTCCGGCCTTGTCGATGAACTGCATGCGTCCCTGCCGGATCAGCAGGCGCTGCAGCACCGGCAGCGTGCCACCGCCGCCGCCGTTGTCGAACACCCAGTTGCCCTGGTCGCCGGAGCCGCCGGTTTCCAGCAACACGTCCGGCTGGAACAGGCGGATCTCGGGGATGCGCACCTGACCGCGCAGCAGCGGGAACACCGCCAGGTCGATCTCGATGCGTTCCGCGGCTGCCATCTGCGGACGGCTGCCCCAGTCGGCATTGGCGAAGGCCACCTTGTCGGCGCGGATGGTGCTGACCCGTCCCAGGTCCACGTCCAGGTCGCCGTCGATGCGCAGTTCGCGCCCGGTCTTGGCCTGCACGGCGCGCTCGACCGGCCCCTTGAACCAGTTCCAGTCGAACAACGCGACGAAGACGATCACCACGATGGCGATCACCGCCAGCACGATCATCCAGGTGCGGGGCCGGCGCGAAGCCGGCTGCGGGGCATTGGCTGGAGAGGGAGCGTCGGTCATGCGCCCCATCGTTGGGGGTCAGCTGTGCAGGCCGCGAGAAAAACTCGCTATGGGGGCCTTCACAGCACCTGCGAGGTCACCGCCACGAAGTGGCACACGCTCCCGCCCAGCACGAACAGGTGCCAGATCGCGTGGAAGTAGCGGATCGAGTCGCGCTGGTAGAAGTAGGTGCCCAGCGTATAGAACACGCCGCCGGCCAGCAGCCAGCCCAGGGTCCAGCCGTCCACCGACCGCAGCAGCGGCGCGATCGCGACCACGATCAGCCAGCCCATGGCGAGGTAGAGCAGGGTGGACAGCAGCTTGAAGCGGCCGGTGTAGAACAGCTTGAAGGTCACGCCGGCCACCGCTATCGCCCAGATCGCGGCGAACAGGCTCCAGCCCCAGGGGCCGCGCAGGGAAACCAGCAGGAACGGGGTATAGGTGCCGGCGATCAGCAGGTAGATGCAGCAATGATCGAACACCTGCAGCCGCGCCTTGGCGCCGGGGTGCGGGATCGCGTGGTACAGCGTGGAGGCCACGTACAGCAGCAGCAGGGTGACGCTGAAGACGATGGAGGTGCCCAGCTGCCAGCCATCGCCGTGGATCGCCGAAAGCGTGATCAGCACGGCTCCGCCGGCCAGCGCGGCGACCGCGCCCAGGCCATGTGTGAGCGCACTGGCCAGTTCGTCGCGGAAGTCGGCCGAAGGGGAGGCGTTGGCGTCCATGCCGCGGAAGTTACCCCAATTGCGAGCGGTTCGCATCGATGGGGCTGGCCCGCCCGGTCGCGCATTCAACTGGCAGTCGGAGAGGTGGGCGCCCGTCGGCCCGCCGCGTCCGTCTCTTCATCGCCTTGGATTCCCGGGATTCTCCCTCTCCTGCAAGCGGGAGAAGGGAGCGCCTATTCCTCATTGCGGGGGCGAAGAAGCAGCCGCCGACCCGGGATGCGACCGGGCCGGGTCAATCGCCGCCGACGCTCTGGGCGTGCTCGCGGGTGGCGTGGAACCGCACGTCGGGCGCGCGTTCCTGCGCTAGCTGCAGGTTGACCCGGGTCGGCGCCAGGTAGACCAGCCCGCCGGCGGCGTCGATGCCCAGGTTCATCGCGTTCTTCTCGCGGAACTCCTCCAGCTTGCGGGCGTCGTCGCAATGGACCCAGCGCGCGGTGGCCACGCTCACCGGTTCGAAGCTGGCGTCCACGCCGTACTCGTCCTTGAGCCGGTAGGCGACCACGTCGAACTGCAGCACGCCGACCGCGCCCAGGATCAGGTCGTTGCTCATCAGCGGGCGGAAGAACTGGGTGGCGCCTTCTTCCGACAGCTGCGCCAGGCCCTTCTGCAGCTGCTTGAGCTTGAGCGGGTCGCGCAGGCGCGCGCGGCGGAACAGTTCCGGGGCGAAGTTGGGGATGCCGGTGAAGCTGATCGCCTCGCCCTCGGTGAAGGTGTCGCCGATGGAGATGGTGCCGTGGTTGTGGATGCCGATGACGTCGCCGGGGAAGGCGGCCTCGGCGATCTCGCGGTCCGAGGCCATGAAGGTCAGCGCGTTGGCCAGCTTCACTTCCTTGCCGGTGCGCACGTGGAAGGCCTTCATGCCGGCGACGAACTTGCCCGAGCACACGCGCATGAACGCCACCCGGTCGCGGTGCTGCGGGTCCATGTTGGCCTGGATCTTGAACACGAAGCCGGTGAGCCTTGCTTCCTGCGGCTGCACGATGCGGGTGGTGGTGGCATGCGGCTGCGGCGGCGGTGCGTGAGCGACGAAGAAGTCCAGCAGCGGCTGCACGCCGAAGTTGTTGACCGCCGAGCCGAAGAACACCGGCGTCTGCCGGCCGGCCAGGTACTCGGCCGGGTCGAACGGCTGGCTGGCGCCCTGCACCAGCTCCAGTTCCTCGCGCAGCTCGGCCAGCATCTGCGCGCCGATGCGCGCTTCCAGCGCCGGATCGTCGATCGAGGCGAAGATGGTCGAATCCTGGCGGGTGAAGTTGCGGCCCTGCTCGTACAGGTGGACCTCGCCGGAGATCAGGTGGACCACGCCCTTCAGGCGCTGGCCCATGCCGATCGGCCAGGTCACCGGCGCGCAGGCGATGCCGAGCACGCTTTCCACCTCGTCGAGCAGCTCGATCGGCTCGCGGCCCTCGCGGTCGAGCTTGTTGACGAAGGTCATGATCGGGGTGTCGCGCAGGCGGCATACCTCCATCAGCTTGATGGTGCGTTCCTCCACGCCCTTGGCCACGTCGATCACCATCAGCGCCGAGTCCACCGCGGTGAGCACGCGGTAGGTGTCCTCGCCGAAGTCGGCGTGGCCGGGGGTGTCGAGCAGGTTGACCACCTTGCCCTCGTAGGGGAACTGCATCACCGAGGAGGTGACCGAGATGCCGCGCTCCTTCTCCAGCGCCATCCAGTCCGAGGTGGCGTGGCGCGCGGCCTTGCGGCCCTTGACCGAACCGGCCATCTGGATCGCGCCGCCGAACAGCAGCAGCTTCTCGGTCAGCGTGGTCTTGCCGGCGTCGGGGTGGGAGATGATGGCGAAGGTGCGGCGGCGCGCGGCTTCGGTTGCGACTTCGGACATGGAAAGCGGCGCCCGGTGGGGCGCTGGCAGGAAAAGGGAAGGCGCGGATTATAGCGGCACGCCATGCCGGCCATGGCCGTCCGGTTCAGTCCGATCGCGGGAATCGCAGCTCGCCCGACGGACCCTGCATGCGGAACGGGATCGAGACCAGGCGCATGCCGCGGTTGATCTGCACCGCGAAATGCAGGTGCGGCGCGCTGCTCTGGCCGGTGTTGCCCGACAGCGCCAGCGGCTGCCCGGCATCGACCACCTGGCCGGGCCGTACCTGCGCACTGGCGTGCTGCAGATGTGCATAGACCGCCATGCTGCCGTCCTCGTGGAGGATGCGGACGAGGTTGGCCGCCTGCCCGCCGCCGGCGCGCGCGTCCTGCTCGACCTGCATCACCGTGCCGCGGCGCGCGGCCAGCACCGGCGTGGCTTCGGGCAGGGCGAAGTCCACGGCGTAGTGGTTCTGCGCGTCGGTGTGGCTGTGGCTGCCGCCGAAGGCCTGGTCCACGCGTACCTGCGGCCGCGCGAACGGCAGGCGGTAGACCGCCTCGCGGGCGCGGGCACGCGGGTCGCCAGGAAGCGCGTCCAGCGACAGCGCCAGTTCTTCGCCCTGGCGGGCATCGGCGGGATAGAAGCGCGCCACCACCACGCTGCCGCCGGCCGGGACCACGGTGCGCGCGGGCAGCCGGGGCGCGGCGGCGACATTGTCGGCCTGGCGGTAGCGCAGCTCGACCTCGATCGGCCCCTGCAGGCGGTTGTCGGCGCGGGCGACGTAGTGGCCGGCCTCGCGTTGCAGCCGCAGTTGCGCGATGGGCGCGACGCCGGCCGGCGCGGCCTGCGCCGATGCCGGACCGCCTTTGGCCGCCAGCAGCACGGCCAGCATCGTCGCGGCCAGGCGGGTGCCGGATGCGCATGCGGTGATTGCGCGGCGTTCGATGGGCAAGGTGCGGATCGTCCGGTGGGGCCGGCACGGATTATCGCGGGAATGGTTTCAGTTGAGTTCCATCGCTTCATCCGAATAAAGCGATTGACATCCGCATGCGCCGGTGGCATCGTGCACGCACCATCGAGACCGGCGGAGGGACAGGCCCTTTGATGCCGGGGCAGCCCGCGGAAGCGCAAGCGACCGCGTAGGTGCCAAATCCTGCGGGGACTGCGCGTCCGCCGAAAGATGGTTCGATCCGTGCCTTCGCACGTCGAACGCGAGCTCCGCGAAGCTCGATGGCCGTTTTCCGCTCCCCGGACACCGCCATGAGTCTCGTGAACACAGCCGCCGCTTCCGCCGAATCCCCAAGCCACTGTCGCTACGCCATCGCCGATGTCGATGGCCCGGTCGCCGTGCGCGGCGAGTTCGAGGTGAGCCTGCCGATGCGGCACGCCGGGGTGCAGCGGCTGCGCCTGCGCTACGAGCTGGCGGGAGCGGCGGGGGCACCGGTGGTGTTCGTGGCCGGCGGCATCTCCGCCCATCGCCACGTCGCGGCCAACGCCACGTTCCAGGAGAAGGGCTGGGCCGAGGGCCTGGTCGGCCCGGGGCGGGCGCTGGACCCGGCCGCACGGCGCATCCTCGCCTTCGACTTCCTCGGCGCCGACGGCTCGCTGGACGTGCCGATCGACACCGCCGACCAGGCCGACGCGATCGCCGCGCTGCTGGACGTGCTGGAGATCGAGCGGCTGCAGGGCTATGTCGGCTATTCCTACGGCGCGCTGGTCGGCCTGCAGCTGGCGATCCGGCATCCGGCGCGGCTGCAGAAGCTGGTCGCCGTCAGCGGCGCCCACCGCGCCCACCCCTATGCCGCCGCTTGGCGCGCGCTGCAGCGGCGCGCAGTGGCGCTGGGGCAGTTGCAGTGCGCCGAGCAGCATGGCCTGGCGTTGGCCCGACAGTTCGCGATGCTCAGCTACCGCACCCCGGAGGAATTCGGCGAGCGCTTCGACGCCGCGCCGGAGGTGGTCAACGGCCGCGTGCGCGTGGCCGCCGAGGACTACCTCGACGCCGCCGGCGCGCAGTACGTCGCCCGCACCCCGGTCAACGCCTACCTGCGCCTGTCCGAGTCCATCGACCTGCACCGCGTCGATCCGGCCGCGGTGGCGGTGCCGACGCTGGTGGTGGCCGTCGAGGGCGACCGCCTGGTGCCGCTGGCCGAGCTGGTGAACCTGGTCGAGGGCCTGGGCCTGCGCGGCAGCCTGCGCGTGCTGCGCTCGCCCTACGGCCACGACGCCTTCCTGAAAGAACACGACCGCATCGACGCCATCCTCGCCACCGCCCTTCGCCCCACCGGAGCCACCGCATGAGCATCCCGCACGACACCGCCATTCCCTGCAGCTCCGCCACCGCCGCCGTGCGCGCCGGCATCGACCGCGATACCGCCTATGGCGCGGTGACGCCGCCGATCGTGCTGTCGTCCAACTTCAGCTTCGAGGGCTTCAACCAGAAGCGCACCTACGACTACACCCGCAGCGGCAACCCCACCCGCGACCTGCTGGGCGAGGCGCTGGCGGAACTGGAAGGCGGCGCCGGCGGTGTCGTCACCTCCACCGGCATGGGCGCGATCAACCTGATCCTCAACGCCTTCCTGCAGCCGGGGCAGAAGCTGGTGGTGCCGCACGATGCCTACGGCGGCAGCTGGCGGCTGTTCGACGCGCTGGCCAAGAAAGGCCATTTCGAGCTGATTACCGCCGACCTGACCGATCCGCGCTCGCTGGCCGACGCGCTGGCGCAGTCGCCGGCGCTGGTGCTGATCGAGACCCCGTCCAACCCGCTGCTGCGCATCACCGACCTGCGCTTCGTCATCGACGCCGCGCACAAGGCCGGCGCGCTGGCGGTGGTGGACAACACCTTCCTGTCGCCGGCGCTGCAGAGGCCGATCGAGTTCGGCGCCGACCTGGTGATCCACTCGACCACCAAGTACGTCAACGGCCACAGCGACGTGGTCGGCGGCGCGGTGATCGCGCGCCAGGCCGAGCTGCACCAGCAGCTGGTGTGGTGGGCCAACGCGCTGGGCCTGACCGGCTCGCCGTTCGATGCGTTCCTGACCCTGCGCGGCCTGCGCACGCTGGATGCGCGCCTGCGCGTGCACCAGGAGAACGCGCAGGCGATCGCCGCGCTGCTCGACGGCCATGGAGCGGTGTCGCAGGTGTACTACCCCGGCCTGGCCTCGCATCCGGGCCATGCGCTGGCGGCGCGCCAGCAGAAGGGCTTCGGCGCGATGATCAGCTTCGAGCTGCACGGCGGCGAGGCGGCGGTGCGTGCCTTCGTCGAGGGCCTGCGCTACTTCACCCTGGCCGAGTCGCTGGGCGGGGTGGAGAGCCTGGTGGCGCACCCGGCGACCATGACCCACGCGGCGATGACGCCGCAGGCGCGTGCCAAGGCCGGCATTTCCGATGGCCTGCTGCGGCTGTCGGTGGGCATCGAGGCGGCCGAGGACCTGCTGGCCGACCTGCAGGCCGGCCTGGCGCGGGCGCAGGCGGAGGTGGCGGCGCAGGCGCAGGCCGTGCGCAAATGCGAACCGGTGGATGCATGAGCAGCGTCGCCCCGCTGGCGGTGCGGACGCTGCGCCGTCCCGTCCACGCGCCGAAGCTGGCGCTGCTGGGCACCGGCACGGTCGGCAGCGCCTTCGTCGCCCGCTATGAATCGCTACAGCGACGTCAGCTGAAGCTGCCGCGGTTCGCCTGGCTGGCCAATTCGCGGCTGGCGCTGAGCTGCGAGCCGCTGCCGGTACAGGCCCTGCAGCAGGTACGACAGGCGCAGGCGCGGGAGCCGTCGTCGCTGCAGCCGTGGGCGGAGACCGAGGGCCTGCGCGAGGGCGACCTGCTGGTCGATGCCACCGCCAGCGACGCGGTAGCCAACTGGCATGCCGAATGGCTGTCGCGCGGGGTGCACGTGGTCACCGCCAACAAGCTCGGCAATGGCGCCCAGCTGGCGCGTGCGCAGGCGATCGCCGAGGCGCGCCATGCCAGCGGCGCGTACTACGGCGACAGCGCCACGGTGGGCGCGGGGCTGCCGCTGCTGGGCAGCATCCGCGCGCTGGCGGCCGGCGGCGACCATATCCATTCGGTGGAAGGCGTGCTGTCGGGCTCGCTGGCGTGGCTGTTCCACCGCTTCGACGGTACGCGCGCGTTTTCCGAATGCGTGCGCGAGGCCGCCGCCAGCGGCTACACCGAGCCCGATCCGCGGCTGGACCTGTCCGGCGAGGACGTGCGGCGCAAGCTGCTGATCCTGGCGCGTGCGGCCGGCTTCGCGCTGGAGGCCGAGCAGGTGCGGGTGGAATCGCTGGTGCCGGCGGAGCTTGCGTCGGTGGCGCTGCGCGACCTCGATGCGGCCCTGCCGCTGCTCGACGGGCCGCTGGCCGAGCGCCTGCAGGCGGCCCGGGCACATGGTCGCCGACTGCGCTTCGTCGGCCGCTTCGACAGCGACGGCGCCACGGTGTCGCTGCGGGAACTGGAGCCCGATCATCCGCTGTGCGGCGGCAGCGGTACCGACAATCGCGTGGCGATCGGCAGCGATCGCTATCGCCAGCAACCGTTGCTGATCCAGGGACCCGGCGCCGGCGCGGAAGTGACCGCGGCGGCGCTGCTGGACGACGTGCTGCGGATCACCGCGGGGTAGGTCGCGCGGCCGTTGCGGACTCACGCTCTGGCTGCGGCATGGTTTCTCGTACTTGTACTTGTAGGAGCGATGCAGCGGCGATGTAGGAGCGACTTCAGTCGCGATGGGGCTCTACCGGTAAGGCCTCATCGCGACTGAAGTCGCTCCTACAGGTCGCTCCTACAGGTTGCTCGTACGGACTCGCCTGGGCCGTGCCGCCATGGAGGGGCGGCGGTATCCGCAGCCTCCCGCGCATGCAGAAGGCTGCGGACGATCCGAAGGCGCCCTAGCGCGCCAGCGCTTCGAGCAGGGCCTTGTTGAAGCGTTCCGGTGCCTCGACCTGCGGCGAGTGGCCGAGGTCGTCGAACTCCACCAGCTGCGCGTCGGGGATGGCCTTGGCCGCGCGCTTGCCCAGTTGCGGGTAGTCGCCCAGCCTGGCCGCCAGCGGCGGCGGCGCCAGGTCCTTGCCGATGGCGGTGCGGTCGCGCTGGCCGATGAACAGCGTGGTCGGCACGCGCAGCCGCGGCAGGTCCTGGACCACCGGCTGGTTGAACACCATGTCCGAGGTCAGCGCCTGGTTCCAGGCCACCACCTCGTGGCCGGGACCGGCGTACAGGCCGGCCTGCATCTGCACCCAGCGGTCGTACTCGGGCTTCCAGTGGCCGCCGTAGTAGGCGTTCAGCTGGTACTGCTTGATCGAGTCGGCCGTGGTCTTGAGTTCGCGTGCATACCAGGCATCGATGCTGCGCCAGGGCACGCCCTCGGCCTTCCAGTCCTCCAGGCCGATCGGGTTGACCAGCACCAGCCGTTCCAGCTCGCCGGGGTACTGCAGCGCGTAGTGCATGGCCAGCATGGCGCCCATCGAATGGCCGACCAGGATCGGCTTGTCGACGCCGGCCTGCTGCAGCAGCGCATGGGTGTTGGCGGCCAGCTGGCCGAACGAGAACTGGTAGGCCTGCAGCTTGCTCGACTTGCAGAAGCCGACCTGGTCCAGCGCCAGCACGCGGTAGCCGGCCCGTCGCAACGGCTCGATCGTGCCTTCCCAGGTGGCGGCGCAGAAGTTCTTGCCGTGCAGCAGCACCACGGTGCGGCCGTTGGGACGCTCCGGCCTGACATCGATGTAGGCCATCTCCAGCGCCTGCCGCTGCGAGTCGAAGGCGAAGCGCTGGACCGGGTGCGGATAGTCGAAGCCTTCCAGGCGTGGCCCGTAGCTGGCGGCGGGGGCTGCCGACGCGGCCGCGCAGGCGAGCATCAGGGCGAGCGGGACGGATCGCTTCATGGTTGCCTCGTTGGCGGTGACGGCATGGCAGCTTAATCCATGCCGCCGGCGCGATGGCGGTCGCCGCGGCCGCGAGATGGCCGCGGCTATTGCGGCGCCGGGTCGGAGCTGGCGGCCCGCAACGCCGGCGATTCCAGCACCAGCAGTCCGCGCGCCACCAGCTCCACCGGATCGGAGGAATCCAGTGTGACCGGCGACGCCGGCGCGTGCGCGGCGGCGCGATACAGCGCCCAGTTGCTGCGCCCGTGTTCCTTGACCCAGTACAGCGCATGGTCGGCCAGGGTGATCAGCTGTTCCCAGCCCAGCAGCTGCGGCTGCTGCGGGAACAGCGGGTACTCCACCAGCCCGGCCGACACGGTCAGCGGGTAACGCTTGCCGTCGCCGACGTCGAAGGCATGCCGCTCGATGGCCTGCAGCAGGCGGTCGCCGAGCGCGCTCACCTGCGTGCGCAGCATCGGCCGGAACACCAGCAGGAACTCCTCGCCGCCCCAGCGGGCGACGTAGTCGCCGCCGCGCACCAGCGACTGCAGCAGTTCGGCCAGCTGCTGCAGGATGCGGTCGCCGGCGGCGTGGCCATGGCCGTCGTTGATCGACTTGAAGTGGTCCACGTCCAGCAGCACGAACACCACCGCGTCGTTGCCGGCCTGGAAGGCGGGATCGCGCCGGTAGAAGGACAGGTCGGCGGGGATCTGCTGGGCGAGGTAGCGGCGGTTGCGCAGCCCGGTGAGGTAGTCGGTCAGGCTCATGTCCTGCAGCCGCTGGTTGAGCAGTTGCAGGTCCTGGGTGCGCTTCTGCACCAGGTATTCGAGGAAGGCGCGCTGGCTGGCGTAGCGCCGCCGCAGCAGCCGGTAGCCGGCATAGACCGCGCACGCGATCAGCGAGGTCAGCAAGAGATGGAACCACGGCGTCTCGTGGAAGTACGCCGGCACCTTGAAGGCCAGGCCTGCCTGCGAATGGCTGGCGATGCCGCTGTTGTTGCTGCCGCTGGCCTCGAAGCGGTAGTCGCCGGGCGGCAGGTTGGTGTAGGCCACCGAGCGCTGCTCCGGGGTGTCCAGCGTGCGCCACTGCGTGTCGTAGCCGCGCAGCCGGTAGCGGATGTCGACGTGGTCGGCGGCCTGGAAGGAGAGGGTGGTGAACTCGAACTTGAGGTCGCGCGCGCCGGCCGGCAGCGGCAGCGTGCCGGTGTCGCCGCGCGGGTCCAGCACGATCCAGCGTCCGGCGACCTGCACGCGCTCGATCACCGTGGTCGGGGCGTAGTCGTTGCGCGCGGCCTGGTCGGTCTGCAGCACCACCAGGCCGTCGCGGGAGGGCAGCCACAGGCCGCGGTCGCGGACGAAGCCGCGGCTGTTGCCGGCGCCGTTGCAGCAGTCGCCCTTCTGCCCGCCATGGCGTTCGCCGCGTTCGTTGAGCAGCATCTCCCCGGCCACCCGCTGCGCGGGATCGTGGATGGCGTGCAGCAGGTCGGCGATGGGCGCGCGGTAGATGCCGCGCAGGCCGGCGACCCACAGGTAGTCGTCGTCGTGGCTGATGAAGAAGGCCGCGTTGAGCGGGACGCCGCGGTTGCGCCCCAGCCGCGTCCAGTGGCCGTGGTCGCCGATCAGCAGGTCCTCGTGGGTGAGCGTGCCCAGCACCCACTGCCCGCCGGGCAGTTCGTGGATGGCGGTGACGTGCAGGTCCTGGCCGATCGCGGGGTCCGGCCCGGCCGCGTGCAGGCGCGTGCCGTCCCAGCGGTACAGGCCGTTCTGCGTGCCCACCAGCAGGGTGCCGTCGCGGGTCTCGTGCAGCACGCGCACGCGCGGGTCGGGCAGGCCCTGCTGCTCGGCGTAGCGCCGCATCCGCCCCTGCGCATCCAGGCGGTACAGGCCGCGCGCGGTCGCGAACCAGAGCTGGCCGTGGCGGTCGCGCAGGATGCCGTTGACCTGGGTGCCGCGCATCGCCTCCAGTGCGGGCAGCGGCTGCAGCCGGCCGTGGCGCCACAGCGCCGCGCCGGCGCGGGTGCCGATCCAGACCGCGTCCGCCTCCGGCAGCAGCGAGTACACGGCCGGGTGCGGCAGCTCGCGCCCGCGCACCAGCGTCCGGAAGCGGCCGTGGTCGAAGCGCACCAGGCCGTCGTTGCTGCCCGCCCAGATGCTGCCGTCGCTGCCCTGCGCGACCGACCACAGCAAGCGGTTGGCCAGCCCGTCGCGGCTGCTGTAGCGCCGCGTCCAGCCGTTCCACAGGCGGCTGACGCCCTCGGCGGCGCTGCCCAGCCACAGGTTGTGCTCGCGGTCCTCGTACAGGCTCTGCAGCGCCTCGCCGCCTTCGATCCGCTCGGCCTCGCGGCCGTCGCGGACCCGGACCAGCGCGGCCGGCGTCGCCACCCACAGGTTGGCGTCGTGGTCGGCCAGCATCGCCTCGATCGGCGCCCTGGCCAGCGACGGCGCCTGCTCGTGGCGCTGCCAGCGGCCGTCCAGCCGGAACAGGCCCTCGCGGGTACCGGCCCAGAGCCCGCCCTGGGCCGCGGCCAGGCGGTCCACCGAGGCCGCGGCCGCTTCCGCCGGCAGCGGGCGGCAATCGAACCGCTCGGCCTGCATGCGGCAGGCCTGGCCTGCAGCGCCGATCCACAGTGCATCGCCCTGGGCCAGCAGCGAGCGCGGCGCGTCCGGCGCCCGCGCGACGCGCTCGGGCGCGGCGCCGTCCACCCGGTACAGGCCGCGCGAGGTCGCCGCGTAGACGCCGCCGCGCAGGCTCGCCAGCGCGTACACCTCGTAGGCGCGCGAACCGTCGCCGGGGAAGGCGACGCGGCGGAAACGCGTGCCCTCGCGTACCGCCAGCCCCTGCGGCGTGCCGATCCACAGCCGCCCGGCCGGGTCCACGTGCAGGGCGTGGATCATGGTGCCCGGCAGTTCCGGCGCGGTGTCCATGTCGTAGGTGACGAAGCGCACGCCGTCGAACCGCGCCAGTCCGGCCTGGGTGCCGAACCAGAGATAGCCCGACCTGTCCTGGGCGATGGCGCTGACGGTCAGTTGCGGCAGGCCCTGTTCCACCGACCAGGTGTTGCGCACGTAGTCGTGGAACGGCTTGTGCGGATCCAGCGCGGCCGCCGGGAGCGAGCCGCACGCCGCCAGGCCCACGCAGAGTCTTGCGGCGAGGGAGCGCGTCATCCGGACGAGGACGTGCGACGGCTGGGGCATGGCATGGACCTGAGACTCCCATCCCATTATCGGCTGCCGTGGGCCGGGGTTGAATCCGGTCCCGTGCGCGTCGGTGCGGTGCCTGCGACCGCTGCCGGGAGCAGGCCACCAGGCCGGACGGCCACGCAGCCCGGGCGGGCGCGGCGCACCCGGGAGCCAGGCGGGCCTCGTGCCCCGGGTGCGGCCGTTGGCCTTGCCCGGGCGGCGGGCGGTATCGGAGGATCGTCGCTCCCGCGCCGGCGCGCGCCGGTGGACGTTGCCGCGACCGGCCCCGGTCGGCCCGATGCCGGGAGGACAGGTCGCGGCCGCTCAGCACTCGATGACGTTCACCGCCAGGCCGCCGCGCGAGGTTTCCTTGTACTTGTCCTGCATGTCGCGGCCGGTGTCGCGCATGGTGCGGATGACCTTGTCCAGCGAGACCTTGTGCTTGCCGTCGCCGCGCATGGCCATGCGGCTGGCGTTGATCGCCTTGACCGCGCCCATGGCGTTGCGCTCGATGCAGGGGATCTGCACCAGCCCGCCGATCGGGTCGCAGGTCAGGCCGAGGTTGTGCTCCATGCCGATCTCGGCGGCGTTCTCGATCTGCCCCGGGTTGCCGCCCAGCGCCGCGACCAGGCCGCCGGCGGCCATCGAGCAGGCCACGCCGACCTCGCCCTGGCAGCCGACCTCGGCGCCGGAGATCGAGGCGTTCTCCTTGTACAGGATGCCGATGGCCGCGGCGGTCAGCAGGAAGTCGAAGATGCGCTGCTCGCCGCTGCCCGGGCAGAAGCGGTCGAAGTAGTGCAGCACCGCCGGGATGATGCCGGCCGCGCCGTTGGTCGGCGCGGTGACCACGCGGCCGCCGGCGGCGTTTTCCTCGTTGACGGCGAGGGCGTACAGGTTGACCCAGTCCAGCGTGGTCAGCGGGTCGCGCATCGCCGCCTCGGGCTTGGACGACAGCTCGCGGTACAGCGCCGGCGCGCGGCGCGAGACGTGCAGGCCGCCGGGCAGGGTGCCTTCCTCGCGGATGCCGCGCGCCACGCAGGACTGCATCGCGTTCCAGATCTCGCGCAGGCCGGCGCGGATCTCGTCCTCGCCGCGCCAGCTCTTCTCGTTCTCGAACATCAGCTGGGCGATGCTCAGCCCGCTGTGCGCGGCCTGCGCCAGCAGTTCGTCGCCGCTGTGGAAGGGATAGGGCAGCGGCGTCTCGTCGGCGACGATGCGGTCCTCGGCGGCCTCGTCGGCGTTGACCACGAAGCCGCCGCCGACCGAGTAGTAGTCGCGCGTGGCGATGACCTCGCCGGCGGCATCGAAGGCGGTGAAGCGCATGCCGTTGGTGTGGTAGGGCAGCTTCTGGCGCTTGTTCATCGCCAGGTCGCGCTTCTCGTCGAAGACAATCTGGTGCCGGCCCATGAGGTTGATGCGCTTGCCGCTGCGGATGCGCTCCAGCGCGGCGGGGATGATGTCCGGGTCGATCAGGTTCGGGCGCTGGCCCTCCAGTCCCAGCAGCACCGCCTTGTCGGTGCCGTGGCCGCGGCCGGTCAGCGCCAGCGAGCCGAACACCTCGGCGCGCAGGCGCGCCACGTCGGGCAGCCGGCCCGGATCGAGCAGCCAGCGGTGGACGAAGCGCTCGGCCGCGCGCATCGGCCCCACCGTGTGCGAGGAACTCGGCCCGATGCCGATCTTGAACAGGTCGAAGGTGCTGACGGCCATGGCTTAGCGGCTGCGTTGTGAACGGGGGGCGAAGACGGGAGGAGCGGTCTGGCCGAGGCGGTCGGCGAGCGCGGCGCGCACGCTGGCGTGGGTGCGCGCCAGGTGCTCCTCGTGCAGGCGGCAGGCCTTGATCACGTTGCGCTGCAGCGCGGCCTCGGCGATGGCCTGGTGCTCGTCCCAGGTGAAGCGCTTGTCGCGCGCGCGCGGCAGGGCCGCGTAGCGGTAGCGTTCGGCCTGGTGGTAGAAGCTTTCCTGCAGCTTGAGCAGCCAGGGCGAACGGCAGGCCGCCAGCAACGCCTGGTGGAAGGCGTGGTTGCGCGCTTCCAGCGCATCGAGCTGTTCCGGCGGCAGCACCACCGGGCGGCCGGAGACAGGCGCTTCCAGCTCGCCCAGCGCCGCCAGCGACTGCCGCAGGCAGGCCTCCCACGACCCGTCGCCGTGCAGGATCGAGTCGTTCATCGCCTCGTCCACCACCAGGTTGCGTACCCGGGCGATGTCGTCCAGTTCCTGCAGCGACAGCGGCGCGACCATGAAGCCACGCTGGTCCTCGCTGACCACCAGCTGCTCGCCGCACAGTCGCGCCAGCGCCTCGCGCAGCGGCGACATGCCGGCGCCGTAGCGCGCGCTCAGGACGACCAGGCGCAGCTTGCTGCCCGCGGCCAGGCGGCCACGGACGATGTCGTGGCGCAGCTGCAGGTAGGTACGCGTGGCGAGGGTGGTCGGGACGGAGGACATCGAAGCCGGCGGTGTGTAATTTCGAAAATATCGGGAACTATTGGTGTCGGGGACAAGTATGCCGGGAAGTTCTTGCGATATTTTCGAAATAATGCAGCGGATGCGGCGACGTGCCGTCGCAGATGCCGCTGCCGGGCCCGGCAACCGCCGCCGGCCTGCGTGGTGCGGCTGCCGGCCGGCTGGGGATGCCGGGCCGTCAGCCGGCCGTCAGCTGCCGCCGCGCCAGCGCGATCCAGTAGGCCGCGCCCAGCGGCAGCGCGTCGTCGTTGAAGTCGTAGTGGGCGTTGTGCACCGGCGCGGTGTCCGCGCCGCGGCGGGTGCCGATGCCGATGTAGGCGCCGGGCCGGTGCTGCAGCATGAAGGCGAAGTCCTCGCCGGCCATCAGCGGCGCGATGTCGGTCCGCACCCGCTCGGCGCCGACCAGGCTGGCCGCGGCCGCGATCGCCGCGCCGGTCTCGCGCGCGGTGTTGACCACGCCGGGGTAGCCGCGGCGGTAGTCCAGCGCGATGTCGGCGCCGTGCGCCTGGGCGACGCCGGCGCAGATCTGCGCCATCGCCGCCTCGATGCGGTCGTGCACGCCGGCATCCAGGCTGCGCGCGGTGCCGCGCATGACCACCTTCGCCGGGATCACGTTCCAGGTGTCGCCGCCGTGGATCTGGGTCACGCTGACCACCGCCGCCTCGGCCGCGGCGGTGCGGCGGCTGACGATGGTCTGCAGCGCGTTGACCAACTGCGCGGCGACGGCGATGGGGTCGATCCCCAGCTCCGGCGTGGCGCCGTGGCAGCCCTTGCCGCCGACGCGGATCTCGAAGTTGTCCAGGAACGCGGTCATGCAGCCGTCGCGGATGGCGAACTGCCCGTAGGGCACGTCGGGGAAGTTGTGCATGCCGTACACCGCATCGGCGGGGAACAGCTCGAACAGCCCCTGCTCGACCATCACCCGGCCGCCGCCCTCGTTCTCCTCGGCCGGCTGGAACACGAAATGCACGGTGCCGCGCAGGTCCGGCCGGCGTGCCAGCTGCGCGGCGGCGCCGAGCAGCATCGCGGTATGGCCGTCGTGGCCGCAGGCGTGCATCTTGCCCGGATGCCGCGAGGCGTAGGGCAGCGCGTTCAGCTCGTGGATGTCGAGCGCATCGATGTCCGCGCGCAGGGCGATGGACGGGCCGTCGCCGTTGCGCAGCGTGGCCACCACGCCGGTGCCGGCCAGGCCGCGGTGCACCGGCAGGCCCATCTCCTGCAGGGCGGCGGCGACCAGGTCGGAGGTGCGGTGCTCCTGGAAGGCGGTTTCCGGATGGGCATGGATGTCGTGGCGCCAGGCCAGCATGCGCGCGCGGATGTCGGGGTCGATGGCGAAGTCGCGGTCCATGTGATCTCGGGTCAGTGGAAGAATTCGGCGATGAGCGTGGCGCACAGGAAGGTGCCGGCGGTCGCGGTCAGCGAGACCAGCACGATGCGCCAGCCCAGCTGGCGGAACGCCGGCAGGTCCTTGACGATGGAGAACCCGGCCAGCGCCAGTACCGGCGTGGTGAAGCTCATGAACTGGACGCGGTCGCTGAGTTCGGCGACCGCGGCCGAGAACGGCCACAGCCCGGGCACGCTGGCCGCGGTGGCCAGCAGCGACAGCGCCAGCATCAACGGCAGCCGCGGCAGCCAGCGCTTGAGCACGGTGGCGATCGCGACCAGGGCGATGACGACGGCCATGCCCGGCAGCGTGCGCAGCGGCGGCACGCCGGCCGACAGCGCATTGCAGGCGGTCACCGCCACGATCATCAATACCCAGGTGTAGATGCTGTCGGCCAGCGGCAGCGCCTGCGCCGGCGCCTCGGCGGGCGCCGCTTCGGCGGACGGCTGCGGTTGCCGTGCCGGCGCCAGCCGTCCCAGCACCGGCTCAAGCCGCGCGTAGAGCCAGTTGCACAGCGGCAGCGACAGGAACAGGGCGAAGTAGAAGCCGACCACCCCGGCGATCAGGTTGGAGGCGGCGGCGATCGCCATCAGCTGCGGGTGCAGCGCCTGCGGCTGCTGCGCGTTGATCGCGCCGATCGCCGCGGCCATCAGGCTGCCCGAGCCGACGCCGGCGCCCATCGCCAGCGAGCGCGGGTCGAAGATGCCCAGGCTGGTGACGAAGCTCGCCAGCAGGGTGATGAAGACCGCGCCCAGCACGGTGCCGGTGATGTACTCGGCCATGACGCCGTGGCCTTCCGGCGAACGCATGCCGTACTTCTGCGCGATGATCGCCAGGTTGTTCTCGCGCCCGATCGAGAAGGTCGCGCCGACCGCCTCGCGCTTGAGGCCCAGCGCCAGCGCCAGCGGCAGGCCCAGCGCCAGGGTGCCGAAGGCGTGGCCGAATTCCTGGAAGAACAGCGCCCAGCCGGCCTGGCGCAGCTGCGGCAGGGCGTGGCCGGCCATCAGCCCCAGCTTGGCGACGAACAGCAGCATCGCCGCGTTGAGCAGCCGGCCGGCGTGGACCTGCAGCGGCGTGTCGATGCGCAGCGGCGCCGGCAGCCGGCGCTGGGCCAGGCTCCACAGCGCGGCCAGCAGCAGCGCCCATAGCATCGGCAGGATCACCACGCGGGCCGAGCCCAGCGGCAGTGCCCTCGGGCCGATCAGTTCGGCGATCACGGTGGCGGCGACGACCGCCACGAACAGGCGGGACTTGGCTGCCGCGGCGGGCGCAGGGAGGAGGTCGGGAAGGTGCATGGGCAGCCAGTGTCGGCACAATCCGGTGCTGCAACAATGACCGCGGAGGAGCCTAAGCGTTGCACTGCGTGCAACTCTTGCGCGGTGCGCGCGTGGACCCGTCGATGACGCGAGGCCGGTCGGCCACTGTCTTCTGCCGTGCAGGCAGCGCAGGCAAGTTTCCCTCGGAAGCGGGCCTTCCAAGGTCGTGATCCGTCGTTGCAGGGCCGGGTCTGCGCTTGCATCCGCCTGAAGAGCTGGGAGCACCAGCAGGCAGGAAGCAGCGGCCTGCGCATGCCGCCCACCCCCGGGCGGCTCCGGACGGGCCTGGGGAGATCGTCGCCGCATGGCGCGGGCGCGGGCCCTATGCGGCTGTGCAGGTGGTGCGAGGTCGGGCCACCTCGAAGGCCCTGGAAGGCACCGCCCTCAGAAGTCGGGCGCGGTGCCGGCGGAGATGTCGTGCACGATCCGCCGCAGCAGTTCCGCCGCCGCCGGCGACAGCATGCGCCCGTGCTTGGAGACGATGTGCATGCGCCCCTGGTGCAGGATCGGGTTCTTCATCGGCAGCGCCACCATGTCCTCGCGGTCCATCGCCAGGGCCGGGCGCGTGGACAGCGCGTAGCCCAGGCCGGCGGCGACGAAATGGCCGATGGCATGGAACGAGGTGGTGGTCAGCAGGGTGTTCAGGCGCACGCCTTCGCTGATCTCGGCGGCCTCGATGTGCTGGCGGATGCCGAAGCTGCGGCGCAGCGTCGCCCCGGCGTAGGGCAGCAGGTCGGCGAGCTTGAGCGGACGCTCCAGCCCAGCCAGCGGGTGCGAGGCCAGCACCAGCGTCTGGATCGGCTGCGGGTGCGAATAGTGCGAGCGCAGGCGCTCGTCCTTCGGCGGCTGGAACAGCATGCCGATCTGCGCGCGCTCGTCGACGATGCGCTGCACGATCTCGTCGGTGCCGCTGATCTCCAGGCCGATGGTGATGCCCGGGTGGGAGGCCATGAAGTCGCGCAGGCTGTGGCGCATCAGCCAGTCGGCGAAGCCTTCGCCGGTGATGATGTCGATATGCCCGCGCTCGACCTTCTGGATGCCTTCCAGCTGCACCAGCAGGTGCTGTTGCTGGCTGTGCTGGCGGCGCGCGTAGCTGGCCAGCAGCTGCCCGGCGTCGGTGGCCGCGACGCCGCGGCCGTGGCGCTGGAACAGGCGCACGCCGCACTCGCGCTCCAGGGTGCCGATGGCGCGGCTGAGCGCGGAAGGGTCCATGCCCAGGGCGTCGGCGGCGGCGCGCACCGAACCGCTTTCCAGCACCTGCATGAAGTAGCGCAGCCGGCGCGTGTCGAGCATCTCATCCATGGCGGGCGGGCCGGTAGATCCGGGGTGCGGCGGCGCGGGCGCACCGGGTATGCATCTGTCTGGAGGTTCGCATCGGCGGGCTCGCGGCTGGCTGGCGTGCGGTGGATGTGCGAGTGTTGCAATCGATGCAACGAATATCCTGCATCGGGGTCATTGTTGCAATGCGACTGGCACCCGAGACTGGCAGCGGGTTCCTGCTAGATTCCGCCTGCGGCACCGCATGGCAGGTTGCCGCCACGGTGGGGACCCGACTGTCGCCTTCGAACGAACCAGGGGATGCAAGCGATGAGCAAGCCGAACATCAAACTCGCCGGTGGCCTGACGCTGCTGGCGCTGGCCGTCTCCCAGGCCGTGCATGCGCAGGAGGCGGCCGCGACCCAGGCCGAGGGCGTGCGCCAACTCGACACGGTGGTCGTCACCGGCACCAACATCCGCGGCGCCGAGCCGGCCGGCAACGTGGTGCAGGTGATCGGCGCCGAGCAGATCAAGGCCAGCGGCAAGGCGACCGTCGCCGACTTCCTGCGCGAGCTGCCGGCCAACTTCGCCGGCGGCGTGGGCATGGCCGACAACGTGCAGGGCGGCCAGGACGCGAGCACCGGCGGCGCCAACCTCACCGGCGGCCAGGGCGTGAACCTGCGCGGGCTGGGCGCGTTGTCCACGCTGGTGCTGGTCGATGGCCGCCGCGTCGCCGCCGCCGGCCAGTTCGGCGACTTCGTCGACATCTCCAACATCCCGCTGGCGGCGATCGATCGCATCGAGGTGCTGGCCGACGGCGCCTCGGCGGTGTACGGCTCCGATGCGGTCGGCGGCGTGGTCAACATCATCCTCAAGCGCGACGCCGAGGGCTTCGACACCAGCGTGCGCCTGGGCACCACCACCCAGGGCGGTGGCCAGCAGCTGCAGGTCAGCCAGACCTGGGGCGGTTCGTGGGACGGCGGCCACGCCTTCGCCGGGGTCGAGTTCAACCGCCAGAACAGCGTCTCGGCCAGCGACCGCGACATCTACAACGGCGGCGACTTCAGCGACCGCGGCGGAGTGAACTGGCCGCGCTATACCGCCCGCGCCGGCAGCGCCGCCAACCTGTTCTCCGCCACCGCCTCGGGTGCCGGCAACGTCGTCTACAGCGTTCCCGCCGGCGCCGGCACCGGGCTGACGGCGGCGGACCTGGTGCCGGTGAGCGACGGCGTCGGCAACACCTACGACCCGTGGAACAACATCGACATCCTGCCGCAGATGAAGCGCCACAGCGTGTTCGGCACGTTCGACCAGGCCCTGGGCGAGGCCGCCACGCTGTACGGCGACCTGCGCTACACCAAGCGCAAGGGCGAGTACGACCAGGGCTACGCGGTGCTGTACGGCACGCTGCCGGCGACCAGCCCGTACTACATCCCCGGCGTGGCCAACAATTTCGGCGTGGTGATCGACGACCGCGGCCTGCGCCGCGAGGTCGAGGTCGAGAGCTGGGCCGCCAACCTCGGCGTGCGCTTCGATTTCTCCGACGACTGGCACGGCGACGCCGCGCTGTCCTACAGCCGCGAGGAGCAGCAGCGCCGCTCGCAGCTGCTGCGCGACGGCAGCATCTACGACCGCATCGGCACCGCCTTCGCGCCCAGCTCGGTGGCCTGCTCGCTGCTGGGCACGGCCGCCACCGCCGCCGGCGCCTATTGCGACGCGCTGGGCTACGAGGCGTTCAATCCCTATTCCACCGACCCGCTGTCGGCGCAGGTGCTGGACCAGCTGATCGGCTACGAGGACGTGACCTTCCGCTCGTGGCTGGCGCAGGCCACCTTCAAGGTCGACGGCAAGCTCGCCGAGCTGCCCGGCGGCGCGCTGCGGGTGGCCGCGGGCCTGGACTGGCGGCGCGAGAACATCGGCGGCGAGCTGGACTTCAACTGGCGCAGCATCGATCCGGTGCACGTGGCCTACGGCACCACCGAGCGCGACGTCGCCGCCGGCTACGTCGAGGCGGCGATCCCGCTGATCGGCAAGGACAACGCGCGGTCGTTCGCCAAGGCGCTGGACCTGTCGCTGGCGCTGCGCCACGAGCGCATCTCCGGGCTGGGCGACTACAGCACCACCAACCCCAAGGTCGGCGTGAGCTTCAAGCCGACCGACGACCTCACCCTGCGCGGCAGCTGGGGCACCTCGTTCCACGCGCCGCCGATGCGCTACATGTACGACGGCGTGCAGCCGGTCACCGGCGGCAACGCCGCGTTCATGCGCGCGGACCTGTACACCGCGCCGTGTTCCACCACCATGGTGCCGCTCAACGGCGTGGTCGGCACCCCGGGCGGCAGCGGCAACTGCTCGTTCACCGCGATCCTGGTCACCGGCGGCGCCGGCGACAGCCTCAAGCCGGAGGAGGCCAAGACCTGGACGGCCGGCTTCGACTACACGCCCGGCTGGGCGCCGGGGCTGAAGCTGGGCGCGGGCTACTTCAACATCAAGATCGACGACCGCATCGTGCGCATCCAGGGCGGCACGCTGCCGGCGATCCTGGCGCAGTACTTCGCCACCGGCAGCACGCCCTACGCCAGCAACCTGAGCGCCAACCCCAGCGCGGCCGAGGTGCAGGCGATGCTGTCGGACCCGCGCTACCTGGGCCAGCTCGGCGCCGGCGCGGTGCAGTCGGCCGACGACGTGGCGATGATCGTATACGCCACGCAGATGAACCTGGCCAGCCTGAAGATGGACGGCATGGACTTCGACGCCTCCTACGGCCTCGACGTCGGCGCCGGCGGCTACCTGGACCTGTTCCTGCGCGGCACCCAGCTGTTCTCGTACAAGGTGCAGAGCACCCCGGGCGGCAGCTGGGTCGACCAGCTCGGCAAGTACAGCTCCACCGGCAACCCGGTGCGGCTGCGCTCGCAGCAGGGGCTGAGCTGGAACCAGGGCGCGTTCCGCGGCACGCTCACCGCCAACTACGTGCACGACTACCAGTGCAGCAGCGGCTGCTACGTGCCCGGCGCCAGCGGCGCGCCGGCGCTGGCGACCGCGCCGGTGAAGATTTCCTCCTGGACCACCTGGGACCTGCAGCTGGACTACGACCTGAGCCGCTTCGGCGGGCTGTTCGAGGACATGCGGGTAAGCCTGTACGCCAACAACCTGTTCGACCGCGATCCGCCGTTCATCGATGGCGGCACCGCCACCACCGACGCGCTGGCCGACCCGTACGACGCGGCCAACGCCACGGTGCTGGGACGCACCCTGGCGCTGACGATCAACAAGCACTGGTAGGCCTGGCCCTTACGTCTGTCGCGGCCCGGCCGCATGGGAATCCGTCCAATGAAGAAACTCGCTATCGTCCTGTCGTTCCTGCTGGCATCGCCGCTCGCACCGGCGCTGGCGGCGCCGGCCGCTCCCGCGCTGGCCCCGGCACCCGAGGCACCTGCGGCCGCGGTCCAGGTCGCCGGCACGCAGCAGTGGGACATGCGTTCGCCGCAGGGCCGCGACTACCGCATCTTCCTGTACCGGCCCGACGGCGCCGCGCCGCCCGACGGCTACCCGGTGCTGTACGTGCTGGACGGCAACGCGATGTTCCTGACCGCGGTGGAGACCGTGCAGGCCATCGCCCGGCGGCCGGATGCGGGCGCTGTCGCGCTGCCGGTGATCGTGGGCATCGGCTACCCGGACGGGACCGACGTGCGCAGCGCGCGCGTGCTGGACCTGACCCCGGTGGCCGCGCGCAATCCGCAGAACGGGCGCATGAGCGGTGGCGGCGCCGACGCCTTCGCCGATTTCATCCAGCACGCCGTCGAGCCGGCGGTCGCCGGCCGGGTGCCGGTGGACCGCGAGCGCCAGGCGCTGTTCGGGCATTCCTTCGGCGGCCTGTTCGTGCTGCATGTGCTGGCCACCCGCCCGCAGGCCTTCTCGACCTGGCTGGCCGCCAGCCCGTCGCTGTGGTTCGGCGACGGCACGGTCCGCGAGGCGCTGCTGCAGCCGGCCAAGGAAACGACGAAGGACGCCCCGCCGCCGCGGGTGCTGATCACCGTGGGCGAGTACGAGCGGCGCACCGCGCCCTGGGCCGGGGCGCCCGGCGGCGACGTGGCCGCCGCCGATCGCCAGCTGCAGGCGATGGCGCAGTACGAGAACGCGCAGGCGGTGGCCGCGGCACTGGCATCGCGGCCGGGCGCCAGCGTGGAGCTGGACCTGATCCCCGGCGAGGATCATTTCTCCGTGGTCCCGGCCGCGATCGGCCGCGCGGTGCGCTTCCTGCTGATGCCGGAGCCGGCGGCCGCCCGCTGACCGCCTCGGGCCCGTGGGAGCGGCGTCAGCCGCGATGGGGTGCCTGGTGAAGTGGCCACCCCGCGGACGCCGCACCCACGCCGCGATCAGCGGACACCGCGCCGGGGGGGGCGCCCCGGGGGTGGGGGGGGGGGGTTGCGCGCCCCGCCGGGCCCCCCCCCGCTCCCACGCGGCGATCTGCGGACACATCGACGAAAAATGCTCTAGCCTGCGTCGATGGCGCTGATCCTGTACCAACGCGACGACTGCCACCTGTGCGATCTCGCCCTGGACGTGCTGGCGAATGCGGGCACGGGCGAATTCGCCAGCGTGTTCGTCGATGGCGACGCGACGTTGGAGCGCCGCTATGGCGAGCGCGTGCCGGTGCTCGCCGATGGCGCGCGCGAGCTGGACTGGCCGTTCGACGCGGCGCGGCTGCGGCGCTGGCTGGCCGACGACGGCGACGTCGGCCATGCGCCTGCGGATGCGCCGGCTACTTCGCCTTGAACACGACGCGGGTGCTCACCGCGGTCTCGTTGGGGATGGTGCCGGTGTCGGCCCAGTCGCCGCCGCCGACACCGAAGTCCAGGCGCTTGACCGTGGCCTTGCCGGTCAGCACCGGCTGCGCGCCGGGCGCCCAGGTGAAGGTCAGCGTCACCGGCTTGCTGACCCCGCGCAGCTCCAGGGTGCCGTCGGCCGCGTAGCGGCCGTCGCCCAGCGCGCGGAACGTGGTGGCGCTGTAGTGCGCCTGGGCGAACCTGGCTACGTCGAAGAAGTCGGCCCCCTGCAGCGTCGAGTCGCGCTCGTCGTTGCCGCTGCGGGCGCCGGCCAGCGGGATCACCACGTCGAGCCTGGCGCCGGACAGGTCGTCCGGGTCGAAGCTGAGCGTGGTGGTGAAGCCGGGGAAGGTGCCGGCGAAGACCTCGCCGTCGTACTTGCTGGCGAAGGCCAGGGTGGAGCCGGGGGCCTGCACGTAGTCGGCGGCCAGCACCGGCGCGGTGGCGAGCATGGCCGCCAGGGCGGTGGCCACGGCGGCGGGGGAGGCGAATCGATGGTTCATGCGGGGACTCCTTGCGGGGTGACAGGACGGAGGAAAGCGCGGACAAGCGGGGACGGGCGCATCGGCACGGATACGGGCGACATGGCCGGATGCGGGTTCAGGACGGATCGCGCCGGCGCAGCCAGCCCCGGGGCAGCATGCGCGCAAGCGTGTCGTCGCTCTGGAACAGGTGGTGGTACAGCGCGGCCCCGGCATGCACCAGCACCACCGCGACCAGCAGCCAGAAGCCCCATTCGTGCACGCCGTGCGCCAGCTGGGAAAGGGGCCTGTCCGGCGGGCTGAGCTTGGGCACGTCGAACAGGCCGAACCAGCGAAACGGCCGCAGCGCGCTGGCCGAGTCGTACAGCCACCCCGACAGCGGCACCGCGAAGATCAGCGCATACAGCAGCGTGTGGGTGGCCGAGGCGATGCGTTCCTGCCAGGTCGGGGTGCCGGGCACCGGCGCCGGTGCCCCCGCGTACAGCCGCCACGCCAGGCGCACCACGACCAGCGCCAGCACCGTCAGCCCCAGCGACTTGTGCGCGGTGTACACCCAGAAGTACTTCGGCGTCCTTGGCAGTTCGCCCATGGTCAGGCCGACGATGCCGATCACCAGGATCAGCGCCGCGATGGTCCAGTGCAGCAGCTGGCTGATGCCGCCCCAGCGGTCGGGAGAGTTCTTCAACGTCATGTAGGGCCTGCTGGTGCCATTGGAATGGGCCGGGCGGCGGCTGGGCGCGCGCGGGGCGAGGGAGAACGAGAGGGCGTGTGGCGATGGGCTGTGGGGCGGCGAGGCGGTGCCGCGCGTGCCCATGCGCGGCGCTTGCGCGTTGCGGTGGTCCGTCGCGATGGCATCAGTCCACCTTCGGCGCCGGGGCGTCCGGCTCCGGAGTGGCGGGGGTGGACGTCGCGTCCGCTGCCTCGTCCTGCACGTCGCCGGCGCGGGGCGCGCGCGTCGCCTCCACCTCCAGCCGCAGCTCGACCTCGTCGCCGATCAGCGACTTCCAGGCGTCGATGCCGAATGCGGCGCGGCTGATGCGGGTGACCGCGGAGAAGCCGGCGGTGCGCCGGAACGGCGGCAACGGATGGCGCTTGAGCGCATTGAAGGTGACGTCGAGCGTGACCGGGCGGCTGACGCCGCGCAGGGTCAGCATGCCTTCGACCCGGGCGTGGTGCGCGTCCACCGGGGTGACGGCGGTGGAGACGAAGTGCGCCTGCGGGTGGCGCTCGGCATCGAGCAGGTTGCGCGCCAGCGCCGCCCGGTTCCACTTCTCGTCGCCCAGGTCGAGCCGCGCGAGCGGCACCTGCACGTCCACCTGCGCGCTGCGCCAGTCCTGCGGGTCGAAGTCCAGATGGCCCTCGCTGCCGGACACGGTGCCGATCGCCTGCGAGAAGCCGGCATGGTCGATCGCGAAGGCCACGCGGGTATGCACCGGGTCCAGCGCATAGCGCGCGGTCTGTGCCTGCAGCAGCGTGGGCAGCGAGGCCAGCAGGAGGAGCGCCAGTGGCGGCAGTCGGAGGCTCATGGCCGATTCTAGGCATGGCGGCCGTGGTTTTGCTTGGCTTGCAAGCGCAACGATCCATTGCGAGGATTCGGCTGGATAAGCGGACAAGGATGGCCGATGCGGTGCCGTGACGGATGGCGCAACACGATGACGGGGCTGTTCCTGGCGGCACTGGTGCTGTTGCCGGCGGCGATGGCGGCCGCGGCCGCCGGTGCTCCCGCCCAGCCGCACATGCCGCAACTGCCCAGCTTCAGGCTCGCCGGCATGGCCGAGGGCCTGCCCTCCACGGCGATCAACATGCTGGCGCAGGACCGCGCCGGCTACCTGTGGCTGGCCACCAACGACGGGCTGGTGCGCCATGACGGCAGCGGTTTCCAGCTCTGGCGGCACGATCCGGACGATCCGTCCTCGCTGGCCGGCAACGCCGTGCAGGCGCTTTACATCGATGCCCAGGACCGCATCTGGGTGAGTTCGGAGAGCGCCGGGGTCAGCATGCTGGACGCCTCGCGCGAGCGCTTCCGGCACTACCGGCGGGCCGCGCATGCGCAGATGAGCGACGACGACGTGTTCGTGCTGGCCGGGGCGGGCAGCGACCTGTGGTTCGGCAACCATAGCGGCGGGCTGCACCGGCTCTCGGCCGACGGCCGCATCACCCGCTTCGACCTGCAGCGCCTGCTTCCCGGCTTCGAGCCCGGCCCGGTGCTGGCGCTGGCCGCGGTTGGCGGGCGATTGTGGATCGGCACCCTGCGCGGGCTGCTCAGCCTCGATCTCGCCGACGGCACGGTGCGCGGCGAGCCGCTTCCCGAAATCGCCGACGCCGGCGCGGCCGCTGCGGCGGAGGCCGCCCCCGGAGTGTTCTCGCTGACCCTGGTGGACGGCGAACTGTGGGCGGGAACCTCCCGCGGCGTGTACCGGCGCGACGTCGCCGGGCGCTGGCAGGTGCCGCCGTGGTCGGCGATGTTCGCCAACGGCAACATGGTGTGGTCGGTCGCCGCCGCCGGCGACGGCGAGCACTGGATGGGCAGCGAGCGCGGCCTGTGGCTGACCGAGCGGGGACGGGCGCCGACCCTGGTGCGCAACGGCGAGGCGCCGCTGGCCGCCGGGCGCCACGTGCATTCGCTGTGGCGCAGCGCCAGCGGCGAGCTGTGGGTGCCGATCTACGGCCGCGGACTGGCGTACCTGCGCCGCGACTGGCGGCGGGTGGCGGTGCGCCAGCCGCAGCGCGACCTGGGCGACGGCGTGTACTGCGCGCTGGCGCCGGCGCGCGACGGCGCGTTCTGGCAGATCGAGGGCGATGGCCGCCTGCAGCGCTTCGACGCGGCCACCGGTGCCATCGCCGACATGCCGTGGCGGCACGAGCAGATGGGGGCGATGAAGCTGTCGGCATCGCTGCAGGACAGCCGCGGCAGGTTGTGGCTGGGCAACCTGCAGCACCGGCTCAGCCGGCTCGACCTGGCCACCGGCGAACTGCGCCACTGGTCCGCCGGCGGCGTCGACGGGGCGCCGCAAGGCGCGGCGCCGGAGTGGCTGGCCGAGGCCGGCGACGGCAGCGTCTGGCTGGCGACGATGGGCCGGGTGCAGCGCCGCGACGGCGATACCGGCGCGGTCCTGGACGACTTCGCCAACGGCGACGGCCGCGGCCTGGATTCGGGCGACGTGGACCAGCTCGGCACCGGGCCGGGCGGCGGCATCTGGCTGGCCACCGGCGCCGGCATGCGTGCGTGGCGGCCGGCGTCGGGCCGCTTCGAGCCGGTGCCGGGGATGCCGGCGCAGCGCGTGTACAGCTTCGCCTGGTCGGGCAGGCAGCTGTGGCTGCACCGCCTCGACGGGCTCGAGGCCTGGCGGCAGGACGCCGCCGGCCGCTGGACGCGGCGACTGCGGCTGGGGCCGGAGCAGGGCATCGCCGCGGTCGAGTCGGCGGGCATGCAGGTCGATGCGCAGCAGCGGGTGTGGCTGGCGACCCGCCGCGGCCTGCTGCGCATCGATGCGACCGATCCGTCGGCACCGCGCATCCGCAGCTTCGGTGCCCGCGACGGCCTGTCCAGCAAGGAATTCATCGACGGCTGCCTGTTCCTGTCCGGCACCGGCGTGCTCACCGCCGGCACCGCCGACGGCGCCATGCTGATGGTGGACACCACGCTGCCCGACGCGCCGCCCCTGGTGCCGCCGCTGGCGATCGCCGCGGCCAGCGTGCTGCGCGACGGCGAGCGCGTGCTGCTGCCCGAGGCCGGGGGCTTCCGGCTGCGGGTGGGGGACCGGCAACTGCAGGTCGATGCGCGGCTGCTGTCGTTCGGCGACCCGGCCGGCAACCGCTATCGCTCGCGCCTGGAGGGCTTCGACGGCGACTGGGTGGAGCAGGGCGGCAGCGGCGTGCGCGAGTTCTCGGTGCTGCCCGGTGGCCGCTACCGGCTGCAGATGCAGGGCGTGGACCCGTTCGGCAACGCCTCGGCGATCCGGACCCTGCAGTTCAGCGTCGCCCCGCCGTGGTGGCGATCGCCCTGGGGCATCGTCGCGATCGCGATCGTCGCGGTGCTGGCGGTGGTGGCGCTGGCGGCCGGTTACCGGCGCCGCCTGCGGCTGCGCAATGCCTGGCGGCTGTCGCGGCACAAGCAGGAACTGGCCGAGCAGGCCTCGCAGGCCAAGACCCACTTCCTGGCCACGCTCGGCCACGAGATCCGCACACCGATGACCGGGGTGCTGGGCATGAGCGAACTGCTGCTGGAGACCGGGCTCGACGAGCGCCAGAGCGGCTATGCGCGCTCGATCCAGGCCGCCGGCCGGCATCTGCTGCGGCTGGTCAACGATACCCTGGACCTGGCCCGCATCGAGGCCGGCAAGCTGCCGCTGGAACAGGCCGACTTCGACCTGCCGGCGCTGCTCGACGAGGTGGTCGCGCTGGTGGCGCCGACGGCCGAGGCCAAGGGACTGGAGTTCACCTGTCGCCGGCATCCGCGAACGCCCGCGGTGCTGCGCGGCGATGCCAGCCGGGTGCGGCAGATGCTGCTCAACCTGCTGGTCAATGCGATCAAGTTCACCGAGCACGGCCGGGTCGAACTGCAGGCCATGCCGGCGCCGTCACCGGCGGCCGGCGTGCGCTTTGTCGTCTCCGATACCGGACCGGGCATCGATGCGGCCAAGCAGGCGCGGCTGTTCGATCGCTTCGAGCAGGTCGATGGCGCCCGCACCGCCGCGCGCTATGGCGGCAGCGGGCTCGGGCTGGCGATCTGCCGGGAGCTGGCGCTGGCGATGGGCGGCCGCATCGCACTGGACAGCCGGGCCGGGCAGGGCGCGCGCTTCACCCTCGACCTGCCGCTTCCGCCGGGCCGGGCCACGCCGCCGGCCGCGCAGGTCGACGCAGAGGAGCAGAGCGTGCCTGCGACGTCCGGCCGCCGCCTGCTGCTGGTGGAAGACGATGCCACCGTGGCCCAGGTGATCTGCGGCCTGTTGCGCGCGCGCGGCCACGAGGTCGTGCACGTCGCGCACGGCCTGGCCGCACTGGCGGAAGCCGGTGCCGAACGCTTCGACGCGGTGCTGTGCGACCTCGACCTGCCGGGGATGGACGGACTGGCGCTGGCGCGGCAACTGCGCGCGCAGGGCCGCCGCCTGCCGATGGTGGCGGTCACCGCCCGCTCCGACGGCGATGCCGAACGGCAGGCGCTCGATGCCGGCTTCGATGCCTTCGTGCGCAAGCCGGTGACCGGGGCGATGCTGGCGCAGGCGCTGGAGGCCGCGTCGGCGGCGCGGCAGGTGGCAGACGTGCCGGCCTAGGCATCGTCCGTCCTCCCTGCTGCCCCGGAAGTACTGTTCGTCGCCTGCGCGCAAGCGGGAACCCGGTGCGCGGGGAGTTCTCGCTACTGCTCGATCCCATGGCGCAAGCCGCTGGGCCCCGCCTGCGCGGGAACGGCGAGCGCGGGTCTTCCGCACCCCGGTCCGGCCGTGCGCCAATGTGCCGGCCGCGGCACCGGGTCGCGGGCGGTTACCATGGCTGGAGCCGGCCCGGCGGACGGGCTTTCTACACGGGTGTGGCGCCGTCCACGGGAACCAAACGATGCGGCTGGGCAAAGTGTTGTTGCTGTGGGGTTTGCTGCTGCTGGCACAGGGGGCCGGCGCCATCGTGCCGGCCACCCCGCAGCCGCGCCAGATCACCGTGGCCGATGGCCTGCCTTCCAGCAGCATCAACGGCTTCGCCGAGGACCCGCAGGGCTACCTGTGGCTGGCCAGCGCCGATGGCCTGGCGCGCTACGACGGCAACAACTACCGCATCTGGCGCATCGAGGACGGGCTGCGCGACAACATGCTGTGGAGCGTGCACGTGGATGCGCGCAACCGGGTCTGGATCGGCACCCAGAACGCCGGCATGGCCATGCTCAGCGCCGACCGCCGCCGCTTCCACTACTACGACGGCCGCGGCTACCCGCAGATGGGCAGCGACCCGGTCTGGTGCATCACCTCCACCGCCGACGGCAGCGTCTGGTTCGGTACGCCCACGCGCGGCCTGTTCCGCCTCGACCCGGGCGGACGCATGCAGCGCTTCATGCCGGTGCCCGGCGACGAGCACAGCCTGCCGTCGAAGGCGGTCAACTTCCTGGCGCAGGCCCCGGACGGCACCTTGTGGGTGGGTACCAAGGACGGCCTGGCAGCCTGGAACGGCGACGGCTTCGACCGCGTGGACGCCGATGCGCTGCCGTCGAGCGTCATCAACGGCCTCACCGTCGAGGCCGGCGGCCGCCTGTGGATCGCCACCATGGCCGGCGTGAGCCTGCGCCATCCCGATGGCCGCATCGACCCGCATCCGTGGAAGGGCGTGGACCCGGGCCACGTGCTGCAGGTGCTGCTGCGCGATGCCGATGGCGGCTACTGGCTGGATACGCTCTCGGGCATGGGGCGCGCGGTGGACGGGCAGGTGCGCAACGTGCCGCTGTACAGCAAGGCCGCGCAGGGCCTGGTCAAGCCGAACTGGTCCACCGGCTTCCAGGACCGCGAGGGCGGGCTGTGGTTCGCCAGTCCCAACACCGGCCTGTGGCACCTGCCGGCGAACTGGCAGCAGTTCGCGGTGCTGGGCAATCGCCACGACGATCCGTCGACGATGACCAACCCGTACGTGCTCGCCAACGCCGCCGCGGCCGACGGGCGCATCTGGCTGGCGGGCACGCGCGGTGCGCTGGACCGCCTGGATCCGGCCACCGGCGCCATCGAGCACCACCTGCGGCAGATCAACGGACTGCGCTGGCCGCTGTCGGTGCTGGAGGACCGCGCGCGGCAGGTCTGGGTGGGCATGTTCGGCGCGCTGGTTCGCTACGACCCGGCCAGCGGCCAGGTCAGGCGCTGGCATGCCGGCGACGCCACCGATGCGGCGCTGCCCGGCGAGGCCACGCTGATGCGGCAGACCACCGACGGCACCCTGTGGATCTACACCGACATGGCCGGACTGCAGCTGCGCGACCCCGCCGGGCGGGTGTTGCGGCACATCGCTCCGGGCACGCACGGCCTGGCGCAGCGGCTGACGGTGTCGGAGATGCGCATCGGCCCGGACGGGGCGATCTGGCTGGCGACCAGCGAGGGGCTCAAGCGCTGGAACGCCGCTGCGGACAGCTTCGAACAGGTGCCCGGCGCACCGCTGGCGGCGGTGTACGCCTTCCAGGTGGCTGACACCTCCGTCGCCTGGCTGGCGGGCATGGGGGCGCTGGAGAAGTACCTGTGGGACGGGCGGCGCCTGCAACTGCTCGATCGCATCGGCCGCGACCAGCAGTTCCCCGCGCTGGCGCCGACCGGGCTGGTGGTCGATGCCAGCGGCGTGGCCTGGGTGGCCAGCATGCGCGGGCTGATCCGCGTCGATCCGGCCACCCGCGCCATCCGCATCTACGGCGCCCACGACGGCATCTCCAACCCGCAGCTGCGGCAGCAGACCCTGCTGCAGTCCCGCGGCGGCCAGATCGTCGGCGCCACCCCGGACGGGCTGATCCTGTTCGAGCCGCACCGGGTCCGTCCCGCTACCCGGCAGCCGCCGCTGGCGATCGAGCACGTCGGCGTGCGCCGCGGCGAACGCGCGGTGGACCTGACCCATGCCGGGCGGATGCTGATCGAGGATGGCGACCGCGACCTGCAGGTGGTCGCGCACCTGCTCTCGTTCTCCGACGCCGATGCCAACCAGTACCGCTTCCGCCTCAGCGGCTACGACCCGGACTGGGTGGACGTGGGCAGCAGCGGCGAGCGCCTGTTCTCGCGGCTGCCGCCTGGACGCTACCTGCTGGAGGTGCAGGGGCAGACCGCCGATGGCGTCTGGTCGCAGGTGCAGACGCTGCGCTTCCAGGTGCTGCCGCCGTGGTGGCGCAGCGACTGGGGGATCGCGCTGGCGGTGCTGCTGGCGATGGCCATGGCGGTGCTCGCGGCCTGGCTGTACCGGCGTCGCCTGCAGCGCCGCCATGCCTGGCAGCTGGCGCTGCAGAAGCAGGAACTGGCCGAGCAGGCCTCGCTGGCCAAGACCCGCTTCCTGGCCACGCTGGGGCACGAGGTGCGCACGCCGATGACCGGGGTGCTGGGCATGAGCGAACTGCTGCTGGCCACGCCGCTGGACGGCAAGCAGCGCAGCTATACCGAATCCATCCGCCGTGCCGGCTCGCACCTGCTGCGGCTGGTCAACGACGCGCTGGACCTGGCGCGCATCGAGGCCGGCCGGCTCGACCTGGAGCCGCAGCACTTCGACCTGCGCCAGCTGGTCGCCGAGGTGGAGGGGCTGATGGCGCCGATGGCGGTCAGGCGCGGCCTGCGCTTCGAGCTGGACAATGCGCTGCCGGCCGTGGTCACCGCCTACGGCGATCCCATGCGCGTGCGCCAGATCCTGCTCAACCTGCTCGGCAACGCGATCAAGTTCACCGAGCGCGGGCAGGTGTCGTTGCGCATCTCCTCGGTGGTGCCGCACCACATGATCCGCTTCCAGGTGATCGATACCGGCCCGGGCATCGGCGCCGAGCAGAAGGCGCGGCTGTTCCGGCGCTTCGAGCAGGCCGACGGCGCCCGCACCGCCGCCCGCTACGGCGGCAGCGGCCTGGGCCTGGCGATCTGCCAGGAGCTTGCGCTGGCGATGGGCGGGCACATCGAGGTCGACAGCCAGCTCGGCGCGGGCTCGCGCTTCAGCGTGGACCTGCCGCTGCCGTGGGCCGAATCCGCAGTGGCCGCCGCCGCGCCGGCCGAGGCGGCGGCAGCGGCCGTGGCCTCGCCGCTGTGCGTGCTGCTGGTGGAGGACGACCCCACCATCGCCGAGGTCATCGCCGGCCTGCTGCGCATGCACGGCCACACCGTCCACCATGCAGCGCACGGCCTGGCGGCATTGGCGGAAACCACGGCCACCCGCTTCGACCTGGCGCTGCTCGACCTGGACCTGCCCGGCCTGGACGGGCTGGCGCTGGCGCGGCAGCTGCGTGCGCTCGGCCAGGACATGCCGCTGATCGCGGTGACCGCACGCACCGACGCCGAGGCCGAGCCGCAGGCCCGCGCGGCCGGGTTCGACGGCTTCCTGCGCAAGCCGGTCACCGGCCGCATGCTGGCCGAGGCGATGGCTTTGGTTCGGGAGTAGGGATTCGGGATTGGGGATTCGCAAGAGCAGCGGTGCTCGCGTTCCTGCGGGGCCGGAGCGTTTGCGAATCCCCAATCCCCAATCCCCAATCCCCGCTACTCAACCACCTGCTCGACCTGCTTGGGATGCGGCCGCGTCTCGGGCAGCTGCCAGAAGATCAGCGTCGAGGTCAGGGTGATCGCGCCGACGCAGACGAAGGTGGCGTGCAGCGCCGCGGTGGCGCCGTGCGCGCCGCCCAGGTGGGCGTCGAAGGCGGTCAGCAGGCTGCCCGCGGCGGCGGCGCCGAAGCCGGTGGCCAGCATCATCGTCATCGACAGCAGGCTGTTGCCGGAACTGGCCTGCTGGTAGTCCAGGTCGCGCAGCGTCACCGTGTTCATCACGGTGAACTGCAGCGAGTTGACCGCGCCGAACAGCGCCAGCTGCAGCAGCCGCCAGCCCAGGTGCTGGCCGGGTTCGACCAGCATGAAGCTGGCCATGGCGATGCCCACCAGCACGGTGTTGACCATCAGCACGCGGCGGTAGCCGAAGCGCTCCACCAGCTTCACCGCCGCGCGCTTGGAGGCCATGCCGGCCAGCGCCACCGGGATCATCATCAGCCCCGCGTTCATCGGGCTCATGCCCAGGCCGACCTGCAGCAGCAGCGGGATCAGCAGCGGCATCGCGCTGCTGCCCACGCGCGAGAACAGGTTGCCGAGGATACCGATGCGGAAGCTGACCACCTTGAACAGCTGCAGCGAGAACAGCGGCGTGCGGCTGTTGGCCGCGTGCAGCCAGTAGCCGGCCAGCGCCGCCAGGCCGGCGAACGCCAGCAGCATCGCCCAGGCATGGTGCCCGCTGGCATCGGATACGCCATCCAGCGCCAGCGACAGCGCGATCATGCCGAAGGCCAGCATCGCGTAGCCGGGCAGGTCGAAGCGCTGGCGCTGCTGCGCGTAGCGGTCCGGCATCACCCGCAGGGCGAAGACGAAGCCGATCAGCCCGATCGGCAGGTTGATCAGGAACACCCAGTGCCAGGAGGCCACCTCGACCAGCCAGCCGCCCAGGGTGGGGCCGACCAGCGGTCCGACCAGCGCCGGGATGGCGATGAAGCTCATCGCCTTGAGGAAGTGCTCGCGCGGCACCGAGCGCAGCACCGCCAGCCGCCCGACCGGCAGCAGCAGCGCCCCGCCGATGCCCTGCAGCACGCGCGCGGCCACCAGCCACGGCAGCGTCGGCGACAGCGCGCAGGCCAGCGAGCCGGCTGTGAACACCACGATCGCCGCCAGGAAGGTGCGGCGGGTGCCGTAGCGGTCGGCGATCCAGCCCGATGCCGGGATGAAGCTGGCCACCGCCAGCGCGTAGCTGAACACCACCGACTGCATCTGCAGCGGGCTCTCGCCCAGGCTGCGCGCCATCGCCGGCAATGCCGTGTTGACGATGGTCGAGTCCAGCATGTTCATGAAGATCGCCAGCGACACCAGCCACAGCAGCGGCCGGAAGCTGGCATAGCTGGGTACCGGGGCGGTCTCGGTGCTCACGGCAGCCTGTCGGCTTCCATCACCCCGGCCATCGGGTCGTAGTAGAACCAGGCGCTTTGCCTGTTCGCCAGCCAGGTCATGCGCGCGCGCTGCGCGGCCGGGACGTGGCACAGCGGCGAGGCGCCGGCGATCGCCGGTTCCGCAGGCGCTTCGGCCAGCATGTCCCGCAGCGTGGGCGCAGGCGGGTCGCTCCAGTCGAGGCAGCTTGCCTGCGCCGCGTCGGCCTCGTCCCAGAGCATCTTCTTCCGGAACGCGCGGCGGCCGTCCTCGGACAGCACCCGGGCCGGGCGGACGTCGCCGTCGCCGGTCACGGTGGTGGCGCGGTAATCGTCGCCGTCGCGCTCGACGATCCACACCGGCTGGCCCGGCGCGGCGGTGAAGCGGTGGCCGTAGCGGCCGGCGAACTCCACCTCGGCGGCCTGCAGCGGGCCGGCCAGCGCCATCGCCGCCAACGCGGGCAGGCGCAAGCGGACAGCCATCAGCGGGTGCTCCACCGGTGCACCGCCTCGACCAGCGCGGCGACGTGCTCGGGGTCCATGTCCGGGGACAGGCCGTGGCCGAGGTTGAACACGTGGCCCTCGCGCGAGCCGCCGTTGCCGGCGGCGTAGCCGTCCAGCACCCGTTGCGCCTGCGAGGCGATCGCCTCCGGGCGTGCGTACAGCGTGGCCGGGTCCAGGTTGCCCTGCAGCGCCACCTTGCCGCCGGTGCGGCGCGCGGCTTCGCCCAGTTCCACCGTCCAGTCCACGCCCAGTGCCTCGGCGCCGCTGCCGGCGAGTTCCTCCAGGTAGGGCGCATTGCCCTTGCCGAACAGGATCAGCGGGGTGCGGCCGGCGTCCTCGCCGCGCGGCAGTTCGCGGGCGATGCGGGCCAGGTAGGGCAGGGAGAACTCGCGGTACATCGCCGGGCCGAGCACGCCGCCCCAGGTGTCGAACACCTGCAGCGCCTGCGCGCCGGCCGCGCGCTGCGCGGACAGGTAGGCGATGACCGCGTCGGTCACGACCGTCAGCAGCCGGTGCAGCAGCTGCGGCGTGTCCAGCGCCATCGCCTTGATGCGCGCGTAGTCCTTGCTGCCGCCGCCCTCGACCATGTAGCAGGCCAGCGTCCACGGGCTGCCGGAAAAGCCGATCAGCGGCACCTTGCCGCCCAGCTCGCGGCGGATCAGCCGCACCGCGTCCATCACGTAGCCCAGATCGGTCTCCATGTCCGGCACCGCCAGCCGCGCGATCTCGGCCTCGCTGCGCAGCGGATGGCGGAACTTCGGGCCCTCGCCCTCGACGAAGTACAGCTCCAGCCCCATTGCGTCGGGGATGGTGAGGATGTCGGAAAAAAGGATCGCCGCATCCAGCGGGAAGCGCGCCAGCGGCTGCAGGGTGACCTCGCAGGCCAGTTCCGGGGTCTTGGCCATGGCCAGGAAGCTGCCGGCGCGGGCGCGGGTGGCGCGGTACTCGGGCAGGTAGCGGCCGGCCTGGCGCATCAGCCAGATGGGGGTGCGGTCCACCGGCTGGCGGCGCAGCGCGCGCAGCAGGCGATCGTTGGCGAGAGGCGGGTGGGTCACGTGGAGGATTCCTTGCGGGCAGGTCCGGGCCGGGCCGGAGCATGCGGATGGGAGCGCGGTGGCGATGGTCGCGGACCGGGGCTCATCCCGGCGTGGCGCCCTGGATGAACATCACCTGGAAGCCGCGCTTGAGCTGGGTGTCGCGTGCCTTCTCGAAGGCGCGCACCGCCTCGTCCTGCAGCAGGTACTGCTCGCGCCGCAGCTGCGCGCGGCCGCCGGTGTGGCCGGTCTCGCGCAGCAGCTCCCAGCCGCCGAACAGGTCCGGCTGCAGGCTCAGCTGGACATAGCGCGGCGGATCGCTGCCGACGGGCGGTTGTTGCAGGAGGATGCGCATGCCCCGATTGTAGCGGTGTGGCACGCGGGCCGTAGGAGCGACCGTAGGAGTGACTTCAGTCGCGATGGGGCCTTCCCGGTAAAACCCGATCGCGACTGAAGTCGCTCCTACGGTCGCTCCTGCAAGTGCAATCCCGCACGACGCGTTGGTTCAACCCGCGCGCAGGATCTCCAGCACCCGCGCCTCGTCCACGTCCGCCACCACCTCGGCCTGGCCGATGCCGCGCCACAGCACCAGGCGCAGGCGCCCGGCGATGTTCTTCTTGTCCAGGCGCATGCGCGCCAGCAGCGCCGGCGGCTCCAGCCCGGCCGGGATGGCGGTGGGCAGGCCGTAGGCGTGCAGCAGCTGCCGCAGCGCCTCGCTGTCGGCGTCGGCGGCCATGCCCAGCGCGGCGGACAGGCGCGCCGCCAGCACCATGCCCACCGCCACCGCCTCGCCGTGGTTGAGGTTGTCGTTGCCGGGGGCGCCGTAGCCCTGCTCGGTCTCGATGGCATGGCCGAAGGTGTGGCCGAAGTTGAGCAGCGCGCGCTCGCCCTTTTCCAGCGGGTCGCGGGCGACGATCTCGGCCTTGTGCTCGCAGCTGCGCGCGATCGCCTGCGCCAGCGCGGCGTCGTCGCCGGCCAGCAGCGCCTCGCGCTCGGCGGCCAGCCACTGGAAGAACAGCGGGTCGCGGATGGCGCCGTACTTGATCGTCTCGGCCAGCCCGGCGCGCAGCTCGCGCGGCGGCAGCGTGCGCAGCGCCGAGGTGTCGGCGATCACCGCGCGCGGCGGGTGGAAGGCGCCGACCAGGTTCTTGCCCTGGGGGATATCCACCGCGGTCTTGCCGCCGACCGAGGAATCGACCATCGCCAGCAGCGTGGTCGGCAGCTGCACGCAGTCGATGCCGCGCATCCAGCACGCCGCGGCGAAGCCGGCCAGGTCGCCGACCACGCCGCCGCCGAGGGCGAACACGCAGGCATCGCGGCTGGCGCCGAGTCCGGCCAGCGTGTCGATGGCGCGGGCGAAGCTGTCCAGGGTCTTGGACGCCTCGCCGGCGGGGATGACCAGTTCGCGGATGCGCAGCTGCGGATTGGCTTGCAGCAGCGCGGCGCTGACCTGCGGGGCGTACAGCGGCGCCACCTGCGAATCGCTCAGCAGCAGCACGTGGCGGCCGCGCACGCGCGCGGCCAGGCGCGCGCCGTCGCCCAGCAGGCCCGGGCCGATGGCGATGGTGTAGGGCGTGTCGCCGCCGACGTCGACGGTGCGCGGGGAAGTGTTCATTGGCTGTATTCCGTTGATTGCCAGGTTGCCGCCAGTTGCAGCGCCAGGCGCGCGGTGGCTTCGCTGGGCGAAAGGTGGTCGGTGTCTATTTCCAGGTCCGCCACTTCGCGGTACAGCGGTTCGCGCTGGCGGGTGAGTTCGTGCAGGATCTGGACGCGGTCGCCGCGCTGCAGCAGCGGGCGGCTGCGGTCGCGCTGCAGGCGCTGCAGCTGCGATTCCACGCCCACGCGCAGGTACACCGCGAAGCTGCGCTCGCGGATGTGGCGGCGGTTGTCGTGGTGCAGGACCGCGCCGCCGCCGGTGGAGATCAGCCGGCCGCGGCCCTGCAGCAGTTCCTGCAGTACCGTGCGCTCGTGCTCGCGGAAGCCGGCTTCGCCGGAGTGCTCGAAGATCGTGTTGATGCTGGCGCCGGCGCGCTCGACGATGGCCTGGTCGGCATCGACGAATTCCAGGCCGAAACGCTCGGCCAGGCGCCGGCCGATGCTGCTCTTGCCGGCACCCATCGGGCCAACCAGCACGAGGTTCGGGGCGGGATTCATCGCGCAGATGCTAGCACCTCGTCCCGGTCCCTTAACACCGGCGCCGGTAGCGTGCGAACACCGGTGAACGGCCGGGATCGCAGAGGGAGCAGGCAGCCATGTCCGTTGCAAAAATCATCGAGGTCAACGCGTCGTCCCCTACCAGCGTGGAGGATGCGGTCAAGGCCGGGCTTGCCAAGACCGCCGAGACGGTGAAGAACATCCAGGGCGCGTGGGTCAACGAGATCAAGGTAGTGACCGATCCGGGCGGGGAGATCAGCGAGTGGCGGGTCAACCTGCGCATCACCTTCGTGGTGGAGTAGCCGGCGCACCGCGAAGCCTTGTCTCTTCATTGCAAGCCCCGGCGCCGCAGTTCCCTTCTCCCGCTTGCGGGGGAAGGTGGCGCGCAGCGCCGGATGGGGGTGCTTTCGCCTTTTGCTTTCCCATGCTCCGAACAGCCCCCATCCGCCCTTCGGGCACCTTCCCCCGCAAGCGGGAGAAGGGAGCTTGCCGGTACTTGAAGAGCCGACTGCGCGCGGGCGATGGCGCTGCCGGCACTTGCGGCAGGCAGCGCCCTAATCCGGCTGCGCCGTGCGCTGCTCGTCCAGCTGCACGGTGCGGTCGGCGATGCCGGGCAGGGTGCGCATGGCCTGCCGGCTGACGCGCTCGTAGAACTGCACGAAGCGCTCCACCTGCTCGCGCGTCATCCCCTTCCTGCCCGGCTCCGCCGCCTGCAGCGCCTGTTCCTGCTGCCAGCGCCATTCGGGCACGATCTCGAAGCCGGGCGCCTGCAGGTACCACAGCCGGTCGAAGCGCTGCCACAGCGCCGGGTAGTCGCGGCCGAGCGACTCGTTGACCGCGCGGCGCCAGCGGCCGTCGGCGTCCTCGTCGCGCTCGAGCGTGTTGATCGGCGTGAGCAGCGCGGCCTCGCTTTCCGGCGGCGTACCGAGGAACCAGCCCTCCACCACCACCAGGTCCAGCGGATGGTCGACGCGGGTCCAGCGGTCGGGGCGGTGGCGGTCGTCGGACAGCTTGTCGAAGCGCGGCAGCAGGGTCGGCTCGCCCGCGGCCAGCGCGTCGAGCGTGCGCAGCGCCAGCGCCAGGTCGTGGCTGCCGGGAGGGCCGCGCGTCTCCAGCAGCGGATGGCGCCTGTGCGCCAGTTCGCGGCGCTCGGCGCGGGTGAGGTAGACGTCGTCGATCGACAGCGTGGCCGCCCGCAGCCCGCGCCGGGCGGCCGCTTCCACCACCTGCGCGGCCAGGGTGGACTTGCCGCTGCCCTGCAGGCCGGTGATCGCCAGCAACGGCAGGCGGCTGCCGGCGGACAGCGCGTCGTCCAGCGCCGCCTGCACCAGCGTGTCGGGGAAACCTTTGCTCGGGTTCATGTGCGCACCGCGGTTCATATGGCCACAATAGGGTAATGCCCTCCCGTTCCAGGCGCCTGCCATGACCGAAACCGCTGCCGATCTGTACGCCGAAGCCCTGTCCACCTTCGCCAGCCTGTACGAGGAGGCCAAGGCCAGCGACGAGGTCGAACCCAACGCGATGGCGCTCGCCACCGCCACCCCGGATGGCCGGCCCTCGGTGCGCACGGTGCTGCTGAAGGCGTTCGACCCGCGCGGCTTCGTGTTCTACAGCCATGTGGAGAGCCCCAAGGGCCGCGACCTGCAGCTCAATCCGCAGGCGGCGCTGCTGTTCCTGTGGCGGCGGCTGCGCGAGGCCGGCATCCAGGTACGCGTCGAGGGCGAGGTGCAGCGCGTGCCTGCCGCCGAGGCCGACGCCTACTTCGCCTCGCGCCCGCGCATGAGCCAGATCGGTGCCTGGGCCTCGGCGCAGTCGCAGACGCTGCCCTCGCGCGAGGAGTTCGAGCAACGCCTGGCCAAGGTCGAGGCCAACTTCGAAGGTCGCGAGGTGCCGCGTCCGGAGGGCTGGGGCGGTTTCTGCGTGGTGCCGGCGCGCATCGAGTTCTGGTACGGCGCCGGTTTCCGCCTGCACGAGCGCTGGCGCTACGAGCGCGACGCCGCCGGCACGTGGTCCAAGCGCATGCTGTTCCCCTGAGCCATGCGGCTGGAACCGGTCTACCGCATCACCGTGTTCGTCCCGCCCGAGCACCTGGAGCGGCTCAAGCGCGGCATCCTCGCCGTCGATCCGCTCGGTGCCGGCCACTACGACCAGGTGATGTGGACCGCCGCGCCGGGCGAGGAGCAGTTCCGCCCGCTGGCCGGCGCCGATCCGGCGCTGGGCCGCATCGGCGAGGTCGCCCGCGCGCCCAGCGTGCGCCTGGAGTTCGCCATCGCCCGCGACCGGCAGCTGCTGCAGCGGATGATCGAGCAGGGCATCCACGCCCACCACCCGTGGGAGGTGCCGGCGGTGTTCGTCGACGAGGCATTGTTCCCGGTGCCCTAGAGCCTGTTCACAATCCCGGGATGGAGGCGGCAGATGCCGGTCGGCCACCGTGGCTCGGCAATGGCAAGCAGCGAGAGCCACCCGTAGGAGCTCCTACGTCCTGCCGGGAGATCTTGAACGGGTTCCTAGCCGCCGGTTCCGGTGCGCCGCGCCACCGCGATCGCCAGCAGCGCCATCAGCCAGGCCAGCGCGAAGTTGGCCAGGTAGGCGCCCGCGGTCGAACGCGCGAGCAGCGCGGCGAACAGCGAGCCGCCGATCGCCAGCGCCGTGGCCACCGCGATCGCCTCGCACAGCTGCAGTGCCGAGGTGTTCAGGCCCTGCTCGTGCGGTGGCGACAGCGACAGCGTCAGGATCGACAGGCTGGGATACACCAGCCCCATGCCCAGGCCGCTGAGCGTCCAGCCCGCGATCGCCAGCCACGTCGGCACCGCCGGCCAGACCGCGGCGGTACTCAGAACGATGCCGCCCGCCAGCAGCGAGGTGCCGGCCAGCAGCAGACTGGAGCGGTGCCAGCCGTGGCGGTTGTGGCCCTGGTACCAGGAGCCGCTGAACCATCCCAGCGCGCCCAGGCTCAGGGCGGCGCCGGCCAGCGCCGGGGCCAGCCCGCGCTCGCGCGAGAGCAGCAGCGGGATGAACGCCTCGGTGCCGAAGAACGCCGCGGTGGCGATGCCGCGCAGGGCGATCACGCTGGGCAGGCCGCGCGCCAGGCGCAGCGTGCCGCGCGGCAGCAGGCGCCAGCTGCAGGTGCCCAGCAGCACCACGGCCGGCAGCGCCGCGGCCAGCGTGTTCAGGCCGTGCAGCTGCCCGGCCAGGTACAGCAGGCAGACGCCGGCGGCGGCACCGCCGGCCCAGCCGATGCGGGCGGCCGAGGCGCGTCCGGCCGGCGCCGGCGGCAGGGTGCGCAGCGCCGGCTGCAGCAACAGCATCGAGGGCAGGGCCAGCATCGGCACCAGCAGGAACACCCAGCGCCAGCCGATGTGTTCGACGATCAACCCGCTCAGCGCCGGGCCGACCAGCGAGGGCACCACCCAGCCGGCGGAGAACGCGGCGAAGATGCGTGGCCGCAGCGCTTCCGGATACAGCCGCCCGACCACCACGTACAGCGCCACCGCCATGGCGCCCGCGCCCAGCCCCTGCAGCATGCGGCCGGCGACCAGCATGGGCATCGTCGTGGCGAACCCGGCCAGCAGCAGTCCGGCGACGAACACCGCCAGCCCGCACCACAGCGGCCGCGCCGGGCCGTGGACGTCGCTCCAGCTGCCGGCCGCGGTCATGCCGACCACGCTGGTGGCCAGGGTGCCGCCGAAGGCAAGCGCGTACAGCCGCAGGCCGTCGAGTTCGCGCGCCACCGTCGGCATGGCGGCGGCCACCGCCAGCGATTCGAAGGCGATCAGCGAGATCAGCGCCACCATGCCCAGCGTGGCGGCGCGGTAGCGCGGCGACAGCAGCGAGGGCAGGGGGAGGGGGATATCCACGGCGACGATTGTTGCAGGTGTTGGGATTGGGGATTCGGGATTTGGGATTCGGGATTCGCAAAGGCGCTTTTGCTTCGACCAATTCCCAATCCCGAATGCCGAATCCCGCCGCCCCCAGGGGGGCGGCCCACTCAATCGTTCGCGGCCGAAAGCTCGGCACCGCGCCTGGCGGCGGCAGCCACCGCCGCGGCCACCAGCCGTTCGAAGCCGCCGGCCTGGAACGTCTCGATCGCCGCCTGGGTGGTGCCGTTGGGCGAGGTCACGCGGCGACGCAGCTCGGACGGCGCCTCGTCCGACTCGGTCAGCATGCGCGCCGCGCCGCGCAGCGTCTGCGCCACCAGGGTGCGTGCGGCATGCGCAGGCAGGCCCTGGGCGATGCCGGCCGCCTCCATCGCCTCGGCCAGCAGGAACACGTAGGCCGGGCCGCTGCCCGACACCGCGGTCACCGCGTCCATCAGCGCCTCGTCGTCGATCCATACCGTGGCACCGGCGCTGCCGAGCAGGCGCTCGGCCTGTTCGCGCTGGACCGCCGAGGCTTGCTCGTTGGCATGCAGGCCGGTCACGCCGGCCCCCAGCAGCGCCGGCGTGTTCGGCATCGCGCGCACCACCGGCAGGCCGCCGCCGAGCCAGCGCTGCAGCTGCGCGCTGGTGATGCCGGCGGCGATCGACACCACCAGCGGGTGCTGCGCCTGCGCCAGCAGCTGCAGCGATTCGCACACGCCGCGCAGCACCTGCGGCTTGACCGCGAACAGCCACAGCTTGCTGCCGTGCACGGCCTCGGCGGCGTCGGCGAAGGTGTGCACGGCGAACTCGCGTTCCAGTGCCTGGCGCAGCCCGGCGTTGGGCTCGGCCACGCGGATGCCGGCGCCGGTGAAGCCGCGGCCGATGAGACCGGAGATCAGGCTGCGTGCCATGTTGCCGCCGCCGATGAAGGCGACCGTGCCGCGGCCCTGGGAGTCGGAAGGAAGTTCGGAAGACATGGCGGGGTCCAAGGTCGGTGAAGGGTTCAGTGCGGTGGCCGGCTGCCGAACAGCGCCGTGCCCACCCGCACCATGGTCGCGCCTTCGGCGATGGCCTGGGCGAAATCCGCGCTCATGCCCATCGACAGCGTATCGGCCTGCGGGTAGCGCGTGGCCAGCGTATCGAACAGGGCGCGCATGCGCCGGAACGCTTCGCGGCGCCGCGATGCCTCCGGGAACGGCGCCGGGATCGCCATCAGCCCGCGCAGCGCCAGCCGCGGCTGCGCGGCGACGGCCTCGGCCAGTGCCGGGACCTGCTCCGGCGCGCAGCCGTGCTTGCTGGCCTCGTCGTCGATGTTGACCTGGATGAGCACGTTCAGCGGAGGCCGCCCGTCGGGCCGGTGGCGCGCCAGCGGCTCGACCAGCTTGGGCCGGTCCACGGTCTGCACCCAGTCGAACAGCCGTGCGGCGATGTCGGCCTTGTTGGACTGCAGGTGGCCGATCAGGTGCCACTCCAGCCCCAGGCCTTCCAGCTCGGCCGCCTTGGCCATCGCCTCCTGCACGTAGTTCTCGCCGAACGCACGCTGTCCCTGGGCGGCCAGGGCCGCCACCGCGCTGGCCGGCTGGGTCTTGGACACGGCCAGCAGCACGGCCTGCGCACGTCCCGCGGCGCGTGCCGCCTCGGCCATTTCCCGGCGGATTTCCTGGAGTTGCGAAGTCGGCACGGTGTCGGGTTCCAGCACAGGCAAGGACCGCTATACTGCCGCCCGGGGAAAAATCCTTCCAGTCGCAGCCCAGGGGAAAAGCAGCGCATGGATATCGCTGAACTGTTGGCGTTCTCGGTGAAGAACAAGGCATCGGACCTGCACCTGTCCGCGGGGCTGCCGCCGATGATCCGCGTGGACGGCGACGTGCGCCGCATCAACATCCCGGCGCTGGACCACAAGCAGGTGCATGCGCTGGTCTACGACATCATGTCCGACAAGCAGCGGCGCGACTACGAGGAGTTCCTCGAGGTCGACTTCTCCTTCGAGATCCCGTCGCTGGCGCGCTTCCGCGTCAACGCCTTCAACCAGAACCGCGGCGCCGGCGCGGTGTTCCGCACCATTCCCTCCGAGGTGCTGACGCTGGAGGACCTGGGCTGCCCGCCGATCTTCCGCCAGCTGATCGAGCAGCCGCAGGGGCTGATCCTGGTGACCGGGCCGACCGGCTCGGGCAAGTCGACCACGCTGGCGGCGATGATCGACCACATCAACAAGAACGAGTACGGCCACATCCTCACCGTCGAGGACCCGATCGAGTTCGTCCACACCTCGCAGAAGTGCCTGATCAACCAGCGCGAGGTGCACCGCGACACCCACGGCTTCAGCGAGGCGCTGCGCTCGGCGCTGCGCGAGGACCCGGACATCATCCTGGTCGGCGAGCTGCGCGACCTGGAGACCATCCGCCTGGCGCTGACCGCCGCCGAGACCGGCCACCTGGTGTTCGGCACCCTGCACACCAGCTCGGCGGCCAAGACCATCGACCGCATCATCGACGTGTTCCCGGCCGGCGAGAAGCCGATGGTGCGCTCGATGCTGTCCGAGTCGCTGCGTGCGGTGATCAGCCAGGCGCTGCTGAAGAAGGTCGGCGGCGGCCGCACCGCGGCATGGGAGATCATGGTCGGCACCCCGGCCATCCGCAACCTGATCCGCGAGGACAAGGTGGCGCAGATGTACTCGGCCATCCAGACCGGCCAGCAGTACGGCATGCAGACCCTCGACCAGCACCTCCAGGACCTGGTCAAGCGCAGCCTGATCACCCGCCACCAGGCACGCGAGTACGCCAAGGACAAGCGGATATTCGAGTAGCTGGGATTGGGGATTGGGTATTCGGGATTCGTAAAAGCCGGAAGCGGGACCCGGGAAGTGGATTGCTCTTGCGAATCCCCAATCCCGAATCCCCCATCCCGGCTCCGCAGGAGCCACAAATGAGCACCATCGACTTCACCTCCTTCCTCCGGCTGATGGCGCACCAGAAGGCGTCGGACCTGTTCATCACCGCGGGCATGCCGCCGGCGATGAAGGTGCACGGCAAGATCGGCCCGATCACGCAGTCGCCGCTGACGCCGCAGCAGAGCCGCGACCTGGTGCTGAACGTGATGACCCCGGCCCAGCGCGAGGAGTTCGAGAAGACCCACGAGTGCAACTTCGCCATCGGCCTGGCCGGGGTGGGGCGCTTCCGCGTGAGCTGCTTCTACCAGCGTGGCCAGGTCGGCATGGTGCTGCGCCGGATCGAGACGCGCATCCCCACGGTGGAGGAGCTCAACCTGCCGCCGGTGGTCAAGACCCTGGCGATGACCCGGCGCGGCATCATCCTGTTCGTCGGCGCCACCGGCACCGGCAAGTCCACCTCGCTGGCGGCGATGATCGGCTATCGCAACCAGAACTCGACCGGCCACATCATCACCATCGAGGACCCGATCGAGTTCGTGCACAAGCACGAGGGCTGCATCATCACCCAGCGCGAAATCGGCATCGACACCGACAGCTGGGACAACGCGCTCAAGAACACCCTGCGCCAGGCGCCGGACGTGATCATGATCGGCGAGGTGCGCACCCGCGAGAGCATGGACCACGCCATCGCCTTCGCCGAGACCGGCCACCTGGTGCTGTGCACGCTGCACGCCAACAACGCCAACCAGGCGATGGACCGCATCATCAACTTCTTCCCCGAGGACCGCCGCAGCCAGCTGCTGATGGACCTGTCGCTCAACCTCAAGGGCGTGATCGCCCAGCAGCTGATCCCGACCCCGGACGGCAAGGGCCGCCGGGTGGCGCTGGAGATCCTGCTGGGCACGCCACTGATCCAGGACTACATCCGCGAAGGCGAGATCCACAAGCTCAAGGAGGTGATGAAGGAATCCACCAACCTGGGCATGAAGACCTTCGACCAGAGCCTGTTCGAGCTGTACCAGGCCGGCGAGATCAGCTACGACGACGCCCTGCGCCACGCCGACTCGCAGAACGAGGTGCGCCTGCGCATCAAGCTCTCCCAGGGTGGCGATGCCCGCACCCTGGCGCAGGGGCTGGACGGGGTGGAGGTCGCCGAGGCGCGCTAGCCAGGGCCTCGGCTCCCCTGTGCCCCGCACATGTGCAGGGCACACGGGAGCGCCGTAGGAGCGACTTCAGTCGCGATGGGGCCTTCCCGGTAAAGCCCCATCG
>NZ_JAJOZS010000016.1:51733-106253 GCF_021168555.1 Stenotrophomonas sp. MMGLT7 | reverse complement strand
GCGGTGGCGGTGGGCGAATCCAGCGTGGCCACCGGCGACGAGAGCGTGGCGGTGGGCGGCACCACCTTCTTCGGCTTCATTCCGGCGCAGGCCACCGGGGCCGGCGCCGCGGCCTTCGGTGCCGGGGCCTGGGCGACCGAGGACTACACCACCGCCATCGGCTGGAACAGCTGGGCCGATGCGGCCGGCGCCACCGCGCTGGGCGAGAGCGCGTTCGCCACCGCGGCCAACAGCGTGGCGCTGGGCGCGGGTTCGCAGGCCGATCGCGAGAACACCGTGTCGGTGGGCGACGTCGGCAGCGAGCGCCAGATCGCCAACGTCGCCGCCGGCAGCGAGGGCACCGACGCGGTGAACCTGGACCAGCTCGATGCGGTGGCCGCGGTAGCTACGAACACCGACACCTACTTCAAGGCCAGCGGCAGCAGCGACAGCGATGCCGGCGCGTATGTGGAAGGCGACAACGCGCTGGCCGCCGGCGAGGCCACCAATGCCATCGGCAATGGCGCCACCGCGCTGGGCAGCGGCGCGGGCGCCTATGCCGACAACGCCACCGCGGTGGGCTTCAATGCGCTGGCCAGCGGGCAGAACAGCGCCGCCTTCGGCCACAACGCCCAGGCCAGCGGCCCCGGCAGCGTGGCGGTGGGCGGCAATGCGGTGGACGAGGACGGCAACCCGCTGATCACCAGCGGCGGCGTGGCGGTGGAGACCGGCGCCACCAGCGCCGGCGTCGGCGGTACCGCGGTCGGCGCCAGCGCCGAGGCCGGGGGCTTTGCCGCGTCCGCGCTCGGCGTCGGGGCGTATGCCAGCGGTGCGCAGGCCTCGGCCTTCGGCGCGGTGGCCAATGCCGTGGGCGACTACTCGACCGCGGTCGGCACGCAGAGCGCGGCCACCGGCAGCAGCAGCGTCGCCGTCGGCGGCCCGGCCGACCTGATCCCGGGCTGGGGGCTGCTGGTCTCCACCCAGGCCAGCGGCGAGAGTTCGTCGGCCTTCGGCGCCGGCGCGATCGCCTCCGGCGACTACAGCACCGTGGCCGGCAGCCTGGCCGAGGCCTCGGGCAGCGAGAGCACCGCACTGGGCTACTTCGCCTACGCGCCGGGCGCCAACGCCACCGCGCTGGGCGCCGAATCCTGGGCCAGCGGCGCCGACAGCACCGCCATCGGCTTCTACAGCACTGCGCTGGCGCCCAACAGCGTCGCGCTCGGCAGCAATTCCACCGCCAGCCGCGCCGATACCGTCTCGGTCGGCGACGCCGGCAGCGAGCGCCAGATCGTCAACGTCGCCGCCGGTACCGAGGCGACCGATGCGGTGAACGTGGCGCAGCTGCAGGAGGTGGCCGAGGTCGCGCAGGCCACCGACACCTACTTCAAGGCCAGCGGCAGCGACGACAGCGACGCCGGTGCCTACGTCGAGGGCGACAACGCGCTGGCGGCGGGCGAGGCGACCAATGCGATCGGCGACGGCGCCACCGCGCTTGGCAGCGGTGCCGGCGCCTTCGCCGACAACGCCACCGCGGTCGGCTTCAACGCGCTGGCGGCGGGCGCCGGCGCATCGGCGTTCGGCCTGGACAGCCAGGCGCTGGGCGAGGACAGCATCGCGCTGGGTTCCGGCGCGCTGGCCAGCGAGATCGGCGCCAGCGCCACCGGTGCCGGGGCCGAGGCCTCCGCTGCCTACGCCACCGCCACCGGCAGCGAGGCGGTGGCCACGCAGACGCAGGCCACGGCAAGCGGATTCCGCAGCGCGGCCAGCGGCCAGGGATCGACCGCGCTGGGCGGCTACAGCGAGGCGGGCGGCTTCCTGTCCTCGGCGCTGGGCTACGGCGCGGCGGCGTCGAGCGACTACGCCACCGCGGTCGGCGCCTCGGCCACGGCGTCCGGCTCCGGGGCGGTGGCGGTGGGCGAATCCAGCGTGGCCACCGGCGACGAGAGCGTGGCGGTGGGCGGCACCACCTTCTTCGGCTTCATTCCGGCGCAGGCCACCGGGGCCGGCGCCGCGGCCTTCGGTGCCGGGGCCTGGGCGACCGAGGACTACACCACCGCGATCGGCTGGAACAGCTGGGCCGATGCGGCCGGCGCCACCGCGCTGGGCGAGAGCGCGTTCGCCACCGCGGCCAACAGCGTGGCGCTGGGCGCGGGCTCGCAGGCCGATCGCGAGAACACCGTGTCGGTGGGCGACATCGGCAGCGAGCGCCAGATCGCCAACGTCGCCGCCGGTACCGAGGCGACCGACGCGGCGAACGTGGGGCAGCTGCAGGAAGTGGCCGAGGTCGCCGGCAACACCAGCCGGTACTTCCAGGCCAGCGGCAGCGATGACAGCGACGCCGGCGCCTATGTCGAGGGCGACAACGCGCTGGCGGCGGGCGAGGCCACCAATGCGATCGGCAACGGCGCCACCGCGCTGGGCGGCGGGGCCACGGCCTATGCCGACAATGCCACCGCGGTGGGCAGCAACGCCCTCGCCGCCGGCCTGAACAGCGCGGCCTTCGGCAACGAGGCGCAGGCCACCGGCGCCGCCAGCGTGGCGGTGGGCGGCCACGCGGTGGACGAGGCCGGGGAGTCGCTGGTGGTGCGCGGCGGGGCGCCGGTGGAGACCGGTGCCACCAGCGCCGGCCTCGGCGGCACCGCGGTCGGCGCCAGTGCCGATGCCGGCGGCTTTGCCGGATCGGCGTTCGGCGTCGGCGCCTATGCGGCCGGCGCGCAGGCCACCGCGCTGGGCGCGGTGGCCGATGCCAGCGGCGACTACGCCACCGCGGTCGGCACCGAGAGCACGGCGTCCGGCCAGAGCAGCGTCGCCGTGGGCGACCGCAGCTATGCCGACGGCGCGGACGCGGTGGCGCTGGGCGCGGAGGCCTATGCGATCGGCGACGGCAGCACCGCGGCAGGCGGCTGGGCCTTCGCCAACGGCGTGGACACCACCGCGCTCGGCTTCAACAGCTGGGTGACCGGCAGCAACGCCACCGCGCTCGGTGCGTGGTCGTCGGCCACCGGCGACGACAGCCTCGCGCTCGGCCACCTGGCGAGCGCCGAGGCCGACGGCAGCGTCGCGCTCGGCGCCGGCGCCGTGGCCGAGCGTGCCGGCACCGTCTCGGTCGGCAGTGCCGGCAGCGAACGCCAGATCACCAACGTCGCCGCCGGTACCGAGGCCACCGATGCGGTCAACCTGGCGCAGCTGGAGACGGTGGCCGGCGGCGTGGCCGAACTGGCCGGCAATGCGGTGCGCTACGACGACGACGGCCATGCGGCGATCACCCTGTCCGGCCGCGACGGCACCGTGATCGGCAACCTCGCCGACGGTGCGATCGCCGTCGGCAGCGCCGATGCGGTCAACGGCGGCCAGCTGCACGGCGCGCTGGATTCCATCGCCACCGCGCTGGGCGGCGGCGCCTACGTCGGTGCCAGCGGGGCCCTGGTCGGTCCCGACTACGTCGTCCAGGGCAGCAGCTATTTCGACATCGGCAAGGCGATCCAGGCGCTGGATGGCGCCGTGACTTCGCTCGACGGCCGCCTGGCCACGGTCGAGGCCACGCCTGGCGGCGCCGGCCTGGCCGTGGGCGGCGCCGAGGACGCTCCGGCGGCAAGCGTCGGCGAGGGCACCAATGCGGTGGCGGTGGGCGGCGGCGCTACCGCCAATGCCGACAACGGCACCGCGGTGGGTTCCGATTCCTATGCGCATGGACCCAACGACACCGCGCTCGGCGCCAACGCACAGGTCAACGCCGACGGCAGCACCGCGGTGGGCGCCAATGCCACGATCTCGGCCGAGGCCACCAATGCGGTGGCGGTGGGCGAGGGCAGCAGCGTGAGCGCCGCTTCCGGCACTGCGCTGGGCCAGGGTGCGGCGGTGACGGCGGAGAACGCGGTGGCGCTGGGCCAGGGTTCGGTGGCCGACCGCGCCGGCACGGTCTCGGTCGGCATTGCCGGCAACGAGCGCGCGATCGCCAACGTCGCCGCCGGCGTCGAGGACACCGACGCGGCCAACGTCGCCCAGGTCAGGGCCGGCGACGCCGCCACGCTGTCCACGGCCAACACCTATACCGACCAGGCCGCGGCGCAGACGCTGTCCTCGGCCAATGGCTACACCGACACGGCGGTGTCGGCGTTGAACGACGACTTCACCCGCTACCGCGACCAGACCGACCGCCGCTTCCACAACCTGGACCGGCGGCTGGACCGCCAGGGCGCGATCAGCGCGGCGATGCTGAACATGGCCACCAGCGCGGCGGGCATCCGCACCGACAACCGGGTCGGCGTCGGCGTCGGCTTCCAGGGCGGCGAGCGCGCGTTGTCGGTGGGCTACCAGCGTGCCTTGAGCGAGCGCGCCACGATCACCCTGGGCGGTGCCTTCAGCGGCGACGAGCGATCGGTCGGTGTCGGCGCGGGTTTTGGCTGGTGAGCGGGATGCCTCCGGGAACCCGGCCGCCACGGGCACCGGGAGGTGGGGAACAGGGGAAGGCGATGGCCGCCATTGTCGGCTCCGCGGCAGTCCCTGCCGCCGGAGCGCAGGCACGGAGGCGATGTAGACGAAAGGCGAGTTCTTGACGTTTTCCACATATCGACATGGAGTTTGAAATGAAGAAAAGCAAAATCAGCCTGGCGGTCGCCGGCATCGTGCTGGGCCTGTCCGCCGCCGCTGGCGTCAATGCCGCCAACGAAGCCGCGCCGCGGATCGTGGACAACATCCGGTCCCAGCCCGCACCGGCCACGGGCGATCGCCTGATCGTGACCTACGCCTCGCCGGGCACGCAGAACTCGATCAGGTCCAACGCGATCGAAGGCGCGGCGCGCCGCGCCGGACTGGCGCAGCCGGCCGCCGCCGGCCGCGCCGGCACCGCGCTGGCCGTGCAGCGCCTGCGCAAGACCGCGCTCGGCGGCGATGTGGTCAGGCTTTCGCGCAAGGTCTCGCAGACCGAGCTGGACGCGCTGGTCGCCGAGCTCAAGGCCGATCCGGCGGTCAGCTCGGTGGAAGTGGACCGCATCCTTCGCCACAACGACTTCGCCGCCCCGGCCGCGCTCGCCACCCCGGCGGCGGTGACCCCCAACGACACCTACTACGCGCAGTACCAGTGGCACTTCAAGGCGCCCTCCGTCGCGCCGGGCGGGGTGAACGCGCCCGACGCCTGGGAGATCTCCAGCGGAGACGGCGTGGTGGTGGCGGTGCTCGACACCGGCATCCTGCGCGACCACCCCGACTTCGCCGGCACCACCGTGCTGGAGGGCTACGACTTCATCAGCGACGCGGAAGTGTCCGGGCGCGACAGCGACAACCGCGTTCCCGGCGGCGACGACCCGGGCGACTGGGACGACACCGAGGACAGCTCCTGGCACGGCACCCACGTCGCCGGCACCGTGGCCGAGACCACCAACAACAGCCTCGGCGGCGCCGGCCTGGCCTACAACGCCAGCCTGCTTCCGGTGCGCGTGCTGGGCCACGGCGGCGGCTACACCTCCGACATCGCCGATGCCATCGTCTGGGCCTCCGGCGGCCCGGCCTACGACATCGACGACACCCCGCTGCCGGCCAACCAGAATCCGGCCGAGGTCATCAACCTCAGCCTGGGCGGCGCCGGCGCCTGCGGCAGCTACCTGCAGAGCGCGATCGATACCGCCGTGGGCAACGGCAGCACCATCGTGGTCGCGGCGGGCAACAGCAACGCCGACGTCGCCAACTACTCCCCGGCCGGCTGCGACAACGTGATCGCGGTCGGTTCCAACCGCATCACCGGCGGCCGTGCCTGGTACTCCAACTACGGCGCCAAGGTCGACATCGCCGCTCCCGGCGGCGGCGGCAGCGACGATACCGGCAACGGCGGCTGGGACGGCTACGTGTTCCAGGCCGCCAGCAACGCGGCGACCACGCCCGAGTCGGGCAGCTACAACTACGCCGGCTATGCGGGCACCTCGCAGGCGGCGCCGCACGTGGCGGGTACCGTGGCCCTGGTGCAGAGCGCGCTGGTGGCCGCCGACAAGGATCCGCTGACGCCCGCGCAGGTTGAGACACTGCTCAAGCAGAGCGCGCGCGCGTTCCCGGTCACGATTCCGAGCACCACGCCCATCGGTGCGGGCATCGTCGATGCCAAGGCCGCGCTGGACCTGGCGCTGCAGGAGCCCGGCGAGGGGCCGGTCGCCACGCCGCTGGTGAACAAGGCGACGGTGACGGGCCTGGCCGGTGCAAGCGGCAGCGAGACGCTGTACAGCTTCCAGGCCGAGGCCGGCAAGGTGCTCAGCTTCCTGACCTTCGGCGGCAGCGGCGACGTGTCGGTGTACGTGAGCTTCGGCGCCGAGCCGAGCACCAGCACCGCCGACGCCCGCTCCACCCGCCAGGGCAACAGCGAGACGGTGCGCTTCACCGCGCCGCAGGCCGGCACCTACTACGTCAAGCTGGTGGGGGCGTCGTCCTACAGCGGCGTCAGCCTGACCGTGCGCCAGTAGTCCCGGGCGCACCCGGAAGCGAGGCCCCGGCGGTTGCCGGGGCCTCGCATTTTTTGGGCGGCCCGTTCGGGCGACCCGCGTCCAACGGCGATGCTTGCCCGCGGCGTGGAACGTGAAGCCCGGGCAAGCGAAGCGCACCCGGGTCATCGACCATCCGGCCGCGCTTTGCCTGTCCGGACGACCGGGTTTCCCCTGGCACTCCGGGATACCCAGGGACCCTTGTTTTCCCGTGGTCGCCGCACCCAAGACTCCGCGCGGGCGACACGGACCGGCCATGGCGAACTGCTAAAGTCGGGCTCTGATGCGGGAGACACACGTGAACGCGCTCGTGCAAGACGCCACTGCCGAACACACCGCCGAGGCCGGCATCCTCGACGCCTTGCTGGCCAATGGCCGGCTCAAGCCCGGCGACCTCGCCCGCGCGCGGCAACTGCAGCGCGAGGCCGCCGGCGACCTGCTGCCGCTGCTGGTGCGGCTGGGGCTGCTGTCCGAGCGCGACCAGGCCGAGGCCACCGCGCAGGTGCTGGGCATCGCGTTGCTGGATGCACGGCAGGTGCCCGCCGAGGCGCCGGAATCGCTGCCCGAAGCGGCGACGCTGTCGCTGCGCTTCATGAAGCAGTTCCACCTGTGCCCGCTGGCGCTGGACGGCGATACCCTCGAACTGTGGATGGCCGACGCCCACGACCCGTACGCGCTCGACGCGGTGCGCCTGGCCACCGGGCTGCAGGTGCGGGCGATGGTCGGGCTGCGCTCGGAGATCGACGACCTGATCGAGCGCTGGTACGGCCAGGGCCGCAGCGCGATGGGTGCCATCGTCGAGACCGCCGACGGCGAGAGCGGGGCGATCGACGACATCGAGCACCTGCGCGACCTCGCTTCCGAGGCGCCGGTGATCCGCCTGGTCAACCTGGTCATCCAGCGTGCGGTGGAACTGCGCGCCTCGGACATCCACATCGAGCCGTTCGAGAGCCGGCTCAAGGTGCGCTACCGCGTCGATGGGGTGCTGGTCGACGGCGAGAGCCCGCCGGCGAACCTGACCGCGGCGGTGATCAGCCGCGTCAAGATCATGGCCAAGCTCAACATCGCCGAGCGCCGCCTGCCGCAGGACGGCCGCATCATGCTGCGGGTGCAGGGCAAGGAGCTGGACCTGCGCGTGAGCACGGTGCCCACCGCGCACGGCGAGAGCGTGGTGATGCGCCTGCTCGACCGCGAGACGGTGGTGTTCGACTTCGAGCGGTTGGGCTTCACCGATGCGTTCCTGCCGCAGTTCCGCAAGGTGCTGGAGCTGCCGCACGGCATCCTGCTGGTCACCGGCCCCACCGGCTCGGGCAAGACCACCACGCTGTACACCGCGCTGAGCCAGCTCAATACCACCGACGTGAAGATCATCACCGTCGAGGACCCGGTCGAGTACCAGATCGAGGGCATCAACCAGATCCAGGCCAAGCCGCAGATCGGACTGGACTTCGCCAACGCCCTGCGCAGCATCGTGCGCCAGGACCCGGACATCATCATGATCGGCGAGATGCGCGACCTGGAGACCGCGCGCATCGCCATCCAGTCCGCACTCACCGGCCACCTGGTGCTGTCCACCCTACACACCAACAACGCCGCCGGCGGCATCACCCGCCTGCTCGACATGGGCGTGGAGGACTACCTGCTGACCTCTACCGTCAACGGCATCCTCGGCCAGCGCCTGGTGCGCAGGCTCGAGCCCGTGCATGCGCAGCGCTATCCCGCCACGCCCGAGCAGATCGAGCGGTTCGGCCTGCGCCGGCTGCAGCCGCAAGGCGAGATCTTCCTGTACCGGCCGCAGCCCTCGGCGGTCGCGCCGACCGGCTACCTGGGACGCACCACGATCATGGAGTTCCTGGTGATGAACGACGAGCTGCGCCGCGCGGTGATGCGCCACGCCGGCATGGGCGAGATCGAGCAGATCGCCCGCGCCGCCGGCATGCGCACCATGTACGAGGACGGCCTGTCCAAGGCGCTGGCCGGGCAGACCACCATCGAGGAAGTGCTGCGGGTGACGGAGGAGGGATGAATTGCCGATCGCGGTTTCTCCAAACCAGTATGTTTCCGCGAAAGCTCACTGTTATCCGTGGGGAACTTGGCTAATGTGCCAGCGAGTGCCTGAGATGCGGGCCGGCCGGCTGGTCAGGATCCGGGTGGAACCTGGATCGAAGCTTGTCCGCCGAACCTTCTTCCCGTCATCCCCGCGAAAGCGGGGGTCCAAGGACTTTCGGACCGATCGCGGCAATGAGCTCCTGCTTTTGTGGGAGGGACGATCGGAGTTTGTCCGGACCACTAGCGAAAGCGGGGGAGGGCTTCTGCGGCGGCCGGAGAGTCGATCACCCATGGACGTTGCAGGGAAGGCTTCAGGGAAGGAAGAAAACGATGGACAAGTTACCGTGCGTGTACGTCTTGGCGAGCGGCCTCAATGGCACGCTTTATGTCGGCGTGACCAGCGATCTGGCGGGCAGAACCTGGCAGCACAGGGAACATGTGGTCGATGGATTCACCAAACGCTACGGGGTCACCCGATTGGTTCGGTACGAGATGCACGAAACGATGGAGTCGGCGATCCTTCGGGAGAAACGGATCAAGAAGTGGAGGCGTGCATGGAAGATGCAGCTGATCGACGCGAGCAACCCATCATGGCGAGATCTTTGGCCTGATGTTATGGGTCAGCTGCCAAGAGCCGACGTCCATGGATTCCCGCTTTCGCGGGAATGACGATTATTCATCCTGATCGACACCCGACACATGCCCCTGTACCGCTACAAAGCCATCGACGCCCACGGCGAGATGCTGGAAGGCCAGATCGAGGCCGCCAGCGATGCCGAGGTGGCGCAGCGCCTGCAGGAACAGGGGCACCTGCCGGTCGAGACCCGGCTGGCCAGCGAGGGCGGTGCCGTCTCGCTGCGCACGCTGTTGCGGCGCAAGCCGTTCGACGGCGCCGCGCTGGTGCAGTTCACCCAGCAGCTGGCGACGCTGCTCGGCGCCGGCCAGCCGCTGGACCGCGCGCTGTCGATCCTGCTGGAACTGCCGGAGGACGAGAAGTCGCGGCGCACCATCGCCGACATCCGCGACGCGGTGCGCGGCGGCTCGCCGCTGTCCACCGCACTGGAACGCCAGTCCGGGGTGTTCTCCAAGCTGTACGTCAACATGGTGCGCGCCGGCGAGGCCGGCGGCAGCCTGCACGACACGCTCAAGCGACTGGCCGAGTACCTGGAGCGCAGCCGCGAACTGCGCGGGCGCGTGGTCAACGCGCTTATCTACCCGGCGATCCTGCTGGTGGTGGTCGGCCTGGCGCTGCTGTTCCTGCTCGGCTACGTGGTGCCGCAGTTCGCGCAGATGTACGAGAGCCTGGACGTGCAGCTGCCCTGGTTCACCCAGGCGGTGCTGGTGCTGGGCCTGTTCGTGCGCGACTGGTGGTTCGTGCTGCTGGCGGTGCCGGCGCTGGTGCTGGTGGGGATCGAGCGCAAGCGCCGCGATCCGGCCTTCCGTACCGGCTTCGACGACTGGCTGCTGCGCCAGCGCTTCGTCGGTCCGCTGGTGGCACGGCTGGAGACCGCGCGGCTGAGCCGCACGCTCGGCACCCTGCTGCGCAACGGCGTGCCGCTGCTGGCAGCGCTGGGCATCGCCCGCAACGTACTCGGCAACCTGGCGCTGAGCGGGGACGTCGGCGAGGCGGCCGACGAAGTCAGGAACGGCCATGGCCTGTCGGCATCGCTGGCGCGCGGCAAGCGCTTCCCGCGGCTGGCGCTGCAGATGATCCAGGTCGGCGAGGAGTCCGGCGCGCTGGACACCATGCTGCTCAAGACCGCCGACACCTTCGAGCAGGAGACCGCGCAGGCGATCGACCGGCTGCTGGCGGCGATGGTGCCGGCGATCACCCTGGTGCTGGCCTCGGTGGTCGGCGCGGTGATCGTGGCGGTGCTGGTGCCGCTGTACGACCTGACCAATGCGATTGGGTGAGGTGCCGCGCTCATGCGCCATGGCGCATGCGGCGCCGAACGCCCGGCCATGGATGGCCGGGCCGGGCGTCCCGGAGCCGGTGACGTGACGCCATGGATGGCGACGTGAAGCAGACGAATTCGGCAACATTCCGAAACACGCAACCCCAAGGAATCCCGCAATGACCAACCCGCGTTCCCTGACCCGCTCCCCCTCGCCCTCGCGCCAGTCCGGCATGAGCCTGCTGGAGATCATCATCGTCATCGTGCTGATCGGCGCGGTGCTGACCCTGGTCGGCAGCCGCGTGCTCGGCGGCGCCGACCGCGGCAAGGCCAACCTGGCCAAGTCGCAGATCCAGACCCTGGCCGGCAAGATCGAGAACTACCAGCTCGATACCGGCCGGCTGCCGGCCAAGCTCGACGACCTGGTCACCCAGCCCGGCGGCGCCAGCGGCTGGCTGGGCCCGTATGCCAAGTCGGCCGAGCTCAACGACCCGTGGGGCCACCCGATCGAGTACCGCGTGCCCGGCGAGGGCCAGCCGTTCGAGCTGGTGAGCCTGGGCAAGGACGGCCAGCCCGGCGGCAGCAGCTACGATGCCGACATCCGCTACGAGTGACCGGCCGCGGCGATGACGCAGTCCCGCTCCCTGCCGGCACCCGCTGCGCGCGCGCGCGGCGTCTCGCTGCTGGAGATGCTGCTGGTGGTGGCGTTGATCGCCCTGGTCGGGGTGCTGGCGGCCGCGGCGATGGGCGGCGGCGTCGACGGCATGCGGCTGCGCTCGGCCGGCAAGCAGATCGCCGCCGAACTGCGCTTCGCCCGCACCCAGGCGCTGGCCGGCGGACAGCCGCAGCGCTTCGTCATCGATCCGCGCGGGCACCGCTGGCAGGGCGCCAACGGGCGCCATGGCGAGATTCCGAAGGCGCTGGAGATCCGTTTCACCGGCGCCCGCCAGGTGCAGCCGCGCGAGGGCGAGGGCGCGGTGCAGTTCTTCGAGGACGGCGCCTCCAGCGGCGGCCGCATCGAGTTGCAGGTACGCCAGGCGGTGTGGCGCATCGACGTGGCCTGGATGACCGGCGAGGTCCGCTCCGGACCGGTGGCGGCGCCATGAAGCGGCAGCGTGGCTACACCCTGATCGAGGTGATCGTCGCCTTCGCGCTGCTGGCGCTGGCGCTGACGCTGCTGCTGGGCTCGCTTTCCGGCGCGGCGCGGCAGGTGCGCGCGGCCGACGACGCCAGCCGCGCGGCGCTGCATGCGCAGTCGCTGCTGGCCGGCATCGGCGTCGAGCAGCCGCTGCAGCCGCAGCGCAGCAGCGGCGAGTTCGACCAGGGCCGCTATCGCTGGACCCTGCAGGTGACGCCGTATGCCGATCCGCATCGTGCGCGCGATGCGGCCGCGGCCGGCGCCGCGCAGCTGCTGCAGCTGGACCTGGCGGTGCAGTGGGGCGAGGGCCCGGCGCAGCGGCTGCAATGGCGCACGCTGCGGCTGGCGGCCGCCGAGATGCAGCCGTGAGCCGGGCCTGCCCGCTCCCGCGCCGGCAGGCCGGCTTCACCCTGATCGAGGTGCTGCTGGCCACGGTGCTGCTGGCCGGCGGGCTGACGCTGGCGTTCGCCACGGTGCGCTCGGCGATGGCGGTGAGCAGCCGCGGCGAGGCGATGGCCGAGCGCAGCGAACGCGTCCGTGCGGTCGAGGGCTTCCTGCGGCAGCGCCTGGCAGGGGCGCTGCCGCTGGCGATCGAGGCCGATCCGGCCACGCTGCAGGTGCAGCGCTTCCTCGGCGAGCCGCAGCGCATGCGCTTCGTCGCCGACGTGCCCGACTACCTCGGCCGCGGCGGGCCCTACGTGCACGAGCTGACCCTGTCCGGCAGCCCCGGCCGGCAGCGGCTGCAACTGCAGCTGACGATGCTGCAGGCCGGGCAGACCATCGAGGAGGCGCGGCCGCTGCCGGCGGAAACGCTGGCCGACGACCTGCGCGAGGTGCACCTGCGCTATCGCGGCCTGGACCCGCGCAGTGGCGAGCTGGGGCCGTGGGTCGAGCAATGGGAGGATCCGGGCACCCTGCCGCTGCTGGTGTCGGTGGCGATCCGTGCGGCCGACGGCAGCGCCTGGCCGACGCTGGTGGTGGCGCTGCCGCAGGCCGGCAACGTGGGCGCGCGCTCATGAAGGCACGCGGCGCCGCGCTGGTACTGGTGCTGTGGCTGATCGCGCTGCTGGCCGCGCTGGTCGGCGCGTTCGCGCTGACCGCGCGGGTGGAGGCGCTGCAGGGGCGCGTGCTCGGCGAGGGCACGCAGGCGCAGGAGCATGCCCGCGCCGGCCTGGAATATGCGCTGTCGCGGCTGGCCGGCACGCCGCTGCAGCCGGGCTGGCGCCCCGATGGCCGCCGCTACCGCTGGCAGTTCGACGGTTCGCAGGTGGACGTGCGCATCGTCGCCGAGAGCGGCAAGGTCGACCTGAACCTGGCCGACGCCGCGCTGCTGGCGGCGCTGCTGCGTGCGCTCGGCACCGAGCAGGGCCAGGCCGAGCGCCTGGCCGGGGCGATCGTCGACTGGCGCGACGCCGACGACCTGGGCCAGCCGGTCGGCGCCGCCGAGGACCGCGACTACGCCGCCGCCGGCCTGCCCTACGGCGCCAAGGACGCCCCGTTCGAAAGCGTGGCCGAATTGCAGCGCGTGCTCGGCATGGATGCCGGGCTGTACCGGCAGCTGGCGCCCAACGTGACCCTGTTCGGCGGCCGCTCGCGGCCGGAAGCGGCGTTCGCGCCGGCGCCGGTGCTCACCGCGCTGGGCCTGGATGCGGCCGATATCGTCGCCCGCCGCGAGGCCGAAGCGGGACCCGGATCGCCCGATGCGGCCGCGGCCATCGTCGAACCGGCGGGCGGCACCTATAGTATCGAGAGCCGCGCACGCCTGGAGCGGGGCAGGGAAGCGGTCTTGCGGGCAGTGGTGCGGCTGGGGCCGTCGCCGGTGCCGGGCACGGCCTACACGGTATTGCGTTGGGAGGAGGGCATGTCGCGAAGATGAGCGGGTGGCGCGAAAACCTGGGCCGGATAGGCGTTCGCCTGGCCCCGGGCGCGGAAGGCCTGCTGGCCTGGTGGCGGCGATCGCTGCTGGCCTGGCTGCCGCCGCGCTGGCGTGCGCAGCTGGGCCTGGCGCCGGCGCGGCTGCTGCTGTGGCGCGCCGGCGACGACCTGCACCTGGCGCGGCAGCTGGACACGCGCACGGAAGACATCGCGCAGCTGCCGTGGCCGCAGTCGCCGGGCGACATCGAGGCGCTGCTCGGGCCGCGGCTGTCGGCGCTGCCGCGCACCTGGCTGCTGGCGCAGGCCGCGGTGCTGCGGCGCACGCTGCGCCTGCCGGCCGCCGCCGCCGAGCGCCTGCGCGACGTGGTGCGGTTCGAGATCGACCGGCAGACGCCGTTCGCCGCCGACCAGGTGGATTTCGACGTGCGCGTGCTGGAGCGCCGCGGCGACGGCCAGCTCGAGGTCGAGCTGGTGGTGGTGCCGCATCGCACGGTGGAGGAACTGCTGGCGTCGATCGACGGCTGGGCGGCCACCCTGGCCGGCATCGACGTCGCCGGCGTCGATGCGCCGCCGCTGCAGGTGAACCTGCTGCCGCCGGCGCGGCGCCAGCATCGCGGCAGTCCGCTGCGGCGCTGGCAGTGGGCGTTGGCGGCGCTGGCGCTGCTGGCCCTGGTGCTGGCGGGCGGGCAGTTGCTGGACAACCGCCGCCAGGCCGCCGAGGCGCTGCGCGCGCAGGTCGATGCCAGCGCCCAGCGCGCCCGCGGCGTCGCCGCGCAGCGCCAGCAGCTGGTGGACATGGTGGAAGGCGCGGCGTTCTTCGAGCGCAGGCGCGCCGCGCGGCCGACCGCCACCGAGGTGTGGGACGAACTGAGCCGGCGCCTGCCCGACGGCAGCTACCTGGAGAAGTTCGCCATCGAGGGCGACCAGCTGCAGCTGATCGGCCTGAGCCGCGAGGCGTCCTCGCTGGTCGGCAAGCTGGAAGGCTCGCCGCTGTGGCACACGCCGTCGCTGACCGGGGTGCTGCAGGGCGACAGCGCCAGCCGTGGCGAACGCTTCACCCTCACCGCGCAGCTGGCCACCGCGCCGGCGACGGACAAGGAGGCCGCCGATGGCGCCGGCAACCACTGAGCGCGACCGCTGGCTGGCGCTGGGCGTGCTGCTGGCGCTGCTGGCGCTGGCCTACCTGCTGCTGGTGCATCCGTGGTTCACCGTGCCGCTGCGCGCGGCCGAAGCGCAGATCCAGGCCCAGCGCGAGCGCGAGCTGCGCGTGCGCACGCAGCTGCAGCAGGCGCCGCAGGTGGCGCAGCGGCTGCAGCAGGCGCAGGCCGCGCTCGCCGCGCGCCCGGGCTTCCTGCCCGAACCGTCGGCCGAGCTGGCCTCGGCCGGGCTGGTGCAGCGGCTGGAGGCGGCGGTGAGCCAGGCCAGCCCGGGCAACCGCAGCTGCGCGATCAGCAACCGCTCGCCGCTGGCGGCCGACACGCGCGAGCGTTTCGTGCGGGTGGCGGTGCAGGTGCGCCTGCGCTGCGGCACGCCGGAGCTGGCGCAGGTGCTGTACACGCTAGAGAGCGGCTCGCCGCGGTTGTTCGTGGACAACCTCAACGTCATGGCGCAGCGCTTCCAGCTCTCGCCCGGCGAGAGCGGCAGCGGCCTGGACGTGGCGTTCGAGCTGGCCGGCTTCCTGCGCCCCGGCGCCGTCGCCGACCCTGCGGGAGCGGCCGATGCGGATTGACGCGATCGGCCTGCGCACCTGGTGGCTGGGCGGCATCGCCGCCTGGGCGCTGCTGGTGTGGATGATGGCCCTGGCCGGGCTCGGCGGACGCATCGAGCCGCTGCCGGACGACCCGGCGCTGGTGCAGCGGCTGCCGGCGCTGCCGCCGCCGGCGCGCGAGCGCCTGCAGGACCCGTCCCGCTATTCCGAGATCGCCGCGCGCCCGCTGATGGCCGAGGACCGCCGCCCGCACCCGTTCTTCCTCGGCGGCAACGAAGCCGAGGCGCCGGCCTCGGTGCTGCGCCTGACCGGCGTGCTGATCACCCCGCAGCTGAAGATGGCGACGCTGACCACCGAGCAGGGCCAGTCGATCCGGCTGCGGCTGGAAGGCGACAGCGTCGGCGGCTGGCGGCTGCTGGCGCTGGAACCGCGGGGAGCCACCATCGAAGGCCCCGGCGGGGTGCAGACGCTGGAACTGCGCGTGTTCGACGGCAACGGCGGCGAGCCCCCGACGGTGCTGGCCGGCGCCGCGTCCGCTCGCGCCGATGCCGTGCGGCCGCCACCGGGCAACGCGCCCGCACCTGCTGCGCCGGGCAACGGCAACCCGCAGCGGACACCGCCCGCACCGCCGCATACGCCGGCAGCCCCGGCGGCATCGGCCGCGCCCGCGCCGACCGAGGAACAGCAGATCCGCGCCATCCGCGAACGCATCGAGGCGCGCCGCCGGCAACTGCAGCAGCAGAACCAGAACCAGAACCAGAACGGCACCACCCCTGGAAACAAACCTTAGAGTGACCGCATGACGCCTCGCCTTCTAGTCCCGCTCCTGATCGGCCTGCTCGCCGGTTGCGCCAGCACGCCCTCGCCCCAGGTCCAGCGCAATGCCGCGCCGGTGCCGCCCGCGGCCGCCGCGCAACAGCAGGGCGATGCGCAGGACGAGCAGGTCCGTACCCAGCCGCTGATCCGCCGCGGCACCGGCCCCACCATCAACCGCGGCGTGGCCGCCGAGCGGCCGCCGTCGCTGGGCGCGGCCGGCAGCGGCAGCGCCACCTTCAACTTCGAGGGCGAATCGCTGGCCGCGGTGGTCAAGGCCATCCTCGGCGACATGCTCGGGCAGAACTACGTGATCGCCCCGGGCGTGCAGGGCACGGTGACGCTGGCCACGCCCAACCCGGTGTCGCCGTCGCAGGCGCTGAACCTGCTGGAGATGGTGCTGGGCTGGAACAACGCGCGCATGGTCTACAGCGGCGGCCGCTACAACATCGTCCCCGCCGACCAGGCGCTGGCCGGCAGCGTCGCCCCCAGCACCGCCCCGGCGGCCAGCGCGCGCGGCTTCGAGGCGCGGGTGGTGCCGCTCAGGTACATCTCCGCCAGCGAGATGAAGAAGGTGCTGGAGCCGTACGCGCGTCCCAACGCCATCGTCAACGTCGACAACGGCCGCAATGTCATCACCGTGGCCGGCACCCGCGCCGAGCTGGAGAACTACCTGCGCACCATCGAGATCTTCGACGTGGACTGGATGTCGAGCATGTCGGTGGGCGTGTTCCCGCTGCAGTCCGGGCGCGCCGACCAGGTCGCCGCCGACCTGGAGAAGGTGTTCGGCGAGGAGAGCAAGACCCCCAGCGCCGGCATGCTGCGCTTCATGCCGCTGGAGAACGCCAACGCGGTGATGGTCATCACCGCCCAGCCCAGCTACCTGGACCAGATCCGCGAATGGCTGGACCGCATCGACAGTGCCGGCGGCGACAGCCGGCTGTTCTCCTACGAGCTCAAGTACGTCAAGGCCAAGGACCTGGCCGACCGCCTGGCCGAGGTGTTCGGCAGCGGCGGCGGGCGCGGCGGCGACGGCTCGCAGGCCTCGCTGGCGCCGGGGGCGACCTCGGTGCAGCTGGGAAGCGGCGGCGATGCCGGCGGCTTCGGCGCCGATTCGGGCCGCGGCCTGGACAGCAGCTCGACGCTGGGGACGACCGGCACCGGCACCGGTACTGGCAGCGGCGGCCTGGGCAGCGGCCAGCTGCAGCTGCCGCAGCGCGAAGGCGGCAACGGCAGCGTGACCCTGGAGGTGGAGGGCGACCGCGTCGGCGTCTCGGCGGTGGACGAGACCAATACCCTGCTGGTGCGTGCCACCCCGCAGGCCTGGCGCTCGATCCGCGAGGTGGTCGAGAAGCTGGACGTGATGCCGATGCAGGTGCACATCGAGGCGCAGGTGGCCGAGGTGGCGCTGACCGGCGACCTCAAGTACGGCGTCAACTGGTTCTTCGAGCAGGCGGTCAACGCACCCAGTACGGTCGCCGAAGGCGTCGATACGGGTATCGGCATGACAGGCGCGGGACTGGCGTCGGCAGCAGGACGGAGCATATGGGGAGACATCGCCGGCAAGGCCACCGGCGACGGCCTGACATGGACCTTCCTCGGCAAGAACGCCGCGGCGATCATCAGCGCCTTGGACACGGTCTCCAACGTACGCCTGCTGCAGACACCGTCGCTGTTCGTGCGCAACAACGCGGTGGCCCAGCTCAACGTCGGCAGCCGCATCCCGATCTACTCGGTGTCCGTGTCCGGAATCAGCGACAACCAGTATTCGAGCGTGCAGTACCTGGAGACCGGCACCATCCTCAAGGTGCGCCCGCGCGTGACCCGCGACGGCATGGTGTTCCTGGACATCGTGCAGGAAGTGAGCGCACCGGAGGGAGAGAGGGATGGCAATGGCAACGTGCGCATCAACACCCGGCGCATGCAGACCGAGGCGGCGGTGCGCGCCGGCGACACGGTGATGCTGGCCGGCCTGATCGACGACAGCACCACCGATGGATCCTCCGGCATTCCCGGCCTGAGCCGCCTGCCGGTGATCGGCGCGCTGTTCGGGCAGAAGACCCAGAGCCATCGCCGCAACGAGGTCATCATCCTGCTCACCCCGACCATCGTGCGCAATCCGCAGGAAGCGCGCGATCTCACCGACGAGTACGGCCGCCGCTTCCGCGCCATGGATCCGATCCCGGCCAAGCGTCCCTAGTGAGCGCTGCCCTGCCCATCGTGCTGCTGCCGGTGTGCGTCGACGATGCGCTGCTGGACGCCTGCCTCGGCGCGCTGGAGGCCTCCACCCCGGCGGGCACCCGCGTGTGGCTGGCCGACGATGCGCAGGCCGGTCCGCGCGCGCAGGCGGTGGTCGAGCACTGGCTGGCGCGTACCGGCCTGCAGGCCGACTACACCCGGCGCGAGCGCCCGATCGGCGAGGTCGCGCACCTGGAGCAGATGCTGGCCGCCTGCGCCGATGCCGACGTCGCCGTGCTTGCCGCCGACGCGCAGCCGCTGCCGGGCTGGCTGCCGCGCCTGGCCGAATGCCTGGCGCGCGATCCGTCCATCGCCAGCGCCACGCCGTGGAGCAACGCCGGCGAGGCGGCGTCGTGGCCGCGCCTGGGCGTGCTCGAATCGCTGCCCGACCAGCCCGCACGGCTGGCCGCCGCCTGCGCGGCGATGCCGCCGCTGCACCCCGAGCTGCCGGCGGCCATCGGCCATGCCGTGGTCCTGCGCGGCAGTGCCCGCCGCAAGGCCGGCGGGCTCGATGCCAGCAGCTACGGTTCCTGGTACGCGGCGCTGATCGACCTGAGCCTGCGCATGGCCGGGCTGGGCTGGCGCAACGCGCTGTGCGAGACCGCCTTCGTCGCGCGCCAGTACGAGGGCGTCCCCGCCGATGGCGACATGGACGCGCTGGCCACGCGCTGGCCGGCCTGGCACGCGCGCCTGGCCGGCTTCCTGATGGACGATCCCCTGCGCGGCGAGCGCGAGCAACTGCAGCGGCTGTACGCCGAACTGCCGCCGCCCGACCCGCAGCGGCCGCTGTTCGGCGAGCCGGCGGCGTAGCTCCCGGCCGCGGATTCCGCTCCGCCCATGCTTCGCCATCTTCGAGGCATGGGGCGGGCCCCGGCCCGCCATGCGCGACCGGCTCCAACGAGGCGCGCTCGGCCATCGCCAGAACCTTACGGCTTCCGTTCGCGCTGGACGAATGTCTGCCGGACAACCCGTGGCGCGGGCGAGTGCGGCGCAGCCGGGACGAGAACGGTGCCCACGACCCGGCTGCGGCTGGCCTTGCCCGGCCTGCGCGGCTACGGTAACGCCCAGTCCGCGGAGGAGTCCGACCATGATGAGCGAGAACCTGTACCGGCATCCGGCTGCCGCCCGGATCGACCTGGACCGTCCGGCCTACCGCAGGGCGGTGACGCACGTGCTGGGTTGCGGGCAGGCCGAGGAGATCGTGGTGGAGATGTGGAACCCGGTGCAGCTGGACAACGGCGGCTGGGTCTGCCCGTTGCGTGTCGAGCGTTTCGACACGTTCGGTGCATTCCCTGGCCGCGATCCGCTCGATGCCTTGCTGAACGCGATGAGTGTGGCGCGATGGCTGTTCAACGACAGGCCCGGCAAGTTCCGCTGGGAGGACCGGGACTACGGCGGATTCCCGCTGCTGCTCGATGTGGGACTGCCGGAGCCGGTCCACGCCGGGGTGGAGCGCAAGGCGCTCGATGCCCGCAACGATGCCTGGAGCGCCTACGGCGTCCCGCGCTTCGAGATGGGTGTGTAGAGCCGGGCTTGCCCGGTTGCCAATTCCGTCGTAGAACCGAGCTTGCTCGGCTGGGGCTTACCGGGGAACGCTTCAGCCGAGCCCCGAAAAGGGATGCGAGCACAGGCCCGGCTCTACGCAGCGGAGGGCGCCGTCACCTCCACCGTCACCGCCAGCGCGTCGTGGCGCCAGGATTCCACGTCCAGCTCCACCACCTGGCCGGCGTCGTCGTAGTTGACGCGGCGCAAGCGCAGGCAGGGCGTGCCGACGGTGGATTGCAGCAGCGCCGCCTGCGCCGGGTCCAGGCTGGCCGGGTGGATCGACAGCCGGCTGCGCGCCAGATGCAGGCCCAGCGTGCCGGTCAGTACCCGGCTCAGCGAGCCGGCCAGGTCGTGCTCGAGCAGGGTCGGCGCCCACGACGCGCGCAGGATGTTGGTCTCCAGCAGCACCGCGCGGCGATCGATCCAGCGCCGCCGGCGCAGCACGAACACCTCCGCGCCGGCATCGGGCAGCTGCAGCCGCCGCGCCAGCGCCAGGCCGTCGCCGGAGCGGACCGCCTCCAGCAGTTCGGTGCGCGGTGTCCGCCCCTGCTCGGCCACGTAGCGCATGAAGCCGGCGATGCTTGTGGGGTCGTAGCGGATGCGCGGCGGGCTGGCGAACCAGCCGCGGCGGTTCTCGCGGTACACGCGGCCCTCCGCCTCCAGTTGCTGCAGCGCCTCGCGCAGGGTGATGCGGGTGCAGCCGAAGCGCTCGGCCAGTTCGCGTTCCACCGGCAGGCGCTGGTCCGGGCCCCATTCGCCGTCGACGATGCGCTGGGCCAGCGCGTCGCTGATGCGCTGGCCCAGCGACGCGCCGGCGCCGGGCCGCGCGGCGGCTTCCCCCGCTTGCGCGGCGGGCGTCGCCGGGTGCGCGGGATTCACGGCGTCGCCCCGCCGGCCAGCGACCGGCGCAGGTCGGCCTGCCACAGGCGCAGGCCGTACACCGCCAGCACCACGAAGGCGGCATACAGCAGCGCGGTCGGGTACAGCTGCTTGTAGGCGAACATGCCCACGTAGAGGCAGTCGAGCACGATCCACAGCCCCCAGCTGGCGATGCGCTTGCGTGCGGCCCAGAAGCTGGCGACCAGGCTGAAGCAGGTCAGCGAGGCATCCAGCCACGGCAGCGCGGCGTCGGTATGGCGATGCATCAGCCAGCCCAGCCCGAGCGCGCCGGCCGCACCGAGCGCCAGCGAAACCGCGCCCTCGCGCAGCGGCAGCGGCCCGACGCGGACGGTGCCGTCCTCGTGCAGGCCCTGGCGCCAGCGCCACCAGCCGTAGCCCTGCAGCACGGCGTAGACGCCCTGCAGCAGCATGTCCGAGTACAGCTTCCAGTGAAAGAACAACCACGCATACAGCAGCACCGCCACGATCCCGACCGGCCAGCACCAGTGTATCCGCCGCGCGGTCAGCCACACGCCCAGCACGTTGAGCACCACGGCCAGCAGTTCCAGCGGCGACAGGCTCATGGCCGCAACTCCAGCGCGCGCTGCTTGAGTTCGCGCCTGCGCGCGGCGGGCAGGCGTTCGTCGTCGCCGTAGGGCGCGCTGTACCAGGCGCCGTAGGCCGGGTTGGGCAGCACGAACCAGCGCGTGCCCAGCCAGCTCCGATACGGCGCGAGCGCCGTGTCCCAGGCGGCCGGGGTGTTGGCGGCCGGCTGCACGAAGTCGCCGAGCGCATCGCCGACCAGCATCAGTACCCGGTAGTGCCGGCCGATCCACTGCCGGCGGCAGCTCTTGTCGCTGCCGCTGCCTGCGCAGCCGCCGACCGCGGTGCCGGCCAGCAGCAGCCGTGCGTCGTCGTCGAGCGGGAAGCCGGCCGCGCGCAGGTTGGCGGCGGTGTCGCGCAGCTGCGCCTGGCTGCGGTTGCTGACGTAGAACACAGCGATGCCCAGCGCCTGCGCCTGCCGCAGGAAGTCCACCGCGCCGGGCAGGGCGCGCGCGCTGCGTTCGGCCACCCATGCGTCCCAGCGTGACATGGCGTAGCCGCGGCCCGCACGCACGTCGCGCGCGTTCACCGGCATGTTGTCGAGCACGGTCTCGTCGATGTCCACGATCAGCGCCGGCGGCAGTCCGGCGAGCGGGCGCGGCGGCTGCGCCAGCGCGTCCCACCGCGGGTCGGCCAGTGCCGCCGGCAGTTGCCGGGCGGCCTGGGCGTAGGTCTGCTCGAAGATCAAGCGCTTCTCCGCCGAAGTCTGCATCCACAGTACCGCGTCGAGCTGGTCGTGGCCGCGCGGCAGGTGCGTGCACGCGGCCATGCCCGCCGCCAGCGCGGCGGCGAGCAGGCCGCGGCAGGCGCCGCGAACGAAGGGCGATGCCATCGCTCAGAAATCCAGCTGCAGCGACAGCCGCGCCGTGCGCGGCGCACCCAGGAACAGGTAGCCGTCGCCGGCGGACTCGCCGACGTCGCGCCAGTACAGCTTGTCGCCGACGTTGTCCACGCTCAGCCGCAGCGTGGCCGGCAGCGCGCCGAAGCGGGTCGCGTAGCGCGCGCCCAGGTTGTACACGGTGTAGCCGCCGACCTCGATCAGGCCGTCGCGGTCGGCGTACTTGCCGCCGCTGTACTGGGCGCCGCCGAGCAGCGCCAGGCCTTCCACCCCGGGCACCTCCCAGCTGGCCTGCACGCTGGCGCGCAGCTTGGGCACGTTCAGCGACTGGTGGCCCTCGTAGGCCGGCGTGCCGGTGTCCTCGGCGCGCGCGCGGATGGCGGCGACGCTGGCCCACAGCCGCAGCCGCTCGGCGATCGCGCCATCGGCCGACAGCTCGATGCCGCGGTTGTGCTGGCGGCCCTGCTGCACGAACAGCAGGCTGCCGTCGGCCTGCGGCTGGGTGTACTGGTAGGCCTGGCGGATGTCGAACAGCGCCGCGCCCAGGCGCAGGCCGTCGCGTTCGTACTTGGCGCCGACCTCGGTCTGGTAGGAGAAGGTGGGCTCGAGGATCTCGTCGGCGTTCTCGGTGAACCACGGCGCGGTCGCGCCCGGCGACAGGCCCTTGGCGAAGCTGGCGTAGGTGGACACGTCCTGGCGCGGCTTGAACAGCAGCGCCGCCTGCGGCAGCAGCTCGGACAGGCGGGTGCTGCGGGTCAGCACGCCGTCGCGGTCGCGCACGCGCTCCTGGTAGCGCACCTGGCGCGCGCCCAGCAGCAGCTGCCAGGCAGTGCCGAAGTCGATGCGGTCGCTGGCCAGCAGCGCCTTCTGCGTGCTGTCGAAGCGCCGCTGCTTCGGACCCAGCTCGACCCCGGTGGCCGGTGCCAGCAGTTCCGGGTCGGCGTAGATGTTGCCGGTGCCGATCCATTCGTTGATCGAGCCGTGGCGGTCGATGGTGCGGCGCAGGTAGTCCACGCCGGCGGTGAGCTGGTGCTGCAGCGGCCCGGTGGCGAAGGTGCCGGACACGGTCGCCTTGGCCTGGTCGTTGCGGCGGGTGTCGTCCGGGCTGCGGTAGTCGCTGATGTCGTAGCCGCCGTCGCTGCCGAAGTGGTTGGGCAGCGCGTCGTCGGCGCAGCTGGCCACGCCGTAGCAGCCCCACGGGAAGATGGAGTAGTCGTCGATCACCGCGCGGCTGTGCGCGGCGGCCAGCTCCGCGCTCCAGGTGTCGTTGAAGCGGTACAGGTAGCGCGCCTGGGTGTTGAGCGAGTCGATCCCGACCGGCTTGCCCCAGGGCTGGTAGGCCAGCAGCCGGTGCACCGACACGTCGTGCGGCACCGTGGTGCCGCCCAGCAGCTGGTAGCCGGGCACCGAGCGCTGCTGCTTGTCCTGGTATTCCACGTCCAGCTGCAGCAGCGACTGGGTATTGATCTTCCAGTCCGCCGCCAGCGACAGGAAGTTGCGGTTGCCGTCGGTATGGTCGACGTAGCTGCGGATGCTCTCGTGCGCGGCGTTGACGCGCAGGCCGAACTGCCTGTCGCGGCCGAACCAGCCGCCCAGGTCGGCGGCGGCGTAGCGGCTGCCCTCGTCGTCGGTGCCCAGGGTAAGCGAGCGCACCTGCTGCGGGCGCTTGGTGACGAAGCCGATCAGCCCGCCCGGCTCGTTGACGCCGGACTGCAGCCCGGACAGGCCCTTGAGCACCTGCACCTGTTCCTTGTTCTCCAGCGCCACCTGCTGCTCGCCGACCAGGGTCAGGCCGTTGATGCGGTAGCTGTTGGCGGGGTTGAGCGGGTAGCCGCGCACGCTGAAGTTCTGGTAGTAGCCGATCGCCGCGTAGCTGTCGCCGGTGGAGGCGTCGGCGCGCAGCACTTCGTCGAGCGTGCGCACCTGGCGGTCGGCGAGCTGCTCGCGATCGATCGAGCCGATCGAGGCGGGCGTGTCCAGCAGCGCCGCATCGCCGTAGCCGCCCAGGCTGGAGCGGTTGCGCGGGCGCTGCTCGTGCACGTTGATCGCGTCCAGCTGCACCGGGGTCTGGGTGTTCTGCGGGGCCGCTTCGGCGCCGTCGTCGGCGGCCCGCGCCGGTGCGGCGAGCACCAGCGCGAGGGCGAGCGCCAGCGGCGCGAAGGGGGGACGTGGATGGGACATGGCGATGGACCTCGGGTGGATGGAGATGGGAAGGACGGGGTGTTCTTGGATTCCGGGGGATCGGCGGGCCGGCCCGGCGGGGCCGGCGCGCGTGGTGTCCGGGTTCGCGCGGCATCGGCGGCCGCGGCAGCGGGAAAGCGGATTCATCGGCGCTCCCCGCCCTGTTCTTCCGTAGGAGCGGCTTCAGCCGCGATGGGGCTTTCGCGGGAAGGCCCCTTCGCGGCTGAAGCCGCTCCTACAGGGGCAGTGCCGGGGGGTTGCGGCCGCCGGTGCAGCGGCCCCCCGCGGGGGGGTTGCCCCTCTCCGCCCCGGGGGGGCCCCCCCCCGCTCCTACAGGGGCAGTGCCGGTGTCTTGCGGCCGCGGTTCCAGCGGCAGCGACGGATCGGCGGCCCACTCCTGCAGCGAGCCGTCGTAGATCGCCACCCCGGTCTCGCCGAGCACGGTCAGCGCCAGTGCCAGCGCGGCCGCGCTGACGCCGCCGCCGCAGTACAGCAGCAGCGGCCGCGGCGCGGTCCTGCGCAGCGGCGCCAGCACCTGCGCCAGCCGCGCTGGCGGCAGGTAGCGGCCGGTCGGGTCGAACAGCTCGCGCGCCGGCAGGTTGCGGCTGCCGGGGATATGCCCGCGCCGCGCGTAGCGGGTCGGCACGCTGCCGGCGAACAACTGCGTCGACAGCGCGCACACCAGCGTTCCGGGCGCGCGGCCGGCCACCACGTCCTCGATGCGGCCGCGGCCGGCCCACAGTTCGGGGCGCGGTTTGGGCGTGATCGTGGCGGCGGTGGCCGCAGCGGCGTCGCCACTGGCCTCGGGCAGGCCGCCGGCGCGCCAGGCCCGCCAGCCGCCGTCCAGCACCTGCGCGTCGATGCCGACGCTGCGCAGCATCCACCACAGCCGTGCGGCCCAGAAGCCGTCGCCGCGGTCGTACAGCACCGGCAGGCTGCCGTCGCCGATGCCCAGCGCCTCCAGCGCCGCGACCAGCGCCGGCCAGTCCGGCAGCGCGAAGCTGAAACCCGCGTGCGGGTCGGCCAGCGCCTGCAGCAGGTCGGCATGGCGCGAGCCGGGGATGTGCGCGGCGCGCCAGCCGTCGGCGCCGCTGGCGGGGCGGTAGTCGCCATCGAAGCGCGGCGGCGGCAGCTCGACGCTGGCGTCGAGCACGCGCAGGCGCGGATCGTGCAGGCGCGCGGCCAATGCGTGGACGTCGATCAGCGGTGGCAGGCGTGCGTTCATGGCGCTGCCTCCGCGCGGCGCCGCAGGTGGCGGAGCAGGCGCTGGCCCTCGTCGCCGCCGAACCAGTCGGCATGCCCGAGCAGGTAGCGCCCGTAGGCGATGGCCGCGTGCGCGGCCGAACCGGTGATGCCGGCGTAGTACTCGACCTCGCTGAGGGCGAAGTCGGCATGCACCAGCGGCAGCAGCGCCGCCAGCGCCCGCAGCTGCGCGGCGTCCAGCGGCAGCACGCTGGCGTAGCCGTCCAGCAGCGCGTCGAGCTGGTCGAGTTCGGCGACGGCACGGCCGCCATCATCCAGTTCCAGCCACGGCACCAGGTTGCGCTCGATCGCGGTGGCCAGGTCGAACAGCGCGAAGGTGCGGTCGGACAGGCCGAAGTCGAACACGCCGCTGACCTCCGTGCCGTCGCCGCGCCACAGCAGGTTGGAGGCGTGCCAGTCGCCATGCGTCCACAGCGGTGCCTGTCGTTGCAGCAGCGGCCAGGCCTGCGCATGCCACGGCAGCAGGTGCGCGCGCAGGTCGGCCTGCCAGTCGCGCTCGCGCAGCCAGGCCGCCAGCGCCGGCCGCCGCGGCAGGTCCTGCGCCAGCGCCTGCAGCGGATCGTCCTGGCCGAACAGGCGGAAATTGGCGACCAGCAGCGTGGTGCTGCGCGGCGCGGCGGCATGGCCGGCGGCGGCGCGATGCAGTGCCGCCAGCGCGCGGCCGGCGGCGCCAGCGTGGGCGGTGGCGGCGAACGCCGTCCACGATTGCGCATCGCGGTACAGGTCCTCGCCCGCGGCCGCGCGCTGTACCTCGTAGGTCCATGCGCCGAGTTCGAGCACGCTGTTTCCGGTGCGGTCGCGCAGCAGTTCCGGCACCGGCGCGCCGCGGCCGCGCAGGTACTCGATGAAGCGGTGCTCCTCGGCCAGCGTGCGCGCATCGCGCAGGCGGCGGTGGTGGCGCTTGACGAACACCGGCCCGCCGCCGGTGCGCACCCGCGCCGCCGCCGAGAACGGGCGCGGGCTGTGCCATTCCAGCGCGTGCGCGGACGTGGGCAGGCCGAAGTGCCGCAGCAGGGCGTGGACCTCGTCCTCGCGCAGCGCCGGCCAGTCGGCGCCGATGGCACCGGCGGCCAGGCCGTGCATCTGGTGGACCGCGCTCATGCCGGGATCTCCGCCAGGAAACGGCCGTCGGCGGCGCCGCGCCAGGCATCTGCGTCGGCGAGCACGCCGTATTGCGCCAGCCATTGCGCATAGCCCTGCAGCAGCGGCTGGCGCAGCTGTCCCCAGCGTCCGCCATGCAGCCAGGTCGGTGCGATCGCGCGCAGCGAGGCGGCCAGCAGCTCGCGCGGGAAGTACGGCGTGGCGCGCTCGTAGGCGTCGAGCGCGGCCAGCGGCTCGGCCGCCGCGGCGAGGAAGCCGCGCGCGGTGGCGGCGAGGAAGTCGCGCACTTGCTGCGGCCGCTCGGCCAGGGTGCGCTCGTGCGCGCCGAGCAGGTAGCTGTGGTAGGCCGGCGCGCCGAGCGTGTCGACCGGCCACGTCACCCGCCGCGCGGCGTCGATGCGGCTGTCCATCAGCGCTTCCCAGGCCCAGTAGCCGCCGAAGCTGGCATCGGCGACACCGGCGGCCAGGTCCTCCGGGCGCAGTTCGCGGGTGCCGGCATCGACCACGATCACCGCGTCCGGGTCGCCGCCGTCGCCGGCCACCAGGTGGCGCACCATCGCCAGCCCGCGCGGGGTGGGGTTCATCGCCAGCCGCCGCCCGGCCAGGTCGCGCGGGCGGGCGATGCCGGTGTCGGTCAGGGTCTGGATCGCCTCCAGCCCGCACTGGTTGATGGCGGCGATGGCGCGCAGCGGCTCGCCGCCGGCGCGGCGCACCAGCAGGCGGTTGCTGGGGAACACCGCGAAGTCGCAGTCGCCGCGCAGCAGGTGGGCCAGGCCATCGCCGTGCCAGGGGTCGGGCAGCAGCAGGGCCAGCTCCAGGCCGTGCTGCCGGTACCAGCCGCGCTCGCGCGCAAGGTAGAAGCCGGCCGAGTTCGGCCAGGGGTGGAAATACTCGAGCATGACGCGCAGTGGACGCATGGCGGCAATGACCAGGGACGGGACGCGCATGCTTGCGCCGGCTACTGGTCTAGACCAATGGCCCCGGGTCCTATGGATACGTCCGATCGATATATCGGCAAAACGGGCGACGGTACTGCCGGGCCGTCGGTACGCGCAGGCGCCGGAAGGGCGGATGCGACGTCTGGAATTGGAAGGCAGCGTGGAACCTGAAAAGGCGCTGGCCGTCATCTCGCACATCGAAGGAGCGGGCCGCGAGGCGGAATCCGCTTCGCGGGGATGGCGGCGACCGCTTCCAGAACCGGCCGCACGCCATGCACGGCGCATTATGCGGGGTCGGTGGCGCTCCGCACCAGCTGCGCGCCTCCGCCGCAGCGATTCGGCAGGGAAGCGGGGCTGACGCGCAGGGTGTCCGGGCGGGGCGTGGCCCGACCTTTCGTGAGCTTTCGCGCGACATCGCATGGCTGGAGTACAGCGGGCCTTGTCCGGCCTGTGCCGGCCTCCGTTGCGGCGTAGGCGTGCCCCGGCCCGCCGCGCACGCTGTCCTGGCTCGATGCAGGTCGGGGGCGTGGCCCCGATGCTCCCGGCCTCCAGGGCGACAAGCCCGCAAGTCGGCGCCACATGGCTGATGCGCGAGGGTGTCCGGGCGGGCTGGCTGTCCTGCGGACGGCGACGGCTATCGCGTGTTTGACCCGGCGCGGATAATCCCCGCATGAGACAACAGCAGCAGATCGCCGCGGTCGTTGTGACGTTCAACAGCGGCAGCACCCTCGACGACTGCCTGCGGCGGCTGCGCGCCGCGCAGGACGTGGCGCAGATCCGGGTCGTGGACAACGCCTCGCGCGATGGCAGCGTGGAGATCGCCCAGCGCCACGCCATCGAGGACGCGCGCGTACGCTTCATCGCCAACCCGGACAATCCCGGCTTCGCCACCGCCTGCAACCAGGGCGCGGCGGATTCGACCGCGTCCTGGCTGGCCTTCGTCAATCCCGACCTGATGGTCGAGGCGGACACGCTCGCCCGGCTGCGCGACCGCGCCCGCGAACTGGGGCCGGCGCTGCTGGGCGTGGAGCAGGTGGACGAGCGCGGCCGCGCGGATCCGGCGGTGCGCCGCCGCGATCCGGATTTCCTGGCGATGCTGCGCTCGCCCGGCCGTGGCTCGGACCTGTCCGTGCCGGCCGATCCGGCGCAGCCGCTGCAGCCGGTGCCGGCGCTCTCCGGGGCGCTGATGCTGATGCCGCGCGACCTGTTCGAGCGGATCGGCGGCTGGGACGAGGGCTACCGCCTGCATGCCGAGGACCTGGACCTGTGCCGCCGCGCGCGCGAATCCGGCGCGGTGGTGGCGGTGGCCAACGACCTGCGGGTGATGCACGTGCGCGGGGTCTCCAGCCGCTCGCGCCCGTTCTTCGTCGAATGGCACAAGCACCGCGGGCTGTGGCGCTATTTCCGCCGGTTCGAGGCGCCGGTGCGCAGCCCGCCGGTGCGGGCCGGGGTGGCCACGGCCATCGCCGCGCATCTGGCCGTGCGGCTTGCGTCTATCCTGTGGGCCAATTTGCGCTCCCCTCCTGCCGGTTCCCGATGATCATCGATTCCCTGCTCGACACCGACCTGTACAAGTTCACGATGATGCAGGCGGTATTGCATCAGCACCCGGGGGCGCAGGTCGAGTACCGCTTCAAGTGTCGCACCCCCGGCATCGACCTGGCCGGCTGCCTGGACGAGATCTCCGCGCAGATCGACCTGCTGTGCTCGCTGCACTTCCGCCCCGAGGAGCTGGACTACCTGCGCGGGCTGCGCTTCATCAAGCCCGATTTCGTCGATTTCCTCGGCCTGTTCCACCTGGACCGCAAGTACGTGACGCTGCGCGCCTCGGACAGCGTCCCCGGCGAGATCGAGCTGGAGATCAAGGGGCCTTGGCTGTACACGATCCTGTTCGAGGTGCCGCTGCTGGCGATCATCAGCGAGGTCTGGTTCCGCCGCACCGGCGCCGGTGCCGACCACGCCGAGGGCAGGCGCCGACTGGAGGCCAAGATCGCCCTGCTGCGCGACGCGCAGGGCTATTCCGAATGCCGGATCGCCGACTACGGCACCCGCCGCCGCTATTCCCGCCACTGGCACGGCGAGCTGCTGCAGGTCCTGCAGCAGCAGCTGGGCAGCCAGTTCGTGGGGACCAGCAACGTGCATTTCGCCCGCCGCTTCGGGCTCACCCCGCTGGGCACGATGGCGCACGAGTGGCTGCAGGCGTTCCAGGCGCTGGGCCCGCGCCTGCGCGACTCGCAGGCGGCCGCGCTGGAGGCCTGGGCGCGCGAGTATCGCGGCGACCTTGGCATCGCGCTGTCGGACGTGGTCGGGCTGGACGCGTTCCTGCGCGACTTCGACCTGTACTTCTGCAAGCTGTTCGACGGCATGCGCCACGACTCCGGCGACCCGTTCGAGTGGGGCGAGCGCATCCTGGCGCACCTGCAGGGCTATCGCGTGGACCCGCGCAACAAGGTGCTGGTGTTCAGCGACGGGCTGGACATCGAGAAGGTCATGCACCTGTACGCCCGCTTCCGCGACCGCTGCCAGGTCGCCTTCGGGGTCGGCACCAACCTGACCAACGACCTGGGGCCGACGCCGCTGAACATCGTCATCAAGATGGTGCGCTGCAACGGCCAGCCGGTGGCCAAGCTCAGCGACTCGCCGGGCAAGAGCATGTGCGACGATCCCGGCTACCTGACGTACCTGCGGCAGGTGTTCGGGGTGGCGTGAAGGCGAATGTCGGCAAGCAAGATGTCAAGAGGGCTTCACGCTTGCCGTCACAAACTTGAAAAATGAGACTTGCATCTCATTAAATTTTTGTGGAACATCGACGGCGAGCACGGTTGGCAATACCTTCGGTTCGTGTCCTTCCCCTCCACTTGAAGACCTACAGAGCGTAGCGGAATGGGCTCGCAGGAATTGCTTGAGCATTTGCGTGTCCGTGCCTGTTCCCGGCAGTGGCTGGGGGTCGTGCGGGCCATGGGACAGGAGTTCTCGGCCGAGTTGTCCGACGACGAGTTGCGGGCGTTGTTCGGCCGCATCGGTCGTCGTTTTGCCGACAATCATTCGCTCGGCGATTGCCTGACTCTGCAGGACGTGGAGAGGGCGGCCAACGATCTTTGGGATCGGGTCGAGTGGGGAAGCTGCCGGTTCGGCGAGTATCCGGATCGGGTGGAGATCGAACACCTGGCCCCGCCGATCAATGTTGCGCTGGACTTGGCGCCATGGGCGGACGGGTTCCTGCAAGGCGTTTATCAATCGTGGTTCCAGCAATCGGGCATGTTGTCCGGGCTGGCGGTGAGGACCTGCACACCGCGGTCGGAAGATGTTCGATGCTTCGTGCTGTCGCGCGTCTTCTGATCCATTTCGAGGTGGAATAGCTTCATGGCGGACAAAAAAGACAAGAAAGACGCGCCGTCGACCGAAGACGACATCAGCGGCCTGTTCGCGCGATTCGGCGCGACGGCAGCGGCTTCGGGCTACCAGGATTTCCAGGTGGTACGGCCGGTGCCGGAGACCACCAAGCGCGCCGCTGCGAAGGATCGTGTCGCTGCAAGGAGGGACGACGTCGTCGCGGCGGATGTAGCGTCCGAGGCGCAGGTGACGCCGCCCGAGCCGGCGCCCGCCCCTGTCGCACCGCTTCCATTGCCCCTGACTACGTCTGTGGCCACGGGCACGGTGCGCAAGAAACCAGTGCCGGCAGCGAAGGGGACGCCGCTCAAGGAGCTGTTCCATCGATTGCTCGAAGCCGAGCCGGCCGTGAGAGCAGAGGCGGCCAGTCCGCTCAAGCGGATCGTCGGCAGGCACTGAACCCATACGTAGCGGGCTGTCGGTTTCCTGTCGCTTTGCGTGCATCCCGAAACGCCGCCATTTGCATCAGGAAGGTGAGATGAGCGCAGATCAGCAGTTGAAATCCGGCAAGTTGCCGAGCAGGGCGGCGACATGGTCGCTGTGGATACTCGGCGCGCTGCTGCTGGCGTTCGTGGTGGCGGTGCCGATGGAGGTAACCCAGCAGGTCGTGTTCTCGCTGGTGCTGTTCATCGTCGCGCTGATCCTGCGGCGGCGCGGGGGGCGGGTGTCCGCACTGGTGATGATGGCCCTTTCGCTTGCGGTCTCTTGCCGCTACATCTGGTGGCGGCTCACGCAGACGATGGGCATGGGCAGCTTTGTCGACCTTACCCTGGGACTGGGCCTGCTGGGTGCCGAGCTGTATGCCTTCCTGATCCTGGTGTTCGGCTACTTCCAGGTGCTGTGGCCACTGAACCGCAAGCCGGTGCCGCTGCCGGCCAACCAGGACGACTGGCCCAGCGTCGACGTGCTGATCCCCACCTACAACGAGCCGTTGTCGGTGGTACGCACCACGGTGCTGGCGGCCAGCGTCATCGACTGGCCGGCCGACAAGATCAACATCTACCTGCTCGACGACGGGCGTCGCGACGAATTCCGCGACTTCTGCGAGGAAGTGGGCATCGGCTACCTGACCCGCACCAACAACATCGGTGCCAAGGCCGGCAACATCAATGCCGCGCTCAAGCGCACCGACGGCGAATACGTGGTGATCTTCGACTGTGACCACGTGCCGACCCGCTCGTTCCTGCAGGTGACCATGGGCTGGTTCCTGCGCGATCCACTGCTGGCGGTCGTGCAGATGCCGCACTACTTCTTCTCGGCCGATCCTTTCGAGCGCAACCTCGGTACCTATGGACGCGTACCCAATGAGGGCGAGCTGTTCTACGGGCTGCTGCAGGACGGCAACGACCAGTGGAACGCGACCTTCTTCTGCGGTTCGTGTGCCGTCATCAAGCGTGCGCCCCTGCTGGAAGTGGGCGGGGTGGCCACGGAAACCGTCACCGAGGACGCCCACACCGCATTGAAGCTGCATCGCGCCGGCTACCGCAGCGGCTACATCGCCATTCCGCAGGCGGCGGGACTGGCCACCGAGAGCCTGTCGGCGCACGTGGCGCAGCGGGTGCGCTGGGCGCGCGGCATGGCGCAGATCTTCCGCGTGGACAATCCGCTGCTGGGGCGCGGCCTGCGGCTGTCGCAGCGGCTTTGCTACTTCAACGCGATGCTGCACTTCTTCTATGGCTTGCCGCGCATCATCTACCTCACCGCGCCGCTGGCCTATCTGTTCTTCGGTGCGCACGTGATCCATGCCTCGGCGCTGATGATCCTGGCCTACGCATTGCCGCACGTGCTGCAGGCCAACGTCACCAATCTGCGAGTACAGGGCAAGTTCCGCCATCCCCTGTGGAACGAGGTCTACGAGACCACGCTGGCCTGGTACATCCTGCGTCCGACGCTGATGGCGGTGATCAATCCCAGGCTAGGCAAGTTCAACGTCACGCCGAAGGGGGGGCTGGTGGAGCGCGGCTATTTCGATGCGCAGATCGCCAAGCCCTACCTGTTGATCCTGCTGCTCAATCTGTGCGGGATCGCCGCCGGCGTGTTGCGCCTGCTGAATCCGGATTCGACCGGCGAGATACAGACGATCTGGTTCAACCTGGCGTGGACGTTCTACAACGTGCTGATGCTGGGGGCGACCATCGCCACTGCCAGCGAGAGGCGCCAGGTGCGGCGCTCCCCGCGCGTGCCGCTGGACATCGCTGCCACTCTCTACCTGCCTGACGGCCAGGCGTTGCCGTGCCGTACGCGCAACTTCTCCACCGGCGGCATGGCCTTGATGCTGGAACACAGCCAGCCGATGGAGCCGGGCACGCCGGTGCAGATCGGATTGACCCACCATGGTGTGGAGCGGCGCTTGCCGGCGATCGTGCGTCAGGATCGCGACGAGTCCGGCGTGAGCATCCAGTTCGACGAGATGGACGTGGAGCAGGAGCGTTGGCTGGTGGCGTCCACGTTCGCACGGGCCGACATCTGGATATCGCAATGGGGCCAACACGGGCACGATTCGTTCTGGCGCTCGCTGGGCGAGGTGACGCTCGCCAGCCTGAACGGGTTCCGGCGTCTGGGCGGCTACGTTTCCGAAACCCTGACGCAGGGTTTTCGCCCTGCGCGTTCCCGCAACGGGGAGTCGTCCTCGTGAAGTCACTTTCCCCAGTTTCTGTCGAGCGAATGCTATCGATGCGCCTTCTCGTTGCCTGCATGGCCTTCTGCCTCACTTCCCTGGTCGGTCTCGCACAGGCCCAGGATGCCGCCGCTCCGGCCGCTAGTACCGTTCCCGCCGCCGGCGCCGCTCCGGAGACGGCAGGGGCGGAACTGGCAGCGCCCGCCCAGCTGCGCTCGGCGACCTTGCGCCAGCTTGGGATCAACTACGAAGTTACATTGCGTGGGGTCCAGGCCAGCGTCGGTGTGCCCTTCAGTACCCGCTCGGACGAGGTGGTGCAGGCCGCGACGCTGCGCCTGAAGTACAGTTATTCGCCGGCGCTGCTGCCGGACCTGTCGCACCTGAAGATCAGCGTCAACGGTGTCGCCGTGGCGACCATCCCCACGCCGAAGGAAACGGCCGGGCGGCTGCTGGAAACCGACATCCAGATCAATCCGCTGCTGGTTACTGCCTACAACCAGTTGGACATGCAGCTGATCGGCCACTACACGCGCGATTGCGAGGATCCGGACCACAGCAGCCTGTGGGCCAACATCGATCGCGACAGCAGCCTCTCGCTGGATGCGACGCCGCTGCAGCTGGCCAACGATCTGTCGCTGCTGCCCAACCCCTTCTTCGACGTGCGCGATACCCGGTCGCTGCAGCTTCCTTTCTATTTCCCCCGGATTCCCGACCTCGATACGGTGCAGGCCGCCGGAATCGTCTCGTCCTGGTTGGGCACGCTCGCCAGCTATCGCGGTGCCGCGTTCCCGGTTGCCGTGGGCGGACTGCCGGGCAGCGGCAACGCGGTGATGTTTGTCACCCCCTCTACACTGTCGCCGGAACTTTTGGCTGCGGATGAGGGCCTGGGGTCGGTGAGCGGGCCCAGCGTCGCCGTCGTGACCAATCCGAACGACCGCTTCGGCAAGCTGTTGCTGGTGATCGGGCGCAATGCCGCCGAACTGCGCACTGCGGCGACGGCGCTGGCGCTGAGTACGCCCATGGATGGCAGCATGGCCACCATCGACCACCTGGACCAGCCCACCCAGCGCAAGCCCTACGACGCGCCGCGCTGGATCTCCAGCGAACGTCCTGTGCGCTTCGGCGACCTAGTTCCGGAAAGCGGCCAGCTCAGCGTGAGCGGCTACCACCCGGATCTGATCCGCATCGGCCTGCAACTGCCGCCGGACCTTTTCATCTGGCGCCGTGACGGTATCCCGGTGACCCTGAAGTACCGCTACACGGTGCCGGAAACCAACAACAAGTCCGCGCTCAACATCAGCATCAACGAATCCTTCGTCGCCACGCTGCCGCTCAATGGCCGGCCCTATGCCGAGTCGCTGCCACGGCGCTGGTGGAACAGCCTCGCCACCCGCGGCAAGATGCCGGTGGAGCAGAAGCTGACCCTGCCGACCGGGCCGTTTTCCTCCAACAGCCAGCTGCGGTTCCATTTCTTCTTCGACCGCCCGCAGGCCGATGAATGCAAGAACACGTTCCCGGACGTGTCAGGCGCCATCGATCCTGATTCGAGCATCGACCTGAGTTCGTTCCACCACTACATCGCGATGCCGAACCTGGCGGCCTTCGCCAACGCCGGCTATCCCTTTACCCGCCTGGCAGACCTGTCCGAATCGGCGATGGTGCTGCCGGACCAGTACCGTGAGCAGGACGTGTCCAACGTACTGACCGCGCTGGGGCGGCTGGGCGCGGCCAGTGGCTATCCCGCGCTGAATGCGACGATCATCCGCCCCGCCGATGTTGCCCGCCATGCCGACCGCGACCTGATGGTGTTCGGATCGCGCAGCTCGCAGCCGCTGTTCCGGCAATGGGAGGACAAGCTGCCGATCACCGATACGGCCGATGCGCGCGGCTTCCGGATCAGCGATTGGTTGCTGGACCGGCTTCCGCCTTTCCTGTCCTTCGATGCACGGCGTACCGATCTGCCGACCACCGCGGAGGTGAGCGTCAGGCCGAGTCCCGGCGACGTGGTGCTGATGGGCTTCGAATCCCCGCTCAAGCCCGGGCGTAGCGTGGTCGCGGTGCTGGCCGAACACGCCGAGCGTGTCTCCGGACTGGAGACCGCACTGGCCGATCCCGAGCTGCTGAAGGATTTCCAGGGCAGCGTGGTGCTGCTGCAGGGCAAGAAGGTCACCAGCCTGGCCGGCAACCAGACCTACTATGTCGGCGAGCTGCCGCTGCCGACCTGGATACGTTGGTATTTCTCCGATCATCCGCTGCTGCTGGCGCTGTTGGTGATCGGCTTGAGCCTGCTGTTGGCGTTGGCCGCGCGGGTGGTGCTGCGCCGACACTCCTCGGCCCGGATGCAGGAGGGAAGGAAGCGATGAGCATGCCGATGGACGAACACATGCTGCCAGGGCGCCGCCGGCTGTTGCAGGCCATTGCTGCGACGGCGATCGCTTCGGCGTTCGGTAGCGGCTGTGCCGGCGCGGCTTCCCCTGCCTGTACGCCGTGGGCGGAATGGAAGTCGTTCCTGGCCCGGCACATCCAGGAAGATGGCCGCGTCGTCGACTTCGCCACGCCCGACCAGCGCTCGACCTCGGAGGGGCAGTCGTACGCGCTGTTCTTCGCGCTGGTGGCCAACGATCCAGTGCTGTTCGACAAGCTGCTGGGCTGGGCTCGCCACCAGCTCGCTGGCGGCCGCCCGGACCGTTCCCTGCCGGCCTGGCTGTGGGGGCGGGCCGAGGATGGAAGCTGGCGGGTGCTGGACGAGAACAGCGCCTCCGACGCCGACCTGTGGATCGCCTATTGCCTGATCGAGGCCGGGCGCCTGTGGAACCGGCCGGGCTATCTGCGCTCGGGCCTGCAGATGCTGGCACTGGTGCGAGCGCAAGAGATGGTCGAGTTGCCCGGGTTCGGGCCCATGCTGCTGCCGGGCCGGCAAGGTTTCGCCGGCAAGAACCGCTGGACGCTCAATCCCAGCTACCTGCCGCTGCCGTTGCTGCGCCGTTTCGCCACGGTCGATCCGCAAGGCAACTGGACGCAGCTGGCCGACCGCACTGCGGCCATGATCCACGACAGCGCCCCGCTGGGGTTCGCCCCGGACTGGATCGCATGGGACGGCAAGCGGTTCCTGCCGGATCCGGCACGCGGCAACGTCGGCAGCTACGATGCCATCCGCGTGTACCTATGGGCCGGCATGACCCATGCACGCGACCCGCTGCGCAAGCGGCTGCTGGACGATCTTTCCGGACCGCTGCAACTGCTCAACGCGCAGGGCAGCTTTGCCGAAAAGGTGGACACCCAGCGTGGCGTGGGCACGGGTGCTGCCCCGACCGGCTTCGCCGGTGCCTTGCTGCCGTATCTGGACGCGCTGGGAGAGAATGCGCTGGCGAAGGCGCAAGCCCAGCTAATCCCGGCCGCGCGCAGCGCAGCCGCCGAGAAATTGCCGTATTACGAACGTACCCTGGTCCTGTTCGGCAAGGGCTGGCACGAGGGGCGCTATCGCTTTACCGCAGACGGGCAATTGGTTCCCGCCTGGAGAAGTCTATGTTCCGCAAGAAACTGACACCGCTCTACCTGGCCGGCATGCTGGATCTGTGCGTACTGGCTCCGGCCTACGCGCAATCCAATGCCACGGAGCAACTGATCAACCAGGGCAACTACTGGCACGATCAGGGGCGCGACGACCTTGCCGCCGATGCCTGGCGCAAGTTGCTGGCAGTGGATCCCACCCAGCCTGATGCGCTGCTCGGCCTGGGCATGGTCGATCTGGCCCAGGGACGGCTGCAGGAGGCACGCAGGCGTCTGCAGGTCCTGCAGTCGCGCTATCCCAACGCACCGCAGACGCAGCGTTTGCGCATCGCGCTGGAAGGCGGCGACAGCAGTGGTGATGCCAACCTGCGCAATGCGCGTCGTGCCGCCTCGAACGGACGCTACCCCGAGGCGGTGCGCAGCTACGAGGCCTTGTTCAGCGGCGATCAGCCGCCGGCCAACCTGGCATTGGAGTACTACCAGGCACTGGCGGGGACGCCGCAGGGCTGGGAGAAGGCGCGCGATGGCCTGCGCCGCCTGTAGGCCGCCAACGGCAACGACACGGCGGTGGCGCTGGCCCTGGCGCAGGTGCTCACTTATCGCGAGCCCACGCGCCGTGAAGGCATCGCGCAATTGCGAGCGCTGGGCCAGCACGCCACCGTGGGCGGGCCGGCACGCGCCAGCCTGCGCCAGGCGCTGCTGTGGCTAAACGCCGGCCCGGCCGATGCGGCGTTGTATCAGGACTATCTGGCGGCCAATCCCAACGATGCCGAGGTCAAGGCCAAGCAGGAGTCGTTGAGCGAGCAGTTGCGCAATGCCGCCAATCGCGATCCTACCGGCGAGTTGCTCGGCGAGGCCTTCAAGGCGCTCAACGGCGGCGATACGGCCGGTGCGGAGCGCCGCTTCACCCAGGTGCTCAGGGCCAGTCCACGCAATAGCGAGGCGATGGGCGGATTGGGGTCGGTGCGGCTGCGCCAGCAGCGCTTCTCCGAGGCGGTGGAACTGCTGCGCCCGGCCGCCGCGGCCAGCGGCAAGTGGAAGTCGGCCTACGACTCGGCACGCTACTGGCACCAGTTGCAGCAGGCCAATGCCGCCGGGCAGAGCGGCGATCTGGCGGAAGCGACGCGGCTGGTGCAGCAGGCCCTGGGATTGCTGCCGAACGAGCCGGCCGGTTATGCCGCGCTCGGGGCGCTGCAGTCGGCCAGCGACGCCAGCGCCGCCGAGGCGAGCTATCGCAAGGCGTTGGCGCTGGATGCGGACAACGCCAGCGCGCTGCAGGGAATGGTGGCGCTGTACAGCCGCCAGGGCCGCATGCAGGAGGCCAGCGAACTGTTCAACCGACTGTCCCCGGCGCAGCGGGAGCAGGCCGGCGGCGAGGCGATGCTGCGTTCCAACGTGCAGCGCGCGCGGGCGCGCCAGGCGTTGGAATCGGGCGATGCGGTGACCGCGCAGACCGAACTGGAGTCGGCGATGGTCGAACGCCCTGGCGATCCCTGGATTCGCCTGGACCTGGCACGCCTGTACCAGCAGGCAGGGCGTCCGGACCAGGCACGCAACGTGATGGACGGGCTGCTCGCGGTGCACGGGGACATGCCCGAGGCGCTGTACGCCAATGCGCTGCTGGCGCAGGAGAGCGGAGACTGGGCCACTGCCTACACCAGCCTGGAGCGCATCCCCCCGGCTTCCCGCACTGCGGAGATGACCCTGCTGCGCAACACCGCCTGGGTGGAGCAGCAGGCCAGGCAGGCCAGACTGCTGCAGCAGCAGGGACGTGCCGGCGAGGCGCAGATGTTGCTTTCGCGCACCGAGGCCGCGCTGGGCGACCAGCTCGACCAGCCGCAACTGCTTGCGGCCCTGGCCGGCGCCTATGCCGATGTCGGCAATGCACCGCGCGCGCTGACGCTGGCGCAGCGGCTCGTGACCGGGTCCTCGCCGAGCACCGAGGACCGGCTGCAGTACGCCGGGGTGTTGCTGCGCGCGCAGCAGGACGCGGAGCTGTCGGCGGTGCTGCGCCAGCTGCACGACGTGACGATGACCCCCGAGCAGCTGCAGCGTTACCAATCGCTGCGTATTGGCTACACCCTGCGCCAGGTCGATGCGTTGCGCGAGTTGGGCAACCTGGAGGGGGCCTACGACGCGCTCGCGCCGATCCTGGTGCAGCAGCCGCAGAATCCGCAGGCGCTGTCGGCGTTGGCACGCATGTACGCTGCCGCCGGCGACCAGCGCCAGGCATTGGCGCTCTACCAGCAGATCCTGCAGCGCAGCCCGGACGACCTGGACGCGCTGGTCGCCGCCGCCAACAGCGCGGCGGCGCAGTCCGACCTGTCCAACGCCGAGAACTATCTGCAGCGCGCGCTTTCGCAGGCGCCGGATTCGCCCGACGTGCTGGCAGCCGCCGGCCGCGTCTACCGCAGCGCCGGCAAGAATCGCAAGGCCGAACAGTATTTCCGCGCCGCGCTGGCAGCGCAGCAGCGCCAGGCCGGCCAACTGGACAATGGTTTCCCCGCCGCACAGGGAAGTGCCGCCTATGCGTCCGCGGCGCGACCATTGAATCCCTTTGCCGGCATGAGCGGCCCGATCCGTGGCTCGCGCGCGGTATTGTCGGCGGCTGTGCTCCCGGCTTACGAAGGCACCGCTTCGCCGGCCCCTGCCTATGCAGCGGCGACCACGCCGATGCCTGCCGTGGCGCCGCCGAGCTATGTCGCCAGCGACGATGGCTTGCCGGCACCGGTGAGCGCCGCGCCGGCCGCGCTGCCGATTCCCGGCCAGAGCCGTCGCGTGGCCGCGCCGGCTGATGTGTCGGCCAGCATGCCGGCCACGCGGACGGCGAGTTCGCAGCCGCTGCCGGCAGTGCGTTCGGGTAACGGTCTGCTCGACGAGTTGCGCCAGGTACAGTCGGACAACAGCAACGAGTTGTCCGCCGGCGTGGCCTACCGTTCGCGCGACGGCGAGGCCGGCCTGAGCCGGCTCGACGAAATCCAGACATTGCTGCACGGGGTGTTCTCGGCCGGGGAAGGCAAGATCGTGGTCGACGTGACGCCGACGCTGGTGGATGCGGGCGATGTCCGCACCGACTACGCCACTGCCAGCAGGTTCGGTTCCGGACCTGCTGCGGCGCTCAACGATGCTCTGGCCGCCGACAGGACCGTCGTCGACGATTACGTCAGCAGCAGCCTGTATCAGCTGCTGACGACCGAAGGCAGTACCAATGCCACCAGGAACCTGTTCTACAAGTACGCGGTCAACACCGGTCTCTACAGCGAACTCTATTCGGAGTACGGCAACGCCGACGATACTCTGGCAGCGCTCTACGAGCAGCCGCTGTTCTCCTATCTGCTGGGCATCAATGCCTCGAACACCAAGATCGGCGACATCGCCACGGCGATCCTCAACAACAACGCGATGATCGAGGACCTGTCCTCGGCCGACCTGGCGGCGCTCAAGGCCTTGGCCAGCAGCACTGCGGCGACCGCGCTAACCGCGACCGAGCTGTCCTCAACGCTCTACTCGATGGCCGCTACCGGCTCGGCGTCGCGCCGGCTCGACCAGAATGCCAGCGGTGTCGGCGTGGCGGTCGGCTACAACAATGGCGGGCTCAGCGCCGACATCGGTAGCACGCCGCTGGGTTTCCCGGAACAGCGCGTGGTGGGCGGGATCGGCTACAAGGGCGAACTGGGCGACCACCTTACCTACGGCGGCCAGGTGTATCGGCGTGCGGTAACCGACAGCGTGCTGTCGTTCGCCGGTGCCGAGGATGCGCGCAGCGGCCTGCAATGGGGTGGCGTGACCAGCAACGGCGGACGCCTCTCGGCGACGCTGGACAACGGCTTAATGGGTGGCTATGCCAACCTGGCCGCTGCACGCCTGGTCGGCCACAACGTGGCCGACAACGACTACCGCCAGGTCGACCTGGGCGTGTACGTACATGCGCTGGAGACCGAGAACCAGTCGTTGACTGCCGGACTCAACGTCACCGCGATGCAGTACGACAAGAATCTGGCCGGCTTCACCTACGGGCAGGGCGGTTATTTCAGCCCGCAGGAGTATGTCGACGTCGGTTTCCCGGTGCACTGGAGCGGGCGTTCCTCCAGCCAGACGGTCAACTGGAAGGTGGACGCCAGCATCGGCGTGCAGCATTTCAGCACCGACGACAGCAACTACTTCCCGACCAGCGCGCAGATGCAGGCGGCGGCCTACGACGCGGCTTCGCTGGCGGCGCTGCTCGGATTGTCCTCGTCCTACACCGACCCGGTCTATCGCGGGTCGAGCAAGACCGGGGTGTCCTACAACCTGAGCGGAGCGGCCGAGTGGCAGATCGCGCCACAGCTGTTCCTGGGCGGTCGGCTGTTGCTCAACAATGCGCGTGACTACAACCAGTTCAGCGCCAACATCTACGTGCGGTTCGTGCTGGACCGACTGGGTGCCGCGCTGGGCCGCGAGCCGAAGGTACTGGTTTCCCCTTACGCTCAGTAAGGAGGGTTCCGCGAGGCGACGGCTGGAAAACAAGAAGGGCGCCGCGAGGCGCCCTTCTTTATCCGCCGATGACCTGCGGGGTAGTCGTTCCCGTGCAGGTCGAAGCCTCGGGTCAGTGCCGTGACCGGGATGGACGTCCATGGATCCCCCGGAGACGACGACCTGGCAAAGGGCGCCCGCGTGGTGTGCGGGCGCGCCGCGCCGTTACTTCAGCGCCTTGAACCGCAGCCGCTTCGGGCCGGCGTCGTCGCCCAGGCGGCGCTTCTTGTCTTCCTCGTACTCGCGGTAGTTGCCCTGGAAGAACTCCACGTGCGAGTCGCCCTCGAAGGCGAGGATGTGGGTGGCGATGCGGTCCAGGAACCAGCGGTCGTGGCTGATCACGAAGGTGTTGCCCGGGAACTCCAGCAGCGCGTCCTCGAGCGCGCGCAGGGTCTCGATGTCCAGGTCGTTGGACGGTTCGTCGAGCAGCAGCACGTTGCCGCCCTGCAGCAGGGTCTTGGCCATGTGCAGGCGGCCGCGCTCGCCGCCGGACAGCGAGCCGACCATCTTCTGCTGGTCCTGGCCCTTGAAGTTGAAGCGGCCGATGTAGGCGCGCGACTGGATCTCCACGCCGTTGATGTTGAGGATGTCCAGCCCGCCGGAGACTTCCTGGAACACGTTGTGGTTGCCTTCGAGCTTGTCGCGGCTCTGGTCGACGTAGGACAGCTTGACCGTCGGCCCGATCACGATCTCGCCCGAGTCCGGCGTTTCCTGCCCGGTGATCATCTTGAACAGGGTCGACTTGCCGGCGCCGTTGGGGCCGATGATGCCGACGATCGCGCCCGGCGGCACGATGAAGCTCAGGTCGTCGATCAGCAGGCGCTCGCCGAACTTCTTGGAGACGTTGCGGAACTCGATGACGTTGTTGCCCAGGCGCTCGCCCGGCGGGATGAAGATCTCGTTGGTCTCGTTGCGGCGCTGGTAGTCCACCGACTGCAGCTCCTCCAGCCGCGCCAGGCGTGCCTTGCCCTTGGTGCGGCCGCCCTTGGCGTTCTGCCGCGACCACTCCAGCTCCTTCTGGATGGCCTTCTGCCGGGCCTTCTCCTGGTTGTCCTCCTGTTTCAGGCGCTCTTCCTTCTGCATCAGCCAGTCGGTGTAGTTGCCCTTCCACGGGATGCCGCGGCCGCGGTCCAGTTCGAGGATCCACTCGGCGGCGTTGTCGAGGAAGTAGCGGTCATGGGTGACCGCCACCACGGTGCCGGTGTAGCGGTGCAGGAACTGCTCCAGCCATTCCACCGACTCGGCGTCGAGGTGGTTGGTCGGCTCGTCGAGCAGCAGCATGTCCGGCTTCTGCAGCAGCAGCCGGCACAGCGCCACGCGCCTTTTCTCGCCGCCGGACAGGGTGCCCACCTTGGCGTCCCACGGCGGCAGGCGCAGCGCGTCTGCGGCCACGTCCAGCTGCTGCTCCAGCGTGTGCGCATCGCCTGCGGCCAGGATCGCCTCCAGCCGCGCCTGCTCGGCGGCGAGCTTGTCGAAGTCGGCGCCTTCCTCGGCATAGGCCTCGTAGACCTTGTCCAGCGCGGCCTGCGCCTGCAGCACGTCGCCGACGCCTTCCTCCACCGCCTCGCGCACGGTGTGCTCGGGATCTAGCTGCGGCTCCTGCGCCAGGTAGCCGACCTTGATGCCCGGCTGCGGGCGGGCCTCGCCCTCGAAGTCGGTGTCCACGCCGGCCATGATCCTCAGCACCGTGGACTTGCCGGCGCCGTTCAGGCCCAGCAAGCCGATCTTGGCGCCGGGGAAGAACGACAGCGAGATGTCCTTGATGATCTGGCGCTTCGGCGGCACGACCTTGCTGACGCCGTTCATGGTGTAGATGTATTGCGAAGACATGGAGACTCCGTGGCGCAGCCTCCCGTCCGCGAAGACGGACGGAAGGCCGGGAAAAGGGGATGGGCGATTATAGCGGCAACGCCTGCCGGCCTGAGTCGCCGGAGGGCCGGCTAAGCGGATTATGAATAGGGGGTGGCGCGGCGCCCAGGGAACCGTTTCCAGCCGGAAGGCGTTCAGTGAGCAACCGCATCATGGCAATCGTCACCTCACAGATGCCGGAGCCGATATGCGCAGCCACCGCCTTCCCCTCGTTGTCCTTTGCTCGCTGCTGGCGCTGGGCGCGGCCGCGCCCGCCTTCGCCGACAATGATCGCGATCGCGATCATCGCCGCTATGAGCGCGGCCACGACCGCGGCCATGACCGCCGTGGCGATTCGCGCGGCCGCGACGACCGGCGCCACTACTCTTCGCAGCGCCCGGCCTATCGCCCGGCGCGGCCGCCGGTGGCCCACTATCGTCCGGCGCCGCCGCCGCGCTGGGCGCGCGGCCAGCGCTACAACGACCATTACCGCGGCCCTGTCTACGTGGTGAACGACTACCGCGGCTATCGCCTGCGCCAGCCGCCGCGCGGCTACCACTGGATACGCGACGATCGCGGCGATTTCCTGATGGTGGCCGTCGCCACCGGCATCATCGCCGACCTGGTGCTCAACGGGCGTTGATCCCCCGGTGGTGGCACGAACGAGAAGAGCCGGCCCGCGGGCCGGCTCTTCTGCGTCCGCGTGCTGCGACTTCTAAAGTGCGCGGGAGATGGTGAAGCTGCCGAACACCGGGGTCTCCTTCTGCCCGTCGAACTCGCGGGTGCGGTGGTAGCGGGCCAGCGCGAACTTCCAGTGGCCGCGGCGCAGCGCCAGGCCGTAGCCGATGTCGGCCACGAACGGGCGCTTGTCCACGCTGTGGCTGTTGCGGAAGGTGTTGCCGTCCAGGGTGATGTCGCGCAGCACCCAGCGTGCGTCGGTGGTCAGGAACAGGTGGGTCGACCAGCCCGGCGCCCAGCTCTGGCTCGATGGCGCGGTGTTCTCGCCGGCCGGGCGCAGCGGCGAGCTGCCGAAGTCGTCCGGCAGCCTCCAGCCGAAGCGGACCTCGAAGCCGCCGTTGGCGTGGGTGGACAGGTTGCCGACGGCGCCGCCCCAGTGGGTGATCGCGTCCCATCCCCAGCCACTGGCATTGACCGTCGAGTCCCCGGGCCAGCGGCGCATGCGCTCGTGCACCAGGCGCACCACCGGCTCGTTGTGCAGCTGGTTGTCCCAGCCCTGGAACTTGTCGTCGCCCAGCAGGTCGTGGACGGCGTTCTGCACCTGCCTGCCCAGCGCCGCCGGCCCGACCACGCCCAGCTGCAGCTGGGTGGTGCGCAGCTGGGTCTCGTTGCGCACGTTGTAGCCGAAGCTGGCCAGCAGCACGCCGGCATAGGGGCGATCGTCCTCGATCAGGTCCTTGCGGGTGTAGTCGGTCGGGGTGAACAGGCCCTGGCCGATCGAGAACACCATGTTCTGCTGCTGGAACTGTCCCGGGTGCAGCCGCTCGAGGTAGCGGTTGACCGCGCGCGCCAGCCGCGGCAGGCACGGATCGTCGGTGTAGTCGGTGAGGTTGGGCGAGACAAAGGTCAGGGAGGCGCCGTTGGTGTAGCCCTGGTCCTGGTGCTCGCCGCCGAACAGGTCGTTGTCCACGCGGAAGGCCACCGCCGGGGGCTGCTGGTTCAGCGTGCTCTGTTCGCAGCGGTCGGCCGCCAGGGCCGTCCAGCTGGGGCCGGCCAGCAGAGCGAACAGGGCGAGCGGCAGGCGGGGCTTGGGACGCATGGATCTCTCCGGATGACGAGGCGGGGCGGACGCATGGCGGCCGGCCGGTGCGCGGGGCGGGAATCGTGCCAGAACCCGGGGGCCTGGGGAGGTGAATGCTGCGCAGATGATCGCATCGATGTGTTCCACGGCACAGGCCGCCGGTGCCGTGGGCGATCCGGGCAGCGGTGCAGGCGCCGCGTGCCGGTCCCGCGCGGCGCTGGCGAGGCATCCTTCGACGGGGATTTGATGCGGATCATTGCCGCGGCTCCGGCCGGCGGCGACGATGGCCCCGCATGGTCCAGCACAGGCGCTGCTGCGCTTGGGTTTGCCGCGGAGCACCCCGATAATGACGCGATGGAAATCAAATCCGACAACCCCGAGCATGGCTTCCAGTTCCCCGGCACCTTCGAGCTCAGCGCGATGGGCGCGGCCGGCATCGGGCTGGAGAACGAACTGCCGCGGCTGCTGGCCGCTTCCGGCGTGGACGTGCTGGAGGAACGCGTGAGCTGGCGGCATTCCTCCAGCGGCAAGTACGTCTCGGTGAAGATCGGCTTCCGGGCCGAAAGCCGCGAGCAGTACGACGCCGCCCACGAAGTCCTGCGCAACCATCCAGAGGTCAAGTGGACGCTGTGACGGCCGTGCCGGCGCTGCATCCGGCCCTCGTGCGCGACCTGGGACGCCAGGCCTACGAGCCGGTGTGGCACGCGATGCAGCGCTTCACCGACGCGCGCGACGAGGCCGCCGCCGACGAGCTGTGGGTGGTCGAGCACGATCCGGTGTTCACCCTCGGCCAGGCCGGCAAGCCCGAGCACGTGCTCGCGCCGGGCGAGATCCCGGTGATCCATGTCGACCGCGGCGGCCAGGTGACCTACCACGGCCCCGGCCAGATCGTGGTCTACCCGCTGCTCGACCTGCGCCGGCTGAAGGTCGGCGTGCGCGACTACGTGTGCCGCATCGAGCAGGCGGTGATCGATACGCTGGACGAGTGGAACATCGCCGCCGCGCGCCGCGAGGGCGCGCCCGGGGTGTACGTGGCCGACGCCAAGATCGCCGCGCTCGGCATCCGCGTGCGCCACGGCTGCACCTTCCACGGCCTGGCGTTCAACGTCTCGATGGACCTGGAGCCGTTCCAGCGCATCAATCCGTGCGGCTACGCCGGATTGCGGGTGACCTCGCTGCTAGACTTGGGCGGTCCCTCCGGCATGGAAGCGGTCAAGCCCGTCCTGCTTGAACAGCTGGCGCGCCAGTTCGGCCTGCGCCTGCAACCCCTTTCCGAACTGCCCGGGCTCGACGCCGGGGCCTGAAACGAGCCGATACCGCCATGAACCAGCCCAGCGCACGTTCCATCCCCCTGCAGGTCGTTCCCGAGCCGGCCCCGGCGCCGGCCGGCCAGCTCCAGCAGGGCCAGCTCCAGCAGGGCGTGAAACAGCTCGGCGGGGACAAGATCGGGCGCTCGCCGGTGCAGTTCGCCGACGCCCCGGTGCTGCGCAAGCCCACCTGGATCCGCGTGCGCATCCCCTCGGGCAACGCGGTGCAGAACCTCAAGGCCAAGCTGCGCGAGAACCGCCTGGTCACGGTGTGCGAGGAGGCCAGCTGCCCGAACATCCACGAGTGCTTCGGCCACGGCACCGCCACCTTCATGATCCTGGGCGAGGTCTGCACTCGCCGCTGCTCGTTCTGCGACGTCGCCCACGGCCGTCCGAAGCCGCCCGATGCCGGCGAGCCGGCCAGCCTGGCGGCCACCGTGGCGGCCATGCGGCTCAAGTACGTGGTGGTGACCAGCGTCGACCGCGACGACCTGCGCGATGGCGGTGCCCAGCATTTCGCCGACTGCATCGGCGCGGTCCGGGCCAGCTCGCCGGGGACCCGCATCGAGATCCTGACCCCGGATTTCCGCGGCAAGGGACGCATGGAGCGGGCGCTGGAGATCCTGGCCAGCAACCCGCCGGACGTGTTCAACCACAACATCGAGACGGTGCCGGACCTGTACCCGAACGTGCGTCCGGGCGCCGACTACAAGTGGTCGCTGACCCTGCTGCAGAAGTTCAAGGCCCAGCACCCGGACATCGCCACCAAGTCCGGCATCATGCTCGGCCTGGGCGAGACGATGGAGCAGGTGCGGGCCACGCTGCGCGACCTGCGCGAGCACGACGTGGAGATGGTCACCATCGGCCAGTACCTGCAGCCGACCCCGCACCACCACCCGGTGATGCGCTACTGGACGCCGGACGAGTACAAGGAGCTGGAGGTCTACGGCAACGAGCTGGGCTTCCACCACGTCGCCTCCGGGCCGATGGTGCGCTCGTCCTACCACGCAGACCGGCAGGCAGCCGGGGCGGGCGTGGTGGCCTGAGGCGGCGTCGCGAGCGCGGCCGAAGCATCGGCCGCATTGACCTGCATCCGATCCTGGGATCGCCTTCTCCCGCTTGCGGGGGAAGGTGCCCGAAGGGCGGATGGGGGCTATTCGGAGCATGGGAGAGCCACGGCAAAAGCTCCCCCATCCGGCGCTACGCGCCACCTTCCCCCGCAAGCGGGAGAAGGGAGCTGCTCGTTCCTGCCTTGTGGCCGGCGGGCAGGAACTCCGGCCGGGACCCGTTCACATTTCGCTACAGGCACGCCGCTAGGCTGGGCTGCAACGGCAGATGACAAGTGCGGCAACTTTAGGCACTGTCATGTTGTCCATATGCAGCACAGCCTCCCCACGGCCGGTAGCCGAGAGTAACCCGATGAAATACAAAGCCCCCGCGTTCCTGCTCGCCCTCGCGTTGACGGCGCCCCTGGCGCTGCTGGCGCGCGCAGACGCGCCGCTGCCGTCGGCCGCCACCGCCGACCAGTCCACCACCTCCAAGCTGGTCTACGGCCTGCTGTCGGACAGCCGCTATGCCTATCGCCCGCGGCCGATGGACGAGGCGATGCAGAAGGACGTGTTCAAGCGCTACCTGGAGACGCTGGACGGCGGCAAGCAGTTCTTCACCCAGGCCGACATCGACCGCTTCGCGCCGTTCCAGGCGCAGGTCGGCACGGCGATCCGCAACGGCGAGCTGGACCCGGCGTTCGAGGTGTTCGCCATCTACAAGCAGCGCGTGAACGATCGCATCGCCTTCGCGCGCAAGCTGCTGAACCAGGATTTCGCCTTCGACGGCGACGAGAAGTTCGAGTACGACCGCAAGGACGCGGCGTGGCCGGCCAACAGCGCCGAGCTCGACGATCTGTGGCGCAAGTCGGTGATGAACGACTGGCTGCGGCTGAAGCTGGCCGGCAAGCAGTCGGCCGACATCCGCAAGACCCTGGACAAGCGCTACGCCAACCTGGCCAAGTCGGTGGGCGAGCTCAAGAGCGAGGACGTGTTCCAGTTCTTCCTCAACGCCTACACCAACGCGGTCGATCCGCATACCGACTACTTCACACCGCGCACTGCCGAGAACTTCAACCAGCAGATGTCGCTGTCGCTGGAAGGCATCGGCGCGCAGCTGCAGAAGCAGGACGACATGGTGGTGATCCGCGAGGTCATCCCGGGCGGTCCGGCCGCGGTCAACGGCGTGCTCAAGCCGGGCGACCGCATCGTCGGCGTCGGCCAGGACAAGTCCGGCCCGGTCGAGGACGTGATCGGCTGGCGCATCGACGACGTGGTGGCCAAGATCCGCGGCAAGGCCGACACCCTGGTGCGGCTGGAGTACATCCCAGCCGAGGCCGGCGTGGACGGCCCGCACCGCACCCTGACCCTGACCCGGCAGAAGGTACGCCTGGCCGAGCAGGCGGCCAAGGGCGAGACCATGGAGATCCCCGGGCAGAACGGCGAGCCCGCACGCCGCATCGGCATCATCAAGCTGCCGGGCTTCTACCAGGACTTCGAGGGCCGCCGCCGCAACGCGACCGACTACGCCTCGGCCACCCGCGACGTCGCCAAGCTGCTGGCCGGGTTCAAGGCCGACAAGCTCGACGGCGTGGTGCTGGACCTGCGCAACAACGGCGGCGGCTCGCTGGACGAGGCGATCGAGCTGACCGGCCTGTTCATCGAGCAGGGACCGGTGGTGCAGGTGCGCGAGTCCGGCGGCCGCGTCACCGTCAACGGCGACCGCAGCCAGGAAGTGGCGTGGGACGGCCCGCTGGCGGTGCTGATCAACCGCGGTTCGGCCTCGGCCTCGGAGATCTTCGCCGGCGCCATCCAGGACTACGGCCGCGGCCTGGTCATCGGCGAGACCAGCTTCGGCAAGGGCACGGTGCAGAACATCGTCGACCTGGACCGCTGGCCGGGCAGCGAGGGCGCGCGCTTCGGCCAGGTCAAGCTGACCATCGCCCAGTTCTTCCGCGTCAGCGGCTCCAGCACCCAGCACAAGGGCGTGGTGCCGGACATCGCCTTCCCGGCCAGCGTCGATGCCACCGAGTTCGGCGAGAGCACCTACGACAACGCGCTGCCGTGGACCCGCATCGCCTCGGTGCCGCACACCCAGTACGGCAACTTCGCCCCGCTGCTGCCCCGGCTCGACGCGCTGCACGAAAGCCGCATCGCCTCGGACAAGGAATTCCAGTGGTGGGAGCAGGACGTGCGCCAGTTCCGCGAGGAAGCGGCCAAGAAGTACGTCGTGCTCAACGAGGCCGAGCGCCGCGCCGAGCGGCAGAAGCAGGACGACCAGCGCAAGCAGCGCCAGGAGGTCCGCAAGCAGCTGGGCCTGCCGCTGGATCCGCTGGCCGACGACAGCAGCGACGACGGCCTGGCGCTGAGCGAGCGCGACATCGTCAAGGACGCCGCGCGCGAGAAGCTGGCCGACAAGCGCCCGGATCCGCTGCTGCGCGAGTCGGCCTCGATCCTGGCCGATGCGGTGAACCTGCTGGAGCACGATCGTCCGCTGTCGGCGCAGGTGCTGCCGCAGTCCACTGCACCGGGCCGCTGGGCCGACTGATCGGCTTCGTCCGCTCCGGCGCGTCGGCGCGTAGACGGCGCGTCGCGTCGGACGCGTGGGGCGGCAAGCCCTGGCCCTGGCTAGGTCAAAGGCCGCCCCCGCATCGCGGGGACGCGCCGGCTGTCCCAAGGTGCACTGCGCTTACCCGGCTACGTGGTTGATCGCCTCGACCTGGGCCCTGACAGGCGCGCCATCGGCAACGGTGGCGCGTTTTCGTTTGGGCCCGGTGTCGATGGCGCCGCAGGCCCGAGGCTAGGAAGCTGCTCACGATTCCGTGCAGGAGCGACGTAGGAGCGACTTCAGTCGCGATGGGGCTTTGCCGGTAGAGCCCCATCGCGACTGAAGTCGCTCCTACAGGAGGCGGTATCGGCTCCAATAAGCTGCAGGGAAAACGGGCTGCGCGGCGAGCCTGTGCGTGGCAGGGTTCAATCCGGCCAGTGCAGCTCGGCCACTACCGGGAAGTGGTCCGAAGGCAGGATGCCGTGCGGGCGGTCGGCAAGCGTGGCGAAGCGTTCGACGCGGAAGCCGCGCACCAGGATCCAGTCGATCCGGTTGCGTGCCTCGTCGCCGAAGCCGTTGAACGTCGCCGCCGGCCCCTCGCGACGGCGTGCGCTTTCGCGTGCGTCGGCCAACTGCGCGGTGAAGGCGCGGTGGGTCGGCGATGCCGGCATCGTGTTGAAATCGCCGGTGACCACCACCGGGATGCCGGCCGGGAGCGCGTGCAGCCGCGACAGGATCAGCCCGGCGCTGCGCACGCGGGCCGGCTCGTCCTGGTCGCGGTAGGGCAGGTGGGTATTGAACAGATAGAAGCGCCGGCGATCGCTGCGGCGCTCGAACAGTGCCCAGGTCACCATGCGCGGCATGATGTTGCCCCAGCTGATGCTGCCGGCCGTGTCCGGGGTGTCGGACAGCCAGAAGTCGCCCGATTCGATCACCTCCAGCCTGGCCGGGTCGTACAGCACGCCCATGTGCTCGTCGCTGTCGTCGCCGCTGCGACCGGTGCCGAACCAGCGGTAGCCGGGCAGGTGCCGGACCAGATAGTCGGCCTGTTCGCGGACCAGTTCCTGGGTGCCGACCACGTCCGGGCGCCGCTCGCGCAGCAGCGCCACCATCGCCTCGCGCCGGACTTCCCAGCGCTTGTCGCCGTCGCGATCGACCGGCGTGCGGACATTGAACGACATCACCTGCAGCGCATCGGCGGCCATCGCCGGGGTCGCGCACAGCAGCAGGGCCGCGAGCAGGAGCCGTACCGAGGGCCTGCATGCGGGGAGACGGGGTGTCGTGGACATTTCGGGATCCATCGGCGGGATGCTGGCAGGCGACCGGTGCCGCGCCGTTGGAGGCGAGAATAGGCTAACCGGCGGATAAGCGGGGAATGGTCGCAAGCGCGTGCATGGGTGGGGTTGGCGATATTCTCGTGGCGATGTCTTACAGGCATATGGATACGATCATGGTTTCTTCACGCTGTATCCGCGCGGGCCTGCTCGCGGCCGCGGTCACCGCGCTCGCCGGCTGCGGCGGCGCCAAGGGCGACAGCATGCTGTCGCGCGAGTCCTTCAACTCCGGCGACACCTACTCGCGCAGCATCGACGTGCCGTCGACGCAGGCGTGCGAGGCAGCGCGCCAGGCCTTGCTGAGCCAGGGCTACATCGTCGCCAAGGCCGATGCCGGCAGCGTGGAGGCGAGCAAGAACTTCCAGCCCAAGGACGACGAGCACGAGCAGCTCGTCCTGCGCGTTTCCTGCGTGGCGCAGGGGGCGGACAGGAGCTGGGTGTTCGTCAGCGCGCTGCAGGACCGCTACGCATTGAAGAAGAGCGCCAACTCGGCCAGCGTGGGCGTAGGCGCCTTCGGTTCGGTGTCGCTGCCGTTCGGCAGCAGCGACGATTCGCTGGTGCGCGTTGCCAGCAGCACCGTCCAGGACGGGACGTTCTACGAGCATTTCTTCGAGCGGCTGCGGTCCTACCTGCCGGCCGCGCAGGCGGGGGCGTCGGCCGAATCCGGCGCCGCGCCGCCGGTGCCGCCGCAGCAGTGACGCCGGGGCCATGCTCCCTGCTGAATGGCCGGCGCTGCGTTTCACGGGCCGTTCCCGGCGTCGGTAGCAGCATCCTCCGCTACGAGGCCCGTGCATCCATATGCGCGGGCCGCAGGCAACCCGGAGGTGCTACATGAAGAACACCCATACCGTTTGCGGCATGGCATTGGCGCTGATGCTCGTCGCGCCGCTGGCTTCTGCGCAGACCTACGGCCCGCAGGACGAAGGCCGCCGCTTCAACGATGGTACCCAGGTGAAGTGCCACAAGGTCGAGGTGCAGAAGAACAGCCGCGACCCGAATCGCGTCACCGGCACGGCCGCCGGTGCGGTGGTCGGCGGCCTGCTGGGCAACCAGATCGGCAAGGGCAACGGCCGCAAGCTGGCCACCGTGGGCGGCGCGGTCGCAGGCGGTGCCACCGGGCGCTACGTGCAGGGCCAGCAGCAACAGACCAAGGGCGACCGCGTCGTCGAAACGGTCTGCGAGCGCCGCTGACCGGCGTGAGGCCTGCGGGGCCACGCCGCGCAGGTTCCCGCAGGCCGCGCCTGGCCCTGTGGCTGGCCGCGGCCTGTCTGGCGCTGGTCCTGTCCTCGGCGCCGCTGCAGGCATCGACACCGGCATCGGCCGATTGCCTGCAGCAGTTCCTCGAGCAGCTGGGTTGGCGCTTTTCCCGCAGCAGTGGTGCTGACCCGCAGTATCACCGCGGCCAGCCATGCACGCGCGCCTCGCTGGCCGAGGCGCAGGATCTCGGCGACCTGCGCCTTGCGATCCCGGACCACTACGACGAGGCCCAGCGCCGGGAGTTGCTGCGGGAATTGCTGGAGGATCCGGCCAGCATCTGCGCCTACGCCTTCCAGCTGGGCGACGCCAGCCGCCGCGCCGCCGCGCGCCTGGAGGGGAATCCGGGCTATCGATTTTCCGCGCTGCAGCTGGGCTGGATCGGCTTCGGCCCGCGCGGCGCCGCGCAGCAGGGATGGCAGCGCTTCAGGAGCTTCGGCCGCGGCTACCGGCCGGCCGCAGGCAACGCCGCGGCGCTGGATGCGTTCTATGTAGGCCACGTGCGTTCCGAGTGCGGGGTGGGTCGGCAGGTGGCGCAACTGGCGACGCAGCGCGAACTCTACGGCGACGCCGGTTTCGACCAGGAGTTCAGCGCCGACGAACTGTCCATCGGCACCTTCCTCACCCTGCACGGCACCGCCAGCATCCTGCTGGGCAGCAGCGCCGGCGAGTTCCTGGCCGACGGCAAGGCGGTGCGCACCTCGGAGATGGGACGGCAGGCGTTCATGGGGGCGCCTGGCTTCATCGAGCACGTGTTCGATCGTTCGTATCTGGACGACATCAACAACCAGGCCGAGAACTTCGTCGTGGTCGACGTGAGCGAGGCCGCGGCGCAGGCGCTGGCGATGCACGGCGGCTTTGCCCACTACGACCGCGTCAACCGGCGCGTCTGGGAGCTGGCGCGGCAGATGCCGGGCCATGCGCGGCGCCGCTTCGAACGGCTGCTGTACGAGCGCGACCCGCGGCTGCGCGCGGCGTTGCCGGCGCAGTACCGGCCGCTGCTGGAGCAGATCGATGCCCTGCTAGCCGATCCGTTCTACCAGGGCTTCGTCGTCTACGTGCATCCACGCGGGACGCGACCGGTGGGCTATCACATCGCGCGGCTGCTGGACCGCAATCCGCGTACCCCGTATGCCTTCGAACTGGCACTGCACAACCTGCACACGACGCTGTACCGACGCTGGGTCGAGCACCGGCTGCAACAGTGCGCGGGCGGCGACGCCGGCCCATCGCGAGCGATGCAGGAACCGCCGTTGCAGCGATGAGCCTCGCTCTGCCGGCGCTGCGGAGATGGCTTTAGCATCGGTCCGATCGCGCTTGTTGCCGATGCGTCGGCGCAGCGACATTTTCCTTTCACCGACCGCCCATCCGCCGGTCACGCTGCTTGTACGTGCAGACGGACAGACTCCACGCACACCCAACGGGAGGATTCCACATGAACAAGCACAACCGTATTTTCCGTACTCCGATCGCCATCGCGCTGGGCCTGGGCATCGCGCTCGGCGCGGGCCAGGCATTCGCGGCTGACCCGCCGCGTCACCATGACGCCAAGGCCGAGTCGCAGGAGCCGGTAAGCGACACCTGGATCACCACCAAGGTGAAGGCCGACCTGGTGGCGACCAAGAACGTCCCCGGCACGGACGTGAAGGTCGAGACCGTCAATGGCGTGGTATCGCTGAGCGGCGTGGTGCCGAGCAAGGCCGAGCACGACAAGGCGGTACAGGTCGCCAAGGGCATCAAGGGCGTGAAGAGCGTCGATGCCTCCGGCCTGACGGTGTCGGCTTCGGCCCGCAACTGAAGCCTCGCGGGGCAGCGGCCGCCATCGGCGGCCGCTGCCCCCCCCCCCCGTAGCGGATACAACCGCCCCGCCACCCCCGCCCTTGCATAA
>NZ_JAJOZS010000016.1:0-51723 GCF_021168555.1 Stenotrophomonas sp. MMGLT7 | reverse complement strand
CCCCCCTCCCTCTCGCGGGGGGGGGCGCCCGCCCCCCCGGGGCCCCCCCGCCCCCGACCGACGTACGCTGATCGAACGGCCCGGCAACGACTGCCTTGCCTGACCATGCCAAGGGAAGAAGAAGTGCCCATGAAGCTGTACGCGGAATCAGCCGTGCGTGTCCTGCCCGTCGCCGTGCGCAAGCTTCGGTTCAACGATGGATCCGACGGTCCTGCGCCCGCCACGAACGACGAGGTGGAGGCGGCGATGACGCAGTTGGAAACGGCGCTGTGGCTGCTGCTCGCCGAAAGCCTGGACGAGGCGACTTTCTGGCGCCGCTTCTCGCGCATGCTCGATGCATGCGTGGTCACGTTGCCGGCCGAGGGCGCCGAGCGCGTCTACCGGCATGCAGATTTCCTGCTGGCCCGCGCCGGCCTGCCCGCATGGGCGGTGGCGCAGCAGCGGATGGGCCGCTGATCCCCGCTGCGGCTTATCCCACATTCGACGCATTACCCTTAAGATGTGCCGTCCCTATTCATCGGACGGCATCGAGCGTTGCTCGCCCGTGGCGATGAGCTGAATGCTTCATCTGTAGCATTCAGCATTTGGGTGAGAATAGGCCACGTCAACGCAGATGAGGGGACCCTTGGATTCGAAGCCAGCCACCGATGGCCTGTGGAGCCGGTTGCGCCTGCCCGTGTTGGCGCTGGCGGTCTTCCTGATCGTCGTCGTGCCGTTCCTGCTGCTGCGGCAGATGACGCGGGAAAGCCTGAATGCCTCGGACTGGGTGGCCCACACCCAGGAAGTGAAGGCCGCCGTGCAGCGCATGGCCGCCGACATCCGCGATATCGAAGCCGCTGCCCTGGCGCTGGCACAGGGTGAACGACTCCCCATCCTGACCCAGAGAATGGAGCAGGCCGAGAAGTCGCTGGGCCCGGGGCTGGAGCACATCGCCTGGCTGACCCGCGACAACCCCGGGCAGCAGATCAGGATCGGCCGCCTGCAGGCCACCGTGACCCGGCGCCTGGACCTGGCGCGCGAACTCTCCGCCACTTCCGATTCCGCCCGGGCCCGGGCGTTGACCGTGGAGATGACCACGCGCTACCCGATCCGCGACCTCACCGAGGAGATCCTGGCCCACGAGCAGCAACTGCTGACCGAGCGCACCAAACGTGCCGAGGAACTTCGCGGCTGGGCCGCTGTCCTGGGCTGGCTGGCGATGTTCGTGCAGCTGCTGCTGCTGGGCTGGGTGACCTGGCTGCTGCAACGCCAGATGGGCCAGCGCCTGGATGCCGAGCGACAGTCGCTGCGCGCCAGTGCCCGCGCCACGGCGGTGCTGCAGACGGTGCGCGAGCCCATCGTGCTGCTCGACGGCCAGCAGAACGTGGTGCTGTACAACAACGCCTTCGCCGAACTGTACGGAATGAAGGAGGACGCCGGCGAGATCGATCTGGAGCAGGTCGGCAACGGAGCCTGGAGCGATCCGACGATCCACCAGCGGCTGGCGGACGTGCTGCTGCGCGGCCGCGAACTGTGGGACTTCGAGCACGAGCAGGTCGGCGTGGACGGCGTGCCGCGCACCATGCTGATCAATGCCCGGCGCATGCCCCTGCCCGACAGCGAGGACCAGGTGGTGCTGATGACGGTCAGCGACGTCACCCTGCAGAAGGCCGCGAAGCAGCAGATCGAGCAGCTCAACCGGCAGCTCGAGGGCAAGATCGACCAGATATCGGAGGTCAACCGCGAACTGGAGGCGTTCAGCTACTCGGTCTCGCACGACCTGCGCGCGCCGCTGCGCCACGTGGCCGGTTTCGCCGACAAGCTGGCGCGTCACCTGGCCGACAGCGCCGACGAGAAGGCCACGCACTACCTGCAGGTGATCGGCAGTTCCGCCCAGCGCATGGCCACGCTGATCGACGACCTGCTGGTGTATTCACGCCTGGGCCGCAGTGCGCTGCGCATGCAGGCGGTGGACATGCAGTCGGTGGTGTCCGAGACGCGCGCGGTGCTCGACTCCAACCTGCACGAGGACGCGGAGCAGGGCGGGCACCGCGTGGAATGGCGCATCGCGCCGCTGCCGATCATCGTCGCCGACGAGAACATGATGCGGCAGGTCTGGCTCAACCTGCTGGGCAACGCGGTCAAGTACAGCGCCAAGCGCGACGTGGCCGTGATCGAGGTCGACTACCAGCAGCAGCCCGACGGCAGCCACATGTTCAGCGTGCGCGACAATGGCGCCGGTTTCGACATGACCTATGCCGGCAAGCTGTTCGGCGTGTTCCAGCGCCTGCACAAGGCCAGCGAGTACGTCGGCACCGGCATCGGCCTGGCCAGCGTGCGCCGCGTGCTGACCCGGCACGGCGGCCGCATCTGGGCCGAGGCCGAGCCCGACAAGGGCGCGTGCTTCCACTTCATTCTTCCCTCGGCGCTCGATGCGCCCTCAAACGAGCCGACTGTATGACCGCGATCCGCACCATCCTGCTTGCCGAAGACAGCCCGGCCGATGCCGAGATGGCCGTCGACGCCCTGCGCGAGGCCCGCCTCGCCAATCCCATCGTCCACGTCGAGGACGGCGTGGAGGCGATGGACTACCTGCTGCGCCGCGGCGCCCATGCCGATCGTCCCGAGGGCCTGCCGGCGGTGCTGCTGCTGGACATCAAGATGCCGCGCATGGACGGCCTGGAAGTGCTCACCGAGATCCGCAAGGACGAGACCTTCAAGCGCATGCCGATCGTGATCCTGTCCTCCTCGCGCGAGGAAAGCGACCTGGCGCGCAGCTGGGACCTGGGCGTGAACGCCTACGTGGTCAAGCCGGTGGACATCGACCAGTTCTTCAATGCGGTCAAGACGCTTGGTACGTTCTGGGCCGTGATCAACGAATCGCCAGAGGAAGAGTAAGGCGCGATGCCCAAGAACGGTCCCGACCTAGGCCCGATCCGCGTGCTGCTGGTGGAGGATTCGCCGGAGGACGCGGAGCTGCTGTGCGACCAGTTGCTCGAGTCCGGCCTGAACGCCAGCTTCGAGCGGGTGGAGAACGAGCAGGGCCTGCGCGACGCGCTGGAGCGCTACACCCCGGACATCGTCCTGTCCGACCTGAGCATGCCCGGCTTCTCCGGCCACGACGCGCTGGCGATCGTGCGTGCCGGCAGCACGGCCACGCCGTTCATCTTCGTGTCCGGCACGATGGGCGAGGAGACCGCGGTGGCGGCGCTGCGCGAGGGCGCCAACGACTACATCATCAAGCACAACCCCCGGCGCCTGCCCTCGGCGGTGGCCCGCGCCATCCGCGAGTCCCGCAACGAAGCCGAGCGCCAGCGCGTGGAAGGCGAGCTGATGCGGGCGCAGCGGCTGGAGAGCATGGCGCTGCTGGCCGCCGGCCTGAGCCACGATCTGCGCAACATCCTGCAGCCGCTGCTGATCGTGCCGGACCTGCTCAACGGCCGCACCGACGATCCGCAGCTGCGCCAGCTCGCCAACGTGATCTCCGAGTGCGGCCGCCGCGGCCACGAGATGGCCGAGTCGATGCTGTCGTTCGTGCGCGGCTCGCGCAAGAGCAGCGAACGCATCTCCATCGAGCACCTGTTCCAGGCGGTGCAGATGCTGTTGACCAGCAGCCTGCCGCGCGGGGTCACGCTGAAGCTGGAGCCGGTGGCCCCGGGGCTGGCGATCGAGGCCAACTTCACCGAGCTGCAGCAGTGCCTGCTCAACCTCGGGCTCAACGCCATCCAGGCGATGCCGCGCGGCGGCGAACTGGTGTTCGGCGCCCGCGAGCTTGCCGCCGACGAGGTCAATGGCGCGCGCCTGCAGCTCAGCGTGAGCGACACCGGCATCGGCATGGACGAGAAGACCCTGGCGCGCCTGTTCACGCCGTTCTTCACCACCAAGGCCGACGGCACCGGGCTCGGCCTGAGCTCGTGCAAGCGCATCGTCGAGAACTACGGCGGCAAGATGCTCGTGGAGAGCCATCCCGGGCACGGCACCCGCTTCGACCTGGTGCTGCCGATGAAGGGCGCGGCGCCGGTGGTGGTCGAGGAGAGCGTCGCCTCGCCGTCCGGCAGCGGCCAGCGCCTGCTGGTGATCGACGGGGAGGCCACCCAGCTGTCGCTGCTGGGCAATGCGCTGTCCAGCCAGGGCTACCAGCCGACGCTGGCTGCCGATGGCGCCGCCGCGCTGCGCCACGTGCGCAAGGACGCGCTGCCGGACCTGGTGATCGTGGACAGCGACATCATCCTGCTGTCGGCGGTGAGCCTGCTGTTCAGCCTGTGCGAGCAGGGCTATCGCGGTCCGGCGATCGTGATGGAGGATCCGGCCGCGCCGCTGGAGCGCGAACACTTCCCCGACGAGATCGCGGTCCACATCCTGAGCAAGCCGCTGGAGATGCACCGCGTGTTCCGCGCGGTGGCGCATGCGCTGGAGGTCGTACCGTAGTCGGCCCCGCGCGTGCGACGCGCGGGGTGGGGTTATCAGGGCTTGCGGGCGTCGGGGGCGTTACCCCGGCCTATTGCTGCTGCGAGCTCTGGTCGCCCGGGTCGCGGCGCACCACCCGCGGCGGCAGCGGCGGCAGCCGCGCTTCGCTGTCGCTCTCGGGCAGGGCCGGCTCCCAGGGAAAGCGGGGCAGGGTGCGCACCGCGTTCTCCAGCTTGCGCGACCAGGTGTCGTGGATCTCGGCGTACAGCGGCGTGTCCGCTTCCAGGCGCATGCGCTCGGTCACGCGCAGGTCGTTGGTGCGGATCAGCGCCAGGTCGATCGGCAGGCCGACCGAGAGATTGGAGCGGATGGTCGAGTCCAGCGACACCAGCGCGGTGCGGGCGGCGTCCTCGAGCTTCATCTCCGGGCGCACGATGCGGTCCAGGATCGGCTTGCCGTACTTGGATTCGCCGATCTGCAGATAGGGCGTCTCCGCCGATGCGGAGATCGCGTTGCCGAGCGAATAGACCATGTACAGGCCCGGACGCTCGCCGGCGATCTGCCCGCCCAGGATCAGCGTGGCCTGGGTGTTGACGCCCTGGTGGTGCGAATCGTCGTTGAACCGGGTCTGGCTGGCCACCAGCACCTCGCCGACGTACTCGGCCACCTCGAACAGGTGGCGGAACGAACGCAGGCTGCGCGGCGCCTGCTGTTCGGCGTCGCGGCGCAGCCGCGAGATCGCCAGCTGCGTGGTTCCCAGGTTGCCGGCGGACATGATGGCGAACACCGCCTGGCCGGGATACTCGAAGGTATGCAGCTTGCCGTGCACGCGGACATCGTCCAGCGAGGCGTTGGTGCGGGTGTCTGCGGCGAAGACCAGGCCTTCGTCCACTTCGATGCCGACGCAATAAGTCATGAGGCTGCCGTCTGGAATGCGCCCCGATTCTATGCGCCGCGACCGTGGCTTGGCTAGGCGTGGGCGGCAGAGCCCGCCGTAGGAGCGACTTCAGTCGCGATGGGCTCTACCGGTAGAGCCCGATCGCGACTGAAGTCGCTCCTACGGGTTGCTCCCTTGTGGCTGGACCGGATTTGCGCCTTGGAAGGGCGCTGCGGTGCGCCGTGAAGGTTGACGTTGCCGGCGCCGCATGTCGCAATAACGCATGGTCAACGTGCTTCTCAGCCTGGGCAGCAACCTCCAGCCCCGGCACCACCTCCGGCAGGCCGTGGCGGCGCTGCGGCAGCGCTTCGGCGACGACATCGTGGTATCGCAGGCCTACCGCACGCCGGCGGTGGGGTTCGAGGGCCCGGATTTCCTGAACAACGCAGTGTCGCTGCACACCGACATGGGATTGACCGCGCTCGATTCGTGGCTGCATGCGCTCGAGGATGCGCACGGCCGCGACCGCAGCGGCCCGCGCTTCGCCGACCGCACGCTGGACCTGGACATCGTCTTCTATGGCGACCGCATCGCCGATGGCCCCGGCCACCTGCGCATCCCGCGGCCGGAACTCAGGCATGCCTTCGTGCTGCGGCCGCTGGCGGAGATCGCGCCGGGTTTCGTCGATCCGCTCAGCGGCCGCACGCTGGCCGAGCTGTGGCGCGGGCACCCGGACCATGGGCTGCATTTCGACGCGGTGCCGCTGTAGGTCGAGGCAACGCCCCGGAGCAAGCCCGGATACGCCGCACGTCGGCCGCGTAAGCCACTCATGTCAGCCGGCGCCCCCCGTCCAGCGCGAGGGTGTGGCCGGTGATGTAGCCGGCGTCCTGCAGCAGCCAGCGCACGGCTTCGGCGACTTCCTCGACGGTGCCGATGCGCGCCAGCGGGGTGCGCGCCAGCAGCGCCTGGCAGGCCGCCTCGGGCGGTTCCGGCTGCGGCCACAGGATCGCGCCGGGGGCGATCGCGTTCACCCGCACCTCGGGCGCCAGTTCCAGCGCCATGGCCTGGGTCAGCATGGCCAGTGCGGCCTTGGCGGCGCTGTAGATCGGATAGTCGCGGCGTGGCCGCCCGGCATGCAGGTCGGTCAGGTTGACCACCGCGCCGTTGCGTTCGCGCAGGTGCGGTGCGGCGGCCTGCATCAGGAAGAACGGCGCGCGGGCATTGACCGCGAACAACGCGTCCCATTGCTGCGGCGTGGCCTCGCCGACCGGCGTGGGGAAGAAGTTGGAGGCGTTGTTGACCAGCGCGTCGAGCCGGCCGAACCGGTGCAGGACCTCATCGACCAGGCGCTGCGGCGCGTCGGCCTCGCGCAGGTCGGCGTGCAGCGCCGCCGCGCTGTGCGGCCGCCGCGCGTCGGCCTGTGCGGCCAGCGCGGCCAGCGCGTCGCCGGAACTGAAGCCGTGCATGGCCACGCGGAAGCCGTGCGCATGCAGGTGGGTGCAGATGGCTGCGCCGATGCGGCGCGCGCTGCCGGTGACCAGCACCACGGGAGCGTTGTCGGGCATGGGATGTCTTCTCGATGTGCCTGGATGCATTGTCGGCCAGCCGGCGTCCATGGGAAGTGCCGATCGCACAGGTCGGCGAGGGCCGGGCGCACGCGGGTGTCGCCCGAGCTACCGGCGCGGCCGGCCCAGCGCCTATGCTGTACGTCTTCCCAGCGATCCAGTCCGCATGCCCGCCGATCTGCCCACGCCCGACCACGAAGCCCTTGCCCACAGCGACCGCCTGGCCGCGCACCTGCGAGCGGAGATCGCCGCCGGCCAGGGCGCGATCCCGTTCTCGCGGTTCATGGAGCTGGCGCTGTATGCGCCGGGCCTTGGCTACTACAGCGCCGGCGCCAGCAAGTTCGGCGATGCCGGCGATTTCACCACCGCCCCGGAGATCGGGCCGCTGTTCGCCGCCACCGTGGCCAACGCGGTGGCGCCGGTGCTGCAGCAGCTGGGGCCGCAGGCACGGATGCTGGAGATCGGCGGCGGCAGCGGCGCCTTCGCCGAGACCATGCTCAAGCGGCTGATGGAGCTGGATGCGCTGCCCGGGCGCTACGCCATCCTCGAGCCCAGCGCCGACCTGCGCGATCGCCAGCGCGAGCGGTTGGGGCGTGCGCTGGTGCCGCCGCTGTTCGACCTGGTGGAATGGCTGGACCGGCCGTTCCAGGACGAGTGGGACGGGCTGCTGTTCGCCAACGAGGTGCTCGATGCGCTGCCGACGCCGCGCTTCGCCCTGCGCGAGGGCGAGGTATTCGAGGAAACCGTGGTGGTGGACGGCGAAGGCGGTTTCCGCCGCGGCGAACAGCCGGCCGATGCGCTGCTGGCCGCCGCGGTCCGCCACGTCGAGCGCTACCTGGAACAGCCCTTCGAGGACGGCTACCGCTCCGAGTTGCTGCCGCAACTGCCGTACTGGGTGCAGGCGGTGGCCGGCGGGCTGCGCAACGGCGCGATGCTGTTCGTGGACTACGGCTATCCGCGCCGCGAGTACTACCTGCCGCAGCGCAGCGAGGGGACGATACGCGCGTTCTACCGCCATCGCGTGCACAACGGCCTGTATCGCTGGCCGGGGCTGCAGGACATCACCGCCTCGGTCGACTTCACCGCGCTGGCCGAGGCCGGCACCGGCGCCGGCTTCGACCTGGCCGGCTACTGCACCCAGGCCAGTTTCCTGCTCGGCTGCGGCCTGGACGCGCTGCTGGCCGAGGCCGAGCAGCGCAGCGACGAGGTCGGGCGCATGCGCCTGCGCGAGCAGGTCAAGCGGCTGACGCTGCCGAGCGAGATGGGCGAGCGCTTCCAGGCGATGGGGTTCTCGCGCGGGGTGGATTTCGGCAGCGCGTTCCTGGCCGGCGACCTGACCTGGCGGCTGTGATGGCGGCGCTGCGCCCCCTGCGCCGGCCCGGGCTGTGGCTGGGCCTGTGGATCGCGGCGATCGTCGCGGTGATCGTGGCCTGCCTGACGCCGCCGGCGCCGCTGTCGCTGCCGTCGGGCAGCGACAAGGTCGAGCATTTCCTCGCCTACTTCCTGCTCTCGTGGGGGGCGGTGCAACTGTTCGCCGGGCGCCGCGCGCTGCTGCGGGCCATGCTCGGACTGGTGCTGCTGGGCGTGGCCATCGAGGTCGCGCAGGGGACCTTGACGGCGAACCGTTCGGCCGACGTGCTCGACGCCCTGGCCGATACCGCGGGCGTGCTGGCGGGACTGGCGCTGCTGCCGACGCCGCTGCGCAACTGCCTGCAGTGGGTCGACGGCCGGCTGTTCGGCGGCGGCGCCGGCAGGCGTTGAGCGCGCGCTCCGCGGCCTACTGCTGGGGCGTGCAATGCGGCACGCCGCCGCTGCCGCCGTCGATCGCGGCGTAGACCGCATCGACCACGCTGCCGTAGCGCGCGATCGCGAAGCCGTCGCCGGCGAAGCGGTTGCGGTCGCGGCCGGGATCGACGACCGGGGTGTTCTTCTTGTTGGTCAGCAGCACGATGGCCAGGCGATGCGCGGGATCGGCCAGGGTCAGGGTTCCGGTCCAGCCGGTGTGGCCGTAGGCGCGGGCCGATGCGCAGCGGCCGAACATCCAGCGCAGGCCGTCGCCGCGGTTGAGCCGCCAGCCCAGCCCGTAGCTGGGGTCGGGGCCGGCCGGCGCGGTGAAGCGGGACAGGGTGGCCGCGTCGAAGTAGCGGTGTCCGCCACGTTCGCCGCCGTCGAGCGTCAACTGCACCAGCACCGCCAGTTCCTCGGCATCCGAGAACAGCCCGGCATGCCCGGAGACCTGCCCCATCGCGTAGTAGGCCTTCTCGTCGTGCACCTGGCCGCGCAGCGTATCGCGGCGGATGCCGGGGAAGTCGACGCTGCCGCCGCGGCTGTTGCCCTGCGGCTCGGTGGCGGCGAAGTCCACGCGGGTCAGGCCCTTGCCGGCGGCCAGCGGCGCGAAGCCGGTGCGCTGCAGCCCGAGCGGCCGGTAGAAGGTGTCGTCGAGGTAGCGGTCCAGGCGCTGGCCGGTGATGCGCTCGACGATCATCCCCGCGAGCATGAAGTCGGTGTCGCTGTAGAGGTTGCGGCTGCCGGCGGGATAGTCCAGCGGCAGCTTCGGCAGCAGCGCCTCGGTGCGCGCGCGCTGCTGCGAGAAGCGGGGACCGGCCGTGGCCGGATCGTGGAACGGCACGTCGGCGGCGAAGCCGGCGCTGTGCCGCAGCAGGTCGGCCACGCGTATCCGCGCCCTGCGCGGATCGGCGGCGTCGGCGAACTCGGGCAGGTAGCGCGCCACCGGCGCATCGACGTCCACGCGTCCCTCCCAGGCCAGCCGCTGCAGCGCGAAGACGGTGGCGTACATCTTGGTGTTGGAGGCCAGGTCGAAGATCGTGTCGGCGCGCATCGGCTGTGGCCGGGCCAGGGCGCCATGGGCGTCGTAGCGCTGGGCGTAGCCATAGGCGCGCAGCTTGACCAGGCGCCCGTCGCGCACGATCGCCAGCACCGCGCCGGGGAAGCCGGCGTCGACCTGCGCCTGGATCGAGCGATCGATCGCGTCCAGGCCGGCGGCGGAAAACCCCGCCGCCTGCACGCTGTCCGCGCGCGGCAGCAGCGGCGCGGCAGTGGCCGGGAGCGTGACCAGCAGTGCCAGCAGCAGCGCGACGCGGTGCCGGGCAGCAGGCGCAGCTGGGCCTCGCCGCCGAACCCGTGGCGGTGGCATGGCGCCGGACTTGCCCGGCGGCTTGCGGCTTCGGATGCCTGTGCAGCCGAGCCCCGAAGGGGGATGCAAGCACGAGCTCGGCTCTACGGCACGCGCGCGCGAAGGCGCCATCAGTCGGCGTAGCCGGCCAGGTAGCCGTTCAGGCCCTGGCGGTGCACGATGCGCGCCGCGCCGTCCCAGTCCAGCGCGGTGCCGTGGGCGAGTCCCTCCAGGATCGCCACCACCGCCAGCTCGACCTCGGGCACGCGCTCGGCCTCCGCCATCGCGGCGCGGCGGTCGATCGCCTCGAACAGCACCGCGTTGGCCTCGGCGTAGTCCAGCGCCGGCGTCGCACCGTGGCGGGCCTGCCAAGCGGCGGTGCCGAGCACGCCGTTGACGTGCGACTGGATCAGGTAGGTCGCACGCCCGATCAGCTTGAGGTTGCCCGGCTGCACCGCGGTCATGGTGTTGCCGACCACGCGCCCCAGCTTGGCCATGACGGCGGTGGAGTGGGCGTTGAGCAGCATCTTCAGGGCGATGGCCTGGTCCAGGCCGAAGGCATCGCGCTGCGGTACCTGCACGGCGATCAGCGGCACCGGCCGCGACAGCGTGGACAGCGCCTGCAGCACCGCCGGCGACAGCGGGCCGCTGCCGACCGCGACCACCGCCAGCCCGGCCCCGGCGGCGTCGAAGTCGTGCAGCCACTGCTGCTGCAGCGGGGTCAGGGTGGGCTCGCCGAGCAACACCAGGGTACCGAGGTCGCCGCGCTGCGGGCCGCTGCGCTCGCGGTTGCGCGTCGAGTAGGCCAGGTCGTACAGCGCCTGCTGCTCGGCGCCGGCCGAGGCCAGGCTGCGCAGCGCCGCCTGGCGCAGGTAGGGATCGTCGATGCGCTGCTCGAATGGAGCGCGGTAGCGCTGCGGGTCCAGGCCATGGAACGGCCGCTGCAGCAGCGCCTGCCAGGCCGCCTGCGGATCCTCCAGCGGTGCCCACACCTGGATCCACGAGCGCCGCTGCGGCGCATCCACCGGGTCCAGCGGCGCCAGCCGGAAGGTCGGCGCGCGTTCGGTGACGTCTACGAACACCGGCATCAGCGCGCGCTGCGCCAGATAGGTGGCGTGGTGGCCGCCGGCATAGGCGCGCGCCTCCAGGTCGGTCCAGCTGGCCAGCCGCGGCGCGGCGGCGGCCACGCGGCGCTGGATGTCGGCAAAGCCGCGCAGGCGTTCGGCGATGCCGGTGCCGGGGGCGAAGCCCAGCGCGGCCATCTCGTCGGTCGGCAGCGTCGTGCCGAGCACCTGCGCCACCGCGTCCTCCAGCACCACGCCGAGCACGTACAGGCTGGTGGTGGTGGCCTGCATGCGGGTGGAGCCGGTGATCGCCTGCGGCCCGGTCGGCAGCGCGATCTTGCCGATGCGGGTGTCGTCGAGCACGCGGCGGCTGCGCTCGAACGGCCGCAGCACCGCGTCGGGATTGTTGTAGACGAACCATGTGCGCTGCGCGTGCGCGCCCGGCTGCGCCGCCGCGGCCAGGGCGGTGCCGATCACCGCGGAGGTCTCGCCGCCTTCGGTGACCGCGAACACCACGTCCTGCGGGCCGATGGCGTTGTCCTGCAATTGCAGCTCGCCGATCAGCGGCAGGTCCTCGAAGCCTTCCAGCGAGCTGATCAGGGCACGGTCGCCGCCGGTGATCTCGCCACGCACGCGCTCGCCGGCACCGGGCAGGGCGGCGGCGATGCGCGGCCACGCCGGCGAGGCCGCCGCGCGCTGCCAGAAAGGCCGCCACAGCCCGCTTTCCAGGGTCTCGGCCAGGCGCCCGGTGGAGCCGGTGCCGTAGAAGTAGATGCGGTGGCCGCCGCGCAGCGCGGCCTGCACCGACGCCGAGGCCCGCTCCAGCGTGGCCAGGCGTGCAGGATCGTCGGCGACCTGCCGCAGCGCCAGGGCCACATCCTCGTCCACCGACAGCAGCTGCGCCAGCGCGGCGGTGGTGTCGCCGGCGGCGACCCGGCTGAGGTCCCAGGTACGCGGGTGCCGCTGCTCGGTCAGCAGCGTGTGCAGCTGGAACTGGCCCTTGCTGGCCAGGTAGTCCTGCGATTGCGCGGACGGAGGCACGCCCAGCCGCGAATCGGCGGCGGCGGGCAGGGAGATGGACGACAGGCAGAGGCAGAGCAGCATCGCGGCGGACTTCATGGAGGGCATGGGCTCGGGTTCGCGTCTTTGGACAAGGCTCGGGCGGGTGCGTGTCTGGGCGGTGCAGCGGCGGCCCCCGGCGCCGGTGTCTGCCCCTGTGGTATATAGAGCGAAGACAACGATGTCAAACCTTCTCCTGCGCAGTTCCGGCGCGTGCCGGCAGCGCGCTTCGAGGTCCGCCATGCCGCTCCGCCCAACGCTACTTCGTCCGCTGTTCGCCTTGCTCGCGCTGTCGCCGTTGGCCGCTGCGTCCGTTCCCGTCGCCACGGCAGCCGTTCCCTGCGACTGCGCCGCCGTCGCGCCGCGGCTGGGCATCGAGGTGCTGCTGCGCGAACGGCCGGAACTGCTGCGCGGCAAGCGCGTGGGCCTGATCACCAACATGACCGGCGCCGACTCCGCGCTGCGCAGCGACGTCGACCTGCTGGCACGGCGGCCGGACTTCGAACTGGTGGCACTGTTCGGTCCCGAGCACGGCGTGCGCGGCGACGTGCAGGCCGGCGAGCACGTGGATTCCTCGCGCGATCCTGCCACCGGGTTGCCGGTGTACAGCCTGTACGGACAGACCCGCGAGCCGACGCCGGCGATGCTCGATGGCGTGGACGTGCTGGTGTTCGACATCCAGGATGTGGGCGCGCGTTTCTACACCTATCCCTACACCCTGGCCGGGGCGATGCGCGCGGCCAGGCGCGCCGGCATTCCGATCGTGGTGCTGGACCGGCCCGAGCCGCTGGGCGGCGAGCGCGTTGAAGGGCCTGTGCTGGAGCCTGGGTTCGCCTCGTTCGTCGGCATGTTCCCGATCCCGTTGCGCCACGGCATGACCATCGGCGAGCTGGCGCGGCTGTTCAACGACGCCTTCGGCATCGGCGCGCAGCTGCAGGTGGTGCCGATGCAGGGCTGGCGTCGCGGCGAGCAGCCGCTGCGCTCGACCCTGCCGTGGATTCCGCCGTCGCCGAACATGCCCACGCCGGACACCGCGCTGGTGTATCCGGGGACCGGCCTGTTCGAAGGCACCAACCTGTCCGAGGGGCGCGGCACCACCCGCCCGTTCGAGATCGTCGGCGCGCCGTTCGTCGATGCGCAGGTGCTGGCGACGCGCATGAACGCACTAGGGCTGCCGGGCGTGCGCTTCCGTCCCATCGCCTTCACCCCGACCTTCTCCAAGCATGCCGGCGTGCCCTGCGGAGGGGTGCAGATCCATGTCGTGGACCGCAATGCCTTCCTGCCGGTGCGTACCGGACTGGCGCTGCTGAAGACGCTGCACGACCTGTATCCCGGGCAGTTCCGCTTCCTGCCCGGCGAGCCGCCGTTCTTCGACAAGCTGGCCGGCAATGCCTGGATCCGCGAGTCGATCGAGCGCGGCGAACCGCTGGCGGCGATCGAGGCGCGCTGGCAGGCGGACCTGGGGCGCTTCGAGGAACTGCGGCGACGCTACCTGCTGTACTGAGGGCGGTTCGGCGTGCCGGCTCCTGGCGTGCCTCCTCCTGGCGTGTCGCCCCCGTAGGAGCGACTTCAGTCGCGAAGGGCCTTGCCGGTGAAGCCTCATCGCGATTGAAGTCGCTCCTACAGGGCCCCCCGCAGTGGCGATCCGCGTGGCCTGGCCAAGCTCGCTCAGCGCGGCAGCAGCTCGACCCGGTCCAGTGCCCAGATCGCCGGACGGGTGTCGCCGCTGAAGCGGATGCACAGATCCTGGCGGCCGTCGGTCGCGGCCAGCGGCGCCTGTACCTGGATCGTGCCATCGGCCGGCGTCGCCGCCGGCATCGGTACGCTGGCGACCACCGGGCCGTCGCAGCCGCCGGCGCGGATGTCCAGTTCGCCGTTGGCGCTGGCGGCGGGCAGGAAGCGCCGCCGCTTTTCTTCCTCCGGGCTCAGGCGGAAGGTGTAGGGCAGGCGTGCGGCATGCACGCGCACCGCACCGATGCCGGCGGTCGGCGCGTTCTTCCACAGCCAGCACGGCGTCATGATGTCCACGTTGAACAGCGGGCGCCTGCCATCGGTGCCGGCGCTGCCCGCCAGGCGCAGCGCCGGGCCGTTGGCCGCCGGGCATTCGTCCATCGCGGCCTCCTCGCGGCGCAGCAGGCTGGCCGGGTCCAGCGCGAACGCGGCCACCGGGCCCAGCGCGCGGCCGTCATGGAACGTGGCCGCACGCAGTTGCGCCGGCAACCGCAGCTGCAGCGGGCCGGTATAGCGGGGCGAAGCGGAGGATGGCGCGCCGCCGTCGAGGCTGTAGCGGATCTCGTAGTCCAGCGGCGTATCCAGGCGCACGCGTGCGGTGCCCGCGGCGTCGCCCGGCTCTGCGTCGGCCAGCACCTCGAACGGGGTCTGCGCATAGGCGATGCCGAGCCGGCGGTAGCGCTGCAGCTGTGCCGGCAGGCGCTGCAGGAAGCCGGCGTAGTCCTTGCGCGCGCGTGGGCTCCAGCCGGTCTCGGCCATCGCCGCCAGGCGCGGGAAGGTGTTGTGCTGGATGGTGGCGAAGGTGGCGCTGTCGCCGGTCCACATGTTGGCCTGCAGGCCGAGGATGTGGTGGTGCTGCGCGGCCGGCAGCTGCTCGGGCACCGGCTCGAACGCGTAGAACCGGTCCAGCGGGATCAATGCCAGGCGCCCGTGCGGTTCGTTGGGCGAGCGCGTCTGCAGGTAGTCCAGGTACAGGCTGCGGGTGGGCGACATCACCACGTCGTGGCCCAGGCGCGCGGCCTCGACGCCGCCTTCCACGCCGCGCCAGGACATCACCGCCGCGCGCGGCGGCAGGCCGCCGTCGAGGATCTCGTCCCAGCCGATCAGGCGCTTGCCGCGCCTGTCGAGCGAGGCCTGCATGCGTCCCATGAAGTAGCTCTGCAGCTGGTCGGCATCGCCCAGCCCGAGTTCGCGCATGCGCGCCTGCACCCGCGCCGATGCGTTCCACTGCTCCTTGATGGCTTCGTCGCCGCCGACGTGCACGTAGGCGCCGGGGAACAGGTCGGCGACCTCGCCCAGCACCGTGTCCAGGAAACGGAAGGTGGATTCCTCCACGTTGAACAGGTTGGCGTGGATGCCGCGCTCGTTGGAGACGGGCATGGCGCGGCCGGTGACGCCGAGTTCCGGATAGGCGGCGATCGCCGCGGTGGCATGGCCGGGCACGTCGATCTCCGGGACCACGGTGATCTGGCGCTCGGCAGCGTAGCGCACGATGTGGCGTACCTGCTCCTGGCTGTAGAAGCCGCAGTAGGGGACGCCATCGCCGTCGGTCTGCGCGCGGCAGCCGCCGACCTGCGCCAGCTTCGGATAAGCCTTGATCTCCAGGCGCCAGCCCTGGTCGTCGGTCAGGTGCCAGTGGAACACGTTGAGCTTGTGGATGGCCATGGCATCGAGCAGGCGCTCGATCTGCTCGACGCTCTCGAAATGGCGCGCGGAATCGAGCATGTAGCCGCGCCAGGCGAAGCGCGGGGCATCGTCGATGCGCAGCGCGGGGATCCGCACCGTGCCTTCGCCCTCGCCGGCGGTGGCGAGCTGCCACAGCGTCACTGCGCCGTAGAACAGCCCGCGTGCGTGCGGTGCGCCGATGCGGATGCCGCGTGCGGACACGTCCAGCCGGTAGGCCTCCTGCGACGCATCGGCGGCGAAGCCGCGCGGATCGACCTCGATCGTGATGTCCGCGCCCGCTACGGTACCGCGCGCGAGCGTCGGCCCACCGGTGCGTTGCAGCATCCGCACGAGATAGTCCGCGGCCGCATCGGCGCCTTCGCCGCGTGACTGCAGCGTGGTGCCGTCGCGCAGCTGGAACTGGCCCTGGCCCGGCTGCAGCGATGCCGGCACCGGGATCAGCGGCGGCGGGGCGGCGGCGATGGCCGGTCCTGCCAGGCCGATGGCCAGAACGAGCAGGGCACCTATGGCGCGGCGGGAGGCGTACGGGAGGGGGCGGGACATGGCTACCTCGGGAGGAGTGGGTGGGTGCCGACGTTGCTGCCGCCACCCTGGCGTGCCGCGGCGGTCGCGCCGGACCGCCGTCCCCGCCTGCGGCGGGGGGAACGGCGGACCCGTGCATGGCTCAGAAGCTGATGTGCAGGTTGAGGTAGTACTGCCGGCCGTTCTCGTAGAACGCGTAGGGCAGCGAGTTGCCGTCCATCTTGGTGTAGTACTTGTAGACCGGGTTGTTGAGGTTCAGTCCGTCCAGCGACAGGCTGAAGCGGTCGTTGAAGCGGTAGTTGACCGTCGCCGACAGGGTGCCGAAGTCGTCTTGGTAGAACGGATACGAGCGCCGCGGGCCGAAGTAGAACGACGAGCGCCATGTGTAGCTGACGCGGGCACTGATCCTGTCGCGCTCGAAGTAGCCGGACAGGTTGTAGGTGCTCTTCGAGGTGCCCAGCACCGGGCCGCCGCCGTCGGTCTCGCCGTCGGCGTAGGTGTAGTTGGCGCTGACGCCGAAGCTCTCGCCCAGCGGCTGCTCGTAGGTCAGCTCCAGGCCCTTGACCTTGGCGTCGATGTTGTCCGGTGTGGACATCAGGTAGGTGGCGTAGACGTCGCTGCCGGCCGCGGTGCTGGCGGTCTGGTCCTTGTAGACCACCGAGCGCGTCTGCGGGGCGATGAAGTCCTTCAGGTCCATGTAGTAGACGCTGGCTGCGAGCAGGCCGCGCGGCATGAAGTACCACTCCAGCGCCAGGTCGGCATTGCTGGAGATGATCGGCTTGAGGTTCGGGTTGCCACCGCTGCCGGTATGGGTGAGGTCGGTCAGCGACACGTAGCCGGCCAGGTCGGAGTAGTCCGGGCGGGTCATGGTGCGCGAGGCGGAGAAGCGCCCGACCAGCCCCTCGCTGAGTTCGTACTTGAAGTTCAGGCTGGGCAGGAAGCGGCCGTAGTTGTTGTCCACCGTCACCGGGACATAGCCGTCGGGCGTGGACTGGTTGTAGCGGTTGCTGCCGGCGGTATGCACGTAGCGCACGCCGAGGTTGCCGCTCCAGCGCTCGCCGGCGAAGTTGGCCTGCACGTAGGCGGCGCTGTTGCGTTCCTTCACCCGGTAGGCGCCCTGCCAGTAGCCGCGGGTGGCCGGGTCGCGGTCGGCCAGGGCATCGTTGATCGCCGCCAGCTGCGCCTCGGAGTAGTACCAGATGTCGCTCGGGTAGCTGCCGCCGATGGTGCCGGCGAAATCGCCCGGATAGGACAGGCCGGTGGCCGGGAAGGCATAGCCGGCCAGCGCCCCGGACAGCAACGTCTGGTTGATGCCGCCGCTGTTCTCGCGCACGTGTTCGGCGTAGCGCACGCCAAAGTCCAGCGTGGACAGCAGGCCGCTGTCGAAGTAGAGCTCGGCATCGCTGGAGAACCAGTCCTCCTTGTCCTGCGCGTTCGAGCCCTGGATGCCGAATATCGATGCATAGCTGTTCAGCGCGCTGTCCAGCGTACCGGCATCGCCCAGGGTCCAGTCGATCGGGGTGGTGGTGCCGCCCAGCGCCCAGCTCGCGCCGGCGTTGCCCGCCACCGCCAGTTCCAGCGTGTCCTGGCGCGGGGTCTTGCCGCTGCCGCGGGTGGTGCCGGCCTGGAACTTGACACCCAGGCGCTCGCTTGCCTGCCAGTCGGCGTCCAGGGCGATGTACTTGGACTCGGATTCGGAGATGCGCGCGATCTGGTCGTAGACCGCGTATGGGGTCAGCGTCGCCGCGGCGTCGGCCGCGTAGCTGGCGCCGGTGATCACGCCGTTGTCGGTGGTGTAGGACTGCGGCAGCCGGTTCGGCACGAACTGGCCGGACCAGAGCATGAAGTTGCGGTTGTAGTTGTTCGCCTCGAGCTTGGAATAGAAGCCGTTGAGGCCCAGGGTCAGGTTGTCGGTCGGCTTGTACTGGATGTCGAACGAACCGCCCTTGCGTTCGCGTTTCTGCGTGAACAGGGTCGAGCCGATCAGGTTGGGATAGTAGAGTCCGGCCAGTTCCGGGTTGGCGGTCGCGGCGGCGGAGGTGGGCGCGATCTGGCTGTAGCCGCCGACCACTTCCTGGCCGTCGCGGCGCAGGCTGCGGTTCTCTACGAAGGTCTGCACCAGCACGCCGAAGTCGTTGCTCGCGTTCTTCCAGTTCAGCAGCGTGCTGAACTGTGGTTCGGTCTTGCCGGGCAGGTCGGAGTACACCCCGCCGAGCGTGGCCTCGCCGGTGAAATCCTTGGCGAAGTCCAGCGGCTTGCGGGTGAGGATGTTGATGGTGCCGGCGGCGCCGCCTTCCACCAGCTTGGCCTGCGAGCCCTTGTTGACCACCACCTGGTCGACGATCTCGGCCGGGAACAGCGCGTAGCTGACGCTGCGGCCGACATTGCCGCTCTGGTTGGAGACCAGCCAGTCGCCGGTGCCGACCAGGTGGCCGTTGACCAGGGTCTGGGTGAGGCTGGCACCGGTGCCGCGCAGGCTCACCCGCTCGCTCTCGTCGAAGCCGCCCTCGCTGCCGCTGGAGGCGCTGACGTTGACGCCGGCCACCCGCTGCAGGGTGTCGGCGACGTTCTTGGCCGGCAGCTTGCCGATGTCCTCGGCGCTGACCACCTCCACGTGCGCGGCGGCCTCGCGCTTGCTGTCCAGCGATTTCTGCACGCTGCCGCGGATGCCGGTGACCTGCACCGTGTCCAGCTCGGTCGGGTCGGGGCTGCCGGCGGCGGCCTGCTGCGCCTGTGCGCCGAACGATAGGCAGGTGAGGATCGCCGCGGATAGCAGGGTCTTGCGGTGGTTCATGATGTCTCTCCTCATCACTTGTGGGTGTCGGCGAATCGCCGCCGTCGTGTGTGGTGCCGGGAAGGGCGGAGCCGCCCGGGGAATGCTGGCTATTGCTGCGCTGGCGTTGCTGCTTGCGTTCTGCCGATGAACCAGCTGGCCGCGCCGAGCACGCCCAGTTGCCCGTGCTCGACCAGCTTCACGGGGATGCGTTCCAGCGCCTCGCGCATCGGCCCCTTGTCGAGGAAGCGCGGCACGAAGCGGCTGCCGATGAGGAAGTCGCGGATCTGCGGCAGGATGCCGCCGGCCAGGTGGATGCCGCCCTGGATGCCGTAGAGCAGCGCCATGTCGCCGACGGTGCTGCCCAGCAGGCCGCAGAACACCTCCAGGCTCTCGACGGCGAGCGGGTCGCTGCCGGCCAGCGCGGCGGCGGTGATGTCGCCGGGCGCCGCGTGCAGCGGCACGGTGCCGCGGATCGCGCACAGCGCCCGGTACAGGTTCATCAGGCCCGGGCCGGAGAGCGCGTGCTCGACGCTGACGTGGCTGCGTTCGCGCAGCATGTGCCGCACCAGCGCCATTTCCAGTTCGGTATTGCTGGCCAGCGCCGCCTGGCCGGCTTCGGTGGGCAGCACCACCGGGCCGTGCTCGGTGGGTATCCACACCGCCGCGCCCAGGCCGGTGCCCGGGCCGAGCACCAGCATCGGGCCCGGCGGACGGTGCGCGGGGCCGGCGAGCTGCAGCATCTCGCTGGCGTCCACGTAGGCGGTGGCATGGGCGACGGCCTCGAAGTCGTTGACCAGGTGCACCGACGCCAGTTCCAGGTCCTGGCGGATGCGGGGCAGCGACAGCGGCCAGGGCAGGTTGGTGGTGATCACGCTGCCGTCGGCCAGCGGGAAGCCGGCGCTGGCGATCACGCAGTCGCGCACCGCCGGCCCGCTGCTGCGGAAGTCCTCGAGAATGCTCGAAAGAGAGGGGAAATCCGCACAGCGGTACTTGCGGTAGTCCAGCACCGAAACCGGACGGGCGCGGTCGCCGCTGGCCTGGACGCGGCCGACGCGCACGTGGGTCCCGCCGACGTCGGCGGCCAGGAACGGTGCCGGTGCCCTCATGGCCGACTGCTGGATATCGGGGACGGTTGCTGCCACATGCCTGCCCTCATTCAGTGCGGTCCCGGCGCACGTTGCCGGTCACGTGGGGCGAGTTTGAACATGAGCTGACAACGATGTCAACAGATATGTCATGAAGTTGTATTACCCGCGGTGTAGGCCCTTGCCATTGCCAGAGACGCCCGCGAACGGTGGCGGAGGTAGGTAAAGCACGGGCCCGTCGAGTGCATTGGCGCACCCTCGGGCCGGCGGCGGAGCGGGGCGTCCGCCGGGCCGAAACGGAATTGGTTGGACGCGGAGATTGGTATCTCATTGATACGATGACAACGATGTTCGCGATGCGCTGCAGCACGCGACGTGTCGGCATTGATTTGTCATGTCAAGCAATTGATTTTCAATGAATTATTCGGCGCGTGCGACACGCGACACCGCCGCCGCGGCGATGTCCATCGGCCAAATCTTCATAAGCCGTTGACAGGATCTTTCTAAGACCATAAGAATCGAGCCGTGCGATTGGTATGTATCCAATTGCGCGGTTCGATCGGCGATATCCCGGCTGCCATGACCTGGCGGGCGGGTACTTGCGAAGGGAGCGGCAGGCCGGCGCGGACACGCCGGCAGATCCAGGCGACGCACGGCTACGGCCGGGCGCGGAGCGGGATCGGTGCCGGCCTGCGTCCGATCGGCCGTTTGTGCGTGCCCGGGTCCTCCAGCCATCACTCCAGGATAGCCACATGAACGCCTCCCCTTGTCGCAGTTCCCGCACCCTGCTGGCCGCCTCGATCGCGGCGGTCGTCGCCGTCTCGGCGCCGCGTCCGGCGCTGGCCCAGCAGGCCGCCGCCGCGTCCACCGACGAGAAGATCTCCCAGCTCGACGCGGTCACCGTCACCAGTACCTACCAGCAGAGCCTGATCACGGCGCTGGACAAGAAGCGCGACGACATCCGCGTTTCCGACGGCGTCTCCTCCGAGGACATCGGCAAGTTCCCGGCCGAGAACATCGCCGAGGCGATCCAGCGCATTCCCGGCGTGCAGATCTCCAGCATCAACGGCCGCGGCTCGACCATCAGCGTGCGCGGGCTCGGGCCGCAGTACGCCATGACCACCATCAACGGCCAGACCTTCAAGAGCGCCGACTTCACCGACGGCTTCCGCTACGACATCATCCAGCCCGAGCTCGCCGCCGGCATCCAGGTGATCAAGTCTCCGACCGCCGACATGGACGCCGGCGGCCTGTCGGGCACGGTCAACATCGACACGGTCAAGCCGCTGGACTACAAGCAGCGCAAGCTGATCGTGTCCGCCACCGGGCAGTACTCCGACTCGGTCGACGGCGGCAATCCGACCGGCAAGGCGGTGGCCAGCTACATCGACCAGTTCGACTTCGGCGACGGACGGGTGGGGGTGTTCCTCAATGCCGGCTGGCAGAAGCTGGAGGATCGCGCCGACTACTTCTGGATCGACCGCTGGGGCACCGGCAGCTACGACGGCGAATCGGTGGTGATGCCCACCCGCACCCGCTACCGCCGCATCGACCGCGAGACCGAGCGCAGGATGCTCAATGGCGCGCTGCAGTGGCAGCCCAGCGACGAGCTGGAGATGGGCCTGACCTGGATCTACTCCAAGGACGAGACCAGGAACGACATCAAGCAGCAGGTGTTCCTGCTCAGCTCGGGCACGCAGACCGTGCAGGCGGCCGACAACGGCTATGCCACCCGCGTGCTGGCCGAGGACTACACGATGGAGAGCAATCGCCAGCTGGAGAACCACGACTGGGTCTCGGAGATGGTGAGCTACGACTTCAAGTGGACGCCGGGCGACTGGACCGTGACCGGCGCGCTCAACCACGCCCTGGGCAAGACCCGCGAGGACGAGACCGCGGCGATCCTGGGAGTGACCGTGGATTCGAGCGTGCTCGACATCTCCAACCCGTCCAGTCCCGCCTTCAGCGTCTCCAACGACCTGACCGATGCCGGCTGGTACGACCCGTACACGATGACGCGCAACGAGTACCCCAACGGCGCGATCAAGCACCTGCGCAACCAGGAGGATTCGGTCCAGCTCGACGCCGAGCGCTGGCTGGGCTGGGGCTGGCTGAGTTCGGTCAAGTTCGGCGGCAAGTACCGCCGCGAGACCCTGGACCGCAAGATCTGGCGCCGCGACCGCTACGTCATCGGCGACGCCGATCCGGCCGACCTGCCGCTGATGTCCGAGTACGGCACGGTGGAGAACAACTTCCTCGGCGGCCTGTACTCGATCCAGCATTCCTTCATCATCCCCAACCTCGCCGCCTACCAGGCCGCGCTGGAAGCCGAGGGCACGGGCATCCCGGTGGTGTTCGCGCCGCAGAGCAGCTACTCGATCGACAACGACATCTACTCGGCCTACGCGCTGGCCAAGATCGACACCGAGATCGGCTCGATGCCGCTGCGCGGCAACATCGGCATGCGCTACGAGAACACCAAGCGCACCACCGACACCTGGCTGACCACGCCCGACGAGGTGAACGAGGAGGCCAACAACATCGTCGGCACCGCCACCTCCGTCTACCGCTACAACAACTGGCTGCCCAGCGCCAACTTCGTGCTGGAGATGCGTCCGGACCTGCTGCTGCGGCTGTCGGCGGCCAAGGTGCTGGTGCGCCCGATCCTGACCAGCAGCACCGCCATCGCCACCACCGAGCAAAGCGGCCTGCTGACCGACGGCCGCACGCTGAATTCGGTGAGCGTGGGCTCGGTCGACCTCAAGGCGATGACCGCCGACCAGGCCGACCTGGGCGTGGAGTGGTACTACGACGGCGGTGGCCTGTCGCTGTCCGGATTCTGGAAGGCGATCAAGAACGGCACCTACAACCAGAACATCTGCCCCGGCAGCTACGGCGGCGTGTCGCTGGGCATCAACGCGGCCAACGAGTGCGTGGGCGCCGACGGCGATGTCTACGAGATCACCAAGACCTTCAACAGCGACCAGACCAACTACCTCAAGGGCTACGAGCTGTCCTGGACGCAGACGCTGGACGCGTGGCTGCCGGTCGACGGCTTCGGCCTCACCGCCAACTTCACCCGCGTCATTCCCGACTACAACGACGACTTCGTCATCAGCAACCTTTCCGAGAAGACCTGGAACGTGACCGGCTTCTGGGAGAACCGGCTGTTCAGCGCACGGCTGTCGGCGACCCATCGCAGCGAGTACTACCAGACCAGCGCGGACAGCTTCTTCGCCTATGCCGGGCACATGATGAAGGCGCGCACCCAGCTCGACGCGCTGCTGGGCTACAAGGCCAGCGACCGGCTGAGCTTCTCGCTGGGCGTGGTCAACATCACCGACCAGAAGGAGAAGGCCTACTACCAGGCCAGCGACGTGTGGCAGATGACCGGCGTGACCGGGCGCAGCTACTACCTGACGGCGAAGTGGGAGATCCTCTGATGGCGCCGGTGCTGTTGGAAGCAACGGCAACAGCCAAGGTTTCCGCTCCTGCGGGGCGGGTTGCCTTTCCCTGCTCGTGCAAACAAAGGTAACCAGGGAAGCAGGCCCCGGCTTGCGCCTCCTCGCTCGGCGCCGCGGGTCCGTGGAGGCGGCGGGGATTGGCGGCCGGGGCCTGTCCGCCGCGCGGCCACGTCCGGGGCGGTCGCCTCGCGGCGCCGGCCCGCTCGCCGGGGCGAAGCAATGTGTCGCCTTTTCCGGTTCGTCCACTCCAGCCGCGAACGCCGCGCATCCATGCGCGCCGCACTTCGGGTCTTTCTCGCCGCCTCCACTGCTGCGGACGGGTACCCGGAAAAGCAAGAGCACCGGCAAGATCACCAGCAGCAGCCAAGGACGTCCGGTCAAGGGCGACATATTCCAGGAGTACATGAGTTGAGCGCACGGGGTTTCATGCGGCGTCCCGCATTCGTCGTACTAACGCTGCTTGCCGGCCTTGGCGTGGCCGCGGCCGCGAACGCCGGCGATCCCGCCCACACGGTGCTCGAACGCAGCCTCGGCGCGGAGGCCGCTGCGCGCATCACCCTCACCCGGAAACCGCAGGACGGGACGCCGTGGTATCGCATCGAGGCGCAGGGGAAGCGGCTGGAGGTGCAGGGCTCGGACCCGGTGGCGATGGTGCATGGCGCCTACGCCTACCTGAATTCGATCGGCGCGGCCTCGATCAGCTGGGAGGGCGACCGGGTTGCGCTGCCGGCCCGCTTCGAGGCCTTCGCCGGCGGGAAGGTCGCCACCCCGTTCGCCCACCGTGTCTATCTCAACACCTGCACCTACGGCTACACCACCCCGTTCTGGGACTGGCCGCGCTGGGAACGCGAGATCGACTGGATGGCGCTGCACGGCATCGACATGCCGCTGGCGATGGAGGGCCAGGAGGCGATCTGGCAGCAGCTGTGGCGCGAGTTCGGCGTGGCCGATGCGGACCTGGGCGACTACTTCTCCGGCCCGGCGTTCACCCCGTGGCAGCGCATGGGCAACATCGAGGGCTATCGCGCGCCGCTGCCGCAGCAGTGGATCGACAGCAAGCGGCAGCTGCAGCAGAAGATCCTGGCGCGCATGCGCGAACTGGACATGAAGCCGGTACTGCCGGCCTTCGCCGGCTACGTGCCCAAGGCCTTCGCGCAGGCGCACCCGCAGGCGCGGATCTATCGCATGCGCGCCTGGGAGGGCTTCCACGAGACCTACTGGATGGACCCGGCCGATCCGCTGTTCGCGCGCATCGCCGGCCGCTTCATCGAGCTGTACACCCAGGCCTACGGCGAAGGCGAGTTCTACCTGGCCGACGCCTTCAACGAGATGCTGCCGCCGGTGGCCGACGACGGCAGCGACGTGGCCGCGGCCAAGTACGGCGACAGCACCGCCAATACCGACGCGGCCAAGGCGAAGGCGGTGCCCGCGGCGCAGCGCGATGCGCGGCTGGCGCAGTACGGCGAGGCGATCTACCGCTCCATCGCCCAGGCCAGCCCGAAGGCGACCTGGGTGATGCAGGGCTGGCTGTTCGGTGCCGACCGCGAGTTCTGGCAGCCCGAAGCGATCGCCGCGTTCCTGAGCCGGGTGCCGGATGAGCGGCTGATGGTGCTGGACATCGGCAACGACCGCTACCCGGGCACCTGGAAGGCCTCGCAGGCGTTCGACGGCAAGCAGTGGATCTACGGCTACGTGCACAACTATGGCGGCAGCAATCCGCTGTACGGCGATTTCGCGTTCTACCGGCAGGACCTGCAGGCGCTGCTGGCCGATCCGCAGCACGGCAACCTGGCCGGCTTCGGCGTATTCCCGGAAGGGCTGCACAACAACTCGGTGGTCTACGAGTATCTCTACGGCCTGGCCTGGGGCGGCACCGCGCAGCCGTGGGAACAGTGGATCGCGCAGTACACCCGCGCGCGCTACGGCCATGCCTCGCCGGCGCTGCTGGCGGCGTGGAAGGACCTGGAGGCGTCGATCTACGGCACCCGCTACTGGTCGCCGCGCTGGTGGGACCGCAAGGCCGGCGCCTACCTGCTGTTCAAGCGCCCGACCACGGCCGTCGTCGCCTTCGACGACAAGCCCGGCGATCCGCCGCGCCTGCGCCGCGCCATCGACGCGCTGCTGGCGCAGGCCGGCCAGTACCGCGACGCGCCGCTGTATCGCCACGACCTGGTCGAGTACGCGCGGCACTACCTGACCCTGCAGGCCGACGAGCTGCTGCAGCAGGCGGTGCGCGCCTACCAGGGCGGCGACCTTGCGGCCGGCGACCGCCTGGCCGGCAAGCTCGCCGACCTGGCCACCGGCCTGGATGCGCTGCTCGGCGGCCAGCAGGAGACGCTGGCCGACTGGACCGGCGCGGCGGCCGGGTATTCGGACGATCCGGCGCTGCGCCGCTACTACCTCGCCGATGCCCGCGCCCAGGTCAGCGTATGGGGCGGCGACGGCAACCTGGCCGACTACGCCTCCAAGGCCTGGCAGGGCATGTATGCCGGGTTCTACCTGCCGCGCTGGCAGCGCTTCTTCGCCGCACTGCGGCAGGCGCAGGCGTCAGGGCAGGCGTTCGACCAGGCCGCGTTCGATGCCGGCAGCGTGCGCTGGGAGCGCGCCTGGGCCGAGCGCGAGGAGATCCCGCAGCGGCAGCCTCCAGCCGACGCGGTGGCTTCGATCCGGCGCTTGCTGGAGCGGCTGGACCGCGAGTGAGGCGGTGCTTTCCCGCTCTTCCGGATTCTCTGGCTGCTCTTGTCTGGCTGTTTTGGTAGGAGCGACCTGTAGGAGCGACTTCAGTCGCGATGGGGCTCTACCGGTAGAGCCCCATCGCGACTGAAGTCGCTCCTACAAGTCCCTCCTACAAGTCGCTCCCACGGCCGCTCCCACGGGAATTTCACGTATCGAGACCCTGCAATGACCGCCCCGAAGAAAGAGCGCTTCCTCTCGCTGGACGTGTTCCGCGGCCTGACCATCTTCCTGATGATCCTGGTCAACACCGCCGGCCCCGGTGCCGAACCCTACGCGCAGCTCAGGCATGCCGCCTGGTTCGGCTTCACCCTGGCCGACCTGGTGTTCCCCTCGTTCCTGTTCGCGGTGGGCAGCGCGATGAGCTTCGCGCTGGATACCGGCATGCCGTCCGCCGCGTTCGTGCGCAAGGCCGGCCGCCGCGCGGTGCTGATCTTCCTGTGCGGGTTCGCGATGTACTGGTACCCGTTCTTCCACGTCCAGGCCGACGGCAGCTGGGCGTTCAACGCGCTGGGCGATACCCGGGTGATGGGGGTGCTGCAGCGCATCGCGCTGTGCTACCTGCTGGCGGCGCTGCTGGTGCGCTGGCTGCCGTTCAAGGCGCTGCCGTGGGCCGGCGCGGCGCTGCTGCTGGGGCACTGGGCGATCCTGTACGCATTCGGCCAGCCGGGCCTGGAGCTGGACAAGCTCGGCAACGCCGGCACCCGCCTGGACCTGTGGCTGCTCGGCCGCGAACACCTGTACCGCAAGGACGGCGGCTTCGATCCGGAAGGCGTGCTCGGCACCCTGCCGGCCACCGCCAACGTGCTGGCGGGCTACCTGGCAGGGCGCTGGCTGCAGCGCAGCGGCAAGAATGCCGCATCGGTGCGCACGCTGCTGCTGGCCGGTGCGGTGCTGGTCGCACTGGCGCTGGCGTGGAACCCGTGGCTGCCGCTGTCCAAGAAGCTGTGGACCGCGCCGTTCGTGCTGTGCACGGTGGGGCTGGACCTGCTGGCGATGGCGTTGCTGGTGTGGTGGGTGGAACTGCGCGGGCAGGTGCGCGGCAGCGGCTTCTTCACCGTGCTGGGACGAAACCCGCTGGCGATCTACCTGTTCTCGGAACTGTTCGTGGTCACCCTGCAGATGATCCCCGCCGGCGCCGGCATGGGCGTGTACGACTGGATCGGCGTGCGCGTGTTCCAGGCGATCGCGCCGGGCGCGGCCGGATCGCTGCTGTGCGCGCTGGCCTACACCATGGCGTGCTGGGCGGTGGGCTGGTGGATGGACCGCCGGCGGCTGTACCTGCGGCTGTGAGCGCAGGGGTGCGCACCCGCCAAATTGGTACTATATTGGATATAACGAATCCGAACGGACCAGGGGGAGCCATGGCCAAACCCAAGCAGGAAGCTGACCCGCGGCTGGACGAGCTGAGCCTCGATCCGGCGGCCCCCACGCCCTTGTACCTGCAACTGGCGGCCAAGCTCGGCGACGAGATCCGCGGTGGGAAATGGCGCGGCGGCGAGGCACTGCCGGCCGAGCGCCACCTGTGCGAGAAGCTGGGCATCTCGCGGGTGACCCTGCGCCAGGCGGTGGACGCGCTGGTCGAGCAGGGGCTGGTCACTCGCCGCCAGGGCGCCGGCACCTTCGTCTCCTCGCAGATCCAGCACCAGCTCAGCGGCCTGACCAGCTTCAGCGAGACGCTGCGGCTGAAGGGCTTCGAGCCCGGTACGCGCTGGCTGGAGCAGCGCCTGCGCCCGGCCCACGGCGAGGAGATCCTGCGCCTGGGGCTGTCGCCGGACACGGTGGTGGCCGCGCTCACCCGCCTGCGCAGCGCCGACGGCCGGGTCATGGCCTACGAGCAGGCGGTGCTGCCGCAGCACATCGTGCCCGACCCGGCCGCGGTGGGCGATTCGCTCTACGCCTATCTCGACGCCCGCGGCCACGCGGTGGTGCGCGCGCTGCAGTACTTCCGCGCGATCAACCTGCCGGCACGGCTGGCCGGCCACCTGGGCATGAAGACCGGCGAGGCGATCCTGCACGTGGTGCGCGTGGGCTACACCCGCGACGGCAGTGCGATCGAGCTGACCGACACCTACTGCCACAACGACTACTACGACTTCGTCGCCGAACTGCGACGCTGACCCCCGCCCGCCGTATCCACCCCGGAGCCGCCGCCCCATGTCCACCGCCAGGCCAGCCAGTCCCGTCGCTTCCATCGCCATCGTCGGCGTGCTGTTCTTCGTCATGGGTTTCTTCACCTGGATCAACGGCCCGCTGATCACCTTCGTGCGGCTGGCGTTCGACCTGGACGAGGTCAACGCGTTCCTGGTGCTGATGGTGTTCTACCTGTCGTACTTCTTCCTGGCGCTGCCGTCGTCGTGGATCCTCAAGCGCACCGGCATGAAGAAGGGGCTGGCGCTGAGCCTGCTGGTGATGGCGTGCGGGGCGGCGGCGTTCGGCCAGTTCTCCACGCAGCGCTGGTACCCCGGCGCGCTGGGCGGGCTGTTCGTGATCGGCGGCGGCCTGGCGCTGCTGCAGACCGCGGTCAATCCCTACATCTCCATCCTCGGCCCGCATGCGAGCGCGGCGCGGCGCATCGCGCTGATGGGCATCTGCAACAAGACCGCCGGCATCCTCGCGCCGATCCTGATCGGCACCGTGGTGCTGCACGGCATCGGCGACCTCGCCAGCGAGGTCGCGGCGGCCGACGCGGCGACCAAGGCGGCGCTGCTGGACCAGTTCGCCGCCAAGATCCATGCGCCGTACCTGCTGATGGCCGCGGTGCTGGTGCTGCTGGCCATCGGCGTGCTGTTCTCGCCGCTGCCCGAGCTCAGGGCCGCCGAGGTCAACGCCACCCCGGTCGGCGCCGCCGCGCCCGCGCGTTCGAGCATCTTCCACTTCCCGCACCTGTGGCTGGGCGTGCTGTGCCTGTTCGTCTACGTCGGCGTGGAGGTGATGGCCGGCGACGCCATCGGCACCTACGGCCACGGCTTCGACCTGCCGCTGGACCAGACCAAGCTGTTCACCTCGTTCACCCTGGCGGCGATGCTGGCCGGCTACCTGGTGGGCCTGGCGCTGATCCCGCGCTGGATCTCGCAGCAGGGCTACCTGAGCGTGTCGGCGGTGATGGGCGTGCTGTTCTCGATCGGCGCGCTGCTGAGCCACGGCTACGTCTCGGTCGGCTTCGTCGCCGCGCTGGGCTTCGCCAACGCGATGATGTGGCCGGCGATCTTCCCGCTGGCGATCAAGGGCCTGGGGCGCTTCACCGAGATCGGCTCGGCGCTGCTGGTGATGGGCATCGCCGGCGGCGCGATCATTCCGCAGCTGTTCGCCGTGCTCAAGCAGCACCACGACTTCCAGGCGGTGTTCGCCGCACTGATGGTGCCTTGTTATCTGTACATCCTGTACTACGCGCTGCGCGGGCACCGCGTCGGCATGCCGGCGCAGGGCTGACAGGGCATCATGGCCGGAACACACACCAGCAACGGGCAGGGCATGCGCAGACCCACGATCAAGGACGTGGCCGAGCGCGCGAAGGTCTCGCTGAAGACCGTCTCGCGCGTGATCAACAACGAGCCGTCGGTGATGCAGGCCACGCGCTCGCGCGTGCTGCGCGCCATCGCCGAGCTGGACTACGAGCCCGATCCGTCCGCGCGCAACCTGCGCAGCGGCACCCCGTTCGTGATCGGGCTGGTCTACGACAACCCCAACCCGTACCACATCATCGGCGTGCAGAACGGCGTGCTGGCCGCCTGCCGCGAGACCGGCTTCGGCCTGCAGATCCATCCGTGCGATTCCACCTCGCCGCTGCTGGCCGACGAACTGGCCGAGTGGGTGCAGCGCTCGCGCCTGGCCGGGCTGGTGCTGACCGCGCCGATGTCCGAGCGCAGGGAACTGGTGGCCAGGCTCGCCGCGCGCGGCATCAAGACCGTGCGCATCATCGCCGCCACCGAGGACCCGGGCGACGGCCCGTGCGTGTTCGTCGACGACCGCGCCGCCGCCTACGAGATCACCGAGCACCTGGTCCAGCTCGGCCACCAGCGCATCGGCTTCCTCTGGGGCGGGCCGCAGCACCGCTCCAGCGGCGAGCGCCACGCCGGCTACGAGGCGGCGCTGCACGACTACGGCATCGAGCTGGACAAGCACCTGGTGGTGCCGGGCGACTACACCTTCGACGACGGCTTCCGCGGCGCGCGCCGGCTGCTGGCGCTGCGCGCGCCGCCGACCGCGATCTTCGGCTGCAACGACGAGATCGCCGCCGGCGTGCTGGCGGCGGCGCGCTCGGTGGGCATGAACGTGCCCTACGACCTGTCCATCGCCGGCTTCGAGGACAGCCCGTTCTCGCGCCAGTCGTGGCCGGCGCTGACCACCGCCAAGCAGGCTACCGAGGACATCGCCCGCCATGCCGCGCGGCTGCTGATCGCGCAGCTGCGCAGCGACGCCTACGACGACGATGCCGAGTCGCTGCACAACCAGGGCTTCGTGCCGCAGCTGGTGGTGCGCGGCTCGACCGCGCCGGTGCCGCCGCGCAACTCACGCCCCATCGCCACCGAGACCGAATGAACCTGCCCATGGCATTGCCCGCCGAAGACCAGACCCTGATGTACCGCGAGGCGGCGCAGTCCGCCGACGTGGTCGCCGCGCAGTTCGCCCGCAACCGGCCGGTGGTCGAGGCGCTGGCGGCGTCGCTGCGCGCCGCGCCGCCGCCGTTCGTGGTCACCTGCGCGCGCGGCAGCTCCGACCACGCCGCCACCTATGCCAAATACCTGTTCGAGACCCGGCTGGGCATCGTCACCGCCTCGGCGTCGCCGTCGGTGGGCTCGGTGTACGAGGCACCGCTCAGGCTCGCCGGGGCGCTGTACCTGGTGATCTCGCAGTCGGGCAAGAGCCCGGACCTGCTGCGCAACGCCGAGGCCGCAAAGGCCGCCGGCGCGCGCGTGGTGGCGCTGGTGAACGTGGAGGACTCGCCGCTGGCGGCGCTGGCCGATACCGTGCTGCCGCTGGCTGCCGGCCCGGAGAAGAGCGTGGCGGCGACCAAGAGCTACCTCGCCTCGCTGGCGGCGATCCTGCAGCTGGGCGCGCACTGGAGCGGGGATGCCGGGTTGTTGGCCGCGCTGGACGCGCTGCCCGGCGCGCTGCGCCAGGCCTGGCAAGCCGACTGGTCGTCGCTGGCCGACGGCCTGGTCGATGCCACCAACCTGTTCGTGCTCGGCCGCGGCCTGGGCCTGGCGGCGGCGCAGGAAGCCGCGCTCAAGTTCAAGGAAACCTGCGGCCTGCATGCCGAGGCCTACAGCTCGGCGGAAGTGAAGCACGGGCCGATGGCGCTGGTCGGCGCCGGCTTCCCGGTGCTGGCCTTCGCCCAGCCCGACGAGACCGGTGCCGGCACCCGCGCCGCCGCCGAGGAGTTCGGCAGGCGCGGCGCGCGGGTGTGGCTGGCCGCCGCCGACGGCCAGTCCGGCCCGGGGCAGGCGCTGGCGCTGGCCGAGGTGCCGCACCCGGCCTGCGCGCCGCTGCTCGTCATCCAGAGCTTCTACCGCGCCATCAACGCGCTGGCGCTGCGGCGCGGTTTCAATCCGGACCTGCCGCCGCACCTGAACAAGGTCACCGAAACCGTATGACCGATGTACACATGACCTCCGCTCATCCTACCCTGGCCCTGCACAACGGCCGCATCCTCGCCGGCGACGGCTTCCGCGACGACGCGGCGGTGCTGTTGCACGACGGCCGCATCCAGGCCGTCGTCGCCGCCGGCGATCCGCGCGTGGCCGCCGCCGAGGCGCGCTTCGACCTGGACGGTGGCACCCTGCTGCCGGGCTTCATCGACATCCAGGTCAACGGCGGCGGCGGTGTGCTGTTCAACAACGACACCTCGCCCGAGGCGCTGGCCACGATCGCCCGCGCGCATCGACGCTTCGGCACCACCGCCCTGCTGCCGACGCTGATCAGCGACACCGCCGAGGTGATGGCCGCCGCCATCGCCGCCACCCGCCGGGCAATCGCCGATGGCGTGCCGGGCATCCTCGGCATCCACCTGGAAGGGCCGTACATCAACCCGGTGCGCAAGGGCACGCACGATGCCAGCAAGCTGCGCCTGCCCGATGCGCACGAGATCAAGGTGGACACCTCGCTGGGCAACGGCGTCACCCTGGTGACGCTGGCGCCGGAACTGGTGCCGCACGCCGACATCCGCGCGCTGGTCGCGGGCGGTGCCATCGTCTTTGCCGGCCACAGCGCCGGCAGCTACGCCGACGCGCGCGCCGGCATCGCCGCCGGTATCCGCGGCTTCACCCACCTGTTCAACGCGATGTCGCAACTGGTCGGGCGCGAGCCCGGCGTGGTCGGTGCTGCGCTGGAGGATCAGGACACCTGGCTGGGCATCATCGCCGACGGCGTGCACGTGCACCCGGCCAGCCTGCGCGTGGCGCTGGCGGCCAAGGCGCGCGGCAAGGTGATGCTGGTCACCGACGCGATGCCGCCGGTGGGCTCGGACGAGAAGAGCTACCTGCTCAACGGCGAGATCGTCACCGATGTGGACGGGGTGATCCGCAACAGCGCCGGCGCGCTGGCCGGCTCGGCGCTGGACATGGCCACCGCGGTGCGCAACGCGGTGGCGTGGCTGGGCGTGGACCTGGCCGAGGCCTCGCGCATGGCCTCGCTGTACCCGGCGCAATGCCTGGGGCTGGACGACCGCCTGGGCCGCATCGCGCCGGGCCTGCAGGCCGACCTGGTGCTGCTGGACGACGCGCTGAGGGTGCGTCACACCTGGATCGCTGGCGAGGGCGAGCAGGCCTGAGGCACACTGCAGAAGCTCTACAACGCCTTCGGCCGCATCCGCAGGCGCACCGCTGTCCGGGCACGTTTCGTCGCCGGGATACCGAATGTCCGGAATGCAAGGCTCTCCGTGTACCTGGGCAGCTTCGGGACTCGGATCGAGGCTTATGCGGCCAACCTTGGTTATCGTCACCCTCGCGCAGGCTGGGATCCAGGGACTTCCGTGCAGATCGAGGCAATGCCCATGGGCTCCCGCTTGCGCGGGAGCGATGATCGGAGTTTTTCCGGATAGCAGTTTGTGCAGGCGGGGACCTTGGTGCCTGTGCCTTGAAAGATGGTTGCCCGGAGATTCCGTGGCTGGCTGATTGCACCGCGAAAGTCGCGGGATCTCCGCCTGCGTGGGGAAGATGAATTCACTATTCCGAGCATGAGTCGCACCGCTCCGGCTGACAGTTGCTTGGTCCAGCGTTCTTCTGAAATGTCCGGATCCGATACGCTCCACGCACTGGCATCGTCGTGGCTATCATCGGCACCTGTCATTCGCAGGAGGCGTACATGGGGGGCGCAAGACGTATTGCGGCCGGGGTGGGGATCGTGGCCTGGATGTGGGCCGCATGGGCAGTGGCCGGGGATGCCGCCACTTGGTGGCTGGCCGCCGGGGGCGCGGATTATGCCGTCGAGCAGGCACGCGGCGATCCACGCGACGCGGACGGCGCGGCGCTGACGCTGCGCGCCGCCGGAGTGCCGGCCGCGCGTTTTGGCAGCAGTGGTTTCCGTCTGCCGGCCGATGCCTTCGTCGGCAGGCGCGTGCGTCTTTCCGCCGATCTGCTGACTACCCAGGCACAAGGCCGGGCCGGGGTGTGGCTGCGCGTGGATGGCGATGGCGGCAAACGGCTGGGATTCGCCAATTCGCTGGAACAGCCGCTGCCAACGGGGCAGGCGGCCGAGCGCGAACTCACGCTCGATGTCGTCGAGGGGGCACGCACGATCCTGCTCGGCACTCTGCTGGAAGGGCAAGGCGAAGTGCAGGCGACGTCGCTGCGGTTGCGGCCGGTGCAGCGGCCGCCCGGCGAATCGGCCCAGGCCATCCTCGACGTCGCCCTTCCCGCCATCCGCGACCATGCCCTGCATGCCTCACGCATCGACTGGGAACGTACCGAACGCGAATTGCGCCCACGCATTGCCACGATGGCGCCGCTCCAGGCCTATGCCGAGTTGCGTACGCTGCTGCGGCAGCTCGGCGATGGCCACAGCTTCGTGCTCGATCCCTGGCAGTCGCGGCAACGACGGGAGCGGGCGCGTTCGGCACCGTTGCCGCAGGTGAAGGCCGATGGCGACGGCATCGGCCGGATCGTCGTGCCGGGTTTCGGCAGCCCGGACGACGCTGTCGAACAGGCGTTCGTGCGCGCCCTGCACGAAGGCATCGGCAAGGTCGCGCCACTGGCGCAGTGCGGCTGGGTGCTGGACCTGCGCGGCAACCGTGGCGGCGACATGTGGCCGATGCTGGCCGGGTTGCGGCCACTGCTGGGCGATGCCGATCTCGGTTTCTTCGAGGGCAGGACGGGGCGCTCGCCGCCGTGGCGGGCGGGGGCGAACGTCGCCATGGCCACCTCGACGTCCCCCGATCTCACCCGCGCGCCGGTGGCGGTGCTGTATGGGCCGCATACCTCCAGTTCGGGCGAGATCGTCGCCATCGCGTTCCGCGGGCGCGAGCGTACCCGTTCGTTCGGTCAGCCGACCTCGGGCCAGACCACCGGCAATCGCTCCTTCGAACTGCCTGGCGGTGGCCTGCTGGCGGTGGCCGCTACGCACGACCTGGATCGCGGCGGGCGCGTCCACGATGGCCGGCTGCAGCCCGATGTCGTCATCGACGACGCGGCGCAGGCCGAACGTGTGGCGATGGACTGGCTGGTAGGGCTGGGCTGCGCTGCCGATTCGGGGAACTGATCCGATCGTTGATGCCGAGCGATGCGGTTTCGCTGGTCGGTCTCAGCCGTCGTTTCGATCGGCGTCGGCGATAGGTGAGCGCCGCGCGGCCGCGATCGCCGCTACCCGCGCCTTCGCCAGGGCCTCGCCGATCTGCGGGCCTTTCAGTCCCTGCGCGGCGAGGTCGCGCGCGTTGACCGCGAGTGCGGCCGCGTGCAACCGCCGCAGTTCCGCGCCCTGCGGGTGCGGCTTGTCCTCGCTGCCCAGGCGGCCGCGCGCGTCGGCCTCGCACACCAGCGCCAGCCGGGCGATGCGCTCGGGCCGGCGGAAGCCGTCGCAGCGTTCGAGCAGCTCCAGCACGGTCTTGTCGCGCAGCTCGGGCAGGCGGTGCACGTTGAGGTGTTCGTGGCAGGCGATGGCGGCCAGCTGGCGATGCTCGTTGGGTACTCTCAGGCGTCCGCACAGCGCCGCCAGCGGCTTCAGCCCGCGCTGCTCGTGCATCACGTGGCGCGGCCACTGCTCGCGCGGGGTCAGCGCCTTGCCCAGGTCGTGGGTCAGGGCGGCGAAGCCGACCATGTCGTCGCCCGGCGCCAGTCGCGCGGCCATGTCGCTGACCAGTTCCTGGTGGCGGCCAGTGTCGATCTCGGGATGGAACTCGGCGCGTTGCGGCACGCCGTACAGCGCCTCCAGTTCGGGCAGCACCGCGCCGAGCGCGCCGGCCTCGTGCAGCGTGCGCGCGAAGGCCGACGGCTGCGCCGCGGCCAGCGCCTTGCGCAGCTCCTGCCATACCCGCTCGGGCACCAGCGCGTCGAGTTCGCCGCTGGCGGCGATCCGGCGCATCAGCTCCAGCGTTTCCGGCGCGACGGTGAAGCCCAGCGGGGCGAAGCGGGCCATGAAGCGGGCCGCGCGCAGCACCCGCAGCGGGTCCTCGACGAAGGCCGGACCGACATGGCGCAGCACGCGGTCCTCGATGTCGCGCACGCCGCCGTAGGGATCGACCAGCTCGCCGCTGGCCTCGTCGCGGGCGATCGCGTTGAGGGTGAAGTCGCGCCGCTGCAAATCCTGCTCCAGCGTCACCGACGGATCGGCATCGACCACGAAGCCGCGGTAGCCGCGCCCGGACTTGCGCTCGGTGCGCGCCAGCGCGTGTTCCTCCTGCGTGCGCGGGTGCAGGAACACCGGGAAGTCGCGGCCCACCGGCCGGTAGCCGGCATCGAGCATCTGCTGCGGCGTGGCGCCTACCACCACCCAGTCGCGGTCGCCGGGCGGCAGGCCGAGCAGGGCATCGCGGACGGCGCCGCCGACGAGATAGGTCTTCATGGCAGTCATGATGCCCGAGTGCGGCCGCGCGGCTCAGCCATGGCCGCGCGCGCCAGGTACGAACGGGCCGATCACGAACCACGCCGCGCCCACCAGCCACGGCAACGGGAAGTACAGGCGGATCTGTTCGGCGCTGCAGCTGCTGCCGAAGCCGTTGTCGAGGAACAGGTGCGACTTCCAGCCCTCCAGCCGGTCGGCACCGCCCCAGCGCAGCACCCGCAGCACGAACAGGGTGGAGGCGGCGAACAGGCAGCACCGGGCCAGCAGGCTCATGCGCGCGTGCGCCCGCAGGTCGCCGGCATCAGCGCGAACCGGTGTCCGCCGCCGCCGCGGAGGCGGTCGGGCACACGAACGTCTTGCGCGTATCGACCAGGCGGCCGAGCATGCGGTCGCTCACCGGCAGGGCGTCGCCGGTGAGGCGCCAGTCGTAGATCACGCTGAAGGCGAGGATGCGCGCCACGTAGTCGCGCGTCTCCTTGTAGCTGATGGTCTCGATCCAGAAGTCCGGGTCGTGGCTGGGGCGCTGCCCCTGCCAGCGCGCGGCGGGGGTGGGGCCGGCGTTGTAGGCGGCCATGGTGACGTAGGGCAGGCCGTACTTGTCCAGCAACTGGCGCAGGTAGGCGGTGCCGATGGCGATGTTGGTGTCCGGGTCGTACAGGCTGGCGGCGCCGCCGTAGCCGGACAGGCCGATGCTGCGCGCGACCTGGGCGCCGGTGGCCGGCACCACCTGCATCAGCCCCATCGCATTGGCCGGCGAGCGCGCGCGGGTATTGAACACGCTCTCGGCGCGGATCTCGGCGGCGACCCAGGCCGGATCGATGCCGTTCTTCGCCGATTCGCGGCGGATGCTGTCGCCGTGGTGCAGTGGGAAGCGCAGCTCGTACAGGCGCAGCTCGTCGGGCAGGCTTTCGCCGGAACGGCTGCGGCCCAGCGAGAACACCGCGCGGTCGAACCAGCCCACGTCCTGCGCGGCTTCCACCGCCAGCCGTCGCTGGGTGTCGTCCAGGCGGGTCAGCGCATCGTTCCATTCCGCCGTCGCCCAGCCGGCGCGGTCGAGCTGGAACAGCTCCAGCGCGCGCACCAGCGCCGGGTCGCGCGCCACCGCGGCGCGCGCCTGGGCGCTGTCGTCCGGCGTCCACGGGCACAGTGCGTAGGGCTGGCCGAGCTTGTCGGCGGCGAGGAAGCCGTGGAAGGTCGGCGAGGTCGCGGCATCGCGGTAGGCGCGCTGTGCGGTGGCGTTGTCGCCGGTCTTCTCGGCCAGCCGCGCCTGGAAGTAGGTCCAGCGCGAATCCTGGCGCTGGCTGGCCGGCATCCTGGCGATCGCCGCCAGCGCCGCCTTCCAGTCGCCGCGCGCCATCGCCTCGCGCACGCGCCATTCGTGCAGGCGCTCATCAAAGGCGGCATCGGGCACGGCGTTGAGCCGGCGCGCGGAATCGGGCAGGTAGGAGGCCACGGTCCACAGCGCGATCTGGTACAGCACCGGGTTGCGCTGCTCGGCACCGAACTGCAGTGCGTTGGCGATCTGCGGCAGCAGCGCCTCGGCGGCGTCGGGATCGTTGCGCGCCAGCTTCTGCAGGCCGGCGGCGGCGATGCGGCGGCTGCGCTCGGTCTTCGGCCAGGACGCCGCCCGGGCGTCGGGCTTGTCCAGGTAGGCGGCGTAGTCGTTGGCCTGCGCCAGCTCGGCGGTGGGCAGGCCGCGCGCGGCGGCGCGCATCACCGCCGGTTGCTGCGCCTCGGCGGCGGCTTCCAGGCGCTGCCAGCGCAGCGCATCGGTCATGCCGCCGCGTGCGACGAGCACGGCGAACACCGGGTCGCAGGCGTCGGGCAACGACTTGCCGTTGCTGCGCCACAGTTCCTGCGCCTCGGCGGTCCATTGCGCATCGGCCTTGCCGGTGGCCTGGCGGGCGTTGAGCTGGGCGCAGCGCAGGCCGAGGTTGCTGGTGGGTTTCCAGTTGGCCAGCAGCGCCGGCCAGTCCTGGCGCCGGGCCAGGGCCGGCAACCACACGCCGCGGAAGGCCTCGGCCACCGGCTGGCCGGCGTAGCGCGCCAGGAATTCCTGCGCCTGGGCGTTGCCGACGCTGTCGATGTCGCGGCGAAGGCGCGCGTACTGCAGCCATCCGTACAGCGGGTGGCGCTGGAACGCCGACGCCTGTGCATCGCCGAGGGTTCCCTGCTCGGCGGCGGCGAAGGCGTCGCGCAGCGCGCTGCGCTGGGCCGACAGATCCTGGGCCGGGGCGGGGGCGCTGGCACAGGCGGCCAGGGCGAGGAGCAGCAGGGGAAAGGCGCGGTAGATCATGGCCGGAACATATCTCGGGCTGGATGAATGGGCTGTTTTCATTGTCCCGCAGGCGGATTGGCAGGATTTGCCGGGATGGTTCGTTTCGCGGCGATGACAAAGATGTCCTTGCCTGCGATTCACGATTTGTTTACAACGTCGCAGCCGTTTCGGATCGGGGACGACGCGGCCATCCATCCTCATCGGAGCCACGCTGCATGAAGCGTCCGCATCGCCGCTGGCCGGCATCGGCTGTCCCACTGTCGCTGTCGCTGCTGGCCGCCGGCGGCGCTTGCGCGCAGGAGGCGGCCGATGCGCAGTCGTCCCTCGCTACGCTGGAACGGCTGCAGGTCACCGGCACCCGCATCCGCACCGCCGAGCTGGAAGGCCAGGTGCCGGTGCAGGTGGTCGGCCGCGCCGAGATCGAGCGCAGCGGCCTGGGCTCGATCGGCGAGGTGCTGCAGCAGCTGACCGCGTCGGGCTCGGCGCTCAACGCCAAGTTCAATTCCTCCGGCAACTTCGGCTTCCCGCCCGATGGCAGCAGCGTCGGTGCCGGCTCGGCGCAGGTGGACCTGCGCCACCTCGGCGCCAAGCGCGTGCTGGTGCTGGTGGACGGCATCCGCTGGGTCAACGAGTCCTCCGCCTCGGGCGTGGGCTCGGCCACCGACCTGAACACCATCCCGCTGGCGCTGGTGGAGCGCATCGAGGTGCTCAAGGACGGCGCCTCGTCGCTGTACGGCTCCGATGCCATCGCCGGCGTGGTCAACATCATCACCCGGCGCGAGTACGACGGCACCCAGGTGACGATGAACTACGGCCAGTACGGCCGCGGCGACGGCACCAGCCGCGGCTTCGACCTGGCCTGGGGCCGCAGCGACGCGCGCACCAGCCTGTTCCTGGGCGCCAGCTACGTGAAGCAGGACGGCGTCGACGCGCGCGACCGTGCGCAGTCGCGCTGGCCGGTGCCGGGCACCGGGCTGGCCTTCGGCAGTTCGGCCACCCCGGACGGGCGCTTCGTGTTCGTCGATCCGGACACCGGCGCCAGCCAGGACCTGGTCCCGAACGCAGGCGCCGGTACGCCGGCCTACGACGGCAGCGCCGGCTGCCAGCGCAGCGACGGCTACCACTGCTTCGGCACCGGCGATCGCTACAACTATGCCGAATCCAACCTGCTGCTCACCCCGTCCGAGCGCAAGGGCGTGTTCGGCCAGTTCCGCTACTTCTTCAACGACGACGTGCAGTGGTACCTCAAGGCGCTGGGCAACCGCCGCGAGTCGAGCAACCGCGCCGCGCCCGAGCCGATCCTCCTCGGCGCCGAGGCCGGCACCGGCAATCCGCTGGCCGACGCCATCGTCGTGTCCGCGCTGAACCCGTACAACCCGTTCGGCTTCGACCTGGACTCGGCCGGCAACTTGGCGCTGATCGGCCGCCGCCCGGCGGAGGGCGGCCCGCGCCTTTACCGGCAGACGGTGGACACGCAATACCTCGCCAGCGGCTTCGTCGGCACCTTCGAGAGTCCCGGGCGCACCTGGTTCTGGGACGTCAACGCGATGTACGGCCGCAACGACGCCGAGCAGGTCAACACCGGCAGCTACGACCTGTACAACATCAACCTGGCGCTCGGCGACCCGGCCGCGTGCGCGGCGGTGGCCGGCTGCGTGCCGCTGGACATCTTCGGCGGCGCCGGCAGCATCACCCCCGGGATGCTGCGCTGGATCCAGCCGGTGCTGCGCGACCGCAGCCGCAACGAGCTGGGCCTGTTCACCGCCAACCTGACCAGCGACCTGTGGCGGCTGCCGGCCGGGCCGGTGTCCTTCGCCACCGGCGTGGAGTACCGCCGCTACGAGGGCTGGTACCGGCCGGATGCGCTGACCGTGGCCGGCCACTACAACGGCGTGCCGTCGTTGCCGACCTCCGGTGCCTACAACGTCAAGGAGGCCTACCTGGAGTTGAGCGTGCCGCTGCTGGCCGATCCGGCGCGGGGCCAGGCGCTGGACCTCAGCGTGGCCGGCCGCTACTCGCGCTATTCCACCTTCGGCAGCGAGTTCACGCCCAAGTACGGCCTGCGCTGGCAGGTCGGCCGCGACCTGGTGCTGCGCACCACCTGGGCCGAGGGCTTCCGCGCGCCGACCATCGGCGAGCTGTACGGATCGGCCGCGCGCGCCGACCTGCAGCTGTCCGACCCGTGCTCGATCGGCCTGGGCGGCACCGCGCCGCGCGGCGATGCCGCCCACTGCGCCGCGCTGGGCGTGCCGGCCGGCTACCAGCAGGCCAATTCGCAGATCTCGGTGACCACCGGCGGCAACCGCGGCCTCGAGGCCGAACGCTCGCGCAGCTTCAGTGCCGGCTTCGTGTGGAGCCCGTGGTTCGGCAGCAACACGCCGTGGTCGCAGCGCTTCGACCTGGGCGTGACCTTCTACCGCCACCATGTCGATGGCGCGATCCAGGCGATCGATGCGCAGACCCAGCTCGACCTGTGCGTGGCCACGCTCGACGCGCTGTACTGCGACGGCATCGGCCGCGCCGCCAGCGGCGGCATCAACGGCTTCGACAACCGCCTGACCAACCTCGGCTCGATCAGGACCGACGGCTGGGACGTGGAGCTGGGCTGGATCCTGCCGGAGACCGGTGCCGGCCAGTTCCGGCTGGACTGGCAGAACACCTTCGTCGGCCGCTACGAGGCCACCGGCGCGGGCGGCCAGCGCCAGCCGCAGCGCCCGGGCTGGGAGGTGGTGGACAGCGCCATCCCCGAATGGACCAGCAGCGCCACCCTGGCCTGGTCGCGCGGGCGCTGGAACGCGTCGTGGACGGCACGCCACATCTCCGCGCTGCGCGAGGCCTGCGGCGATGCGGTGGCGTTCGCCGCCTGCAGCGACCCGGAGGCCGGCATCAACCGGCTCGACGCGGTGACCTACCACGACCTGCAGCTGGGCTACCGCTTCGCCTGGCTCGGCGGCCTGCAGCTCAGCGCCGGGCTCAACAACGTCTTCGACAAGGATCCGCCGGCGTGCCTGTCGTGCTCGCTCAACGGCTACGACGCCTCGACCTACGACATTCCCGGCGGGCGCTACGGCTACGTGCGGGCGGACCTGAAGTTCTAGTGCATTCCCCGGTCGAGTACCTGCAGGACGCCGCAGGCGTCGTCGCTCCCGCGCAGGCGCGAGCCCGTTGAGCCTGCCGCGATCCGGACGCGAGGCGCTGGATTCGCGCCCGCCGCGGCCCGGGCAAGGCCGGAGGCCGCATCCGCGAGTGCGGTCGCGCGCCGGGCGCGTGCCCCGGGTGCGTCGCGCTCATGCGGCCCGGGAGCGTGGGCGCCGGAATGGCCGGTCTGATTCGAACAAAGGCGAACCGCAGCGCGCAGTTCGCTCGCATGCGCTCCTCGGTTCAATTGTCGTTTGATACTGAAAGCAGTGCTTTTCATGTTCATCGGAGTACTGAACTCAGGTCGGCATGCAAAACACCATCGCGGTCGCGGAGATCGAGCGGCGGGGAATGGCGGCGATCGAGGAAGGTCTTCGCCACGGTCCGGTGTGGATCATCAAGCGCAACAAGCCGGCGGCGGTCGTGCTGTCCGGGGAGGAGTATCTGCGTCTCACCGAGGGCCGGTCGCGGGTTCGTCCGGGCACCACGGCACTGCAATGGCTGTTGTCGCAGCCTGCCACCGAAGGCGGACATCGACGCCATGCTGGCCGAAGAGTGCGGTTGGTGATCGCATTTTTCGATGCCAGGGCCCTGATCTACCTGATCGAGGGCAGAGCCTTTCGCGTCGAGCATGCGCCGCCAGCTGGCTGTCGCGTCGCAGGCGCACCCCGATATGGGAACGGCGGCCAGTCGCCCGTCCTGGCTGGAATGCCGGGTGCGGCCACTCAGGCACAACGACGCCGTCACGCTCGGCCTGTTCGACGCGTTCTTCGCCAGGCCCGATCTGGTCTGGGTGGAGCTGGACCGCGACATAGTGGAACTGGCCATCGCCATCCGCGTGCGGCATGGGTTGCGTACTGCCGATGCCCTGCAGGCCGCGAGTCGCCTGCAACTGGGGCCGGATCATCTGCCGTTGACGGGCGACAGCTCGTTCCGGCGCGTCCACGGACTCAACGTGTCGATCCTTGCCCGATGGCCTGAGAACAGGCATCCGCCTGCCGTGGCCGGCGCTCGACCTGCCGGGGATCCGCAGGCCGGCCGTGTGTCCGGCGTCTACAGCGAACGAAGCGTATGCGCCGGCACCTGGATGTTCATCGCCACCGCCAGGTGGTCCGAATGCGCGGCCGGCAGCGCCTCGGTGTCCAGCGTGCGCAAGCCGTCGCTGACCAGGATGTGGTCGATCGCCTTCTCCGGGCGCCAGCTGGGGAAGCTGGGCACGATGCAGCCGGGCGGCTGCAGCCGGGTGTGGCGGTACAGCGCCTGCATCTCCGGGCGGTCGGCCACGCAGTTGAAGTCGCCCATCAGCACCGCGTTGGGGTACTGCGACAGCAGTTCGGCGATGAAGGACAGCTGCGCGATGCGCGAGTTGGCGCCCAGCGAAAGGTGCGCCACCGCCACCACCAGGCCGTCGTCGCCGTCGCCGAAGCGCGCCAGCAGCACGCCGCGCCCGCCGATGCGGCCGGGCAGGGCGTAGTCGCGCACTTCCACCGGCTCCAGCCGGCTGAGCAGGCCGTTGGCGCTGGAGGCCACCCCGCCCATGCGGCGGTTGGGCTGGTGGCTCCAGTAGCCGAACCCGGCCTGCTCGGCCAGGTAGTGGGTCTGGTTGGTGAACCCCGAGCGCAGGCTGCCGGGGTCGGCCTCCTGCAGCCCGACGATGTCGCGGTCGCGCGCCAGCCTGGCGATGGCGTCCAGGCTGACGCGCTTCTGTCCCGCCGGCAGCGCGTGCGACCAGCTGCGGGTCACGTAGTCGCTGTAGCGGCGGGTGGTGGATCCGGCCTGGATGTTGGCCGTCAGCAGCCGCAACGTTCGGGTGGGGGTGGGGGTCACGGCGGTTTCTTGCTGCTTACTGGCCGGCGGCGCGCTCGCGGGCGATCAGGTGGTCGGCGATGCGCAGCATGTCCTCGTAGCTCTTGCCCTTGACCAGGTACTTGCCGTCCACGATCAGCGACGGGGTGCCGGTGATCTTGCTGCGGGCGGCGAACTGCTTGGCGCGGTTGATGCGCGCGTTGACGCCGAAGCTGGCCATGGTGTCGGCGAACTGCTTGGGATCGACGCCGTACTTGCCGTAGAAGTTGGCGATGTCCTGCACAGAGTCGCGGCCGCGCTCGCCCTTCAGGGTCTGGTCGACGTGGATCGCCTTGTACAGCGCGTCGTGGGTCTTCTCCTCCACGCCCAGCGACTGCGCGGCGTAGAAGGCGCGGGCGTAGTCGTCCCAGGTGCCGCCGAACAGCGCCGGCACGTAGACGAAGTTCACGTCGGCCGGCAGGCCGGCCTTCCACGGATCGACCAGCGGCTGGAAGCGCGCGCAGGCCGGGCAGACGTAGCCGAACACCTCGGCCACCTCGATCTTGCCGGCCACCGGCTGGAACGGCTGGCCGCCGTCGATCTCCAGGTAGTCGGTACCGGCCACCGGGGCAGGACCGCTGGGAGGCGTGGCCGCGGCGGCGGCAGGTGCCGGCGCTGCGGCGGTGTCGGCATCGGCCGGGGCCTCGCTGCCGGTGCCGGCGGCGGGGGCTGCGTCGGTGGGGGCGGGCGTGGCCTCGGCCGGCGCGGTCGCCGCCGGGGCATTGTCGGCCGCCGCGGTGTCGGCGCTGCCGTCCTGGGCCTTGCAGGCCACCAGGATCGGGAGGAGGGCAGTGAGTACCAGGGCGTAACGGATCTTCATGTGCGTGGGTCTCCAACCGGGAGCGGGAACGTGGCCGGCATCGGTGCCGGCCGAAGCCGACATGATGACATGCGGTCATCCGGGAACGGGATGATGCACCCCGCCGCGATGGTGACATCGTGCAGATGGCGCCGGCGGACCGGTCCGTCAAGCGCCGCCCCGCGCCCGGTGCACGGACGATTCAGCGGAGCGGCCGGGATTGGGGATTGGGGATTGGGGATTGGGGATTCCGGCAAATCGGGAACAGGGCTTCGCCAATCCCGAATCCCCCAATCCCGAATCCCGGCCCCTCAGCGCTCCCCGGCGGCGCGCTCCTGGGCCACCAGCGCATCGGTGATGCGCAGGATGTCCTCGAAGCTCTTGCCCTTCACCAGGTACTTGCCGTTGACGATGATCGTCGGCGTGCCGGCCAGGCCGCTGTTGCTGGCGAAGTCGCGCGCGACCTGCATCTGCCGGTCCACCTCGGGGCTGCGCAGCACCTCGACGAAGCGTGCCGGCTGCACGCCGTAGGCCGCGTAGAAGCCGGCCAGCTCCTCCGGCGAGACGTTCTGCATCGGCATGCTGCGCTTGTCGTGCAGCGCCTCGTACATGGCACGGTGGCTGCGCTTGGCCACGCCCAGGTCAGAGGCGGCGAAGTAGGCGCGGGCGAAGGCGTTCCACGGGCCGCCGAACGCGGCCGGCACCGGCGTCACCCGCACGTCCTGCGGCTGCTTGGCGGCCCAGGCCTCGAACATCGGCTCGAAGTGGGCGCAGTGCACGCAGACGTAGCCGAATACCTCGGCCACCTCGATCTTGCCCTGCAGCGGCGCGTAGGGCTTCGGCTCGGGGATCACGTCGTAGTCCACGCCGGGCACCAGCGCGGCGGGGGCGGCGCTGGCGGCCAGCGGGACGAGGAACGCCAGCATCAGGCAGGGCAGCAACAGGCGGGAGAGGGATTTCATCATGGCTCCGGTACAAGGTAGGCCGGCGCTCATGCCGGCGGGCAAGGGAGATCGTGGCGGCGCGGGCGGCTGGACGATGGCCGATTCTCGCCGATTCGCCGCCGCGGGGAAGGGGGTTGGATCAAGCCGCGGTGGAATCGGTCGTCGCGCAGGCGTGGCCGGAGGAGGCTCGCCGCACGTCAGCCTGCGCATGGCCAAGGCGAGCGCAGCGCGCCGGGGGCATGGCCATCCCCCTCGCCGTGGCGACCCGGGTGCGGCCTTCGGCCTTGCCCGGGCTGCCCGGGCCGGGGCGTCAGGGGGCCTGCGCCCGTTCCTGCGCGGCGGCGGCCTCGTCGTCGGCGCGGTCGTGCAGGCCCTGCAGGTAGCTGGCCAGTCCCTGGATCTCCTGCTCGGTGAGCGGCTTGGCCACCTGCGCCATGATCGCGGCCAGCGGCTGGTCGGCTCCCATGGCGCCGGCCTGGTACTCCTGCAGCCTGCGCGCCGTGTAGGCGGCGTACTGCCCGCCCAGGTGCGGGTAGGCCGGGCCCGGGTTGCCGGCGCCGGTGGGGCCGTGGCAGGCCATGCAGGCGGGGACGCCGCGCGCGGGGTCGCCGCCGCGGTAGAGCTTCTGCCCGATCTCGTAGAACTTCATGCCCGCGTACGGGCCTTCGTCGACCTCGGCGTCGTCGGCCAGGCCGCTGCCGGCGCGCTGGGTGGCGAACCAGGCGCCGAGGTCGCGCATGTCCTGCGCGGTGAGGTCCTGCACGAACGGCAGCATCACCGCCACCATGCCGTCGCTGCGCTGGCCGTTGGCCATCAGCGCCAGCTGGTGGGCGATGTAGCGCTCGCTCTGGCCGGCGATGCGCGGGTACATCTCGATCGGCGAGTTGCCGTCCACGCCGTGGCAGGCGGCGCAGACCGCGGCCTTGGCCTGCCCGGCCGCCGGATCGCCCCAGTCGGTCTTGGCCAGGTCGATTTCCAGCGGCAGCGTGCGCACCGGCTCGTTGTCCGGGACCGGGGTCACCGTGCTTTGCGCCAGGGCGACGGCGGCGAGGATGCAGGCGGCCAATGCGGCGGGGACGAGAACGCGAGCGTGGCGCATAGCTGAAGCTCCGTATGGCCTGGCCCGCATGGCGGCGAGGGCTGGAAGGCAGGCCGCCGGATTATTCCCCGCCGCGGTCGGCAGGGTCAACGAACACCGCAGCATCGCGGCGCCAGCGGCTGCCGGCCGATCCGCATACACTGGCGGCCCTGCGACCCGCTCCGCGCTGCCGTCGCCCTCCTTCCGCTTCGACGACCGCTGCCATGTCGCAACTGCTAGAACGTGCCCGCTACCTGCTTTCGGCCCACAACGCCGGGCAATTGCCCGAGGACGGCGGCTGGGAGGTCGCCTTCGCCGGCCGCTCCAACGCCGGCAAGTCCAGCGCGCTCAACGCGCTGACCCGCCAGAACGCGCTGGCGCGGGTCTCCAAGACACCGGGCCGCACGCAGCAGCTGGTGTTCTTCGAGGTGCAGCCGCAGCGCTACCTGGTGGACCTGCCCGGCTACGGCTACGCCAAGGTGCCGCAGGAGCTGCAGGCGCACTGGCAGGCCTTCATCGACCGCTATTTCCGCACCCGCGAGGCGCTCAAGGGGCTGGTGGTGGTGATGGACATCCGCCATCCGCTCAAGGACTACGACCTGCAGATGCTCGGCTACGCGGTCAATCGCGGGCTGCCGGCGCACGCGCTGCTGACCAAGGCCGACAAGCTCGGCCGCGGCCAGCAGGCGCAGACGCTGCAGAAGGTGCGCAAGGAACTGGCCTCGCGCTTTGCCGACTCGGTGACGGTGCAGGCGTACTCGGGCGAGTCCAGGCAGGGCGTGGACGAGGCGCGCGAGGTGGTCGGCGGCTGGCTGGGGCTGAATCCGGCTGTGGCGGACGAGACGCCGGCAGGCTGATCCAGGCGGCTTTTCCTTCTCCCGCTTGCGGGGGAAGGTGGCGCGCAGCGCCGGATGGGGGGGCTTTTGCGGTGGCTTTCCCGTGCTCCCGGCAGCCCCCATCCGCCCTTCGGGCACCTTCCACCCCGAGGGTGCCCAGCCCCGCAAGCGGGAGAAGGGGGCTTGCCTTGCTCACCAGCTCAAGGAGAGTGCCTGCCTACGGCGCCTCGGGCAGCGGCGAGAACTCGCCCGGCACCCAGGCGTAGGCCTGGTCCTGGCGACGCACATGGCCCAGCCCGGGGAACGGCATGTGCGCCCCGGCCACCCACCAGCCGCGGTCGGCCGCCTGCGCCAGCAGCGTCCTGCGCGAGGCGATCGCCGCGTCGCGGTCGCTGTCCGCCTCGAACGAGGCGTCCGGACGGGCGAACTGCACGGCGTGGTAGTGCACGATGTCGCCCCACACCAGCAGCCGCTCGCCCTGGCCGCCGTCGAACAGGTAGGACACGTGTCCCGGCGTATGCCCGTGCGAGTCCAGCGCGGTGGCGTTGCCGGGCAGCGCCTGGCCCGGCTTGAACAGCCGCAGGCGGCCATCGGCCCGGTACGGGGCGACGGCGTTGCGTGCCAGCGCGAAGGCCGGCCTGATGACCTCCGGCGCGCCCGCTTCCGAGGCCGGGTCCAGCCAGTAGGCCGCGTCGGCCTCGGACAGCCACAGCGTGGCGTTGGGATAGGCCTCGCGGCCCTGCTCATCGAGCGCGCCGCACAGGTGGTCGGGGTGGGCATGGGTCAGCAGCACGGCATCGACCTGCGCCGGGTCGTAGCCGGCCGCGCGCAGGTTGGCCAGCACCTGGCCCAGGCCCGGACCGAAGCAGCCGGCGGTGCCGGTGTCGACCAGCAGCAGGTGCGGCCCCTGCTGGATCAGGTAGGCGTTGACGGCGGTCTGCAGGCCCGAGGCATCCTCGGGGACGTAGCGGTGGTCGAGCAGGCGCGTCGCCTGTGCTGCATCGAGTCCGAGCAGTTGCCGCCGCGACAGTGCGACGGTGCCGTCGAACAGGGCGGTGACGTGCAGCGAGCCGATCACCTGGCGGTAGACGCCGGGGACCTGGACAGCGGGCGGGCCGGCCGGGACGACCGCCTGCGCGGCCGGGATGCAGCCAGCCAGGGCAAGCGCGGCCAGCAGGCGGCGGGACAGGGAAGACGGCATGGGACCTCCAGGGACTGGGCGGCGGTCGCCGCGGTGGGTCCATGCTGGCCGCGAACGCCTGCGCGAATCGCTCATTCGCCTGCGCCGGGCGCTCGGCGTGCGTGGGCGGGCCGCGTGCCCGGCCCTTCCGCCGATGGCGGGAGGATGCGCCGGCCGGCTCAGGCGTTGCCGATGTCCGCCGGGTCCAGGCCGTAGCGTTGCTGGAAGCGGCGGCTGAAGCTGCTGGCGGAGCGGTAGCCGACCTTGGCGGCCACGGTCTTCAGCGGCCAGCGGGTGGTGTAGAGCAGTTCCATCGCATGCGCGAGGCGGGCGTCGGCGACCAGCCGGCGCAGCGAGGTGTGCTCGGCCGCCAAGTGCCGGCGCAGGGTGGCGCCGCTGAGCCCGAGCAGGTCCTCGATGTCGCGCGAGCGCCAGTCGCGCTGCGGTTGCGCGGCGACCAGCGCGCGGACGCGCGCGGCAAGGCTGGGCGGCGGCGGCAACAACAGCGCGCTGTGGCCGCGCCGGCACAGCGCCACCACCAGCGCCGCCAGGGCGAGGCGGGCCTCGATGTAGCGGCCCTGCTCGAGGGACGCGCGCCACTGCAGCAGGGGCTGCTCGAACTCGGCCGCGGGCAGCTGCGCGATATCGCCGGTGTCGGCCGGCAGCGGCTCGTTCCACAGCGCGCGCGCGGCGACCAGCACCTCCTCGCACAACGGGATCACCGCGCTCAGGTAGGTACCGCTGGCGGGATCGGGGACATTGACCATGTCGATGCGGCACGGCTGGGCGACCAGCAGCAGGTCGCCCGGCACGAACTGCAGCGACCGCGTCGCGGTGCGCACCTGCTTGCGTCCCTGCAGCAGGATCGTCAGTTGCGGGCGCGGGATGTCCACCGAGCGGGCGCCGTGCTCGCGGCGCGCGCTGAGGCAGACGAAACCCTCGGCGCGGCCGCAGTCGACGAGTGTCGCCATCTGCGCGAGCAGGGCATGGGGGAAGGGCGTGGCAGTGTTCATGGCCGGGCGATGCTACATGGACGGGCCGGTGCGGGTCGGCCGAGCGCGATCCGCTGCCGCGGCGGGCGACGCGGACCCGGGATGCGGACGAGCCATGGTCTTCGTCCCGGGTGCGATTCGCCTGCCGCGGCTACGCGACTGCGATCACGACGCGCCTCAGAGGGCGGAGATATCGAAGAACTGGCCGATCAGCGCCGCGGCGGCCATCGCCAGCGCACCCCAGAAAACCACCCGCAGCGCGCCGCGCCACGGCGAGGCGCCACCGGCGCGGGCGGCGAGGACACCGGTGATCGAAAGGCCCACCAGCGTGACCGCGGTGGTCACCGCAGCGACGTGTTGCACCGGCGCCAGCAGCGCCGCGCCGATCGGCAGGATCGCTCCGGCGCAGAAGGCCGCGGCCGAGGCCAGTGCGGCCTGTACCGGCCGCGGCCGCAGCGCGTGGGTGATGCCCAGTTCGTCGCGTGCATGCGCGGCCAGCGCGTCGTGGGCGCTCAGCTCCTGCGCGACCTGCAGCGCCAGCGCGGCGGACAGGCCGCGCTGGCGGTAGATCGCGGCCAGTTCCTCCAGTTCGGCCTGCGGGCTCTGGTGCAGTTCGCGCCGCTCGATGGCCAGGTCGGCCTGTTCGGTATCGGCCTGGGTCTGCACCGAGACGTACTCGCCGGCGGCCATCGACATCGCCGCGGCCACGGTGCCGGCGACGCCGGTGGCCAGGATGGTGGCGGCCGAGGCCTGGCTGGCGGCCACGCCCACCACCAGGCCGGCGATGGAGACGATGCCGTCGTTGGCGCCGAGCACGGCCGCACGCAGCCAGCCGACGCGTCCGGCGCGATGCACTTCGGGGTGGTGTCGCGTCATGCGGTATCGGGGGTGGGGATCGGGTGCGCAGCTTAGCGAACGCGGCCGCCGCCACGCCGGATTGATTATCGGTTTGCGGTCGCGCACGGCTGCCGCGCGCCGGCCATGGCCGGCGGCGAATGGAAAACAGCAACCCCGTCGGTGGCGATACGGCGGTGACGGCCGGCACGCTATAGTCCCGCCCTTGCGAGACCGGGCCGCTGTCCTGGCCCCGTTCCCCCCGTCATGCGAGCCTGCCCTTGTCGAGTCCCAGCCACGTTGCCGATACGCCGATCACCGACCGCGCCCAGCTGGTCGCCACGCTGGCTTCCGGCGAGAAGCCGGCCGCGCAGTGGCGCATCGGCACCGAGCACGAGAAGTTCGGGTTTCGCCGCGACGACCTGCGCCCGCCGGCGTTCGACGGCGAGCGCGGCATCGAGGCGCTGCTGCGGGGGCTGACCCGCTTCGGCTGGACAGCGGACCAGGAGAATGGCCACACCATCGCGCTGCTGCGCGACGGCGCCTCGGTGACGCTGGAGCCGGCCGGGCAGCTGGAACTGTCCGGCGCCGCGCTGCAGACGGTCCACCAGACCCGCGACGAGCTGGGCCTGCATCTGCGCGAGGTCGGCGAAGTGGCCGGCGAGCTGGGCCTGGGCTTCTTCGGCATGGGCTTCCAGCCGAAATGGCGGCGCGAGGAAATGCCGTGGATGCCCAAGGGCCGCTACCGGATCATGCGCGACTACATGCCGCGGGTCGGCAAGCTCGGGCTGGACATGATGACCCGCACCTGCACGGTGCAGGTCAACCTCGACTACGCCGACGAGGCGGACATGGCGAAGAAGTTCCGCGTGTCGCTGGCGCTGCAGCCGATCGCCACCGCGCTGTTCGCCGATTCGCCGTTCACCGAAGGCCGGCCCAACGGCTACCAGAGCTGGCGCTCGCACATCTGGACCGACACCGACGCCGGCCGCACCGGCATGCTCGACTTCGTGTTCGAGGACGGCTTCGGCTACGAGCGCTACGTCGACTACCTGCTCGACGTGCCGATGTACTTCAGCTATCGCGACGGCACCTACGTCGATGCCGCCGGGCAGAGCTTCCGCGACTTCTTGGCCGGGCGGCTGCCGGCGCTGCCCGGCGTGCTGCCGACGCTGCGCGACTGGTCCGATCACATGACCACCGCCTTCCCCGAGGTGCGGCTGAAGAAGTACCTGGAGATGCGCGGCGCCGATGCCGGCACCGAAGACCGGTTGCTGGCGCTGCCGGCGTTCTGGGTGGGCCTGCTGTACGACGCCACCGCGCTGGACGCGGCCTGGGACCTGGTCAAGGACTTCACCCTGGCCGAGCGCCATGCCCTGCGCGACGGCGTGCCCAGGCACGGCCTGCGCCTGCCGTTCCGCAACGAGACCGTGCGCGAGCTGGCCGCGCGCGCGCTGGACATCGCCGTCGAAGGCCTGCGCCGCCGCGCCCGCATCGATGGCAGCGGCAGCGACGAGTCGCAGTACCTCGATCCGCTGCTGCAGATCGCCGGCTCCGGGCTCACCGCGGCCGACCGCAAGCTGGAGCTGTTCCACGGTGCGTGGCAGGGCAGCGTGGACCCGCTGTTCGAGGCGTTCGCCTACTGACCGCGGGCGGGCCCTCGTGCAGGAGCGACTGTAGGAGCGACTTCAGTCGCGATGGGGCTCTACCGGTAGAGCCCCA
>NZ_JAJOZS010000015.1 GCF_021168555.1 Stenotrophomonas sp. MMGLT7 | reverse complement strand
ACAGAAAACGCACCCCTTCCTCACGCGCGTTCGCTACCTCGCGCGCAGATCCCGGCATGTTCTGCTCGTCCCGGCGATAGGCGCAGGTGACCTTGGCCGCACCCAGGCGGATCGCGCTGCGCACGCAGTCCATGCCGGTGTCGCCGCCTCCGAGCACCACCACGCGCTTGCCGTTGAGGTCGGGCAGCATGATCTTGTCTTCCCAGCCGGCAATCGGACGTCCCCATGGGTCGTTGCCGCCGACGATGCGGGCGTTCTGCACCAGGAACGGCAGCGCCGGCAACACGCCCTTGAGTTCCTGCCCGGGCAGGCCGCCGTCGGTGTAGCGGTAGGCGCCGGTGCCGAGGAACACCGCGTCATATTCCTCCAGCAGCTGTTCGATGGCGACGTCGCTGCCGATCTCCACGCCGAGGCGGAATTCCACGCCCATGCCTTCCAGCACTTCGCGGCGCTTGGCGATCACCGACTTGTCCAGCTTGAAGCTGGGGATGCCGAACTGCAGCAGGCCGCCGATCTGCTCGTAGCGGTCGTAGACCACCGCCTGGATGCCGGCGCGCGCCAGGCGGTCGGCGCAGGACAGCCCGGCGGGGCCGGCGCCGACGACCGCCACCCGCTTGCCGGTCGGCTCGACCTTGCTCAGGTCCGGCCGCCAGCCGGCCGCCAGCGCGCTATCGACGATGAACTTCTCCACCGCGCCGATGGTGACCGCGCCGAATTCCTCCAGCGTGCAGCTGCCTTCGCACAGGCGGTCCTGCGGACAGACGCGGCCGCAGACCTCGGGCAGCGGGTTGGTCGAGTGGCACAGCGCGGCGGCTTCCTCGATGCGGTTTTCCTGCACCAGCTGCAGCCACTGCGGGATGGCGTTGTGCACAGGGCACTTCCAGCTGCAGTAGGGATTGCCGCAGTCCAGGCAGCGCCCGGCCTGGTGCTGGGCCTCGGGCAGGCCGAACTTGCCGTACAGCTCGCCCCAGTCGCCGGAGGTGCGCAGCTCGACCGGGATGCGTCGCGGCATTTCGCGCGGCAGGTCGAGGAATTGGAAGGCTTGCTTGCGGCTCATAGGGCTGGGATTCGGGAATGGGGATTGGGGATTCGGGGAGCGGAAATCCGGCGGGATGCGCTTTTGCGAATCCCCAATCCCGAATCCCGAATCCCGGCGAAGGCGGCGTTCACGCCGCCCGCCTGAGCGACTCGGTCAGCGACTCGATGCTGGCGGCCTTGGGTTTGACCAGCCAGAACTTGCCGATGTAGTCGCGGAACTCGTCCAGGATCTGCTGCGCCCAGATGCTGCCGGTCAGCTCGCGGTGGCGGCTGATCAGCCGGTGCAGGTGCTGGCGGTGGTTCTCGAAGCCTTCGGCGGAGATGCGGTGGATGTCGATCAGCTCGTGGTTGAAGCGGTCGACGAAGTCGCGCTCGATGTCGAGCACGTAGGCCAGGCCACCGGTGAAGCCGGCGCCGAAGTTCAGCCCGACCTTGCCCAGCACCAGCACGATGCCGTCGGTCATGTATTCGCAGCAGTGGTCGCCGGCGCCTTCCACCACCGCCAGCGCGCCGGAGTTGCGCACCGCGAAGCGCTCGCCGGCACGGCCGGCGGCGAACAGCTCGCCGCCGGTGGCGCCGTACAGGCAGGTGTTGCCGATGATGGCGGTGCTGCGCGCCTCGAAACGCGCCCCGCGCGGCGGCCGGATCACCAGCCGGCCGCCGGCCATGCCCTTGCCGACGTAGTCGTTGGCCTCGCCCTCGACCTCCAGGTTCAGGCCGCCGGCGTTGAAGGCGCCGAAGCTCTGCCCGGCGCTGCCGCGGAAGCGCAGGGTCAGCGGGGCATCCTCCATGCCGTGGTTGCCGTGGGCACGGGCGATGGCGCCGGACAGGCGCGCGCCGATCGAGCGGTCGGTGTTGTGGATCAGGAAGCGGTGCTCGCCGCCGCGCTTGTGCACGATGGCATCGGCCAGCTGGCCGTCCAGCTGCGTGGCCAGGCTGTCGGGCGATTCGTACATGCGCTGGGCGGCGCAGTGGCCGCCTTCGTAGCCGGCCTTGCCCAGCAGCTGCGACAGGTCCACGCGCACGCCCTCGCGCGGGCTGGCCGGGATCTGCTCGAGCAGGTCGGTACGGCCGACGATCTCGTCCAGCGAGCGTGCGCCCAGGTACGACAGCCATTGCCGCACCTCCTGGCTGAGCAGGTGGAAGAAGCTCTCCACGCGCTCGGGCAGGCCCTTGAAGTACTGCGCGCGCAGGCGCTCGTCCTGGGTGGCCACGCCGGTGGCGCAGTTGTTGAGGTGGCAGATGCGCAGGTACTTGCAGCCGAGCACGATCATCGGCGCGGTGCCGAAGCCGAAGCTGTCCGCGCCCAGCAGCGCCGCCTTGACCACGTCCAGGCCGGTCTTCAGGCCGCCGTCGGTCTGCAGGATGGCGCGCGAGCGCAGGTCGTTGGCCACCAGTGCCTGGTGCGACTCGGCCACGCCCAGTTCCCACGGCACGCCGGCATGGTGGATCGAGCTGATCGGGCTGGCGCCGGTGCCGCCGTCGTGGCCGGACACGGTGATCAGGTCGGCGCCGGCCTTGACCACGCCGGCGGCGATCGTGCCCACGCCGGCATGGCTGACCAGCTTGACCGACACCAGCGCGGTCGGGTTGACCTGCTTGAGGTCGTAGATCAGCTGTGCCAGGTCCTCGATGGAGTAGATGTCGTGGTGCGGCGGCGGCGAGATCAGGCCGATGCCGGGCTTGGCGTAGCGCAGCCGCGCGATCAGCTCGTTGACCTTGTGGCCGGGCAGCTGGCCGCCCTCGCCGGGCTTGGCGCCCTGGGCGACCTTGATCTGCAGTACCTCGGCGTTGACCAGGTACTCGGGGGTGACGCCGAAGCGGCCGGAGGCCACCTGCTTGATCTTGGAACGCTTCTCGGTGCCGTAGCGGGCCGGGTCCTCGCCGCCCTCGCCGGAGTTGGAGCGCCCGCCCAGGCGGTTCATGGCGATGGCCAGCGCCTCGTGCGCCTCGGGCGAGAGCGCGCCCAGGCTGATCGCGGCAGTGTCGAAGCGGCGCAGGATGTCGTCGGCCGGGGTGACCTCGTCGAGCGGGGTCGGTACCGGCGCCTGCTTCAGCTGCAGCAGGTCGCGCAGCGCCGATGGCGGCCGTGCGTGCACCGCCTCCACGTACTGCTGCCAGTCGGCCCACTCGCCGCTGCGGGTGGCGCGCTGCAGGCTCATCACCACGTCCGGGTTGAACATGTGGTATTCGCCGCCGTGCACGTACTTGAGCACGCCGCCGATCTCCGGCCGGGCCAGTTCGTTCCAGGCGCGCTCGGACAGCTGCCGCGCCTCGGTGTCCAGCCGCGCCAGGCCGACGCCGCCGATGCGGCAATGGGTCTCTGGGAAGCACAGCTCGATCACGTCCGGTTCCAGCCCGAGGATCTCGAACAGCTGCGCGCCGCGGTAGCTGGCGATGGTGCAGATGCCCATCTTGGAGATGATCTTGGACAGGCCCTTGAGCAGGCCCTTGCGGTAGCTGCGGCCGATCTGGGTGAACTCGCCGCCCTTCTTGAGCTTGAGGATGCCGCGCCGGCCCAGGTCGAACAGGGTCTGGTAGGCCAGGTACGGGTACACCGCGGTGGCGCCGAAGCCGATCAGGCAGGCCATGTGGTGCGCGTCGCGCGCGGTGCCGGTCTCGACGATCAGGTTGACGTCGCAGCGCAGTCCCGCCCGCGAGAGGTGGTGGTGGACCGCGCCGGTGGCCAGCAGCGCGTGCGCCATCGGCCGCCCGGGGGCCGGGTAGCGGTCGGACAGCAGCAGCATGACCTTGCCGTCGCGCGCGGCCTGCTCGGCCTGTGCGCAGATGCGCTCCAGCGCGGACTTCAGGCTGTCCTCGGGGGCGTAGGACAGGTCGATCACCGCATGCGCCTGGTCGTACGGCGCCATCTGCAGCAGCTGGCGCAGCTTGCGCTGGGACAGCACCGGCGAGTCGAGCAGGATGTGGTTCACCGTCTCCGCGCCGACATGGAAGATGTTGGTCTCCTTGCCGAGCTGGGTGGACAGCGACATCGCGATGCCTTCGCGCAGCGGGTCGATCGGCGGGTTGGTGACCTGCGCGAAGGCCTGGCGGAAGTAGTCGTACAGCTGCCGCGTGCGGGTGCTGAGCACGGCGATGGGGGTGTCGTCGCCCATCGAGCCGGTGGCTTCCTGCTCGGTCTCGGCCAGCGGCCGCAGCACCTGCTCCAGCTCCTCGCTGGAGAGCTGGTAGAGCTTGTGGAAGGTCCGCAGCGTGGCCTCGTCGAACGGCTCCTCGACCAGCGACGGGTCGATCAGCTCGGTCTGCAGGTAGGTCAGGCCCTGGTGCAGCCACTGCTTGTACGGCGCGCGGGCGCGGTTGATGCGGTCGATGGCGTCGCTGTCGAGCAGGTCGCCGCGCTTGAGGTCGATCGCCATCATCTCGCCGGGGCCGAGCTTGCCCTTGCGGGTCACGCGCTCTGCCGGCAGCTCCCACACGCCGGCCTCGGAGGCGACCAGGAAATGGCGGTCGGAACTGAGCATCCAGCGCGCCGGGCGCAGGCCGTTGCGGTCGAGCATGCAGGCGGCGTAGCGGCCGTCGCAGGCGACGATGCCGGCCGGGCCGTCCCAGGGCTCGGTATTCAGGCCGTGGAACTCGTAGAACGCGGCCAGGTCGGCGTCCTTGAACTCCAGCGCCTGGGTGGCCGGCGGCACCAGGATGCGCAGCGCCTGCAGCAGGTCCATGCCGGCGGCGATCATCAGCTCCAGCATGTTGTCCAGGCTCTGCGAATCGGAGCCGTGCATGGAGATCACCGGGTCGAACTCGGCGATGTCGAAGCGCGGGGTCTTCCACACCTTGCTGCGCGCCTGCGCCCAGCGCCGGTTGCCCTCGATGGTGTTGATCTCGCCGTTGTGGGCGAGCAGCCGGAACGGGTGCGCCAGCGGCCAGCGCGGCAGCGTGTTGGTGGAGAAGCGCTGGTGGAACACGATGGCGCTGGAGGCCAGGTCGCTGCGCTGCAGGTCCGGGTAGAACGTGCTCAGCTTGTCCGGCAGCACCATGCCCTTGTAGGCGATGCCGTTGGGCGAGAGCGTGGTGACGTAGAAGTCGGCCTGCTCGCGCAGGCGCTGCTCGGCGCGGCGGCGCGCCAGGAACAGGGCCAGGGCGAAGCCGTTGTCGTCCTGGCCTTCGCCGGCGTCGACGAACAGCTGCTCGATGTGCGGCAGGGTGTCCTTGGCGAGTTCGCCGCAGACGCTGTCGTCGGTGGGCACGATGCGCCAGCCGCGCGGCGTGCTGCCGGCGCGCAGCAGTTCCCCTTCGAGCGCGTCGCGACAGCGTGCGGCGGCGTCGGCATCGCGCGGCAGGAACACCACGCCGGCGGCGAAGCGCGCGCCGACCGCGATGCCGGCATCGGCGGCCAGGGCGCGCAGGAACGGGATGGGCTTGCGGATCAGCAGGCCGCAGCCGTCGCCGGTCAGGCCGTCGGCGGCGACGCCGCCGCGGTGGGTCATGCGCGACAGCGCGGCGATGGCGGTGTCGACCAGGGCCCGCGAGGGCTGGTCGTCCAGTTGCGCGATCATGCCGAAACCACAGGCATCGCGCTCATCCAGTGGGTTGTAAAGCCCTTGGCGGTTGCGGGGGGCCATCGTCTTGCCTCAAGAAGCGATCCGGGAAAGCGGCGACATCCGTCCCCGCCCTGTCCGTGGAGCGCTTGTTGAAGTCACCGGATGATCGACTTAAGCACAGTTGATGCGGTGCCGCAACTGCTGTTGCATCTGCAACGAGGCCCCGCCGGGAGGCCTCGCCAAGATATTGAGGGGAAAGGGTTTTCGACTAGGTGCCGGCCCGGTCAGCCGCAACGCACCCCGGTGATGGCGCTGGCGGTGTCCACCTCGATGTTCAGGCGGTTGCCGTCGAACTCCAGCGTCACCGGCTGGTCGGGCCGCAGGATGCGCACGGTGCTGGCGCCGGCGTCGATGCGGGCCTGCTCGGCGAGGGCGTCGCTGACGGCCTGGCCGACCAGCCCCTGCACCTGGGCGGCCTCGCAGCTGCCGGCCGGCGGCGGCTGCGGCGAGGCTTCCGGGGTCGGCGTGGCGGCGTGCTCGGCGGCGGCCTGGGCCTGGGCGCTGGCGGCCTCCTGTTCGTCGGGCTGCGGCGCATTGCAGGCGGCCAGCGGCAGGGCCAGCGCGGCGGCGATGACGGCGGTGCGCAGGAAGGATGCGTGCAGGATCATCGTGGCTCCATGGGGAAACGGAATGCATCCAAGCATAAGGGCTTCGAATGCGGATGGGACCGGGCGGCCGCTCGCGGCGTGCGTTGACGCCGCCTAGCGGCGACGCTGTCGACAATCGGCGTTTCGCCCGGAAACCGCACGATGCCGTCCTCGCAACGCCGCACTCCCCCCAACGACAACGGCGACGCCCCGGCCGTGGCACGCGCGGCCGGGCTGGTCTACGTCAGCGATAGCGAGCCGGGCATCGCGCGGCGCCGGGCGGGCCGCGGCTTCGGCTACCGGCTGCCCGATGGCGGCAAGGTCGGCGACGCCGCCACGCTGGCGCGGATCCGCGCGCTGGCGATCCCGCCGGCCTATACCCAGGTGTGGATCTGCCTGGACCCGCAGGGCCACCTGCAGGCCACCGGGCGCGATGCCCGCGGCCGCAAGCAGTACCGCTATCACGCCGACTGGGCACAGGTGCGCGGCGACGGCAAGTTCGAGCGCATCGTCGCCTTCGGCAAGGCCTTGCCGAGGCTGCGGCGGCGCCTGCGCAGCGACCTGGCGCTGCCCGGCTTCCCGCGTCAGAAGGTGCTGGCGTTGGTGGTGGCGCTGATGGCCGACACCCTGGTGCGCGTGGGCAACAGCGAGTACGCGCGCAGCAACCGTTCCTACGGCCTGACCACGCTGCGCAACCGCCACCTGGAATTCGTGCGCGGCGGCCGCGCGCGGCTGAAGTTCCGCGGCAAGAGCGGGCAGGAGCAGGAGATCGAGGTGGACGACAAGCGCCTGGCGCGGTTGATCCATGCCTGCCAGCAGCTGCCGGGGCAGGCCCTGTTCCAGTACCGCGACGACGACGGCGCGCTGCAGCCGGTGGATTCGGGGCAGGTCAACGACTACCTGCGCCAGGCCATGGGCGAGGACTTCACCGCCAAGGACTTCCGTACCTGGGGCGGCACCCTGGCGGCGCTGCAGGCGCTGGCGCGGCTGCCGCTGCCCGAGCGCGGCAGCGAGCGCGCGCTCAAGCAGGTGCAGAACGAGGTGGTCGCCGAGGTGGCCGAGGTGCTGGGCAACACGCCGGCGGTCTGCCGCAAGGCATACATCGATCCATGCGTGTTCGACGGCTGGCGCAGCGGCCGCCTGCAGGGCCTGGCGGCGAGCACGCGCGGTCCGCGCCAGTGGGAGCAGGCCGCGCTGCGCTTCCTTGCCTGCGCCCAGCGTGCGCGGCGGCGGTCCGGCAGGCGATGAGGCCATCGGCGTGCCAGCGGCCTGTAGGAGCGATGTAGGATCGATGTAGGAGCGACTTCGGTCGCGATGAGGCCTTACCGGGAGATCCCATCGCGACAACTAGGGAGACGGCTGCGTTTCGCTGGCACCGCCAGCCACCACGATAGCGTCATCACCTCATCGCGGCCCGCGCGCGCGATCGACATCCGACCCTAGCCGCGTTGCCGGATCCGGTCCTCGGCCGCGGCGTCCGCCCGGTCGGTCGTGGGGCGGTGGCCATGACGGCGGCGGCACGACAGGATCGCCAGCCACGGCAGCAGCCAGAACAGCAGCAGTCCGATCAGTACTACAGGCATCCATTGAGTCATCGCCGCACTCCCGTGTGAATGGCCTGGATGACGCCGCCGACATCAGGCGTCCGTGCTCAGCCGCAGTAGATCGCGGTGATGTTGTTGGTGGGCCCGACCTCGATGGTCAGGCGCTCGCCCCCGCTCTGTTCGGCGCCCTGCGCCGCATCGCCCACGCCGCTGGCGGTGGCTCCGGCATCGGCGCGCGGTCCGCGCACCACCTGCGCCTGCAGGCTGTCGCTGTCCACCCGCGCGCGTTCCACGGTGGTGTTGGAGGCCGCCAGGCCGGCGGCGCCGCGCACGGCGTCCACATGGCACTGGCCGGAGATCACGCCGTCGAGCGGCTGCACCTGGGCGAGCTGGGTGGAAGCGCAGGCACTGAGGGCCGCCGCCGCGGCAATGGGAACGAGCAGGCGAATCATGGTGGTCTCCATCGGATATCTGCCCGGAGAGTGCTCACTGGGGCGTGTGCGGCGGATGAAAATCCACGAATCCTTGCCGGCGGCTTCACCCTGGCTGTGCGCCGGCCGCGGCAGATTGGACCTGCGACCGGCATGGGCGAGCGAGGCCCCGGGGCGCACTGACCGCGCAGCGGGCACGAGCGCAGCTGCGGTCCTTGGCAGCTGCGATTGCTCCGCTTGCGCGGTCCACGAGGTGCCTGCCGCGCTGGCCCGGCCAATCCCGATCACCACCACGGAGACGACCGATGGCAACCCGCAAGAAGACAGCCACCGCCAAGACGGCGGCGAAGAAGACCACCGGCAAGACCCCCAAGGCCGCCACCGCGACGGTGGTGCGGCAGCAGCGTGCGCTGCAGCGCCAGGTGGATGCCGGCGACAGGCGCCGGCAAGGCGCACCCGCGCAGAAGCGGAAAGCGGGCGCGGCACAGGCCGGCAAGCGCCGGCAGCCGGTGAAGATGCCGGCCCAGCACCTGCGCAAGCCGGGCAACGAGCACGAGCTGGAGCTGCAGCCGCGCTTCCTGGCGGTGGAGTACCAGGGCAGCGGCAAGCTCAAGGGCATGAGCGCGATCGTCACCGGCGGCGACTCGGGCATCGGCCGCGCGGTGGCGGTGCTGTTCGCGCGCGAAGGCGCCGACGTGGCCATCGTCTACCTCGACGAGCACGACGATGCCCAGCTCACCTGCGAGCACGTGGAGAAGGAAGGCCGGCGCTGCCTGCTGATCCCGGGCGACGTCAGGGACAGCGCGTTCTGCGATGCCGCGGTGGCGCAGACCGTGGAGGCCTTCGGCGGGCTCGACGTGCTGGTCAACAACGCCGCCTTCCAGCTGCACTGCGATGCCATCGAGGAACTCAGCGACGAGCACATCCGGCAGACCCTGGAGACCAACATAGGCGGCTACTTCCACATGGCGCGCGCGGCGGTCCCGCACCTTCGCCAGGGCGGCAGCATCGTCAATTCCGGCTCGGAGACCGGCCTGTTCGGCAGCAAGTCGCTGCTGGACTATTCCGCCACCAAGGGCGCGATCCACGCCTTCACGATGGCGCTGGCCAGCCAGCTGCAGCCGCGCGGCATCCGCGTCAACGCGGTCGCGCCCGGCCCGGTATGGACGCCGCTCAACCCGGCCGACAAGCGCGCCAAGGACGTGGCCGCGTTCGGCAGGGACAGCGCGATGGGGCGCCCGGCGCAGCCGGAGGAGCTGTCGCCGGCCTACGTGTTCCTGGCCTCGCCGGTGACCGCCAGCTACGTCAGCGGCGCGGTGCTGCCGGTGATGGGCGGGCCGCACGGCTGACGGCGCCAGGGGCCGGCGCCACTCAGCCGCAGCTGATCGATTCGATCCGGTTCTGCGCGTCGACCATGATGGTCAGCCGGTCCTGGCGGAAATCCATGGTCATCGCCATGCCGGGCTTGGCGACGCGCGCATGGCGCGCACCGGATTCGGCGACCGCCTTCTTCACCACTGCCTCGCTGGCGACCTGGCCGACGAAGCCTTCGAGTGCCTCGGGCCGGCAGGCCGCGCCGCCGTCGACCGGTGCGGCCTGCGGCGGTTCGGACGGCGCCGGGGCGGGTGGGCTGGCGCAGGCGCCGAGGGAGAACAGGCAGGCGGCGGGAAGGAGCAGGGAAATACGCATGGGCGTCACGTCTCCGGCGTTGTGGCTGCGGATTGTGCCGCGCCGCGGGTGAGCGTGGCGACAACCGGACGCGGCGGGGGACGCCTACCGTATCAGCCGGACTCCGGCTCTTGGAACAGGGTGACCTGCAGGGCGGCCGGGGCCTCCAGGCGGGCGTTCAGCGAACCCCACGGCGTCGTCCGCGGCGCGGCGATCACGCGCGCTCCGCCCAGGCGGGCCACCTCGGTGGCCGCCACGGCGTCGTCCACCTGCAGGGCCAGCCGCAGCCGTGGACTCTGCGCGCCGCCGGCCTCGACCCGGTCGATCATGCGCTTCTGTGCCGGGTTGGCGAGTTCCAGGGTGGCGCGTCCCGCATCGAGGATGGCGACCCGGGCATCGCCCTCGCCCTGGAAGGCGGCCTGCTCGGGCATGCCGAGCACGTCGCGATAGAAACGCAGCGCGGCATCGTAGTCGTCGGCTTCGACGACGAGGCGCAGCTGGCGCACGGCGGATGGAGGGGTGGGCATCGGATGGATTCTCGCTGATGGTCGGATCCGGCAGTATTTGCCGACATACGCACCGGTAAAATGCATTCCATGTCCGAACTTCGACGCCTGGACGTCGCCAATGCCCTGCTCGACCAGGCCGGCTCGGCGCTGGCGGCCTTCGTCCACAGCGCCCGCCTGGGCGGCTTCGCGCGTGCCGCCACCGTGCTGGGCATGTCGCCGTCGGGTGTCGCCAAGGCGGTGCAGCGGCTGGAGGCGCGGGTTGGCGTGCGCCTGTTCGCGCGCACCACCCGCAGCCTGGGGCTGACCGAGGCCGGCCGATTGCTGTTGCCGCCGGCCGAGCGCATCCTCGCCGCCGCCGGCGATGCCGTCGATGCCCTGGCCCAGCACGACGGCGTGCCGCGCGGGCGGCTGCGCCTGAGCCTGGCCCCGGCCATCGGCAAGGCGCTGGTGCTGCCGGCGCTGGCGGGCTTTCGCGCGCGCTATCCCCTGGTGGGGCTGGAGATCGACTTCGAGGGCCGTGCCATCGATCTGGTGGGCACCGGCGTCGACGTGGCCTTGCGTACCGGCCCGCTGCCCGACTCCGGCCTGCAGGCGCGCGCGCTGGGACGCGAGCGCCTGGCGTTGTGCGCGGCCCCGGATTATGTGCGCCGCAGGGGGCTGCCGGACACGCTGGCCGCGCTCGCCGGCCACGACCTGCTGCGCTACCGCCATCCCGGCGACGGCCGCGTGCGTGCCTGGCCGCTGGCGAACGCGCAGGCGCTCCCGCAGATGCTGCTGTTCACCGATCCGGATGCGCTGCGGGTGGCGGTCCTGGCCGGCCTGGGCATCGCGCTGATGCCCGAGTACGTGACCGCGCCGGCGTTCGCCGACGGTCGGCTGCTGCCGGTACTGGCCGATGCCTGCGGCGAACTGCGCGGCAGCGAGCGCTGGCTGCTGTGGCCAGCGGGCCGCCAGCGCCTGCCCAAGGTGCGGGCGTTCATCGACTACGCGGTGGAGTTGTTCGCAAGCCCGGAGCTGGGCCGGTAGCATCCCGTGGCCTGGGTGCGCGGCGCCTATCCGGGCCACGCCGTGCGGGACCGGTGGCGCCGCCGCCTCACGGCAGTTCCGTCATCGGCAGGATCTCGTGGTCTTCGCTTTCGGCCGCGACCAGCCGCTGGAACAGCAGCGCCAGCGTCACCACGTCCTGGTGGTTGTGCTCGGCCACGCGGCGCAGGTTGCGGGCGCTGCCGCCGCGCAGGTAGTTCAGCCACGCGGCGGGGGCCTCGGAACCGGGCAGGTCGTCCTCGCGCACGATCCGCAGCAGCTGGCGCTCGATGGTCGCCAGCCGGCAGTTCTCCCAGGTGCCGCGGTAGCGGCGGCGGGTGGGGAACAGCAGGTCGACGTGGTCCAGCGGCGTGATCGGATCGCCGCGCCGCGCCAGCCGGTAACGGGTCTTGAGCAGCGGCGCGTCGTAGCAGCGGCCGTTGTAGCTGGACAGTACCGTGGTGTCGGCCAGCCAGCCGGCGAAGGTCTCCAGCATCGCCGGCTCGGCCGCCATCGTGGTCATCAGCAGCTGGCGCACGCGCAGGCCTTCGCCGCCGGCACCGTCGCGAACCCAGTCGGCGGCGCCGATCATGAAGGCGCGGGTGCCGGTGCCGCCGGCCAGGCCGGTGGTCTCGGTGTCGAAGAACAGCAGGTCATGCGGGCGCACCTGCTCGCCCTCGCGCTTGGCGAAGGCCAGCGACAGCGCCGTGCGCGGCACCGGTTGCGGCAGGAAGGCCTCGACCAGGCGCAGGCCGGGGGCGATCTCGCTGCCGGGCAGGGCGCGGTCGGTGCTGGCGGGGCGCGGGTAGGTGGCTGCTGCCGGCGCGATGCTGCGCTCGCGCTGGGCCAGCAGGCGGCGCAGGCCGTCGAGCGGGGATGGACTGCGCTTCGTCGCTGTGCCGGGGAGCGGCTGGGTGTCTGTTGGCGTGGGCGTGGGCGTGGGCGTGGGAGCAGGAGCAGGAGCAGGAGCAGGAGCAGGAGCAGGAGCAGGAGCAGGAGCAGGAGCAGGAGCAGGAGCAGGAGCAGGAGCAGGAGCAGGAGCAGGAGCAGGAGCAGGAGCACCCCTCCCCAACCCTCCCCTTCGCTGCGCGAAAGGGAGGGGGCTGGAATCGCCGTAACGCCCAGAGCCGCCCAGCTCTCTGCCCCCTCCCTTTGCGAAGCAAGGGGAGGGTTGGGGAGGGGTGCTTTGCCGCTGTAGCGATCCACCGTCGGTTATCGGGCCGTCACTGGCCTGGGCATCGTCCGGCAGCGCAGCCCGGTTCGGAACAGGGTAGAGCGTCCCGGATTCACCGCGTGGCTCAGGAACCTTGCGCCCCGTCTGCCGCTGCAGCATCCGCAGCTTGTCCAGGCTCAGGCTCATGCGGGCACATCCAGCGCCCGGGCGTCGGCAGATGCCGTTTCCAAGGCGTCGCCCGCAAGCAGGCCCAGCACCTTCAATGCCAGGGTCTTCGGCGATTCGCCCTGGCCGTCCTCGCTGGCCGCCAGCACCGGGCCGACACAGGCCGGGCAGCCGGCTTTGCAGTCGCAGCGGCGCACCAGTTCGTCCGCGCGCTGCACCAGCTCGGCCTGGCGCTGCCACAGCGGCTCGCTCAGGCCGACGCCGCCGGGGAAGTTGTCGTACAGGTACACGGTGGGGACGAAGCTTTGCTGAAGTTCCACCCCGCCTTCGGACTCGGTACCGCGCAGTTGCCCGCGCCCGCCCTGGTCGGCCACCGCGAACCAGGCGCCGTCGCCGTTGCCCACCGCCTTCTGCAGGTCGCGCGCGTCGGCCATCACCGCCACCGTGGCGACGATGTGCAGCGCGTAGGCGGCGCCGAGGAAGCCGTCCAGCGCGTCCTGCCGGGAGGCGAACTCGCGCAGCAGCGTGGCCTGCGGCAGCTGCCACCACACCGCGGTGGTGTGCAGCTCCTGGTCGGGCAGGTTGACCGGGCCGTAGCCGATGTTCTCGTGGGTGTAGTAGCGGATCTTCTTGTAGCCGGCCACGCGCCGCACCACGTGCACCTCGCCGTGGTGGCTGTCGCCGCGCCCGGCCGCGCCGCCGTCGAAGCGGTCCAGAACCTTGAGCTTGGTGAAGTCGATGCTGTCGGTGTAGTAGTCCACGTGGGTGCGGGTGACGTAGGCCTTGCGGCCCTCCCAGTCGAGCCGCTCGACCTGGTACGGCGTGCTCTGCACCATGTGGATCGCGCCCTCGTACAGCGTCAGCGCGGCGGCCGAGTAGTCGACCTCGGCGATGATCTGCTGCTTGCCGTCGGTCTTGTCGACCACCACGAAGTTGCCGTCGGCGACCGAGCGCAGGCTCACCGCGTTGGCCGGGTAGCTGTCGGCGATCCATTCCCAGCGCTCGCCCTCGCGGTGGATCACCTCGGTCTCGGCCAGCGCCTGCAGGAACACCTCCGGGTCGATCGGACCGAAGCCGTCGCCGGCCACGAACGGCAGCTCGAACGCGGCGCAGCGGATGTGGTCGAACAGGATCAGCGGCTGGTCCGGGGCGATGCGCGCGTGCTCGGGCGAGGCATCGGCGAAGAAGTCCGGGTGCCGCACCACGTACTGGTCCAGCGGCTGGCTGCTGGCCACCAGCACGCCCAGCGCCGGCTGCTGGCGGCGGCCGGCGCGGCCGAAGCGCTGCCAGGTCGCCGCGACGCTGCCGGGATAGCCGTTGAGGATGACCACGTCGAGCGCACCGATGTCCACGCCCAGCTCCAGCGCCGAGGTGCTGACGATGCCGTCGATGTGGCCGGCGCGCATCGCCCGCTCCACCTCGCGCCGCTCGGTCGGCAGGTAGCCGCCGCGGTAGGCGCGGATGCGCGGCGGCTTGCGCGGATCGTGGTCGAAGATGTCCTTGAGGTACTTGGTCAGCACCTCCACCATCAGCCGCGTCTGCGCGAACACCAGGGTCTTCAGGCCCGACTTGATGGCGATGCGCGCGATGCGGTTGCTCTGCGAGCGCGCCGAGGCGCGCAGGCCCAGGTCGGCGTTGACCACCGGCGGGTTCCACAGCAATACATGTTTCGGCCCGGTGGGCGCGCCGGACTCGGTGATCGCGTGCACGCGGTCCTCGATCAGGCCTTCGGCATGCGCCTGCGGGTTGCCGATCGTCGCCGAGCACAGGATGAACTGCGGGCGCACGCCGTAGAACGCGCAGATGCGCTTGAGCCGGCGCAGCACGTTGGTGACGTGGCTGCCGAACACGCCGCGGTAGGTATGCACCTCGTCGATCACCACGTAGCGCAGGTTCTCGAAGAACTGCGCCCACTTGGTGTGGTGCGGCAGGATCGCCTGGTGCAGCATGTCCGGGTTGGAGACCACGATGTCGCCGTGCAGGCGGATCGCCTGGCGCGCATCGCCCGGCGTGTCGCCGTCGAAGGTGAAGGCCTTCACCTCCAGCTCGCCGGCGCGGTTGAGCTCCAGCAGCTCGGCCACCTGGTCCTGCGCCAGCGCCTTGGTCGGGAACAGAAAAAGTGCCTTTGAAGCGGGCGCCTTGGCGTTGCCCTGCATCGCGGCGCTCACCACCGGCAGCGTGTAGCACAGCGACTTGCCCGACGCGGTGGGGGTGACCACGGCCACGTGTTCGCCGCGCTGGGTAGCCGCCCACGCCTCGGCCTGGTGCGAATACAGCCGCTCGATGCCGCGCGCCTTCAGCGCCGCCTTCAGCGCGTCGGGCACGTCGTCCGGGATCGGCGCGTAGGCGCCCTCGCGGCCGGGGATCGTGAAGCTGCCGGTGATGCGGTCGCCGTAGCGCCGCTCCAGCCGCGCTGTCAGCAGCGCGCCGTCGCGCGAAGGCCGGCCCTCGGTGGTCGCCAGCGCCCGTTCGCTGGCTTCGGTACGGGGTGCGAGGGAGAAAGCCATGACGCCCTTGGTCGATCAAAGGACGGCATGGGAGCACAGGGACGTCTCAGCCTATGAGACGGGCCGTCCAGCGCACGATTCGCCCGGCGCGCGCAGGCGTCAGTCGCGGCTGGAGCGCAGCCTGCCGATGCCGCTCAATGGCGCGACCATCAATGGCGCGAACCGATGTCGCGATCGTCGTGGCCGCCCTGCAGCAGCCGGGTCAGTTCGTCGCAGCGGACCAGGCGGCCGTCCTTGAACACGAACTGCGCGATCACCTTGACCACCACGGTGTCGCCATCCTTCTTGGTCGCGGTGACCACGTGGTTGGTGAACACCGTGTCGCCGTCCTCGGCCATGGCCAGGAAATCCACCTCCATCGAGGCGATCGCCTCCTTCTGCTTGCGCATGTGGGCGACGAAGCCGGCATGGTCCAGCGTGGTGCCATCGACGGTCTGCACATAGGCCGGATCGAAGTACGCCTGGACGGCTTCCAGGTCCAGCGCCGGCGCCTGCAGCACCTCGCGGAACAGGGCGGCGATGCGTTGCTTGCCGTTTCCGGCGAGGGGAGAGGTCATGCGGGGCTCCGGGAGTGACGGTACGAATGACCCCGGAGATGGGGCGGCATGCGGCCGGAGGCAAGGGCCGGTCGAGCCGGCCGCCGCTGCCGACGCCACGCCCGGGGCAGGCAGCGGAGCGAGGCTTCCGTCGCGATGGCCCCGGTCCCGCATCCTTTGTCCCCGGTCCGAGTCGCTCCCTGGCGGCGTGCCGGCCGTGGCGCACGCGATGCGAAAGCCCGGGTCCGAGGGATGACTGCGTCGTCGCCTGCACGCTCGACGGCGAGGGCAGCGAGGTGGCGTTCCAGCAGGGCCGGGCAATCCTGGCCGGCGGCATCGTGCCGCTGCCGGGATTGGGCGGCTGGGGCGCATGCCGGCCGTGGCGCGGCTGGCAATGCGCGCGGCGCCCTGGCCGTCGCCATGCATGCCGGGGGCGGGAGCGGCGGGGCCTTCGCTGGCATGTCCGCGGCAAGTTGCTATCTTCGCGGGGCCATTGTCCCGACGGAGCCCGCCATGACCCGCCTGACCGCCAAGGATTTCGCCCCCGAACTGCTGGAGCTGTACGACGGCTACGTGCACGGCCGCATCAGCCGCCGCCAGTTCCTGGACCGGGCCGCCGCGTTCGCGGTGGCCGGGATGTCGGCCACCGCCCTGTTGTCCGCGCTGAGCCCCGACTACGCGCTGGCCACGCAGGTGGAGTTCACCGATCCGGACATCGTGGCCGAGTACATCGACTATCCCTCGCCCAAGGGCCACGGCCAGGTGCGCGGCTACCTGGTGCGGCCGGCCGCGGCCAAGGCACCGGTGCCGGGGGTGGTGGTGGTGCACGAGAACCGGGGCCTGAACCCCTACATCGAGGACGTGGCCCGGCGCGTGGCCAAGGCCGGCTACCTGGCGCTGGCGCCGGACGGGCTCAGCTCGGTCGGCGGCTACCCGGGCAACGACGACAAGGGCCGCGCGCTGCAGGCGCAGGTGGACCCGCAGAAGCTGATGAACGACTTCTTCGCCGCCATCGAGTACCTGCTGGCCGACGGGCGCACCACCGGCAAGGTGGGCATCACCGGCTTCTGCTACGGCGGCGGCGTGGCCAACGCGGCGGCGGTGGCCTACCCGGAACTGGCGGCGGCGGTGCCGTTCTACGGACGCCAGCCGCGCGCGGAGGAGGTGCCCGCCATCCGCGCGCCGCTGCTGCTGCACTACGCGCAGGAAGACCGCAACGTCAACGCCGGCTGGCCCGCCTACGAGGCCGCGCTGAAGGCCAACCACAAGACCTACGAGGCCTACATCTACCCCGGCACCCAGCACGGTTTCCACAACGACTCCACCCCGCGCTACGACAAGGCCGCGGCGACGCTGGCGTGGGAGCGCACGCTGGCCTGGTTCGGGAAGTACCTGGCGTAGGGCGTCTGCCATCGCCCGGCGCCACCCGCCGCGTTTCGGGCGGCTGAGGCCGCTGGCCGATCGGGGCGCGGCAGCGGCGACGGTCGAGCGGTATGCAGGCAGGGGTGCTGCCCGGCTGCCGCCTCAGTCGCCCGCCGCCAGCGTCTCCTCGATCGCGGCGAATCCCGAGTGCCGGCCCGGCGGCGTCTGCTCCACGCCGGTGGCGAAGTAGGCCACGCCGGTGCCGGCGCTGCGGTCGATCCACAGCCCGGACAGCAGGCCGTAGGCCTCCCCGGCATGGCCCACGCGCGCGATGCCGTCGCCGAACGGGTCGTCGCCGCAGTCGGGCTGCGGCGTGGCCAGCGTCTGCACCGCCAGGCCGTAGCGGCAGATCGTGGCCTTGCCCGGTTCGCTGCCGTCCTCCTCGAAGGCGACGCCGTTGCCGGAGCGCCAGGTCCACAGCGGCCGCTCCATCTCGCGCACCGACGCCGCGCTCAGCAGGCGCACGCCGTCCACCTCGCCCTCGCCGAGCAGCAGCCGGCCGATCCGGGCCAGGCCGTTGGCGGAGATGCGCAGCCCGCCCTGCGGGGCGAAGGTGGCGCCGTTGGTGCCGGGCGTCCAGCGCGCCAGGTCGCAGGAGCCGTCGCTGGCCGGCACCACCGAGCAGGCGGGCTTGGTGCCGCGGTTGTCGTCGCGCACCGGCTTACCCTGCGCGTCGTACAGCACCACCGCGCGCGCGGCGGTGGCGGTGTCGCAGGTGTCCCAGTTGTAGCAGGCGTCCAGCGCCAGCGGCTGCAGCACCAGGCGCCGCATCGACCGGTCGAAGCGCTCGCCGGTGGCGCGCTCCATCACCGCGGCCACCAGCGGGAAGTTGAGGTTGGTGTAGCGGAAGAACGTGCCCGGCGCATGCTCCGCATCCCAGGCGCGCGGGTCGGCCAGCGTGTCCTGCAGGCGGCCGTCCAGCGGCGTGGCGTAGTAGCCGGCCGCGTCGGTCAGGCTGGAGCGGTGCGAGAGCAGCAGCCGCAGCGTGACCGGCACGTCGGGGAAGCGCGGGTTGCGCAGCGTCCAGCCCAGTTGCGGCGACACGTCAGCATCCAGGTCCAGCGTGCCCTGCTCGACCAGCCGCATCACCGCGATCGCCACCACCAGCTTGGAGATCGACGCCACCCGTACCGGGTCGTCGGCGGTGACGGCACGGCCGCTGGCGGTGTCGGCCAGGCCGTGGACATCGGTGCCGGTGACGCCGTCGCGGTCGAAGGCCACGCGCACGGTGGCCACCGGGTCGGCCAGGGCGCAGCTGCTGGCGGCCAGCAGCGCCAGGGTGAAGATCCAGGGCGAGAAGGCGAGGCGCATGGTGGCTTCCATGGAGGCGGTGCGTCCGATCATAGGACACACGCGCAGGCGCCTTAGCGCCTTGCGCAGTGGCGTCGAGTGTCGGCCGGTCCTGTCGATGATCTTTCCGCCGTCGTCCCTGCGCAGGCGCACTACTTTCCGGAGAAAACTCAGGATCAGACAGTTGTCAGCTGAAGTGGCGTGGCTCACGTTCGGAGGAGTGAACTCGTCATCCCCGCGCAGGCGGGGATCCAGCGACTTCCGCGTTGAAATCAATCAGCTACGCAATCTCCCGGTAGCTCCACCTTTCAATGCACGAGTCCCCACCTGCGCGCACTATTGTCCGGGGAAAACTCCGATCGTCGCTCCCGCGCACGCGGGAGCCCATGGACGTTATCGCGAGCTGCACGAAAGTCCCTGGATCCCCGCCTGCGCGGGGATGACGAGAACCAAGGTTCGGCGCGCAAGCCTCGATCGAGTCCCGGGAGTGCTCTGGCATACCGAGAGCCTTGCGTTCTAGGCATTCGCTGTCCCAGCGAAACTTCCCCCGAAAGTAGTCGCTTGCGTGGGGACGGTGGGCTCATGATTTTCTGAGCCCAGCCCGGCCGCTTCGGTTGACGATCAACCGGCCCGGCGTCTTCTCCGCATGGTGATGCGACCCCATGTGGAAGTCGCATCGTTCACGACCCTGCAACTGCAACCGCAGCGAACGGACACGCCCCCACTCAGCTCCTGAGCTTGTAGCCGCTGCGGAAGATCCACCACGCCGCCAGCAGGCAGGCGCCGAGCAGTCCCAGGATCAGCCCGGCGCTGATCCAGACGTTGACGTCGGAGACGCCGAAGAAGCTCCAGCGCATGCCGCTGATCAGGTACACCACCGGGTTGAACAGCGATGCCGTGCGCCACGGTTCGGGCAGCATGTCGATGGAGTAGAACGCACCGCCCAGGAAGGTCAGCGGGGTGACCACCATCAGCGGGATCACCTGCAGTTTCTGGAAGTCGTCGGCCCACAGCCCGATCAGGAAGCCGAACATGCTGAAGCTCACCGAGGTCAGCACCAGGAAGAACAGCATCCACAGCGGATGGGCGACCTGGTAGGGCACGAACACGCGCGCGGTGACCAGGATCAGCAGGCCGATCAGCAGCGACTTGGTGGCCGCCGCGCCGACGTAGCCGGCCACCGCCTCGAACGGCGACACCGGCGCCGACAGCAGCTCGTAGATCGTGCCCGACCACTTGGGCATGTAGATGCCGAACGAGGCGTTGGAGATGCTCTCGTTGAGCAGCGACAGCATCACCAGCCCGGGGACGATGAAGGCGCCGTAGGCGACCCCGTCGATCTCGCCCATGCGGCTGCCGATGGCCGCGCCGAACACCACGAAGTACAGCGCGGTGGTCAGCACCGGCGACACCAGGCTCTGGGTCAGGGTGCGGAAGGCGCGCGCCATCTCGAAGCGGTAGATGGCGGCGATCGCGTACACGTTCACGTTCATGCGCGCTTCCTCACCAGGTCGACGAAGATGTCCTCCAGCGAGCTCTCGCGCGAATGCAGGTCCTTGAAGTCGATGCCGCGGGCTTGCAGCCGGCGCAGCAGGTCGGCGATGCCGGTTTCCTCGCCCTGGCTGTCGTAGGTGTAGACCAGCGCGCGGCCTTCGTCGGCCAGTTCCAGCCCGGTCGCGTCCAGGCCCTCGGGCAGCCGCTGCAGCGGCGCCTGCAGGGCGAGGGTGAGTGTCTTCTTGCCGAGCTTGCGCATCAGCGTGCGCGTGTCCTCCACCAGCACCAGCCCGCCGCGGTCGATCACGCCGACGCGGTCGGCCATCTGCTCGGCCTCCTCGATGTAGTGGGTGGTCAGGATGATGGTGGTGCCGCGCTCGCGCAGCTGGCGTACCAGCTGCCACATGTCGTGGCGCAGCTCCACATCCACGCCGGCGGTGGGCTCGTCCAGGAACAGGATGTCCGGCTCGTGCGCCAGCGCCTTGGCGATCAGCACGCGGCGCTTCATGCCGCCGGACAGGGCGAGGATCTTGCTGTCCTTCTTGTCCCACAGCGACAGCGCGCGCAGCACCCGCTCCAGGTGCGCCGGGTCGGGCGCCTTGCCGAACAGCCCGCGGCTGAAGCGCAGCGTCGCCCACACCGTCTCGAACGCATCGGTGGACAGCTCCTGCGGCACCAGGCCGATGCGGCTGCGCACGGCGCGGTAGTCGACCAGGGCGTCGTGGCCGTCGACCTCGACGCTGCCCGAGGTCGGCTTGACCAGCCCGCAGACGATGCCGATCAGGGTGGTCTTGCCGGCGCCGTTGGGGCCGAGCAGAGCGAAGATCTCGCCGCGGCGGATCTGCAGGTCCACGCCCTTGAGCGCCTGCAGCCCGGAGGCGTAGGTCTTGACCAGGTTGCGGATGGTGAGGATGGCGTCCACGCGACCTCGTGCATGCGTATGGGTGCGGCACGGTAACGCATGGCAGGTGGAATCGGCGTGGGATTGTCCGTCCCGCGGTGTTGATGCCGTGCAGCAAGGCCGGGCGGTGCGGGGGGCGGATCCGACCTGACGGCGCCGCGCACGCCGCCGGGGCAGGCGGAATGCCGGTTGGGCGGATGGCAACAGGCGTCGTGTTCGGTGCGGGATGCGCGGCCACGGCGCCTTGCGGCGGTCGCGGGTGGGCGATATGCGGTCCGCCCCCCGGCAACGGCCGCGCGCGTGCTCAGTCGTCCCGCGCCTGCGACAGCGGCGCGGCCACCTGTTCCAGCGGCTTGCGTTCGGCGGCCACGCCCCAGATCGCCTGGACGATGCCGGCCGCCACCATCAGCACCGCGCCGATCAGGTAGCCGATGGCGACGTTGTCGCGGCTGGCGGTCTCGATCAGCGCGCCGAACAGCAGCGGCCCGCTGATCCCGCCCAGCCCGGTGCCGAAGGCATAGAACACCGCGATCGCCAGCGCGCGGATCTCCAGCGGGAAGGTCTCGGCCACGGTGAGGTAGGCCGAGCTGGCCGCGGCCGAGGCGAAGAAGAAGATCACCATCCACGCCACCGTCTGCCCGGTGGCGTCGAACACGCCCTCGCGGAACAGCCAGCCGCTGAGCGCCAGCAGCACGCCGGAGAGGATGTAGGTGCCGGCGATCATCGGCTTGCGGCCGATGCGGTCGAACAGCGGGCCCAGCAGCAGCGGGCCGCAGAAGTTGCCCAGCGCGAACGGCAGGATGTACCAGCCGATGCGGTCGCCGGCGATGCCGTAGAAGTCGATCAGCACCAGCGCGTAGGTGAAGAAGATCGCGTTGTAGAAGAACGCCTGCGCGGTCAGCAGCGACAGCCCCACCAGCGAGCGGCGGCGGTAGCGGTGGAACAGCGTGGCGATGGCCTCGCCCAGCGAGGTGTGCGTGCGCACGTGCAGCCGCAGCCAGTGGTGCTCACGCAGCGGCGGCAGCGTGTGCACGATGTGGCGGATGTGCCGCTCGATGTCCTCGACGATGCGCGCGGCCTGCTGCGGCTGGCCGTGGATCAGCAGCCAGCGCGGGCTCTCGGGGATCCACAGCCGCATCAGCAGGATCAGCAGCCCGAGCGCGGCGCCGATGCCGAAGCACAGCCGCCAGCCCAGTTCGGGGTCGATCAGCTGCGGGTCCAGCAGCACCACCGAGCCGAGCGCGCCGAGCGCGGCGCCGAGCCAGAAGGTGCCGTTGATCGCCAGGTCGACGCGGCCGCGGTAGCGCGCCGGGGTGAACTCCTGGATGGTGGAGTTGATCGCCGAGTACTCGCCGCCGATGCCGGCGCCGGTGAGGAAGCGGAACAGCAGGAAGCTCCACAGGTTCCACGACAGCGCGGTCAGCGCGGTGGCGCCGATGTACACCGCCAGGGTGATGAAGAACAGCTTGCGCCGGCCCAGGCGGTCGGCCAGCCAGCCGAAGTACAGCGCGCCCAGCACCGCGCCGGCAATGTAGGCGCCGCCGGCCAGCCCGACCTCGGCATTGCTCATCCGCAGCGCCGGGCTGTCCCTGAGCGCGCCGGCGATCGAGCCGGCCAGCGTCACCTCCAGCCCGTCCAGTAGCCAGGTGATGCCCAGCGCGACCACCAGCAGGGTGTGGAAGCGCGTCCAAGGCAGGCGGTCCAGCCGCGCCGGCAGGTCGGTGGAGAACACGTTGTCCGAGGACGTGGCGTTGGCGGACATGCAAGACGCGGAGGCCGGCGTGCCCGGCGGTCGTTGGCGTGGCCGCCATGCTGCCGGCGGCCGCGTCGCCTGCGCGTGAGCGGTCCGGCAGGACGCGGGGTGACCGCAGCCATGGACCATCTGCTAACGTGCGCGGCCTGTATCCCGAGCCGTTGCCTGCCATGCCCGTCCGATCACTGCGTGTTGCGCCCGTTTCCCTCTTCCTGGCCGCATTGCTGGCCGGCTGCGCCAGCGGCGGCGGTCGCCACGGCACGGCGCTGGCCGATGGCGCGCGGGCGCAGGTGGCGATCCTGGAAACCACCGACGTGCACGCCAACGTCCTCAGCTACGACTACTACAAGCAGCGCGAGGACACCTCGCTCGGCTACGAGCGCGTGGCCACGCTGATCCGCCGCGCGCGCGCCGAGTTCCCCAACAGCTTTCTGTTCGACAGCGGCGACACCATCCAGGGCAACGTGCTGGCGGACTACCAGGCCAAGGTGAAGCCGGTGGGCTGCGACGAGAAGCTGGGCATCTACGCGGCGATGGACGCGATGGACTACGACGGCGCCACCGCCGGCAACCACGAGTTCAACTACGGCCTGGGCTTCCTGTCGCAGGTGACCGGCACGCCGATGAACGTGGACGGCGGCCGCAGCGAGCGCTGCGCCGGGCCGGCCTTCCCGCTGGTGCTGAGCAACGTCTTCAGCGCGCGCGACGGGGCGCCGATCTTCAAGCCGTGGACCATCGTCGAAAAGCCCATCACCGTGACCGATGCCGACGGCCGCACCCGCCAGGTGCCGCTGCGGGTGGGCATCATCGGCTTCACCCCGCCGCCGATCATGCAGTGGGACAAGCAGAACCTGGAAGGCAAGGTCACCGTCACCGGCGTGGTCGAGGCGGCGCGGCGCTACCTGCCGCAGCTGCAGGCGCAGCATCCGGACCTGGTGGTGGCGATCCTGCACGGCGGGCTCAACACCGCCGACTACACCCCGGACATGGAGAACGCCGGCTGGCACCTGGCCGGCGTGCCGGGGATCGATGCGCTGCTGCTGGGCCACTCGCATGCCGAGTTCCCCGGACCGCGCTACCGCGGCATGGCCGAGGTCGATGCCGAGCGCGGCTTCGTGCGCGGCGTGCCGGCGGTGATGGGCGGCTTCTTCGGCAAGGACCTGGGCGTGATCGAGCTGGCGCTGCGGCGCCAGGACGGCCGCTGGGTAGTGGACAGGCAGGCCAGCCACAGCGAGGTGCGGCCGATCTGCAGCGGCAAGGACCAGTGCGTGCCGGCGGACCCGGCGATCGCGCCGCTGGTGGCGCAGGCGCACCAGGCCACGCTGGCCTACGTCGACACGCCGATCGGCCGCAGCCAGGTGCACTTCACCAGCTACTTCGTCGACCAGGGCAACAACTCGGCGCTGGCGGTGGTCAATGCCGCCCAGCGCGACTACGTGCGCGAGGAGCTGCCGCGCCTGCATCCGGAACTGGCCGGCGTGCCGGTGCTGTCGGCGGCCGCGCCGTTCCGCACCGGCTTCGGCGGCAGCGACGACTACACCGACGTGCCGGCCGGCACGCTGACCCTGCGCAGCGCCGCCGACCTGTACTTCTACCCCAACACGCTGGCGGCGGTGAAGATCGACGGCGCCGGGCTGAAGGCGTGGCTGGAACGCTCGGCCGAGCGCTACAACCGCATCGATCCGGGCAAGTCCGGCGAGCAGGCGCTGATCAACGGCCGCTACGTCGGCTACAACGTCGACCAGATCCAGGGCGGCATCGCCTACACCATCGACGTCACCCGCCCGGCCGGCCAGCGCATCGTCTCGCTGACCTGGCAGGGCCGGCCGGTCGCTCCGCGGCAGCCGTTCGTGGTGGCCACCAACAACTACCGCGCCAACGGCGGCGGCGAGTTCCCGGGGCTGGACGGCAGCAACATCGTGCTGGCCGCGCCCGACGGCAACCGCGAGATCCTCGCCGCCTGGCTGCAGCGCAAGGGCACGATCACCGCCGCCGACCTGGAGCCGACGCCATGGCGCTTCGCCCCGGTCGAGGCGCGCGGCCCGCTGACCTTCGACTGCCCGGCCGGCAAGCTGGCGGTGGCGCGCGAGGCCGGGCTGGACGACATCCGCGAGCTGCGCGCCAGCGGCGACGGCCGCGCCGTGTGCGCCATCGACCTGTCGCGCTGAGCGCCGCCCGAACCCGTAGGAGCGACTTCAGTCGCGATGCGTTATCGGTAACGCCCCATCGCGACTGAAGTCGCTCCTACGGGAGATTGCGCGGGAGATTGCGTGGATTGCGGGTCAGCGCCCGATCCTGCGCTCGACCCGGCGGAACATCGCCAGCACCAGCACGCACAGCAGCGACACGCCGATGGCGATGGCATAGGCGCCGATGCCGCAGGCGATGCCGATGGCGGCGGCCATGATCAGCGAGCTGGCGGTGGTCAGGCCGGTGACCTGGTCGCCGCGCGCGCCATGCAGGATGGTGCCGGCGGCGACGAAGCCGACGCAGGCCACTACTGCTTCGATCAGGCGGATCGGGTCGACCTGCAGCAGGCTGCGGTAGCGCTCGGCGGTGAAGTGCTCGGCCACCGCATCGCCCAGGCCCACGATCAGTGCCGCGGCACCGGCGATCAGCATGTGCGTGCGCAGTCCCGCCGCATGCTTGCCGAGCTCGCGCTCCACCCCCAGCACGCCTCCCAGCACCATTGCCGCCAGCACGCGCAGCAGGACGCCCAGATCCTGTTCGGTCACCATCGCTCTCGTCGCTCCCGGCGTCGGTCGTCGTCGCAATGCGCGCATCGCCGTTCTGCCGCGCACCGCGGCGGCAAGCGTCGCAGTGGCCGCGGTGGCGGGAGCGTGAAGAGCATCGCCGCGCGGGCGCCTGCGGCACGCGCGCTCGCCGGCGGCGGACAGCGGCGGGCCGGGCATGGGTTCCACCGCGGCGCGGCGTGCGGGAACGTGCGGCCGCACCCCGGATGCGCGGATTCGCGCTCGGCCGGCCGCTGCGGTTAGCATTCGCGAAGGGGCGTTGACGGTCGTATCCCAGGGGAATGCAGCGATGTTGAAGAAGGCATGGCTTTGCGGCCTGTTGCTGGTGGGCGTGGCCGCGGCGGCGGCATTGCGGGCGCAGGACCTGCCGGCGCCGAAGGAGTTCTATTTCGACGAGGACCGCGCCACCACGCGCGCGGTGGTGGCGGTCAATGCCCAGGGCGACGTGCTGGTCGATCGCCTGGCCGCGATCGTCCAGCGCAACCCGCAGGCCAGCGATGCGCGCGCGCAGCTGGCGCACGTGGCCTTCGCCGGCGACCGCCGCGAACTGGGCGAGCAGCTCTACCAGGCCGCGCTCGGCAACCTGACGGGGAACAGCCCGCTGCGGCGCGCGGTGGCCTGGAACTACGGCTGGGACCTGTATCGCGCCGGCGATGCGGACGCCGCGCTGGCGCAATGGGCGCAACTGCTCGACGGCCGTCCGGCCGCGCCGCAGTGGCTGCCGCCGACGCTGGCGCTGGCGTTGTGGAGCGCCGGGCGCAAGCCCGAGGCGGTGGTCTGGTATGCGGCGGCGGTGCGCACCTGGCCCGACCGCTGGGGCGATGCCGGCAATCTCCCGCGGTTGCTGCCGGACTGGAGCGACGCCGAGCGGGCGACGCTGGCCGAGGTGCTGGCGGCCTACGCCGCCGATCCCCCGGCCTGGCCGTAGGTCCCGCTGCCGGGCGTCCCGGCCTGCCAGGCATCGCCCCGGCGCCGGCCGGTATGATGGCGGCCTGGACCGGCCCGGGCTTTCCGCTGGCGGGCCAGGGCCCGCCCCATGCCGCGGCGGCTTGGACTTTCCGCCAATAGGGCCGCGGCGGCGGCCATGCGATCCTCAGCGGCCCCACCGCACGACACGATCCATCGATGGCCTTCGAAGCCTTTGCGCTGATCCTCGCCATGCTGGCGCTGGGCATGCTGTTCGCGCGCACCCGCACCCTGCCCGAGAACGCCGCCGACACGCTCAACGGCGTCGTGCTGTACATCTGCCTGCCGGCGGCGGTGCTGACCTATGTGCCGCGCCTGCACGTGGACGTGTCGCTGGCCGGCCTGATCGCCACCCCGTGGCTGCTGGGAGCGGCCGCCACCGGCCTGGTCGCGCTGACCACGCGCTGGCTGCGCCTGCGCCGCGACGAGCATGCGGCGCTGCTGATGTGCGTGGTGCTGACCAATTCCAGCTTCATCGGCTTCCCGATGGTGCGCGCGCTGCTCGGCGATGCGGCGCTGCCGTACGCGGTGGTCTACGATCAGTTCGGTACCTTCCTGATGCTGTCCACCTACGGCATCTACATCCTGGCGCGCTACAGCGGCGACAGTGCGCCGTCGGCGGCGCAGATCGCCGTGCGCATCGCCCGCTTCCCGCCGCTGTGGGCGCTGGTCTTCGCCGCCACGCTGATGCCGGCGCAGCCGCCGCAGTGGATCGGCGCCGGGCTCAGGAGCCTGTCAGACGCGATGCTGCCGCTGGTGATGCTCTCGGTCGGACTGTCGCTGCAGCTGCGCATCCCGCTGGCCGAGCTGCGGCCGCTGGGGGCCGGCCTGGTGCTGAAGCTGCTGGTGCTGCCGGCGCTGGCGCTGGGACTGTCGCTGGTGTTCGGCCTGCGCGGCGACGTGCTGAAGGTCAACGTGCTCGAATCGGCCATGCCCACCATGATCACCGCCGCCGCGCTGGCCATCGCCCACCGCCTGGCGCCGCGGCTGGCCGCGGCGATGGTCGGCTACAGCATCCTGCTGTCGCTGCTCACGCTGCCGGCGTGGCTGTGGCTGCTGGGCCTGGTGGGCGGGTAGCCGCCGCCCCGGCCGGAGCGGCGGCGATTGGGGGGAGACAAGGAAGACGGGCAGCGGCGGAGCCGCAGCGCGGGTCCCGCGGCTGCCCGCGGGACTCAACCCTGGGAAGGTTGATCGGTCGGCGGGGGATTGCCATCGGTCGGCGGCGGCTGCGTATCCGACGGTGGCGGCGCCTCGCCCGGCGGCGGCTGGGTATCGGCCGGCGGTGGCGCCTCGGGGGCCGGCTGCTCGGGCTTGTTGCAGCCGGCCAGGGCCAGGGCGGCGATCAGGGGCACTGCCTGCGCTCCGAGGATGTATCTGGATCGGGTCATGGAGACCTCCTGCAAACGTGGGGATTGCGGCACGGCAGACACGAGCCTGCCGGTCGCTCGATGGCGGGGATGCCATTGCGTCCGGCCCGTCCAGGGCCCAGGCCATCGCAGCCGGCAGTGGATGTACAGGGGTTGCGCCCGGCTGCGCCCTGCTCGAGGACGCTGCCATCCTGTCACCGTCCGTGTTAAATCGACATTCCAGGAAAGTAAGCAGGGCATATAGGCCGGGCACGCGGTACGGGGCGGCGTGGCCGGCTTCGCCGTCCCTGCAGCCGGTCGTCCGGCCACGGGCCGGGCGTGCTGCCGGCGCCGCCGCCGAACGAAGAAGCGCAAGGCCGGGGCGCTTTGCGCCGATGCCGGCCGCCGATCGGGACGGTGATCCCCTGCGCAGGTCCTCCTGCCGGGGCCATCGCCGGCCGGCTGCGGCCGGCCTTGACTACCTGGCGACCGGGACGCGGTGTACGCTGCGGCCAGTCAAACCGGAAGCGAGGCGTGCATGAAAACGATCCTGGTGGCCGGCTCCAAGGGCGGCGTCGGCAAGACCACGGTGGCAACCCACCTCGCCGCGCATGCGGCATTGTCGGGCCAGCGCACGGCGCTGGCCGATGCCGATCCGCAGGGGTCTTCGCTGCGCTGGGCCGAGCGGCGGGCCGGGCTGGACAGCGCGGTGCTGCCGCTGGACGTCAGCCGCAAGCGCAAGCTCGGCGACAAGGTCCCGTCCGGGACCGACACCCTGATCATCGACGCCGCCGCCGGCGCGATGGCCGAGGACCTGAAGCACTTCCTCGACCTGGCCGACGCGGTGGTGGTGCCGGTGCTGCCCTCGGCGCTGGACATCGAGGCCATCGTCGGCTTCCTCAACTCGCTGTCGCAGGTGCCGCGGGTGCACCAGCGCAAGCTGCCGGTGGGGCTGGTGATCAACCGCTTCAAGCCGTGGACGCAGACCTCGCAGCAGGCCCTGCAGATGCTCCAGGCCTGGCCGTACCCGGTGGTCACGCAACTGCGCGACACCCAGGCCTACGTGGTGCTGGTCGGGCTGGGGCGCAGCCTGTTCGACTACAACTCCGCGCACGTGCGCGAGCACCAGCAGGACTGGCAGCCGCTGCTGCGGTGGCTGGACCAGGCCTGAGCCGGTGAACGGCCCGCATCCCGCCGCCGCGCGCCGCCGTCCCGGCGTGCCCGTCCCACTTCTCCCGACCGGGAAACCGCCATGCGCGAACTGATCCTGCTCCGCCACGCCCACGCCGAACCGGCCGACACCGGGCAGGCCGACTTCGACCGGCCGCTGTCGCCGCACGGGATGGCCGAGGCCGAGGCGGCCGGCAAGTGGCTGCACGAGCAGCGGCTGGTGCCGGACCGGGCGCTGTGCTCGCCGGCGCGGCGCGCGCGCGAGACGCTGGAGGCGGTGATGGGCGTGACCGGCTACCTGGAGCAGCGGCTGGAACCGCGCATCTACGAGGCCACCGCCGGCGCACTGGCCGCGCTGGTCGACGAGCACCGCGAGGTCGAGCGGCTGCTGGTGGTCGGCCACAACCCGGGCCTGGAGCGGCTGGCGGCGCTGATGCACAGCGGCCGCAGCAGCGAGTACCGCGGCATGCCGACCGCGTCGGTGGCGCTGCTGGCGCTGCCGCTGGATGCCACGATCGAACCGGGCGTGGCCCGCCTGACCGCGTTCTGGTGGCCCTGACGCGATGTTCCCGCGGTGGCGGTGGCTGTGCGGATGGGCGTTGTTGGCATGCAGTGCCGGCGCCTGGGCCCAGCAGGCACTGCCATTCGATCCGGCGCAGTCGCGCTTCGGCTTCGAGATCCGCACCCGTTTCGGCCAGCGCATCGAGGGGCTGTTCCCGCGCTTCGACGGCACCATCGAGGTGCTGCCCGACGGCCGCCACCGGGTGCACCTGCGCATGTACACCGCCCAGGTCGAGATCCCCGGCCGGCCGCGGCACACGCAGTGGATGCGCAGCGAGGATTTCTTCGATGCCGCGCGCTTCCCGCTGGTGGAGTTCCTGTCCGAACCCTACGACCCGGCCACCGTGGTCCGCGGCGGCGACCTAGTCGGCACGCTGACCCTGCGCGGGGTCAGCCGCGTCGAGACGTTGAAGCTGATGCCGGCCGAATGCGACCGCCCCGGGTATGATTGCGACGTGATCAGTCGCGGTACGGTGTTGCGTGGAAGGTACGGGATGGACAAGTGGCAAGTGGCCGTGGGCGATCGGGTGACCTTCATCCTGCGCGCGCGCCTGGCGGACGCGCCTATTCCATGACGCCCTCAGCTACGGCCGGGGCGCTGCGATGGGTCTCCACGTTGCTGCTGGCCGCGCTGACGCTGCTGGCCGGCGGCTGCGCCAGCCTGTCGCCGGCCCAGCGCGACCGCGCCGAGGCCATCGCCGTGGCCGCCCGCGACACCACGGTGGAATGCACCGAGGCAGACCGCTGCGCGCAGCATTCGCCGCTGCGCACCCTGGCCGGGAGGGCGTTCAGCACCTCCACCGCGCAGGTGCCGCGGCACTACGCCACCCTGCTCGACGAGGGCGAGGCGTCGCTGGTGGCGCGGCTGAACCTGATCCACAGCGCCAGCCGCAGCATCGACCTGCAGACCTACATCTTCGACAAGGACGACAGCGCGCGCATGGTGCTCGACGCGCTGCTCGACGCGGCCCGGCGCGGGGTCAGGGTGCGGGTGCTGATCGACCAGCTCTCGGCCATCTCCGACCTGCAGATCCTCGGCGCGCTGGCCGGCGCCCATCAGAACTTCGCCCTGCGCATCTACAACCCCACCTTCGGCAAGGCCAAGCTCAACTACTTCGACTACGCCGGCAGCGTGCTGTGCTGCTTCCGCCGCTTCAACCAGCGCATGCACAACAAGCTGCTGGTGGTGGACGACGCGGTCGGCATCGTCGGCGGGCGCAACTACCAGGACGACTACTACGACTGGGACAGCGAGTACAACTTCCGCGATCGCGACGTGATCATCGCCGGTCCGGTGGTGCGCGACATGGCCGCCAACTTCGACGCCTTCTGGGTCGCGCGCCGCAGCGTGCCGGTGGAGCGGCTCAACGACGTCGGCCGCACGCTGCTGCGCGAGGGCGTGCCGGCGATGCCGCCGGCGGCGTTCCTGCGCCCGGAGCGGGTCGAGCGGGTGGCCGAGGAAGCGGCCGATCCGGAGTTCGTCGAGGACGTCTTCGTGCGCACCGCGCTGCCGGTACGGCACGTGAGCTACGTCGCCGACCTGCCGCAGAAGCACCGCCGCGAGCAGCCGCAGCAGGCCAGTCCCACCGCACCGGAGCTGGACGACCTGATCGCCGGCGCGCGCCAGGAGGTGATGCTGCAGACGCCCTACCTGGTGCTGTCCAAGCCGGCACAGGAGATCTTCCGCCAGCTGCGCCGGCTGCCCGATCCGCCGCGCGTGGTGGTGTCCACCAACAGCCTGGCGGCCACCGACAACCCGATCGTCTACGCGCTGTCCTACAAGTACAAGCGCCGCAACCTGCGCGAGCTGGGCTTCGATATTTTCGAGTACAAGCCGTTCCCGCTGGACGCGCCGGTGGACTACGCCAACCTGCTGCCGCCGCCGCAGGACGACGGCGCCGCCGCGCCGCCGGCACCGCAGCGCAACCGCCTGATCGGCGGCAGCGCGGCCGGCAGCAATGTCCGCGGCAGCGGCAGCAGCACCGGCGCGCGCGACGACCGCAACCGGGTCGACCGGCGCGTGCTGCGCACCGAGACCCGGCCCTCGTTCCTCAGCGCGCGGCCGGCCAACCGCCCGCTGCCGGTCACCCGCCAGGGCGCGCGCATGGGCCTGCATGCCAAGTCGCTGGTGGTGGACGGGCGCTACGGCGTGATCGGCACCCACAACTTCGACCCGCGCAGCGAGAACTACAACACCGAGGGCGCGGTGATCATCGACGATCCGGCCTTCGCCCGCGCACTGGCCGAGAGCATCCGCCGCGACATCGATCCGGACAACTCCTGGACGGTGGCGTCGCGGCAGAAGCCGCCCGTGCTGTCGGGGCTGAACTACAGCGTCGGCAAGGCCTCCGAGGCATTGCCGGTGCTGGACTTCTGGCCGTGGCGCTACGCCACCAACTACCAGTTCCAGCCCGGACCGGACTGCCCGTTCCCGCTGCGCCGCCAGGACCCGCAGTTCCGCAGCTGCTATGTCGCAGTCGGCGACTTCCCCGAGGTCAGCGTCGGCCCGAAGTGGCTGCTGGTGCGGATGCTTACCGCCTTCGGTGCCGGGCTGGTGCCGATTCTCTGAGGGGCGGGGATTCGGGATTGGGGATTCGGGATGACCCGCCGTTCGGCGGTGCAGGGCGGTGATCGGCAAGAGCGAAAGCCTCCGCCCCGCCACTCCATCCGATCACGACAGCGCTACGCTTTTACGAATCCCGAATCCCGAATCCCGAATCCCGGAGAAATCCCATGGTCTTCCAAGAACCCGTCTCGCTGGAGGCGCTCAACGCCCAGGCCGCCGGCAACATGATCGGCCACCTCGGCATCGTCTTCACCGCGGCCGGCGAGGACTGGCTGCGCGGCACCATGCCGGTGGACGCGCGCACCCACCAGCCGTTCGGGCTGCTGCATGGCGGCGCCTCGGTGGCGCTGGCCGAGACCCTGGGCAGCATGGCCGGCAACCTCTGCGTCGATCCGCGCACCCAGGTCTGCGTCGGCCTGGAGATCAACGCCAACCACCTGCGCGCCATGTACGAGGGGCAGGTCACCGGCACCGCGCGGGCGGTGCACGTCGGCCGCAGCACCCAGGTGTGGGACATCGCCATCGACAACGACGCCGGCCAGCGCGTATGCGTGTCGCGGCTGACCCTGGCGGTGGTGACGCGGCGCTGAGGCCGGCGTGCCATTGCCGGACCATTGCTTTCCATGCCGCCGTGCCGCCTTGCTGACACAATAGGCGACCTCTCCCCCGGCGGCTTTGCGGTACCTTGTGCGCATGAGTGATTCCTCCCTCTCCCTGCGCCGCGAAAGCGGCGTTCTGCGCAGCCTGCGCTATCTGTACCGGGTGCCGCTGCTGCTGCTGCACGTCGTGCTGGGCCTGCCGCCGACCCTGCTGTGCGTCATGGTTGCCCCGCTCGCGGCGCTGCCGGTGGGCGACGAGACCCTGGGCTACCGGATGATCCGCTGGTGGCAGGGCACGCTGATGCACATCTTCGGTTTCCGCCTGCAGCGCATCGGCACCCCGCATCCGGGAGCGACCCTGTTCGTGGCCAACCACGTCAGCTGGGCCGATATCTCGATGCTGCACAGCCAGCGCATGATGGGCTTCGTGGCCAAGGCCGAGATCGCCGGCTGGCCGCTGGTGGGATGGCTGGCCGGGCGCGGCGAGACCATCTTCCACCGGCGCGGCAACACCGAGTCCCTGGGCGGCGTGCTGCAGGCGATGGAGCAGCGCCTGCGCGCCGGCCGCTCGGTCGGCGTGTTCCCGGAAGGACGCACCCGCGGCGGCCAGGAGGTGGGGCCGTTCCATGCGCGCATCTTCCAGGCCGCGGTGGAAACCGATACCCCCGTGCAGCCGGTGGCGCTACGCTACGGCGAGCGCGGCGACGCGCAGACACGGGTGGCGTTCGCCCCCGGCGAGAGCTTCTTCGGCAACTTCCTGCGCCTGCTCGGCGATCCGCCGCGACGGGCGGAAGTGCATTTCCTCGAGCCGATCGGAGCGCACGACGTCGAGGGCCGGCGCCGCATCGCCGAGATCTCGCGCGCACGCATCGTCGCGGCGATGAATTCCTGAACGGACTGAAGGAGTGACGGCATGCAGGCGGACGGCGGCGACTACGGCATCGGACACACCGGTGAGAACGCCCAGGCCGACGCCCTGCTGAGCGCCTCCGACTACGCGCCGCCGCGCTGGCTGCGCAACCCGCACCTGCAGTCGGTGCTGGGCTCGGGCCCGATCCGCCGCCGCCGCGGCGAGCTGCTGCTGGCCGCCACCGGCGCCACCACCACCGCGCACATCCTCGACGGCGGCGACGGCGTGCGCCTGCAGGGCTGGCTGAGCGTGCCGGCCGGCCGCCAGGAACCGCGCGGCACGGTGCTGCTGCTGCACGGCTGGGAGGGCAGCAGCCAGTCCAACTACATGCTGATGACCGCCGCGCGCATGCTGCGGCAGGGCTACCAGGTGTTCCGGCTCAATTTCCGCGACCACGGCGGCACCTACCACCTCAACGTCGACCTGTTCCATTCCGACCGCATCGAGGAAGTGGTCAATGCCGCGCAGGACCTGTGGCGGCGCTTCCCGTCGCCGCGGCTGCTGGCGGCCGGCTACTCGCTGGGCGGCAACTTCGCGCTGCGGCTGGCGTTGCGCGCGCCGGCGGCGGGGCTGCCGCTGGAGCGGGTGGCGGCGGTGTGCCCGCTGGTAGATCCGGCCTCGACCATGGAGTACATGGAGCACGAGACCCACTTCTACAACTGGTACTTCCGCCGCAAGTGGCGCGACTCGCTGATCCGCAAGCGCGCGCTGTTCCCCGATCACTTCGCCTACGACGACGCCGTGCTGGCGCTGGACATGCGCGGGCTGATGGCCTGGCTGGCCGAGCAGCACGCCGGCTACGACAGCCTGCAGGCGTACTTCGACAGCTACACCATCGGCGGCGCGCGGCTGGCGCAGATGCAGGTGCCGGCCGACATCCTGATGGCCGAGGACGACCCGGTGATCCCGTTCACCGACTTCCGCGCCTGGCAGCTGCCGGCCCACGCGCACCTGCAGGTGGCGCACTGGGGCGGGCATTGCGGCTTCCTGGAGAATGCCCGCGGCGACGGCTTCGCCGAGCGCTGGGTGGCGCAGCGGCTGGCGCTGGCGGCGGGGCAGCCCGCGGGATAGACGCCGACCGGGGCGCAGGCGGGCCGCGCACCCGCCGTCGGCACCGTTCGCGGATCGAGGCTGCGCGCTGGACCTGCTTGCCGTCATCCCCGCGTACGCGCATTGCTGTCCGGGGAAAGAGCAGGATCGGGCAGTTGCCAGCCGAAGTGGTGCGGCTCACGTCCGGAAGAGTGAACGCGTCGTTCCCGCGCAGGCGGGGACCCATGGTGCCTGTGCCTTGAAAGGTGGAGTTACCGGGAGATTGCGTAGCTGACCGATTTCACCGCGCAAGTCGCCGGGTCCCCGCCTGCGCGGGGACGACCAGCACGCGGATGGCGGCCCACGGTCCGAGTCCCGCTGTTGCCGGCAAGCTCGCAAGGTTTCTGCCGCAGGCCTTCGCCGGCCAGGCAGGAAAGCTTCCCCGGACAGTAGTGCGCGAACGCGGGAAGCGCTCTTCAACAGCCCAAGCGCTACATCACAGCCGAAATGCCTCACCGCAGCCGAACGGCTCTGGCCATGGCTGGTCATCCAGGCAAACTTGGGTCGATCGCGGCAGCGCCCTGGGCTCCAGTTCGCAGGCAGCGACGATCGGAATCGTCCCGGGCGGCGGGGATAGGCCAGGCGTCGCCCGCCACGACATGCCAGCACGGCCTGGCAGGCAGCGTAGACAGGCCGACAGCCGCGCCCGGAGGCGATGACCCGGTCCCGTTCCCGGGCGAGCTTCGCTTGCCCGGTCCTGCGGCGGTCCCGCCCTGCGGTTCTCCCCGGGTGCGCTTCGGCACGCCGGGGCACGCCCTACAATAGCCGTTTGCCCCGAGCATCCGGATCCATGCACGAACAGATCGCCGCCGCCCTGCGCCGCAACGCCGCCGACGAAGCCGTCGCGCTCGCCCGCCGCTGGACCACCGAGGAGCCGGCCTCGGCGCAGGCCTGGTACTGGCTGTCGCTGTCGCTGCAGCAGGCCGGCGAACCGGACCCGGCGCTGGACGCCAACGGCCGCGCGCTCCGGCTGGCGCCGGAAGACGCCGGCCTGCACCTGCAGCAGGCTGGCCTGCTGCTGGCGCGGCGCGACGTGGCGGCGGCCGATTCGGCGCTGGCGCGCACCACCGAGCTGGACCCGAACCGGTTCACCGCCTACCTGATGCAGGCGCACCTGGCGGCCGCCCGCGGCGAGCTGGACGAGGCCGAGCGGCTGAGCCGCACCGCGGCGCGGCTGGCGCCCGAACATCCGGAACTGATGGCGGTCGACGGCATCGTCGCCCTGCGCCGCGGCGATGCCGAGCGCGCGCTGGCGCTGCTGTCGCAAGCCAGCAAGCAGCTGCCGGACGACCCGCGCGTGCTGTACGCGCTCGGCTTCGCCTACATGGAGAAGGGCCATCCGGCGTTCGCCGAGCGCGCCTTCACCCGGGTGGTCGAGCTTTCGCCCGCTGCGTCGACGCTGCGCATGCTGATCGCGCAACTGGCGCTGCAGCAGGGCCACGCGGACGACGCGCGCGCCGCGCTCGAGCCGATCCTGCAGGCGCAGGGCATCGGCCCGGCCGCGCAACGGCTGGCTGGCGAGATCGAGCTGGGCGCCGGGCGTCCGGCCGAGGCGGCGGCGCACCTGCGCCAGGCGCTGGCGGCCCTGCCCGGCGACCGCCGCACGCTGCAGGCGCTGCTGACGGCATGGGAACGGCTGGGCACCGAGGACGAGGCGCGCGCCACGCTGGAGGCGGCGCTGGCCACCACCGGCGACTCGCACGAGCTGTGGCTGGCGCGGCTGGCGATCGAGCCGGTCGGCGGTGCCGCCGCGCGCGCGCTGATCGAGCGCTGGCAGGCGGCCATGCCCGCACACCTGCCGGCGCTGGAAGCGCAGATGCGGGTGCACGACATGGCCGGCGAGCGCGACCAGGCCGAGGCGGTGGCGCGGCGCATCGTCGCCATCGAGCCCGGCCGCGTCAGCGGCGAGCAGCGCATCGTCGAGGCTCTGCTGCAACGCGACCCGCCCGCCGCGGTGGCGTACGTGCAGGAGCTGGTCGCCAAGCTGCCCGAGCAGGCGCGCGGCGCGCTGCTGCCCTGGCTGGGCTCGGTGCAGGACCGCGCCGGGCAGGCCGATGCGGCCGTGGCCTCCTGGTGCGAGTTCAACCGCCAGCAGGCGCCGCGGCGGCTGCCGCTGCCGCCGGTCGGCGCCCCGCCCGAAGCCTGGCCGGCGCTGGCGCAGGTCGATGCGGGCAGCGACGCGCGCCCGCTGCTGGTGTGGGGCGCGCCCGGTTCCGCGGTCGAGCAGCTGGTGGCGGCGATGGCGGCCGCCAGCCGCGTGGTGCGCGGCGACCGCTTCGGCGCGCAGCCGCCGGACGATGCCTTCCAGCGCTATGCCACGGTGGCCGACCTGGCCTCGGGCGCGCTGGCGCCGCAGGCGCTGGTGGACGAGTGGCGGGCGCGACTGCCGGCACGCGGCATCGGCGACGGCAACGTCATCGACTGGCTGCTGTGGTGGGACAACGCGCTGCTGCTGGCGCTGCGCCAGGCCCTGCCCGAGGGCCGTCTGGTGCTGGCGCTGCGCGATCCGCGCGACATGCTGCTGGACTGGCTGGCGCACGGCGCCCCGGCGCCGCTGGCGCTGGAATCCCCGCTCAAGGCGGCCGGCTGGCTGGCGATCGTGCTGAACCAGCTCGCCACCCTGCACGAGCAGGACCTGTACCCGCACCACCTGCTGCGGCTGGACGGCATCGAGGCCGATCCGCAGGCGCTGGCCGGCGCGCTGCAGCAGGCCTTCGGCGTGCCGTTCCCGCCGGCGGCGTCGCTGGCGCCGGCGCGGCTGCCGGCCGGGCACTGGCGCCGCTACCGCGACGTCCTGGCCGAGCCCTTCGCCCTGCTGGCGCCGGTGTCGCGCCGTCTTGGCTATCCTGAAACCTGATCACGCAGGAGGAACTCCGATGCACCTGTACAGCGACAGCTTCCAGCCCGGCCAGCCGATCCCGGCCGAATTCGCCATGGGCACGCCGGATGGGTTCGGCGGCAACCGCAATCCGCAGCTGGCGTGGGATGACGTGCCCGACGGTACCCGCTCGTTCGCGCTGCTGTGCATCGACCCGGACGCGCCGACCGTGCCGGAGACCGTGGGCCGCAAGGACCTGCAGATCCCGCTCGAGCAGCCGCGCGGCGACTTCGTGCACTGGGCGGTGGCCGACATTCCCGCCAGCGTGCGCGCCATCGCCGCCGGCAGCTGCAGCGACGGCATCAGCGCCCGCGGCAAGCACGACCCCGCCGGCCCGGCCGGCGCGCGGCAGGGCCTGAACGACTACACCGGCTGGTTCGCCGGCGACGCCGACATGGGCGGCGACTACTTCGGCTACGACGGCCCGTACCCGCCGTTCAACGACCTGCGCGTGCACCGCTACTTCTTCCGCCTGTTCGCGCTGGACGTGGACAGGCTCGACCTGCCGGCACGCTTCACCGCCGCCGACGTGCTGCGCGCCAGCCAGGGCCACGTGCTGGCCGAGGCCGCGCTGCACGGCACCTACACGCTGAACCCGGACCTGGCCGGCGCCTGATAGCGCCAGCCCGCGGGCACGGGGCCAGCCGTCCCCGCCGTAGGGACGTTGCGGCGGCTGCAGTGGGGACTGCGCCCCGGGCGGCGACGCTGCCCTCTATCTGGCGGTGTTCTCCGCCTCCACCACCATGTCCAGCACGTAGGCCTGCGCGGCGCCGTCGGCCGGCGGGTCCTTGACCGCGTAGCGCTTGACCCGCAGCACGTTGCGCACGCCGGGCTCGTGCCGGTAGCCCTCGATCGTCTCGTGGAAGTTCTGCCAGGGGCCGGGCTCGCCGGATCTCAGGCCGTGCTCGTCGTAGTGCACCTCGCGCACGCTCAGGCACGGCTTGCCGCTGACCAACGGCTGCTGGCAGGGCGGGCTCTGCGCGGCCACCTCCAGGAACACGGTCTGGCCTTCGCCGCCATAGCGGGTGGCGGCGGTGGCGACGCCGTGGAAGGCCAGGACCGTGCCGTCGGCGGCGGTCAGGGTGAGGGTCGGCGCGTCGCCGGCGGTTTCCGTGGCCAGTTCGAGCGGTGCCTGCAGCCGCTGCGCCACCGCCTGGTCCAGCGCCATCAGCGGCGGCTCGCAGGCCATCTCGGTGGAGACCAGGCGCTCCACCCGCAGGCGGCTGCCGTCGAGCGCGTAGCCGCCGGACATGCGGTTGCAGGTGTTGCTGACCGCCACGCGGCCGTCGCCGAAGTCGAGCTGCAGCGGCCGCTGCGGATCGACGAACAGCGCCTGTACGCGCTGGCCGCCGGCATCGGTGGCCTGGTCGAGCTGCCAGTGATACCGGCCGAGCAGCTGCGGGTCGGGCGCCGCGGCCTTGGCTGTGGTCGGCTGCGGGGCCTGCGCATCCGGCAGTTCGCCGGCGGGCGTGGCCGGTTCGCGGCCGCAGGCCGCCAGTGCCAGCGCGAGCGGCAGCAGGACGAGGAGCTTGTTCATGGCGGGTTCCCTTCGATGTGGTTCCGGCAACACTGATACCGCATCGCGTCTGTAGTGCGGGTGAGCGCGCAGTCGCATGCCGGCCGGTTCGGTGCAGCCTGGGCGAGGCCGAAGGCCGCGCCGGGGATGCGGCCACTTGTGCCGGCCCGTGTCGCGGGCGCGCTGCGTTCCCGGGCTACGGCTGCGTTGGGAACGGCCCGGGCGATGCCAGTGTCGCGACAGCGCCCGAGTGCCGGCCTTGCACTTGGCCTCGACCCGCATCGCCGCGTTGTAGACCTGGCCAAGACGGCCAGTCTTGGCCGCGGCCTGCGCCTTGCGCTGCGAGCCGAGGCCCGCGCGCACCACCGGCATCTGAACCTTGTCGCGAGACTAGTGCGCGGCGGCCGGCAGCCACAGCAGCAGCGCCGCGCCCAGCACGATGCGGTACACCGCGAACACGGTGAAGCGGTGCGCCTTGATGTAGGACAGCAGCCACTTCACCACCACCACGCCGGTGACCACCGCCGCGGCAAAGGCAACCGCCACGTCCAGCCAGTTCTCGTGGGCCACGCTGCCGTGGCGGATCAGCTCCAGGAAGGCATAGCCGCTGGCGGCGAACATGGTGGGGATGCCCACCAGGAACACGAACTCGGCCGCCGCCGAGCGCCGGCTCAGGCCGAACAGCATGGCGATGAAGATCGCCGCGGCCGAGCGCGAGGTGCCCGGGAACACGCCGGCCACAACCTGCGCCAGGCCGACCAGCACCGCCACCTTCCAGGTCACCGTGTCGCGTTCGGGCAGGCGAGAGGCGAAGTGCTCGGCTACCAGCATCCAGACGCCGCCCACCACCAGCGCCCAGGCGACCGGCACCACCGTTTCCGGCAGCTCCCAGCCGGCCATGCGCACCGGCAGGCCCACCAGCGCGGTGACCAGGAAGGCGACCGCCAGCTTGGCCAGGTAGTCGCGGTTGGCCGGCTCGCGCCAGCCGGTGGCCAGCGTCAGCAGCCGCTGCCGGTACACCAGGGTGATGGCGAGGATGGCGCCGGCCTGGATGACGATGTTGAAGAAGTCCGAGCGCCGCCCCAGCCATGCCTCGGCGATCAGCAGGTGCCCGGTGCTGGAAACCGGCAGGAACTCGGTGAGTCCTTCGAGGATGCCCAGCAGCAGGGCGGAAAGCAGGTCCGACATCGACAGGGGATCCGTGGCGAAAGCGGGCAAGGATAGTCCATGGCCGCCGGTCGCGGCTGCAACGGAGGGTGTACGGAGCGCATTTGCACATAATTGGTGCAATATGAGTGGATAGTCCTATATTGGTGCGATATGGTGCCGCGACATGAACCCGCGGCATATATGAATCAAGGACTTGTGAAGAAGCGGGACTTGGCACGGCGATTGCTGCATTCGACCGAGCCCCATACATCCATCTATCCGAGGTTGCATCGAATGTCTGCGGAAAACGTTGAGAAGCTGGTCAAGGACAACAACATCGAGTTCGTCGATCTGCGCTTTGTCGACATGCGCGGCGTGCAGCAGCACGTGACGTTCCCGGCCAGCATCGTCGAGCCGGCGCTGTTCGAGGAAGGCAAGATGTTCGACGGCAGCTCGATCGCCGGCTGGAAGGGCATCAACGAGTCGGACATGGTGCTGATGCCCGACGCCGACACCGCCTTCGTCGACCCGTTCATGGCAGATCCGACTCTGGTGATCTACTGCGACATCCTCGATCCGGCGACGATGCAGGCCTACGGCCGCGATCCGCGCAGCATCGCCAAGCGTGCCGAGGCCTACCTCAAGTCCTCCGGCGTCGCCGACCAGGCGTTCTTCGGCCCGGAGCCGGAGTTCTTCATCTTCGACGGCGTGCGCTTCGGCAACGAGATGGGCCACACCTTCTTCAAGATCGACTCCGAGGAAGGCGCCTGGAACACCGGTGCCAAGATCGAGGGCGGCAACAGCGGCTACCGCCCGGCGGTGAAGGGCGGCTACTTCCCGGTGCCGCCGACCGATTCGCTGCACGACCTGCGCGCGGAGATGTGCAAGGTGCTGACCGAGGTCGGCATCGAGGTCGAGGTGCACCACCACGAGGTGGCCACCGCCGGCCAGTGCGAGATCGGCACCAAGTTCAACTCGCTGGTGAAGAAGGCCGACGAGCTGATCACCACCAAGTACGTGATCAAGAACGTCGCCTACCGCAACGGCAAGACCGCGACCTTCATGCCCAAGCCCATCGTCGGCGACAACGGCTCGGGCATGCACGTGCACCAGTCGCTGTCCAAGGACGGCAGCAACCTGTTCTCGGGCGACGGCTACGGCGGCCTGAGCCAGCTGGCGCTGTGGTACATCGGCGGCATCTTCAAGCATGCCAAGGCCATCAACGCCTTCGCCAACTCCGGCACCAACAGCTACAAGCGCCTGGTGCCGGGCTTCGAGGCGCCGGTGATGCTGGCCTACTCGGCCCGCAACCGCTCGGCCTCGTGCCGCATCCCGTGGGTGTCCAGCCCGAAGGCGCGCCGCATCGAGATCCGCTTCCCCGATCCGCTGCAGTCCGGCTACCTGACCTTCGCCGCGCTGATGATGGCCGGCCTGGACGGCATCAAGAACCAGATCGACCCGGGCGCGCCGTCGGACAAGGACCTGTACGACCTGCCGCCGGAAGAGGAGAAGCTGATCCCGCAGGTGTGCTCGAGCCTGGACCAGGCGCTGGAGGCGCTGGACGCCGACCGCGAGTTCCTCAAGGCCGGCGGGGTGTTCTCCGACGACTTCATCGACGGCTACATCGCGCTGAAGATGCAGGAAGTGACCAAGTTCCGCGCCGCCACCCATCCGCTGGAGTACCAGCTGTACTACGGCAACTGAGCAATCGCGGCGATGGCGAAGGCTTCCCCTCCCGCCTTTGCCATCGCCGCACCCTGTGCCGGTACCGATACCGGCATCGAACGCCTGCCGGCATCCGGCGGGCGAGGGGATTGCCGCGGAAGGCGGGGCGTGGGCCGCGTCCAGTGCCCGCCGGCGTTGCCGGCGTCGGGCCGCCGACCGTGAAACCGGGCGAAGGAGAGAGCGTCCGGGAAGCTTGAAATCGCCGGCCGGCGCAAGCCGGCCGGCTCCTTCCACCATCGGGGTATGCGCATGAAACTGATCACCGCCATCATCCGGCCGTTCAAGCTCGACGAGGTCCGCGAGGCCCTGTCGCAGGCGGGCGTGTCCGGCATCACCGTCACCGAGGTCAAGGGCTTCGGCCGGCAGAAAGGGCATACCGAGCTGTATCGCGGTGCCGAGTACGTCGTCGACTTCCTGCCCAAGATCAAGGTCGAGACGGTGGTCACCGACGATCGCCTGGAGGCGGTCGTGGAAGCCATCCAGACCGCGGCCGGCACCGGCAAGATCGGCGACGGCAAGATCTTCGTGACCGCCATTGAGCAGGTCATCCGCATCCGCACCGGCGAAATCGGCGCCGACGCGCTCTGAACCCCCACAGGAGCCCGTAGATGAAGACTGCAGCGTTCGCCGGGTGGAAGACCCGGCTCCATGTCGTATGCATGTTGATGCTGGTAGCCGCGCTGGCGGCCTTCGCCTACGCGCCGGCCGCGCTGGCGCAGGCCGAGGTGGCGCCGCTGCCCAACGAGACGGTGGTCACCGAGCAGCTGGACGTGGTGGCCGCGCCGCAGCCCGACGCGCCCGCGGAGGAGGCCGCCCCGGCCTTCGACCACGGCGACGTGGCGTGGATGCTGACCTCCACGCTGCTGGTGCTGCTGATGACGGTGCCGGGCGTTGCGCTGTTCTACGGCGGCCTGGTGCGCGCCAAGAACGTGCTGTCGGTGCTCAGCCAGGTGCTGGTGGTGTTCTCGCTGGTGGTGGTGCTGTGGGTGTTCTACGGCTACAGCGCGGTGTTCAGCGCCGGCAACGCGTTCTTCGGCTCGTTCGGCGACAAGGCGTTCCTCAAGGGCATCACCGCCGACACCATCGACGGCGGCCTGCCGGAGCTGCTGTTCGTCGCCTTCCAGTCCACCTTCGCCGGCATCACCACCGCGCTGATCGTCGGCGGCTTCGCCGAGCGCATCAAGTTCAAGGCGGTGATCCTGTTCTCGGCGCTGTGGTTCACCTTCAGCTACGTGCCGATGGCGCACATCGTCTGGGGCGAGGGCGGCTTCCTCAAGGACCGCGGCGCGCTGGACTTCGCCGGCGGCACCGTGGTGCACATCAACGCCGGCGTCGCCGCGCTGGTGGGCTCGTACTTCGTCGGCAAGCGCATCGGCTTCGGCCAGGGTGCGCTCAAGCCGCACAGCGTGCCGTTCACCTACATCGGCGCGATGCTGCTGTGGGTGGGCTGGTTCGGCTTCAACGCAGGTTCCGCCGCCGCCGCCGACACCGTGGCCGCGCTGGCCTTCATCAACACCATCCTGGCCACCGCCGCGGCGGTGCTCGGCTGGACCGTGGTCGAGGCCCTCACCAAGGGCAAGCCCTCGGCGCTGGGCGCGGCCTCCGGCGCGGTCGCCGGCCTGGTCGGCATCACCCCGGCCTGCGGCACCGTAGGGCCGATGGGCGCGCTGGTCATCGGCCTGGCCGCCGGCGTGATCTGCGTATGGGGCGTGACCGGGCTCAAGCGGCTGCTGAAGGTGGACGACACCGCCGACGTGTTCGGCGTGCACGGCATCGGCGGCATCGTCGGCGCGATCCTGACCGGCGTGTTCTCCGCGCCGGCGCTGGGCGGCACCGGCTTCGCCGACGGCGTCGAGTCGATGGGCGCGCAGGTGTGGATCCAGGTCGAGAGCGTGCTGTTCACCGTGGTCTGGTGCGCGGTGGTCACCGCGCTGGCGCTGCTGGTGACCCGCGTGGTGCTCGGCCTACGCGTGAGCGAGGAGGCCGAGCGCGAAGGCCTGGACATCACCTCGCATGGCGAATCGGCCTACGAGTCGTGAGATCGGGCCGGCCCGCGGAGAACGCCGCGGGCCGGCCTGGCGATACCGCGCCGCCGCCCGCGGCCGGCTGTCGCTGCTGGACATCGCCCGCGTGCCCGCCATCGCGGCCGCGGCGACCGCTTCGATCCGGATGCTCGCCGATCGCATCGTGCGAGCCTTGCACTAAATTGGTGCAATGGTCATGACCGATTCCCCGCCGCCGCTCGATGCCCTCGGTACCCCGCTGGTCTGGGCCGATGCGCAGGGGCGGGTGCTCGGCTGCAACCCTGCCTTCGCGCGCTGGCTGGGGCTGAGCGCGCGGCGGCTGCTCGGGCAGCCGCTGGCGGCGCTGGAGATCCGCGGCGACGCGCTGGCGCGCTTCCTCGACAACCGCGAGCGCGACGTGCTGCGGTTGCACCGCATGGCGCTGGGGCCGCCAGGCGAGGCGCCGCGCTTCGCCGACGGCTGGCTGAGCCGGCTCGACGATGGCGGCTGGCTGCTGGAAGCCCATCCGGTGGACGATTTCCCGGCGCTCGACCCGGCGCAGGCGCTGCCCAATGCGCTCAGCGCCGCGCTCAAGGGCCTGGCGCACGAGCTGCGCAACCCGTTGGCCGGGCTCAAGGGGGCGGCGCAGCTGCTCGCCCGCCGCGCCGGCCAGCGCGACCAGGACGAGCGCGAGCTGATCGAGCTGATCGGCGCCGAGATCGAACGCCTGAACGTGCTGCTGGAGCAACTGCTCTCGCCCTCGCCGATGCACCCGCACGTGCTGCTCAACATCCACGCCGTGCTCGAGCGGGTGCTGCGCCTGGCCGAGACCGAAGGCCGCGGCGCGGTGAAGATGCAGCGCGACTACGACCCCAGCATCCCCGAGTTTCCCGGCGATGCCGACCGCCTCACCCAGGCGCTGTGGAACCTGGTGCGCAACGCCATCCAGGCCGGCGCCGGCAAGGTGACGCTGCGCACGCGGGTGGAGCACGGCCAGCGCATCCGCGACCGCGTGCACGCGATGGCGCTGCGGCTGGAGATCATCGACGACGGCGCCGGCGTGCCCGAGGAACTGGCCGAGCACCTGTTCCTGCCGCTGGTGTCCGGCCGCGCCGAGGGCAGCGGCCTGGGCCTGGCGCTGGCACAGCAGGTCGCGCGCGAGCACTACGGCTCGCTGACCTTCCGCTCGCGTCCGGGGCATACCGTTTTCACCTTGTTGCTGCCGCAGGCCACCGATGCCGGCGAAGGCAGCGGGCACAGGAAAGGAGCTGCATGATGATGGCCGAGACCGGCGAAACCTCCCAACGCATCTGGGTGGTCGACGACGACCGCTCCGTGCGCTTCGTGCTGTCCACCGCCCTGCGCGAGGCCGGCTACGCGGTCGACGGCTTCGACAGCGCCGCCTCGGCGCTGCAGGCGCTGGCGGTGCGGACGTTGCCGGACCTGCTGTTCACCGACGTGCGCATGCCCGGCGACGACGGCCTGGTGCTGCTGGACCGGCTCAAGGCCGCGCATCCGCAGCTGCCGGTGATCGTGATGTCGGCCTATACCGACGTGGCCAGTACCGCCGGTGCGTTCCGCGGCGGTGCCCACGAGTTCCTGTCCAAGCCGTTCGACCTGGACGACGCGGTGGCGCTGGCGGCGCGCGCGCTGCCCGAGACCGGGGTGCCGGCGCCGGCACCCGCGGCGGCGGCCGCGGAAGGGCGCACCGAGCTGATCGGCGACACCCCGGCCATGCGCGCGCTGTTCCGTGTCATCGGCCGGCTGGCGCAGGCGCCGCTGTCGGTGCTGATCAACGGCGAGACCGGCACCGGCAAGGAGCTGGTGGCGCGCGCGCTGCACAACGAGTCGCCGCGCGCACGCAACCCCTTCGTCGCGCTCAACACCGCGGCGATCCCGTCCGAGCTGCTGGAGAGCGAGCTGTTCGGCCACGAGGCCGGTGCCTTCACCGGCGCGGCCAAGCGCCACATCGGCCGCTTCGAGCAGGCCGACGGCGGCACCCTGTTCCTGGACGAGATCGGCGACATGCCGCTGCCGCTGCAGACCCGGCTGCTGCGGGTGCTGGCCGAGAACGAGTTCTTCCGCGTCGGCGGCCGCGAGCTGATCCGCGTCGACGTGCGCGTCATCGCCGCCACCCACCAGGACCTGGAGGCGCTGGTCGAGCAGGGCCGCTTCCGCGCCGACCTGCTGCACCGCCTGGACGTGGTGCGGCTGCAGCTGCCGCCGCTGCGCGAGCGCCGTGCCGACGTGCCGCGGCTGGCCGAGAACTTCCTGGCGGTGGCCGCGCGCAAGCTCGACATGCCGCCCAAGCGGCTGTCGCCGGCGGCGATGGAGGCGCTGCGCCGGCACGACTGGCCGGGCAACGTGCGCGAACTGGAGAACGTGTGCTGGCGGCTGGCGGCGCTGGCGCCGGCCGAGATCATCGACGCCGACGACATCGAGGTGGCGCTGGCCCGCGGCGGCCAGCGCCAGCGCCGTCGCGACGAGGGCGAATGGGACACGCAGCTGGCGGCCTGGGCGCAGCAGCGCCTGGGCGAAGGCGCCGAGGGCCTGCACGCCGAGGCGCGCGAACGCTTCGACAAGACCCTGCTTGAGGTGGCGCTGCAGTTCACCCAGGGCCGCCGCGCCGAGGCCGCCGCGCGGCTGGGAGTGGGCCGCAACACCGTCACCCGCAAGCTGGGCCCGGGCCGCCGCCGGCGCTGAGCGCCGCCCCGCAGCAGTGCCGGGCGTATCCATGTATCTATCTGTAGGAGCGACTTCAGTCGCGATCGTGGCTTTACCGGTAAGGCCCCATCGCGACTGAAGTCGCTCCTACAGCCGGTTCCCCCAGCCATTCCCACAGCCGCCCCTGCGGAAGATCGTGGGCAGGCAGGCTCCAAGGCCCTCTGGCAACGACCTGCTTGCGCTGCCGCGGCGCAGCGGCGATCTTTCATGGTCCCTGAACACGTGCCCCGCTAGGTTCCCCGCATGTCCCTCGTCCGCCATTCACCGTTGCTCCGGCTGTCCTGTGCTGGCTGTGTGCTCGCCCTGCTGGCCGCCTGCAGCTCGGCACCCGCGCCGGTCGCGCCGACTCCGCCGCCGCCGGCACCGGTGGTGCCGCCGGTGCAGCGTGCCGAGGCCGCGCTGGCGCCGGCCTCGGCCAGCCTGATCAGCGGCCGCATGGTGCTGCTGCCGGTGGCCGACGGGGTACGCATCACCGGTACCGTCGGCGGCCTGCCGCCGCTGCGCCAGTTCGGCTTCCACGTGCACGAGCGCGGCGATTGCAGCGCCGTGGACGCGAGCAGCGCCGGCGCCCACTTCAACCCCGGCGCCACGGCGCACGGGCGCAACGGTGCCGGCCCGCACCACGCCGGCGACATGGACAACCTGCAGAGCAACGCGGACGGCGTGGCGCAGGTCGACCTGCGCCTGCCCGGCGTGGCGCTCGGCGGCGGCGGGCCGGGCGACATCGTCGGCCGCGCGCTGGTGGTGCATGCCGACCCGGACGACTATCGCAGCCAGCCGGCCGGCAATTCCGGTGCGCGCGTGGCCTGTGGCGTGATCCGGCCGTTGGCCGGGAACTGATCCGTTCACCCTGGTGGCGGCGCGAGCCTGCTCGCCGCCGCCATCGCCCCAACCGAGGAGAAAGCGCATGCGAACCACCCATACCATCCTGTTCCTGGCCAGCACCCTGGTGCTGGCCGCCTGCCAGCGCCAGGAACCGCCGACCGAGACCGAGACCGCGCCGGCCGCGAGCGTGGCCGAACATGCCGAGCACGCGCCCGACACCACCCCGGGCGAGGCCGCCACCGGCCCGGTGCTGGCCAAGGCCACGCTGGCGCCGACCCAGGGCAGCGAGGTCAAGGGCGAGATCGACTTCATCCAGCTGGCCAGCGGACTGCACGCCAGCGGCAAGCTCTCGGGCCTGAAGCCCAACAGCGAGCACGGCTTCCACATCCACGAGAAGGGCGACTGCAGCGCGCCGGACGGCAGCAGTGCCGGCGGCCACTTCAACCCGGCCAAGACCGACCACGGCAACGTCAGCAGCGATCCGCACCATGGCGGCGACATGCCCAACATCGTCGCCGACGCCGAGGGCAATGCCACCGTCGACGGGCCGGTGTCGAGCAACGTCAACGCCGGCAAGGGCGACGACTTCGACATCATCGGCAAGGGCCTGATCGTGCACGCCGATCCGGACGACTACGCCACCCAGCCCACCGGCAACGCCGGCGGCCGCCTGGCCTGCGCGGTGATCAGCGCGCCGTAACCTGCGGTTCCGCTGCCCGGGACCAGCGCTCGGGCACCAGGGCAGGCGGCGACAGGCCGGCCCCGCGCGGTCGACGCGCGGGGCGGCCGGTCTCGTCGGCGCGCGCGGCGTGGCTTCCACCGTCGCGCCGGGCCGCTGGCGCACGCGTGGCGGGCGTTGTCCGCCACGTGCTTCGGTGGGTCATGGGGGCGGGCGCCGGGCCCGCCGCACGGGACCACGGGCCGGGCTCAGGCGGCCAGCGACTGCCTGGCGTCGTGACCGGCCTCGCAATGCACGTACAGCACCGGCAGGCCATGGGCCTCCAGCACCGCGGCCATCTGCCGCTGGCGCATCAGGTACTGCTCGTAGGTGCGTTCCAGCCGCTCGCACTGCTCGCGGTCGTGGCCGTAGTAGGCGCACCAGCCGGCCGGGTCGAACAAGGCCATGCGCACCTCGCCGCCGGCGTAGCGCAGTAGCGGTTCCGGCGCCTGCGCCAGCCACTCCTCGCTGTCCGGCGCCAGCAGTGCCGCCTCGATCAGCGGCCACAGCACGGCCAGGCCCTGGTTGTCGTATTGCATCGCCATCATCGCGGCCAGGTCGTGCACGGTGAGATAGCGCGCATGCTCGATCTGGGCGCCGAACGCCTGCTGCGCCAGCAGCGCGGTGTCCGGCTGCGCCATGCCCTGCGCCAGCAGCACTTCCTCCAGCGCCGCCGAGACCGCGGCGACGATGCCGGGTTCGCCATGCAGCAGGAACGGCAGCACCCGCAGGCTGCCGCCGGCGAGCGCGGCATCGGCCTGGAACGGCAGCGGGATGTCGCCCCTGGCGTCGGCACCGAAGGCCAGCACGCGCGGGCCCTCGTTGCGGCCGGGGGCGCGGGCGCGCAGCTCGGCCAGGCGCCGGTGCAGCGACCAGCCCGGGCGCAGCGCCTCGGCCGGGTCGAAGTGCGCGGCGGCCACGCACAGTTCCAGCTCGCGCGCCTGTGGCACCAGCTGCGCCAGGTCGCGGCCGATCAGCCCGGCCAGCTCGCCGGCCTGTTGCGCGGCCAGCGCGGCATGGGCCGGGACGTGGCCGCCGGAAAGCTCCAGCGCCAGCACGCCCAGGGCGGTTTCCGCGGTATCGACTGCAGTCATCGTCTCAATTGGCCCGTCACGGGCTCGCCGCTACACTTGGCGCCATTATGCCTGCCGTTGCGTGCAGGTCCCGTCCTCACACCCCGACATGCGAGAAGCTCACATGCCCAGCCCCCGTCCCGTCGCCATTCTCGGCGGCGTCCGCATTCCCTTCTGCCGCCAGAACACGGCGTATGCGGACGTGGGCAACCTGGGGATGTCGGTGCGCACGCTGGGCGCGCTGGTCGAGCGCTTCGGCCTGCACGGCCAGGTGCTGGGCGAGGTGGCGATGGGGGCGGTGATCAAGCATTCGGCGGACTGGAACCTGGCGCGCGAGTCGGCGCTGTCCTCGGGGCTGTCGCCGCTGACCCCGGGCATCACCCTGCAGCGTGCCTGCGGCACCAGCCTGGATTCGGTCATCACCGTGGCCAACAAGATCGCGCTGGGGCAGATCGACTCGGGCATCGGCGGCGGCTCGGACACCACTTCGGACGTGCCGATCGTCTACGGCAGGGCGCTGCGCGCGCGGCTGCTGGCCGCCAACCGGGCGAAGAAGCCGGCCGACAAGCTCAAGGCGCTGGTCAAGGGTTTCCGCCTGTCCGAACTCAAGCCCGAGTTCCCCGGGGTGGCCGAGCCGCGCACCGGCAAGAGCATGGGCGAGCACTGCGAGGACATGGCCAAGGAGTGGAACATCTCGCGCGACTCGCAGGACGCTTGGGCGGTGTCCTCGCACAGGAAGCTGGCCGCCGCCTACGACAGCGGCTTCTTCGCCGACCTGATCGCGCCGTTCCGCGGCGTGGAGCGCGACAACATCCTGCGTCCGGACACCTCGCTGGAAAAGCTGGCCACGCTCAGGCCGGCGTTCGACAGGGCCTCCGGCCGCGGCACCCTCACCGCCGCCAACTCGACCCCGCTGACCGATGGCGCCGCCGCGGTGCTGCTGGCCAGCGAGCAGTGGGCGCAGGCGCACGGCCACGAGCCGCTGGCGTATCTGAAGGACGCGCAGGTGTCGGCGGTGGACTTCGTGCACGGCGAGGGCCTGCTGATGGCGCCCACCGTCGCGGTGCCGCAGATGCTGGCGCGCCATGGCCTGAGCCTGCAGGACTTCGACATCTACGAGATCCACGAGGCCTTCGCCGCGCAGGTGCTGTGCACCCTGCGCGCGTGGGAGAGCGAGGACTACTGCACCGGCCGCCTGGGCCTGGACGCGCCGCTGGGCCGGATCGAGCCGGAGAAGATCAACCCGCTGGGCTCGTCGCTGGCCACCGGCCACCCGTTCGCCGCCACCGGCGCGCGCATCGTCGCCACCGTGGCCAAGGAACTCCAGCGTCGCGGCGGCGGCCGCGCGCTGATCTCGATCTGCACCGCCGGCGGCATGGGCGTGGTGGCGATCGTCGAGCGCTGATCCCTTCGCGGGGACGCCGCGGCCTGGGTTGCGGACTTCGCCTACGGCAGGGTTTCCGATAGCCGAGCGTGCGGATTCGCCAGCGTCGGCGGCACACTCCACAAGCCCTGATGCGGGAAGATCAGTCGTCATTGTCAGCGTGGTCGCATCAGGGCAGCATCGGCTGTAACTCCCGTGCAGGTGAGTCCATGGACGTTACCGAGATCTGCCCGAGCGTCCTTGGATGACCGGCCAGTCATTCGACTGAGTTGAATCGCCTCGGCTGCTGAAAGGCGTTCCCGCGCTGGCGTGGATGACGAGGCCGGCGGTTCAGCGCACAAGCCTCGATCCGAGCGTCGTCCTTGGGCGTGGCCCCGGGGTTTCTCGCCAGCCGTGCGCGAGGAAGATCTCCCCGGACCCGGAGGGCGCCGCCAATGGATGGGCGGCCTGCCGTGATCGTGCATGTTCCGACCGAGCCATGGAGGGCGAGTCGGAAAATCCCGATAGCCTTGCAGGCGAAGACTCTTGACCTTGCAGGGAAAGCGTTTTTCTTTGGTTCCGTTTCGTTTGGCGCTTTCCAAAAGGGTGAACCCGGCCGCGCAGCGGACGGAAGCCTTTGCTTCTTGTACTTTGCTTCTGAAAGGCGTGTTCGAAGCCTGTCGAAGAAGTGACTCCAGCAGTCCGTACAACGGTTGTTCAACGGCTCGATCGGACAAGCGGATCGCCACCACCCCACTCATTTCCCGGCGTGATTGAGGGAAAATGCCCGGATGCAAGCGCCGCACAACCGCAAGCGCCAGCTGCGGCCGGATGGCCGCCCTTGACGATACCCCCATTCCCATCGCCAGCCAGGACCGCAGGCGCATGAATCCATCTCCCCCGACACCGGCGCCGGACGCCGAGCCACCGCGGCTGACGCTGCGCATCCTCGGCATCGTGCTGTTCAACTTCGTCGGCTACTTCTGCGTCGGCCTGCCGCTGGCGGTGATTCCCGGCCACGTCCACGGCGACCTCGGCTACGGCACCGTGCTGGCAGGACTGGCGGTGAGCCTGCAGTCGGTGGCCACCCTGTGCACGCGTGCGCTGGCCGGGCGCATCTGCGACGAGCGCGGGCCGCGCGTGTCGGTACTGCTCGGGCTGGGGTTCTGCACCGGCTGCGGTGCACTGCTGCTGGCATCGGCGCTGGCCGTGGCGCAGCCGGCGGCCAGCCTGGCGCTGCTGCTGGGCAGCCGCCTGCTGATGGGCACCGGCGAGAGCCTGGTCACCACCGGCACCACCACCTGGGGCATCGGCATGGCCGGCATCGCCCAGACCGGCAAGGTGATCTCGTGGAACGGCGTCACCACCTATGGCGCGCTGGCGCTGGCGGCGCCGGTCGGGGTGCTGCTGGAGCAGCGGCTGGGCTTCGCCGCGCTCGGCGTGCTGACACTGGCCGTGGCGGCCGCGGCGCTGGCCCTGTGCGTACGCAAGCCCGGGGTGGCGCCGATCCGCGGCGTGCGCATCCCGATGCGGCAGGTGCTGGCGCGGATGCTGCCGTTCGGCAGCTGCCTCGGGCTGGGCTCGATCGGCTTCGGCGCGATCACCTCGTTCATCGCGCTGTACTACGGCGACCGCCACTGGGACCACGCGGCGCTGGCGATCACCCTGCTCGGCGTCACCTTCGTGGCCACGCGGCTGGTGCTGCCCAACGCGATCGGCCGCTTCGGCGGCTATGCGGTGGCACTGGCGTCGTTCGTGGTCGAGGCGGCCGGGTTGTCGCTGATCTGGCTGGCGCCCTCGGCCGGCTGGGCGGCGCTGGGTGCGGCGGCCACCGGCGCCGGCTTCGCGCTGGTGTTCCCGTCGCTGGGGACCGAGGCGGTCAAGCGCGTGGCCGCCAGCAGCCGCGGCACCGCGCTGGGCATCTACTCGCTGTTCCTGGACATGGCGCTGGCCATCACCGGGCCGCTGGCCGGCTGGCTGGCGCATCGCTCGGGGTATGGCTCGATCTACCTGGTGGCCGCGCTGGCGGCGCTGCTGGCCGCCGCGACCAGCCTGTGGCTGTCGCGCCGCGTGCCGCACGGGCACCTGCCTGCTGCCGGCTGAGGCCGGTGGCCGTCGGCGCGGCGGGCTGGCGGCCTGCCGGTTGACATCGCAGGCCGTCGCACGAGGTAGCCCGATTAAGCGAAGCGCACCCGGGTGCGGCGGTCGGCCTTACCGGGGCTGCTAAGACCGAAGCCGACATAGGGCCGACGTCAGTCCGCCGCGCGCGAAGGAGACGGGAAGGGTATTACCGCACGTGGCCGAGGCCGTGTTCGCCGCGGGCATCGGCGTGCCCCCGCGGCGACAACGGGCTCAGGGACGCAGCCGCGGGATGCCGTGCTCGTCGCGATCCTCGGGCACCGCCAGGTCGTGGATTTGCTTGTCCAGGCCGCGCTCGGCCAGCGGCAGCGGGGACTCGCCGCGTTCGGCGCGCAGCGCATTGGCGTAGCAGCGCTGCGCATTGGCGTCGTCGCCGGCCTCGGCGAAACCGCTGGCCAGCTCCTGCCACGCCTCCGCGCCGGCGCCCTGGGCGATGGCCCGGTGCAGCAGCTCCTCGGACTGCTGCCACTGCTGCTGGCGGCGCGCCAGCCGTGCCAGCGTCAGCAGCAGCGCCGGACTGGCCGGATGGGCCTGCAGCCAGCGCTGCGCGCTGGCGCGGCGCGAGTCGTACTTCTCCAGCGGCAGCTGGCCGTACAGCAGCACCAGCGATTCGTCCCAATGGGTGTCCAGCGCCTGTTCCAGGCTGCGCAGCGCGGCGTCGTCCCAGTGCAGCGCCGCCGCGCGGGTGGCGTAGGCGGCGACCACCTCCGGTTCCAGCTTCAGTGTCTTGGGCAGCACTTCCCAGCGCTCGGCCAGGGCATTGGCGTCGGCGGCCTCGTGCAGTGCCTGGGTGGCCAGCTGGCGTTCCAGCACGGCGATGCCATCGCTGCCGAGCACCTGCTGCTTGCGCAGCGCGCCGAGCTGGCCGTAGGCCTCGGCGGCGCGGCCGGCCTGCGCCAGGGCATGGGTGCGCAGCAGGATGCCGCGTGGCGGCAGCGGCTGCGCCGGGGCCACGTCGAGCGCATTGATCGCATCGACCGGGCGCGACCGTGCCAGCAGCAGGTCGGCCTGCAGCAGCGCGTGCATCACCGGGTCGCGTTCCTGCAGCCGTCGCAGCGCCTCGGCGGCGGCCGCGTCGTCGCCGCGCGCCTCGGCCGCGCGGGCGGCGCCGGCCAGGGCGACCGGTCCCACTTCGGCATCCTCGGCGGCCGCCAGCAGCAGGCGCTCGGCGCGGTCCCACTGGCCGCCTTCGAGCGCGCGCAGGCCCTCGATCAGCCGCGCCCGCGACTGCTTGCGCCGGCGCCGGCCCCACAGGCGGAACGGGGCGCTGAGCAGTTGCCACGCCAGCCATACCAGCAGCAGGGCGACGATCAGCATCAGCAGTGCTTGTGGCATCGGTGCGACGTAGTCGGTGCCGCCGACGCGCACGATCACCTCGCCCAGGTCGTAGCCGTGCTGCTGCGACATCCAGTGGGCGGCGAGCACGCCCACCGCCACGGCGACCAGCAGGATCAGCAGGCTGCGGATTGGTTTCATGACGACCTCCCGTCACGCATCGAGCGCAACTGTTGCAAGGTGGAGCCCAGTTCCGGAATCTGCGGGCGCAAGGCGATCTGTTGCAGTGCCGCCAGCTCGGCGCGGCGCTGCCGCAGCTGGGGCGAATCCGGCCACAGCCGGCTCATCCAGGTATCCACCCGCTGCAGCGCCAGGCGGTAGCCGGCGCCGTCGCCGCGCTCGGCCGCCGCGCGCGCCAGGGTGAGTTCGATCTGCAGCGCATCCTGGGCCGCGCCGCGTTCGCCGCGCGCGACCGGCAGCACGTCGCTGCTGGCGCGCACCTGCACCAGCGGCGACAGCAGCCGCTGCCACCATGCCGGCGGCGCGGCGGGCGTGCCGCCGGCCTGTTGCGGCAGTTGCGCCAGCTGTCCGGAGAACTGCTCCAGGCGCGCCTGCAGTTGCACTTGCGGGCCGTCGCCGAGGGCGTCCAGGGCGGCGCGTTCCTGCTCCAGCGACTGGCGCAGGTTGAGTGCTCCCGGGCTGTCCACGCCCTGCAGCACGGTGGCGGCCAGCGCGTAGGCGCGGCGCGCGCCATCCAGGTCGCCGGCGACCACCCAGCGCTGCTGGCCCTGGCTGAGCAGCAGCTCGATCTCGTCCAGCCGCAGTGCCTGCGCGCCATGGCGATCGGGATCGGCCAGCTTGGCCACGGTATCCTCCAGCAGCGCGTTGCGCTGGCCGATGCCGAGGATCTCCTCGCGCAATACCCGGTTGGTGGCGGCCGCGTCCTGGATCCGCTGCGAACTCGCGCGCTGGCTCTGCCGCAGCGCCTCGATCTGCTGTTCCACCCCTTCAAGGTGTTGCAGCGCGCGGGCCTCGGCGGCGTGCTGCCGTGCCTGCTGGCCCTGCCACCAGCGCCAGCCCTGCCAGCCGCCGAGACCGGCCAGCACCAGCACGAACAGCACCACGAGCCAGCCGAGCGTATGGCGGCGGCGCGGGGATGCGGGAACAGCGGCAGCGGTGGGGTCGTCGATCATGGGCAGCTTCCTGGGCTTCCGCCGGCCGCGTGGAGCGGTTCGGACGAAAAGGCGATGCGTCGCACAGCATCGCTTGGGCCCGCTGAATACTGCAAGGGCGGCGATGTGAAGATCATGCGCACGGCGCCCTGTCCGCCAGCAGCGCGCACGCTGCCGCCACCAGTTGTGCCGGCAGCGGTCCGCGAGCGGCCGCGGCGCGAGCGAAACCCGCCGCGCGCGCCAGCCGCGCCAGCCTGTCGCTGGCGGCGGCCACCGGCAGCTGCTGCAGGCGCAGCCGCAGGTCCGCTGGAAGCTGCGCCAGCAGGTGCTCCAGCGCCTCGCCGCTGCTGAGCGCCAGCACGCTGGCCGGCGGCAGGTCGCGCAGCCGTGCCAGCGTGGCCGGCGCCAGCGCCACGACCACGCGTTCGTAGACGTCGGCGCGTACCACCTCGGCACCGTGCCGCTGCAGCTCCGCCGCCAGCAGGCCGCGGCCGCCGGGCGCGGTGACCAGGCCGATGCGGCCAGGCCGGGCCAGTTCCGGCAGCGCCAGCAGGCCCTCGCTGTCCATGCGCCCGGGGTACCGCACCTGCGCGATCCCGCGCGCGCGCAGCGCCCGCGCGGTACCGGCGCCCACCGCCAGCCAGGTGCGCGCCGGCTGGCGCGACAGCGGCCGCAGGGCGTCGGCGGCGGCCACCGCCGCCGGGCTGGTGAAGATCACCGCGGCCATCGCCAGGGCCGCATCCAGCGCCCGCGCGGCGTCGGCGTCGCCGCGCGGCTGCAGCCGCCACGGCGAGGCGGCGAGCAGCCGGCCCCCGCGCCGCGCCGCCGCCCGGCGCAGGCTGTCGTGGCCGCCGCTGGGTCGCAGCGACAGCAGCTGCCACGGCGACGCCGCGACCGGCTCGGAGGTTGCGATCCTGCTCATGACAGGCATTATGCGAGCCCGCCGCGCAAGCGCCATTGCCCGATCGATGACTTCTCCACAGATTTCGCTGCCGCAGGCCCTGCGCCAGCTGCAGGCCACGTTCGATGCGATGCCGCCGGTGGCGGCGATGCAGGTCCGGGTGGGCGACTATCGCGAGCAGCGGCTGGCGGTGGACGCACCGCTGGCCGCCAACGTCAACGACAAGGGCAACGCCTTCGGCGGCAGCCTGTGCTCGGTGATGACGCTGGCCGCCTGGGCCTGGGTGACGCTGCAGCTGCGCCTGGCCGGGCACGAGGCCGATGTCTACGTCGCCGACAGCCAGGTGCGCTACCTGCGCCCGGTCTACGAGGACCTGCACGCCGAGGCCGGCGCCGGGCCCGGGGCGGACTGGGAGGGCTTCCTGGCCACCTTCCGCCAGCGCGGCAAGGCGCGGATCGCCATGGTCTCGCGGCTGCTGCCCGGGGGCCAGCCGGCCGCCGCCGAACTGGACGGGCGCTTCGTGGCGATGGCGAGGCGATAGCTCGCCGGCTAGGAGCCGGGCAGGAGCGACTTCGGTCGCGACCGGGCCTTGCCGGTAGAGCCCCATCGCGACTTGAAGTCGCTCCTGCGGGAACCCGGATGGGTTTGGGACCGTGCCGCCGCAGCGGCTACGATGGGCGGCGATCCCGGGGGAACCATCCATGCGCATCATCCTCACGTCCGTGGCCGTGCTGTGGCTGCTGCTGGCCGCCGCCAGCGCCGATGCCTACAGCCGCAGCCAGAACCGCAAGCTCGACGAGATCCAGCAGGCCTACGCCAACGCGATCCGCTGGAGCGAGTTCGACCGCGCCTGGGAATTCGTCGATCCGCAGTACCGCGGCGAGCACCCGCTCACCGACCTGCAACTGGAGCGCTACCGCCAGCTGCAGGTGTCCTCCTACCGCGAACGCAGCCGCGGCGTCCTCCCGGACGGCACGGTCACCCGCGAGATCGAGGTCGGCGCGATCAACCGCAATACCCAGGCCGAGCGCACGATCCGCTACAGCGAGGGCTGGCGCTGGGACGAGGCCGGCAAGCGCTGGTGGCAGACGCTGGGCCTGCCCGATTTCTGGCAGGGACAATAGCGGCCGCGACACGTCGCGCTCCCCGCCTCCGCGCCGGATTGCCCGGCTGTGCGACAATCGCGATCCGCTCAACCAACCGTATCCCCGTGAATTTCGAAGAGCTGCAGGCCTTTGCCGGCCGCAACCCCATGTTGTCGCTGGCGCTGGCCGGCCTGACCGTCGCCATCATCGCCACCGAGATCGCGCGCCTGTTCCGCGGCTACAAGCCGCTCAAGCCGGCCGAGCTGACCCGCCTGATCAATGCCGACGACGCGCTGGTGGTGGACCTGTCCGCCTCCGGCGATTTCGAGAAGGGCCACATCGCCGGCAGCCGCAACGTATCGCCCAGCCAGTTCGATCCGGCCGGCAAGCTGCTGGCCAACGCCAAGCAGTCGCCGGTGGTGCTGGTGTGCCGCAGCGGCGCCGCCTCGGCCACCGCCGCCAAGCGGCTGAAGAAGGCCGGCTTCGAGCAGGTGTACTGGCTCGAGGGCGGCATCGCCGCCTGGCAGCAGGCCGAGCTGCCGCTGGTCAAGGGCAAGGGCCGCTGAGCCGACGCCGCCGCGTCTTGCATGGGGTGCGCCATGTCCCCATTGCTGGCGTGAGATGCAACCCGCTTCAATTCCCCCGCCTCAGTTCCATTTCCATTCACCGAATTTCTGGAGTCAACAGATGTCCGACGAAACCACCAACGGCGTAGCCGCGCCGGCCGAAGCCGCCAACGCTCCCGCCTTCACCATCGAGAAGATCTACGTCAAGGACGTCTCGTTCGAATCGCCCAACGCCCCGGCCGTGTTCAACGAAGCGGTGCAGCCGGAGCTGCAGCTGAACCTCAACCAGAAGGTGCAGCGCCTGAACGACAACGCCTTCGAAGTGGTGCTGGGCGTGACCCTGACCTGCACCGCCGGCGGCAAGACCGCCTACGTGGCCGAAGTGCAGCAGGCCGGCGTGTTCGGCCTGGTCGGCCTGGAGCCGCAGGCGATCGACATGCTGCTGGGCACGCAGTGCCCGGGCATCCTGTTCCCGTACGTGCGCACGCTGGTGAGCGAGCTGATCCAGGCCGGCGGCTTCCCGCCGTTCTACCTGCAGCCGATCAACTTCGAGGCCCTGTACGCCGAGACCCTGCGCCAGCGCGCGCAGCAGGGCGAGACCCCGTCGCTGGCCGATTCCGAGCCGGCCGGCAACGCCTGATCCGTTGCCGCGGATGAGCGATCCGAAAGCCAAGATCGCCGTTCTCGGCGCCGGCTCCTGGGGCACCGCCCTCGGCGCGCTGCTCTCCCGGCACGGTTATCCGACCGTGCTGTGGGGGCGCGACCCGGCGGTGGTGCAGGCGATCGACGCGCAGCACGAGAACCCGCACTACCTGCCGGGCATCGCGCTGCCGCAGACGCTGCGCGCCACCACCGATCTGGCGGCGGCGCTGGACGGTGCCGGCTGGGTGCTGGTGGTGGTGCCTTCGCACGCCTTCACCGAGACCCTGCAGGCGCTTGCACCGCTGCGCCCGGGCGCAGCCGGCGTGGCCTGGGCGACCAAGGGCTTCGAGCCCGGTTCCGGGCGCTTCCTGCATGAGGTGGCGCAGCAGATCCTCGGGCCGGGCGTGCCGCTGGCCGTGGTCACCGGCCCGTCCTTCGCCAAGGAAGTCACCCTGGGCCTGCCGACCGCGGTCACCGTGCACGGCGAGGATGCGGACTTCACCCAGCAGGTGGCCAATGCCCTGCACGGGCCGGCGTTCCGCGCCTATACCGGCGACGACATGGTCGGCGCCGAGCTGGGCGGGGCGATGAAGAACGTGCTGGCGGTGGCCACCGGCGTGGCCGACGGCATGGAGCTGGGCCTCAACGCCCGCGCCGGCCTGATCACCCGTGGCCTCAACGAGATGCTGCGACTGGCCGCGGCGATCGGTGCGCGGCCGGAAACGCTGATGGGCCTGGCCGGGCTCGGCGACCTGGTGCTGACCTGCACCGGCGACCTGTCGCGCAACCGCCGCCTGGGCCTGGCGCTGGGACGCGGGCAGAGCCTGGAGCACGCCGTGCGCGAGATCGGCCAGGTGGTCGAGTCGGTGCAGACCGCCGACGAGGTGATGCGCCAGGCCGAGCATCACGGCATCGACCTGCCGATCTCCAATGCCGTGCGCGCGGTGCTGCACGGCGAGCTCACGCCCGAGGACGGGCTGCGCCAGCTGCTGGCGCGCGAGCAGAAGCCGGAATACCCGCAGACGCTGTTCAAGTAGCGGCGTGGATTCGCCCGCATTGCGCGAAACCCGGCTGCGGCCGGGTTTTCTTTTGATTCTTCCCAGCGGGCAGCCATAGGGTGGACCCCGGTCCACCGTCGTGGCCGGCGACGTGGAAGCATGCAGGCACGATCGGGCTGCGCGCTGCTGGCGATGCGCCTTGCGCGGCTTTGCGAGTGTCCTGCGGCGGGCCAGGGCCGGCCCTACGCAACCGAAGCCCCTTCTTCCGGCCTTTGCGGATCGGCCGTCCCGGGCGCGGCCATGAGAAGCGCTGGCGCGGACACAAAAAAGAAGCCCGGTCGCGAGACCGGGCTCCGAATGGACGCGGGGAGAGAGGTCCGCGTCCGTTCTTCGGTTGTGACGGTTACCAGCTGAAGCGCGGGCCGACCGACCATTCCTTGTCGCCGTCCTTGCCCAGCTTGAGGTCGCCGTTGATGCCCCAGTTCTGGTTGAACTTGACCTGGGTGCCGAGGCGGCCATAGAACTCGCCGTCCGGGTTGATGCCGTGCTTCTTGCTGTAGTCCTCGTAGCCGGCGAAGGCATACACCTCGACGTGCTCGCCGAACGCGTTGCGCAGGCCGACCTCGGCGCTGTAGCCGTTGAAGTCGCGCTTCGGGGTGCTGTCCGGGTCGAAGCGCTGGTAGGCCACGCGCGCGACCAGGTCGGTGCTGGTGGCGATCGCCTGGTTGTAGCCCACGCCCACGCGCCACTGGTCGATATCGACGTCGTTGGCATCGGTCTTCTGCTTGTTGTAGTCGCCGAAGATGTGGAAGTTCGGGGCCAGCGCGTAGGAGCCCTTCAGGCCCCAGCCGTCGGCGTCGCCGCCGTTGGCATCGGTCTTGACGTAATCACCCTCCACATAGTTGTAGGACAGGCCGTCGGCCGCGGAGGCGGCGAAGGGAAGCGCGGCAAGCAGGCCGAGGGCAAGCAGTGAATTCTTCATGGCTAGTACCTTTCTTATGGTCATATCGGCGCTGAGGCGGGGGGCCGTTCGCTGCCGAGATGTGAATTATCCGTTAGCCAGTGGAACTTCCCCTGAATTCCAAACTGAGTGGTACATGAATTAAATGTCCGGTTAAGGAACTTGCAGGTGTCGTGATTTGGCGCGCGCCTGTCTCCAACCGTCACGCCGACCGCTCAGCCGGCGCCGGCGAATCCGCACTGGCGCCACGCTTCGTACACCACCACGGCGACGCTGTTGGAAAGGTTGAGGCTGCGGTTGTCCGGGCGCATCGGCAGGCGCAGGCGCTGCGCCGCGGGAATCGCGTCGAGCACGTCGGCGGGCAGGCCGCGGGTTTCCGGGCCGAACAGGAAGGCATCGCCGTCGGCGAAGGCAGGGGTGTCGTAGCGGACGCTGCCGCGGGTGCTCAGGGCGAACAGACGGGTGGGGGCGATGCGCGCCAGGGCGGTGCCGAGGTCGGGGTGGACCTGGACGCTGGCGTATTCGTGGTAGTCCAAGCCGGCGCGCTTGAGCTGGCGATCGCTCAGGTCGAAGCCGAGCGGTTCGATCAGGTGCAGCCGCGCGCCGGTGTTGGCGCAGAGGCGGATGACGTTGCCGGTGTTGGGCGGGATCTCGGGCTGGAACAGCAGGACATCGAGGCGGGGGGAGGAAGCCATCGGCCGATTTTACGCCGCGGCTGCAAGGCGCTGCGGTTCAGCGCACACCCGTGAGGTGGGCGGCCGCGTCGGCCAGCGCCTTCAGGTCGGACGCGCCCGGGCTCACGTGCAGCACCGGCAGGGTGATGATCGTGGTGCCCAGCAGTGCCGCCGCGGCCGCCATCAGGGTGTGGTCGTGCGCATCGGAAGCGGTGGCGACGCGGGTGCCGTCGCGCTCGGCCAGCTGTTCGGCCGATGGCCGCACGTTGACGGTGGCCAGGGTGACGATGCGCTGGCTGGCGGCCAGCTCGGCCTCGTACTGGGCAAGCTGTTCGGCGGAGGGGCGCACCTGCACCGCCGCCAGGGTGGGGATGTCGCTGGCCAGCTCGTGCTCGTGCTGGGCGATCTGCTCGGCCGAGGGGCGTACCTGCACGGTGTCCAGCGTGCGGATCGAGGAGGCCTGGGCGCCGAAGGAGGCGGCGGCGATGGCGGCGGCGAGGGTCAGGGCGTGGATGTTCATGGCTAGGTCTCTTGGTGTTGATGAACAGTGGTGTGGTAGTAAAGTAAAACACCAAAACTGGGGAGTCAATCGAAATCAGCTTTTGCTTACTTTTGTTAAGCTGAAAGTCATGTTTGATTCGAACCAGCTTGCTTGAACAGAAAGGCAGCAGCTTCCGTGCCAATCGCATCCGATTGAATTTCAAGATTTTTAAGGAGGGTCGTGGTGTCCGCGGGCGGACGGCGGACGTCCCGTCCCGGCCGGCGGCGGACGCGGACGGCGTATGCCTGCCGTGGCCGTATCTGCTCGCGGCCGCGATCCGGGGCGGGCCCGCGCGCGTGCCGCGCGGACGCGATGGCAGTGCCCGCGCGCCCCTCCGCGGCCATGGCCTCTGGCCTATGGGCGGCCATGTGAAGGGCGGCTACGATGTCCCGCTGCCTTCCCCCATTACCGACCAATAAGGAAATCCGATGCGTGCACCCTCATTCCCGCGTGCGGCGCTGCTGGCCGTGACCCTGTCCGCCGTGCTCGGCACCGCCTTCGCACCGGTGCCGGCACAGGCCAGGCAGGCGGCGCCCGCCAAGGTCGACATTCCCTACGAGGAGTTCACCTTGCCCAACGGCCTGCGGGTGATCGTGCACACCGACCGCAAGGCGCCGATCGTGGCGGTCAACGTGTGGTACCACGTCGGCGCCAAGGACGAGCCGGCCGGGCGCACCGGTTTCGCGCACCTGTTCGAGCACCTGATGTTCCAGGGCAGCGAGAACCACGACGGCGAGTTCTTCGAGCCGTTCAAGCAGGTCGGCGCCACCAACCAGAACGGCACCACCAACACCGACCGCACCAACTACTTCGAGAACGTGCCGACCACCGCGCTGGACATGGCGCTGTGGATGGAATCGGACCGCATGGGCCACCTGCTCGGCGCGATCGACCAGAAGGCGCTGGACGAGCAGCGCGGGGTGGTGCAGAACGAGAAGCGCCAGGGCGAGAACCAGCCCTACGGCCAGGCCTGGGACGTGCTCACGCGCGCGCTGTACCCGAAGGGGCACCCCTACCACCATGGCGTGATCGGCTCGATGAACGATCTCAACGCCGCCTCGCTGGACGACGTGAAGACCTGGTTCCGCACCTGGTACGGCCCCAACAACGCGGTGCTGGTGCTGGCCGGCGACATCGACGTGGCCACCGCCAAGGAGAAGGTGGCCCGGTACTTCGGCGACATCGCCGCCGGCCCGACCATGGCGCAGCCGCCGGTGAACGTGGCCAGGCGCCCGGCCTCCACCCGCCAGACCATGACCGACAAGGTGCCGCAGGCGCGCATCTATCGCGCCTGGAACGTGGCCCAGTACGGCACCGTCGACATCGACCGGCTGCAGCTGCTGGCCTACGTGCTCGGCGGGGCCAAGGCCTCGCGCCTGGACCAGCGCCTGCTGCACCAGGAGCAGCTGGTGGACCAGGTCAGCGCCGGCGCCTACGCCTCGCAGCTGGGCTCCAACTTCGTGGTGATGGCCACGGTGAAGCAGGGCGTGGACCCGGCCCGGGTCGAGGCCATCATCCAGCAGGAAATCGACCGGCTGATCGCCGAAGGTCCCAGCGCCGAGGAACTGGAGCGCGCCAAGACCGTCGCCCGTGCCAGCTTCATCCGCGGCATCGAGCGCATCGGCGGCTTCGGCGGCAAGGCCGACGCGCTGGCCGAATGCGCGGTGTTCACCGGCGACCCGGGCTGCTTCCGCACCTCGCTGGCCACGGTCGAGGGCACCGGCGCGGCCGACCTGCAGGCGGTGGGCCGCACCTGGCTGGGCAAGGGCGACCATACCCTGGTGATCGAGCCGGGCGCGCGCGTGGCGCTGCCGGAGGAACCGGCGGTGACCCCGGTGCCGTTCGCGCTGCCCAAGCCCGATCCGAAGTACGCCACCCTGCCGACCACGGTCGACCGCAAGGCCGGCGTGCCGCAGACCGCTACCTTCCCGGAACTGAAGTTCCCTGCGCTGCAGCGCGCCACCCTGAAGAACGGCACCCGGGTGATCCTGGCCGAGCGCCACGACATCCCGGTGGTGCAGTTCAGCTATGAGTTCAACGGCGGCTTCACCGCCGACCAGGGGCGCAAGCCCGGCACCGCCAACTTCGCCCTGGGCATGCTCGACGAGGGCGCCGGCGAGCGCGGCTCGCTGGCCTTCGCCGATGCCGCCGAGTCGCTGGGCGCCCGCTTCGCCGCCGGCGCCTCGCTGGACGGCAGCAGCGCCTCGCTGTCGGCGCTGAAGGAGAACCTGGACCCGTCGCTGGCGCTGTTCGCCGACATGGTGCGGCGCCCGCGCTTCGAGCAGAAGGAGATCGACCGCATCAAGGCCACCTGGATCGCCGGCATCGCCCAGGAGAAGGCGCAGCCCAACGGCGTGGCGATGCGCATCCTGCCGCCGCTGCTGTACGGCGAAGGCCATCCGTATGCGATCCCGTTCACCGGCAGCGGCACCGAGGCCGGCATCGCCGCGCTGACCCGCGACGACCTGGTGGGCTTCCAGCGCGACTGGATCCGCCCGGAGAACGCCACCCTGATCGTGGTCGGCGACACCACGCTCAAGCAGATCGTGCCGCAGCTGGAGCGCCACTTCGGCGACTGGAAGGGCGAAGGCGCCGCGCCGGCGGCCAAGGTCCCGGCCGAGGTCGCGCGGCCGAAGCAGCCGCGCGTGTACCTGATCGACCAGCCCGGCGCGGTGCAGGCCAACCTGTTCGCCGGCCAGGTGGTGCCGTCGACCACCGACGCCGGCGCCACCGGCTTCGACATCGCCAACGGCGTGCTCGGTGGCGACTTCACCTCGCGCCTGAACATGAACCTGCGCGAGGAGAAGCACTGGTCCTACGGCGCCCGCAGCATGGCCTCCAGCGCGCTGGGCCAGCGCCCGTGGATGGCGATCGCGCCGGTGCAGATCGACAAGACCGCCGATGCGCTCAAGGAGATGGACCGGGAGATCGCCGCGTTCGCCGCCGGCCGGCAGCCGCCGACCGCCGCCGAGGTCGAGCGCATCCGCAACATCCAGACCCTGAGCCTGCCCGGAGCCTACGAGACCGCCGGCGCGGTGCTGTCCACCATCGGCGGCATCGTCCGCTACGGCCGGCCGGACGACTACGTGTTCAAGCGCAAGGCCGAGATCGAGGCGATGACCCCGGACCAGGTGCGCCAGGCCGCGGCCACGCTCGACCCGGCGGCGCTGACCTGGGTGGTGGTGGGCGACCTCAAGCAGACCGAGCAGCCGGTGCGCGCGCTGGGCCTGGGCGAGGTCGTCGTGGTCGACGCCGACGGCAAGCCGGTGCTGCCGGCGGCCAAGTGAGGGCCGGCTCGCGCTTCCGCCGCTGCGGCGGGAGCGCGACGCCGGAAACGCCGCCGGCACGGCGCGGCCGCGCTACGATGGCGCGGTCTTGATCCAGATCAACGCCGGCGCCGGGGCGGCGGGCCATAGTGGACCCGTACTCCGTACCGGCCTCCACGAAGGGAGTTGAGTCAATGTACAAGCGCATCCTGATCGCCACCGACGGTTCCGAGCTGGCCAACAAGGGCCTGCAGCAGGGACTTGCCCTGGCCGCCGCACTGGGTTCGAAGGTCGACATCCTCACCGTGTCCGAGCCGTGGGCCATGGGCATGTACGACGCCATGGGCTGGAGCGTCGGCTACCAGGCCACGCCCGAGTACAAGAAGGAGCGCGAGGAAGCGGCGCAGGCCGTCCTCAAGCCGGCGCTGGAGCAGGCGCAGGCGGCCGGGGTGAGCGCCGAGACGGTGCACGTGCTCGACCGCTATGCCGCCGACGGCATCATCGATACCGCCACCGAGCGCGGCAACGACCTGATCGTGATGACCTCGCACGGCCGCCGCGGCGTGAGCCGGGTGCTGCTGGGCAGCCAGACCGCCGAGGTGCTGACCCGCAGCACGGCACCGGTGCTGGTGATCCGCTGAGTGTGTGTGTCCCGGTCGGGTGGCCGGGAAGAAGGGCAGGAGGCCGCGCTTCGGCGCGGCCTCCTGATTTTCTGTTGAAGCGGCGGGAGGCTGGAAGCGCGGCACGGCTTCGGCAGGATCCCTTGCCTGTCACTGTCCCTTGATCAAAGCCACGGCCGTTCCCTTCTCCCGCTTGCGGGGGCAGGTGCCCGAAGGGCGGATGGGGGTTGCCCGGAGCATGGGAAAGCAACAGCAGAAGCTCCCCCATCCGGCGCTGCGCGCCACCTTCCACCCCGAGGGTGCCCAGCCCCGCAAGCGGGAGAAGGGAGAGCGCTGTTCCCTTACCAGCTGTAGAGTTTCCAGTACACCGGCGAGACGCCGTCCTTGTCGTTGTCCATGCGGCCGTCGCCGTTCTTGTCGTAGAGGTAGTACGGCGCGCCGCGCGACGGGGTGACCTTGACCATGCGCAGCTGCCCGGCCACGCGGTACTCCTCGACCGTGTCGCCGTTGTCCATCGTGCGCGTGGCCACGTCGGCGCCGCTCACGTCCACCGGCGGCGCGCCCAGCCCGCCGGTGCTGGCGCAACCGGCCAGCATCAGCAGCGGAATCAGCATCAGGGCTTTCATCGGGGGTGCTCCCTCCAGTCGAATGAAGGCCGATTATGCGCTGCCCGCGCTCGCCGGCGGGAGGCCCGCGGGCCTCAGCGTAGAATTGCGCGATGAGCAGATTAGTCCTGATCGACGGGTCCAGTTACCTGTACCGCGCCTTCCATGCGCTGCCGCCGCTGACCAATGCGCAGGGCGAGCCGACCGGCGCGCTGTTCGGCGTGGTCAACATGCTGCGCGCCACCCTCAAGGAGCGGCCCGAGTACGTCGCCTTCGTCGTCGACGCGCCCGGCAAGACCTTCCGCGACGACCTGTACCCGGCCTACAAGGCCAACCGTCCGCCGATGCCCGACGAGCTGCGCTCGCAGGTCGAGCCGATGTGCGAGATCGTGCACGCGCTGGGCATCACCATCCTGCGCGTGCCGGGGGTGGAGGCCGACGACGTGATCGGCACGCTGGCGCTGGCCGGCGTGGCCGAGGCGCTGGAGGTGACCATCTCCACCGGCGACAAGGACTTCGCCCAGCTGGTGCGCCCGGGCGTACGCCTGGTCAACACCATGAGCGGCAGCCACACCGACTCGGACGAGGCGGTGATGGCCAAGTTCGGCGTGCGCGCCGACCAGATCGTGGACTACCTGGCGCTGATGGGCGATGCCATCGACAACGTGCCGGGGGTGGAGAAGTGCGGCCCCAAGACCGCGGCCAAGTGGCTGGCCGAGTACGGCTCGCTGGACGCGGTGATCGCCAACGCCGAGTCGATCAAGGGCAAGATCGGCGAGAACCTGCGCGCGGCGCTGCCGCGGCTGCCGCTCAACCGCGAGCTGGTGACGATCAAGACCGACGTCCGGCTGGAGGGCGGGCCGCGCACGCTGGCGCTGCGCGAGCGCGATGCCGATGCGCTGCGCCAGCTCTACGGGCGCTACGGCTTCACCCAGGCGCTGAAGGAGCTGGACGGCGCCGCGGTGCCGGAGAACGTCTCGGAGGCGGCGCCCAGCCTGCGCGGCACCGCCGCCGGCTACGCCAAGGCCGCGACCGAGGCCGCCGCGGACCTGGACCCGGCGCTGGCCGCCCGCGGCGAGTACGAGGCGGTGACCACCCCGCAGCGGCTGCAGGCCTGGCTGGAGGCATTGCGCGCGGCCGGCCGCTTCGCCTTCGACACCGAGACCGACTCGCTCGACCCGATGCGCGCGCGCCTGATCGGGATGAGCTTCGCCGCCGAGCCGGGCAAGGCCGCCTACGTCCCGCTGGGGCACGACTATCCCGGCGCGCCGGCGCAGCTGGACCTGGCCGAGGCGCTGGCCATGGTCAGGCCGCTGCTGGAGGACGCGGCGGTGGCCAAGGTCGGCCAGCACGGCAAGTACGACCTGCACGTGCTGCGCCGCCACGGCATCGAGCTGCGCGGCTACCGCGACGACACCATGCTCGAGAGCTTCGTGCTCAACTCCACCGCCAGCCGCCACGACATGGATTCGCTGGCGCGGCGCTACCTGGGCTACGACACCGTCAAGTACGAGGACGTGGCCGGCAAGGGCGCCAAGAAGATCCCGTTCTCGCAGGTGGCCATCGACGATGCCACCGGCTACGCCGCCGAGGACGCCGACGTCACCCTGCGCCTGCACGCGGCGCTGGCGCCGCAGCTGGCGGCCGAGCCGGCGCTGGAGCGGGTGTACCGCGAGATCGAGATGCCGCTGGTGGCGGTGCTGGCGCGGGTGGAGGCCAACGGCGTGCACATCGACGGCGACGAGCTGCGCCGGCAGAGCGCGGACCTGTCGCGACGCATGCTCGCCGCCCAGCAGAAGGCCACCGAGCTGGCCGGGCGCAGCTTCAACCTGGATTCGCCCAAGCAGTTGCAGGCGGTGCTGTTCGACGAACTCAAGCTGCCGGCGCTGCTGAAGACCCCCAAGGGGCAACCTTCCACCAACGAGGAGGCGCTGGAGGCGATCGCCGACCAGCACGAGCTGCCGCGCACGATCCTGGAGTACCGCGGCCTGGCCAAGCTGCGCAGCACCTACACCGACAAGCTGCCGGAGATGGTCAACCCGGACACCGGCCGCCTGCACACCAGCTACCACCAGTCCGGCGCCGCCACCGGGCGGCTGTCGTCCTCCGATCCCAACCTGCAGAACATCCCGATCCGCAGCGAGGACGGGCGCCGCATCCGCCGCGCCTTCGTCGCCCCGCCCGGGCGCGTGCTGCTGGCCTGCGACTACTCGCAGATCGAGTTGCGGATCATGGCCCACCTGTCCGAGGACGCCGGCCTGCTGCGCGCCTTCGCCGCCGGCGCCGACATCCACCGCGCCACCGCCGCCGAGGTGTTCGGGCGGCCGCTGGAGGAGGTCACCACCAACGAGCGCCGCGCCGCCAAGGCGATCAACTTCGGCCTGATGTACGGCATGAGCGCGTTCGGCCTGGCGCGCAACCTGGGCATCGACCGCGGCCAGGCGCAGGACTACGTGGCGCTGTACTTCAGCCGCTACCCGGGCGTGCGCGACTTCATGGAACGCATGCGCAGCCAGGCGCGCGAGCGCGGCTACGTGGAGACGCTGTTCGGCCGCCGGCTGTACCTCAACGACATCGACGCCCGCAACCAGGGCCTGCGCGCCGGCGCCGAGCGCGCGGCGATCAACGCGCCGATGCAGGGCACCGCGGCGGACATCATCAAGCGCGCGATGGTGAGCGTGGACCAGTGGCTGGCCGATCACCGCGAGCGCGCGCTGATGATCCTGCAGGTGCACGACGAACTGGTGTTCGAGGCCGATGCCGACTTCATCGACACCCTGCGCGGCGAGGTCGTGCAGCGCATGGCCGGCGCGGCGCAGCTGAAGGTGCCGCTGGTGGTCGATGCCGGGATCGGCGGCAACTGGGACCAGGCGCATTGATTGCATCGGAAACCGCGCGACCGCCAATTTACTGGCGTGAGGATTATGTGCAAGCCGATGTTTTCGCTGGAGATTTGGCGAGCGTATTCATCTGAGTTAATGCGCGGCCGATAATGGCCGGAAGAATGAATCACCCCTTAATTCTCCCGAATCGGCCGCGGTGATCTTCACGATCCATCAATGTCTGCGGTGTTGATATAGCACCCGGCAGGCGCAATGCCTGTCGCGGATCTCTCCCATCCCCTGGAGAAGATCTACTGGAACGGCGACTCCTCCCCAAGTTGCCGTTCCCTGGCCCCACCGATCCTCCCCTGGTCGGTGGGGCTTTTTTATGTCCCGCACGCAGTCGCCGGCCGCGCGCCGATCCGTCCGGGCGCCATCCTCGCGTCTCTTTCATGGGCCGGCGCCTACGGTGCGGTCGTCCCGACGATGACGGTGGAGCGATGAGCGACCTGTTCGACATGGCCATGCCCTGGTACGAGTTCGTGCTGCGGGCGGTGGTGGTGTATGTGGTCGTGCTGGCGCTGGTGCGCCTGTCCGGCAAGCGCACGGTCGGCCAGTTCACCCCGTTCGACATGCTGCTGGTGGTGCTGCTGGGCAACGCGGTTCAGAACTCGCTGATCGGCGAGGATTCCTCGCTGCTGGGCGGCCTGCTGCTGGCCGCGACGCTGCTGGCGATCAACTACCTGGCCGGCTGGATGAGTGCGCGCAGCATGCGGCTCAAGCGCGTGATCGAGGGCGAGCCGATCGTGCTGGCGCGCGACGGCCGGGTGTTCCGCCAGGTGCTGCGGCGCGAGCTGGTCAGCCGTGCCGACTTCGAGGAGGCGATGCGCATGGACGGCTGCCCCGGTATCGACAAGGTGAAGCTGGCGCTGCTGGAGACCAGCGGGCGCATCACCATCATCCAGTACAAGGACGAGTAGGCGGCCGGAGCGCCTTCGCTGCGGGATGTCCGAGGCGTGAGGTCCCCGTGGCCCGGGCAAGCGCAGCGCACCCGGGAAGCGCAGGCGCGCATCGCCACCGCTGCGCCGGGTGCGGCCCGCGGCCTTGCCCGGGCCACGGGTTCATCCCTGCGTGGGCCGTTCCAGCTGGTAGATGGCGTCGGCCAGGTCCTCCAGCCGCAGCGCGATCAGCGCCTGCGCATCGTGCAGCCCGCGGTTGTAGAAGTGCGCGCCGGCCTCGCGGGCGAAGAAGTCCAGCAGGAACTGCGCATCGAAGCCGCCGATCCGCTGTTGCAGCTCCTGCTCGAAGTAGCGCTGGATCTTTGCGACCAGCAGCGCCTTCTCGTCCTTGCCGAGCTCGATCATCGCGGCGGTTCCAGCCAGTCGCGCGGGACCAGGTAGTCGGCCAGCCGCGCCTCGGCGCTGCCGGCCTCGGGGACGTAGCCGTACTCCCAGCGCACCATCGGCGGCAGGCTCATCAGGATGCTCTCGGCGCGGCCGCCGCTCTGCAGCCCGAACAGCGTGCCGCGGTCGTAGACCAGGTTGAACTCGACGTAGCGCCCGCGCCGGTAGAGCTGGAAGGCGCGCTCGCGCTCGCCGTAGGGCGTGTCGCGGCGGCGATCGACGATCGGCAGGTAGGCGTCGAGGAAGCCGTCGCCGACCGCGCGCAGGTAGGCGAAGTCGGTCTCGAAGTCCCCGCCCAGGTCGTCGAAGAACAGCCCGCCGATGCCGCGCGTCTCGTTGCGGTGGCGCAGGAAGAAGTACTCGTCGCACCAGCGCTTGTGCGCCGGGTAGCGGGTGTCGCCGAACGGCGCGCACAGCGCGTGCGCCACCTGGTGCCAGTGCCGCACGTCCTCGTCGAACGGGTAGAACGGGGTCAGGTCGAAGCCGCCGCCGAACCAGGCCGCGACCGGCTCGCCGTCGCGCTCGGCGCGGAAGTAGCGCACGTTGGCGTGCGTGGTCGGCACGTAGGGATTGCGCGGGTGGAACACCAGCGACACGCCGCAGGCACGCCAGCTGGCGCCGGCCAGTTCCGGCCGGTGTGCGCTGGCCGAGGGCGGCAGGCGGCTGCCGGCGACATCGGAGAAGCCGATGCCGGCCTGTTCGAACACCGCCCCGCCCTTGAGCACGCGGGTGCGTCCGCCGCCACTGCCTGGCGGGTTGCCGCCGCCGGCGTCGTCGGGGGCGCGCTGCCAGCGGTCTTCCGTGAAGCGGGCCTGGCCATCTGCCGTCTCGATGGCGGCGCAGATGCGGTCCTGCAGGCCGGTGAGGTAGTCGCGGACGCGGTCGAATTGGTTCATGGCGGCATTCTAGGGGCTGCACGGGCCGCCGCAGCAGTGGCGCCGCCCGGAGCGAGCGCGCGGGCGGATCGGACGATCCGGTAAGATGCCCGGTTCTGGCGCAGGGAAGGCCGGACCCGGTGTCCGCTCCCTGGTGCCGCCACGTTTTCACATGGAGCGGTCTGCGATGACGAAGAAGATGGCGGTCGGCGTGTTGGCCGGCCTGTTGATGCTGGGCACGGGGCTGTCGGCGCCGCTGCGGGCGGAAGCGCCGCGGCCGGAGATCGCCACCTCGGTCAAGGCCTATGCCGGAGCCGAAGGGCTGAAGGTGTGGACCCTGCGCATCGGCCCGCGCACGGCCAACGAGGCCCTGGTGCAGATCGGCGGGATCGACCACGACTGGGACATGAGGATCCAGAAGATGCAGGTCGAGCGTGTCAACGACAGCGACCGCTACTGGACTCCGGTGGCCGGCAAGAAGTTCGTCGTGCTGATCCTGCGCGAGGGCCGTGGCGAGGTGTACCTGCCGGGCGAGGCCGATGCGCACTGGGTGTCGTACGACGCGGACCTGTCCGGGTCGGGGAACGCGCAGCACTTCCTGACCGACTATCTCGAGCAGCGCTAGCGGTCCATCCCCGCACGGGCGGCCGCGGCCCCCGTGCATCTTTCCGCCGCCTGCGCGTTCGCCGCGCCGGCGGGCATGGCCTGCGCCAGGCAGGCAGAGGCACGAACGCAACACCATGTCCGACAAAGAAAACGCAATCCCGGCGGGCGCCGTCCCGTTCCGCCTGATCCTGGTCGCCATCGTCCTGCCGCTGCTGCTGGCGGCGATCGGGGTGGGCGAGCAGTACCGCCAGCGGCAACTGCTGTCCACGCAGCAGGACATCCGCCGCGACCTGGACGCGACGATGGCCGAGCGCCTGGCGCTGGAAAAGCGCGACCCCGAGGCCGAGGTGACACTCGACGACGGTCGCTCCATGGGGGTGCATACGGCCTACCTGGTGGCCGAGCTGCACAGCCAGGCCTTCGTGCGCAGCGAGCGCCTGGCCGCGGTGCAGTCGCTGCTGCCGCCGCTCGTCATCGCCGCCGGCGGGCTGTGCGCGCTGGGCAGCGCCCTGTTCCTCGTCCTCACCCTGCGCGCGGCGCGCGCAGGACGGCGCTCGCGCGATGCGCTGGTGGCGGGCTTCCGGCGCATCCGCCGGCTGCTGCCGTGGCAGATGGGCGGGCAGATCGCGCTGACCGCGCTGGCGGCGCTGGCGATCGTCGGCTACGAGGTCCTCTCGCTGTGGCAGAGCGGCGCGCTCTCGCTGGCGATCCCGCCCATCAGCATCGCTTTGGCGCTGGCGGGCCTGATGATCCTGGCGCTGGCCGCCGGCGCCCTGCGGGTGCTGCGGCAGGCCATGCGCGCACTGGCCCCGGAGCCGATGCCATTGCCGGCGCGCACGCTGTCCGAGGCCGAGGCGCCGCAGCTGTGGGCACTGGTCGATGGCCTCGCCCGGCAGGCCGGTACCGAGCGCCCGGCGCAGATCGCGGTCGGCCTTTCCGAAGGGTTCTTCGTCACCGAGGGCGAGCTGTCGCTGCTGCCGGAACGGCGCCTGCTGCGTGGCAGGACGCTGTACCTGAACCTGCCGCTGCTGGCGGTCATCGACGCCGACGAGCTGCGCGCCATCGTCGGCCACGAGCTGGCGCACTTCTCCGGCGACGATACCGCCTACAGCCGCAGGTTCGTGCCGCTGTACGCACAGATGGAGCGCAGCGTGGCGGCGGTCGCCGACGCCCACAGCGGCAGCCGCTACGACACGCTGCTGCTGCAGCCGGCGCTGCTGCTGGGGACCTTCGTGCTCGAACGGTTCGACGCGGCGGTCAAGCACTGGAGCCGCGAGCGCGAGTTCCGCGCCGATGCCAAGGGTGCCGGCTGGGTGTCGGCGCAGGCCGCGGCCACGGCCCTGCTGCGCAGCGCAGCGCTGGCGCCGGCGATCGAGCATGCGGTGCGCACCGCGCTGGACGCCGGAGACGGCCGGCGCGCCTCGTCGCTGCTGGCCGAGCTGGCCGGGCGGCTGTCGCCGCAGGCGCTGCTGGCCAACCTGGACGACCGCCAGCCGCATCCGACCGACAGCCATCCGCTGCTGGGCCAGCGCATCAGCGCGCTGGGCCTGCAGCCGGAAGCCGCGCTGGCCGAGGCGGCACTGGACGGGGCGAGGCGGGGGCCGGATGCCGCGACATCGGCATGCCTGCCGCCGGCGCTGGAACCGCAGCTGCTCGACGACCTGCGGGCGATCGGGGACGAGGTGGATGCGCACCACCGGCAGCTGCTGGAAGAGGCGGCCGGGGCGGTCGATGCCGCCGCGGTGGAGATCCACGAGGACATCGGCCGTGCCTTCGCGATCGTGCTGATCACCGGCGTGGTGCTGTCGGGATGGGGGCTGTATGCGCTGGCGACCATGCACGGGCAGGCATCCGGTTCGGCCGAGACGCTGGGCCGCGGCACCATTGCGCTGTTCTCGGGAGTCGTGGCCATCGTTGCGGCGATGGCCGGACGCCGCCGCGCGCGGCGGCCGCTGGCGGTGCTGACGCCGGAAACGTTGCGGCTGCGCGGCGTGGAGCAGCCGCTGAACTGGCTGGACGTGGAGGACCTCTCCGTGTTCAACGGCGGCCGGCGGCTGTTGACCGGGTTCGAGCTGCGGGCGGAGGTCGCGCTGCCGCGGGCGCGCGGCGGCAACTGCCGCGCCGACAAGCGTGCGCACTGCCTGGTGCTCAGGGCCGCGGGAATACGCGGACTGAGCGAGGACGCCTGGCTGGAGATGCTGGAACGCTACCTGCAGGCGGCCCGCGCCCGGCTTGCGCTGGCCGAGCGCGCGCGGCAGGACGCCGGGCAATGACGGGATCGGCACCGCCCGCGCGAGCGGAGCCGGGGCCGAGCCGGCGATGCGGGAGCTACCGGCCCTTCGTCAGCGGCCGGCGTCCGTCGCCGCCGAGCCACCCGCCGCCGCGCACCGGCCATCTTCGCCGTCGCGCCGGTACAGCGAGTAGCGGGTCCACTGGTCCAGGCCGAGCAGGACATCCTCGCCCAGCGGCCGCAACACGAACTCGGCGCCGTTGAGCTGGCGGATCAGGATGCGGCCGTCCTCGATGCGGGCCGCCAGCGGCAGTCCGGTACCGGGATCGACCTGGCCGGCGGCGTCGAAGGCCAGCGTGGCGAACATGCCGCTGCCGGCGGTGTAGGTACCGCAGGGCAGGTCCTCGAGCGGCGGCCGCGCCAGCAGCGCGGCATCGAGCCGCTGCAGGTTCCCGGCCCTGCGGCACGCGATCGAACTCTCGCGCGGAGCCTGGCAGGCCAGCTGCAGCATCTGCCGGCCCTGCAGGTAGTCGCCGGCGGTCCACAGCTTCTCGGCGGCCAGTTCGCACAGGCTGGCCGAGTCGTTGTCCGCGCACATGCGCGCCAGCGCCTGCAGCTGATCCTGCGGCAGCGGCCGCGGGGCGAGGACGGCCTGCGTCACGCTCTCGACGAAAGCGGGCATCGCCTGCCTGACCAACTCCTCGCAGCGGCGCCGCGAGTAGCCACGGGTTCCCTCGCGGCAGGCCGCCGGTACCTCCTTCGCGGACGCCGGTTCCGGCACCTGGCCGAGCCGGTCGGCCTGTTCCTGCTGGCGCTCCACCAGGGCCTTGCAGGCAAAGGGCAGGCGCCGTTCGCACAGCGCCTGCAGTGCGGCCTCGTCCATGGCCGGCAACTGCCCGGCACAGGCGGCCAGGTCGGTCCCGCAGGGACTGTCGCCCGCGGCGGTCGGCGCGACCGCGGCCTTGCACGCGCGCGGCTGCGAAAGCGTGTAGGTGGCGCCGAATGGCGGCGGGGTGACGATGCTGCGGCCGTCGGCGGAGACGCTGTAGTCGTCGACATCGCCGCTGTCCAGGTCGAGCACGCGCATGCGCCCGCCGTCGAGGCTGTAGTGGTAGTGCGACGGCGCATTGGCCTGCAGGCGCTCCTGCAGGCGGTCGGCGGATTCGACCAGCAGCGTGCGGCCGAGTTCGCTCTCGCCGTATTCACCGCAGGCCGGGGCCTGCTGGGCATGGGCGGCACCGGCCAGCAGGCCGAACGCGATGGCGGCCACGGCATGCAGCCGCCAGCCGGTGCGGCGGCGCCGCGGGGAGAGCGACGCGGGGGATGAGACGTGCATGGGGCACTGGCTCCTTGTGCAGGGTGCGGATGTGGTGGACGGCGAGCCGCGGTGGATCGGCTGCGATGCGGAGGGAACGCGCGATTATCGCGTGCGACGCATGGTGGTCGCTTCCGTGCCGATCAATGACAAGGCGTGCGGAGCGGGCTAGGGCATGCCACCCGTGCCGGACACGTGCGCCATTCCTGCGCGGGTCGTGGCCAGCAACGGCAGGATGCAGGTGGCGCTCAGCGGTGCCACGGCAACCGGGTACGGCGGCATGGCCGCGACCCAGCGCAGCTCGGCGATCTCGGCCTGTGCCTGCGGGGAGCCGTCGATGCGCAGCGCGAACACCTCGGCCTGGACGCGGCATCCGGGCTCGTTGACCGCATCGTGCTCGAACTCGCCCAGCCGGTGCGCGCTGCCGGGCACGATGCCCACGCCCAGTTCCTCGCGCAGTTCGCGTGCCAGCGTGGCCAGTGCGTCCTCGCCCGGCTCGCGCTTGCCGCCGGGTTGCATGAAGAACGGCGAGCCGTGCTTGCGCACCAGCAGTGCTTGGCCGTGGCCGTCGTCGATCAGCGCGGCGACGATGCGGATGCGGCCGTCGCCGCCGTGCTGCTCGGCGCCAGTGGGAATCCCGCTCATCATGGTCTGCGGCGTCAAGGTGCGTGGCTGCGTTGCCGCGAGGGCGCCGCGTTCGAACTCGGCGCGGATCTCAGGCTTGCACAGCATCCAGACGATGGCGGCGTGCAGCACCGCGATCGACAGCGCGGCGATCCACAGCAGCGCTCGTGCCAGCTGCAGCAGCTGTCCGGCCGCCGGATCGGCGGGCGAGGCCAGGGCCGTGCCGGCCAGGTAGTGCGGAAGCGGGATGAAGGCGAAGTTGGCCAGCGCGCCGATCACCAGCAGCGCGATGAAGCCGCGCCGGCCCCACTCGCGCCGCTTGAGCAGGCCCCAGGACACCGCCAGCAGCACCGCGCAGGCGGCGGTGCCGATCAGGTTCAGCGGCGCCAGGTGCGCCAGCACCGCGTCCAGCGGCGGCGGCAGCGGCCCGCCGAGCAGGGTGGTGAGCGGCCGCAGCAGCGTCTCGGCGGGCACCACGGCCAGCAGCACCGCCTGCTGCAGCCCGGCCACCACGCCCAGCGCCGCCATTGCCAGCGACAGGCTGGCCATCACGGTGACGAAGCCGGAGCGGGCAGGCGGACTGGGTGTCATGGAGGTCACGCTCGGCAATGGCGGGGGGGACGTGCGGATCCGCTCGGCGCGCGGTCAGAACGCGTCGCTGCCCGGACGCAGTTCGATGCCCAGCAGCGCGGTCAGCTGCTGCATGCCTTCGTCGTCGCGGCTGAGCGCGATCCAGCCGGCGCAGCAACCATCGTCGCTGTTCCAGTTCCACAGCGTGTAGCCGTGTTCGCGCAGGCGGTCGTAGGCCACCGCCATCAGCGACGGCACGTCGGCCTGGTCGAGGAAGTCGTCGTCGCTGACGTCGCCGCCCCAGTCGATCTCCAGGTTCCAGCGCGCCACCAGCTGGGTGAGGCAGTCGATCAGCGCGGCCCGGTCCTGGCCATCGATGTGGAAGCCGGACGTCCAGTCGATCACGTCCTTGAGTTGCCACACCGCGTCGGGCCCGTCCGGCTGCGCGCTGCCCACCGCTTCGCGATAGGCGTCGAACTGGCGCAGCGCGGTCTCCGGGTCGTTCGGATTGATCAGCAGCAGCAGGTTCCAGACCAGCGCTTCGATGTCGCCGGCCTCGGGCAGTTCCTCGCCGTCGCCATCGAACTCGTCGTGGTAGTCGGCGCTGTTGTCGGGAAAGCTCATGGCAGGGGTACTCGACAGGAATGCGGTGATGGTAGGCATGGCCTGCGGGTTGTGCCAGCGCGCGGCGGCAACGCGTGTCCGTGCAGGCCGTCCCCGGGTGGATCCGTCCGCGTCGGCAGCGGCTGGATCAGGCGCCTGCGGCCAGCGGCGCCAGGATGCGGCCGGCGCCGAGCGGCGCCACGGCGACCGGCCAGTGCGGCCGGGCCGCGACCCAGCGCAGTTCGGCGATCCCGGCCTTGGCCTGCGGGATGCCGTCGATGCGCAGCGCGGACACCTCGGCCCGGACGCTTCGGCCGGCCTCGTTTAACGCGTCGTGCTCGAACTCGCCCAGCCGGCGCGCACCGCCGGGCACGAGGCCCACGCCCGGTTCCTGGCCCGGCTCGCGCGCCGGCGTCGTCAGCGCCCGCTCGCCCGGCTCGCGCCTGCCGCCCGGTTGCATGAAGAACGTCGGGCCGCGCCTGCGCACCAGCAGTGGCGTGGCCGGCACCGCCGTCGGTCGGTGCGGCGGCGATGCGAACCGGCCAGCCGCCGGTACCGCTACTTCAGCTGCTGCTCGAACAGCACGAGGATGCGCTTGTACTCGTCCAGCCACGAATCGGCGCGGGTGAAGCCGTGGCGCTCGAGCGGGTAGGGGGCGATCTGCCAGTTGTCCTTGCGCAGCTCGATCAGCTTCTGGGTCATGTTGACCGAGTCCTGGAAGAACACGTTGTCGTCGATCATGCCGTGGGCGATCAGCAGGTGGTCGCGCAGGCCGTCGGCATACTCGATCGGCGAGGACACGCGGTAGGCCTCCGGGTCGATGTCCGGGGTGTTGAGGATGTTGCTGGTGTACTCGTGGTTGTACTGCATCCAGTCGCCGACCGGGCGCAGCGCGGCGCCGGCCTTGAACGTGCCCGGCGAACGGAACAGCGCCATGTAGGTCATGAAGCCGCCGTAGGAGCCGCCGTAGATGCCGGCGCGGTCGCGGTCGCCCTGCTTGTTCTGCGCCAGCCAGTCCAGCCCGTCCAGGTAGTCCTCCAGCTCGGGGTGGCCCATGTTGCGGTAGATCGCGGTGCGCCAGTCGCGGCCGTAGCCGGCGCTGCCGCGGTAGTCCAGGTCGAGCACGATGTAGCCGCGCTGCACCAGCAGGTTGTGGAACATCTGCTCGCGGAAGTACGCCGGGTACTGCGCGTGCACGTTCTGCAGGTAGCCGGCGCCGTGCACGAACATCACGATCGGGTACTTCCTGCCCGGCTCCGGGTTGGCCGGGCCGTAGTACTTGCCCCAGACGCTGCCGGCACCATGCTTCGAGGGCACCTGCACGAACTGCGGGGCGATCCACGGCTGCGCCTTGAACGCGGCGCTGCGGGTATCGGTGAGCACGCGCGCCTGGCCGCCGGCCGCCGGCACTACCGCCAGCTGGGTCGGCAGGTAGCTGCCGGAATAGCTGACCAGCAGCTGCGAGGCGTCGGGCGAGAGCGCGTAGTCCTCCACCCCGGACAGGTCGGTCAGCTCGCTGACCTGGCCGCCGGCCAGGTCGAGCCTGCACACCTCGTACTTGCCGGGCCAGGCGCGGTTGCACAGGAAGTAGAACGCCTGGCCGTCCGGTGCCGGCTGCGGCATCGACACCTCCCAGTTGCCGGAGGTGAGCTGGCGCGGCTTGCCGCCCCTGGCCAGCGCGGCCTGGTCGAGCAGGTACAGGTGCGAGTGGCCGGACTGCTCGGACAGCAGCCACAGCGTGCGGCCGTCGGGCATCCAGCCGAAGTCGTTGAAGCTCCAGTTGATCCAGGCCGCGTCGGTGAGGCGATGGCGCGGCTGCAGCGTCGCCTTGTCCAGGTCGACGGTGGCGATCCAGCGGTCCTTGTTGTCGACCGCGCGCACCAGCACGGCGGCGTTGCGGCCGTCGTCGCTCCAGTGGATCGCCGGGCCGCTGCCGTCGCCGTCGGTCTCGATGCGCACGGCGCGGTCGCCCTTGATCGGCGGCTTGCCGGCGGCCTTGCGCAGCGGCCACAGCGGGTCATCGCCGATGCCCGGCAGCACGTCGAACTTCAGCGCGCGCGCGCTGCCGGCGGCGGTGTCCACCAGCCACAGCGCGTGCGGCACCGGGTCGTTGCGGCCGACGCGGGTGCGCACCTCCTGGAACTCCTCGTAGCCGGACTCGGTGACGTAGCGCGGCATCTTGCCGGCCTGGCCCTCGTCGGCGGCCTTGGCCTGGGTGACCACCAGCAGGTGGCGGCCGTCGGGCGAGAGCGCGCTGTCGACGATCTGCACGTCGTCGCCCAGGTATACCGGTGCCGGCGCGCGGCTCGGGTCGGCGCGGCGCCACGCGTCCTCCTGCTGGCGCAGCGCCTCGCGCTGGGCACGGTCGTTGCGCAGCGTGGCCAGGGTGCGCAGCTGCTGCTCGCGCAGGTCGTCGGCCTTGGGCGCCGCCGCCGGGTCGCGCGTGGCCTTGACCACGCCGACCTGGGCGGTGCCGCCGTCGGGCGACCAGTGGTACCAGTCGTTGCCGGCACGCCAGATGGCGCCGCCGTCGCTGGCGAACTGCGGCCGCGACTCGGCCGCGTCGCTGCGGGTGAGCTGGGTCAGGCGGCCGCTGCGCAGGTCGCGCAGGAAGATGTCGCCGTTGCGGGCGAACAGCATGCGCTGGCGGCGGGCGTCGTAGACCGCGCGCGGCGCGTCCAGGTCGGCGCGCTCGCCGTCCTCGACCCGGCGCGCGGCGGCGCCGTCGAGCGGCTGGCGCCAGGCGTCGCGCACCGGGCTGCCGGCGCGCTTGAGCTGGTAGACCACCTGCCGGCCGTTCCAGGCCCATGCCGGTCTCTCGACCGCCGGGCCGATCCAGTCCGGGTCGGCCATCGCCTGCTCGATGGTGAGCGGCGCCTGCTCGCGGGCGAGGTGGTCCTGGGCCATGGCCGGCAACGCCGACAGGCAGGACAGGGCGATCAGCAGCGTGGACAGGCGGTGGCGCATGGAGGTTCCCGTGGCGGCGACAAGCCGGCAAGGGTAGCAGCCGCCTGCCGGCGCCGACTGCGCCGATGGTCATGGCCTGGCCGGCCGGCGCGCACCGCGCCGGAACGATGCTCCCACGGCAGAGCGTGGACGGATTCTCAGGGCGCCTGCTTCAGCGCGGCCACGTCGGCCGCGGTGATGTGGTCCTCGTAGTGGTTGCCGAAGTGGCTGCGCAGGTAGTTGGTGACCTCGGCGATCTGCGCGTCGGTCAGGGCGATGCTGCGCATCGCCGCGGCGTACTTCTCGCCGCGCCCGAAGGCCGGCATGTTCCTGCGGCCATTGGCCACCACCAGCGCCACGTACTGCGGCGACACCAGCGTGGGGTTGTCGGCGAAGCCGGGGTATTGCCCCACCTGTGCGGCGCCCCTGCCGTCTGCCATGTGGCAGCCCTGGCAGACCTGGGCGTAGACGGTGGCGCCGTCGGCCTTGGCGAACTGGGCGGAATCGAGCATGACCGGCGCCTCGTCGGCCAGCGCCGGCGAGGCCAGCAGTGCCAGCAGCAGCGGAAGACGGCGGCGGACGGGGGCGATCATGCGGAGGCTCCGGTGGCGACGCGCTGGTGCAGGCGGCCGATGGCGTCCAGCGCCGAGGTGATGGCGCCTTCCATCCAGGCCGGGATGTAGGAGGCGTGCTCGCCGGCCAGCAGGATGCGGCCGTCGATCTGGCACAGGTTGTCGTAGTGCTCGGCGCGGCTGTCCTCGGTCCAGCGCCCGGCGCAGCCCTGGGTGAACGGCACCCGGTGCCAGGCCACGGCGATGCCGTTGTCGAACTCGCGCCGGTACTGCGGGTGGATGCGGCTGCCGTACTCGAGCGCGGTCTCGATGCGCTGCTCGGGCGTCATCGAGGTCATCTCCAGCGCGTTCAGGCCGCCGGCGTAGGCGCCCAGCAGCACGCCCTTGCCGCCGCTGAAGAAATCGGTGCTGGGATAGCCGATGCTGGCGATCGGCCCGTCGGTGTAGCTGATGCCGCCGTAGATGCGCTCGTCCTCTTCCCAGAAACGGCGCTTGAACTGCAGGCCGACCTTGACCGAGGCGTTGTACGGCACCGCGTCGATCGCCGCCTGCATCGGCGCGCCGACGTTCATCGGGATCTGCGCCAGGATCGACAGCGGGATCGTGCACAGGCACCAGTCCGCGCGCGCGCTCAGCGCAACCCCGGGGTTGCCGGTGTCCTCGTAGGCCACGCTGACGCCGCCGCCGTCCTGCTGGATCGAGACGACCTTGCTGCGGTAGCGGATCACCCCTTCCAGCTCGCGGCCGAAGGCCTTGCCGATCATGCCCATGCCGCCCACCGGCTGGAACATGGCGGTCTGCATCTCGTAGTTCTCGCCGGCCACCAGCCCGGACCAGGCGTTGGCGTCGAGCACGTCGGACAGCCCCAGCGGCTGCGAGGGCAGCGGCCGTGCGCTCAGGCCGCCGCCGGGATCCTTGTCGTAGCCGCGCCGGCTGCTGCTGGTCTCGCCGCGCAGGTAGCGGAAGTCGGCGTCCAGCGCGCCCCAGCGGCGCAGCCCCTCGAGCAGTTTCTCGCGGTCCTCGGCGCTGACCTGTTCGTCGAGCGCGCGCTGGCGCACCGACTTGGACAGCAGCTCGGCGATATGGCCCTGGGTGTCGGCCTTGAGCGTGCGCAGCCGCTGCGGCCTGCCGCCGAAGGCGCCGCTGTTGTGCAGGAAGGCGTTGTAGTTGACTTGCACGAACGGTTCGAGCCTGACCCCGAACAGCTTGCAGTAGTCCAGCACGGCGTGGTGGTGGTAGGGGATGCGCCACGGCCCGGGGTTGAGGTACAGGCCCTTGTCGAAGCGGCAGTGCTGGGTGGCGCCGCCCAGCTCGGTGTAGCTGTCGCCGCCGTACAGGCTCCAGTTGCGGCCGCCGGGACGGTCGTTGTACTCGAGGATGCTGACCTTGTAGCCGGCCTTGCGCAGTTCGTAGGCGGCGGTCATGCCGGCCAGGCCGGCGCCGAGGATCAGCACCGAGCTGCCCTTGCCGGAGCCTTCCAGCCGCGGCGGCCCGCGATAGGGGGACTCGGCGGCGAAGCCCAGGTTGCCCATCGCCTGGTACATGGCCGCGCCGCCGGCGACCGCGCCGATCATGCGCAGCAGCTGGCGGCGGCTCATCGGGGAGTTGGCACTGTCGTGCATCGTGATCTCGATCGCGGACGGGAGATGGCGCTGGTGGCCACCTCGCAAGAGTGGCCGAGACTTCGCCCGCACCGGAGCGCGGCAGCGGGTAGGCGACGCATCGGCGGGTAGTGCCGCGGACGCGGCGAACCGGGGCGATGCCTTGTGCCATCGGCGCCGCGCCGTCCGCCTACCCCGTCCGGCGCGTCCGCCGTCGTTGCGTATGCTGGCCGGGCCGGCCATCGCGCCGTCACCGCCCGCCCCTAGCCGAGGAATCCCGCCATGCGCCTGCTGCCTGCCGCCATCCCCCTGCTGTTCGCCCTGTCCGCCTCCGCCACGGCCGCCGAGGTGGTCCGCCACGCCAACCCCGGCGGCAGTTCGCCGATCGCCATGGCGGTGGAAGTGCCGGCCGGGCGCAGCACGGTCTACCTGAGCGGGGCCACGCCCGCGCTGGCCGATGCCACCGCGCCGAAGGATTCGCCGCAGGCCTATGGCGACACCTACGTGCAGACGGTGAGCGTGCTCACCCGCATCCGCGAGCTGCTGGGCACGCTGGGCCTGGACATGGGCGACGTGGTGAAGATGCAGGTGTTCCTGGTCGGCGACCCGGACAACGGCGGGCGCATGGACCTGGACGGCTTCCGCCGGGGCTACGCGCAGTTCTTCGGCGCCGAGGCCGGCCAGCCGAACCTGCCGGCGCGTTCGACCTTCCAGATCGCCGCGCTGGGCAACCCGGCCTTCCGCGTGGAGATCGAGGTGGTCGCGGTGCGCCGCTGAGCCGTACCGCGACGGCTCGCATGGCGTGCCGTCCGGGCCTCGCCGCCCGGATGGCTTGCGCCGCCCACGCTTGCGCGAACGCTGCCTCGACCAGGCCCGAAAGGCCATCGCAGATTCCGCGGCGAGGCGGCTGCCGGCGGCCGGCCGCGCCGGGCCGTCGCTTGCCAGCGGCGGCCGGAAGCGGCCAAGCTAGTCCGGAGGAACAGCCACCGGCCGGCCCGGCCGGATCCCTAGCGAAGAAGCACTCATATGTCGGCAGTCATCGAATCCCCGTCCCAGTCGGCGGGCATGATCACCCTGGGCGTCGGCGATGCCGCGCGCATCGTCAGCTACGACCATGGGCAGGCGGTCGACCTGGCCACGTTCCATGCGCAGGTACGCGCGCTGGCCGCGCAGCTGCCGGCCGGGCGCCATGCGGTGAACCTGTGCGAGAACCGCTATCGCTTCCTGGTGGCGTTCTGCGCGGTGGCGCTGCGCGGGCAGGTGACGCTGCTGCCGCCTTCGCGCGCGCCGGCGGTGGTGGCCGAGGCGATGGCCCGGCATGCCGACGCCTACGCCATCGGCGACCAGGCGCTGGACGAAGCGCCCGAGCGCTACTGGCAGATGCCCGACGCGCTGCCGCAGGCCGACGGCCTGGTACCGCGGGTGGCCGAGGACGTGCTGGTGGCGATCGGCTTCACTTCCGGCAGCACCGGCCAGCCCAAGCCCTATCCGAAGACGCTGGCGGCGTTCCGCACCTCCAACGGCCAGAACCTGTCGGCGCTGGAGGACCTGTGGGGCGACGAGCAGCCGAGCGTGGTGGCCACGGTGCCGCCGCAGCACATGTACGGCATGGAACTGTCGGTGGTGATGCCGCTGCTGGCGCCGGTGGCGGTGCAGGGCGGCAAGCCGTTCTTCCCGGAGGACGTGGCCGACGCGCTGGCGCAGGTGCCGGCGCCGCGGATCCTGGTCACCACCCCGGTGCACCTGCGCGCGCTGGTCGATTCCGGCGTCGAACTGCCGCCGGTGGCGGCGATGGTCTCTGCCACCGCGCCGCTGGCGCAGGAACTGGCGCAGGCCGCCGAGCAGCGCTTCGGCACGCAGGTGCGGGAGATGTTCGGCTCCACCGAGACCTGCATCTTCGCCCGCCGCCGCACCGCCTGCGAGGCGGCGTGGACGCCGCTGCCCGGCGTGCGCGTGGCGCCGCAGCCGGACGGCACGCTGGTGTACGCCGAGCACCTGCCGCAGCCGGTGCCGCTGGCCGACCTGATGGAGGTCGATGCCCAGGGCCGCTTCATCGTGCGCGGCCGCCAGGCCGACATGCTGGAGATCGCCGGCAAGCGCGCCTCGCTGGGCGACCTGACCCGGCGCCTGCTGGCCGTGCCCGGCGTGCGCGACGGTGCGATGGCGCAGCTGGAAGCGGACGAGCTGGGCGTGCGCCGCATCGCCGCGGCGGTGGTCGCGCCGGGACTGGACGAGGCGCAGCTGCTGGCGGCGCTGCGCAAGGCGATGGACCCGGTGTTCCTGCCGCGGCGCATCCGCTTCGTCGATGCGCTGCCGCGTGCCGATACCGGCAAGCTGCCGCGCGATGCGCTGATGCAGCTGCTGCGCGGCGGCTGATCCCACCACGACCGCGCCCCGGAGAGGACGAGCTGTGCAGCGAAGGACCGCGATGGCGATGGGCGCCGCGGTAATGCTGGCCATTGCCGCCTGGATCGGCTGGCGCAGCCACGCCGGCACCTCGGCCGCCCCGGCCGCTGTGCAGGACGCGGCGCACCCCGGCGAGGCCGCCACGGCCGCGCCGGCGCACCCCGCCGGCAGCCGGCCGCTGCCCGCGACAGCGCCCTTGCCGGCTTCCGGCACGCCGCTGCGCCTGGTCTTCGACGATCTCAAGCGGCGCGCCGACAATGGCGAGGCGCCGGCCGCATGCCGGCTCGCGGCGGAGCTGGAAGCCTGCGAGCAGGTACGCGAGGAGCTGCCGATGTTCGAGGAGCAGCTGCGGTCCCATGAGGCGGCGATGAGCGACGGGCACGACCCGCAGCCGGACCCGCAGCAGCGGCGCCAGTTCGCCGATGCCATGGAACGGCACGGCAAGGTGCTGCTCGGCCGCCTGGAGCAGTGCGATGGCGTGCCCCGCGTCGGCCCTGCCGAGCGTGCCGGCTACTGGCGCCGCGCCGCGCTCGCCGGGCATTTGCCGGCGCTGTCGCACTATGCGGTCGGCAACGCCTTCAGGCTGCAGGACACACTGCGGCTACTGCCGCAGCTGCAGGTCTATCGCGACGAGGCCGAGCGGCTGGCGCTGCAGGCTGCCGCTGCCGGCGACGTCCGCACCACGCTGGCGCTGGCGGCCGCCTATTCGTCCCAACCCGGCTATGGCATCCGGCCGCCGTTCCTGGCGCAGGTCGTCGCCGCCGATCCGGTACGTGCGCTGGCGCTGTACCTGCATGTGCAGGACGCGTTGGCCGCCACGGGCGATGCCCGGCTGCTCGCGCTGCGCAACGTGCAGGAGCGGAACCTGGAACGGTTGCGCGCCGGCATGGATGCGCAGCAGCAGTCGCAGGCACGCGCGCTCGCCGGGCAGTGGCGGGGGCAATGGCAGCCGCCGGACCTGTCGGCCCCGCTCCCGCGCCTGCTGGTCTACGGCAATGGCGGGGTTGCCGATATCGGGCCGGACGATTGCGCGCGGTGAATGCGGGCTCGCCGGGCACGGCGTAGACGAAGCTGCGTCGGGGGGAAGCCGTCCGGAGCGCATCGCCGGCCGTGCGGCTGCGGCGAGCGGGTCCTCCTGGAGCATCGGTCCCTCTCCCGGCGGAGGACCAGTCACGTCCCGCCCCGCCGTAGAGCCGAGCTTGCCCGGCTGGAGCTTCTCGCGAGGCCGGCCCCCGCATTGCGTGGCGCAATGCGGCACGCAACCGGCGGACCAGGGCAAAGGCGCAGCCTCGCGCCGCCGTGGCCTGGACAGCCTCAATCGTGGCTGCCGTCGATCTCCACCAGCAGGTCGCGCCGGCAGACGTCGGCGTGCAGCAGCAGCCGCGGCAACGAGCGGCCGAAGCGATGGTCCAGCGCGGCGGCCACGCGCGGCAGGTCGGCCGCCTCGCGCACGTAGACCTTCAGCCGCGAGGCTGCGCCGAAACGGTCCGGCAACGAAGGCCGCTGCGCATGCGCCGCGCCCAGCAGCGCATCGAAGTTGACGAAGGTCTCGCGCAGCTGCGCCAGCACGTCGCCGGCGTGCCGGGTCTCGTGCCCGACCACGCTGGCGGTGCCCGACAGCAGCAGTGGCACCTGCGCGCCGGGCGGCGGCAGCATCGCGCGGGCGAAGGTCGGCGGCTGCGGACCGTACTGGCGCGGATAGCGCCAGGCGCTGACCTGGCGGGGATTCTCCAGCGCGTGGCCGGGGCGGGCCGCGGCCAGCCAGTAGACCTGGATCACCCGCTGCCCGTCGCGGCGGCCGATGCCGGTGGCGGCCGGCAGCTGGTCCAGGTCGAAGCCCTGCCAGCCGCGCGCGCGGCCGAGGCAGAACTGCCGGTAGCGCTCCGCGTCGCCATCGCCCTCGGTGATCGCGTCCAGGTAGTTCCAGATGCGCAGCAGGTGCGGGGTGGCGCTGGCGGAAACGAATGCCGAGAGCTGCGCATAGGCCTGCCGGGCGGCTTCCTCCGGTCCCAGTCCGTTCTCGTCGATCTCGATCGCGCCGAACTGCAGCTCGCCGTCGCCGGCCCAGGCGATGGCGCCCTCGCGGCCATGCCGCACCGGGCCGCGGCAGCGCCACGCTTCCAGCGGCGCGTCGCCGTACGGCTGCAGCGGCACGCGCAGGTAGCGCGGATCGGCCAGGCGCGGCGCCTCGTCGCCGAAGCCGAACACCGCCAGCACCTGCGCATCGCCCAGCAGCTCGCCGGCGTCGATGCCGGGCACGTAGTCGATCTGCAGGGCGGTGCCGCCGGCATCGGCCGCGGGCAGGGAATCGGGGGGCATGCGCTATCGGCCTCACGGGCATGGCAGGAGAAGGCGGGCATGATAGCTTGGCTGTTTCGCGGCCCGGGAGCGCAGCTGGCAGAAGCCGTCCGGGCCGCGGAGTCGGCCGTGCGGTCCGGATCCGCGCCGTTTGCTGGCCTGCAGTACGGCTGCGGGTTGGCGAATCGTCACGAATCAGGCCTCGCGCGGCGGATGTCTCGCCGCCAACGTTCCCCCGCCTGCGTTCCCGGCGCTTGCGCCCGCCGCCGCGATGCCCGATCTTGTCGCCCCCTGTAGCCATTGGAAGTCCCTGGATGTCCCCGCAGACCGATGCCGAACGCGAACTGGCCGAGTTGCTGGTCGAAAGCCTGAACCTGGAGGAGGTGCAGCCCGGCGACATCGATCCGGAGGCGCCGCTGTTCAACACCGGCCTGGGGCTGGACTCGATCGACGCGCTGGAACTGGCGCTGGCGATCAGCAAGCGCTACGGCTTCCAGCTGCGTTCGGACAACGACGACAACCGCCGCATCTTCGCCTCCCTGCGCGCGCTGTCGGCCCATGTCCAGTCCCATCGCGCCAACTGATTCCGGCAGCGCCGCCGCCGCGCCGTCATTGTGGACGGCCGCGGCGGCCTTGCTGCTGGCGCTGGCATATTCGCCGCTGGCGCACTGGGCCAACGCCTCCGGGCGGCCGCAGCTGGCGGTGCTGGCCGCGGTCGCGCTGGCGCTGATGATGCTGATCGAACCGCTGGCGCGCCGCCGCCTGTGGGCGTGGTGCCTGCTGCCGCTGCTGCTGGCCGCGCTGGTGCCGCTGTGGCATTCGCCGCGGGCCATGCTGCTGCTGGCCGCGCCGCCGGCGCTGTTCACCGGCTGGGTCGCCTGGTTCTTCGGCCGCAGCCTGCTGCCGGGGCGGCAACCGCTGATCGGCCGCATCGTCGATGGGCTGTACGCCTCGGCCGGCATCCAGATCACCCCTGCGCAGCGCCGCTACACCCGGCGCCTGACCCTGGCCTGGGCACTGCTGCTGGCGGCGCTGGCGCTGTTCAACGCCGTGCTCGGCCTGTGCGCGGTGCCCGGCGGCGTGCTGGCACAGCTGGGCAAGGCCTCGCCGTGGCCGATCTCCGACGCCAGCGCCTCGCTGTTCGCCAACCTGCTGGCGTACGGGGTGATCGGCGGCTTCTTCGTCGCCGAATACGCCCTGCGTTCGCGCTGGTTCCCGGTGCGGCCCTACCGCAACCTGCCCGACTTCCTCCGCCGCCTGGCGCTGCTGGGGCCGGCGTTCTGGCGCGACCTGCTGCGCTAGGGTGCGTGCCGAGCAGGTGGTGCAGGCGTGGCCCTGCAGTACCACCATGCGGCACCGCGCGGCTTGGCCCCCGCCAGGGACCGGCTCCGGAGGCCGGTCGGGCGCTAGGCGACACCGGCCGACGGCCGTGCAGACCCCCAACGCGGCCTGCTCGGCAATGGATGACAAGCCCCGGGGGCGCCTGTGTGCAGTCGCGCGCGGTTATTCTGTCCGGGTGGGGAGCCCGACCGACAACATGAGACAACACGCCGTACGCACGCCCACACGCTGGGCATGGTGCCTGTGGAACCTGTTGCAGCTGGGCTTCACCCTGGCCTTCACCGCCGCCGGGATCAGCTGCGCCCTGGCCCTGCTGGCGCTCACCCGCCGGCCGGACAGGGTGCTGCGCATGGGCGCCACCTGGTGGGGGCCGGTGCTGCTGGCCGGGGCCGGCGCCAGGCTGGTGGTGGAGGGGCGCGAGAACGTGGATTTCTCGCGCAACTACCTGTTCGTCAGCAACCACCAGTCGGTGATCGACATCTGCGCGCTGTTCGTCGCGCTGCCGGTGCCGCTGCGGTTCCTGCTCAAGCAGGAGATGCTCAAGGTGCCGTTCGTGAACTGGTACGCCCGGGCCACCGGCATGCTGTTCCTGGACCGCGACAGCCGTCGCGCCGGCGCGCTGGTGCGGCGCCGCGCCGCGGCCGCGCTGGCGCAGGGCAGGGACCTGTGCCTGTTCCCGGAGGGTACCCGCAGCCGTGGCGGCGAGCTGGCCGGGTTCAAGGCCGGGCTGCTGCAGGCGGCCATCGATGCCGGGGTGGCGGTGGTGCCCGTCGCGCTCGACGGTGCCGGCAAGATCCTGCCCGTGCAGGGTCTGTTCCGGGTGCGTCCGGGCATCATTCGCGTGCGCATCGGTGCTCCGATCGAGGCGGCCGGACTGGACCGGCAGGAATTGACCCGGCGTGCACATGCCGCCGTGGGCAGAATGCTCGAACCGAGGATATGAGTCAGATGGAGTTCGCAGTGCCGCAAGACCATCCCAGCCTGGCCGGGCATTTTCCCGGCCGCCCGGTGGTGCCCGGCGTGGTGATCGTGGACCACGTGGTGCAGGCGATCCAGGCGCATACCGGCGCGCTGGCGCCGCTGCGCCTGCCGCAGGTCAAGTTCGTGCGGCCGCTGCTGCCGGGCGAGCGCGCGCAGGTGCAGCTGGAGGGCCAGGCGCCGCGCTGGCGTTTCCGCGTGCTCGGCGCCCACGGCCTGCTGGCCAGCGGCGAAGTGGTGGCGGAGGCGCGGCCATGAGCGCGAGCTGGAAGCAGCGCCCGGAGGGCGGCAGCCGCCTGGCGCTGTGGCTGATCCGCGGCATCGCCCGCCATGGCGGGCGCGGCATCGGCCGCCTGCTGCTGTATCCGATCACGCTGTACTTCCTGGCCACGCGCGCCCCGGAGCGGCGCGACTCGCGCGAGTACCTGGGCCGCGTGTTCGGCCGGCCGGCGAAGCTGCGCGAGGTGGCGCGGCACATCCATACCTTCGCCGCGACCATCCTCGACCGGGTGTTCCTGCTCGGCGGCCAGCTCGAACGCTTCCGCATCGAGGTGCAGGGCCTGGACCAGCTGCGTGCGCAGATGGACAAGGGCCGCGGCGTGCTGGTGTTCGGCTCGCACCTGGGCAGCTTCGACGCGTTGCGCGTGCTCGCCGCCGAGCGGCCGGACGTGCAGGTCAAGGTGGTGCTCGACAAGGCCCACAACCCGGCCCTGACCGACATGCTCTGCGCGCTGAACCCGCAGCTGGCGGCCAACATCATCGACGCCGGCATGGACAGCACCTCGATCGTCATGGCGATCAAGCAGGCCGCCGACGAAGGCGCGCTGGTGGCGCTGCTGGTGGACCGCCTGCGCCCGGAGGACCCGGCGCTGCCGGCGCCGTTCATCGGCCAGGGCGCGATGTTCCCGACCTCGCCGTGGCTGATCGCCGCCGTGCTCAAGCTGCCGGTGGTGCTGGCCTTCGGCCTGTACCGCGGCGGCAACCGCTACCAGCTGACGTTCGAGACCTTCAGCGAAGGCCTGGACCTGCCGCGCCGCCAGCGCGCGCCGGCGGTGGCCGCGCTCATCTGCGATTACGCCGCGCGGCTGGAGCATTACACCCGCAGCGCGCCGTACAACTGGTTCAACTTCTACGATTTCTGGAACACCCACCATGCCGATGCGTCGTACCTGGCTGTCGATGCCGATACTGCTGTGCAGCGCCGCACCGCTGTGCGCCGCACCGTCTGAGGGCGTCGATGCGGGCTGGATCCTGCAGCGGATCGCGCGACCGGCGCCGGCCAGCACCGGCTTCGTCGAGTTGCGCGGCTCGGCGCTGCTGAAGACGCCGCTGCGGGTGGAGGGCCGCTACGCGCGCCCGGACGCCGACACCCTGGTGCGCGAGGTCAGCGCGCCCTACCGCGAGACCACCACCCTGCGTGGCGGCCAGGCCACGCTGGAGCGCCAGGGCAAGCCGCCGCGCCGCTTCGCGCTGGACAAGGTGCCGGAACTGGCCGCGCTGCAGGACAGCTTCGGCGCGATCCTGTCCGGCGACCGCCGCTTGCTCGAGCAGCACTACGTCCTCGCCGCCGAGGGCAGCCGCCAGCAGTGGCGCATGCAGCTCAAGCCGAAGGACGCGGCGCTGGCGCAGCGCCTGCGCGAGGTGCGGCTGTTCGGCCGCGGCGCCGAACTGCGCTGCATCGAGAGCGAGCCGGCCAAGGGCGACATGCAGCGCACCCTGCTCGCCGGCGCCGCCGAGCAGGCGCAGCAGGTGGCCGATGCCGACGCACTGGCCGCGCTGTGCCATGGCCAGCGGCAATGAGTGGACGCATTTCATCGGCGATCCCGGCGCTCATGCTCGGGAAACCCGGGCTCGTCATCCCCGCGCAGGCGGGGATCCAGTGCCTCCACCTTGAACGATGGACCATGGGTGGAAGTCTCCGGCAGGTTGATCGCACGGCGAAAGTCGCTGGATTCGCGCCTGCGCGGGGACGACGGAGTCCCCGCCCCGGCAAGGCGAAAGCGTTTCATCCGGGGTTCGTGACGGACAAACCATGCATAGGCGCGGGAGACGGGTCGTCTTCCGCTCGTGGGATGGCCGGAACCGTCGCCGTGATCGGCAGCGCACACACGGCCGGCCTCGTACCCGCCTCGGGCGAAGATTCCACCGATGCGGATTGAGTTGGGCGCAAGAACACGCATCGTCCTGGCGCTGGCGTGGCTGGCGATCCTGGTCGGCGCGGCGATGTGGCTCGGCGACCGCCTGCAGCTGTCCGGCGACCTGCGCAAGTTCATGCCCGCCGCGCAGACCCCGGCGCAGAAGCTGCTGCTCGACGAGCTCGGCGAAGGCCCGGGCTCGCGATTGCTGCTGATGTCGCTCTCCGGCAGCGACCCGGCGCGGCTGGCGCGGCAATCGCAGGCGCTGCGGCAGACGCTGGCGGCCAACGACGCCTTCGAGCTGGTCGGCAACGGCGGCGACGCCGACCTGTCGGCGATCCCCGAGTCCCTGCTGGCCTACCGCTACCTGCTCAGCGACAGTTTCGATGCGCAGCCGCTGGACGCGGCCGCGCTGGCCGACGCGCTGCAGTCGCGGCTGCAGGACCTGGGCTCGCCCGCCGCCGGCCTGGTCGAGCCGCTGATCCCGCGCGATCCCACGCTGGAGATCGTGCACATCGCCGAAGGCCTGCAGCCGGCGCATGCGCCGCAGCGCATCGACGGGGTGTGGTTCGACCGCGCCGGCAAGCGCGCGCTGCTGCTGGCGCAGACCCGCGCGGCCGGCTTCGACCCCACCGGCCAGCAGCAGGCGGTGCAGGCCATCCACGACGCCTTCGCGCAGGTGCGCGGCGACAGCGCCACCGCGCTCACGCTGACCGGGCCGGGCGCGTTCTCGGTGGAGATCGGCGGGCGCACCCAGCGCGAGGCGCAATGGATCGGCACGCTGGACACCGTCGGCCTGGTGCTGCTGCTGCTCGTCGCCTATCGCAGCTGGAAGATCCCGGTGCTCGGCGTGCTGCCGCTGGCCAGCGCCGGCCTGGCCGGGCTGGGCGCGGTGGCGCTGCTGTTCGACGGCGTGCACGGCATCACCGTGGCGTTCGGCTTCACCCTGATCGGGGTGGTGCAAGACTACCCGATCCACCTGTTCAGCCACCAGCGCCCGGGCCTGGACCCGCGCGCCAATGCCCGCCACCTGTGGCCGACGCTGTCCACCGGCGTCATCGCCACCTGCATCGCCTACGTCACCTTCCTGTTCTCCGGGGTCGACGGCCTGCGCCAGCTGGCGGTGTTCACTATCGCCGGGCTGCTGGTGGCGGCGCTGACCACGCGCCTGCTGCTGCCGGCGCTGATCGATCCGGCGCCGCACGACCAAGCCGATTCGCCGGCGCTGGCGCGGCTGTGGCGCGGCATCGCCAGGCTGCCGCGGCCGAAATGGTCGCTGCTGGCGCTGGCACTAGTGGCGCTCGCGGTCGTCGCCTGCATGCCCACCCCGTTCTGGCAGAACGACCTGTCGCGGCTGACCCCGGTCCCGGCCGATGCGCTGGTGCGCGATGCCGACCTGCGCGACGAACTCGGCGCACCCGACGTGCGCTACGTGCTGGCCATCGCCGCGGCCGATGCCGAGCAGGCACTGCAGCGCTCGGAGCAGCTGCGCGGCGTACTCGACGGCCAAGTCGCGCAGGGCACGCTGGCCGGCTACGACATGGCCGCACGCTACCTGCCCAGCATCCAGGCCCAGCGCCGGCGGCAGGCGCGCCTGCCCGATGCGGAGCAGGCGACGGCGATGCTGGCCGAAGCGGCGGCCGCCAGCCCTTTCCGCGAGTCCGTCTTCGCGCCCTTCCTCGACGACCTGCAACGTGCCCGCGATGCCGCGCCGCTGACACCGCGCGACCTTGCCGGCACGCCGCTGGCCACGCCGGTCGCCGGGCTGCTGCTGCGCTCGGGCGAGCGCGCCACCGCGCTGGTCTCGCTCAGCGGCCTGCGCGATCCGGCCGCGCTGGCGGCGCAGCTGCGCGGCAGCGGCGCACGGTTGCTGGACCTGAAGCAGGCGTCCGAGTCGCTGGTGGCGGCCTACCGCGGCCGCGTGCTGGCGGCGCTCGCCGTGGCCGCGCTGCTGCTGGCGCTGACCGTGGCCATCGCCCTGCGCCGGCCGCGCCGCATCGTGCGCGTGCTGCTGCCGATGGCGCTGAGCACGCTGCTGATCCTGGCGATCCTGCGCGGCTGCGGCGTCGAGTTGAACCTGTTCCACCTGATCGCACTGATCCTGGCCGCCGGCCTGGGGCTGGACTACGCACTGTTCTTCGACCATGCCGGCGACGACCGCGCCGACCAGCTGCGCACGCTGCACGCGCTGATCGTGTGCAGCCTGATGACGCTGCTGGTGTTCGCGCTGCTGGCCGCCTCGTCGATCCCGGTGCTGCGCGCGATCGGCAGCACGGTGGCGCTGGGCGTGCTGTTCAACTTCGTGCTGGCGCTGCTGGTGTCGCGCCAGACCGCGCGGGAGGCGCACGATGCAGGGACGTGAGGCGATCGCCGCGCTGATTCCCCACCAGGGGCTGATGTGCCTGTGGGAGGAAGTGGTCGAGTGGGACGCGCAGCGCATCGTGCTGCGCAGCGGCGGCCACCGCTCGCCGCAGCATCCGCTGCGCGCGCACGGGCGCCTGCATGCGCTGCACCTGTGCGAATACGGCGCGCAGGCGATGGCGGTGCACGGCGGCCTGCTGGGCCGCGAACGCGGACAGCCGCCGCGTCCCGGCATGCTGGTCGCATTGCGCGGGGTGCAGCTGCACGTGGACTGCATCGAGACGCTGCCGGGCCTGCTGCGCGGCGAGGCCGAGGTGCTGGCCTGCAGCGAAGCCAGCCAGCAGTACGCCTTCCGCATCTGGCACGAGGCGCAACTGCTGGCGGAAGGACGCGCCGCGGCGATGCTGGAACCGGCGGCCGCACCCGGATAGGGCCGGCGAAGGATCGCGTCACCCCATTCACGGGGCGCAGCGCGAGACCAAGGCGGAATGCCTGAGCGGCACGCAGGCTTGGCTCCCTCCCTTGCGCGCACAGCGCGCAGGGGAGGGCTGGGGAGGGGTTGCTCCCGGCTCTACCGCAACCGTCGCCTATCCCCCATCCCCGGCCGCGCAACCGCCCGCCCCCTCACTCAGCGGGGCCGGATCGATCTCACGGCAGGGTGATGGTGATGTGGGCGGTGCGCTGCGGCATCTGCACCACGTCGTTGTAGGCCGCCAGCCGCTGCTCGGTCTGGTGGTCCATGTACGTGCGCAGGCCGAAGAAGCCGATCACCCCGAACACCGCCACCAGCGCTGCCGGCATCCACAGCGGCACCACGCGCCGCAAGGTGTGGCTGACGTTGTCCGGCGGCGGCCAGTGCGGTGCGAATCCCGTGCGCCGGCCCTTGAGGTAGACGATCTCGTCGCCCAGGCGCGCGGTCAGGTAACCGAGCTTTTCCGGGCCCTCGAGCCGATACTTGCCTTCGAAGCCGAGCAGCAGGCAGTAGTGGTAGACCTCCAGCGAGGCCAGCCGCGGCGCGCCCTGGCGGCGCAGCTCCTCGAGCTTGTCGAAGAAGCGCTCGCCGGCCAGGTGCTCGCCGAACAGGCGCAGCTGCAGCGGGTTGCGTTCCCAGGCCTCGTGCAGCGCCGACGGCTGCGACAGGATCGCCTCGTCCACGGCGGCGCAGAACGCATACTTGGCCGCGTAGATGTCCTCGGCCGAGATGCCCAGCTTGACCGCGCCGCGCTCGACGTTGTCGAGGAACTTCTGCACCGATTGCATGAAGCCCTCGGCGTCGCCGGGCAGCTGGCCGCGCTTGAGCAGCAGCAGCAGGTAGAAGCCGTCGGCCATCAGGTCCAGCAGCGACTGCGGCGTGGCCGCCGTGCTGCCCGGCAGGCGGGCCTGCGAACTCAGCGAGGGCATCGGGCCGGGAGTGGGGGGCAGGGGAGTGTTCATGAGGTCACCGCGACCAGTTCCATCTTCAGATCGGCAATGCCGGAGGGGACGTAGATCATCATCGACTGCGCCTTGAGCATGCGCTCGTACAGCGGCCCGCGCGCTTCCACCGCGAAGTAGTAGCTGCCCGGCCGCACCGGGATGGCCGCCGGCACCTGCGCGGCATGGGTGAGCTTGACGCCCGGCAGCGCCGACAGCACGCACTTCTCCACGTCGTCGGGTGCGCCGATCTTGAAGCGGATCGGCACGGTCTGCACCAGTTCCTGGCCCGGCATGTCGGCCGACACGCCGATGTAGAACGAGGCGTTCTCGTCGATGCGCTGGGAATCGATGTGGCCGACGTGGAAGGACGGCTTCACCTCGGTGAGCGCGATCTGGAAGTAGCGCGCGGAGATCACCGTGTCCAGCAGGTCGCGGATGATCGTGAACAGCTGCTCGAAGCCGGCCCCGGGCGCGCCGTGCTCGTAGCGCGGCAGGTCGGCCAGCTGGTAGGCGTTGGAGAAGGTCAGCAGCGCCCCGGCCATCCGCATCAGTTCCTGGTGCAGCCGCTCAGGGTGCAGGCGCGGGTGATGGAACAGGTGTGCCAGCGACGCGAACGAGGTGGAGGCGGTGTGCAGCAGCCAGAACGAGGCGATGTCGCCGGAACGGAACTCGATGATGTGCTGCGACGGCTGCCGGTGCAGGCCGTAGAGGGCGTCGACCTTGGCCTGCAGCGAATCCAGCAGGCCGCGCAGCTGCCTGAGCAGCACGTCCGATGCCTGCACGTGCAGGCTCGGCGGGATGAAGCTCTCGTCCAGCTCGAAGCCGCCGGTCGGCGTGCGGTTGATCCGGGCCACCGGCACGGTGACGTAGGCGTCGCGCGGCTTGTCCTCGGTCAGCAGCCGCGCCGCCTTGCCGAGGTAGGCGATCTCCGCCTCCACCGCATCGGTGTACAGGTCCGGCGTCATCGCGTCGTACTGGCGGTAGCGCGCGAGGCGGCCGTCGCCGTCGCCGCTGTTGCCCGCTTCCTTCAGCGTCGGCAGGGCCATGTACACCGTCGAGCTCTGCACCCCGGCCGGCAGGTCCGCCAGCGAGATCGTCTCGGGCAGCGCGTCGCGGCCAGGGGCCTCGTAGCCCTCGCCATCGGGGAAGACCAGGGCGATGTCCAGCGCCCGCAGGCTGCCCGCATTCAATGCCTGCACGTCGAACCGCACCGAGCGCACGCCCCAGGCATAGGGGTGCAGGGCGCCGGCCAGATCCTGCAGGCGGGCCTCATGGTAGGCATCCTGCCGCTGGAAGTGCTGCGGCCGCAGGAACAGCCCTTCGCCCCATAGAACCTTCGCCGTACTGCTTACGTGAGCCACGTTGCTTCCCTATGTCCGATTCCGGCCGATCCAGAGCCACTGTGGAGATTATCTAACGGTCCGCCGGTTTGCCGCCATGGTCCGCGCCGGCATTCACCGGCCCTGGACGGCGCAGCGCACCGATCCCAGCCGGTTCGGGTCTTCCCCCGACCGGCGCGTGATGAGCGCGGCGTTGTCGGTGGTCATGGCGCAGGCATGGACACCGACGGTGATGCCCTCGCGCGCGGCGGCATTGCCGGTGTCGAACGCCAGGCGCCAGCGCCCTTCGGCGGGCGCGCGGAACAATGCCACCAGTCCCAGCACGCCGGAACCGTCGGACATCGTCTCGTCGAGCCGGTGGCGCGCGCCCGGCAGCAGGACCACCTCGCTGCTCGAGAGCAGGTCCGCGCCCAGCGCGGCCTGTTCGCCGGCCGAGTCGAGGAAGGCCGAGTACGGCGCCTGCTCGAAGCGCTGGACGCTGCGCAGGTGATAGATCTTAAGGATGACCGCGCCCGGGCGCTTGTCGTTGCCGGCGTTGAGGTTGCTGCCGGCGAACAGGTTCACCGGCACGGTCACCGGCTGTGGCGGCGGCGCCTCCTGCAGGCCGGTGGCCTGCAGGGTCTTGCGCACCATGCCGCCGACCGATCCCCCTCCGCAGCCGGCCAGCAGCACGGCCAGCAGGAGCGGCAGCAGCGCCGCGACCGGCAGCCGTTTCATGCCTGGGAAAAGGGGAGCATCGATGGGCTGCGGCGGCGGTCGGGACCCGGCAAAAGCGCTTGGCCCAGACCGCCTGCTGTCGACTTCATGTCGCATCCATTTCTCCGCCGAAAACTTGACGCATCCCGAGGGCCTGGACTATACCGTCTCTTTCAGGTCGCTGTACAATCCTGGCATGATGGGCAATGGACTGCTTGGCCTTGCAGTTCCATGAGCTCGCGCTTGCAATTGGCTAGTTCTAAAGGAATCGGTAATGGACGTTAGGAAGGGATCGGCTGTTTTCAGGCCTGTATTCGCCATCGCTGCGCTGGCACTGCTGGCCGGCTGCTCGGTGTTCTCGAAGAAGGACCCGCCGCCCGAGCCGACGAGCTTCGAGAGCCTGATGTCCCAGGCCGAGGACGCCGTCTCCAACGGCCTGGTGCCCGAGGCGCTGCAGCGCCTGGACGAGGCCAGCAAGGCCGACCCCACCCGCAAGGAACCCTGGGTCAGGACCGCGCAGCTGCAGTTCGACAAGGGCGACTACGCGCGGGCGATCGTGGCGTCCGAGGAAGTGCTGCAGCGCGATCCGGACGACCTGATCGCCGACGGCGTGCTGACCGTGTCGGGCCTGCGCATCGCCAACCAGTCGTTGCAGCGGCTGCAGGACCGCGGGGTACTGGCCTCGGGCACGGCCCGCCAGGAAGCCGAGGCGCTGGCAACGACGCTGCGCAAGACCATGGGCGACAGCGTGTTCCCGCAGGAAAAGCCGGCGGCGCCCGCGCCCCGGCGGCGTGCCGCCCCGGCGCGCCGCGCCACCGCCGCGCCCAGCACCGCTCCCGCGGCCACCGGCAATACCGAGCAGAAAAAACCTTCCTCTGATCCGTTCAAGAATCTCGGCGGCAACTGATCGCCGGATAGGCTATCCGCTTTTCCAAGGAGCAAAGATCATATGGGCAAGAAGGACAGCATCCAGAAGCGGCTGCAGAAGGTGAGGCCGCCGCGCGTGCAGTTGACGTACGACGTGGAGAAGGGCGACGCCATCGAGCAGAAGGAGCTGCCGTTCGTGGTCGGGGTGCTTGGCGATTTCAGCGGCAACCCGGAACAGCCGCTGGCCAAGGTCAAGGACCGCAGGTTCGTCAATGTCGACCTCGACAACTTCGACGAGGTCATGGAAGGCATGGCGCCCCGTGCGGTCTATCGCGTGCCCAACAAGATCAGCGACGAGGACGGCGAGTTCGCGGTCGAGCTGAAGTTCAAGTCGATCGAGGATTTCCGTCCCGAGGCCGTGGTGCAGCAGGTCGAGCCGTTGCGCAAGCTGCTCGAATCGCGTACCAAGCTCGCCGACCTGCGCAACAAGCTGGCCGGTAACGAGAAGCTCGAGGACTTGTTGACCGACGTGCTCAACAGTACCGAGCAGCTCAAGCAGCTCGGGCAGGAAACCCAGGAGAAGAATTGACATGGCTGCAGAAACCGCAAATGCCAGTGGCGGCGGCGGTGCCGCCGCGGCGGTCCAGGAACAGCCCGGGTTGCTCGACCAGATCGTCGAGCAGAGCAAGGTCGCCAAGTCCGAGAGCGAGCACCGGCGCGCCAAGGACCTGATCGCCGAGCTGGCCAAGGAGGTGATGGACGGCACGGTCGTCGTCTCCGACAACCTCAACCTCACCCTCGACGCCCGCATCGCCGAGCTGGACCGGATCATCTCCGAGCAGCTGAGCGCGGTGATGCATGCGCCCGAGTTCCAGCAGCTCGAAGGCAGCTGGCGCGGCCTGCACTACCTGTGCGAGCAGACCTCGACCGGCGCCACGCTGAAGATCAAGGTCTTCAACTCGCCGAAGAAGGACCTGGTGCGCGACTTCAAGTCGGCCATCGACTTCGACCAGAGCGCGCTGTTCAAGAAGGTCTACGAAGAGGAGTTCGGCACCTTCGGCGGCGCGCCGTTCGGGGCGCTGGTCGGCGACTACTACGTCGGCCGCCAGCCGGAGGACATGTACTTCGTCGAGCAGATGTCGCATGTCGCCGCCGCCTCGCATGCGCCGTTCATTTCGGCCGCCTCCGAGGACATGTTCGGCCTGGAGACCTTCACCGAGCTGGGCAAGCCGCGCGACCTGGCCAAGGTCTTCGACACCGTGGAATACGCCAAGTGGAAGTCGTTCCGCGACAGCGAGGACAGCCGCTACGTCGGCCTGACCCTGCCGCGCTTCCTCGGGCGCCTGCCGTACAACCCGAAGGACGGCACCACGGTCGAAGGCTTCAACTTCGTCGAGGAGGTCGATGCCAAGGACCATGGCCGCTACCTGTGGTGCAACACCGCCTACGCGATGGCGGCGCGGCTGACCAGCGCGTTCGAGGACTATGGCTGGTGCGCGGCGATCCGCGGCGTCGAGGGTGGCGGACTGGTGGAGGATCTGCCCACGCATACCTTCCGTACCGACGATGGCGAGGTCGCGCTCAAGTGCCCGACCGAGGTGGCGATCACCGACCGTCGCGAGAAGGAGCTCAGCGACCTGGGGTTCATCCCGCTGGTCCATTGCAAGAACACGGACTACGCGGCGTTCTTCGGCGCGCAGTCGGCGCAGAAGCCGAAGAAGTACAACACCGATTCGGCCAACGCCAACGCCATCCTGTCGGCGCAGCTGCAGTACATCTTCGCCGTCTCGCGCATCGCCCATTATCTGAAGGCGATGATGAGAGAGAAAATCGGCAGTTTCGCCTCGGTGCGGAATGTAGAGGATTTCCTCAACCGTTGGATCGCGCAGTACGTGCTGCTCGACGACAACGCCAGTCAGGAAGCCAAGGCGCAGTACCCGCTGAGGGAGGCGTCGGTTCAGGTTTCGGAGGTGCCGGGCAAGCCCGGTGTCTACCGCGCGGTGGCCTTCATCAGGCCGCATTTCCAGCTCGATGAGCTGTCTGTTTCGTTGCGACTGGTGGCCGAACTGCCGGCTGCCGCCAACAAGTCGTAGCGTTTTTTGTTGTTGCTCAGCGTCAAGGGACGGAGATCCCGGCAGTTGCAGATGACGCAATGTCCATCAGGACAGGCAAGAACGGGTGCCGGGTAGCCGGCCCCGCATTTCTCACGGAAGAACGGAACTTAGGAGACCAGATATGCAACACGCTTTCCTCACCATCGACACCATCAAGGGCGAGTCGCACGACGACAAGCACAAGGATTGGATCGAGATCAAGTCGTTCACCCAGGATGTGCTGCAGCCGCGTTCGGCCACGGCCTCCACGACCGGCGGTCAGACGGCGGCACGCGTCAACCTGTCGCCGATCGAGGTGGTCAAGTCGATCGACCTGGCCAGCACCGCATTGAGCCAGGCATGTGCCAACGGAACCACGTTCCCGAAGGCGCGTATCGAGTTCATGCGCGCCGACAAGGACGGCAACGCGATCAGCTACTACCAGGTCGAGCTGCTGAACGTGCTCGTCCATCGCGTTACCACCACCGTCGACGAAGACGGCATGCCGCAGGAAGTGGTCCAGTTGAGCTTCGGCGCAATCAAGTGGACCTACAACCAGCAGAAGCCGGAAGGTGGCATCGGGGGCAAGGCGGTGGCGCAGTGGAGCGCTACCAAGAACATCCCGAACTACACCGTCTGAGGTGGACCCTTGCGATGGCGCTTCGGCGCCATCGCATCCGGCAGCAGTGAGATGGACCCACGGAAGGGGACCATGCCGCGCGCCTCCTTGTTTTCTTGCGCAGCCAATCGCCCATAGGGATCGCGATGAAGGGACTCGAGCCAAGTCTGTTGGAAAAGCTGTTCGACGACGCACCCAAGTCCATGGTGACCGGGTTGGCCAATGCGGTGTCGCTGGAGCAGTTCAAGGAGTCGGTTGCGCGGGACCTGGAAGGGTTGCTCAATACCCGATCGGCGTTCGACGAGGTCGCGCTCGAAGGATTTCCCGAGTGCCGGCAATCGCTGATGACGTACGGTCTGGACGATTTCTCCGCGCTGAGCCTGGCCAACGGCTACGACCGGGCCAGGATCTGCCAGTCGCTCGAGCGCGCCATCGGCCGCCACGAGAAGCGCCTGCGCAACGTGCAGGTGATGCTCGAGAATGGCCAGCAGCCCGGCGGCGGACTGCATTTCTGCATCCATGCCGTGCTCAACGTCGAAGAGGCGCGCGAGCCGGTCAGTTTCGACGCGCTGTTGCAGCCCTCGACGCTGCAGTACCAGGTGAGCCGCCTGCGCAGGCAGGTCGCGGCCTGAAATGCAGGACCTGCTTCCCTACTACGAACGCGAACTGGCCTACCTGCGCCGCTACGGGCGCGAGTTCGCCGAGCGCTACCCGAAGATCGCCGGGCGCCTGCAGCTGTCGGCCGACGGCAGCCAGGACCCGCACGTCGAGCGCCTGATCGAGGCGTTCGCGCTGCTGGGCGCGCGCATCTCCAAGCGTGTCGAGGACGACTACCCCGAATTCACCGATGCCCTGCTCGACGTCCTGTACCCGCACTACCTGCGGCCGTTCCCCTCGTGCTCGATCGCGCATTTCGATATGGGTCCGGCGGCGGCGAAGCTGAGCGGGCCGGTACGCATCGCCCGCGGGACCTCGCTGCAGTCGCGGCCGGTGCAGGGCGTCAACTGCCGCTTCCGCACCGCCTACGACGTGGTGCTGACGCCGCTGGTGACCCGTGCCGCCAGGTACCGGGCCGTGGCCGAGACGCCGCTGGCCGTGGTCCTGCCTCCCGGCTGCGGGGCGCAGATCTCGCTGGAGTTCGAACTGCTGTCGGACCAGCTCTCGCTGGAACAGCTCGGGCAGTCGCTGCGCTTCTTCGTCGATGGCGAGCCCTCGTTCTGCGCGGCCATGCGCGATGCGCTCTCGCTCGAGGTCAAGGCGGCCTACGTCGAGGCCGATGGCAGCGGCCGCTGGCGCCGCCTGGATGCGGTTCCGCTCAGCCCGGTCGGGTTCGCCGAAGACGAGACGCTGATCGATTTCCCGCCGCGCTCCCATCCGGCCTACCTGCTGCTCACCGAATTCTTCGCCTATCCGGAGAAGTTCGGCTTCTTCGATCTCGCGCTCGCGCCGCTGATCGCCGGTGCGGCGCGCCGCTTCACCTTGCACCTGGTACTGCGCGCGGCGCCCGCCGACCGCGGCAACAGCCGCGTGCTGGAGGAGCTGGGCCGCGACAACATCCGTCTGGGCTGCACGCCGGTGGTCAACCTGTTCCCGCAGCAGGGCGAACCGATCCGCGTCACCCACCGGCAGACGGCCTATCCCATCGTCGCCGATGCGCGCCGGGCCTTCGCCTACGAGATACATTCCATCGACTCGGTGCACCGCATCCGGCAGTCGCCGCAGGGCGAGTCGATACAGGAGTTCCGCCCGTTCTATTCGCTGCGGCACGGCGAGGAGCCGGAACGTGCCGGGCAGTACTGGATCGCGCATCGCGACGAGGACGTCGCCCGCCACAGTCCCGGGCACGAGATGGAAATGACGTTCGTCGACCTGGAGTTCCAGCCGACGCAGCCCAAGACCGACGTGGTCAGCGTCAAGCTGACCTGCAGCAACCGCGACCTGCCGTCCCGGCTGGCCTATGGCGTCGCCGGCGGAGACCTGACGATCGAAGGCGGCTCGCCGGCGCGCGCCATCGGCCTGTTGCGCAAGCCGAGCCGCTCGGTCCGCTTCCGCCAGGGACGCGGCTCGCAATGGCGGCTGATATCGCACCTGGCGCTCAACCAGCTCTCGCTCGCGCACAACGGCCTGCAGACGCTGAAGGAAATGCTGCGCCTGTACGAGCTGGGCGACAGCGGCGTGACCTCGCGGCAGATCGAGGGCATCGTCGGGCTGGAATCGGAAGCGGTCACGACATGGCTGTCCGGCGAGCGCTTCGGTTCGCTGGCGCGCGGCCTGGAGATCCGCATGACCGTCGCCGAAAGCCATTTCGTCGGCACCGGCGTGGCGGCCTTCGCCCATGTCATGGACAGGTTTTTCGGCCTGTACGTGCATGCCAACAGTTTCACCCAGCTGGTGCTGCTCTCCAGCCAGACGGGTAAGGAGATCGTCAGATGTCCGCCACGAAGCGGCGAATCGATCCTGGCGTAGCCCAGCAGCTGTTCGAGCAGCCGCATCGCTTCCAGTTCTTCCAGGCGATGCGGATCCTCGAGCGGCTGTTGCGGCAGCAGGGCGGGCGCCAGTCGGATGCCATCGCCTTGTCGGTGCGTTTCCGCAATTCGCTGTCGTTGGCCTTCCCCGCCACCGAGCTCGATGCGCAAAGCGCGGTGTTCTCGCACGATGGCGAGCGCCTGCACGGCGAGGCCGCGGTAACGCATGCGGTCGAGACCGAAAGCCTGGGCGAGGTGCAGCTGACCGCGCACTTCATGGGGCTGCTCGGCATCGCCGGCGCGCTGCCGCTGCACTACACCGAGACGCTCGCCGAGCGCGAGCTGTATGGCCGCGACCGCGCGGCGCGCGCATTCCTGGACATCTTCTCCACGCGCGCGGTGGCCTTGCACTATGCCGCCTGGAAGAAGCACCGGCTGGCGCTGCAGTACGAGCTGGACCGGCGCGAGCGCTTCATGCCGCTGGTGATGTCGCTGGCCGGGCTGGGCTCGCGCACCCTGCACGATGCCCTGGTCGACGGCAGCGGCAACGTGTTCGACCAGGCGGTCGCCTACTACGCCGGGGCGATCCGGCAGCGGCCGGTGTCGGCTGCCGTGCTGCGCCGGGTGCTGTCGGACTACTTCCGCGCGCGCGTCGACGTCGAGCAGTTCGTCGGTGCCTGGTACAAGGTGCCGGCGGCGCAGCGGACGCGGCTGGGAATGACCAATGCGCAGCTCGGCAAGAGCGCGTTGTCGGGAGAGCGCATCTGGCAGCGCGACCTGCGCCTGCGCCTGCGCATCGGGCCGCTGGCGCGGCAGGCGTTCGACGACTTCCTTCCCGGCTCGGACGGCGCGCAGGCACTGGCGAAATGGCTGGCGCTGCTGACCGGCGCCGGGCTCGAGTACGAGGTGCGGCTGCTGCTGAAGCCCGCCGACATCCGCGGCATGCGCATGGCCGGCGACGCGGGCCCGCGCCTGGGCTGGGACAGCTACCTGTGCTCGCGCCCGCAGCACGAACCGCGTTCCGACACCACCTACCAGATCCGCACGATCCACTGAACCGAACCATCGGTGCGCGCCATCCTGCCGGGGCGCCGCCGCAGACCAAGCAAGGAGCACGGCACTTCGCATGAGCATCAACTTGAAGACCCTGATCAGCAAGCTCGACGACACCTGCCGGCAGGCCGCCGAGCGCGCCGCCAACCTGTGCATGGCGCGCGGCAACTACGAAGTGGACCTGGAACACCTGTTCCTGGCGCTGCTGGAGCAGCCGGACAGCGATTTCGTGTTCATCCTCAAGCGCAGCGGCGTCTCGCCCGAGTCGCTCGAACGCGACCTGGGCAACGAGGTGGAGCGCTTCAAGACCGGCAACAGCCGAACCCCGGTGTTCTCGCAGCACCTGCCGCGGCTGTTCGAGCATGCCTGGCTGATCGCCTCGCTCGACTCGCAGACCACGCGCATCCGCAGCGGCCACCTGCTACTGGCGCTGCTGACCGACCCGGACCTGTCGCAGCTGGCCTATCGCGGTTCCAAGCTGTTCGTGAAGCTCAAGCTCGACGAGCTCAAGCACGACTTCGCCAAGCTCACCGAGGGTTCGCAGGAAGCGGCGCAGAGCCTGCGCTTCGCCGATGCCGACGGCGGTGGCGAGCAACCCACCGGCGAGGCGCCGCAGGAGGCGCCGGCCCAGGGCGGGCTGTCGAAGACGCCGGCGCTGGACCAGTTCACCACCAACCTCACCCAGCGCGCCCGCGATGGCCAGATCGACCCGGTGATCGGCCGCGACGGCGAGATCCGCCAGGTCATCGACATTCTCATGCGGCGTCGCCAGAACAACCCGATCCTCACCGGCGAGGCGGGCGTGGGCAAGACCGCCGTGGTCGAGGGCCTGGCGCGCCGCATCGCCGCCGGCGACGTGCCGCAGGTGCTGCAGGGCGTGGAGCTGCACGTGCTCGACCTGGGGCTGCTGCAGGCCGGCGCCAGCGTCAAGGGCGAGTTCGAGAACCGCCTCAAGGGCGTGATCGACGAGGTCAAGAAGAGCCCGCATCCGATCATCCTGTTCATCGACGAGGCGCACACGATGATCGGCGCCGGCGGCACCGCCGGGCAGAACGACGCGGCCAACCTGCTCAAGCCGGCGCTGGCGCGCGGCGAACTGCGCACCATCGCTGCCACCACCTGGAGCGAGTACAAGAAGTACTTCGAGAAGGACGCCGCGCTGGCGCGGCGCTTCCAGGTGGTCAAGGTGGAGGAGCCGAGCGAGCCGCTGGCCGCGGCGATGCTGCGCGGCATGGTGCCGCTGATGGAGCAGCACTTCGGCATCCGCGTGCTCGACGAGGCGGTGACCGAGGCGGTGCGCCTGTCGCATCGCTACATCAGCGGCCGCCAGCTGCCGGACAAGGCGGTCAGCGTGCTCGACACCGCCTGCGCCAAGGTGGCGCTCGGCCGCAGCGCGACGCCGGCGATCATCGAGGACACGCAGCGCTACCTGGAGCGCCTGCAGGCGGAGATCGGCGCGCTGGAGAAGGAAGCGGCCGGCGGCGCCGGCCAGCACGCCGAGCGCCTGGCCGAGCTGCGCCAGGCGCAGCAGGAGGCGACCCGGGTACTGGCCGACAACCAGGCGCGGCTGGAGCGCGAGCGCGCGCTGGCCGACGAGATCGTCGCCCTGCGCGCGCAGCTGGAACAAGCGCTCCCGGCGCCGGCCGCGGCCGAAGAAGCTGCGGCACAGGCCAAGCCCGCATCCAAGGGCGGCAGGAAGAAGGACAAGGCCGCGGCCGCGCCGCTCTCGCCCGACCACGAGCGCCTGCAGGCGCTGCAGGGCGAGCTGCGCCAGCTGCAGGGCGAGACGCCGATGGTGCCGCTGCAGGTCGATGGCGGCGTGGTCGCCGAAATCGTCTCGGCCTGGACCGGCATCCCGCTCGGGCGCATGGTCAAGGACGAGATCCGCACCATCCGCAACCTGCGCAACCTGCTGGCCGAGCGCGTGATCGGCCAGGACCACGCACTGGAGGCCATCGCCCAGCGCGTGCGCACCGCCACCGCCAAGCTCGAGGACCCGAACAAGCCGCGCGGCGTGTTCATGTTCGTCGGCCCGTCCGGCGTGGGCAAGACCGAGACCGCGCTGGCGCTGGCCGACATCCTCTACGGCGGCGAGCGCAAGCTGGTCACCATCAACATGAGCGAGTACCAGGAGGCGCACAGCGTCTCCGGTCTCAAGGGTTCTCCCCCCGGCTACGTCGGTTACGGCGAGGGCGGGGTGCTGACCGAGGCGGTGCGGCGCAATCCCTACAGCGTGGTGCTACTGGACGAGGTGGAGAAGGCGCATCCGGACGTGCTGGAGATGTTCTTCCAGGTGTTTGACAAGGGCGTGATGGACGATGCCGAAGGCCGCGAGATCGACTTCCGCAACACGCTCATCATCCTCACCTCCAACGTCGGCTCCTCGCAGATCATGCAGGCGTGCCTGAACAAGCCCGCCGAGGATCTGCCCAAGCCCGACGACCTGGCCGAGGCGCTGCGTCCGGTGCTGATGCGCAGCTTCAAGCCGGCGTTCCTGGGACGCATGAAGGTTGTGCCGTATTATCCGATTTCCGACGACGTGCTGGCCTCGATCATCGAGCTCAAGCTCGGCCGCATCCGCGACCGCGTCGGTGCCAACCACAAGGCCGCCTTCCAGTGGGACCAGCCTCTGCTCGAGGCCGTGCTGGCGCGCTGCACCGAGGTCGACTCCGGCGCGCGCAACGTCGATCACATCCTCAATGGGACGCTGCTGCCGGAAATCGCCGAGACGGTGTTGGCAACGATGGCCGAAGGCGGCAAGATCGATGCGATCAAGGTCACCGCCGGCAAGAACGGAGCTTTCCGCTACAAGGTTTCATGACCCGCCGTACTGAATGACAAGGAGGAAATACCCATGGATTTCTATGGTTTCGATCGTGCCAACGCCGTTGCCCGTTGCGACAGCCTGTCGTTGGGGCGTGCAGGAGCGGATGTCGAACACCTGCGTGCCTGGAGCCGCCTGCGTCCCGAGCACGTGGTGGAACTGCTGGACACCGCTTCGGCCGATGCCCGCGGCGATGCCCGCAACCTCGCCGCACTGGTGTCGCGCGTGCCGTGGCGCATCCAGGTGCAGGCCGCGGCCCCGGGCAAGGCCAACCAGCTGGTCAGCAACGTGCGCGAAGTGACCCTGGCCGTGGCCGGGCGCGACTACAAGCTGCACTGCACGGAGGCTCCGTTCCTGCAGCTCGAGCGCATCACCCTGGCCGCCTGACGCAGGCTGCATTCGACCGGGCGCCGACAGGGGGCGGCGCCACGGCTTGGAAGCCAAGGAGTACACATGAATCCGGTCGACATCGTGTTGGCGTGTCTGCAGGCCGTGCCCGGGCAGCACGACCGACTGCTGCGCCTGCATACCGCCCTGGGGCCCTCCGCGCTGGTGGCCGAGACGCTCTCGGGCCAGGAATCCATCGACGGCGAAGGCTTCCGGCTGGAGCTGACGGCGCTGTCGGTGGACGCCGGGCTGGACCTGGATGCGTTGCTGGGCCAGCCGGTGTTGCTGGAACTGCTCACCGCCGAGTCGGCCACCGCGCTGCGGCCGTTCCACGGCCACGTCACCGCGTTCGAGCGGGTGGGCAGCAATGGCGGATTGGCGCGCTATCGTCTTGTGATCGAACCGTGGCTGGCGCTGCTGGGCCAGCGCGTGGACAGCTACGTGTTCCAGGACATGAGCGTGGTGGAGATCGTGGAGAGCGTGTTCTCCGACTACGCCGGCCAGGGCGCGCTGGTGCCGCGATGGCGCTGGGACCTTGCCGACCGCAGCATCTACCGCAAGCGCAGCCTGTGCACCCAGTACCAGGAGAGCGACCTGGCGTTCGTGCAGCGGCTGCTGGCCGAGGAAGGCATCTGCTACTGGTTCGAGCACCGCGGCGATGCCGGCGGCGAAGCACTGGGCGAGCACACCCTGGTGCTGGCCGACCACGGCCAGGCCTTCGCCGAGCTGGGGAGCGTGCGCTTCCACCGCGCCGATGCCACCGAGGCGGCCGACAGCGTGCAGCAATGGTCGGTGGCGCGGCGCTGGCGCACCGCCCGGGTCGCACGCGCCAGCTGGGACTACCGCAGCCTGGACCGGCGCCCGGTCGAAGCGCAGGTGCAGGCCCCCGGCGAACTCGCCGCCGAGGACGTGGACACCGCCGGCCCGTATGCCTGGCCGGACGCGGCCACCGGCGAGCGCCATGCCCGCCAGCAGCTGGAGGCGCAGCAGCTGCGCACGCATACCATCCAGGGCGAAGGCAGCTGGCGGCAACTGGCGGCAGGCGGTCGCTTCGTGCTGACCCAGCACCCACAGGCTGGGGACGATGGCTACACCTGCCTGCGGGTGTGGCACCGCGCCCGCAACAACCTCGGCGCCGAGGTATTCGACGCGCTGGAGCAGGCGCTGGGCACGGTGGCCGGTCCCGGCGCGCCGCTGCCCTCGACGCTGGCCGGCTGGCAGCAGGCGCCGCAGCTGGATGCCGAAGCGCCCGATTTCTACGAGAACGTGTTCGAAGCGCTGCCGGCGGCGCAGGCCTACCGCCCGCAGACCGAGGACGGCCACGGCCTGCGCCTGCACCCGCGGCCGAGCGTGCAGGGCACGCAGAGCGCGGTGGTGGTCAGCGACGGCGAGCCGCTGCTGGCCGACCGCGACAACCGCATCAAGGTGCAGTTCCCCTGGCAGCGTGGCGCCGACGCCAGCAGCGCGCAGGCGCATCCCGCCGGCGAGGACAACGCCCCGGGTCGCGGCAGCGCCTGGACCTGGGTGCGGGTGGCCACGCCGTGGGCCGGCGACAACTGGGGCGGGGTGATGCTGCCGCGCAAGGGCCAGGAAGTGCTGGTGGCGTTCCTGGAGGGCGACATCGACCGGCCGGTGGTGGTGGGCAGCGTCTACAACGGCCGCGGCCAGGCCGATGCGGCGCACAACCAGGTCGGCGGCGGTGGTGCCGGGGCCACCGGCAACGCGCCTTCGTGGTTCGACGGCAACGAGCATGCCGCGGTGTTCACCGGGTTCAAGAGCCAGGCGCTGGCGCACAGCCAGGACGGCAGCGGCGGCTACCAGCAACTGCGGCTGGACGACACCCCCGGCCAGGGCCGCGCGCAGCTGTCGACCACCCAGCAGCAGAGCACGCTGACGCTGGGCCACCTGAAAGGCGGCCAGGACAACGTGCGCGAGGGCGAGCGCGGCTACGGCACCGAACTGTCCACGCAGGCGCGCGGCAGCCTGCGCGCCGGCCAGGGCCTGCTGCTGAGCAGCGAGCCCGGCCGCCAGCAGCTCAGCGCCGAGCAGGCGCAGGCGCAGCTGGCCGAGGGCCAGCAACTGCTGCAGGCGCTGGCCGAGGCCGCGCGCGGGCAGC
>NZ_JAJOZS010000014.1:49405-113820 GCF_021168555.1 Stenotrophomonas sp. MMGLT7 | reverse complement strand
GAGGGCGGCCGCACGGTCGGCGCCGGTGTAGTGGCCAAGATCATCAAGTGACGAACCGGCCCGGGCGCGCCTGCGCGCCCGGGCTTGCCGCATCGCCATCCCCGCGCAGGCGGGGATCCGGCGACTTCCGCGGGATCCATGATGACTTCCGCAAAAGGCGGCCCTCGGGCCGCCTTTTGTCGTTTCGACCAGCAGAAATTCGGATCGCCTTTTTGCTTTCGTAGGAGCGACTTCAGTCGCGATAGGGCTTTCCCGGCAGCCCTATCGCGACTGAAGTCGCTCCTGCATGGCGCGTGTCAAGGTCAGGGGGCTTGGCAGGCGAAATTTTTCTCTGTAGAATTCGCGCCCCGGCGTTCCTGGGTAGGGCGCCGGACCCACACCGCGAAAAGAGAGGCAGGAAGCCGCTCGTGTTCGCCAGACCGGGAAGGTCGCGTGGTTCGATGCGCCTGCAGCCGGAATGGCTGTTGACGTGCATTGAAGTGCGCTCTATACTTTTCCGTCTGGGCAGACCGGGTAACTGGTCTGCCCCAGTTTTTGGGCCGCAGGAAGCGGCTCGCCGCCATCCGGTTCCGGCTGGCGCGCCCGCAACACCACGATAACCGGGGCAGGCATCCCAGAGGCCTCGCCCGTCGCTCTTTTAACGAAGGAACCCACCGTCATGGCGGACCAAAAGATCCGGATCCGGCTCAAAGCGTTCGATCATCGCCTGATCGACCGTTCGGCCAGCGAGATCGTCGAGACAGCCAAGCGGACCGGCGCGCAAGTGCGTGGCCCGATCCCGCTGCCCACCAAGATCGAGCGCTACACCATCCTCGTTTCTCCGCACGTCGACAAGGACGCGCGTGACCAGTACGAGACCCGCACGCACAAGCGCGTGCTCGACATCGTCGATCCCAACGACAAGACCGTGGACGCGCTGATGAAGCTCGAGCTCGCGGCGGGCGTCGACGTGCAGATCAAGTTGACCTGAGGACTACGACCATGACGAAGAAATATTCGTTGGGCTTCGTGGGCCGCAAGGCTGGCATGAGCCGCGTCTTCACCGAAGACGGCCGCTCGGTGCCGGTCACCCTGATCGAAGCCACCCCGAACCGCGTCGCCCAGATCAAGACCGCCGAGGTCGATGGCTACAGCGCCGTGCAGGTCACCGTCGGCGCCCGCCGCGCCGCGCTGGTCAACAAGCCGGAAGCCGGCCACTTCGCCAAGGCGAAGGTCGAGGCGGGCCGTGGCCTGTGGGAGTTCCGCGTCGATGACTCGCAGCTGGGCGATTTCGCCGTCGGCGGCGAGATCAAGGCGGACATCTTCGAGGTCGGCCAGAAGGTCGACGTCCAGGGCGTCACCAAGGGCAAGGGTTTCCAGGGAACCATCAAGCGCTACAACTTCCGTATGGGCGATGCCACCCACGGTAACTCGCTGTCGCATCGCGCGCCGGGTTCGCTGGGCCAGCGCCAGACCCCGGGTCGCGTTTTCCCGGGCAAGAAGATGTCCGGCCACATGGGTGCGGTGCAGCAGAGCACGCAGAACCTGGAAGTGGTCAAAGTCGACGTCGAGCGCGGTCTGATCGCCATTCGCGGTGCCGTTCCCGGCGCAGCCGGTGGCGACGTGATCGTCCGCCCGGCGAGCAAGGCATAAGGAGAGATGACGATGGAACTCGCCATCACCGGCAGCAATAACAAGGTCTCGGTCTCCGACGCCGTCTTCGGTCGCGATTTCAGCGAGGATCTGGTCCACCAGGTCGTCGTTGCCTACCGCAACGCGGCGCGCGCCGGCACCAAGGCACAGAAGACCCGTTCGGAAGTCGCAGGCACGACCAAGAAGTCGAAGAAGCAGAAGGGCGGCGGCGCGCGTCATGGCGCGTTGACGGCTCCGATCTTCGTCGGCGGCGGCGTGACCTTCGCGGCCAAGCCGCGCAGCTTCGAGCAGAAGGTCAACCGCAAGCAGTACCGCGCGGCCATCTGCGCGATCCTGTCCGAGCTCAACCGCCAGGGCCGCATCAAGGTCGTCGAGGCCTTCGATGTCGAAGGCACCAAGACCAAGGGCCTGGTCGAGAAGCTGGCCGGCCTGGAAGTGGGCAGGCGCCCGCTGATCGTCACCGAAGAGGCCTCCGAGCATCTGTACCTGTCGGCCCGCAACCTTCCCTACGTGGAAGTGCGCGACGTGCAGGGTCTGGATCCGGTGGCGCTGGTCGGGGCCGACACGGTCGTGATCACCGCCGATGCGGTCAAGAAGGTCGAGGAGTGGCTGGCATGAGCGCCAACGAGAAAATCTTCAGCGTTCTGCGCGCCCCGCGAGTCTCCGAGAAGACCGCGCGCCTGCAGGAAGTCTCCAACCAGTACGTCTTCGAAGTCTCGAACGAAGCCACCAAGGCCGATGTGAAGGCCGCGGTCGAGCAGTTGTTCGACGTCAAGGTCCAGGCGGTCAACGTGGTCAACGTCAAGGGCAAGAACAAGTCCTTCCGTAACCGCACCGGCCGTCGCGGCGATTGGCGCAAGGCGTATGTGCGCCTGGCCGATGGCCAGTCCATCGACGTAACGGCCAAGGCCTGAGGTACATCCCATGCCATTGATGAAATTCAAACCCACCTCCGCAGGCCGTCGTTCGGCCGTGCGCGTGGTCACGCCCGACCTGCACAAGGGTGCGCCGCACGCGGCGCTGCTCGAGCCGCAGAGCAAGTCCGGCGGACGCAACAACCATGGCCGCATCACCACCCGTCACATCGGTGGCGGCCACAAGCAGCACTACCGCATCATCGACTTCAAGCGCGACAAGGAAGGCATCCCGGCGCGTGTGGAGCGGATCGAATACGATCCCAACCGCACCGCCCACATCGCCCTGCTGTGCTACGTCGACGGCGAGCGCCGCTACATCGTCGCGCCCAAGGGCCTGAAGGCCGGTGACCAGGTCATCGCCGGCGCGCACGCGCCGATCAAGACCGGCAACACCCTGCCGCTGCGCAACATCCCGGTCGGCACCACGGTGCACGGGATCGAGCTCAAGCCGGGCAAGGGCGCCCAGATCGCCCGCGCCGCCGGCGCCGGCGTGCAGCTGGTGGCCCGCGAGGGTATCTACGCCACGCTGCGCCTGCGTTCGGGCGAGATGCGCAAGGTCTCGGCCGAGTGCCGCGCCACCATCGGTGAAGTCGGCAACGTCGAGCACAACCTCGAAAAGCTGGGCAAGGCCGGTGCCAAGCGCTGGCGCGGCGTCAAGCCGACCGTCCGCGGTGCGGCGATGAACCCGGTCGATCACCCGCACGGCGGTGGTGAGGCCAAGGCCGGCCAGGGCAACCCGCATCCGGTCACCCCGTGGGGTGTCCCGACCAAGGGTTACAAGACGCGCCACAACAAGCGCACCCAGCAATTCATCGTCCGCGATCGTAGGGGCTAATCGACCATGGCACGTTCACTCAAGAAGGGCCCGTTCGTCGATCACCACCTGGTCAAGAAGGTGGAGTCCGCGGGCGGCAGCAAAAGGCCGATCAAGACCTGGTCGCGCCGTTCCATGATCCTGCCGGAGATGGTGGGTTTCACCATCGCCGTGCACAACGGCAAGAACCACGTTCCGGTGCTGGTCAACGAGAACATGGTCGGCCACAAGCTCGGCGAATTTGCCGTCACCCGGACCTTCAAGGGTCACGGTGGCGACAAGAAGTCGGGCAAGTAAGGGAGAGATGACGATGGAAGCGAAAGCAATCCTGCGCACCGCGCGCATCTCCCCGCAGAAGGCCCGCCTGGTCGCTGACCAGGTGCGTGGGCTGCCCGCCGAGCGTGCGGTCAACCTGCTGAAGTTCTCGGACAAGAAGGCTGCCCACCTGATCAAGAAGGTGGTGGAGTCGGCGATCGCCAATGCCGAGAACAATCAGGGCGCCGATGTCGACGAGCTGAAGGTCAAGACCATCATGGTTGATGAAGGTCCGACCCTGAAGCGTTTCATGGCGCGGGCGAAAGGCCGCGGTACCCGCATCCTCAAGCGCACCAGCCACATCACTGTGGTTGTGGGCGCCGGCAAGTAAAGCGGAAAGGAAAAGACGATGGGTCATAAAGTTCATCCGATTGGAATCCGCCTGGGTATCGCCAAGGACTGGAATTCCAAGTGGTACGCCAACAAGGGCGAGTTCGCCGGTTACCTGGCGGCCGACCTCAAGGTTCGCGAAATGCTGCGCAAGAAGCTGGCTCAGGCCGGCATCAGCAAGATCCTGATCGAGCGTCCGGCCAAGACCGCGCGCGTGACGATCCACACCGCCCGCCCGGGCGTGGTGATCGGCAAGCGCGGTGAGGACATCGAGAAGCTGCGCAAGGAAGTGAGCGCGATGATGGGCGTCCCGGCGCACATCAACGTCACCGAGGTGCGCCGTCCCGAACTGGACGCGCAGCTGGTCGCCGAGTCGATCGCGCAGCAGCTGGAGCGCCGCATCATGTTCCGCCGCGCGATGAAGCGTTCGGTCGGCAACGCGATGCGCCAGGGCGCGCTCGGCATCAAGATCAACGTCGCAGGCCGCCTCAACGGTGCGGAAATCGCCCGTTCGGAGTGGTACCGCGAGGGTCGCGTGCCGCTGCACACGCTGCGTGCCGACATCGACTATGGCTTCGCCGAAGCCAAGACGACCTACGGCATCATCGGCATCAAGGTGTGGATCTACAAGGGCGAGATCTTCGATTTCTCCCAGGTTGGCCAGGAAAAGCAGGACGACTCCCCGCGCGGCGATCGCCATGATCGCGGCGACCGTGGTGACCGTCCGTCGCGTCCGGCTCGTGAAGCGAGGTAACGGCAATGTTGCAACCCAAGCGAACCAAATATCGCAAGATGCACAAGGGCCGCAACGACGGCCTGAGCTGGAGCGGCAACGCCGTCAGTTTCGGCGAGTACGGACTGAAGGCCACCGCGCACGGCCAGCTGACCGCGCGCCAGATCGAGGCGGCCCGCCGCTCGATCAGCCGCTACGTCAAGCGCGGCGGCAAGATGTGGATCCGCGTGTTCCCCGACAAGCCCATCACCAAGAAGCCCATCGAAGTGCGAATGGGTTCGGGTAAGGGCAACGTCGAGTACTGGGTCGCGCAGATCCAGCCGGGCCGCATGATCTATGAAATCGAGGGCGTCCCCGAGGACGTGGCACGCGAGGCGTTCCGCCTGGCCGCTGCCAAGCTTTCGGTGACCACCACTTTCGTGACCCGGACGGTGCGCTGATGGACATCAAACAACTCCGCGAGAAGTCGGCTGACGATCTGAAGGCCCACCTGACCGACCTGCGCAAGGAGCAGTTCTCCCTGCGCATGCAGCAGGTCACCGGCCAGCTGCCGAAGACCCACGAAACCCGCCGGGTACGCCGCGAGATCGCTCGCGTCAAGACCCTGCTCGGCAGCACCAAGTAAGGACCGCCGCGATGAGCGAGAACAACGAAAGCAATGCGCTGCGCACGGTCGAAGGCCGTGTCGTCAGCAACAAGATGGACAAGACGGTTACCGTCCTGGTCGAGCGTCAGGTCAAGCACCCGCTGTACGGCAAGTACATCAAGCGCTCGACCAAGCTGCACGCCCATGACGGCGACAACGCCTGTAACGAAGGCGATGTCGTCCGCGTGACGGAGATCGCCCCGCTGTCCAAGACCAAGAACTGGCGCGTGGTGGAAATCGTCACCCGCGCGGCCGAGTAAGGGAGATCTGAATCATGATCCAGATGCAGAGCTACCTTGACGCCGCCGACAATTCCGGCGCCAAGGAACTGATGTGCATCAAGGTGCTGGGCGGCTCCAAGCGCCGTTACGCCGGCATCGGCGACATCATCAAGGTGACCGTCAAGGACGCGATCCCGCGTGGCAAGGTCAAGAAGGGCGAGGTCTACGACGCCGTCGTGGTGCGTACCCGCAAGGGTGTGCGTCGTCCGGACGGATCGCTGATCCGCTTCGACGGCAACGCCGCCGTGCTGCTGAACAACAAGCAGGAGCCGATCGGCACCCGCATCTTTGGGCCGGTCACCCGTGAACTGCGTTCCGAGAAGTTCATGAAGATCGTCTCGCTCGCTCCCGAAGTGCTGTGAGCTGAGGACACAAACATGGCTAACCGTATCAAGAAGGGCGACCAGGTCGTCGTAATCACCGGCAAGGACAAGGGCAAGCAGGGTGATGTGGTGCGTGTGGACGGCGACCGCGTGGTCGTGTCCAACGTCAACATCGTCAAGCGCCACACCAAGCCGAACCCGCAGGCAGGTGTTGCCGGCGGCGTGGTCGAGCGTGAAGCTTCGATCCATATCTCCAACGTGGCACTGCTGAACCCGGCGACGGGCAAGGGCGAGCGCGTTGGCTTCAAGGTGCTGGAGGATGGACGCAAACTGCGTGTGTTCCGCTCCAGCGGTGAGGCGCTCGACGCCTGAGGAATGATCTGATGACCTCCCGTCTCGAAAAGATTTACCAGGAAGAAGTGGTGCCGGCTCTGATGAAGAAGTTCGGCTACACCAATCCGATGGAAGTGCCCAAGCTGGTCAAGGTCACGCTCAACATGGGCGTGGGCGAGGCCGCCACCAACAAGAAGATCCTTGAGAACGCCGTGGCCGACATGGCCAAGATCGCCGGCCAGAAGCCGATCGTGACCAAGTCGCGCGTCTCGGTGGCTTCGTTCAAGATCCGCGACGGCTGGCCGATCGGCTGCAAGACCACGCTGCGCCGCGGCAAGATGTACGAGTTCCTGGACCGCCTGATCAATATCTCGCTGCCGCGCGTGCGCGACTTCCGCGGTATCTCCGGCCGTTCGTTCGACGGCCGCGGCAACTTCAACATGGGCGTGAAGGAACAGATCATCTTCCCGGAGATCGACTTCGACCAGGTCGACGCGATCCGCGGCATGGATATCGCCATCACCACGACCGCCAAGACCGACGCCGAAGCCAAGGCGCTGCTCGAGGCGTTCAAGTTCCCCTTCCGCAACTGATTCGTCGAGGAAACCACAATGGCAAAGACCTCCATGGTCAACCGCGACATCAAGCGGAAGAAGCTGGCCAAGAAGTACGCCGACAAGCGCGAGGCGCTGAAGAAGATCGTCATCAGCCCGACCGCCTCGTATGACGAGAAGGCCGAGGCCGTGACCAAGCTGTCCAAGCTGCCGCGCGACTCCTCGCCGAGCCGCCAGCGCAACCGCTGCGAACTGTCGGGCCGCCCGCGCGGCGTCTACCGCAAGTTCGGCCTGGGCCGCAACAAGCTGCGCGAAGCCACCATGCGTGGCGACGTGCCGGGCCTGCACAAGGCCAGCTGGTAAAGGAACAGCGGCTCCCGGCCCGTCCGGGAGGCGTCGAAGTGGAGCCTCCACTTCATGGCAGGAAGTCCGGCGCACACCGGGCTTCTTTGCCGTATAATGCCGCCCCTTGCCGGCGCCGCGCGCGTCCGGCGGTTGTGGCAACAGGCCCTGGCCTCACCAGGACAACACGAGATTTTCGCGAAAGCGGATATCGGTGCACTCAAAGGTACTCACTATGAGCATGACTGATCCCATCGCCGACCTGCTGGTCCGCATCAAGAATGCGGCCGCGGTTGGCAAGCCGACGGTGAAACTGCCGTCCTCCAAGATCAAGGTTTCGATCGCCGAGGTGCTGAAGGCCGAAGGCTACATCACCGACCTGCGCGTCACCCCGATCGAGAACAACAAGGCCGAGCTCGAGATCGTGCTGAAGTATTTCGAGGGCCGTCCGGTCATCGAGACGCTCAAGCGCGTTTCGCGTTCGGGCCTGCGCCAGTATCGCGGCAAGACCGAGCTGCCCAAGGTCATGGGTGGTCTGGGCGTTGCCATCATTTCCACGTCCAAGGGCATCATGACCGATGCGCAGGCCCGTCAGGCCGGCGTCGGTGGCGAAGTCCTGTGCTTCGTGGCCTAAGGGAGGAGTAAGACATGTCCCGCGTAGCCAAGAAGCCGATTTCCCTGCCGAAGGGTGTCGAACTGAACGTCCAGCCCGAGCTGGTCAGCGTCAAGGGCCCGAAGGGCACGCTGTCGCTGCCCAAGCCGGCCGGCGTCGAAATCAATATCGAGAACGGCGTTGCCACGCTGTCGGCGAACGATCCTGCCGACATCGCCATCACCGGCACCGTCCGCGCGATCCTGTTCAACATGGTGCACGGCGTCACCGAGGGCTTCGAGCGCAAGCTCGAGCTGGTCGGCGTCGGCTACCGCGCCTCGATGCAGGGCAAGGACCTGAGCCTGGCGCTCGGTTTCTCGCACCCGGTCGTGTTCCCGGCGCCGGAAGGCATCACCATCACCACGCCGAGCCAGACCGAGGTCGTGGTGCAGGGCGCCGACAAGCAGCGCGTCGGCGAGGTTGCCGCCAAGATCCGCGGTTTCCGTCCGCCGGAGCCGTACAAGGGCAAGGGCGTCAAGTACGCCGGTGAAGTCATCATTCGCAAGGAAGCCAAGAAGGCATAAGGCAGGTCCCTCTGCCAGGAGCCCGGCCATCCATGGCCGGGGATCCAACAGGTGGTATCCAGCCCAAAGTCGATCCGCTTCCGTAGGACACATACCATGAGCATCAACAAGAACATCGCCCGTCTGCGTCGCGCCAAGTCGACCCGTGCGCATATCCGCGAGCTGGGCGTGCCGCGCCTTTCGGTGCTGCGCACCGGCCAGCACCTGTATGCGCAGGTCTTCACCGCCGACGGCGCCAAGGTGATCGCCGCGGCGAACACCCTGCAGGCCGACGTCAAGGAAGGCCTGAAGAACGGCAAGAACAGCGACGCCGCCGCCAAGGTCGGCAAGCTGATCGCCGAGCGCGCCAAGGCCGCGGGCATCGAGAAGGTCGCCTTCGACCGCTCGGGCTATCGCTACCACGGCCGCGTCAAGGCGCTGGCCGACGCCGCCCGCGAGGGTGGCCTGCAGTTCTGATCCTGTCGGCGCGGGCCATGTCCGCGCCGCGCCCTGCCGATGCGGGCCGCATCGGGCGGCGCCACTCTTCTGAAGTGGCGTTCGCGGCACCGTGGTCATTCACAACCATAAGCGGCCCGAGCCGTACATATCCGACAACTCAAGGAATCAACATGGCAGAAGAGCGTGCACCGCGGGGTCGTGATCGCGACCGCAACCGCGAAGAGAAAGTAGACGACGGCATGATCGAGAAGCTGGTCGCGGTCAACCGCGTCAGCAAGACGGTCAAGGGCGGTCGCCAGTTCACCTTCACCGCGCTGACGGTGGTGGGCGACGGCGCCGGCAAGGTCGGCTTCGGTTACGGCAAGGCGCGCGAAGTGCCGGTCGCCATCCAGAAGTCGATGGAGCACGCCCGCAAGGGCATGGCCAACATCGACCTGAACAACGGCACCCTGTGGCACGAGGTCAAGGCCGGCCACGGCGCGGCGCGCGTGTTCATGAAGCCGGCTTCGGAAGGTACCGGCGTGATCGCCGGCGGTGCGATGCGCGCCGTGCTGGAAGCGGTTGGCGTGAAGAACGTGCTGGCCAAGGCGGTCGGCTCGCGCAACCCGATCAACCTGGTGCGCGCCACGCTGCGCGGCCTGGTCGAGATGCAGTCGCCTGAGCGGATCGCGGCCAAGCGCGGCAAGAAGGTGGAGGAACTCAACCATGGCTAATGAGTCCAACAAGACGGTGAAGGTCCGCCTGGTGCGTGGCCTGCGTGGAACCCAGTCGCGTCATCGCCTGTCGGTGCGTGCGCTGGGCCTGAACAAGCTCAACGATGTGCGTGAACTGAAGGACAGCCCGCAGGTGCGCGGTCTGATCAACAAGGTTCAGTACCTCGTCCAGGTTGAGGAGTAATCGACCATGACTCTGCGTCTCAATGACCTCAAGCCCGCCGACGGCGCCCGTACCGAGCGTACCCGCGTCGGTCGCGGCATCGGCTCCGGCCTGGGCAAGACCGCCGGCCGCGGCCACAAGGGTTCGTTCGCCCGCAAGGGTGGCGGCAAGATCAAGGCCGGCTTCGAAGGCGGCCAGACCCCGATGCAGCGCCGTCTGCCGAAGATCGGCTTCCGTTCCAAGATCGCCAAGGACACCGCCGAGGTGCTGTCCTACCAGCTCGACAAGCTGGATGCCGGCGAGATCGACTTCGCCGCGCTGCGTGCGGCCAAGCTGGTCCCGACCAGCGCCAAGAAGGCCAAGATCGTCAAGAAGGGCGAGCTGACCAAGGCGTTCGTGCTCAAGGGCGTGGCCGCCACGGCCGGTGCCAAGGCCGCGATCGAAGCTGCCGGCGGCAGCGTGCAGGAGTAATAGCAAGATGGCGCAAGCTGGCATCGGAAATCTCGCTGCAGGCGCCGGCAAGTTCACTGAACTTCGCCAGCGTCTGCTGTTCGTCCTCGGGGCGTTGATCGTCTACCGCATCGGCTGCTACGTGCCGGTGCCGGGCGTCAATCCCGATGCCATGCTTGCGCTGATGCAGAACCAGGGCGGCATCGTCGACATGTTCAACATGTTCTCCGGTGGCGCCCTGCATCGCTTCAGCATCTTCGCGCTGAACGTGATGCCGTACATCTCCGCGTCGATCGTGATGCAGCTGGCGGTGCACATCTTCCCGTCGCTGAAGGCGATGCAGAAGGAAGGCGAGTCCGGCCGGCGCAAGATCACCCAGTACTCGCGCCTGGGCGCGGTGCTGCTGGCGGTGGTGCAGGGCGGCAGCATCGCCCTCGCGCTGCAGGGACAGACCTCTCCGGGCGGCGCCCCGGTGGTGTACGCGCCGGGCATGGGCTTCGTGCTCACCGCGGTGGTGGCGCTGACGGCCGGCACGATCTTCCTGATGTGGGTCGGCGAGCAGGTCACCGAGCGCGGCATCGGCAACGGTGTGTCGCTGATCATCTTCGCCGGCATCGTCGCCGGCCTGCCGAGCGCGGTGATCTCCACGGTCGAGCGCTTCCGCGACGGCGAGCTGAGCTTCATCGCGCTGCTGCTGATCGTGATCACGGTGCTGGCCTTCACCGCGTTCGTGGTGTTCGTCGAACGCGGGCAGCGGCGAATCACGGTGAACTACGCGCGCCGCCAGGGCGGCCGCAGCGCGTACATGAACCAGACCTCGTTCCTGCCGCTCAAGCTGAACATGGCCGGCGTGATTCCGCCGATCTTCGCTTCCAGCATCCTGGCGTTCCCGGCCACGCTGTCGATGTGGTCGGGCCAGGCGACCTCGGCCACCTGGCTGCAGCGCATCGCCAATGCCCTGGGCCCGGGCGAGCCGCTGCACATGATCGTGTTCGCGGGGCTGATCGTGGGTTTCGCGTTCTTCTATACCGCGTTGGTGTTCAACTCGCAGGAAACCGCCGACAACCTGAAGAAGTCGGGTGCGCTGATCCCGGGTATCCGTCCGGGCAAGGCGACCGCCGACTACGTCGACGGCGTGCTGACGCGGCTGACCGCGGCCGGTTCGGTGTACCTGGTGATCGTGTGCCTGCTGCCGGAAGTGCTGCGCACGCAGATGGGTGCCTCGTTCTACTTCGGCGGTACGTCGCTGCTGATCGCGGTGGTGGTGGTGATGGACTTCATCGCGCAGATCCAGGCGCACCTGATGTCGCACCAGTACGAGAGCCTGCTGAAGAAGGCCAACCTCAAGGGCGGTTCGCGCGGCGGCTTCGCCCGCAACTGACCTGTTACAATTCGAGCTTCCTGATGTGAAGGCGCTTCCGGTTCCCGGAAGCCTGTCCTTCCGAAATGAAGGGCGGCCCGTGCAGCGGTCTCGTGCGCGGGTGTGGTGGAGTGGTCCTGCGCTGGAGTAGCGCGGGCGGACCGCAAGGGCGACATGGCCTTCGCGGACCAACGACATCCGGCGCCGGAGCATGGGCACACTCCCCATGCCGGGTCCGTGGAACTTGAATGTTCCATGGGCTTCCAAGTAACCCGAGACCTTGCTACAATTCAAAGTTCACTTTTTGATCCATCCTGCCGGATGGCGCCGTGTGTGCGCTGTCGGGCCATCACTCAGTTGGAGAACCGCGTCATGGCGCGTATTGCAGGCGTCAACCTGCCAGCCCAGAAGCACGTCTGGGTCGGGTTGCAAAGCATCTACGGCATCGGCCGTACCCGCTCGAAGAAGGTCTGCGAAGCCGCAGGCGTGGCTTCGACCACCAAGATCCGCGACCTGTCGGAGCCGGAAATCGAACGGCTGCGCCTGGAGATCGGCAAGTACATCGTCGAGGGCGATCTGCGCCGTGAAATCGGCATCGCCATCAAGCGTCTGATGGACCTGGGCTGCTACCGCGGCCTGCGTCACCGCCGTGGCCTGCCGCTGCGCGGCCAGCGCACCCGTACCAACGCCCGCACCCGCAAGGGCCCGCGCAAGGCGATCAGGAAGTAAGGGACAGATATCATGGCCAAGCCAGCTGCTGCTAAAACCAAGAAGAAGATCAAGCGCGTCATCACCGACGGCGTCGCCCACGTCCACGCTTCTTTCAACAACACCATCGTCACCATCACCGACCGCCAGGGCAACGCGCTGTCGTGGGCCACTTCGGGCGGCGCGGGTTTCCGCGGTTCGCGCAAGTCGACCCCGTTCGCCGCCCAGGTCGCCGCAGAGAAGGCCGGCCGCGCCGCGCTGGACTACGGCGTGAAGTCGCTGGAAGTGCGTATCAAGGGTCCGGGTCCGGGCCGCGAGTCGGCCGTACGTTCGTTGAACAACGTCGGCTACAAGATCATCAACATCATCGACGTGACGCCCATCCCGCACAACGGATGCCGTCCGCCGAAGAAGCGTCGCGTCTGAGGAGCTGAAGAGAAATGGCTCGTTATATTGGTCCTACCTGTAAGCTCGCCCGCCGCGAAGGCGTCGATCTTTCCCTCAAGAGCCCGGCGCGTGCGCTGGACTCCAAGTGCAAGCTGGAGCAGAAGCCCGGCCAGCACGGCGCCACCGCCCGCAAGGGCAAGCTGTCCGACTACGCCACCCAGCTGCGCGAGAAGCAGAAGGTCAAGCGTATCTACGGCCTGCTGGAGCGCCAGTTCCGCAACTACTACAAGAAGGCCTCGACCAAGAAGGGCAACACCGGCGAGAACCTGCTGCAGCTGCTGGAAACCCGCCTGGACAACGTCGTCTATCGCATGGGCTTCGCCGTGACCCGTCCGGCCGCGCGCCAGCTGGTCAGCCACCGCGGCGTGCTGGTCAACGGCAAGTCGGTGAACCTGGCCTCGTACCAGGTCAAGGCCGGCGACGCGATCGAGCTGTCCGAGAAGGCGCAGAAGCAGATGCGCGTGCAGGAAGCCCTGACCGTGGCCGAGCAGCACGACCTGAACCCGTCGTGGGTCGAGGTGGATTCGAAGAAGTTCAGCGGCGTGTTCAAGGCCGTGCCGGATCGCGCCGACCTGCCTTCGGACATCAACGAAGCGCTGATCGTCGAGTTGTATTCGAAGTAATTCACATTGGAGAGCCTCCGGGTCGCACCGGAGGTTCGCAGGAGACCCCGCAACATGACGGTTACCGCCAACCAGGTTCTGCGCCCTCGCGGTCCGCAGATCGAACGCCTTACCGACAACCGCGCCAAGGTCGTGATCGAGCCCTTGGAGCGCGGTTATGGCCACACCCTGGGCAATGCCCTGCGCCGCGTGCTGCTGTCCTCGATCCCGGGCTTCGCCATCACCGAGGTCGAGATCGACGGCGTGCTGCACGAGTACACCACGGTCGAGGGTCTGCAGGAGGACGTGCTGGAAGTCCTGCTGAACCTCAAGGATGTCGCCATCCGCATGCACAGCGGCGACAGCGCCACGCTGTCGCTGTCCAGCCAGGGGCCGGGCACGGTCACTGCCGCCGACATCAAGACCGACCACAACGTCGAGATCCTCAATGGCGATCACGTGATCTGCCATCTGACCAAGGATGCGGCGCTGAACATGCGCCTGAAGATCGAGCGTGGCTTCGGCTACCAGCCGGCGGCCGCGCGCCGTCGCCCGGACGAGGAGACCCGCACGATCGGCCGGCTGATGCTGGACGCCTCGTTCTCGCCAGTCCGCCGCGTCGCCTATTCGGTCGAGGCCGCCCGCGTCGAGCAGCGCACCGACCTGGACAAGCTGGTGCTGGACATCGAGACCAACGGCACGATCGATGCCGAGGAAGCCGTGCGCACCGCCGCCGACATCCTCAGCGACCAGCTGTCGGTATTCGGTGACTTCACCCACCGCGACCGCGGTGCGCCCAAGCCGGCCACCGGCGGCGTGGATCCGGTGCTGCTGCGCCCGATCGACGACCTGGAGCTGACGGTGCGTTCGGCCAACTGCCTGAAGGCCGAGAGCATCTACTACATCGGCGACCTGATCCAGAAGACCGAGGTCGAGCTGCTCAAGACCCCGAACCTGGGCAAGAAGTCGCTCACCGAGATCAAGGAAGTGCTCGCCCAGCGCGGCCTTTCCCTGGGCATGAAGCTGGAGAACTGGCCGCCGGCCGGCGTCGCCCAGCACGGCATGCTCGGCTGATGATGCAGTAAACCTGTTCCTCGCGCGGGCCCGGCCCGCGCGAGGGCAGGCGTGAAGAGCAGGGTGCAGCCGGCGCGAGCCGCTGCAACCCCGCCGACGTCGACGGACCGAAGGTCCGCGGCGCCAGCCGGCCAGGGAGTGCCGGCTTTGGGCCATCCGCAGTCCACTACCAGCGCCAGGACGGCGACAGCGAAGCACAGCAGTTCCAACATTCACAGATAGGAATCCCTTCCCATGCGCCACCAGAAATCCGGACGCAAGTTCAACCGTACCAGTGCCCACCGCGAAGCGATGTTCAAGAACATGGCCGCCTCGCTGTTCAAGCACGAGCTGATCAAGACCACGCTGCCCAAGGCCAAGGAGCTGCGTCGCGTCGCCGAGCCGCTGATCACCATCGCCAAGGTCGACGGCGTCGCCAATCGCCGCCTGGCCTTCGCGCGCCTGCGCGACAAGGAAGCGGTGGGCAAGCTGTTCGTCGAGCTGGGCCCGCGCTACCAGAGCCGTCCCGGCGGCTACCTGCGCATCCTCAAGTGCGGCTTCCGTGCCGGCGACAATGCGCCGATGGCGTATGTCGAGCTGGTCGACCGCCCGGCCGTGGCCGAGGAAGTGGCGGAGTAATCGCCCACGTTCGCGGCTGCATCGGCGAGGCCCGGCACATGCCGGGCCTTTCTGTTGGTGTCGCCGGGCCAGGGAGCGACAGCGGGGTTCGACATCGTGCGGCGATGGTCGATAATGCGACGCTGTTCCGTTCGAGTACCTCCGATGAACCCGTTCCGCTGGGGCTTCCGGGTCCAGTTCCTGCTCGGCTTCCTGATCTGCGCCGCCTTGCTGGGCTATGCGGTGTTCCTGCAACTGCACGACGGCCTGGAACCCTGTCCCAAGTGCATCCTGCAGCGCATCGCGTTCGCGGCGCTGGGGCTGGTATTCCTGCTCGGTGCGCTGCACGGGCCGCGGCGCCCGCCGGCGCGCAGGGTCTACGCGATCCTGGCATTGATCCCGGCGCTGGCCGGCATCGGCGTCGCCGGCCGCCACGTGTGGATCCAGGTGATGCCGCAGGACGCGATGGCCTCGTGCGGTCCGCCGCTGAGTTTCCTGCGCGAGACGATGGGGCCGCTGGAGGTGCTGCGCACCGTCCTCACCGGCAGCGGCGATTGCGGCACGATCGACTGGCGTTTCCTTGGCATGACGATGCCGATGTGGAGCCTGGCCTGGTTCGTCGCGCTGGCGCTGTGGGCGCTGTACGCCGGCTTCCGCGCGCGCAAGCAACGATTGATGTACTGAGGCGGCGTGCCGTCGCGTCCTTTCCCCCTTCCGCTGCCGGACACCCCGCAATGAAAGCATCCGTTTCGTCCCATGCCCGCCCCGAAGCCGCGACCGCGCCGTGGGCGCCGGACAGCTGGCGCGGCAGGACCGCGTTGCAGATGCCGGTGTATCCGGACCCGGCCGCGCTGGAGGCGAGCCTGCAGGAGCTGCGGGAGCTGCCGCCGCTGGTGACGTCCTGGGAGATCTTCGCGCTGAAGAAGCAGCTGGCCGAGGCGCAGGAGGGCCGGCGCTTCCTGCTGCAGGGCGGCGACTGCGCGGAGAAGTTCGACGACTGCGGCTCGGCCACGATCACCAACCGGCTCAAGGTGCTGCTGCAGATGAGCCTGGTGCTGGTCTACGGCCTGCAGATGCCGGTGACGCGGGTGGGCCGCTTCGCCGGCCAGTACGCCAAGCCGCGCTCGGCCGACAACGAGACGCGCGATGGCGTGACCCTGCCCAGCTTCCGCGGCGACGTGGTCAACGCGCCGCAGTTCACCGCGCAGGCGCGGGTGCCCGACCCGCAGCGGATGATCACCGCGCACTCGCGCTCGGCGCTGACGATGAACTTCGTGCGGGCGCTGATCGATGGCGGCTTCGCCGACCTGCGCCATCCCGAGTACTGGAACCTGAGCTGGGTGGGCTGCTCGCCGCTGGCGGTGGAGTACCAGCGCATGGTGGCCTCGATCGGCGATGCGGTGAACTTCATGGAGACGCTCGCCGGCGGCGAGGTGCACAACCTCAACCGGATCGACTTCTACACCTCGCACGAGGCCTTGCTGCTGCCCTACGAGGAAGCCCTGACCCGGCAGGTGCCGCGGCAGTGGGGCTGGTTCAACCTGAGCACGCACTACCCGTGGATCGGCATGCGTACCGCCGCGCTCGACGGCGCCCATGTCGAGTACCTGCGCGGGGTGCGCAACCCGATCGCGATCAAGGTCGGACCTTCGGTGCAGCCGGACCAGCTGCTGCGGCTGATCGACGTGCTCAATCCCGAGGACGAGCCGGGGCGGTTGAGCTTCATCCACCGCATGGGCGCGGCGCAGATCGCCGACAAGCTGCCGCCGCTGCTGGACGCGGTCAGGCGCGACGGCCGCCGCGTGCTGTGGGTGTGCGATGCGATGCACGGCAACACCGAGAGCACCGCCAACGGCTACAAGACGCGGCGCTTCGACAACATCCTCAACGAGGTGGAGCTGTCGTTCGACCTGCACGCCGCCGCCGGCACCCGCCTGGGCGGCGTGCACCTGGAGCTGACCGGCGAGGACGTGACCGAGTGCACCGGCGGCGCGCGCCAGCTCACCGAGCGCGACCTGGAGCGCGCCTATCGCTCCACCGTGGACCCGCGCCTGAACTACGAGCAGTCGCTGGAGATCGCCATGGCGATCGTGCGCAAGCGCGGCCGCGACCGGCTGGCGCCGCCGCTTGCCTGAGGATCCTCGCGGCGTCGAACGACGCCGCGATCATCGTGGTTGCGGCATGCTTGAGGGCCGTGTTGCCCGACAGGAGGCCGTGCCTTGAACTACGACTGGGAGATTTTCCGCGCCTACGCCCTGCCGATCGGCGGCGCGCTGGCCTGTGGCCTGCTCGCCTGGTGGCTGCTGCTGTCGCTGGCCCGGCGCATGGAGGGGCGCGACTACCGGCGCGCGCGCATCGTGCGCGTGGTCAGCGTGCCGCTGGCCTTCGCGGTGCCGGCACTGCTGCTGATCTCCGCGCTCGAGGCGACGCCGCTGGAAGGGCGGATGCTGGAGATGTCGATCCATACGCTGCGCATCTTCATGGTCGGCTGCCTGACCTGGCTGCTGGTGCGTGCGGTGGCCGCCGGCGAGGCCGCGATCCTGCGCAGCTATCCGATGGAGGTGGCCGACAACCTGGAGGCGCGGCGCATCCAGACCCAGACCCGGGTGCTGAGCCGGGTGCTGATGGGGACGATCATCCTGATCGGCTGCTCGCTGGTGCTGCTGACGTTCCCGGCGGTGAGGCAGATCGGCACCACGCTGCTGGCCTCGGCCGGCATCATCGGCCTGGTCGCCGGTATCGCCGCCAAGCCGGTGTTCGGCAACCTGATCGCCGGGCTGCAGATCGCGCTGACCCAGCCGATCCGGCTGGACGACGTGGTGATCGTGGAAGGCGAGTGGGGGCGGATCGAGGAGATCGGCAGTTCCTACGTGGTGGTGCGGATCTGGGACGAGCGGCGGATGATCGTGCCGCTGACCTGGTTCATCGAGAACCCGTTCCAGAACTGGACGCGCCGCAGCGCCGACCTGCTGGGCACGGCGTTCCTGTGGCTGGACTACCGCACGCCGATGGGCGAGGTGCGTGCCGAACTGGAGCGCATCTGCCGCGGCGAGCAGCTCTGGGACGGGCGGGTGTGCGTGACCCAGGTGACCGAGACCAGCGAGACCACCATCCAGGTGCGCCTGCTGGTGAGCGCGCGCAACTCGGGCGATGCCTTCGACCTGCGCTGCATCGTGCGCGAGCGCATGATCGACTTCCTGGTCCGCCAGCATCCGTATGCGCTGCCGCGGCTGCGCGCGCAGATCGCCTCGCAGGACGATGGCGAGGACACGCCGGCACGGCCGATGCGGCGGCTCGATCCGAAGGCGATGCGTTCGCCCGGTGCGGAGGACGGCGAGCCGGCGATCATGCCGGCTTCCGGCGGCGAGTCCTGAGAGGCGATCCGCGGCCGTCGCGGTCCTTGCAGCAGCGATGCGACCCGTAGGAGCGACTTCAGTCGCGATGTGGTCTTACCGGTGAGGCCCGATCGCGACTGAAGTCGCTCCTACGGTTGCTCGAGGGGGAGGGCGGGCCCGGGGCCGCCGCACGCCGCTCGCGCAGCTGGCCATATGCAACCGGTGCCCGTGCCGCCGGCCCGTGGCGCCGTCACCGCACCCGTCAGGGCAGAGACCCTGCTGCGGTGGGAAGAGGCCACCCCGTGGCGCTGGAGTGGCCGGTGCGCGAAAAGACCGCTGCTCCTACAGGGGGCCTGCGGCGACGGCGGCCGGTGGGACCGGCAGCGTGGGCAGGAAGCGCGGCGGCTTGCGTGCCTGCGTCAGCTGCTCGTAGGCGTAGCCCAGTTCGATCAGCCGCGGTTCGCTCCAGGCCGTGCCCATGAACAGCAACCCGAGCGGCAGGCCGTTGCTGAAGCCCATCGGCACGCTCAGGCTGGGATAGCCGGCCACGGCGGCGGCGCCATAGCCGCCGCCGGGGAAATCGTCGCCATCGATGGGGTCGGTGCGCCAGGCCGGGCCCGTGGTCGGCGCGACCAGCGCATCCAGCTTCTGGGCCTGGAGCGCCGCGTCGATGCCTTCCGGGCCGGCCAGGCGCCGGGCCAGCGTGCGCGCGCGGATATAGCCGGGATCGGCCAGCCCGCCGGTGGCCTGGGCCTGCTCGAACAGTTCCTGGCCGAAGTGCGGCATCTCGCGCTCCGCGTGCTCGCGGTTGAAGGCGATCAGCTCGGCCAGGGTAGCCATGGGAGCGCGATGGCCGGCCAGGTAGCGTTCCACGCCGGCCTTGAACTCGTGCAGCAGCACCTGCAGTTCGGCCTCGTCCCATTGCCCCTGGGTCGGGATGCGCGCCTCGACCACGGTGGCGCCGGCATCGCGCATGGCCTGCACCGCCGCGTGCATCTGCAGCGCGATGACCGGGTCGTCCTCGAGCGCGTTGCGCAGCACGCCGATGCGCGCCCCGCGCAGCGCGTCGGGGTTCAGGCGGGCGACGTAGTCGTACACCGCGCGGCCGGGCATGGCGGCGGTCGCGGGGTCGGATTCGTCGCGGCCGGCCATGGCGGTGAGCAGCGCGGCCGCGTCGGCCACGCTGCGTGCCATCGGGCCGGCGGTGTCCTGGCTGAAGGAGATCGGGATGATGCCGTCGCGGCTGACCAGGCCCACGGTCGGCTTCAGGCCCACCAGCCCGTTGACCGCGGCCGGGCAGACGATGCTGCCGTCGGTCTCGGTGCCGATGCCGGCGGCGGCGAGGTTGGCCGATACCGCCGCGGCGGTGCCGGAACTGGAGCCGCAGGGATTGCGGTCCAGCACGTACGGGTTGCGCGTCTGCCCGCCGCGCGCGCTCCAGCCGGAGGTGGAGCGGGTCGAGCGGAAATTGGCCCATTCGCTGAGGTTGGTCTTGCCCAGGATCACCGCGCCGGCCGCGCGCAGGCGCTGCACCAGGAAGGCGTCCTCGGCCGGGCGGAAGCCGGCCAGGGCCAGCGAGCCGGCGCTGTTGCTCATCGGCGTGGCGTCGATGTTGTCCTTGAGCAGCAGCGGGATGCCGTGCAACGGGCCGCGGATGCGCCCGCTGCGCCGTTCCTCGTCGCGCTCGGCCGCTTCCTTCGCGGCATCGGGATTGATCTCGATGATCGCGTTCAGGCGCGGGCCGGCGCGGTCGATCAGGGCGATGCGCTGCAGGTAGGCGCGGGTCAGGGTCACGCTGTCCAGTTCGCCATTGCCCATGTGTGCCTGCAGTTCGGCGATGTCGGTCTCGGCGTAGGGGAAGTCGTACTGGTCGGCCGCCGGTTCCGGCGCCACGGCGCTGGGCGGGGTGGCATGGACGGCCTGGCTGCCGACCATCATCGCGGCGATCGCGAGCAGCAGGGCCAGTGTCGCGTCAATGCGCAAACGCCGGCGCTGCACTTGCCCCGGATCCGCCTCTCCGCGTTGCAGGCCTTGCCAGGACGGCCGGTCCTGGCGGCGGTCTGCGCCCTGCGCGGCGAACCGATGGCCGCGCGCAGGACCGGCATCTGGGCGCTGACGCGACAGTAGGCACATGGCACGGTTCCATCCGGTGGGATGGAGTCAGGTTAGGACGGGGCGTCCGTCGCCGGCAAGCGGTGCAGGAGTCGAGGGGGAGGCTTTGCGCCGACATGCAGCCGTGCGCGGAGGTGGCGAGGCGCTGCTCAGCGCGCGCTGCGGTGTCGCCGGAAGATGTCGCGTGCCAGCACCGCCACCACCAGCAGGTTGATCGCCAGCACGCTCCACGCCGGCCAGCCGGGGTGGCGGACGATGGCGTAGATGTCGAACGGCAGGTACAGCGCGGCGGTGGCACAGCCCAGCCACGAGGCCCAGACCCTGGCGCGCCACAGGCCCCAGGCCTCGAGCAGGTGCAGCAGGCCATAGCCGAGCATGCCGGCGGCGGCAAGATGAACCGCGCCGGGATTGATCATGGCCAGCAGCGAGGGCAGGGCGCCGTGGTCCGGATCCAGGTGGAAGCGGGCAATGAGGTGGTCCACTGCATGGCGCAGCGGTTGCGGACCGACCAGTTCCAGGCCGCTGGCGGCGAGTACCGCCAGCAGGCCCTTGGCCGCCTCGAGCAGGGCGACCAGGTGCAGGCCCGGATGCGCGTGCGGATCCGGGTTGTACGGTTTCCTGGTCACCTCGTCGGCGGGCAGGCGATCAACCGCCGCGCGAGGCGCGCTTGCGCTCGTTCTCGGTCAGGAACTTCTTGCGCAGGCGGATTTCCTTGGGGGTGATCTCGACCAGCTCGTCGTCGTCGATGAAGTCCAGCGCCTGTTCCAGCGAGAACTTGATCGCCGGGCTGAGCTGGATCGCATCGTCCTTGCCGGAGGCGCGCATGTTGGTCAGCGGCTTGGTCTTGATGGCGTTGACGGTCAGGTCGTTGTCCTTGGAGTGGATGCCGACCAGCTGGCCTTCGTACACGTTGTCGCCCTCGGCGGCGAACAGCTTGCCGCGTTCCTGCAGCGGCCCCAGCGAGTAGGCGGGGGTGGCGCCCGGCGCATTGGCGATCATCACGCCGTTGGGACGCTTGGCGATGGCGCCCTGTTCCTTCGGGCCGTAGTGGTCGAACACGTGGAACAGCAGGCCCGAGCCCTGGGTCAGGGTCTTGAACTCGTTCTGGAAGCCGATCAGGCCGCGCGCCGGGATTTCGTAATCCAGGCGCACGCGGCCCTTGCCGTCGGGCTCCATGTTCTTGAGCTGGCCCTTGCGGATGCCGAGCTTCTCCATCACGCCGCCCTGGTGGGTCTCCTCCACGTCGATGACGAGCTGCTCGATCGGCTCCATCAGCTGGCCGTCGATCTCCTTGATGATCACTTCCGGGCGCGACACCGCCAGCTCGTAGCCCTCGCGGCGCATGTTCTCGATCAGCACCGACAGGTGCAGCTCGCCGCGGCCGGAGACCAGGAACTTGTCGGCGTCCTCCAGCTGCTCCACGCGCAGGGCGACGTTGTGCACCTTCTCGCGGTCCAGCCGGTCCTTGAGCTGGCGGCTGGTCAGGAACTTGCCGCCGGACAGGTCCTTGTTGCCGGCGAACGGCGAGTTGTTGACCTGGAAGGTCATCGAGATGGTCGGCTCGTCCACGGTCAGCGCCGGCAGCGCCTCGGGGGTGTCCAGCGCGCACACGGTGTCGGAGATGGTCAGCTCCTGGATGCCGGAGATGGCGACGATGTCGCCGGCCTCGGCCTCTTCCTGCTCGATCCGCTCAAGGCCGAGGAAGCCCAGCACCTGCAGGACCTTGCCCTGGCGCTTCTTGCCCTCGCGGTCGATCACCGACACCGGCATGTTCTTCTTCAGCTTGCCGCGCTGGATGCGGCCGATGCCGATCACGCCGACGAAGTTGTTGTAGTCCAGCTGGCTGATGCGCATCTGGAACGGGCCGTCCGGGTCCACCGCCGGCGGCGAGACGTGCTTCATGATGGCCTCGTACAGCGGCGTCATGTCGCCTTCGCGGGCGTTCTCGTCCAGCGAGGCGTAGCCGTTCAGCGCCGAGGCGTAGACGATCGGGAAGTCCATCTGCTCCGGGGTGGCGCCGAGGCGGTCGAACAGGTCCCACACCTGCTCCACCACCCATTCCGGGCGCGCGCCGGGGCGGTCGATCTTGTTGACCACCACGATCGGCTTGAAGCCCATCGCGAACGCCTTCTGCGTCACGAAGCGGGTCTGCGGCATCGGCCCGTCCATCGCATCGACCAGGATCAGCACCGAATCGACCATCGACAGCACGCGCTCGACCTCGCCGCCGAAGTCGGCGTGCCCGGGAGTGTCGACGATGTTGATGCGGTTGCCGTTCCAGTTGATGGCGGTGTTCTTGGCCAGGATGGTGATGCCGCGTTCCTTTTCCTGGTCGTTGCTGTCCATCACGCGCTCGCCGACCTGCGCGCGCTCGCTGAAGGTGCCTGACTGCTTGAGCAGCTGGTCGACAAGGGTGGTCTTGCCGTGGTCGACGTGGGCGACGATGGCGATGTTGCGAAGGTTTTCGATGGACATGCGTGAAGTGGGCTGCCGGAACGGGCGCCTGGCCTGGACTGTAGGGAGAAGCCGACCATTATAACTGCTTCCGGCCCCGTGCGGCCGGGCCTGCGCGGCGGGGCGGCGGACGGGCCGAAGGCACCCGGATCAGACCATCGGAGCAGATGGGCCGCCGTGGCGCCGGTGTATCCTAGGCGGCCATTGTCCAGCTCCCGCAATCGCAAGGATCCCATGTCCCTGACCGCCACTTTCGACACCGCCCGCGGCCCGATCAAGATCGAGCTCTACCCCGACAAGGCACCGCTGACGGTGGCCAACTTCGTCAACCTGGCCAAGCGCGGCTTCTACGACGGACTGAACTTCCACCGCGTGATCGCCGACTTCATGATCCAGGGCGGCTGCCCGGAAGGCTCAGGCCGCGGCGGCCCCGGCTACCGCTTCGAGGACGAGACCGACAACGGCGTGCGCCACGAGCGCGGCGTGCTGTCGATGGCCAATGCCGGCCCCAACACCAACGGCAGCCAGTTCTTCATCACCCACGTCGCCACGCCGTGGCTGGACGGCAAGCACACCGTGTTCGGCAAGGTGGTCGAGGGCCTGGACGTGGTCGATGCCGTCGCCCAGGGCGATGCCATCAACAAGGTGACGATCGAGGGCGACGCCGATGCCGCGCTGGCGGCCAAGGCCGACCGCGTCGCCGAGTGGAACAAGATCCTGGCCGCCTGATCCGTACGCGCCGGCACGTTAGCTTTCAGGCCGCGGGCATCGCGCCCGCGGCGATTCCCCCCACGAAACGCAGTTTTTTCGCAGAGGAACCATCATGAAGACCCCCGTACGTGTTGCCGTGACCGGCGCTGCCGGCCAGATCGGTTACGCCCTGCTGTTCCGTATCGCCTCCGGCGAGATGCTGGGCAAGGACCAGCCGGTGATCCTGCAGCTGCTGGAGCTGCCCATCGACAAGGCCCAGGCCGCGCTCAAGGGCGTGATCATGGAACTGGAGGACTGCGCGTTCCCGTTGCTGGCCGACATCGTCGGTACCGACGATGCGGAAGTGGCGTTCAAGGATGCCGACGTCGCCCTGCTGGTCGGCGCGCGTCCGCGCGGCCCGGGCATGGAACGCAAGGACCTGCTGCTGGAGAACGCCAAGATCTTCACCGCGCAGGGCGCGGCGCTGAACAAGGTCGCCAAGCGCGACGTCAAGGTGCTGGTGGTCGGCAACCCGGCCAACACCAACGCCTACATCGCCATGAAGTCGGCCCCGGACCTGGATCCGAAGAACTTCACCGCGATGCTGCGGCTGGACCACAACCGCGCGCTGAGCCAGCTCTCGCACAAGCTCGGCAAGCCGGTGGGCGACATCCGCAAGCTGGTGGTGTGGGGCAACCACAGCCCGACCATGTACCCGGACTACCGTTTCGCCACCGTCGGCGGCGCCTCCGTCGCCGAGGCCGTCAACGACCAGGAATGGAACGCCGGCAGCTTCATCCCGACCGTGGGCAAGCGCGGCGCGGCGATCATCGAGGCGCGCGGCTCCTCGTCGGCGGCCTCGGCGGCCAACGCCGCCATCGACCACATCCGCGACTGGGTGCTGGGCAGCGGCGGCGAGTGGGTGACCATGGGCGTGCCGTCCGACGGTTCCTACGGAATCCCGGAAGGGGTGATCTTCGGCTTCCCGGTGACCACCGAGAACGGCAAGTACAGCATCGTCAAGGACCTGCCGATCGACGACTTCAGCCAGAAGTACATCGACAAGACCCTGGCCGAGCTGGAAGAGGAGCGTTCCGGCGTGGCCCACCTGCTGGGCTGAGCGGACGATCCCCGAAGCCTGACCTGCGGACGCCGGCCTCGTGCCGGCGTCCTGCTTTCCGGGCATCGAACGACGCAGACCCGCCGATCCAGTGCGGTGCGCACTCCTTTTCCATGCCTGGCTGGCGCCCGCTGCCGGCTTCGTGTCGGAATCCGCCGTCGTCCCCGCGAAGGCGGGGACCCGGCGACCTGGGCCCGTGCCGCGGCGAGGCGCGGGACGATCGGCCGCTTCGGGTCGCTGTAAATCGCTTCCCGCCTTCGCGGGGACGACGCCCGGTAGCAATGCGCACGGGCCGACTGTCGACGCCAATCAGGTCGCCCCGTGCCTCGGGCGGCGGCTTCGACCAATGTCGAAAGGGCCGGCCGCAGGGCGCCGGCTACCCTTGCGGTCGACCGATGCATTCGGACCGGGAGGGTTTCGATGTCGCAACACGCCTACGCGCAGGGCCTGGAACGCAACCAGGCCAACTACACCGCGCTGTCGCCGCTGAGTTTCCTGCGCAAGGCGGCGCTGGTGCACCCGCATCGCACCGCGCTGATCCACGGCCACCGGCGGCTGAGCTGGTCGCAGGTGTACGCGCGCTGCCGGCAGCTGGCCTCGGCGCTGCGGGGCTGGGGCATCGGCCGTGGCGACACGGTGGCGGCGCTGCTGCCCAACACGCCGGCCATGTTCGAGCTGCACTACGGCCCGGCGATGCTCGGCGCGGTGCTCAACACGCTCAACACCCGCCTGGATGCGCCGACGCTGGCGTTCATGCTCGACCACGGCGAGGCCCGCGTGCTGTTCGCCGACCGCGAGTTCGCGCCGGTGGTTGCGCAGGCGCTGGCGCTGTGCAAGCGGCCGCCGCGGGTGGTGGACGTGGACGATGCCGAGGTGACGGACGGCGCATTCCTCGGCGAGGCCGAGTACGAGATGTTCCTGGCCGGCGGCGACGCGGACTTCCCGCTGCAGCTGCCGGCCGACGAGTGGGACGCGATCTCGCTCAACTACACCTCCGGCACCACCGGCGATCCCAAGGGCGTGGTCTACCACCACCGCGGCGCCTATCTCAATGCGGTGGCCAACATCATCGACTGGGGCATGCCGCAGCATCCGGTGTACCTGTGGACGCTGCCGATGTTCCACTGCAACGGCTGGTGCTTCCCGTGGACGCTGGCGGCGGTGGCCGGGGTCAACGTGTGCCTGCGCCGGTTCGATCCGCAGCGGGTGTTCGAGCTGATGCGCGAGCACGGCGTCAGCCATTTCTGCGGCGCGCCGATCGTGCACAGCGCGCTGGTGGCCGCGCCGGCGCAATGGAAGCAGGGCATCGAGGGAGTGAAGGCGCAGGTGGCCGGCGCCGCGCCGCCGGCGGCGGTGATCGAGGGCATGGAGCGGATGGGCTTCGCCATCACCCACGTGTATGGATTGACCGAGGTCTACGGCCCGGCCTCGCTGTGCCAGCCGCGTCCGGACTGGGCCGGGCTGCCGGTGGCCGAGCGCGCCGAGCTCAACAGCCGCCAGGGCGTGGCCTGCCTGCTGCAGGAGGACATGCAGGTGCTCGACCCGCTGACGATGCAGCCGGTGCCGTGGGACGGCAAGGCGATCGGCGAGATCATGTTCCGCGGCAACATCACCATGAAGGGCTACCTGAAGAACCCGGCGGCGACCGCGCAGGCGTTCGAGGGCGGCTGGTTCCATACCGGCGACCTGGCGGTGGTGTACCCCGACGGCTACGTGAAGATCCGCGATCGCTCCAAGGACGTGATCATCTCCGGCGGCGAGAACATCTCCTCGATCGAGGTCGAGGACGCGCTGTGCCGGCACCCCGCGGTGATGGCCGCCGCGGTGGTGGCGCGCCCGGACGGGAAGTGGGGCGAGACGCCGTGCGCCTTCATCGAGCTCGAGTCGCCCGACGCCGATCCGCCGGAGGGCCTGCAGGCCTACTGCCGCGAGCACCTGGCCGGCTTCAAGGTGCCGCGGTTCTTCGTCTACGGCGAGCTGCCGCGCACTGCCACCGGCAAGGTGCAGAAGTTCGTGCTGCGCGAACGCGCGCGCGACCTGGAGTAGCCGCACGGCGGCGACGGCGCTACGACCATCGTCGCAGGGTGCGGCCTCCGGGGCGCCCCTATGCTTGTGCCATGACGGTTCTGGGAGGGACTGCAATGCGCTACGAAGAGGTGTACCGCCGCTCGATCGAGCAGCCGGAGGAGTTCTGGGCGGAAGAGGCCAAGGCCATCCACTGGCACAAGCCGCCGCGGCAGATCCTCGACTATTCCAATCCGCCGTTCCGCAAGTGGTTCGTCGGCGGCGAAACCAACCTGTGCTACAACGCGGTGGACCGGCACCTGGCCGACCGCGCCGGGCAACTGGCGCTGGTGGCGGTGTCCAGCGAGACCGGCGTCACCCGCGAGATCAGCTACGCCGAGCTGTATCGCGAGGTCAACGCCTTCGCCGCGGTGCTCAAGCGGCTCGACGTCGGCCACGGCGACCGCGTGGTCATCTACATGCCCAACATGGCCGAGGCGGTGTTCGCGATGCTCGCCTGCGCGCGCATCGGTGCGATCCACTCGGTGGTGTTCGGCGGCTTCGCCGCGCACAACCTGGCGCTGCGCATCGACGATGCCACGCCCAAGCTGCTGATCGCCGCCGATGCCGGTTGCCGTGGCGGCAAGGTCATCCCGTACAAGGCGATGGTCGATGCCGCCTGCGCGGAAGCGAGCGCGCCGCCGCCGAAGGTGCTGATCGTCTCGCGCGGGCTCGACGCCGCGCAGCCGCGCGTGGAGGGGCGCGATTTCGAGTACGCCGCGCTGCGCGCCGAGGTCGGCGATGCCGAGGTGCCGGTGCAATGGCTCGAATCCAACGAGCCCAGCTACCTGCTCTACACCTCCGGCACTACCGGCAAGCCCAAGGGCGTGCAGCGCGACGTCGGCGGCTACGCGGTGGCGATGGCGCAGTCCATGCGCACCGTGTTCGACTGCGCGCCGGGGCAGGTGATGTTCTCCACCTCCGACGTCGGCTGGGCGGTGGGGCATTCGTACAACGTCTACGGCCCGCTGATCGGCGGCTGCACCGCGCTGCTTTACGAGGGCCTGCCGACCAATCCCGACCCGGGCATCTGGTGGGCGCTGTGCGAGAAGTACCGGGTGCGCACGATGTTCTCCTCGCCCACCGCCATCCGCGTGCTCAAGAAGCACGACGTCGGGTACATCCGCGTCCACGACCTGTCGGCGCTGAAGTACCTGTTCCTGGCCGGAGAGCCGCTGGACGAGCCCACCGCGCTGTGGATCGCCGATGCGCTGGGCAAGCCGATCATCGACAACTACTGGCAGACCGAGACCGGCTGGCCGGCGCTGACGCTGCTGCCGGGCCTGGACATGAAGCCGGTGAAGTTCGGCTCGCCCGGCTTCCCCAACCTCGGCTACAGGATGAAGGTGATCGACGAGCGCAGCGGCGATACCGTGCGTGCCGGGCAGAAGGGCGTGCTGGTGATCGAGCCGCCGCTGCCGCCCGGCTGCATGGCGACGGTGTGGAACGACGATGCGCGCTTCATCAGCAGCTACTTCAGCCACTTCGACGAGCTGCTGTACAGCTCGCTGGACTGGGCGATCCGCGACGAGGAAGGCTATACCTTCATCCTCGGCCGCACCGACGACGTGATCAACGTGGCAGGCCACCGCCTGGGCACGCGCGAGATCGAGGAGTCGGTCGCCAGCCACCCGGACGTGGCCGAGGCGGCGGTGGTCGGTGTGCACGACGAGCTGAAGGGGCAGGTACCGCTGGTGTTCGCCACCTTGAAGCAGGCGCCGCAGGACCCGGAGGCGGCGATCGCGCAGATCATGCGGCAGGTGACCGACCAGCTGGGTGCGGTGGCGCGCCCGGCCCGCGTATACATCGTCAACGCCCTGCCCAAGACCCGCTCGGGCAAGCTGCTGCGGCGCTCGCTGCAGGCGCTGGCCGAACAGCGCGACCCGGGCGACCTGTCCACGCTGGACGATCCGGGCGCACTGGAGGAGATCCGCCGCGCGCTGGGCAGCTGACGCGTACCGAGCGGCGATCGCGGCGCTGGCCCGGCGCAAGCCGGCCCGGCGTGGCCGCCGGCCGCGGGTGGTTCCGCTGGCCTGCGGGCATCCGGGCCTGCTCCGGCATCGTGCCGGCGGCAGGATCCGGCAGACATATATATATGCCTGCCCGACATATATGGCCGCCGGTCGCGGCGGTGGGGCGGCTCAGGACGTGCGCGGGCGCAGTTTCTGCACGCGGTAGAAGGTGTGGTCGCCGATGGTGGCCACCTGATAGGCGTTGCGCCAGGAGGGGCTGGCGATGGCGTGCGCGGCGAAATGGCTGGCGCCGGGCACGATTTCCTTGCGCTGGCCCACCGGCAGCGCCCAGTTGCGCTCGGCGGCGAAGGCCACGTTCACCGCCTCGGCCCAGGCATCGGTGTTCTTCAGCCGGGTGCTGGGGGCGACCAGGGCCGGGGCGAACTGCTTGCGCGCGGTCACCACCTTGCACATCGAGTCGCCCCACAGGCCGCTGTCGAGGCGGCGCAGGGCGACCTCGGCCACCGCCTGCTGACCCTGCAGGGTCTGGTCGCGGGCTTCGAGGTAGACGGTCGTGCTCAGGCACAGCGAATCGGCGGCAGGTTGCGGCAACAGCTGCGACAACCAGAGAATCCAGGCCAGTTTCATGGAACTCCTTGCTCCGTATGGGCCGAACCCGTACTCGCTTCCTCCGCGCGGCGGTGGAAGTGGGCATGGGGTGACAGCTTGGCGTTATGGGGAGGCGACCGCTCTGGCTGGTCGCCCACGTCCGGCTAGGCAGTCGATCGGTCGATCTGCGCCGGAATCGCCCGCCGGGATGGGGGCGGGTTGGAAAGTGCGCGCAAGGTAGGCGGACATTCCCTAATCGCAACTGAATGAATGTTGTTGACATTCAGCTTTGTGCGGGAGCCGGAATCGGCCGGACGGCGCCGCCCCGAACCGTGCCGGGACGCATGCCCACTGCCTCCGGCGGCCGCGATCACAGCCGCGCGGCCAGCCGGCTGCCCTGGTCGATGGCGCGCTTGGCATCCAGTTCGGCGGCCACGTCGGCACCGCCGATCAGGTGCGGCTCGATGCCGGCGGCCTGCAGCGAGGCGACCAGTTCGCGGCGCGGCTCCTGGCCGGCGCAGACCACCACCGTGGCCACCGGCAGCAGCTGCTCGGCGCCGTCGATGCGGATGCGCAGGCCGGCCCCGTCGAAGCCCAGGTACTCGACCCCGCCCAGCATCGTCACGCCCTTGGCCTTGAGCGTGGCGCGGTGGATCCAGCCGGTGGTCTTGCCCAGCCGCGACCCGGGGCGGCCGGGGCTGCGCTGCAGCAGCCAGACCTTGCGTGCCGGCGGCTCCGGCCGCGGCCGGGCCAGCGCGCCGCGGCCCTGGAACTGCGGATCCACGCCCCATTCGGCCATCCAGCGGCCGATGTCCAGCGAGGGCGAGATGCCTTCCTGCACCACGAACTCGCCCACGTCGAAGCCGATGCCGCCGGCGCCGATGATCGCCACCGCATCGGCCGCGCGCACGCGTCCCTGCAGCACGTCGAGATAGCCGACCACGCCGGGATGGTCGGCGCCCGGGAAGTCCACCTTGCGCGGCACGACGCCGGTGGCCAGCACCACCTCGTCGAAGCCGGCCAGCGCGGCCGCATCGGCGACGGTGCCCAGGCGCTGCTCGACGCCGGTCTCCTGCAGCCGGTGGCGGAAGTAGCGCAGCGTCTCGTGGAACTCCTCTTTGCCGGGAATGCGCTTGGCGACGTTGAACTGGCCGCCTATCTCGCCGGCGGCGTCGAACAGCACCACCGCATGGCCGCGCTGCGCCGCCACCGTGGCGCAGGCCAGTCCGGCCGGACCGGCGCCGACCACGGCGATCCGTTTCGGCGCGGCGGCCGGCAGGTAGTTCAGCTCGGTCTCGTGCGCGGCGCGCGGGTTGACCAGGCAGGTCGCCAGCTTGTTCTGGAACACATGGTCCAGGCAGGCCTGGTTGCAGGCGATGCAGGTGTTGATCGCCTGCGGCCGGCCGGCGCGGGCCTTGGCCGGCCACTGCGGGTCGGCCAGCAGCGGCCGCGCCAGCGAGACCATGTCGGCGCCGCCCGAGGCGAGGATGCGCTCGGCCACGTCGGGCATGTTGATGCGGTTGGTCGCCACCACCGGTACGCCGACATGCGGCTTGAGCAGGGCGGTGACGCCGGCCCAGGCCGCGCGCGGCACCGAGGTGGCGATGGTGGGGATACGCGCCTCGTGCCAACCGATGCCGGAATTGATGATCGTCGCGCCGGCCGCTTCCACCGCCTTGGCCTGCTGCACGATCTCGTCCCATTGGTTGCCGTCCTCGACCAGGTCCACCAGCGACAGCCGGTAGACGATGATGAAGTCCGGGCCGCAGGCCTCGCGGATGCGCCGCACGATCTCCACCGCGAAGCGCATGCGCTTGTCCGCGCTGCCGCCCCAGGCGTCGTCGCGCCGGTTGCTGCGCGGGGCGGTGAACTCGTTGATCAGGTAGCCCTCCGAACCCATCACCTCGACGCCGTCGTAGCCGGCCTCGCGGGCATGGCGGGCAGCGCGCGCATAGGCGGCGATCTGCCGTTCCACGCCGCGGGCCGACAGCGCGCGCGGGGTGAACGGATTGATCGGCGCCTTCAGCTTCGACGGCGCCACCGAAAGCGGGTGGTAGGCATAGCGGCCGGCGTGCAGCAGCTGCAGGCAGATCTTCGCCCCGTGCTGGTGCACCGCGCGGGTGACCTGCCGGTGCGGACGCACTTCCCATGGCCACGACAGCTTGCCGCCGAACGGCTTGAGCCAGCCGACCACGTTGGGGGCGAAACCGCCGGTGACGATCAGCCCGGCGCCGCCCTCGGCGCGTTCGGCGAAGTAGGCGGCCAGCCTGGGGAAGTCGCGCGCCCTGTCCTCCAGTCCGGTATGCATCGAACCCATCAGCACGCGGTTGCGCAGGGTGGTGAAGCCCAGGTCCAGCGGCGCGAACAGGTGCGGATACGGGGCGGTCGCGGAGCCTGTGGATGACAGGTCGGAAGCGGGCTGGCCGGTGGCTGGCGACATGTGGATACGCTTGCGTATGGAGAGCGCGCAGCCTGCCGTCAAATCGTCCGCCACGCAAGTGCGGTGCGGCCTTGCCCGGAATCGGCGGTGAAGCCGTAGCCCGGGCAAGCGAAGCGCACCGGCGCATCGCCATTCCGGGCGTGCTTCGCTTGCCCGGGCTACGTGATTGCCTGCCGATGCGGCCGGAGCGATCCGGCCGGCCCGCCGCTACCAGCCGGCCAGCGCCAGCTTGCCGATCGTCTGGCCCGATTCCAGCCGGCGGTGCGCCTCGCGCAGGTTGGCCGCATCGATCGGTGCGAGCACCTCGGTCAGGGTGGTGCGCAGCTCGCCGGCATCGACCAGGCTGGCCACGCGCGCCAGGATGCGATGCTGCTCGACCAGATCGGCGGTATGGAACTTCGGGCGCGCGAACATGAACTCCCAGTGGATGCCGATGCACTTGGCCTTGTACGGATCACCGATGTGCAGCGGACCGGCGGGCTCCACGATCAGGCCGACGTGGCCCTGCGGGGCGACGATCTCGCCCAGCGCCTGCCAGTAGTGGTCGGTATCGGCCAGATTGATGGCGGCGTCGACCTGCTCCAGTCCCAGCGCCCGCAGCTGCGGTTGCAGCGGCTGGCGATGGTCGATGACGTGGTGCGCGCCCATGGCCTTGCACCATTCCACCGTCTGCGGCCGCGACGCGGTGGCGATCACGTCGAAGCCGGCGTGGCGGGCCAGCTGGATCGCGATCGAGCCCACGCCGCCGGCACCGGCGATCACCAGCAGGCTGCGCCCGCGGTTGTCGCCGTCGAAGTCGAACGGCATCCGCTGGAACAGCAGTTCCCAGGCGGTCAGCGCGGTCAGCGGCAGGGCCGCGGCCTGGGCGAAGTCGAGCGTGTCCGGCTTGGCCGCGGCTACGCGCGCATCCACCAACTGCAGTTGCGCATTGCTGCCCGGACGGGTGATGTCGCCGGCGTAGTACACCGCATCGCCGGGCTGCAGGCCTTCCACCTCCGGTCCCACCGCTTCGACCACGCCGGCGGCGTCGTAGCCCAGCACCTTCGGCTGCGCTTCCTGCTGCGGTTTGGGTGCGCGTACCTTGGTATCGACCGGGTTGACCGACACCGCCTGCACCCGCACCAGCAGGTCGTGGCCGGTGGGTGCGGCCGGCGGCGGGATGTCCACGTCGAGCAGCGATTGGGGGTCGTCGATGGGCAGGTAGCGGGTCAACGCGACGGCTTTCATGGGCGGACTCCTGAGGTTGGGTCGTGGCTGTGCCGGCGGCGCGCCGTCATCGGCCGGGGAGATACAGGGCTGGCCAGCACTTCATCCCCGGATCCGATCGGCATCGGCAGGTGGCGCCGCCTCCGGGGGACATCATTGCAGCGCCGCTGCCGTCTTTCCACGTCCGTCGGCGGCACTGGCCGGCAGGCGGGCGAGCGGTGCCAGGTTCTGCGCAGTCTGGCAGGTCCGGGCGGTCCGGCGTACCGAAGCGGAGGTCACGGATAATCCGCTTCGATCGACAGGGCGCAGCTGCCGGAGTGGCGTCAATCGCCCCTTTTTTTGCCTTCACATGACTGTATGCGAGGTGAGGCCAGTATCCTTGGGCGGCCGGCAGTCTTCACATGTGTTATGTGACCGTTAACGCGGTCTTCACCTAGCCGAGCATAATCTGCGCCGCGATGGCGTGAGGAACGGCCGTCCAAGAAGTAGACGACATCACTGAATGCCTTACCGGTTTCTATACCCCTGAAACAAGGAGCTGTATCCCATGAACAAAAAGATTCTTGCTGCTGCGCTGGTCGGCGGCCTGGCGGTTGCCCAGGCGGCCTCCGCGCAGGAGTTCGACGATCGCTGGTACCTGACCGGTTCGGCCGGCTTCAACTTCCAGGACAGCGATCGCGGCACCAATGACGCGCCGTTCGGCACCCTGGGCGTGGGCAAGTTCATCAGCCCCAACTGGTCGCTGGACTTCGAACTGAACTATCAGAACCCGAACTTCGACGCCAACCAGGACCTGAACTGGAGCCAGTACGGCGCCTCGTTCGACCTGCGTCGCCACTTCATCAAGGAAGGCCGCGGCTGGAATCCCTACCTGCTGGCGGGCCTGGGCTACCAGCGTTCCGAGGAAGAGTTCGACAACTTCCCGAGCGTGAACTCCCCCGGCCAGGTCAAGGACGGCAACTTCGCCGCCAAGGTCGGCGCCGGTCTGCAGACCACCTTCGACAACCGCGTTGCGGTGCGTGCGGAAGTGGCCTACCGCGGTGACTTCAACGACAGCAGCTACCACGCCTCCAACGAAGACTGGTTCGGCGACGTCCTGGCTTCGGTCGGTGTCGTGATCCCGCTTGGCCCTGCTCCGGCCGCTCCGGTCGTGGCTCCGCCGCCGGCCGCTCCGAGCTGCGCCGACCTGGATGACGACGGCGACGGCGTCAACAACTGCGACGACCGCTGCCCGGATTCCCAGCCTGGCCAGACCATCGGTCCGGACGGCTGCCCGGTGCCGGTGTCGATCGACCTGAAGGGCGTGAACTTCGACTTCGACAAGTCGACCCTGCGTCCGGACGCCGTCTCGATCCTGAGCGAAGCCTCCGAGATCCTGAAGCGCTACCCCGACCTGCGTGTCGAGGTTGCCGGTCACACCGACTCGAAGGGTAGCGACGCCTACAACCAGAAGCTGTCCGAGCGTCGCGCAAGCGCCGTGTACAACTATCTGACCAGCCAGGGTGTGGATGCTTCGCGTCTGGTCGGCCCGATCGGCTACGGCGAGAGCCGCCCGATTGCTCCGAACACCAACCCGGATGGTTCGGACAATCCGGAAGGCCGTGCGAAGAACCGTCGCACCGAGCTGAACGTCCAGAACTGATCGGACGCAAGCTCTTGCTTCACGACAAGGCCCGGCTCTGCCGGGCCTTGTTCTTTTTGTGGCACGTAGAGGCTCTCCCGGCCGCGGCGTGCATTCATTTTTGTCTTTCCGGGTAACCAGTTAGGCGCCCTAGTGCACGTGCTGCTTGAAAAGCGGCGGCGGCGCTGCCTAAACTCCGCCATCGCCGTCTGAACTGGAAGAAAACCGATGCTGCGTACCGCTACGGCTGGATTGCTTGCCCTCGTCCTTTCGCCGGCCGCCTACGCTGCGGTCGATTGCTCGCCCAGCGCGATCGTCTCGCAGCCGTTGCCGCTGCCGGCCACCGTGGTGGCGCCGGCGGCCGCCGAGTTCTATTCGCGCAGCGTGCAGCTGGGCATGCCCAGCGGCGTGCTGAGCGCCGGCTACGACCAGGAGCAGTCCGTCGACCGCGTGTTGCAGCGCCTGCGCATCGAGGGCTGCCAGGGCGTGGCCGCGGGTATCCCCGCCGGCGGCGCGGTCAACCCGAACGATCCGGCCGCCTACAAGCCTCAGACCGCATTCGACAACACGCCCTGGCGCTTCGACATGAGCCAGGACGGCAAGCGCATGACCGCCGAGGAATTCGACGCCTGGATGAAGGCGCGCGGCGTGCGCGTGGTCAAGGCGCGCCCGGTGGCGGCACCGCAGCCGGCGCTGGAAGCCGAAGGCGCGGAAGCCGTCAAGAACCAGTAAGCCGGGACGTCCCGGCATGCGCGAACGGCGCCCTGGTTCCCCGGCGCCGCGCAAGGATCTGCCGCGGCAGGTTGATGCCTCTCGACCGGTACGCCACGGAGTGGCGCGGGTGCTATCCAAGCTGGGCGTGTGCTCGCGCGCGGAGGCCGCGCGCTGGGTCGCGCAGGGGCGCGTGGCCGTCGATGGCCGGATCGTCCGCGATCCCGAGTTCCCGATCGTCGAAGGCCGCCATGCCGTGGCCGTGGATGGCCAGCCGCTGGCCGGAAGGGAACGGCTGTACGTGATGCTCAACAAGCCCCGCGGCCTGGTGACCACGGCCAGCGACGAGCGCGGGCGCGATACGGTCTACCGCTGCCTGGACGGTGCCGGCCTGCCGTGGCTGGCGCCGGTAGGGCGGTTGGACAAGGCCAGCGAGGGCCTGCTGCTGTTCTGCAACGATCCGCAATGGGCCGCGGCCGTCACCGATCCGCAGCGCGGGCCGGACAAGACCTATCACGTGCAGGTCGATGCGGTGCCGACGCCGGCGCAGCTGGCGGCGATGGTGAGCGGGGTGGACGAGGGCGGCGACGTCCTGCGTGCCAGCACGGTGCGCCTGCTGCGCCAGGGCGAGCGCAACGCGTGGCTGGAGATCGTCCTGGACGAGGGCCGCAACCGGCAGATCCGCCGCCTGCTGGCCGCGCTCGGCATCGACGTGCTGCGCCTGGTGAGGGTGGCGGTCGGCGGGCTGGAGCTGGGAGAGCTGGCGAAAGGCGACTGGCGGCGGTTGAGCGCGGAGGAGGTCGGCGCGCTGGTTGCTCCGGCGCACCCGTAGGAGCGGCTTCAGTCGAGATGGGGCTTTACCGGTAGAGCCTCATCGCGACTGAAGTCGCTCCTACGGTGCGCAGGGAGGCCTTGTTCGTCGCAGGACACCCTGCGTTCGCTGGCAATCCGGGTGCTGATCTTGCCGGCCGCGGCAGATTCGGTGGCGTTGGGCCGGGGCCATCCCCTCTGTATCCGGCTGCGAAGGATCCGCAGGAGGCGTGGCCGCGTGCGGGCGTATCAGCCTTTCAGCACGCCCAGTTCGTGGCCGATGCGGACGAACGCGTCGATGGCGCGGTCGAGCTGCTCGCGGCTGTGGGCGGCGCTTATCTGGGTGCGGATGCGCGCCTGGCCCTTGGGTACCACCGGGAAGAAGAAACCGATGGCGTAGATGCCTTCCTCCAGCAGCCGCTCGGCGAACTTCTGCGCCAGCGGCGCGTCGTACAGCATCACCGGGCAGATCGGGTGGACGCCGGGTTTCACGTCGAAGCCGGCTGAGGTCATCTTCTCGCGGAAGTAGGCGGTGTTCTCGGCCAGCTTCCCGCGCAGTTCGCCGGCGGCGTCGAGCATCTCGAACGCCTTGATCCCGGCGGCGACCACGGGCGGCGGCAGCGAATTGGAGAACAGGTAGGGGCGCGAACGCTGGCGCAGCAGCTCGATCACCTCGGCGCGGGCGGTGGTGAAGCCACCCAGCGCGCCGCCCATGGCCTTGCCCAGGGTGCCGGTGATGATGTCGATCCTGTCCAGCACGCCCTTGACCTCGGCCGAGCCGCGGCCGCTGGCACCGAGGAAGCCGGTTGCGTGGCATTCGTCGATGTGCACCAGCGCGCCGTACTTCCTCGCCAGCGCGGTGATCTGGTCCAGCGGGGCGATGAAGCCGTCCATCGAGAACACGCCGTCGGAGGTGATCAGCTTGGTGCGGCAGCCGGCGGCGTCGGCCGCCTGCAGCTGCGCCTCCAGGTCGGCCATGTCGCAGTTGGCGTAGCGGAAGCGCCTGGCCTTGCACAGGCGCACGCCGTCGATGATCGAGGCGTGGTTGAGCGCGTCGGAGATGATCGCGTCGTGTTCGTCCAGTAGCGGTTCGAACAGGCCGCCGTTGGCATCGAAGCAGGCGGCGTAGAGGATGGTGTCGTCCTTGCCGAAGAAATCGGCGACGGTCCTTTCCAGCTGCTTGTGCAGGTCCTGGGTGCCGCAGATGAAACGCACCGAGGCCATGCCGAAGCCGTGGCTGTCGAGCGCGGCCTTGGCGGCGGCGATGAGGTCCGGGTGGTCGGCCAGCCCCAGGTAGTTGTTGGCGCAGAAGTTCAGCACGGTGCGGCCGTCGGCCAGGGTGATCTCGGCGGACTGGGGGCCGGTGATGATGCGCTCGGACTTGAACAGGCCCTGCTCTCGGATCGATGCCAGCTCATCGGCGTAGCGGCGGGTCGGGGCGGCGGTGTCGTCGTTCATGGGCGGATCGCGAAGAGGGAATGACGCGATTCTACCGGCGCGCGCATGCCGCCATCGCTGCTGCCTGGGGCCGCGATGGCGCCGGCGGTGTGGTTTCTCTCGCCTGTCATCGTCGCCGAGCAAGGTTGCATCCTGGCTGCGGTGCCGGCGGCGGGGGGATGCAGGAGCGGCGAGGGATCGCTTAAGGTGTAGGCGACACCCCGCCCATGCGGTTGCCACACGGCGTTCGTGGCCAATCGAATCCATGGCATGGATCCACCGCGCAACCGAACGCCCGTGCACTGGCGGCAACGTGGCGCATGTGCATGGTCCTTCCTACGATCCCGGAGTCATCAAGATGAAATCCCTCTCAACACGACTCGTTGCCGCCGTCCTGGCGTTCTCCGCAACACTGCTCGGCGGCAGCGCCTTCGCCCGCGACGTGCAATTGCTCAACGTCTCCTACGATCCCACCCGCGAGTTCTACCGCGACTACAACGCCGCCTTCGCCAGGCACTGGAAGCAGACCAAGGGCGACACGGTGACGGTGGAGACCTCCCACGGCGGTTCCGGCAAGCAGGCGCGGGCGGTGATCGACGGCATCGAGGCCGACGTGGTGACGCTGGCGCTGGCCTACGACATCGACGCCATCGCCGAGCATGCCAAGCTGCTGCCGGCCGACTGGGAGACGCGCCTGCCCGACAACAGCGCGCCGTACACCTCGACCATCGTGTTCCTGGTGCGCAAGGGCAACCCCAAGGGCATCAAGGACTGGCCGGACCTGCTGCGCTCGGGCGTGTCGGTGATCACGCCGAACCCGAAGACCTCCGGCGGCGCGCGCTGGAACTACCTGGCCGCCTGGGCCTACGGCGAGCGCATCTTCAAGGGCGACCGCGGCAAGGTGCTCAACTACATGCGCGCGCTGTTCCGCAACGTGCCGGTGCTCGATACCGGCGCGCGCGGCGCCACCACCACCTTCGTCCAGCGCGGCATCGGCGACGTGCTGCTGGCCTGGGAGAACGAGGCGTTCCTGGCGATGGAGGAACTGGGCCCGGACAAGTTCGAGATCGTGGTGCCGCGGCTGTCGATCGTGGCCGAGCCGTCGGTGGCGCTGGTGGACAAGAACGTGGACAGGCACGGCACCCGCGAGGCGGCGCAGGCCTACCTGGAGTACCTGTATTCGCCGGAGGGGCAGAAGATCGCCGCCGCGCACTACTACCGCCCGCGCCATCCCGAGTACGCCGATCCGGCCGACGTCGCGCGCTTCCCCAAGGTGGAACTGGTGACGATCCAGCAGGCGTTCGGCTCCTGGGCGCAGGCACAGAAGGAGCATTTCGCCGACGGGGGCGTCTTCGACCAGATCCAGGCGGGCAAGTAGCCGGTGTCGTCCGCTGCTGCAACTGCGGTGCGGCGTCCGCCGCGCCGCCGGGTGATCCCCGGTCTCGGCCTGAGCCTGGGGATCACCCTGGCCTGGCTCGGGCTGATCGTGCTGATCCCGCTGCTGGGCGTGTTCGTCAAGGCCAGCGGCCTGGGCTGGGCCGGTCTGTGGCAGGTGTGGAGCGAGCCGCGGGTGCTGGCGGCGCTGCGGCTGAGCTTCGGCGCCGCGCTGGCCGCGGCGGGATTCAACGCGCTGATGGGCACCTGGGTGGCGTGGGTGCTGGTGCGCTACCGCTTTCCCGGCAAGCGCATGTTCGACGCCATGATCGACCTGCCGTTCGCCCTGCCCACCGCGGTGGCCGGCATCGCCCTGACCGCGCTGTACGGCGGCAACGGCTGGGTCGGACGCTGGCTGGAGCGGCTGGGGATCGAGGTGGCCTATACGCGATTGGGCATCGTCGTGGCGCTGGTGTTCGTCGGCCTGCCGTTCGTGGTGCGGGTGGTGCAGCCGGTGCTGGCCGAGAGCGAGCGCGAACTGGAGGAGGCCGCCGCCACGCTCGGCGCCGGCCGCTGGCGCACGCTGACGCGGGTGCTGCTTCCGGCGCTGTGGCCGGCGGTGCTGACCGGCTTCGCGCTGGCGTTCGCACGCGGCGTGGGCGAGTACGGCTCGGTGATCTTCATCGCCGGCAACAGGTTCGGCGTCACCGAGATCGCGCCGCTGCTGATCACCATCCGCCTGGAGGAGTTCGACTATGCCGGCGCCACCGCGATCGCCGCGGCGATGCTGCTGCTGTCCTTCGCCGTGCTGCTGCTGGTGAACACGCTGCAGGGGCGGCTGTCCAGGCGCGGGCGGAAGGCGGGCTGACATGACCGACGTCGCTTCCTCCCGCGGCACTGCGGCATCCAGGCCTTCTTCCCGCGCGATCCGTACCGATGCCGCCGTCAGCGAGCCGGCCTGGGCGCGCTGGCTGCTGATCGGCGGTGCGCTGGCGTTCCTGCTGTCGTTCCTGCTGCTGCCGCTGGTGCTGGTGTTCAGCGAGGCGCTGCGCGGCGGCGTGCGGCTGTTCTGGAAGGCCATCGCCGATCCGGACGCAGTGGCGGCGATCCGGCTGACGCTGCTGGTCACCGCCATCGTGGTGCCGTTGAACCTGGTGTTCGGCGTGGCCGCGGCGTGGGCGGTGAGCAAGCACGAATTCCGCGGCAGGCGCCTGCTGGTGAGCCTGATCGACCTGCCGTTCTCGGTCTCGCCGGTGGTCGCCGGGCTGGTGTTCATCCTGATCTTCGGCGGCCCGGGCTGGGCCTGGCCGCTGATCGACAGAGGCTGGCTGGTGGACCTGCCGCTGCTGGGGCAGACGCTGATCAAGCTGCCGAAGATCGTGTTCGCGCTGCCGGGCATCGTGCTGGCCACCACCTTCGTCACCTTCCCGTTCATCGCCCGCGAACTGATGCCGCTGATGGAGCAGCAGGGCAGCGACGAGGAGCGCGCGGCACTGAGCCTGGGCGCCGGCGGCTGGCAGACGTTCTGGCGGGTGACCCTGCCCAACATCCGCTGGGGCCTGCTGTACGGCGTGCTGCTGTGCGGCGCGCGCGCGATGGGCGAGTTCGGCGCGGTGTCGGTGGTGTCCGGGCACATCCGCGGCCGCACCAACACGCTGCCGCTGCACGTGGAGATCCTCTACAACGAATACGCCTACAGCGCCGCGTTCGCCTGCGCCTCGCTGCTGGCGCTGGGGGCGCTGCTGACGCTGGCGCTGAAGTCCTACCTAGAATGGCGCCACGGCGATTCGCTGGCGGCCGGCCATCGCCACTGAGCTTGCCATGGGCATCCGCATCCAGAACCTCTCCAAGCGCTTCGACGATTTCGTCGCCCTCGACGACATCGACCTGGACATCCACCACGGCGAACTGCTGGCGCTGCTGGGCCCGTCCGGCTCGGGCAAGACCACGCTGCTGCGGGTGATCGCAGGGCTGGAGCACGCCGACGGCGGCTCGGTGCTGCTCGACGGCGAGGACACCACCCACCTGAGCGTGCAGTCGCGCCGGGTCGGCTTCGTGTTCCAGCACTACGCGCTGTTCCGGCACATGACCGTGTTCGAGAACGTCGCCTTCGGCCTGCGCGTGCGCAAGCGCGGCGAGCGGCTGAAGGAGGCGGGCATCGTCGCGCGCGTGCGCGAGCTGCTCTCGCTGGTGCAGCTGGAGGGGCTGGAGAAGCGCTACCCGGCGCAGTTGTCCGGCGGCCAGCGCCAGCGCGTGGCACTGGCGCGCGCGCTGGCGATCGAGCCGCGCGTGCTGCTGCTGGACGAGCCGTTCGGCGCGCTCGACGCGCAGGTGCGGCGCGACCTGCGGCGCTGGCTGCGCGAGCTGCACGAGCGCACCGGGCTGACCACGCTGTTCGTCACCCACGACCAGGAAGAAGCGCTGGAACTGGCCGACCGCGTGGCCATCCTCAACCGCGGCCGCATCGAGCAGCTCGGCGACGCGGCCAGCATCTACGAGCGGCCGGCGTCGCCGTTCGTGTACTCGTTCGTCGGCTCGGTGAACCGCATCCCCGGCGAGCAGGCCGGCGGGCAGCTGCAGGTGGCCGGCCTGTCGCTGCCGGTCCAAGGCAGCGGCGCCGATGCCGACGGACCGGTGGAACTGTACGTGCGGCCGGAGGACCTGGTGCCGGGCGAGCAGGGCTGGCCGGCGACGGTGGTGTCCAGCCTGCGCAGCGGCCCGCGGCTGCGTCTGCGGGCGAGGCTGGAGGACGGCCGGGAGCTGGACGTGGAGCTGCCGGCCTCGGAAGACGCCGCGCATTATGCGCCGGGCGCGCACCTGCACCTGGCGGCAAGGCGGTACGGAGTGTTCGCTGCCGGTTGACGGCCCTGGGGAGCGGAGCAAGAGCACGGAGGCGAGGCCCGCGCGGCCGGCGCTGGTGCTGGGGTACTGCCCCCTCCCTTGCGCGCAGCGCAGGGGAGGGTCGGGGAGGGGTGCTGTTGCTCCGGCTCTCGATGGCGGCGCTTCCCGACAGGGGTGTCGAGCGGGAGGCGAAGTCCCAGGCAAAAGGCACCCCTCCCCAGCCCTCCCCTTCGCCTTCGGCGAAAGGGAGGGGGTTGGTCAGTCGAGGGGAGGGGGTGTCGGTTGGGGGAAGTGGCTGTGGGGCGGGGAAGTGCCGGTCAGTGCCGATGCGTGGCCCGGCGTGTGCCCGCTGCGCTCAATTCCAGCTCAGCACCACCTTGCCGGCCTTGCCTTCCTCCATCAGGTCGAAACCCTTCTGGAAGTCGTCGATCGGCAGCTGGTGGGTGAGCACCTTGCCCAGCGGGAAGCCGCCCAGCACCAGTTGCGTCATCTTGTACCAGGTCTCGTACATCTTGCGGCCGTAGATGCCCTGCACGGTCAGGCCCTTGAAGATGATCCTGTCCCAGTCGCAGCCGGCGCCCTTGGGCATGATGCCGAGCATGGCGATGCGGCCGCCGTGGTACATGCATTCGAGCATGTCGTTGAACGCGCGCGGGTTGCCGCTCATCTCCAGGCCGACGTCGAAGCCCTCCATGTGCAGGTCGGCCATCGCGTCCTTGAGCGAGGCGTTGGCCACGTTCACCACGCGGGTGGCGCCCATGTCGGCGGCCAGCGCCAGGCGGTAGTCGTTGACGTCGGTGACCACGACGTTGCGCGCGCCGATGTGCTTGCAGATGCCGGCGGCGATCACCCCGATCGGGCCGGCGCCGGTGATCAGCACGTCCTCGCCGGTCACGTCGAACTCCAGCGCGCAGTGCGCGGCGTTGCCGTAGGGGTCGAAGAACGCCGCCAGCTCGGACGGAACCTGGTCGGGGATCGGCCACAGGTTGCTGGCCGGCATGACGATGTATTCGGCGAAGGCGCCGTCGCGGTTCACGCCGATGCCGACGGTGTGCGGGCACAGGTGCGGGCGGCCGCCGCGGCAGTTGCGGCAATGGCCGCAGACGATATGGCCCTCGGCCGACACCCGCTGGCCTAATTCGTAGCCGCTTACGCCCGGGCCCAGCGCGGCGATGCGGCCGACGAACTCGTGGCCGATCACCAGCCCCGGCCGGATCGTGCGCTGGCTCCACTCGTCCCACAGGTAGATATGCAGGTCGGTGCCGCAGATGGCGGTCTTCTCCACCTTGATCAGCACCTCGTTCGGGCCGGGCTGCGGCACCGGCACCTGCTCCATCCAGATGCCCTTGGCGGCTTCGCGCTTGACCAGTGCCTTCATCGTCTGTGCCATCGGTGCTGCGACCTTCGCGGGTTCAAAGAGCGGCGATTATATGTTGCGTACGAAACCGTCCTGCTGCGCCGCAACGCCGGCGCCCGGCGGCATGCCATTGGTCATGGGACGGGGGCGGTGGAGGGGCGAGTAGAATCACCAGATCCTTACATCTGGAACCGATCGATGCGCACGAAGCTGCTTGCCGTTTCCGTCGCCGCCGCCCTGGGCGCGGCCTCAAGCGCCCAGGCGGGCGAGGGCATGTGGGTGCCCCAGCAACTGCCGGAGATCGCCGGCCCGCTGCAGCAGGCCGGGCTCAAGCTCTCGCCCGAGCAGCTCTCGAACCTCACCGGCGACCCGATGGGCGCGGTGGTCGCGCTCGGCGGCTGCACCGCCAGCTTCGTCTCGCCGCAGGGCCTGGTGGTGACCAACCACCATTGCGCCTACGGCGCCATCCAGCTCAATTCCACCGCGCAGAAGAACCTGATCCGCGACGGCTTCAACGCCCCCAGCCCCGGCGACGAGCTCAGCGCCGGCCCCAACGCGCGCATCTACGTGCTCGACGAGATCAGCGACGTCACCGCGCAGGCCAAGGCCGCCATCGCCGGTGCCGGCAACGATCCGCTCAAGCGCACCGAGGCGCTGGAAGCGTTCAACAAGGCACAGGTGGCGCAGTGCGAGGCCGAGCCCGGCTACCGCTGCCAGCTGTACAGCTTCTCCGGCGGCAACACCTACCGCTTGTTCAAGAACCTGGAGATCAGGGACGTGCGCCTGGCCTACGCGCCTCCGGGCAGCGTGGGCAAGTTCGGCGGCGACATCGACAACTGGATGTGGCCGCGCCACACCGGCGATTTCTCCTTCTACCGCGCCTACGTCGGCAAGGACGGCAAGCCGGCGGCGTTCTCCAGGGACAACGTGCCCTACAAGCCCAAGCACTGGCTCAGGTTCGCCGACCAGCCGCTGGGCGCGGGCGACTTCGTGATGGTGGCCGGCTACCCGGGCCGCACCAACCGCTACGCGCTGGTGGCCGAGTTCGAGAACACCGCCAACTGGACCTACCCGACCGTCGGCCGCCACTACAAGAACCTGATCGCGCTGGTCGAGGCGGCCGGCAGGCAGGACCCGGACATCCAGGTGAAGTACGCCAGCACCATGGCCGGCTGGAACAACGCCAGCAAGAACTACGACGGCCAGCTGGAGGGCTTCAAGCGCATCGACGCCGAGGGCCAGAAGCGCGCCGAGGAAGCCGCGGTGCTGGCCTGGCTGAAGCAGCAGGGCGGCAAGGGCCGCGAGGCGCTGGCCGCGCACGACACGCTGGTGGCGCTGGCCGAGCAGTCCAAGGCCACCCAGCAGCGCGACCTGGTGCTGGGCCAGTTCGACCGCACCGGCACCATCGGCGCGGCGGTGACGCTGTACCGGCTGTCGATCGAGCACGCCAAGCCCGATGCCGAGCGCGAGTCCGGCTACCAGCAGCGCGACCTGCCGGCGATCGAGGGCGCGATGAAGCAGATGGAGCGCCGCTACGTGCCGGCGATGGACCGCCAGCTGCAGCAGTACTGGCTCGGCGAGTACGTGAAGCTGCCGGCCGACCAGCGCGTGGCCGCGGTGGACCGCTGGCTGGGCGGCAGCGACGCGGCGGCGGTGCAGGCGGCGCTGGCCAAGCTCGACGGCACTGCGCTGGGCAGTACCGACGAGCGCCTGAAGTGGCTGCAGGCCGACCGCGCCGCGTTCGAGGCCAGCAGCGACCCGGCCATCCAGTACGCGGTGGCGGTGATGCCGGCGCTGCTGCAGCTCGAGCGCCAGGACAAGACCGAGGCCGGCGAGCGCCTGGCCGCGCGCCCGGTGTATCTGCAGGCGCTGGCCGACTACAAGAAGAGCCAGGGCGAGTTCGTGTATCCCGACGCCAACCTGTCGCTGCGCATCACCTTCGGCAACGTCAAGGGCTACTCGCCCAAGGACGGCGTGGAATACACCCCGTTCACCACGCTGGAGGGCGTGGTCGCCAAGGAGACCGGCGCCGACCCGTTCGACTCGCCCAAGGCGCTGCTCGACGCGGTCAAGGCCAGGCGCTATGCCGGGCTGGAGGACAAGCGGATCGGTTCGGTGCCGGTGAACTTCCTGTCCGACCTGGACATCACCGGCGGCAACTCCGGCTCGCCGGTGATGGATGCGCACGGCAAGCTGGTCGGGCTGGCGTTCGACGGCAACTGGGAGTCGGTGAGCAGCAACTGGGTGTTCGACCCGGTGATGACGCGCATGATCGCCGTGGACAGCCGCTACCTGGAGTGGATCATGAGGGAAGTGGCGCCGGCGCCGCAGCTGCTCAAGGAACTGCAGCTCGGCCGCTGAACCGGCATTGGCAAGGCACCTGCGGGTGCCTTGCCCGTTTCCGGACCTTGGCTTTCCCGTAGGAGCGACTTCAGTCGCGATGGGGCTTCACCGGGAAGGCCCTTCGCGACTGAAGTCGCTCCTACGGGTTTTCCGGGTTTCCCGCATCGCGCGTCGCGTCTACCCGCCCTTTCACCTGCAACCAAGGCGCAGCAAGGCCGGGGAGACGGCGAGCGGGTATCATGCCGCTCCCACCGCGCCCCCGGCCCGGCGGGCTCCCCCCGTTTTCGAGGTCCCCTGCAGCATGCGCATCCTGCTTGCCCGCCACGGCGAGACGCCGTGGAACGCCGAAGGCCGCTACCAGGGCCAGATCGACATCCCGCTTTCGCCGCTCGGCGAGGCCCAGGCCCAGGCCCTGGGCGAGCGCCTGAAGGACGTGGACATCCGCAAGGCAGTGGCCTCGCCGCTGTCGCGCGCGCAGAGCACGGCCCGTTTCGCGCTCGGTCCGCAGCGCCAGTCCATGCTGCTGACCGATGCCGACATCCAGGAGATCGCCCACGGCGAGTGGGAAGGCCTGCTGGCCAGCGAGATCCACGACAAGGACCCGGTGCGGCTGCGCGCCTGGCGCGAGGAGCCGGACACGGTGCTGATGCCCGGCGGCGAATCGCTGCGGCAGGTGCTGGAGCGCTCGTGGCGCGGTTTCGTGCGCGCGGCCGACGGCCTGGACGGCGACGACACCCTGCTGCTGGTGGCGCACGATGCGGTCAACCGGGTGATCCTGTGCAAGGTGCTGGGCATCCCGCTGTCGCGGCTGTGGACGTTCCGCCAGGCGCCGACCACGTTGAACCTGCTCGAAGGCCCGGACGTGGAGCATCTGGAAGTGGTGCGCCTGAACGATTGCTCGCACCACACGCCGTTCTTCGGCGAGGCCAAGCACCGCGCGCTCTGACGCGCGGCTGAAACCGGGACCGGGCTTCCTACGTGGCAGCCATGGAGCGCTGCGGCAGGGAGTGCCGGATCGATGCAACTCAGTTCCACGACGTGCGCGTGAGCCACGAGTCCATGTCCCAGTACCGAGTCGCAAGCTCCACGGCCAATGCGCGCGCGCTGGCATTCGTGCGCCGAGTGCACCCCATGCGGATGCTCGGGGCGTGGCTGCTGGCGCTTCCGTACGCCTCGGTCATGCTCGAACAGCGGGCGCCGTGGGGCGTATGGCTGGCGATGGGCTTCAACGTGCTGCTGTGGCCGCACCTGGCGTTCCTGTGGGCGCGTTCCTCGCGCAGGCCGGCGGCGGCGGAGTTCCGCAACCTGTTGCTGGACGCGATGCTGGGCGGGTTCTGGATCGCGGTGTCGCAGGTGAGCCTGGTGCCGGCGGTGGCCACCGTCAGCATCCTGGCCGCCGACCGCCTGGCCGCGGGAGGCTGGCGGCTGCTGGGGCGTGCGGCGCTGGTGATGCTGGTCAGCTTCCTGCTGTGCTGGAGCGCGCTGGGGATGCCCTTGCAGCCGGTGCCGACGCTGCGCACCCTGGTGCTGTCGATGCTGCCGGTATTCGTGTACACGCTGGCCCTGAGCCACGTCACCCACCGGCTGGGCCGGCAGATCGTGCAGCAGAACCGCGAACTGGACCGGCTCAACCACACCGACACCGGCCTGGACCTGCCCAACCGCCGTTTCTTCAACCAGCGCGCGGCCGATGCGATCGCGCAGGCGCGCGAGCATGGCCACGACGCGGTGCTGCTGCTGGTGGACGTGGACCGCTTCAAGTCGATCAACGACCGCTACGGCCATGGCGTCGGCGACCAGGTGCTGCGGCAGATCGCGCAGCTGCTGCACGAGCAGGCCGGCGAGGACGGCTTCCCGGCGCGGATCGGCGGCGACGAGTTCGCGCTGCTGCTGGCCTGCCCGCCGGCGCAGGCGGCGGCGGTGGCCGATTCGCTGCGGCGTGCGGTCGCGGGTTTGGCGCTGCCGCACTGCCCGGGGCTGGTGCCGGGCGTGAGCATCGGCATGGCAGCGCTCGAACCGGGCCATCGCGGCCTGGACGACTGGATGGGCGCGGCCGACCGCGCCATGTACGCCGCCAAGGCGGACGGCCGCGGCGCCGCGTAGCGGAGGCGGGCCGAACGGACGGATTGCCGCGATAATGGGCGCATCCCCACCGGTGCCGATCCGCGTGAACGTTCCTGATTCTTCCCTGTCCGGCTGGCTCGACTACATCGAGCGACAGCATCCCAGTGCCATCGCCATGGGCCTGGAACGCGTGCGCGAGGTCGCCGCGCGCATGCGCCTGGGCACGCCGGCCGGAAAAGAGCCCGCGCACGGCGACGTGCGCCGCTCCTGCGAGGGGCTGGCAAGAAAGACCATCGTCGTCGGCGGCACCAACGGCAAGGGCTCCACCGTCGCCTTCATCGAGGCGATCGCGCGCGCCGCCGGCTGGAAGGTCGGCGCCTACACCTCGCCGCACCTGCTGCGCTACAACGAGCGCGTGCGCATCGACGGCCAGGAGGCGACGGACGCACAGCTCGTGGCCGGCTTCGAGGCGGTCGAGGCTGCGCGCGGCGACACGCCGCTGACCTATTTCGAGTACGGCACCCTGGCCGCGCTGCACGTCTTCGCGCAGTCCGGGCTGGATCTCGCGGTGCTGGAAGTGGGCCTGGGCGGACGCCTGGACGCGGTCAACATCGTCGATGGCGACGTGGCGGTGATCACCACCGTCGACATCGACCACACCGAATGGCTCGGCCCGGACCGGGAGAGCATCGGCGAGGAGAAGGCCGGGATCATCCGCGCCTGGAAGCCGGTGGTGCTGGGCGAGATCGACCCGCCGTCGAGCGTGCTGCGCCGTGCCTACCTGCTGGGGGCCAATGCCATCCGTGCCGGCAGCGACTTCTTCCACGAGCCGGTCGACGGCGGTCACTGGCGCTGGCGCGACGTGGCGTTCCGCCTGGAACTGCCGATGCCGCAGCTGAGCGCACCGGTGCAACTGGCCAACGCCGCCGCCGCCATCGCCGCGCTGCGCGCGCTGGGCAGGCCGGTGCCGCGCCAGGCCTGGGTCGAGGGCGTGGCCGCCGCGCGGCTGCCGGGAAGGCTGCAGGCCTTCGATGTCGACGGAGTGGAGGTGCTGGTCGATGTCGGCCACAACCCCCAGGCCGCACGCGAACTGGCGGCGGCGTTGCGCGCGCGTCCGGTCGCCGGGACCACCTTCGCGGTCTATGCGGCGCTGGCAGACAAGGATGCGGCGGGCGTGGCGCAGACCCTGGCCGGCGCCGTCGACCATTGGCACCTGGCCGGGCTGGAGGGCCCGCGCGGGCAATCGGCCGCGCAGCTGGGCGAGCGGCTGCACCAGGCGGGGATCGTCGCGGCCGTCTCGGCCGATACCGTCGCCGACGCGCTGCGGCAGGTGCTGGCACGGGCACGCGGCGGCGACCGGGTGCTGGTGTTCGGTTCGTTCCATACCGCCGCCGAAGCCTTGCAGGCGCTTCGTTCAGGCGGCTGAGGGCGGGCGCCGCCGCCCCGCCTTATAATCGCCGCGGCACTCCGCCACGCCGCCTACGCCAACCGTGGATACCACTTTGAAACAGCGATTGATTGGCGCCATCATCCTGGTGGCACTGGCCGTGATCTTCCTGCCGATGCTGGTCAAGGGCCCGGCGCCCGACAGCGGCGTGGCCGATGTGCCGTTGAAGGCACCGGAACAGCCGGCCGACGGCCAGTTCCAGACCCGCGAACTGCCGCTGGTCACGCCGGGCGACGCCCCGGCCGGCGGCGCGCTGGGAATGAACGGCCGCGGCGCCGCCCCGGCACCGGTGCAGGACAACCCCGACGCCGCCGACCTGGCGCAGCCGGCCGGCACCTCGTTGCCGCCGGCCACCGCCGCCGGCAACTACGCGGTCAACTTCGGCGCCTATGCCAGCCAGGCCGATGCCGACACGGTGATCGCGCGGCTGCGGCAGTCGCAGCTGCCCGGCTTCAGCGAGTCGACCACCATCAACGGCCGGCCCGCCTGGCGCGTTCGCATCGGCCCGTATGCCGATCGCGCGCAGGCCGAGTCGGTACGGCTGGAAGCGGTGAAGGTGCGCAGCGACGTCAACGCCCAGGTGGTGACGCTGGACGCGGCCCCGGCCGCGCCTGCCGCGTCGCGCCCGTCCGCCGCGGCGCAGCCGGCGCCCGCGCGCACCGAGGCGCTGCTACCGGAGCCGGCCAGGCCCGAGCCGGCCAGGCCGGCCGCCGCCAGCAAGCCGGCCCCGGCGCCTGCCGCCGCCGCCAAGCCTGAGCCCAAGGCCGAAGCGCCCAAGCCCGCCGCCCCGGCCGCGCCCGCCGCCTCCGGCGTGGGCTTTGCCGTGCAGCTGGGCGCCTTCGGCAACGCCGCCGACGCCAATGCGCTGCGCGATCGCGTACGCGCGGCCGGGTTCAGCGCCTTCGTCGAGCAGGTGCGTACCGACAAGGGCGCGCTCAATCGCGTGCGCGTCGGCCCGGTCGCCAGTCGCGCCGAGGCCGAGCAGCTGAAGGCGCAGGTGGCCGCCAAGGTCGGGGTCGCCGGCATGGTGCGTCCGCATCCGTAAGGGCCTGTTCAAGCTCTCCAGCAGGCGCGACTTCGGTCGCGACGGGGCTCCACCGGCAAGGCTTCGGTCGCTACCGAAGTCGCTCCTGCCGCCGCTGCCACGCCGCGGCGATCGAGGCGGCGCTTGAGTATCCCTGCGGTGTCCGTGAACGGCATGGCTTACGAGGAGGCGCTGATGGCTGATAGGTCGCATCGATGATCGACCTCGTGCTGCTGGCCGTGATCGCGGTATCCGGCCTGCTGGGATTGCTGCGCGGTTTCGTCGGCATCGTCGTGGGCACGCTGTCGTGGTTGCTGGCCGGCTGGGCCAGCTTCCGTTTCGGCGCCGATGCCAGCCTGTGGCTGGCCGGCAGCGCCGCGCCGACGACGACGCACTACGTGGCCGGCTATGCGCTGGTGTTCGTGGCGGTGATGGTGGCGGTGGGAGTGCTGGGCATGCTGGTCCGCGCCGCGGTGGATGCCACCCGGCTCACCGGCACCGACCGCTCGCTGGGCCTGGCCCTGGGAGTGCTGCGCGGCGCCCTGTTCGCCTGCCTGCTGGTGCTGCTGATGAGCTTCACGCCGCTGCCGCAGGAACCGGCATGGCGGCAGTCGCGGATCGTGCCGGTGCTGCTGCCCGGCGCACTGTGGATGCGCGCGCAGTTGCCGGACTGGTCCGTGCCGGACGTGAACGAGGCGGCGATGGAGTTGGGCAAGCTGCCGCTGGCAGGCGATAATGGCAGCCTGGACGAGACGCTTTCGGGCGAGGCCCTGCACGGTGTGGTCGGACGTGTACTGGGGACGCCTGCCGCCGGCAATAGGGCCGGCGAGGACGTGGACAAGACGGACGCATTGCCCGCCAACATCGATCCGGCGCAGATCCGCCCCGGATCCCAGGGCCAGGCACGGCCAACTTCACAGTAGCGGCTTCAAGCCGAAGCGGAGAACACGCATCATGTGCGGCATTGTCGGTATCGTCGGCAACCAGAACGTCGCCGGCCAGCTCTATGACGGGTTGACGGTCCTGCAGCATCGCGGCCAGGACGCGGCCGGCATCGCCACCGCCAACGGCACCCGGATGCGGGTGCAGAAGGCCAACGGCCTGGTCCGCGACGTCTTCGACGAGAAGAAGATGGCGGTGCTGGATGGCCGCATCGGCATCGCCCACGTGCGCTACCCCACCGCCGGCTCGGAGGGCATGGACGAGGCGCAGCCGTTCTACGTCAACTCGCCCTACGGCATCGCCCTGGCGCACAACGGCAACCTGACCAACACCGAGGCGCTGCGCCAGCAGGTGTTCGAGGCCGACCGCCGCAACATCAACACCGACTCGGACAGCGAAGTGCTGCTGAACGTGTTCGCCTACGAGCTGGACGCGCAGCGCATGCTCACCCCCGAGGCGGCGATCCGCGCGGTGGCCGGCGTGCACCGCCGCTGCAAGGGCGGCTACGCGGTGGTCAGCCTGGTGCTGGGGCTGGGACTGGTGGCGTTCCGCGACCCGCACGGCATCCGCCCGCTGGTGCTGGGCAAGCGCGACCATGCCGAGGGCCCGGAGTACATCGTGGCCTCCGAGTCGGCGGCGCTGGACATCCTCGGCTTCACCCGCGTGCGCGACGTGCGCCCGGGCGAGGCGCTGGTGATCACCGCCCGCGGCGAGCTGTTCTCCGAGGTCTGCGCTACCGACGTGGACCACACCCCGTGCATCTTCGAGTACGTGTACTTCGCCCGTCCGGACTCGATGATCGACAACGTCTCGGTGCACAAGGCGCGCATGCGCATGGGCATCAAGCTCGGCGAGAAGATCCTGCGCCTGCGCCCGGACCACGACATCGACACCATCATCCCGATCCCCGACACCTCGCGCGACGCCGCGCTGGAGATCTCCAACGTGCTCGGGGTGAAGTACCGCGAGGGCTTCGTCAAGAACCGCTACGTCGGCCGCACCTTCATCATGCCGGGGCAGGGCGAGCGGGTGAAGTCGGTGCGCCGCAAGCTCAACCCGATCCACCTGGAGTTCCGCAACCGCGTGGTGCTGCTGGTGGACGACTCGATCGTGCGCGGCACCACCTCGCGCCAGATCATCCAGATGGCCCGCGACGCCGGCGCCCGCAAGGTCTACCTGGCCAGCGCCGCGCCGCCGGTGCGCCACCCCAACATCTACGGCATCGACATGCCCGCCGCCGAGGAACTGGTGGCGCACGAGCGCAGCGAGCAGCAGATCCAGGAATTCCTGGGCTGCGACTGGCTGATCTACCAGGACCTGGACGATCTCGAGGCGGCGGTGCGCGAAGGCAACCCGGAGCTCAAGCGCTTCGACTCCTCGTGCTTCAACGGCGTCTATCCCACGGGTATCGACTCGAGCTATTTCGAGCGCATCCAGCAGTTGCGATCGGACGAGGCCAAGACGCTGCGCCGCGCGTAGGCGTAGCCGCGACCTCTGTAGGAGTGACTTCAGTCGCGATGGGGCGTTACCGGGAAAGCCCCATCGCGACTGAAGTCGCTCCTACGGGTCGCTTCCGGATCGCGACAAGCTCCACCGAATGGTGGCCGTCAGAGCGCCAGCGACGCAACCATGAGCACACGACATCTCAACCTGTTCCAAGCCGCCCGCCTCTGCCTGGACGCCACCGATCCGGCCGACAAGGTCGCACTGACCCAGCGCTACGCCGCCGAGTTCGCCCAGGGCTGGCTGTCGCTGCCGGCCGAATGGGGCGAGCCCGAGCCGATCGGCATGCCCGGCCGGCCGCCGCGGCCGTGCCTGGTGCATCCGCGCGAGCTGCCGCGGCGCGGACTGGGCAGCGTGGAAGGCCGCGCCGCCTTCCTGCACGCCATCGCCCATATCGAACTCAACGCCATCGACCTGGGCTGGGACGCGGTGTACCGCTATCGCGGCCTGCCGCCGCAGTTCTACGCCGACTGGGTATCGGTGGCCAACGACGAATCGCGCCACTTCACCCTGCTGCGCGACCGCCTGCGCCAGCTCGGCCACGACTACGGCGACTTCGACGCCCACAACGGCCTGTGGGAGATGTGCATCAAGACCGCCCACGACGGCCTGGCGCGCATGGCGCTGGTACCGCGCGTGCTCGAGGCGCGCGGACTCGACGTCACCCCCGGCATGATCGCCAAGCTGCGCGCGCTGGGCGACGATGCCACCGTCGCCATCCTCGAGATCATCCTGCGCGAGGAAGTGGTTCACGTCGCCGCCGGCTCGCGCTGGTACCACTGGTACTGCGAGCGGCGCGGGGTCGAGCCGCGCCAGCGCTTCCGCGAACTGCTGAAGGAATACGCCGGCGGCTACCTGCACGGCCCGTTCAACCTGGAGGCGCGGTTGTTGGCGGGTTTCGACGAGGACGAGTTGCTGGCGTTGCAGGAGCAGGCGGGCTGACCGGGTCCGGGTCATGCGGCCAAGCCTTCGCGCGTCGCCCGCCGCCCAACGATCATGGCGGCCATCTTCATGGCGCCGGATGCCGCTTGCCGTTGGCCAAGGGTCGATGATGGATCGGGCCGGCGTGGGGTCTGGGTCGGCTCGGTCCTGCGCGGTCTCCGCCGGCAACGCCGCAGAGGGCCTGGAAGAGCTTCGAACCTGTTCACGATCTCCTGTAGGAGCGACTTCAGTCGCGATGAGGCTCTACCGGGAAAGCCCCATCGCGACTGAAGTCGCTCCTACAGATCGCTTCTACAGGCGACTCTCGTCGCTGTCATTCCAGAGCTACGGCCACCGATCTGCATCTGCTGCATCCATCTCGAGTCTCCTGGAGACCGGGAGCGCGTTGAGGGAGGCCGATCCGGATGGTAGGGTGGCCTCCGACCCGAACGTGCGCGGTGCGTTCGCGTGCGGGATCACATGCCACGATCGGAGAAAAGCCCCGCCGGGCGTGGGACGAGTCCTGGAGCACCGGCAATGTTCCCAGTTGCATGCCGGAACCGTCGGTCGTTTTGCCTTAGAACAGCAGTCGGGTGGCGGCAGTGGAGATTCTTGATCACGAACCCTATCGATGGTTCCTCCTCGAGGATTCCGGCAACCTGCTGCTGGATGCGAACTGCAATCACGGCTTCATCGGCTATGACTTTCTCGTTCAATTGACTCCCGAGGAGACGCGGGAGTACCGGCGACGCGGGCGGGATTATCTCGACTGGCTGTCCGAGGACATCCATAACAGCGCGCCAATCCTCGATGCCAGCACCTCCGCATACAAGGGGCGCGATCTTTCATCCGTGCATGGGGTGCGGGTAGGCGAGGCAATAAAGCGGTGGCTCTCCAGCGGTGCCGACGCAGTTGCCTGACAGTTCCAGCCGACGCCGCTTCGCTGCACGCCCTGATCCAGGCATCGGGCCGCTACATGTTGGGAGTGCCGGACAGTGAACAATCTTGAGATCGGCTCGATCGTCATCCATTGCCATCGGTTCGACCGCATGGTGGCTTTCTGGCAGGCAGCGCTCGGCTACGTGCCGCGGGCGCCCGCCCACGATGGCTGGGTGGTACTGCATGACCCGAGCGGGCGAGGTCCCAATCTTTCGTTTCAAGCGCGCGACCAGATGGCCAAGGCGCGGAGCTGGCTGCACCTGGACCTGTACACCGATAACCGGGAACGCGAAGTCGCACGCCTGACCCGTCTCGGAGCGAAGCCGTATCCTTGGAGATACGAACCTGATGCCGACTATGTCGTGCTGGAGGATCCGGATGGGAACCTGTTCTGTGTCGTCGCCGTGGGCAACGCGTCGGCTACCTGACGATTCATCCGAGCCGACGCCGCTTCGCTGCGCGGCTTGACCCGGGTGTCAGAGATCACGAGTGCTTCCGTGCCTGCCGAAATATCGGCGCAGTTGTCGCGAGCGCTGGATGCCATCGAACGTCATCTGGCGGAAACGATGCTGGCCGTGCACTTGTACGGTTCTGCGTTGGACGGCGGCCTGAAGCCATGCAGTGACATCGATTTGCTGGTCACGGTAGCGACGAGTATCGATCAAGCCGCACGGCACGCCCTGGTGCTCGACCTGCTCGGGATCTCGGCATCTCCAGGCAAGAGCAGGGAGCTCCGTGCGCTGGAAGTGACCGTTGTCGTGCGCGATGACATCGCGCCGTGGCGTTACCCGGCCAGGGGGGAACTGCAGTTCGGTGAATGGCTGCGAGAAGATATCCTCGAGGGGATCGTCGAGCCCGCTGTGATTGACGCTGATCTGGCGATCCTTCTGACGCAAGCAAGACAGCATGGCATCGCCCTGTCGGGTCCGCCGGCGGCGGAATTCTTCGATCCGGTACCCGAGGGGGATTACTTCAGGGCACTGGCCGATTCTTTGAAGCCATGGAGCGCACCGTCAGCCTGGGCGGGAGACGAGAGGAATGTGGTGCTCACTCTGGCCCGCGTCTGGTACAGCGCAGTGACCGGCAAGATCGCGCCCAAGGATGTCGCCGCCGATTGGGCGATTGAGCGTTTGCCAGGAAAGCATCGAGCCATACTGTCCGAAGCGCGACAGGCCTATCTTGGACACTGTGAAGATCGTTTGGCCTTGCGCGGAGACCAACTGGCAGAGCTCATCGCGCTGATCAGGAATGAAGCCGCTGCTGTGCTTGCTCCGCGGCAATGATGCCTGGGAATTCATTCAAGCCGACGCCACCTCGTGGCGCCGCTGGTCTCCGGGCTCGACAATCCATTCGGGTCGATAGAGTTCGTAGCCGGATCTGCCGGCAAATTGGACGGGAAATGAAAACTCGCCTGGTCGAAGCCATCGCCTGGACGGCTGTGGTTGTCTCGCTTGTCATGGTGCCGCTTTCCTTTGCGCCGTTCACTCCGGCGGTGCTGCTCACTGCGTTGTTGCTGCCATTGGCGGCGGTTACCGCTTGGAGAGGTGCCATGCTTCCAAGCGCCATCGTTGCCGTGCTGTGTGCCTCGGCACTGGTGGCGAGTCCTGTCGCCATTCTGGATACGCCCAACTCGTTCGTGCTCGTGATGCTGTTGTCCTGTGGCTTTCTTGCGGTGTCTGCTGGCCTGTTCAATGGATGGCGCAGATCACGCAGGGCGGGCTGAGAACAGAAGGCCGGCCCTTCCCGCCGGCCTTGTTCCTGCCTGCGCAGGGTGGATCAGCGCGAGATGTCCACGTTCCTGGTCTCGCGCAGGAAGAACAGGCCCACCACCAGGTTGATCGCGGCGATGATGATGGGATACCACAGGCCCTTGTAGATATCGCCGGTGGCGGCGACCAGGCCGAAGGAGATCGCCGGCAGGAAGCCGCCGAACCAGCCGTTGCCGATGTGGTAGGGCAGCGACATCGAGGTGTAGCGGATATTGGTGGGGAACAGCTCCACCAGCAGCGCGGCCAGCGGCGCGTACACCATGGTCACGTACAGCGCCAGGATGAACAGCACCGCGATCATCATCGGCTTGTTGATGCGCGCCGGGTCGGCCTTGGCGGGGTAGCCGGCGTCGTTCAGTACGCCCTTGAGCGAACCGGTGAACGTCTCGTTCCTGGCCTTGTCGTCGGCCTTGTCCAGGCCTGTGCCCTCGTACGAATCCAGCGTGGACGCGCCTACCCGCACCTGCGCCAGCGAGCCCGGCGCCGCCGGCTCGATGTCGTACGGCACGCCGGCCTTGGTCAGTGCGGCCGTGGCGATGTCGCAGGAGCTGGTGAACCTGCGCACCCCGACCGGATCGAACTGGAAGCTGCAGGTGGCCGGGTCGGCGACCACCAGCGCCGGCGACGCGTTGCGGGCTTCCTCGATGGCCGGGTTGCCGTAGTGGGTCAGCGCCTTGAACAGCGGGAAGAAGGTGAACACCGCCAGCGCGAAGCCGCCCAGCAGCACCGGCTTGCGGCCGATGCGGTCCGACAGCCAGCCCATCAGGATGAAGAACGGACAGGCCAGCGCCAGCGCGCCGGCCAGCAGCAGGTTGGCGGTGGTGCCGTCGATCTTCAGCGACTGGGTCATGAAGAACAGCGCGTAGAACTGGCCCGTGTACCAGACCACGGCCTCGCCGGAGGACGCGCCGAACAGCCCGATCAGCATGCGCCTGGCGTTGCCGCCCCGGAAGCTCTCGCGGAGCGGCGACTTGGAGGTGCGGCCCTGCTCCTTCATCTGCTTGAACAGCGGCGATTCGTGCAGCTGCATGCGGATCCATACCGACACGCCCAGCAGCACGATCGACAGCAGGAACGGCAGGCGCCAGCCCCAGGCATCGAAGGCCTCGTTGCCCAGGCTCATGCGGCAGGCCAGGATCACCAGCAGCGACAGGAACAGGCCGACGGTGGCGGTGGTCTGGATGTAGCTGGTGTAGTAGCCACGCTTGCCGTCCGGCGCGTGCTCGGCCACGTAGGTCGCCGCGCCGCCGTACTCGCCGCCCAGGGCCAGGCCCTGCAGCATGCGCAGCACGATCAGGATGATCGGCGCGGTGATGCCGATGCTGGCGTAGCTGGGCAGCACGCCCACCAGGAAGGTGGAACTGCCCATGATCAGGATGGTGATCAGGAAGGTGTACTTGCGGCCGATGCGGTCGCCGAGGCTGCCGAACAGCGCCGCGCCGAACGGCCGCACGAAGAAGCCGGCGGCGAAGGCCAGCAGGGTGAAGATGAAGCCGGTGGTCTCGTTGACCCCGCTGAAGAACTGGTGGGCGATGTTGGCCGCCAGCGATCCATACAGGAAGAAGTCGTACCACTCGAAGACCGTGCCCAGGCTGGACGCGATGATCACGCGCTTGTGCCCGGTGGTCAGGTTGCCGGCGTCGGCAGCCGCGGGGTAGGTGGAAGCCATTTCATCCCTCCAATGAGTCGAGCTTCGATGCGTGGGGCCCGGCGCGCGCCGGACCCGGGGTGTATTTAAAACGATACGATTTCTATCGATATGAGAATTGGTCGTCCATTCGACCAAAGGTGACAGGGCCGCTCCCGCGGCCGACGGCGCGGTGCCAGACCCAAACGGAAAAGGGATCCTTGCTGCGTCGCACATAAGCCTAAGGTCGAATTTCTTGGTTCCACAAAAATGATACGTTTCGTATCGAAATAACTTAACTTTCGGGAGGGTGCGATGTCCGTACAGGTGGTCCTGCCCCGCGTGATGCACGTCGGGGCCGATGCCAGCCACAAGGCCGGCGAGGTGTTGGCGCAGCTCGGGTGCTCGCGCCCGCTGCTGGTGACCGACAGGATGATGGTCAGGCTCGGCTATGCGGCGGCCGTGCAGCAGGCGCTGGCGCAGGCCGGCATCGCCTGCGACGTGTTCGACGAAACGGTGCCCGAGCCGACCGACGCGTCGATCGCGGCGGGAGTGGAGAAGGTGCGCCAGGGCGACTACGACGCGATCGTGGCCCTGGGCGGCGGCAGCCCGATCGACAGCGCCAAGGCGATCGCCATCCTCGGCAAGCATGGCGGCACGGTGCGCGACTACCGTTTCCCGCGCCAGGTGAACGAGCCGGGCCTGCCGATCGTCGCCATCCCCACCACCGCCGGCACCGGCTCGGAGTGCACCCGCTTCACCATCATCACCGACGAGGCCAACGACGAGAAACTGCTGTGCGTGGGCCTGGGCTTCATGCCGGTGGCGGCGCTGGTGGACTACAACCTCACCGTCAGCGTGCCGCCGCGCACCACCGCCGACACCGGCATCGACGCGCTCACCCACGCGATGGAGGCGTACGTCAGCCGCAAGGCCAGCCCGTACAGCGACAGCCAGGCCATCGCCGCGATGCGCCTGATCGGGCCGAACCTGCGCCGCGTCTACCACGACGGCAGCGACAAGGCGGCGCGCGAGGCGATGATGCTCGGCGCCACGCTGGCCGGCATCGCCTTCTCCAACGCCTCGGTGGCGCTGGTGCACGGCATGAGCCGGCCGATCGGCGCGTTCTTCCACGTGCCGCACGGCCTGTCCAACGCCATGCTGCTGCCGGCGGTCACCCAGTGGTCGCTGCCGGCCGCGCATGCGCGCTATGCCGACTGCGCACGCTTCATCGGTGCGGCCGGTCCGCACGACGACGACGCCACCGCCAACGGCAAGCTGATCGACTTCCTGTATGCGATCAACGCCGAGCTGCAGGTACCCACGCTGGAAGAGTTCGGCGCCGGCCACGAGCGCTTCTTCTCGCTGCTGCCGACCATGGCCGAGCAGGCGCTCGCCTCCGGTTCGCCGGGCAACAACCCGCGCGTGCCCAGCGCGCAGGACATCGTCGACATCTACCGCTCGCTGTGGGCGGAACCGCAACTGGAGGCCAAGCGCGCATGAATGCCGTGATCGATACCAATGCCGCCGCGGCGAACGACCTGCCGCTGACCGGACATCTCATCGGCGGCAGGCCGGTGACCGACGCGCACCGGCTGCAGGAAGTGTGGAACCCGTCCATCGGCGAGGTCGGCAGCCGTGTCGCCATCGCCGGCAAGGCCACCGTGGAAGCCGCCATCGCCGCCGCGCAGGCCGCGTTTCCGGCCTGGCGCGCCACGCCCCCGGCCAAGCGCGCGCGGGTCATGTTCCGCTTCCGCGACCTGCTGGAGCAGAACGCGGACAGGATCTGCGAGCTGATCGGCCGCGAGCACGGCAAGATCGCCCACGACGCCGCCGGCGAGCTGCAGCGCGGCATCGAGAACGTGGAGTTCGCCTGCGCCGCGCCGCAGCTGCTCAAGAGCGAGTACAGCCGCAACGTCGGCCCCGGCATCGACTCGTGGAGCGAGTTCCAGCCGCTGGGCGTGGTGGCCGGCATCACCCCGTTCAATTTCCCGGCGATGGTGCCGCTGTGGATGTTCCCGCTGGCCATCGTCTGCGGCAACACCTTCGTGCTCAAGCCCTCCGAGCGCGACCCGGGCGCGGCGCTGTACGTGGCCGAGCTGCTGCACGAGGCCGGCCTGCCGCCGGGCGTGCTGAACGTGGTCAACGGCGACAAGGAGGCGGTGGATACGCTGCTGACCGACCCGCGCGTGCAGGCGGTGAGCTTCGTCGGCTCCACCCCCATCGCCGAGTACGTCTATGCCACCGCCACCGCGCACGGCAAGCGCTGCCAGGCGCTGGGCGGGGCGAAGAACCACGCCATCGTCATGCCCGATGCGGATCTGGACAACGCGGTCAGCTCGCTGATCGGCGCGGCCTTCGGTTCCTCCGGCGAACGCTGCATGGCGCTGTCGGTGGCGGTGGCGGTGGGCGAGGACACCGGCGACCGGCTGGTCGCCGCGCTGGCCAAGGCGATGGAAACCCTCAAGGTCGGCGCCTTCGACGACGGCAGCAACGATTTCGGCCCGGTGATCACCCCGCAGCACCGCGACAAGGTGGTGGGCTTCATCGACAGCGCGCAACGGCAGGGCGCGAGGATCGTGGTCGATGGCCGTGGGCCGAAGGTGGACGGCTGCGCGCACGGGTTCTATGTCGGCGGCACGCTGATCGACGGCGTCAGGCCGGACATGGACAGCTACCGCAGCGAGATCTTCGGGCCGGTACTGCAGGTGATGCGCGTGGGGACGATGCAGGAGGCGATGGACCTGATCGACGCCCACGAGTACGGCAACGGCACCTGCATCTACACCCGCGACGGCGAGGCGGCGCGTTACTTCAGCGACCACATCAAGGTCGGCATGGTCGGCATCAACGTGCCGCTGCCGGTGCCGGTGGCCTACCACAGCTTCGGCGGCTGGAAGCGCTCGCTGTTCGGCGACCTGTCGGCCTACGGCCCGGACGGCGTGCGCTTCTACACCCGCCGCAAGACCATCACCCAGCGCTGGCCCTCGGCCGGCGTGCGCGAGGGCTCACAGTTCTCGATGCCGGCCTTCGGTTGAAGCAGCCCTTGCTTCCGCCCCGGCCGCCCTCATCCGGCCGGGCGGGAGGAGGGGTCTCCCCGCTTGCGGCCACGCGACGTCATCGCCCTGGCCGCAATGCCGCGACGATCATCCGATTGCCGATTGCCGATTGCCGATTGCCGATTGCCGATTGCCGGTGCGTCGTTGCGCCCCGGATTACTCCGGCGCCGCCGCATCGGCATGCGCCGGGCCGCGGACCGGGACGCGCGATGTCAGACGTCGTGCTCGGGCGATTCGATCAGCTGGGCCAGGTCGGCCGCGGCGCGGCGCATGGCCGGCTCGCAGGCGCGCAGGTCGTCGATGTTCTTGCGCAGGGTCGGCGCGTGCACGTACAGGAACGCGTAGCTGCGGCCCTGCGTGTCCTTGATCGGTACCGATACCGCGACCATGCCGGCGATGAACTCCTCGTCGTCGATGCCCAGCTCGGTCTTGGCGATGGACTGCACCGTCGCCTCCAGCGCCGCCGGCTCTGTGATGGTGCGGTGGGTCATGCGCTGCAGCGGCAGGTTGGCGATGATGCGCGCGCGCTGCGGGTTGGGGATGGTGCTCAGGTACAGCTTGCCGCTGGCGGTGCACCACACCGGCGAGTGCATGCCGATGGGCAGGTGGATCTGCAGCGGCCAATTGCTCTGCACGCGGTCGTAGTAGACCATCTCCACGCCGTCGGCCAGGGAGATGCCGCAGGTCTCGTCGACCTCGGCCGACAGCCGGCGCAGTATCGTCTGCCGCAGCGCCTTGTGGCGGCTGGTGTAGAGCACCCCGCGGGCGACGGTGACCAGGCGTTCGCCCGGCACCACCTGGCCGCGCATGTTCAGCTGCAGGTAGCCGTCGGACTGCAACTGCTGCAGCAGGCGGTGCACGGTCGGCTTGGGAATGTCCAACTGCCAGGCGATGTCGGCCGGGGACGGAGGGCGCGGCGAGGCGGAGACCATTTCCACGATCTCCATCACCCGCTCGATGGCCGAGCCCTTGGTGCGCGGGGTGCGGTCTGGCGCGGTCATGGTCTGGGTCGCGAGGCGGCGGTGTCGGAAGTCTAGCCGCCGGCAGCCGGCAGCCGCTCCAGGTCGAGCCCGTCCTCGTCCACCCGCAGCACCGATCCCTGCTCGTACCAGTCCCCCAGCACGATGCGGGTGCAGGGATGCCCATCCACGTCCAGGTGGTGGATGGCAGGGCGATGGGTATGGCCGTGGATCATGCGGTCGATGCCGTAGCGGGCGAAGGTGGCCTGCACCTCGGCCGGGGCCACGTCGGTGATGCTCTCGAACTGCGCCTGGTCGTCGTGCTTGAGCTCCGACTGGCGCGCCTGGCTGGCGGCGCGGGCCTTCTGCGCGAAGGCGATGCGCGCCGGGATCGGTTGCGACAGGAACTGCGCCTGGAACGCCGGGTCGCGCGTCTGTGCGCGGAACGCCTGGTAGGCGGTGTCGTCGGTGCACAGCAGGTCGCCGTGGGTGAGCAGGGTGGGCTGGCCGTAGAGTTCGATCACGCACGGATCGGGCAGCAGGCGGAAGCCGGCGCGGCCGGCGTAGTCGCGGCCGACCAGGAAGTCGCGGTTGCCGTGCATGAAGTAGGTCGGCACCCCGCTTCCCGCCAGTGCATGCAGCGCCGTGGCCACGGCGTCGGCGGTCTCGGAAGGCACGTCGTCGCCGATCCAGGCTTCGAACAGGTCGCCCAGGATGTACAGCGCGTCGGCCGCGGAGGCCTCCTCGCGCAGGAAGCGCAGGAACAGCTCGGTGATGGCGGGCCGCGACGGGTCCAGGTGCAGGTCGGAGATGAACAGGGTCGTCATCGCCGTATTGTAGTGGAGCGGGGATTGGGGATTCGGGATTCGGGATTGGTAGAAGCAAAAGCGCTTTTGCCAATCACGAATCCCCAATCCCGGCTTCCCTCAGCCCACCCACAGCGACAGGCTGGCCAGCATCAGGCCGATCAGCGTCGCGGCGAGCACGTCGCTGGGGTAGTGCAGCCCCAGTACCACCCGCGACAGCGCCACGCAGGCGGCGAACGGCAGCAGCAGCGGCGCCAGCCAGGGGTAGTAGGCCAGGGCGATGGCCGTGAACGACACCGCGTGCAGGGTGTGCCCGGAGGGGAAGCTGAATTCGTCCAGCGGTGCCGTCCAGGCGCGGATGCGCAGGTCGGCGGCGAACGGCCGCGGCCGCCGGGTACAGCGCTTGAGCGTCTTGTAGAACAGTAGCGCGGCCACGCCGGTGGCGGCCATGTGGGCGCTGGCGCGCAGGCCGTCGAGGCCGTCGGCGAGCACCAGCGCGGCCATCAGCGCATACCAGAACACGCCGTCGCCGAGCCGGCTGACGACGGCGAAAAAGCGGCGTAGCCGCTGCCGCCGGCACCAGTGGTTGATGCGCCGGCACCAGCGGGTGTCGTGGTGGCGCAGCAGTTCAAGCGGCGTGGACGACATGCGGCCCCCTGAGCCGGGAGAGGTTGGCGAGCAGATGGTCGAAATCGGCCACCACCCGCTGCGGCTGCAGCTTCTTCATCGCCAGCGCGGCCTCGCCGCCCATCTGCCGGCGCAGCGCGTCGCTGCAGCCCAGGCGCAGCGCGGCGGCGACGAAGGCCTCCTCGTCGGCCACGGCGGCACCGTTGACGCCATCGCGCAGGTACTCGCGCGCGGCGCCGTAGTCGAAGGCCACCGTGGCCACGCCGCTGGCCATCGCCTCCAGGGTGACGTTGCCGAAGGTCTCGCTGCGGCTGGGGAACAGGAACAGGTCGGCGCTGGCGAAGTGCCGGGCCAGCGCTTCGCCGCGCTGGATGCCGCAGAAGATGAAGTCGGGATTCTCGTGCGCCAGCCGCTCGCGCTGCGGGCCGTCGCCGACCCAGACGAAGCGCGCCTTCGGGCGCAGCTGCTGCAGGCGGCGGAAGGCACGCACCGCCAGCGGCAGGTTCTTCTCGGCGGCGATGCGGCCGACGTGGATGGCGGCAAAGCCGTTGTCGTCGATGCCCCACTCCTCGCGCAGCGCCGGATCGCGCCGCTGCGGGTCGAACTGCAGGCCGTCCACCGCCCGTGCCAGCAGTTCCACCCGCTGGAAGCCCTGTTCGGCCAGCAGCTGCTGCAACTCGCGGGTCGGTACCAGGGTGGCGTCGGCCTGGTTGTGGAAGCGGCGCATCCAGCGCAGCGCCGCAGCCTGCAGCCAGGCGGCGCCGTAGTCGGCCAGGTATTCGTCGAAGCGGGTATGGAAGCCGGTGGCCACCGCGATGCCCAGGCGCCGGGCGGCGCGCACCGCCGACCATCCCAGCGGGCCTTCCGTGGCCACGTAGATCGCATCAGGCCGTGTCTGCTGCCAGTGCCGGGTCAGTCGCTGGGTCGCGGGCAGGCCGAACTTCAGGCCCGGGTAGCGGGGCAGCGCGGCGCCCCGCACCAGCATCGTCCCGGCGCTGTCGGTCCGGTCCGCATCCTGGCGCGGACGCACCAGCTCCACCGTGTGGCCGAGCGCGCGCAGTCCCTGTTCCAGGCTCTGCACGGTGAGGGCGACGCCATTGACTTCGGGTGGATAGGTTTCGCTGACGATCGCGTAGCGCATGGCCATGACTCCCGTTTGCGGCAGCGTGGCGGCAGACGGTGGCAGCAGTGTGTCGGTTTCGCGTCGACGCGGTTACATCGGGGCCGGGATTGGGGATTCGGGATTGGGGATTGGGGATGGGCGGGTTTGAGGCACCCAACACCCCAACCCCCAACCCCAACAC
>NZ_JAJOZS010000014.1:0-49395 GCF_021168555.1 Stenotrophomonas sp. MMGLT7 | reverse complement strand
CCGGGGTTCCTGGGGGGCGGGGTTGGGGCATGGGGGTGGGGGGATTGGCAAGGGCGCTTTTGCTTCAACCAATCCCCAATCCCGAATCCCCAATCCCGGCCCTCAAGCCACAAACGGCCTGAAGCCGATGCCCAGGCCGGCGATGCCCTCGACCTCGGCCAGCATGTCGGCGCGTAGCAGCGGGCGGGCCTCGATCCAGGCCTGCGACACGATCAGCGACAGGGTGTCGTTCTCGGCAGTCAGGTCGAGCGTGGGAATGGGGTCGGACTCGTGGGCGCGGTGCAGCAGCACCGCCAGCCGCAGCAGCGCCGCCAGCCGGCGCGCGGTGGGTACCAGGCGTTCGGGCAGCGCCTCGAACACGGACTTGGGCACGCTGCGGCGATGGGTGCGCACCAGCGTGGACAGCAGCAGCTGCTCCTGGCGCGAGAAGCCGGCGATGTCCGAGTGCTCGAGCACGTAGGCGCCGTGCACGTGGTAGCCGCTGTGCGCGATGGCCAGCCCGAGTTCCTGCAGGCGCGCGGCCCAGCCGAGCATGCGTGCATCGTCCTCGTCCAGCGACCAGGCCTTGGCGACCTGCGCGAACAGGCGCATCGCCGTGGCCTCGACGCGGTCGGCCTGGGTCTCGTCGATGCCGTAGCGCCGGATCAGCGCCGCCACCGAGGTGTCGCGCGGATCGTTGTCGCCGGCGCGGCCGAGCATGTCGTAGAGGATGCCCTCGCGCATGGCCGCCTTGCTCACCGCGAGCTTCTCCAGCCCCAGCGCCTTGAACGCCGCCTCCAGCACCAGCACGCCGCCGGCGATGATCGGACGGCGCTCGCCGGACAGCCCGGGCAGCTGGATGTCCTCGATGCGCTTGGCCTTGAGCAGCTCGTCGCGCAGCAGCGGCAGCGCCTCGGCGGTGATCGCGCCCTTGGTCAGCTTCATCGCCGCGCAGATCTCGCCGATCGCCTTGTGGGTGCCGGAGGAGCCGATGGCCTCGTGCCAGCCGATCTCGCGGTACTGGGTGGCGAACTGCTGGAACTCGCTGCCGATCTCGGTCAGCGCCTCCTTCCAGCGCTTCTTGGTCAGCTTGCCGCCGGGGAAGAAACGCCGCGTGCTGGCGATGCAGCCGGCCTGCAGGCTCTCGCGCTCCAGGGTCTGGAAGCCGCGGCCGATGATGAACTCGGTGGAACCGCCGCCGATGTCGATCACCAGCCGTCGCTGGTCCTGCTTGGGCGGCTGCGCGTGGGCCACGCCCAGGTAGATCAGGCGCGCCTCCTCGCGGCCGCTGACCACCTCGATGGCGTGGCCGAGCGCGGTCTCGGCCGGCATCAGGAACGCCTGCGGCGAGCGCAGCTGGCGCACGGTGTTGGTGGCCAGCGCGCGGATGCGCAGCGACGGCACCTCGCGGATGCGCTGGCCGAAGCGGGCCAGGCATTCCAGCGCGCGCTGCCGCGCCTCGGCCGAGAGCCCGCCCTTGCCGTCCAGCCCGTCGGCCATGCGCACCGTCTCGCGCAACCGGTCCACGACCCGCAGTTGCCCGAGCAGATAGCGGGCGATGACCATGTGGAAGCTGTTGGAGCCCAGGTCGATGGCGGCCAGCAGGTCGCCATCCTGCAGCGGTGGCGTGGTCAGGGAGGAATAGGGCATGGCGCGAATGGTAGCCGATGCCCCGCCCCGGCGGCGTCAGAGCGTGCCCAGCAGCGCCATCTGTGCCGAATGCGGGGGCTGGCCCGGCTCGGGCCGCAGCTTGTGGTAGCAGCCGTCGGCGCGCAGTTCCCAGGCGTTGAGGTTGTCGTCCAGGTAGTTCTGCAGCACCTCGTGCTCGATGCGCTCGATCAGCTTCGGGTCCAGGATCGGGAAGCAGGTCTCCACGCGCCGCAGCAGGTTGCGCTCGAGCCAGTCGGCGCTGGCGCAGTAGGTTTCCGGCGCACCGTCGTTGGCGAACCAGTACACGCGGCTGTGCTCGAGGAAGCGGCCGATCACCGAGCGCACCCGGATGTTGTCGGACACGCCCGCAACCCCGGGGCGCAGCGTGCATGCGCCGCGCACGATCAGGTCGATCCGCACCCCGGCCTGCGAGGCGGTGTACAGCGCGCGGATCACCTGCGGCTCGTTGAGCGCGTTCATCTTGGCGATGATGCGCGCCGGCCTGCCGGCCCGCGCATGCCGGGTCTCGCGCTCGATCCGCTGCAGGATGCCCGCGTGCAGGGTGAAGGGCGATTGCAGCAGGCGCCTGAGCTTGACCTTGGCGGTGAGCCCGGAAAGCTGCTGGAACAGCATGTGCACGTCGTTGCCGATCTCCGGGTCGGCGGTGATCAGGCCCAGGTCGGTGTAGGCGCGCGCGGTGCCGCTGTGGTAGTTGCCGGTGCCCATGTGCACGTAGCGGCGCAGCTTGCGGCCCTCGCGGCGCACCACCAGCAGCATCTTGGCGTGGGTCTTGAAGCCGACCACGCCGTACACCACCTGCACCCCGGCCTCCTGCAGGCGGTCGGCCAGGCCCAGGTTGGCCTCCTCGTCGAAGCGCGCCATCAGCTCCACCACCACGGTCACGTCCTTGCCGTTGTGCGCGGCCAGGATCAGCGCCTCGACGATCGCCGAGTCCTTGCCGGTGCGGTACAGCGTCTGCTTGATCGCCAGCACCTGCGGATCGACGGCGGCCTGGCGGATCAGGTCCAGCACCGCGGTGAACGCGTCGAACGGGTGGTGCAGCAGCACGTCGCCATGGGCGACGATGCCGAAGATGCTGTCGCTGTCGTGCAGCGTGCGCGGGACGAACGCCGGGTACTTCAGCTCCGGGCGCTGCACCATGTCGTAGACCTGCACCACGCGGTTGAGGTTGACCGGCCCGTCGATGCGGTAGACCGCGTTCTCGGACAGCTCGAAGTTGTGCAGCAGGGTGCGGATGATCGGCTTGGGGCAGTCCTCGGCGATCTCCAGCCGCACCGCCGGCCGGTAGCCGCGGTCGACCAGCTCGTCGCGCAGCGCCAGCGCCAGGTTCTCCACCTCGTCCTCGTCCACCACCAGCTCCGAGTTGCGGGTGACGCGGAACTGGTAGGCGCCCTTGACCTCCATGCCCGGGAACAGCTCGCCGACGAAGTACGACAGCACCGAGGACAGGAACACGAAGTCCTGGCCGTCGTCGGACAGGCTCTTGGGCAGGCGGATGATGCGCGGCAGCGAGCGCGGCGCGCGCACGATCGCCAGGTGGCCGCTGCGGCCGAAGGCGTCGGTGCCTTCCAGCACCACGACGATGTTGAGCGACTTGTTGAGGATCTTCGGGAACGGGTGCGCCGGGTCCAGCCCCAGCGGCGACAGCACCGGCATGATCTCGTTGCGGAAGTAGGCGCGCAGCCAGCGCTTCTGCCGCGCGTTCCAGGAGTTGCGCCCGAGCACGCCGATGCCCGCTGCCTTCAGCGCCGGGCGCAGCACGTGGTTCCAGCAGTGGTACTGCTGCTCCACCAGGTTGGCGGCGCGGTCGTGGATGGCGTCCAGGATCGCCTGCGAACTCATCCCGTCCGGCGCCGGCGGCAGCCCGAAGTCCTGCGCGTGGCGCACGGTGGCGGCGCGGATCTCGAAGAACTCGTCCAGGTTGGTGCAGGAAATGCACAGGAAGCGCAGCCGTTCCAGCAGCGGCACGCCCTCGTCCAGCGCCTGCGCCAGCACGCGGAAGTTGAAGTCCAGCTGCGACAGCTCGCGGTTGAGGTACAGCGCCGGCTCGCGCAGCGGGTCGGGCGAGTTCTGGGTGGGCTTGGGCAGGGCGGGGAGGACGCGGGTCATGGGTGATTTCGGTAGACGGTGAGTGTTGGGCCGCGATGGGTGTTCGTCGGCACCGACGCCATCCATATCACGCCGCAGGCGGGGGCGCGACGTCGACGGCGTGCCGCGACAGCACCCGGGCGGCGCCGAAGTGGCAGGAGAAGCAGCTGCCGCGGCCGACTTCGCTCACGATCTGCAGCCGTGCCTGGTGGCGGCCGAGCACGTGCTTGACGATCGACAGCCCCAGTCCGGTGCCGCCGCTCTCGCGCGAGCGGCTGCTGGAGACGCGGTAGAAGCGTTCGGTCAGCCGCGGCAGGTGGCTGGAGGGTATGCCGTAGCCGGTATCGTGCACCTCCAGCACCACGCCGGCGCCCTCGCGGGCGAAGCGTACGCGCACGGTACCCCCGGCCGGGGTGTAGCGCACCGCGTTGGTGACCAGGTTGGAGAAGGCGCTGTGCAGCTCCTTGCCCGATCCCAGCAGGTCGCAGCCGGCCTCGTCGGACATCTCGATGGTATGGCGTCCCTGGCTGTGGGCCTCGGCCTCGCGCCGCAGCGTGGCCAGCATCGGCCGCATCGGCACCGGCTCCTCGGCGTTGGAATCCTCCTGCGACTCCAGGCGCGACAGCGTGAGCAGGTCCTCCACCAGCTGGGTCATGCGCTGGGACTGGTTGCGCATCTCCGCCAGCATCGGCGCGTACTCGGGCAGGTCTTCCGGATCGAGCATGTCCAGGTAGCCGTGCACCACCGTCAGCGGCGTGCGTAGTTCGTGCGAGACGTTGGCGACGAAGTCCTGCCGCACCTGTTCCAGCCGCAGCAGCTTGCTGACGTCGCGCGCCACCAGCAGCCAGTAGTCCTCCGAGTACGGGATCAGCCGCATGTTCAGGCGCAGCTGCGGGTCCGCCGGCGAGGGCGCATCGAGCATCGGCTCGGCATTGCGGCCGCTGGCCAGCCACTGCGCCAGCGGCAGCGGCTGCAGGCGCTCGACCACCGGCGTGCCGAGGTCGCGCGGATGGTGCAGCCCGAGCAGGGTGGTCGCCGCCTCGTTGAACCACTGCACGCGCTGGCTGTTGCGGTCCACCACCACCACCGCGTCGGGCAGCGCCGCGGCGGCGGCGCGGTAGGTGCGCAGCATGTCCAGCAGGCGCCGCTTGCGCATGCGCATCTCGCGCTGGCTGCGGAACAGCAGCCGGTCCAGCTCGTTCCAGACGCCGTCGCCGCGCGGCGGCTCCCAGCGCTGGCGCGCGGTCAGCCGGCGCAGCACCCGGCGCAGGCGCCAGTAGTGCCAGGCCACCGCCGCCAGTGCCGCCAGCGCCAGCCCCATCCATGCATTCCCGGCCAACGCGCCGACCACGGTGGCGGCCAGCAGCGCCAGCGCCACTGCACCGAGCGTGCGCAACCAGGCTGAGCGGATGTGTTCGGGCATGTCGGATTCAGTGGGGGTGGAAAGGGCGCGCGGCAAGGTGCCGCGGCCGGCGCCTCAGACCGCCGCCGAGAACCGGTAGCCGGCGCCGCGCACGGTCTGCACCATGTCCTGCGCGGCGAACGGCTCCAGCGTCTTGCGCAGGCGGCGGATGTGCACGTCCACCGTGCGCTCTTCCACGTACACGCTGCCGCCCCAGACGTGGTCGAGCAGCTGGGCGCGGGTGTACACGCGCTCGGCGTGGGTCATGAAGAAGTGCAGCAGGCGGTACTCGGTGGGGCCGATCGTTACCGGCGCGCTGCCGGCGAACAGCCGGTGCGCGGCACCGTCGATGCGCAGCGGGCCGACGCTCACGCTGCCGTCCTCGTCGTCCTCGCGCGAGCGCCGCATCACCGCGCGGATGCGCGCCAGCAGCTCGCGTGCCGAGAACGGCTTGACCACGTAGTCGTCCACGCCGGCTTCCAGCCCGCCGACACGGTCGTTCTCCTCGCCGCGGGCGGTGAGCATGATGATCGGGATGTCGCGGGTGAGATCGTCGCGGCGCCAGCGCCGGGCCAGCTCCAGGCCGCTGGTGCCGGGCAGCATCCAGTCCAGCAGGATCAGGTCGGGGACGCGGTCGACGATGGCGGTCTGCGCCTCGCGCGCGTCGCCGGCATGCACCGGCTCGAACTCGCCCTTGCGCAGGGCGAAGGCCACCATGTCGCGGATCGCGGGTTCGTCGTCGACGATCAGGATGCGTTTCTGCACGCGTGCTACCGGGAGTCGCCAAGGGAGGGTGCCAGTAGACTACGGTTTTGTGACGCTCCGGTGACAGGGGGCGCGGTGCGCGTGGCCGTATTCCCCGCGGAAGGGACCTGTGAAAGGGGGAACTGTAGGAGCGACTTCAGTCGCGATGGGGCTTCCCCAGTAACGCCCCATCGCGACTGAAGTCGCTCCTACAGGGACAGGGACAGGCGCCGGGGCTGGCTGCGGCGCTCACCGCGGCTCAGCGCCGGCCCATGTCCGGGTCGTGGATGCCCTGGCGGCGCATCTCCAGCACGGTCGGGGTGATGGCGGTGATGCGGGCGTCGATGCGTGCACGCGACATGTAGTCCAGGTCGTCGCGTTTCTTCAGCGCCTGCAGCTGCAGCAGCGCCTGTTCCGGGCGGCCGTTGAGGAAGGCGGCCTCGGCGTAGGCCTCGCTGGCGCGGACCGGGTCGCCGGCCAGCTCGCAGGCGCGGGCGTAGGTCTGCTGGAACACCGGGTCCTCGCCGGCACGCGCCAGCAGCGGCCGCAGCACCGCCTGCGCGCGCTGCCCGGCCTGCCTGTCGCCTTGCCCGTTCAGCAGGGCGGCATAGGTGAGCGCCACCGAGCGGTTGCCGGGCAGGCGCTTGAGCTCGGCCTCGAAGCGGGCATTGGCCTGGGCCTTGTCGCCTGCGCGCGACTCGGCCTCGGCCAGTGCCAGGGTCAGCCACAGGTTGTCGGGATGGCCGTCCAGCAGCACGCCCAGCTCGTGCGCCGCCTCCATCGGGCTGGCGCCGCTGCGCAGCCGCGCCAGCGCCAGGCCGTAGCGCTGGGCGTCGCTCAGGCCGCTCTTGCTGCCGCGGCGCAGGCCCTCGTACTCGCGGATCGCGGCGGCGGGGGTGTCCGCGCTGAGCACGCGCAGGCGTTCCCTGGCCCACTCGAACTGGCCGCTGCTGCCGCGCGAGAGGTCCTCGTAGGGCACCTGGAAGCTGGCCGGCAGCAGCGGGTTGCCGCTGGGCTGGATCGGACCCTGCAGCGAGGGATCGGCCGGGTCCACCCGTTCCTCGCGCACGCCGCCGGGCACCGAGGTGGTCAGCACCACGGTGTTCTTCTTCATCTGCTCGGCCCGCTGGTGCGCCTCGCTGATGCGGGTGGCGGTGACCGGGTGGGTCTGCAGGTAGTCCGGCGCGCTGTAGCCGCCCTCGTTGCCGCGCATGGCCAGCGACATGCGCTCGAAGAAGCCGGCCATCGCGTCGACGTCGTAGCCCGCGCGCGACAGGGTGCGGATGCCCAGGCGATCGGCCTCCGACTCGTTGGAGCGGGTGTAGTCGATCTGCCGTTGCTGCATCAGCCCCAGGCCGCTGGTGATCGCCGCCATCGAGGCGTCGCCGGACGAGTTGCCGCCGGCCTGCTGCGCGGCCACCACCGCCGCCAGCATGCCCAGCAGGATCGGGATCTGGTCGCGCTGGGCGCGCTCGACCCCGCGCAGCACGTGCTGCTGGGTGACGTGCGCGATCTCGTGCGACAGCACCGCCGCCACCTCGTCCTCGCGCTCGGCGGTCAGTACCAGCCCGGCGTTGACCGCGATGTAGCCGCCCAGCGTGGCGAAGGCGTTGATCTGGCGCTGCTTCAGCATGAAGAAGGTGAACGGCTGGCGCGGCTGGTCGCTGGCCGCGCCCAGGCGCGTGCCCATGGTCTGCAGCCAGTCCTCGATCAGCGGGTCGTCGAGCACGTAGCCGTAGTTGCGCAGCTCGCCCAGCATCATCTTGCCGTACTCGGCCTGGCGCGCCGGCGTCAGCAGCTCGCCGGCCGAGGAGCCGATGTCGGGCAGCCGGCTCTCCTGCGCCGGCGCCACGACGGCAGCCAGGGACAGGGTCAGGGCAGCGGCGAGCAGGGACGGACGCAAGGCAGGCTCCAGGCGCGGGGGCGGTGACGGTGGCGGACGGGCCATGAACCGCTCCGCAATCCACAGTGTTGCGGCAGCGGCATCGAAATGCCACCCGGCCGCTACCATATGCTCAGACCACATCCTGTGCCGGGAGTTTCCCTTGAGCGACACCGAAGGCGCCGTCGGCGCCCCGCAGATCACCATCTACTCCACCGCCGTCTGCCCGTACTGCGTGGCGGCCAAGAACTTCCTCAAGAGCAAGGGCCGCACCTGGACCGAGGTCCGCATCGACCAGGACCCGGCCGAGCGCGAGAAGATGATGGCGCGCACCCGCCGCACCAGCGTGCCGCAGATCTTCGTCGGCGACGTCCATGTCGGCGGCTACGACGACATGATGGCGCTGCACCGCGCCGGCAGGCTCGAGCCTCTGCTGGCCGGCACCGCCTCCGGAGTCGGCGCATGAGCGCCGGGGAGCAGGGCGGCGACCGCCTGCGCGAGTTCACCGAGTTCCGCCAGCGCATGAACCAGCGCATCCTGGCCGAGCCCAACCAGGTGGTGCGGCGCTTCTTCGCGCTCGACACCCAGACCTACCAGGCCGGCGCGCTCGACGTGAAGACCAAGGAGCTGCTGGGCCTGGTCGCCTCGCTGGTGCTGCGCTGCGACGACTGCATCAGCTATCACGTCGCCCAGTGCAAGGAGGCCGGCGTCAGCCGCGAGGAGTTCTTCGAGACCTTCTCGGTCGGCCTGGTGGTCGGCGGGTCGATCGTGATCCCGCACCTGCGCCGCGCGGTGGACTTCCTTGACCAGCTGGAGGCCGGCAACGCCGCGCCGCCGGCCGGGCACGAGCACGGCTGAGAGCCTGTCCCCGGCCACCGGGTCGAATGCAGGGGCAACGTTGTAGGAGCGACTTCAGTCGCGATGAGGCTTTACCCGTAGAGCTTCATCGCGACTGAAGTCGCTCCTGCAGGTGGCTCCTGCGGTGGCCGCTGCAATCCCAGGGGGCGCCAGGCGCCGCCCCTTGCCCTGTCCGCTAAGACCATGGTCGATTTGGGGCGGGTCGGACCGTTCGGGCATAATTGCCGGACAGATCATCATCCCGCGCCTGTGTTCCGGACTGCCGGCCGGCGCATCCCCCTGTTCGGAATCCCAACTCAATGACACAGACAATCACGGTCATCCGCGGCGACGGCATTGGCCCGGAGATCATGGATGCCACCCTGTTCGTGCTCGACGCGCTGAACACCGGCCTGGCCTACGAAGAAGCCGACGCCGGCCTGGTCGCCCTGGAGAAGCACGGCGAGCTGCTGCCGGCCGCCACCCTGGACTCGATCCGCAAGAACAAGATCGCGCTCAAGAGCCCGCTGACCACGCCGGTGGGCGAGGGCTTCAGCTCGATCAACGTGGCCCTGCGCCGCCAGTTCGACCTGTACGCCAACGTGCGTCCGGCCATCTCGTTCCCCAACACCAGGTCTCGCTTCTCCGACGGCGTGGACCTGATCACGGTGCGCGAGAACACCGAGGGCGCCTACCTGAGCGAAGGCCAGGAAGTCTCGGCCGACGGCGAGACCGCCGTGTCCATGGCCCGCGTCACCCGCACCGGTTCCGAGCGCATCGTCCGCTACGCCTTCGACCTGGCCCGCAGCGTCGGCCGCAAGAAGGTCACCGCGGTGCACAAGGCCAACATCATCAAGTCCACCTCGGGCCTGTTCCTGAAGGTGGCGCGCGAAGTGGCCGCGCAGTACCCGGAGATCGAGTTCCAGGAGATGATCGTCGACAACGCCTGCATGCAGCTGGTGATGCGTCCGGAGCAGTTCGACGTCATCGTCACCACCAACCTGTTCGGCGACATCCTTTCCGACCTGTGCGCCGGCCTGGTCGGCGGCCTCGGCCTGGCGCCGGGCGCCAACATCGGCAAGGACGCGGCGATCTTCGAGGCCGTGCACGGCTCGGCGCCGGACATCGCCGGGCAGGGCAAGGCCAACCCGTGCGCGCTGCTGCTGGGCGCGGCGCAGCTGCTCGACCACGTCGGCCAGCCGCAGAACGCCGAGCGCCTGCGCAAGGCCATCGTCGCCACCCTGGAAGCCAAGGATTCGCTGACCCCCGACCTGGGCGGCAGCGGCAACACCCAGGGCTTCGCCAAGGCGATCGCCAGCCGGCTCTGAATCACGGTGCGGCAGGCAGAACGAGAAAGGGCGCCCCAGGGCGCCCTTTCTCGTTCCAGCCGGTCTTCGCCGGACTACGCTCTTGCGAATCCCGAATCCCGAATCCCGAATCCCGAATCCCGAATCCCGGCCTTTCTCAGTTCCGCGACTGCAGCTTCGACAGCAGCCGCAGGAACTCGATGTACAGCCACACCAGCGTCACCATCAGCCCGAACGCGCCGTACCACTCCATGTACTTGGGTGCGCCCTGGTCCACGCCGTTCTCGATGAAATCGAAGTCCAGCACCAGGTTCAGCGCCGCGATCACCACCACGAACAGGCTGAAGCCGATGCCGATCAACCCCGACTCGTGGATGAACGGGACGCTGACATTGAAGAATCCCAGCACGATCGTGGCCAGGTACACCAGCGCGATGCCGCCGGTGGCCGCCACCACGCCGAGCTTGAAGTTCTCGGTGGCGCGGATCATCCCGCTGCGATAGGCGAACAGCAGCGCGAACAGCGTGCCGAAGGTCAGCAGCACCGCCTGGAACACGATGCCGTTGAAGCGCGCCTCGTAGATGGCCGAGATCGAGCCCAGGAACAGGCCTTCGGTCAGCGCGTACAGCGGTGCCGTCACCGGCGCCCAGGTCTTCTTGAAGATCGTCGCCAGCGCGAACACCAGCCCGCCGATGACGCCGCCGATCATGTACAGCCGCGCCGCCGGCAGCGGCTGGCCATCGGCGCCCAGGGTCTGGTTCCATGCGAACGCGGCGGTGAGCACCGCCAGCAGGAGCAGCACGCCGGTCTTGTTGACGGTGCCCGCCAGCGTCATCGCCCCGCTGTTGCGGGTGACGACCGCGCCGCTGCCGAGGTCGAGGAAGGTGGATTCCTGCAAGGCAGGATTGCCGCTGCGTAACATGTGGTCTCGTCTCCCGTGGTGTTGTCGTGGACGCCAACGGCGGCGTCCCAAGTGGGCCCAAGCATAGCCGATGCGAGGTCGGGCGCCATTCGTCATTGACAGCGGCCGCGCGGATTCCCACAATAGCCGACCTTCCGGACCCGTATGGCTCGGGAGGATCCGTTCCGCCGGGGTATAGCGCAGTCTGGTAGCGCGCCTGCTTTGGGAGCAGGATGTCGGGGGTTCGAATCCCTCTACCCCGACCAATCCGAGCTTCCGGCGGGTTGGAATGCGATAGCCGGTATCGGGCGCCCGTAGCTCAACCGGATAGAGCACCGGCCTTCTAAGCCGGCGGTTACAGGTTCGAGTCCTGTCGGGCGCGCCACCGGGCGGTGCGGCGGGAAGGTTTTTCAGTGGTGGCTGTAGCTCAGTTGGTTAGAGTACTGGATTGTGATTCCAGATGTCGGGGGTTCGAGTCCCCTCAGCCACCCCACTGAAACCTGCCTTCGAGGTGTTGCATGAAGGCATCGTCGCTCCTATAATGAGCGACTCAGTTTCAGGGCCGTTAGCTCAGTTGGTAGAGCAGTTGACTCTTAATCAATTGGTCCAAGGTTCGAATCCTTGACGGCCCACCAATTTAAGGCATCCGCGCGAGCGGATGCCTTTTTCTTTGCGCCGGCGCCTGCAACAATGGCAGCGGCTCCGGCCGGCCTCGCGAAAGTGGCGGAATTGGTAGACGCACCAGATTTAGGTTCTGACGCCGCAAGGCGTGGGGGTTCGAGTCCCCCCTTTCGCACCATCCGGGCCGGCCTGCCGCGACGGGCGCCGCGGCGCCATTGCCGATGCCGTGCATTGCCGCCGCTGGCCGGGCCGCCTGCCCGGTGCCGCTGGCGGTGCCCTCCATAATCGGCGAAACTAAAGGGCTGCGGCCGATCGCGGGCCCGTCCAACCGAACCTTTCTCAATCATCGATGCCGGCGGCCGGGAGCCGTCGGTGGCAGGAGTCAACATGCAAGCTTCGATCGAATCCACCGGCAACCTGGAACGCCGCCTGACCTTCTCGCTGCCGGAAGATCGCCTGCAGACCCATGTCGGCGGCCGCCTGCGCGAGATCGCGCGTACCGCGCGCATCAAGGGCTTCCGTCCGGGCAAGGTGCCGGCCAAGGTGATCGAGCAGCGCTACGGGCCGCAGGTGCGCGCCGAGGCGCTGGACGGCCTGCTGCGCGAGACCTTCGATTCAGTCGTGCGCGAGAACGCGCTGCGCATCGCCGGCGCCCCGCGCATCGACCGTGCCGGCGAGGGCGATCTGGACTTCGTCGCCACCGTCGAGCTGGTGCCGGACTTCGGCGACATCGACGTCACCCAGCTGACCGTGGTCCGCCACACCGCCGAGATCACCGACGCCGACATCGACCAGATGATCGAGAACCTGCGCCTGCAGCGCCGCACCTGGAACCCGGTCGAGCGCGGTGCCCAGGCCGGCGACCTGGTGGCGCTGGAGACCTGGTCGCAGGCCGGCGACGAGCGCCTGCCCGCCGAAGGCGTTGAGAAGGGCAGCAGCGTGATCGGCTCGGGCGTGATGTTCGACAAGATCGAGCAGGGCCTGGTCGGCCTGGCCAAGGGCGAGGAGAAGACGCTGGACGTCGACTTCCCGGCCGACTGGCGCGTGCCGCAGCTCGCCGGCAAGACGGTGCAGGTGCACGTGAAGGCGCTGGAAGTGTCCGAGCCGGTGCTGCCTGAGGTGAACAAGGAGTTCATCAAGAGCTTCGGCGTCAAGAGCGGCGACGAGGAGCAGTTCCGCAAGGAAATCCGCACCAACCTCGAGCGCGAGCTGAAGGGCGCGCTGATGAACCGCCTGCGCCGCGAGGTCGGCGAGCAGCTGATCGCCGCCTATGCCAGCGTCGAGCTGCCGCCCAGGCTGGTGGAGAACGAGGCGCGCGGCATGCTGGAGCAGCAACTGGACCAGCTGCGCCGCAGCGGCCGCGATCCCGGGCAGATGCCCGACGATGCCTACAAGGCCTTCGTGGAGGCGGCGCACAAGCGCGTGCTGGTCGGCCTGCTGGTCGGCGAGGTCGCCGCGCGCAACGAACTGCGCCTGGATCCCAAGCGGGTCAGCGAGACCCTGCGCCTGATCGCCTCGACCTACGAGGAGCCCGAGCAGGTCATTGAGATGTACCGCAACGACCCCCAGTTGATGGGAGGACTGCAGAGCCGGGTGATGGAAGAGCAGGTGATCGACTGGATCGCCGAGCGCGCCCAGCACACCGAACAGGCACTGTCGTTCCAGGAAGCCATCCGGGTCTGACGCCCGGCGGGATTCCGTCACGGTCCGCGCCCCCCGGCGCGGGCTTCTCGAAGCGGGCGCCGGCGCAGGTCGGAGCTAGAACAGGAAGAACGATGAGCATTGAGACCAAAGCCCTGAACCTGGTGCCGATGGTGGTCGAGCAGACCAGCCGCGGCGAGCGCGCCTACGACATCTACTCGCGCCTGCTGAAGGAGCGGTTGATCTTCCTGGTGGGGCCGATCGACGACCACATGGCCAACGTGATCGTGGCCCAGCTGCTGTTCCTGGAAGCGGAGAACCCGGAAAAGGACATCAGCATCTACATCAACTCGCCCGGCGGCGTGGTCACCGCCGGCATGGCGATCTACGACACCATGCAGTACATCAAGCCGGACGTGAGCACGATCTGCATCGGCCAGGCCGCCTCGATGGGCGCGCTGCTGCTGGCATCGGGCGCGGCGGGCAAGCGCTACGCGCTGCCGAACTCGCGGGTCATGATCCACCAGCCGCTCGGCGGCTTCCAGGGCCAGGCCACCGACATCGACATCCACGCCCGCGAGATCCTGACCCTGCGCGCACGGCTGAACGAGATCCTGGCCAAGCACACCGGCCAGTCGCTGGAGACCATCGCCCGCGATACCGAGCGCGACAACTTCAAGAGCGCGCTCGATTCCAAGGCCTATGGCCTGGTGGATGAAGTGCTGGAGCGGCGCCCGGAGGAATCGATCCAACCGGCCTGACGCAGCCAAGTCACGGAAAACAAAGCACTATTCTGCAGGGTCGGGGTTGGACTGGCGTCCTCCCGGCCCTGTGCTATTCTCGAATCGAACCCCCGTTCACCGGGTGGGTAATTGGGTAAACGAAGCATGAGCGAAGACCGCCAAGGTCGTTCCGGCGACAGCAACAAGATCCTCTACTGCTCCTTCTGCGGCAAAAGCCAGCACGAGGTCCGCAAGCTGATCGCGGGCCCGAGCGTGTTCATCTGCGACGAATGCGTCGAACTGTGCAACGACATCATCCGCGAGGAACTCGAGGAAAAGGCACAGTCCGCGCGCAGCAGCCTGCCCAAGCCGCGCGAGATCCTCGAGGTGCTGGACCAGTACGTGATCGGCCAGCAGCGCGCCAAGCGCACGCTCGCCGTCGCCGTGTACAACCACTACAAGCGCATCGAGAGCCGCAGCAAGAACGACGAGGTCGAGCTGGCCAAGTCCAACATCCTGCTGGTCGGGCCGACCGGCTCGGGCAAGACGCTGCTGGCCGAGACGCTGGCGCGGCTGCTCAACGTGCCGTTCACCATCGCCGACGCCACCACGCTGACCGAGGCCGGCTACGTTGGCGAGGACGTGGAGAACATCATCCAGAAGCTGCTGCAGAAGTGCGACTACGACGTCGACAAGGCGCAGCAGGGCATCGTCTACATCGACGAGATCGACAAGATCTCGCGCAAGAGCGAGAACCCGTCGATCACCCGCGATGTCTCCGGCGAGGGCGTGCAGCAGGCGCTGCTCAAGCTCATCGAGGGCACCGTGGCCTCGGTGCCGCCGCAGGGCGGGCGCAAGCATCCGCAGCAGGAGTTCCTGCAGGTGGACACCAAGAACATCCTGTTCATCTGCGGCGGCGCGTTCGCCGGCCTGGACAAGGTGATCCAGCAGCGTTCCAGCGACGCCGGCGGCATCGGCTTCGGCGCCAAGGTCAAGAGCTCCGAGCGCAAGCAGGAGGTCGGCAAGATCCTGGCCGAGGTCGAGCCGGAGGACCTGATCAAGTTCGGCCTGATCCCCGAGTTCGTCGGCCGCCTGCCGGTGGTCGCCACGCTGGAGGAGCTCGACGAGCCGGCGCTGATCAAGATCCTGACCGAGCCGAAGAACGCGATCACCAAGCAGTTCAAGAAGTTGTTCGACATGGAGGGCGTGGAGCTGGAGTTCCGCCCCGACGCGCTGCTGGCCATCGCCAAGAAGGCGCTCAAGCGCAAGACCGGCGCCCGCGGCCTGCGCACCATCGTCGAATCGGTGCTGCTGGACACGATGTACGACCTGCCTTCGCTGGAGAACGTGAGCAAGGTGGTGGTGGACGAGTCGGTGATCGAGCACAAGTCCGAGCCGTACCTGATCTACCAGACGCCGGCGGCGCCGGCCAAGGCGGCTTCCGGCGACTGACCGGGAACCGTATGTGACTGATCGCAAAGGGCCCGCGCGGCTCCTCTTGCAACACCGAGCCGATGGCCCCATAACGGGGCCATCGGCTTTTTTGACGGCCGTCCCCACGCACTTCCGGAGCCCGCATGGCCCATTCTCCCCAGATTGAAATCCTCGACCTGCCGGTCCTGCCGCTGCGCGACGTGGTGGTGTTCCCGCACATGGTCATCCCGCTGTTCGTCGGCCGCGACAAGTCGATGCGCGCGCTGGAGCAGGCGATGGAGGCCGACAAGCGCATCCTGCTGGTGGCGCAGAAGTCGGCCGAGACCGACGACCCCAACGGTTCCGACCTGTACCCGGTCGGAACGCTGGCGCAGGTGCTGCAGCTGCTCAAGCTCCCCGACGGCACCATCAAGGTGCTGGTGGAGGGACTGGCGCGCGTGCAGGTGGAGGCGGTCGCCGAGCGCGATGGCGCGCTGCACGGACATGGCCGCGAGATCGAGGCCGACGAGCCGCGCGAGGCGCGCGAGGTCGAGGCCATCGCGCGCTCGCTGATGTCGCTGTTCGAGCAGTACGTCAAGACCAACCGCAAGCTGCCGCCGGAGCTGCTGCAGACGCTGTCGGGCATCGACGAGCCCGGCCGCCTGGCCGACACCATCGCCGCGCACATCAGCGTGCGCCTGGCCGACAAGCAGCGCCTGCTGGAGACCACCGAAGCCGGCGAGCGGCTGGAGATGCTGGTCGGCCTGGTCGACGGCGAGATCGACGTGCAGCAACTGGAGAAGCGCATCCGCGGCCGGGTCAAGTCGCAGATGGAGAAGAGCCAGCGCGAGTACTACCTCAACGAGCAGATGAAGGCGATCCAGAAGGAACTGGGCGACCTGGACGACGCTCCCGGCGAGCTGGAGGAGCTGGCGCGCAAGATCGCCGCCGCCGGCATGCCCAAGCCGGTGGAGACCAAGGCCAAGAGCGAGCTCAACAAGCTCAAGCAGATGTCGCCGATGTCGGCCGAGGCCGCGGTGGTGCGCAACTACCTGGACTGGCTGCTGGGCGTGCCGTGGAAGAAGCGCAGCAAGGTGCGCAAGGACCTCAAGGTCGCCCAGGCCACGCTCGATGCCGACCACTACGGCCTGGAGAAGGTCAAGGAGCGCATCCTCGAGTACCTGGCGGTGCAGTCGCGGGTCAAGCAGATGAAGGGGCCGATCCTGTGCCTGGTCGGGCCGCCCGGCGTGGGCAAGACCTCGCTGGGACAGTCGATCGCCAAGGCCACCAACCGCAAGTTCGTGCGCATGAGCCTGGGCGGCGTGCGCGACGAGGCCGAGATCCGCGGCCATCGCCGCACCTACGTCGGCTCGATGCCGGGCCGCATCGTGCAGAACCTCAACAAGGCCGGCAGCAAGAACCCGCTGTTCGTGCTCGACGAGATCGACAAGATGTCGATGGACTTCCGCGGCGATCCGTCCTCGGCGCTGCTCGAGGTGCTCGACCCGGAGCAGAACAACGCCTTCAACGATCACTACCTGGAGGTCGACCTGGACCTGTCCGAGGTGATGTTCGTGGCGACCTCGAACTCGCTCAACATCCCCGGCCCGCTGCTCGATCGCATGGAGGTGATCCGGCTTCCCGGCTATACCGAGGACGAGAAGCTCAACATCGCCATGCGCTACCTGGTGCCCAAGCAGGTCAAGGCCAACGGGCTCAGGCCCGAGGAGCTGGAGATCGCCGAGGACGCGATCCGCGACATAGTGCGCTACTACACGCGCGAGTCCGGCGTGCGCAACCTCGAGCGCGAGATCGCCAAGATTTGCCGCAAGGTGGTCAAGGAGATCGCCTTGCAAGGGCCGGCGCCCGCGGCCCCGCAGCCGGCCAAGGCCGCTGTCCGCAAGGGCGGCAAGGCCAAGGCGCGGGTGTCGGTGTCCTCGAAGAACCTCAACAGGTATCTGGGCGTGCGGCGCTTCGATTTCGGTCGTGCCGAGGAGCAGAACGAGGTCGGCCTTGTCACCGGCCTGGCCTGGACCGAGGTCGGCGGCGACCTGCTGCAGATCGAGGCCACGCTGGTGCCGGGCAAGGGCCAGCTGATCCTGACCGGCCAGCTCGGCAACGTGATGAAGGAGTCGGCCTCGGCGGCGCTGTCGGTGGTGCGTTCGCGCGCCGAGCGGCTGGGCATCGATCCGGACTTCCTGCAGAAGCACGACGTGCACCTGCACGTGCCCGACGGCGCCACGCCCAAGGACGGCCCCAGCGCCGGCGGTGCGATGGTGACGGCGCTGGTGTCGATGCTGACGAAGGTGCCGGTCAAGGCCGACGTGGCGATGACCGGCGAGATCACCCTGCGCGGCCGCGTATCGGCGATCGGCGGGCTCAAGGAGAAGCTGCTGGCGGCGCTGCGCGGCGGCATCCACACCGTGCTGATCCCGGAGGAGAACCGCAAGGACCTGGCGGACATCCCCGAGAACGTGACCCGCGACCTGAAGATCGTCCCGGTCAAGTGGATCGACGAGGTGCTCGACCTGGCGCTGGAGACCCCGCTGGGGCCGAGCGCCAAGGGCAAGGACGGGGTGCGTGCGACACCTGTCCGCGGCAAGGCCAAGCCAGCTTCCGGCGTGCGTGTCAAGCACTGACCGTTTAGCTTCCATATACGCCAAAACCCGCGGTTTTACTGGCTTTTCCGGTTGCGTGGGGTGGGGGGCACTGGTATAAAATCCCCACTCGCGGGCACAGCGCAACGGACGTGCTGGCGATAAAAAATGTCATCGGGGCTTGTCAGCCGCAGGCTGTCGGCCCCGATTCTTGGTTCAGCGGTCCTGGCCGCAAAGGGAGTCTCCACTAATGAATAAAACCGAATTGATCGATGGCGTCGCAGCTGCTGCGGACATCTCCAAGGCCGAGGCCGGCCGCGCCGTCGACGCCGTCATCAGCGAAGTCACCAAGGCCCTGAAGAAGGGCGACGCGGTGACGCTGGTTGGCTTTGGCACCTTCCAGGTGCGCGAGCGTGCCGAGCGCACCGGCCGCAACCCGAAGACCGGCGACACCATCAAGATCGCCGCTTCGAAGAATCCGGCGTTCAAGGCTGGCAAAGCCCTGAAGGATGCCGTAAACTGAGCAGCTCGCCCGGGTGCTTAGCTCAGCGGTAGAGCGTCTCCCTTACAAGGAGAGGGTCGGGGGTTCGAAACCCTCAGCACCCACCAAGAAGCACCAGGCACAGGTTCAAGGCGCGGAGCGGTAGTTCAGCTGGTTAGAATGCTGGCCTGTCACGCCGGAGGTCGCGGGTTCGAGTCCCGTCCGCTCCGCCAGTCACACCGAGGCCCCTGAGCGATCAGGGGTCTTGTTTTCTCCCCGGATGAAGATCCGCGGGGGAAGTCCAGGTAAAACGCGGAGTGGTAGTTCAGCTGGTTAGAATGCTGGCCTGTCACGCCGGAGGTCGCGGGTTCGAGTCCCGTCCACTCCGCCAGTTGGATCCAGGCCCCGGCAGCGATGCCGGGGCCTTTTTCTGTTGCGGATCCCCGCCACGGGAAGCCCGCGCATCCATGTGCCGGGATTCAAGGGCCGCAGTTCCTCGCGGGAGTTCGGACGTTCGCTGGAGTCCCGCCGCGAATGGCGGCCGGGTGTGCCGGGGCGGGAAGCGGGTTAAACTGCGCGGCTCGCCCAACAGGCCCAGATTTTCCAATGCTGCAGAAACTCCGCGACAAGACTTCGGGCTGGATCGCCACGGCCATCCTCGGCCTGCTGATGATCCCGTTCCTGTTCGTCATCGACAACAGCTATCTCGGTGGAATCGGCGCCAACAACGTCGCCAAGGTGCAGGCGCCGCCGTCCTGGTGGCACTCGGCGCCGTCCTGGTGGCCGATCTCGATGCTGTGGAAGCATCACGAGATCAGCTCCGAGGACTTCCGCGGCCGTTTCGAGCAGGTGCGCATGCAGGCGCGCGAGCAGCAGGGCGAGGCCTTCGACGCGCGCGAGTTCGAAAGCAAGGAAAACAAGCTGCAGGCCCTGGACCAGCTGATCGACGAGCAGGTGATGCGCCTGGCCGCCGAGCAGGCGGGGATCGTGATCGGCGATGCGACGGTGCGCGACTACATCGCGGCGATCCCGGCCTTCCAGCGCGACGGCAAGTTCGACCCGGCCACCTACCAGATGGTGCTGGCCCAGGGCACGCCGCCGCGCACGCCGCAGCAGTTCGACCGCCTCGTGCGCGAAAGCCTGCAGCAGGCGGCGATCCCCGTTGCGCTGGCCGAGTCCGGCTTCGCCACCAAGGGCGAAGCCGAGCGCCTGCTCAAGCTGCTGGGCGAGACCCGCGACGTCGAGTTCGCGATGCTGCCCGAGCCGGCGGCCGACACCGCGCCGGTGAGCGATGCGCAGGTGCAGCAGTGGTACGACGGCCATCGCCACGACTTCATGCAGCCGGAGACGGTGTCGCTGGAGTACGTCGAGCTCGATGGCGCCAGCCTGCCGCCTGCCGCCGCGGCCGACGAGGCCACCCTGCGCCGGCGCTACGAGGACGAGAAGGCCCGCTTCGTCGAGCCCGAGCAGCGCCTGGCCTCGCACATCCTGATCACTGCCGGCAGCGACGCCGCCTCGCAGAAGGCCGCCGAGGAGAAGGCGGCCAGGATCGCCGCCGACGCGCGCAAGCCCGGCGCCGACTTCGCCGCGCTGGCGCGCGAGAACTCGCAGGATCCCGGTTCCAAGGACGCCGGTGGCGACCTGGACTGGGTCGAGCGCGGCACCATGGTCAAGCCGTTCGAGGACGCGCTGTTCGCGATGAAGCCCGGCGAGACCAGCGACCCGGTGAAGACCGAATTCGGCTGGCACGTGCTGCAGCTGCGCCAGGTCCGGGGCGGGGAGGGCAAGTCGTTCGAGCAGGTGCGCGACCAGCTCGCCGCCGAGCAGCTGAAGGCCGACAACGATCGCGCCTTCAGCGAGCTGAGCAGCAAGCTGGTGGACCTGGTCTACAAGAATCCCACCGCGCTGGCGCCGGCCGCCGAGCAGGTGGGACTGAAGCTGCATACCCTCGGCCCGTTCTCGCGCACCGACGCCAGCGGCATCGCCGCCAACCCGGCGGTGCTGCGCGCGGCGTTCTCCGAGACGCTCACCCAGGACGGCACGGTCAGCGACCCGATCGAGATCGGCTCCAACCACAGCGTCGTCATCCGGGTGTCCGAGCACACGCCGGAGCAGGTGCAGCCGCTGGCCAAGGTGCGCGACCAGGTGGTCGCGGCGATCCATGCCGATCGCACCACGCAGGCCGCCGCCAAGGCCGCCGATGCCCTGGTGGCCCGCCTGCAGAAGGGCGAGACGCTGCAGGCGCTGGCCGGTCCGGAGAAGCTGCAGGTGTCGCCGATGCCGGGCCTGCCGCGCACCGTGCCGATGCCCAGCCCCGCGGCGAACCGTGCCGTGTTCAGCGCGCCGGCGCCGGCCGAGGGCAAGCCTTCGGTGGGCAAGGTGGAAATGGGCAACGGACGCTATGCGGTGTTCGTGGTGACGAAGGTGACGCCGGGCGACGCGGAGACGATCCCGGCCGAGCAGCGCACCGCGCTGGGCCAGCAGCTGAGCCAGCTCGATGGCGCGGCGGCGGCGCAGGCCTATATCCAGGCGATGCGCAAGCGCTTCAAGATCGAGATCCAGGAGTCGCAGCTGTAGCGCTGCGAGCGATCCGGACAGGAAAAAGCCCGGCAATGCCGGGCTTTTTCTTTGCTGTCCCGCCGATTGCCGGATAGCCACATGGTGCAGCGGGGTGCGCCGCTGCACCAGGGCAGCCCGGCTCTCGTCCGCGCCGTCGCCGGCGACCGACCCGTGGTTCCATCCATGTCGGCGGTCACGGTACGGATCCTGCGGCGGCGGGCCGGGGCCCGCCCTATCCTCCTGCTTCGACAGGGCAGCGGCCCCGTCGTCGTGCTCAGCCGGCGTCGTCGATGCCGGTCATGCCGAGGATGTTGTAGCCGGCATCGACGTAGGTGACCTCGCCGGTGACGCCGCCGGCCAGGTCCGAGCACAGGAAGGCGCCGACGTTGCCGACGTCCTCGATGGTGACGGTGCGGCGCAGCGGCGCGTACTGCTCGACGTGGCCGAGGATCTTGCGGAAGCTGCCGATGCCGGAGGCCGCCAGCGTCTTGATCGGGCCGGCCGATACCGCGTTGACGCGGATGCCCTCGGCGCCCAGGTTCAGCGCCAGGTAGCGCACCGTGGCCTCCAGGCTGGCCTTGGCCACGCCCATGACGTTGTAGTTCGGCAGCGCGCGCTCGGCGCCGAGGTAGCTCAGCGTCAGGATGGCGCTCTGGTGGCCGGTGAGCAGCGGGCGGGCGGCCTTGGCAAGCGCCGCCAGCGAATAGGCGGAGATGTCCTGGGCGATGTTGAAGCTGTTGCGGTCCAGGCCGTCGAGGAAGCCGCCGGCCAGCGCTTCGCGCGGGGCGAAGGCGATCGCGTGCACCAGGATGTCGAAGCGGTCCCAGCGCTGGCCCAGCGCCTCGAAGCAGGCGTCGATCTGCGCGTCGTCGGCCACGTCCAGCGGCAGCACGATGTCGCTGCCGTACTGTGCCGCGGCTTTCTCCACGCGCGTCTTCAGTTTTTCGTTCTGGTAGGTGAAAGCCAGTTCCGCGCCTTCGCGATGCATCGCCTCGGCGATGCCGCTGGCGATCGAACGCTCGCTGGCGATGCCGGTGATCAACGCGCGCTTGCCTTGCAGGAAACCCATGGTGTTCTCGCTGGTTTGAGTCATCGCGCTAGTTTGCCACGCATGCGGCGCATCCGTACGGTTGCACGGTGATGCGGATGGCTGCCGCGCGTCTTCGGATGTCCAATCCCGACCTGTCCACCATCGCCTGCAGGGCGACGTAGGAGCGACTTCAGTCGCGATGGGGCTTTACCGGCAAGGCCCCATCGCGACTGAAGTCGCTCCTACAGAGGGACTGCTTGGCGTCTCGCTGGCCGTGGACGGTGTTGCTACTGTTCGCCCTCGAAGCGCAGCACCATGCCCGGCTTGAGTACGCTGCGCGGCGACAGGCCGTTGCCGGTCAGCAGGGTCTGCACGGTGACGCCGTAGCGGCGGGCGATGCTCCAGGCCGACTCGCCGTTGCGCACGGTGTGCGTGCGGGCGGAGGCCCTGGCGGGGCGCGATGCGGCACGCGGCGCGGCATCTGCGGCAGGGGCGACGGACGCGACGGCGACGGGCGCCGGCGAAGCTTGCGCGACGGCGACGTCGTGCATGGGGGCCAGCACCGGCCTGCCGGCCGCGGCCTGCTTGCCGCTGGCCGAGAGCGCCGGATTCAAGCGGGCGACCTGGTCGGTCGGCAGCGCCCTGCGCGCGGCCCAGTCCTGCAGCGAGCCGTCGCCGGGAAGGGTGTGGGCGCTGAGCATCGGCACCGGCCGGTCCAGCGCGGCCAGCAGGCTGCCCTGTTGCTCGGCCTCCTCCAGCACGCAGGTCAGCGCGTGCAGCTTCTCCACGTACTGGTACGTCACCGGCGACAGGCCGGGCAGGCTGGAGGGATCGGCGTTGCCGGCGTTCATGCCGGCGCGGCGGATGGATTGCAGGACGCGGTACTCGCCGGCGTTGTAGGCCATGATCGCCAGCCGCCAGTCGCCGCCGAACATGCCGTACAGCGTCTTGAGGTAGCGGGTGGCGGCGCGGGTGGACTCTACCGCCGAGAGCCGGCCGTCGTAGCCGTTCTCGATCGGGACGTTGTGGTTGCGCGCGGTGGCGGTGACGAACTGCCACAGGCCGGCCGGGCCGCTGCCGTTGCGCGCGGCGGGGCGGTAGCCGCTCTCCACGAACGGGATCAGCGCGAACTCGGTGGGCAGGCCGGCATCGCGCAGCTGGTCCACGACATAGCCGAACAGCGGCAGCACGTCGCCGTCCTGGTCGGCCAGCTTCGCCGGCGCGTGCGAGAAGTGCCGGCGCCAGCGCTCGCTGGTGGCCTCGTCGTCGCAGGTGCCGTCGGCCAGGCCCGAGCGGAAGCGGGCGAAGATGGTGCGGCCGTTGCGGGTGCCTTCCTGCGGAAGCGAGGCCGGATCGATCGGCAGCGCGTGCGGGTTGCCGGGGGCGGTCGTGGTGTCGGCAGGGCGGGCGGTGGCGGGTGTCGGGGGACTGGCTAGGCCTAGGACCAGGCCGAGCGACAACGACAGCAGTGCCCGCCTCATGCGCGGAAATCGTCCTTCCAGCGCCGCAGCGCGGCGAAGACTTCGACCTCGTCGGTGCCGGTGCCGGGGGCATGGCGGCGGACGCTGCCGCGGACCTCGTCGACGGCGGTTCGCAGGAACGGGTTGGTGTCGCACTCGCTGGACAAAGTGACCGGCAGGGTAGGACGGGCAGCTTTCCGCATGGCCTGGGCTTCCTGTTGACGGCGCTGCAAGGCAGCGTTGTTGGGCTCTACATGCCTGGCGAACGCGGCGTTGGCCAGGGTGTATTCGTGGCCGCAGCAGACCTGGGCGGAGCCTGGCAGCCGGACCAGCCTCTGCAGCGAGGCCAGCATCTGGGCCGGAGTACCTTCGAACAGCCGTCCACAGCCCAGGCTGAACAGGGTATCACCGCTGAACAGGTGGCCATGGCCGTGGAAGGCGATGTGGCTGCGGGTATGGCCGGGAACGTGCAGCACCTGGAAGCTGCAGTCCAGTGCCTGGACCACGTCGCCTTCGCCCACGCGCCGGCAGTCGAACGGGATGCGCGGTTCCACCGGCGCATGGACCGCGATGTCCGGCCAGCGCTGCATGAGCGCGGGCACGCCGCCGATGTGATCGTCGTGGTGGTGGGTGAGCAGGATCGCCTGCGGGCGCCATCCCTGCTCGGCCGCTGCGGCCAGTACCGGCTCGGCCTGGCCCGGGTCGACGACGATCGCGCGCCCGTCCGCGGCGACCAGCGCCCAGATGTAGTTGTCTTCGAATGCGGGCAGGGCGATCAGTCGCATAGAATGGGGACCATGCCTGTCCCGCCATTTGCCCGTCAAGCCGGCGTCTCATCCTGGTTTGATACGGGAGTCGCCAGGCTGTTGCTGCGAGAGGAGTGCACCTTGCTGGCCGAGCGCCTGCGTGCGCGCCCCTCGCTGCCGTGGCTGTGGCTGGCTGCGGTGCCGCAGGCGCGGGCGCTGCGCGGCGTCGAAGGGGTGGGCATGCGCCTGCACCGGCTGCCGGCCGGCGAAGGCTATGGCGGCGACGTGCGCTGTTCGCTGCCGTTGCCGCTGCCGGCGGAGAGCGTGCAGACGATCGTGCTGCAGCACGTGCTCGACCGCGGCTCCGAGGCGTTGCTGGGCGAGTGCGAGCGGGTGCTGATGCCGGGGGGGCGGATATGGCTGCTGGTGCTCAATCCGCTCAGCCCCTACCGGCTGCGCTGGCGCCGCCATGCCATCGTCGCGCGCCTGCCCGGCAGCTGGCTGATGCTGGCGCGCCGCTGCGGCCTGCAGGCGGTGGGGCAGCCGCAGTACCTGGGACCGATCTGGCGACGCGACGGCCTGCGCCGGCCGGGCAGCGACCTGGCGCCGCTGCGGGCGGCGTGCCTGCTCGAAGTCGAGAAGCGCGCCGCCGCACCTATCGGGATGATGCCGGCCAAGGTGCAGTGGCGCCACCCGATGCCGACCACCTGAATCTGGAAACGAATGAAGACGATCGAGATACACACCGATGGCTCGTGCCTGGGCAACCCCGGTCCCGGCGGCTGGGCGGCGCTGCTGCGCTACAAGGGCATCGAACGCGAACTCGCCGGCGGCGAGGCGCACACCACCAACAACCGCATGGAGCTGATGGCGGCGATCATGGCGCTGGAGACGCTGACCGAGCCGTGCCGGATCGTGCTGCACACCGATTCGCAGTACGTGCGCCAGGGCATCACCCTGTGGCTGCCGGGCTGGCTGCGCAAGCAGTGGAAGACCGCCAGCGGCGACCCGGTGAAGAACCGCGAGCTGTGGGAGCGGCTGCATGCGGCGATCGCGCGCCACGAGATCGACTGGCGCTGGGTCAAGGGGCACAACGGCGACCCGGACAACGAGCGGGTGGACCTGCTGGCGCGCGAGCAGGCGATCCTCCAGCGTTCCGGCGCAGCGGTAAACTGAGGCCCGCATGCGCCAGATCATCCTAGATACCGAAACCACCGGCCTGGAGTGGAGGAAGGGCAACCGCATCGTCGAGATCGGCTGCGTGGAACTGCTCGAACGCCGTCCCAGCGGCCGCAATTTCCACCGTTACCTCAAGCCGGACTGCGAGTTCGAGGCCGGTGCGCAGGAAGTCACCGGGCTGACGCTGGACTTCCTCGCCGACAAGCCGCGGTTCGAGGAGGTGGTGGACGAGTTCCTCGACTACATCGACGGCGCCGAGCTGATCATCCACAACGCGGCCTTCGATGTCGGCTTCCTCGACTACGAGCTGTCGCGGCTGGGCGAGCGCTACGGCCGCCTGGTCGAGCGGGTGAGCGTGCTCGATACCCTGGCGCTGGCGCGCGAGCGCTTCCCCGGCCAGCGCAACTCGCTGGACGCGCTGTGCAAGCGGCTGGGCGTGGACAACTCGCACCGCCAGCTCCATGGCGCGCTGCTCGATGCGCAGATCCTCGCCGACGTCTACATCGCGCTGACCTCCGGCCAGGAGGAGATCGGCTTCGGGCCGGTCGAAGGCGAGCAAGGTGCCGGCGGCGGTGCCGAGATGGCCGCGTTCGACCCGGGCATGCTGCTGCCGCGGCCGCGCGTGGTGCCCACCCCCTCCGAACTGGAGGCGCACGAGGCGGAGATGGCGCGCCTGCGCAAGAAGGCCGGGCGGGCGCTGTGGGACGACGTGCCGGAACTGGAGCCGGTGGCAGCGGAGGCCTGAGCCTCCCTGCGTGCGGAAGCGTCCGTAGGAGCGACTTCAGTCGCGATGGGGCTTTGCCGGGACCTGATTAGCGAGTTGGGGCAGGGCCACACCGTCCTGCCCGGCAAGCGGCGTCCTGCTACCGAGCAGGAGCACAGTCGCTGGCTGAACGTGATTCTCGGCAACGTCAAACGCTTCCTGGACGGGGCCTACCACGCCTTTGGTTTCTTCAAGTATGCCTCGCGCTACTTAGCCGAAGCCGAAGCCGAAGCGGCCTGGCGCTTCAATCGGCGCACCCACTTGGAAGCGTTGGTGCTCCAGCTGTTGGAGACCGCCGTCCGCGGTACGCGATGGAGCGAGCGAGGGCTACGCCAAGTCCACGTCTAGGGAGCTGACACTTAGCGCTAATCAGGTCCCGGCAAAGCCCCATCGCGACTGAAGTCGCTCCTACATTGCCAAAGGGCGCGGTGGCTGCGCTTCACCGCCGGCTGGCGTGGTTGCGCCCGGCACATGTCCCGGGAACCGATCCAGCCTCGATGTAGCAGCCCGGGCAGGGCCGAAGGCCGCAGCCGGGTCGCGGTCGCACGTCGGACTCATGCCCCCGTGTGCACTGCGCCTACCGGGGCAACGACTGCTCTTGCGGGAACTGCGTGCGGGCGGGCCCGGCGACTTGCGTCCATGTCGCAACGCGTCGCCGGGTTCCCCAGTCCGCGGTCGTTCCGGGCTGGCTGTACGCGCCGATCCTACGAGCCGATCCAGCCATCGAGCAGGTCGGCGAACTCGTCGGCATGCTCCTCTTCCTGTTCCAGGATGTGCTCGAGGATGCGCTTGGTGGTGGTGTCGCGGTCGCCGACGAACTCGATCATCTCGCGGTAGCTGTCGATGGCGATGCGCTCGGCGATCAGGTTCTCGCGCACCATGTCGCGCAGGTCGCTGCCTTCCTTGTACTCGGCGTGCGAGCGGGCGCTGAGGGTGTCCGGATTCAGGTCGGGCGCGCCGCCGAGCTGGACGATGCGCTCGGCCAGCAGGCCGGCATGGGCCTGCTCCTGCTTGGCGTGCTCGAGGAACTCGGCCTTCACCGAGTCGGCCAGCATGCCCTTGGCCATGAAGTAGTGGCGGTAGTAGCGCAGCACGCACACGTACTCGGTGGCCAGCGCGGCGTTGAGCAACTCGATCACCGCCTCGCGGTCGGCGCTGTAGGTCGTGGTGATGGCGCCGTCTTCCAGGCGCTTGCGGGCGTTGGCGCGCAGGGTGGCGGTATCGGTGATGCCGGGAATGGCGTGCTTGGCTGGCTTGTGCGACATGGCTGGCCGTTTCCTTTTCGGTGGAGGGAAGTCAATCGGGGATGTGATCGAGCAGGTAGTCGGCGGAGGACACCTTGAACTCGCCCGGGGTCTCGACGAACAGCTGGCGCACCACGCCGTTGTCGGCGTACAGCGCGAAGCGGCGGCAGCGCACGCCCATGCCGGAGCTGCTGGCGTCCATCTCCAGGCCCAGTGCCCGGGTGAGGTCGCCGTTGCCGTCGGAGAGCATCTGCAGGCCCTCGGGCACCAGCTGGCTGCGGGCCCAGGCCTGCATCACGAAAGGGTCGTTGACCGCCATGCAGTACACCTCGATGCCGCGCCTGCGGAAGTCGTCGAAGTGCTCGATGAAGCCGGGCAGGTGCTTGTCCGAACAGGTCGGGGTGAAGGCGCCGGGAACGGCGAACAGGGCCACCCGGCGGCCGGCGAACAGGGAGTGGGTGTCGATGGTTTCCATGCCCTCGCGGATGCGCTTGAGGGTGACCTCGGGGATGGGCTCGCCGATCTGGATGGGCATGGTCTGCTCCTTGGGTCCTGGCCAAGTGTAGGAACGGGCGGGGAAAGGCGGCGTCAACGCCTTGAAAAACGCCGGCCAGCGCCTATCTGGAGGGCATGGCGATGGGCGCCGTCGCGACGCCGCAATCGCCGCAATCCCAACGTCGATGGAGGTTATTCATGAATATCGTCCGTTACCGTCAATGGCCGTCGCAGGCCGCTGCCCTGCAGAGCGAGCTCAAGCAGGCATTCGAGCGCTTCTTCGAGCCCGGTGCCGACACCGACGAGTCGGCCGTGGTCACCGCGCAGTGGGTGCCGCGGGTGGATATCAAGGAGGAGCCCGAGCAGTTCGTGCTGTATGCGGACCTGCCCGGCATCGACCCGGCCAGCATCGAGGTGCAGATGGACAAGGGCATCCTCTCGATCAAGGGCGAGCGCCAGAGCGAGTCGAGCACCGAGACCGAGCGTTTCTCCCGCATCGAGCGCCACTACGGCAGCTTCCACCGCCGTTTCGCGCTTCCCGACAGCGCCAACGCCGAGGGCATCACCGCCACCGGCCGCAACGGCGTGCTGGAGATCCGCATCCCCAAGCGCCCGGAAAGCGCGCCGCGCCGCATCCAGGTGGCCACGTCCGCGGCCTCGGTCCAATGACGGCGGCCTGTGGCGGCGGGCGCGGCTCGGCCGCGACGCCGCCGCCCGGCCTGAGCCCGTAGAATGCGTGCCCAGGCCGGTACCGGCATGCAACAGGCCCGCTGCGACCCGGCGGGCCGCTTTTATTCTGCGATTGCTTCGCAAGGGCGCCGCGCATCCGTGTACGGGGCTTTTCCGCGATTCCTTCGCAGAAGCACCGCACACATGTGTGCGGGGTTCATTTTTTGAGGTGATGGATGGAATTCAAGGATTACTACGCCACGCTGGGCGTGGAGCCCACGGCCGGCGACGCTGAGATCAAGACGGCCTACCGGCGCCTGGCTCGCAAGTACCATCCCGATGTCAGCAAGGAAGCCGGGGCGGAAGAGAAGTTCAAGGCCGTCAACGAGGCCTACGAGGCGCTGCGCGACCCGGCCAAGCGTGCCGCCTACGACCAGCTGCGCGCGCAGGGCTACCGGCCCGGCGAGGAATTCCAGGCGCCGCCGAACTTCGGCGGCGGCCAGGGCTTCGACTACGACGAGATCTTCGGCCAGCGCGGCGGCGGCGATGGCGGCTTCAGCGACTTCTTCGAGAGCCTGTTCGCACGCCAGCGCGGTGGCCGCGGCGCGGGCGGCCCGCCGCCGCGCGGCGATACCCGCGCCAAGTTCGCGGTGCCGCTGGAGGCGGTCTACGGCGGCGATACCCTGCGCATCACCGTCAACGGCAGGCAGCTCGACGTGAAGGTGCCCAAGGGCATCCGCCAGGGGCAGGTGATCCGCCTGAGCGGGCAGGGCAGCGGCGGCGGCAACCTGCTGCTGGAGGTGGAGTACGCCTCGCACCCGCAGTTCGAGGTCGACGGCCGCAACATCCTCTACACCCTGCCGGTGATGCCGTGGCAGGCGGCGCTGGGCACCAGCATCAGCGTGCCCACGCTGGGCGGCAGCGTCGAACTGAAGATCCCGGCCGATTCCGAGGCCGGGCGCAAGCTGCGCCTGCGCGGGCGCGGCCTGCCGGGGACCCCGCCGGGCGACCAGATCGTCGAGCTGGAGGTGCTGGCGCCGCCGCCGGCCAGCGAGGCCCAGCGCAAGGCCTACCGGGACCTGGCCAAGGCCTTCGGCGAGTGACGGTAGGCGTTCCCGGCGCCGCGTGGCGCCAAGCTTGCTTGGCTGAGGCTCTACCGGGAACGCTCCAGCCGAGCAAGTTCTGCTCTACGGGCCCGGATCGGCGCCGCCGAAGACCCGCTCGATCACCTCGGACAGCTCGTCCTCGGAGAACGGCTTGGTGATGTAGGCGCGGGCCCCCTGGCGCATGCCCCACATGCGGTCGGTGTCCTGGTCCTTGGTGGTCACCAGCACCACCGGAATATCCTGCGTGGCCGGCTCGCGCTTGAGCGTGCGCGTGGCCTGGAACCCGTTGAGGTTGGGCATCACCACGTCCATCAGCACCAGGTCCGGCAGCGAGGCCCTGGCGGCCTCGACCCCGGCGGCGCCGTCGGCGGCGGTGATGGTCTCGTGGCCCAGCTTCTCCACGATGCGCTGTATCCCCAGCAGCTGCGACGGCGAATCGTCGACGATCAGGATGCGTGCCATGTCGTTCCCCGGTGACTGCCGCGAGTGTAGTGCGCGCGGCCGGGCGCCGGGAAGCCGGCCCTAGCCCAGCCGCACCACGGTGCGCCCCAGCGACTGCCCGGCGAGCATGCCGTCGAAGACCTGCGGCAGCTCCTCCAGCGTCGCCTCGCGGGTGCAGATCAGGTCCAGGTGGCGCGGTTTCCAGTCGCCGGCCAGGTGCTGCCAGATGGCCTCGCGGATGTCGCGCGCGGTGCCCGACGAGCCGATGCCCAGCAGCGACACCCCGCGCAGGATGAACGGCATCACCGTCATGTCCAGCTTCGGGCTGGAGGCCAGGCCGGCCGCGGCGACGTTGCCGTAGGGCGCGGTCTGCGCCAGCAGGCTGGCCAGCATCGGCCCGCCGACATTATCCAGGCCGCCGCCGAAGCGCGCGGTTTCCAGCGGGCGCCCGGTCTGCAGCACGTCCCGCCCCAGCACCTGGCTGGCGCCGATCGACGTCAGGTAGTCGGCGCGCTCGGCCTTGCCGCTGATCGCATGCACCTCGAAGCCGGCGCGGCTGAAGATGTCGATGGCCAGCGAGCCGACGCCGCCGGTGGCGCCGGTCACCGCCAGCGGCCCGTGCGCCGGCGATTGCCGGTTCTCCAGCAGCCGCAGCAGCACCAGCGCGGCGGTGAAGCCGGCGGTGCCCAGCACCATCGCCTCGCGCAGGTCGAGCCCGGCCGGCAGCGGTACCGCGGCGCTGGCGGGCAGGCGGACATACTCGCCGTAGCCGCCGTCGCGGCTCTCGCTCAGGCCGCAGCCGGTGGCCAGCACCGCGTCGCCCTCGCGGAAGGCCGGGTCGGTCGAGCCGACCACGTGGCCGGCCACATCGATGCCGCCCACCAGCGGGAAGCGGCGCAGGATCTTGCCCTTGCCGGTCCCGGCCAGGGCGTCCTTGTAGTTCACCGACGACCACGCCGCCCGGATCACCACCTCGCCGGGGGCGAGCTGGTCCAGCGTCACGGCCTCGATGCCGCTGCGGTAGCCGGCCTCGTCGTCGTGGATGCGAAATGCCTTGAAAGTGCCCGGAACCGCCATGATGTGTCCTCCACCGGATCGATCGGCACGAAGATAGCCCTTTGGAAACGACGGGTCTGCCCCATCTTGTAGAATCAGCGGCGGACTTTTGGCCCAGCCGGCGGGAATCGCCCCGTCGACGGCCTTCGATTGGGAGCGTGCATGGCCTGGAACACACCCGGCAACAAGGGCGGAAACGGCCCGGAGGACAACGGGCGAAGCCCTTGGAGGCCGCGTGGCGGCGGTAGTGGCAATGGAGGCGGCTGGGGCAACCTGCCGGGGCCGCTGAAGGACCTGATCGATGGCGGCATCGGCCGCTGGGTCGCGGTCGCGGTGGTGCTGTTGCTGCTGTTCTCCAGCTTCCAGCTGATCGGCGAGCAGCAGCGCGGCGTGGTGCTGCGCTTCGGCCAGTTCTCGCGCATCCTGCAGCCGGGTCCCAACTTCAAGCTGCCGTGGCCGATCGAGTCGGTGCGCAAGGTCAACGCCACCGAGATCAAGACCTTCTCCAACCAGGTGCCGGTGCTGACCCGCGACGAGAACATCGTCAACGTCGCGCTCAACGTGCAGTACCGCATCGACGACCCGCGCATGTACGTGTTCGGCTCGCGCGACGCCGACCAGGTGCTGCAGCAGGCCGCGCAGAGCGCGGTGCGCGAGCAGGTGGGCCGCTCGGACCTGAACACCGTGCTCAACAACCGCGGCCCGCTGGCCACCGCCGCCAAGGAGCGGCTGCAGGCCTCGCTGACCGCCTACCGCACCGGCCTGGTGGTCACCGGCGTGACCCTGCCCGACGCGCGTCCGCCGGAAGAGGTCAAGCCGGCCTTCGACGAGGTCAACGGCGCCCAGCAGGTCAAGGAGCGGCTGATCAACGAGGCCCAGGCCTACGCCGCCAAGATCGTGCCCGAGGCCCGCGGCCAGGCCGCGCGCACCCGCACCGTGGCCGAGGGCTACAAGGAAGCGGCGATCGCCCGTGCCAACGGTGATTCCGAGCGCTTCAGCCTGCTGCAGCAGCAGTACAAGAACACCCCCGAGGTCACCCGCAAGCGGCTGTGGCTGGAGACCGTGCAGCAGGTGCTGGCCGAGAACCGCAAGGTCATCGGCGGCGACGGCCGCCAGCTGATCTACGTGCCGATGCCGGCCGATGCCGCGCGCGGCGGTTCCTCCAGCAATCCGCAGTTGCCGCTACCGCAGGGCTCGCTGCTGCCGGCGCTGCAGGACGGCACCTCGGCCGAGCCCATCCGCAACCCCGAGCGCGGGCCGCGCCCGGCAGGACGTGAGGAGACACAGCGATGAAGACTTCCATATGGGTGGGCGCGATCGTGATCGTGCTGCTGGGTCTGCTCGGCTCGGTCTACGTGGTGCGCGAGGACCAGACCGCGATGGTCCTCAACCTCGGCCGCGTGGTGCGCGCCGACATCAAGCCGGGTCTGCACTTCAAGGTGCCGCTGGTGGAGACGGTGCGCGTGTTCGACCGCCGCTTCAAGGTGCTCGATACCGCTGCGGCGCGCTATTTCACCGCCGAGCAGAAGGACGTGAGCGTCGACTTCTTCGCCATCGGCTACATCTCCGACGTGCGCGCCTTCTACCGCGCCACCGGCGGCGACGAGCGCGTGGCCGATGCGCGGCTGGCGCCGATCATCACCGACTCGCTGCGCAACCAGATCAACTCGCGCACGCTGCAGCAGCTGGTTTCCGGCGACCGCACTGAGCTGATCTCCGGCCAGCTCAATACCATCAACGCCGCGATCAAGGGCCTGGGCATGCAGATCACCGACCTGCGCATCAAGCAGATCGACCTGCCGACCGACAGCCAGGTGATCACCGACGTCTACGAGCGCATGCGCGCCCAGCGCAAGCAGGAAGCCAGCAAGCTGCGCGCCGAGGGCGAGGAGCAGTCGCTGACCATCCGTGCCGAGGCCGACCGCGAGAGCACCGTCATCGTCGCCACCGCCGAGCGCGATGCCCAGCGCCTGCGCGGCGAGGGCGATGCCCAGGCGGCCAGCATCTATGGTGCTGCCGCTTCGGCCGATCCGGCGTTCTATGCCTTCTATCGCAGCCTGGAGGCCTACCGCGGCTCCATGACCGACGGCAACGGCGTGATCGTGCTCGACAAGAACGATCCGTTCCTGCAGTACCTCAAGAGCGATCGCTGACGGGCGGTTGCCCGTCCTGCGGCGGCGCCTCTTCGTCGCGTAACGCGATGGTGCTTCCTTCTCCCGCTTGCGGGAGAAAGTGGCGCGCAGCGCCGGATGAGGGGGCTTCTGCTGTGGCTTTCCCATGCTCCAGGCGGCCCCGGTCCGCCCTCCGGGGACCTTCCCCCGCAAGTGGGAGAAGGGAGCGGGGCCGCCCCCCTCTTGTGACGTCGGTCGTCACCTCGCCTCGCGCCGCGGCTGAACGGGCAGGGGTGGTTCCCGTGCCCCTAAACCCGGATAATGCATAAAAGCCGGCCGGGTCCGCTCCGATGGGAGTGCCCCGACCGGCTTTTTCCGTGTATCGGCCCCGCCGCCGCGCGCCGCTCCCCGATGGAGCCCGCATCCCGGCAGCGATGGCCCGCACGGTCCACCATCCGCGGCCCCGATGGCCGCCAGAAAACTCAGGAGATACCCGCCATGGGTCAGTCAGTCGTCGTTCTCGGTGCCCAGTGGGGCGATGAGGGCAAGGGCAAGATCGTCGATCTGCTCACCGAGGAAATCGGAGCGGTCGTGCGCTTCCAGGGCGGCCACAACGCCGGCCATACCCTGGTCATCAACGGTAAGAAGACCGTGCTGCACCTGATCCCCTCGGGCATCCTGCGCGACGATGCGCTGTGCCTGATCGGCAACGGCGTGGTGATCTCGCCGGCGGCGCTGCAGAAGGAGATCGAGGAGCTGGAGACCTCCGGCGTGGAGGTGCGTTCGCGCCTGAAGATCTCCCCGGCCGCGCCGCTGATCATGCCGTACCACATCGCCCTGGACCAGGCGCGCGAGAAGGCCGCCGGCGGCAAGGCCATCGGCACCACCGGCCGCGGCATCGGCCCGGCCTACGAGGACAAGGTGGCGCGCCGCGGCATCCGCGTGGCCGACCTTCGCTACCCCGACGAGCTGGCCGACAAGCTGCGCGCCGCGCTGGACTACCACAACTTCGTGCTGACCAAGTACCTGGGCGTGGAGCCGGTGGACTTCCAGAAGACCTTCGACGAGGCCGTGGCCTTCGGCGAGTACGTCGAGCCGATGAAGTCGGACATCGTCAGCATCCTCTACGACCTGCGCAAGCACGGCAAGCGCGTGCTGTTCGAAGGCGCGCAGGGCGCGCTGCTGGACATCGACCACGGCACCTACCCGTACGTGACCTCGTCCAACACCACCATCGGCGGCGCGCTGGCCGGCACCGGCGTCGGCGCGCAGTCGATCGACTACGTGCTGGGCATCGCCAAGGCCTACGCCACCCGCGTCGGCGGCGGCCCGTTCCCGACCGAGCTGGAGGACGACGTCGGCCAGGGCCTGCGCGACCGCGGCGCCGAGTACGGCGCCTCCACCGGCCGCCCGCGCCGCTGCGGCTGGATCGACATCGTCGCGCTCAAGCGCGCGGTGCAGATCAACGGCATCTCCGGTCTGTGCATCACCAAGCTCGATGTGCTCGACGGCATGGACAAGCTCAAGGTCTGCATCGCCTACCGCTACCACGGCAAGGAGAGCGAGTACGCCCCGCTCGACGCGCAGGGCTGGGACGAGTGCGAGCCGGTGTACCTGGAGTTCCCGGGCTGGCAGGAATCTACCCACGGCGTCACCGAGTGGGACAAGCTGCCCGTCGCCGCGCGCGCCTACCTGCGCTCGCTGGAGGAACTGGCCGGCTGCCCGATCGCCATCGTCTCCACCGGCCCGGACCGCGACCAGACCATGGTGTTGCAGGATCCGTTCGCATAAGCGGCCGTATCTGGATGGCTCCCCCAGCGGCCCGGCATTGCCGGGCCGTTCGCGTTTTGCCGAAGGGGCGCGATACTTTCGAGTTGGGTAGCCAAGGCGCAGCCCTTGGCCCCTCCCCTGTGTGCGCAGCGCACAGGGGAGGGCTGGGGAGGGGGGCTTCTGGTACTTCTGGCGCTGCTGCGACCTGAACCAACCCCCTGCCAGCCTCCCCCCTGCTTCGCAAGGGGAGGGGTTTGGGCAGTCTCTGCTAAATTCCCCGCACCGAACATGGACAGGGAGCACCGGATGGCAGCAGGCACGCAGGATCTGGAAGCATTCGTCCGCGAGGCGCTGGGCAGGGGTGTTTCCCGCGATGCCATCGCCACCGCGCTCGCCGCCGCGGGCTGGCCGCCGGAACAGGCACGCAATGCGTTGTCCGCCTACGCGGATATCGAGTTCCCTGTGCCGGTGCCCAGGCCGCGGCCCTACCTGTCCGCGCGCGAGGCGTTCCTCTATCTGGTGCTGTTCGCTACCCTGTACGTCAGCGCCTACCACTTGGGCAGCCTGCTGTTCGCGCTGGTCGACCACGCCTGGCCCGATCCCGCCGACAGCGGCTACCGGGCGATGCGGCTGGGGTCGACCATGCGCTGGTCCGCTGCCTCGGTGATCATCGCCTTCCCGGTGTTCCTGTTCGTGGCGCACTATCTGGGCCGCGAGCTGGCGCGCAATCCGGTCAAGCGCCTGTCGGCAGTGCGCCGCTGGCTGACCTACCTGACGCTGTTCGTTGCCGCGCTGGTGCTGATCTGCGACATGATCACGCTGGTCTACAACGTGCTCGGCGGCGAGCTGACGCTGCGCTTCGTGCTCAAGGTGCTGGTGGTGGCGGCGATCGCCGGCAGCATCTTCGGCTATTACCTGAGCGACCTGCGCCGCGAGGAGAAGGAACCGTGAGCAGCCTGCGCGGCGGGCAATGGCTGGCGATCGCCGCCAGCGTGGTGGTGGTGACCACGCTGGCCGCTGCCGTCGCGGTGATGGGGCCGCCTTCGACGCAGCGCCAGCTGAAGCTGGACCAGAAGCGCGTGGCCGACCTGCAGCGCATTGCCCGCCTGCTGGAGAGCGCGGCCAACCGCAGCGGCGCGTTGCCGCCGGACCTGGCGGCGGTGGCGCACCAGCCGGGCATGTCCGTCCCGACCGGCGACCCGCTGGATGGCTCGTCCTACGGCTACCAGGTCACCGGCGAGCGCGGCTACCGCCTATGTGCCACGTTCGCCAGGGATACCGCGCAGACCCAGGACGATCAGTGGCCGCGGATCGATGACGAATGGAGCCACGGCGCAGGACGCCAGTGCTTCGACCGCGAGTGGAAGCCGAAGTCCTGAGGGCTGCTGCAGCGCACTGCACGCTTCCTGTCGCGCTGCGGCCTTGCGGCGGCCAGGGGCATTGGAGCGACTGATACAACGGTCGTCCTCGCGCAGACGGGAGTGTCTTTCGGCGATCGAATGGTTGTCACGTCCAGTGCCTTCATGGCTCAGCTCAAGTCGCTGGGTCCCCGCCTGCGCGGGGACGACGATCAGGGATGTTGGCCACCCATGCGGGTGAGGCATCTGTCCCAGGACGTTTTTCCTGGATGGTTCTCCGGCACGGGCCGCCTTCGCGCGCTGTGCGGATCCCAACGCGAACAGTGCCTGAAGACCTGTCGTGGCGGGGGCTGCACGCGACGGCACCTGTCCGCATATACGCTGCATGGATCTATTCGCGCCGGTCGATGCCCCCCGCGTGCTGGTGGACGATGCCGAAGGCGGCATCCGCTACTGGCCGCAGGTGGTCGATGCCGCCACCGCCCAGTCCTGGTTCGAGGTCCTGCGCGATGGGGCCGACTGGCAGCATCTGCAGCGGCCCATGTACGACCGCATCGTCGATGTGCCGCGGCTGCTGGCGGCCTACCGCCTCGATGCATTGCCGCCGGCGTTGCCGCTCGCCGCGCTGCATGACCTGGTACAGGGCCGGGTGCCGGCGCCGTACAACGCCGTCGGCCTCAACCTCTACCGCGATGGCCGCGACAGCGTGGCGATGCACAGCGACAAGCTGCACACGCTGCGGCCCGCTCATCCGATCGCACTGGTCTCGCTGGGTGCTCCCCGGCGCATGAACATCCGTGCCAAGACGGGTGGCGGCCGCATCGCCATCGACCTGCAGCCGGGAAGCCTGCTGGTGATGAGCCACGCCAGCCAGCTCACCCACGAGCACGGCATTCCCAAGACCGTCAGAGCGGTGGGGCCACGGATGAGCGTGGTGTTCCGGGTGCGGCCGTAACTCGGCACTGGCGGGCCGGTTGGATCTTTGGACGATGCGCACTGGAGCTTGCGCGTCTTCCCCGCGCTGGCGGGAACCCAGTGCCTGTGCCTTGAACGATGGAATACCCGGGTGGTCTCACAGTGGGTTGGTGTCGCTGTGGGAGTCGCTGGGTCCCCGCCTGCGCGGGGAAGACGTGTTCAGCGGCGTGGCCCGGGTAGGCGCAACTCACCCGGGACACGGGTCCGCCGCGTGATTGCAGCCCTGCAACCTCGGGAGTGGCCTTCGGCCTTCGGGCCACGCGTTGAACCTTGCTTCTCGCCATCCCTCGTGCAACCGGCGATACGGGAACCGTCGGGCCGATCGCGGCAACGTCCGCGGGCTCCCGCTTGCGCGGGGGAACGCTCGCCGATTCCCCGCTGGCTGTGCGCGCCGGTCGCCTGCTCGAAGGATGGAGCGGACGTCGCGCCGGAAGCCTTTCGGATTGCCGCGCCCGCAGGTTCGAGATGCGCCGCACCTGTGTTCCCGTCGCCTCATCCCCACGTGGCATCCACCATGGGGTCGATAATGTGCGATTCCCCCGCACGCAAGACGCCGAACATGCCAAAACCGCCCGCCAAGCCCGCTTCCGGCCTCGTGCGCGTGCGCGGCGCGCGCGAGCACAACCTCAAGGACGTCGATGTCGACCTACCGCGCGATGCGCTGGTGGTGTTCACCGGCGTCTCCGGTTCGGGCAAGTCCTCGCTGGCCTTCGGCACCCTGTTCGCCGAGGCGCAGCGCCGCTACCTGGACTCGATCTCGCCGTATGCGCGGCGCCTGATCGACCAGGCCGGGGTGGCCGATGTCGATTCCATCGAGGGCCTGCCGCCGGCGGTGGCGCTGCAGCAGCAGCGCGGCACGCCGAGCACGCGCTCGTCGGTGGGCAGCGTCACCACGATCTCCAATTCGCTGCGCATGCTGTACTCGCGCGCCGGCACCTATCCGCCGGGGCAGGCGATGATCCATGCCGACGGCTTCTCGCCGAACACGCCGGCCGGGGCCTGCCCGACCTGCCACGGCCTGGGCCGCATCTACGACGCCACCGAGGCGACGATGGTGCCGGACCGCTCACTGAGCATCCGCGAGCGCGCCGTCGCCGCCTGGCCAGGTGCCTGGCATGGGCAGAACCAGCGCGACATCCTCACCACGCTCGGCATCGACGTCGACGTGCCCTGGTCCAGCCTGCCGAAGAAGACCCGCGACTGGATCCTCTACACCGACGAGCAGCCGGTGGTGCCGGTGTATGCCGGCTTCACCCCGGCCGAGGTCAGGTCGGCGCTGCGGCGCAAGCTCGAACCCAGCTACATGGGTACCTTCACCAGCGCCCGCCGCTACGTGCTGCATGCCTTCGCCACCACCCAGAGCCCGCTGATCAAGAAGCGCGTGGCGCAGTACCTGATCGGCACGTCGTGCCCGACCTGCCACGGCAAGCGCCTGCGCCGCGAGGCGCTGTCGGTGACCTTCGCAGGGCTGGACATCGGCGAGCTGGCGCAGCGGCCGCTGTCGCAGGTGGCGCAGATCCTGCGGCCGGCGGCCGAGGGCAAGTCGCACCTGGACAAGCGCCAGCCCGGGCAGGCCATCGCCGCCCAGCGCATCGCCCAGGACCTGCTGGCGCGCATCCAGGTGGTACAGGCGCTGGGCCTGGGCTACCTGTCGCTGGAGCGCGGCACGCCGACGCTCTCGCCCGGCGAACTGCAGCGCCTGCGCCTGGCCACGCAGATCCGCTCGCAGCTGTTCGGGGTGGTGTACGTGATGGACGAGCCGTCCGCCGGCCTGCACCCGGCCGATACCCAGGCGCTGCTGGCCGCGCTGGACCAGCTCAAGGCTGCGGGAAACTCGCTGTTCGTGGTCGAGCACGAGGTGGACGTGATCCGCCATGCCGACTGGATCGTCGATGTCGGCCCCGGCGCCGGCGAGCAGGGCGGGCAGGTGCTCTACAGCGGCGCGCCGGCCGGGCTGCAGCGCGTGCAGGCCTCGTCCACCCGGCGCTACCTGTTCGGCGAGCCGGCGCCTGTCCGCAGCCAGCCGCGCACGCCGGAGCACTGGCTGCGCCTGCGCGGGGTCACCCGCAACAACGTCGTCGACCTGGACGTCGACATCCCGCTGGGTGTGTTCACCACGGTCACCGGCGTGTCCGGCTCGGGCAAGTCCTCGCTGGTGAGCCAGGCGCTGGTGGACCTGCTCGACGAGCACCTGGGCCGCGACCGCGGCGAAGTTCCGGAGGAAGAGGCCGACCCGTTGCAGCGCGACACCCAGGCGACCACGCAGGGGCGCATCGTCGAGGGCCAGCAGCAGGTACGGCGGCTGGTGCGCGTGGACCAGAAGCCGATCGGCCGTACCCCGCGATCCAACCTGGCCACCTACACCGGCCTGTTCGACCACGTGCGCAAGCGCTTCGCCGCCACCGCGGCCGCGCGCCGGCGCCGTTACGACGCTGGCCGCTTCTCGTTCAACGTCGCCAAGGGCCGCTGCGAGACCTGCCAGGGCGAGGGCTCGGTGTTCGTGGAGCTGCTGTTCATGCCCGGCGTCTACGCGCCGTGCCCCACCTGCCACGGCGACCGCTACAACGCCAGGACGCTGGAGATCGAACTGCGCGGACACAACATCGCCCAGGTGCTGCGCATGACCGTGGAGCAGGCCGCCGCGTTCTTCGCCGAGGACGAGGCGGTGGCGCGGCCGCTGCAGGTGCTGCGCGAGGTCGGGCTGGGCTACCTGCGCCTGGGCCAGCCGGCCACCGAGCTGTCCGGCGGCGAGGCGCAGCGCATCAAGCTGGCCACCGAGCTGCAGCGCGCCCAGCGCCGCGGCACCGTCTACGTGCTCGACGAGCCCACCACCGGCCTGCACCCGGCCGACGTGGACACGCTGATGCGCCAGTTGCACGGGCTGGTCGATGCCGGCAACAGCGTCATCGTGGTCGAGCACGACATGCGCGTGGCCGCCGCCAGCGACTGGGTGATCGACATGGGGCCGGGCGCGGGCGAGGAAGGCGGAAAGGTGGTGGCCAGCGGTACGCCGCGGCAGGTGGCGCGAGGCAAGGGTAGCCGTACCGCGCCGTTCCTGGCGCAGGAACTGGGAGCCTGAGGTCCACTTTTGCCGCTTGCGGGGGAAGGTACCCGAAGAGCGGATGGGGGCCGTGGAGCATGGATGGCAAACGCCGGGCCAGGGCCCGGCACCGGCGCCTCAATCGCCGGGCGGCTTGCGCGATCTGCTGCGAGGACGCTTCCTGCCGCTTGCGTTGCGCGGCGCTTCCCTGGCCGTCATGCCACTGCCCAACTGTTCCATCCACGCCAACGCATCGACGTAGGACAGGAAGTGCTGCAGGTAGCCGGGCGAGCGCTCGCGCATCAGCGCGATCGCGCGGTGCACGAGGGTGGCCGAGTTGAGCGGGCCGGCGTTGGCGGGCGCCTGTTGCAGCGATTGCCGCAGCTGGCTCTCTGTGCGCAGGGTGGACCAGAGCTGCCGGAACTCGTCGAGCGCGGGCAGTTCCGGGAACGCGGGCGGTGCGGCTGGGTCGCCTGCCGCGAGCGCCGGGTCCTTCGCAGCTGCGTGGCTGGCGATGTATTCGAGCAGCTCGCCAAGCGGTCCGCGGGCGGGCTCGCGCGGTGGCGTCGCCGTGCCGGCCTTGCATTCGGTCGATGCCGCGTTTTCACGATCGGCGGCAGCGCCGTCGCGCAGTCCGGACAGCCTGCGGTCGAGGATGCGCCGCACTTCGCCGTCGTGGCGATCCGCGCGCGATGCCAGCGCCTCGGCAATGCGCTGGCGCATCGGGTCCGGACGATCGGCGTTCTGCCCGTGCCGTGCGTCGGGCCTGGCCCTGCGGCGGGCTGCGCTGTCGCTCACCTGATTCCCCCGATGACGCATCCTCGCTGCGGCACCGGCACGGGAAGCCTGTCCGAGACGGTGTCCGCGTGCCGGGAGCCGCCGTAGAGCCGGGCTTGCTCGGCTGGGGCTTCACCGGGAACGCTCCAGCCGAGCAAGCTCGGCTCTACGGTGAGGCGGGGGGCGTCATGGCGGGAATCAGGGCCGCTCATGCGTCACCGTCGCGGCCGTGGAGGGCTTCGGGATCGGGGCGATCTCCACGCGGCGGTTCCTGGCGCGTCCGTCCTCGCGGGCATTGGAATCGACCGGCTGCTGCGAGCCGAAGGCGGCGGCGAACACCGAGGACGCGGGCACGCCATCGGCGATCAGCGCGCGGGTCACGGTCAGCGCGCGTTCGGCCGACAGTTCCCAGTTGTCGGCGAACTGGCGGTTGCCTTCGTGCACCTGGCGGTCGTCGGTGAAGCCGCTGACCATCAGGATCTCGTCGCGCGAGGCGAGGTAGTCCGAGAGCGGGCCGGCCAGGCTGTTCAGCAGTTCGCGCCCTTCGGGCTGCAGCCGGTCGGAGTTCAGCGCGAACAGCACGCTGCCGCGGATGCCGATGCGCCCGTCCACCAGGGTCACCCGGCCCGCGGCCAGCGGCACGGCCAGCGCCTGCTCCAGGGTCTTGCGGCGCTGTGCCTCGGCCTGGCGCTGGCGGATCTCCTCGTCCAGCCGGGTCGAGAGCTGCTGCTGCACGGCGATCACGCCGACCAGGATCAGCACGAAGGTGCCCAGCAGCACCGCCATCAGGTCGCCGAAGGCGGCCCAGATCGGGGTCGCTGATTCGGTCTCGGCCTCGATCCCGTCGCTCATGCCGGCTCGGCCCCGGCCGGCGCGCGCTGGGCGGCGAGCCGGCGCATGTCATCGATGATCTGCTTCTGCGACAGCACGCTCAGGTCGATCACTTCCCGCGCCTGCGCCACGTAGTACGCCAGCTGCTCGTCGCTGCGCGCCTGCGACCTGTCCAGCGCGTCGGCGATGTCCTGAAGGCGCTCCATCAGGCCGTCGTTGGATTCGCCGAACGCCTGCACGGCGCTGCCGAAGGCTTCGCCCAGGCTCGCCACTTCCACCGCGCCGGCGTTGAGCTGGGCGGCGATGGTGCCGAGCTTGCCGGTCTCGGCCTCGATGTGGTCGCTGAAGCGGGTGCCGACGCGGTCCAGCAGGTCGGCCGAGGTGGTGACCAGCGCGTCTACCGCCTCGCGCTGCTCGGTGGAGGCGTGGTTCACCGCGTCGAGCAGGGTTTCCAGCGTGGCCAGCAGGCGGCTGCGTTCCTCCAGCATGGCGGTGTCGCGGACCATGCTGTCGGAGAGCTTCTGGCGCAGTTCGGCGACCACTTCGGCCGCGGCCCGCGGCGCTTCGGAGGCGGCCTGCACCAGGCGCGAGATCTCGGCGATCGTCTCGCTGGCGTGGGCCTGCGTCTGCGCCGAGATCTCGCCCGCGGTGCGTTCGAGGGTGTCGCAGATCTCCTGCTGCCGGCTCGCCGTGCGTTCGCCGGCCTGCTGCCAGTTCCTGCCCAGCTCGGCGCTCATCGCGGCGAAGCTGTCGGTCCAGGAGGCCAGGCGCGCCTGGTCACGCGATTCCAGCGCCGCCTGCAGCTGCGCGTGCGCGTCGTCGACGCTGCGGACCAGCGATGCGGCGTGTTGCTCGAAGGTTGCCGCGGCCGCGGCCAGCGCCTGCCGGTTGCGGTCCGCCAGTTCCTCGTGGGCGGCCTGCTGCCGCGACAGGGCGCCGTCCCACGCGCTCGCGGCGGCTTCCGCCGAGGTCTGCAGGCGGGCCGAGACGGCATCCAGCAGCGCGGCCGAGCGCTGCTCGAAGGTCGCGGCGAACTGCTGCAGCGAGCCGTGCAGGTCCTGCACCAGCGCCTCGTTCGCCTGCCGTTGCCCGGCCTGCGCCTCGTGCCAGATCCCGGCCACGGTCGCGGTGGTGGTCTCGAAGCGGGCCGACAGGCCGTCCAGCTGCCGCTGCACGGCCTCGGTGACGCCGGCGTGCAGCGTGGCGGTCTCGCGTGCCAGCCCGGCCATCGTGGCCTGCATGACCGGCTGCAGCGCCGCGCCGACGGCACGCGCGCTCTCGGCCACGCCCGCCTGCAGCGACTGCTCCACGGAGGCTGCCAGCCGTGTGTACACGGCCTCGGTGCGGGTATGGAAGGCTTCCTGGCTGGCCGCCTGCCGCTCGCCGGCGGCGGCGTCCTGCCGCTCGATGGCCGCCATCATCGCCTGCAGCCGCTCGACCAGGGCCGGCATCGACTCGGTCTGCCGCTGCAGCAGCCTGAAGGCCTCCTCGCGCTGCCAGGCCTGCGAATGGCTGCGCAGCGTCGTGGCGATCTTCACGTCGAGCTGCTGCACCGCCTGCAGGCGCTCGCGCCGGCACAGTGCCGACAGCAGCCCGAGCATCGCCGAGCTGGCCACGCCGGCGATCGAGGTGCCGAAGGCGAACGCCAGCCCCGCCACCGGCGCGGCGATGGAGCCGCGGATGGCCTGCAGGTCCGCCGCATTCTCCAGCGCGAAGCCGGTGCCCCTGAGCGTGGCCATCATGCCCAGTAGCGTGCCCAGCATGCCCAGCAGCACCAGCAGGCCGACCAGGTACGGCGTCAGTACCGGTGCCGGCAGGGCCGCACGCTCGCCCTCGATGCGCAGGCGCACCGCATTGCGCAGGCTCGGATGCAGGCGTTCGAGCCAGTCGCCCAGGCTGGGCGGGGCCGCGGTCAGGTCCGCAACTGCGGCGTCCAGCGTGGCAGTGGCCTGCCGGTAGCGATGCAGTTCCAGCCCACCGGCCACATAGAAGGCGCCGATCACCAGGGCGACGGCCAGTCCCAGCGGGTTGGAGCCGGCATAGCCGGCGCCGATCCAGCACACGACGGCAAGGCCCACGAGGAACACGACGAGATTGAGGGGATTTCTGGACATGAGGTTCCGGTCAGGAGGTGCGCAGCGCTGCAAGCAGGCCATCGATCGGTTGAAAACGGACATCCAGCTCGGCCAGCAGCACATGGCGCATGTCCTTGCGGAATGCGTCCAGCCACGGGGCAGGCGTCGCCGGGGTGGTACCCGCCGCGGGCGCCTCGGACGGTGCCTGCTGCGCGGCCTGGCGCAGGCGTTCGAAGTGTTCCCCGAGCAGGGCGGGCACCGCGGCCAGCAGCGTCTGCTCGCGCGGGCTCAGCGCCCGTTCCATGACCGCGTCCACGTCCGCCAGCCGGGCCATCTCGGCCGACCTGCCGGCGAGCATGTCGCGCAGGCGGCCGCGCAGGTAGCCGGTGGCTGTCAGCATGGCCCGCTGCATGTCCAGGCAGTGCTGGCGGAAGGGCGCGTAGTCGGGCTGCGCGTGTTCGCCGCCTGGCCCGGCGGGCGCCGTGGCCGGCTGCCGGGGTGCGGCCGGTTCGCGGCGCTCGGCAATGGCGCTCGCCAGCGAGGCGCGCACGCGGGCGCATTCGTCCTCCTCGGCGCTGCCGAAGGCCGGCCCGTCGACGCTCGCCGACGACCTGCCGTCCAGCGCCCTGGACAGGGCGACGGCATGGTTCCAGTCGATCCACTGGCCCAGCCGGTCCGGCAGCGAATGGGGGGACTGCGGGACATCGCCGTCGGTGAGCCGGGCCAGCAGGCGGATGAACGTCGGGCCGCGGACGGACGTGTGTCGGGGAGCTTCCACCATTGCCCTGGCTAAAAAACGACCATTTTACACGGGCAGGGAAGGGCGGGCGGCCCGGCGTCGGGGCGATCGGCCGGCGTTGCCGGGCCGCCGCGGCGGGCCTCGGCGCCGATGCCCATGCGCCAGGCGCCGGCGCGGGCGGCTATCCGGCGCTGAACTGCGGCCACGCCCGCGCAGGATGCGTAAGGCCGAACGCAGGAACACCGAGGCGATCAGGGCGCCGACGAGCAGGTCCGGCCAGGACGCGTCGAGCAGCGCGACGCCCGCCGCGGCGGCCAGGACGCCGAGGTTGGCGGCGACATCGTTGCGCGAGCACTCGAAGGTGCTGCTCATGTTCACGTTGAGCCCGCGCAAGCGCCAGAGCAGGGCCAGGCAGGTCAGGTTGGCGACCAGCGCGAGCGCCCCGAACACCAGCATCAGGCGGCTCGACGGTGGCACCCCGTTGACGAGCTTGAGGACCAGTTCGACCACGATTACCGCGAACAGCAGCAGGATCACCCCGCCCTTGGCCAGCGCGGCGCCGGCTTCCCACCTGGCGCCGCGGCCGATGGCGAACAGGCTCAGGCCGTAGACCAGCGCGTCGCCGAGCATGTCGACCGCATCGGCCTGCAGCGCGGACGAGCGGGCGACCAGGCCCGCGCCGAACTCGACCACGAACATCAGCGCATTGATCGCCAGTACCGCCAGCAGCACGCGGCGCTGGTTCCTCTCCAGTGCGAGGGCGGCGATTTCCCCGCCCTTCTTGGCGCAGCAGTGGTCCATTTCAGGCGTTCTCCGTGGCGATGCGAAGTTGCAAGGCCGAGAACACCCGGGCCAGGGAGCGCCGGACCGCGGACCGCGGCGCGAGCGCGGCCTGCACGGGCGCCAGCCAGAGGTGCGGCCGCTGGGAAGGACGGCGGGAACTGCCCATTGCATCGGCTCCTCGGATCCGGATGGGCTACCTTGTAGACCTTGAAGCGACTACAGGGTCAAGCGATGCAGGACCTGATGACGATCGGCGAGGCGGCCCGTGCCACCGGAACCCGGGCCGAGACCATCCGCTACTACGAGAAGATCGGCCTGCTGCCGGCGCCGCCGCGCTCGGCCGGCAACTACCGTGGCTACGCGCCGCAGGACGTGGCCCGCCTGGGTTTCGTGCGGCGCGCGCGCGAGCTCGGCTTCTCCATCGACCACGTCCGCGAGCTGCTGGAACTGGCCGACCGGCGGGAACACGACTGCTGCCGCGTCGACGAGCTGACGCGGCAGCATGTGGCCGCGATCGGGCAGAAGATCGCCGACCTGACGGCCCTCGACCGCGAACTCAACGCGCTGCTGGCCTCCTGCCGAGGCGGCCGCGTGGCCGAGTGCCGGATCCTGGAGGCGCTGGCTCCGGCCAACCTGCCCGCCGTTCCGCGGCAAGGGTGAGCGCCTGTCCGTGGATGGTGCAGCGGCCCAGGGGCCCTCGCCCGGCGGCCTGGGGGCGAGGGCCCATTCGAGCGCTGGGCCTGCGCCGGATCCGGGGGGCCGTGAAACCGGGCATCCGGTGATGGCCCGTTTGGGCGGGACTACCGCATCAGCCGTTCCAATGCCCAGGTGTCGAGGAACGCGACCACGCGGGTGATCCTGCCGTTGTCCAACACCATGTGCCAGGCGTAGCTGTTGCGGTAGGTCTCGCCGTCGCGCGTGGTGGCGGTGCCGTCCCAGATCACGACGACGGCATCCCCCTGCGCGACGACGTGCTTCACTTCCGGAACGATCGGCGTGGACAGGCGGGCAGTGATCGGCCCTGCCGCGCGTTCGAGGAAGTCCTGCCGCGAGCGGTAGACGCCCGATACCGGACTGTCGCCGGCCACCGTCCATTCGACGTCGTCGGCCAGCAGCTTGAACACGCTGCCGCGTCCTGTGCGCCAATCCTCGAATGCGCCGCGCACCAGCGCCGCGTTGTCGATGGCGGTTGCCGCGTCGGCATCGGCCGCGTGAGCCGGGGGCAGTGCCAGCGCAAGGCAGAGCAGCGATGCGCAGATCGTGCGCATCGACAGCGACGGGCGACGCACGGGAAGGCGCCCGCGCGCTGCGGCGAAGGCGGTAGCAAGGAGCGTCATGCCGGGCTCGCGACCGGGCGCACGACGATGTCGGTGGTATCGACGTCGGCCGGCTGGCCGATCGCATGCGCGATCGCGGCGGCGATGGCTTCCGGCTTCAGCGCGACCTGGCGGAAGTTCCTGATCGCCGTGGCGGTGTCGGCATCGGTGATGGTGTCGGCCAGTTCCGATTCGACCACGCCGGGATAGACGCAGGTCACGCGGATCCTGTCGTTCTCCTGCCGCAGGCCGTCGGAGATCGCGCGCACCGCGTACTTGGTCGCGCAGTAGACCGCAGCGGTCGGCATGACGTACAGCCCGCCGATGGAGGAGATGCTGATCACGTGGCCGCTGCCCTGGGCCTGCATCGCCGGCAGCACGGCGGCGATGCCGTGCAGCACGCCGCGGATGTTGACGTCGATCATGCGGTCCCACTCGTCCACCTTCAGTGCGGCCAGCGGCGACAGCGGCATCACCCCGGCATTGTTGACGATCACGTCGATGCGGCCGAACCGTTCCAGCGCATGGTCGGCGAAGGCCTGCACGTCCTCGCGGCGGGTCACGTCGAGCGTGTGCGCGATCGCGGTGCCGCCACTGGCGGTGATTTCGGCGACCAGCCGTTCGAGGCGGTCGATGCGCCGGGCACCGAGCACTACGATGGCGCCGCGTCCGGCCAGCGTCTTGGCGGTGGCCTCGCCGATGCCGCTGCTGGCACCGGTGATCAGCACGACCTTGTCCTGGATGTTGTTCATGGCGGGATTCCTCGAAGCGGATGAGAGAGATGCGGTACGGGTACCTTAGCCCTGCTTCGCTGTCGAGATAATCCGGCAGCCGCTAACCACATTGGTTAGCATGGCTTTCCAATGAGCGCCGACCTCAACCTGTTGCGCGTGTTCCTGGCCGTCGCCGAGGCGGGCAACTTCCGTGCCGCCGCCGACCGGCTGGGTGTCACCCGTTCGGCGGTCAGCCAGGGTATCCGGCGGCTGGAGGACGGCCTCGGCATCGCGCTGGTGCTGCGCTCGACCCGCAGCGTGCGCCTGACCGAAGCCGGTGCGCGCCTGTACCGGCAGGTCGCGATGCCATTTTCGGCCATCGGCGCCGCGCTCGAGGACGTGTTCGACGATGGGCCGCCGCGCGGACTGCTGCGCGTCGTCGTCACCTCCATCGCCGAGCGCTTCCTGTCGGGGCCGCTGATCGCGGGCTTCGCCGAGGCCCATCCGGGCATCACCCTGGACGTCACGGTCACCGACGACGAGTCCGACATCGTCGCCGCCGGCTTCGATGCCGGGGTGCGTCTGGGCGAGGTGATCGAACAGGACATGGTGGCGGTGCCGTTGACCGGGCCCCAGCGCGAGATCGCGGTGGCCGCTCCCGGATACCTCGCCCGCCACGGCGTGCCGCGGCATCCGCGCGAACTGGTTGGGCACCGCTGCATCGGCTGGCGCCCGGCACCGGAGGTGGCGCCCTACCGCTGGGGCTTCCGTGAGGATGGCCGCGACTTCGATGTCGCGGTGAACCCGCAGGTCACCAGCAACGACATGCTGCTGATGCTGCGCACCGCGCTGGCCGGCGGCGGCATCACCTTCGCGCTGGAGGAAACCTTCCGCCCCTACATCGCGCGCGGCGAGCTGGTGCCGGTGCTGGAGGAGTACGTGGTGCCGTTTCCCGGCTTCTACCTGTACTTCCCCAGCCGCCACAACCCGCCGCCGAAGCTGCGCGCACTGGTGGAGCACGTGCGCGCGTTCCGCGGCGAAGCCTGAGGCATGCCGGCCGCTCCGGGCCGCGTCTTCATCGGGCCGAAGCAATCGCCGGCGCATCATCCGCTGCCTGTTCCATCGGAGAGCGATTCCATGAAGATCGGATTCATCGGCAGCGGGCACATCGGCTCCATCGTCGCGCGCAAGGCGATCGAGGCCGGGCACGAGGTGATCCTGTCCAACTCGCGCGGGCCGCAGACGCTGCGCGATCTCGTCGGGGAACTGGGGCCACATGCCAGCGCCGCCACCGCGCAGCAGGCGGGCGAGCAGGGCGACATGGTCGTGGTCGCGGTGCCGCTGAAGGACCTCGACGATGTGCCGGTGGCGCCGCTGGCCGGCAAGGTCGTCATCGACACGATGAACTACTACCCCGAGCGTGACGGCCATATCGCCGCGCTCGACGACGGCACCACCACCACCAGCGAGCTGACCGCCGCGCAACTGCCGCAGTCGAAGGTGGTCAAGGCGTTCAATTCGATCTACGCGGCCGAGATCGGCAGCACCGCGCGGCCCGCGAGCGACCCGCAGCGGCGCACGCTGCCCATCGCCGGCGACGATGCGCAGGCCAAGCGCGTGGTGGCCGGGCTGATCGAGTCGTTCGGCTTCGATGTGCTCGATGCCGGCCCGTTGCACGAGGGCTTCCGTTTCCAGAACGGCACCCCGGCCTACTGCGTGCGCGCCGGCCGCGCCGAACTGGAGACGCTGCTGGCGCAGGCGTGAGTTTCCTGCTTCGTCGGTAAAGTGCTTGGGGGCGGCCAAGAACCTGTCCACGATCTCCCTGTAGGAGCGACTTCAGTCGCGATGGGGCGTTACCGGTAACGCCCCATCG